>NZ_ATYS01000062.1 GCF_000427805.1 Budvicia aquatica DSM 5075 = ATCC 35567 | reverse complement strand
GGGGGACAACCCAGTCGAGGATGATGAGAAGTATGAAAATTAAAGCTGGCTTCTAATGAACGTAAACTGGGGACAGCAGCCAACTGAGCATAAAGCATAAAGACCAATTGATGCCAGCAAGTAAAGCCTTTTGAATACTTATCGGCTTGAAACTGCTGAACTAAAGAATCGAAATATTGGCGAGGAAAAGCCTTCATAATGTGTTCAAAATAGCTTATATTTTTCATGTTGCAGAAGCAGGAAAGTGGACTGGCGTTCATGAGGTTTACCTCAATATTTCCTGTTTCTGCAACTTTTTTTTCCTCAAATTTATTCCGGACAGTAGTGCGTGAAAACGGGGATCCAGCAGTTGAACCTGACCTTAATCCGTTGGTTATTAGGCCGTACTCTTTCGTTATTGAGCCAAAATCACAATATTAATGACGGGCACTGTCGCGAACCCCTCCCCTTAACCAAGCGCTGGTTTGTTAGCTAAAACCTAGATCCCCGTTTTCACGGGGATGACGAGGGGCGAACTTCTTCGTCACTTCATTGATTAAACCAAGCGCTGGTTTGTTAGCTAAAACCTAGATCCCCGTTTTCACGGGGATGACGAGGGTGCGAACTTCTTCGTCACTTCATTGATTAAGCTAAGCGCTGGTTTGTTAGTTAAAACCTGGATGATTCGCTGCGATCATCCTGCGGGCCATTCACGAGGCGAATGTTTGCTTCGCCTACGGCTCGCGTTCCCGTTTCACGGGGATGACGAGGGGCGAACTTCTTCGTCACTTCATTGATTAAACCAAGCGCTGGTTTGTTAGCTAAAACCTAGATGATTCGCTGCGCTCACCCTGCGGGCCATTCACGAGGCGAATGTTTGCTTCGCCTACGGCTCGCGTTCCCGTTTCACGGGGATGACGAGGGGCGAACTTCTTCGTCACTTCATTGATTAAACCAAGCGCTGGTTTGTTAGCTAAAACCTAGATGATTCGCTGCGCTCACCCTGCGGGCCATTCACGAGGCGAATGTTTGCTTCGCCTACGGCTCGCGTTCCCGTTTTCACGGGGATGACGAGGGTGTGAACTTCTTCGTCACTTCATTGATTAAGCTAAGCGCTGGTTTGTTAGTTAAAACCTAGATGATTCGCTGCGCTCACCCTGCGGGCCATTCACGAGGCGAATATTTGCTTCGCCTACGGCTCGCGTTCCCGTTTCACGGGGATGACGGGGCGAACTTCTTCGTCACTTCATTGATTAAGCTAAGCGCTGGTTTGTTAGTTAAAACCTGAATCCCCGTTTTCACGGGGATGACGAGAGAGGGAAATACTTAGCTAACCTATATGACCAACCTAAGTTAACCATTTCATCCATTTTAAAGCCTAATCATATGGCGTTTATTTGTGCTTTTTCTTACTGGAAGTTGGCTTTTTAGCCGGCGGTACAACCGCCTCCTTAGCTGGCTCTGCGGCCGATGTCTGGCTGCCTGAATCATCTAAAGTTACATCCTGAGCCGCCAATGAACTGCAATCAAGCGTCATATCTTCAATATCAGTCGATACTGTGGTGACTGGTATTTCCTGACTGACTTTTGGTGCATCGGCCTTCGCGGGCTCAACTTTAGCCTGAGGAGTTTCGTGTGAAGTCACCATCAACTCCAGTCCCTCCCCCATGCGGGCGATAACCTTAGTTGAAACCACCTTATTCACCTTTGCCGCAGACGCGGTTGCCGCTGAGATCGCGGCATTAACAGCTCCGACTTCTCCCAGCATTTTCACCATCACCATGCCGCCGCCCTTGGTCAGCTCATAACCAATAATCTTCACATTGGCTGATTTAACCGCAGTATCGGCGGCTTCAATCGCCGCAGCTAATCCAACGGTTTCAATAAGGCCTAAGCTCTGTTTTATCATATTCATTCCTGCATATGCGCTCATTGAGTCATTAAATGTAAGGGACTGTTGTTGACTTAATCTCTGCCGGGTCAAGCGTTGCCAGAAGCTGTAAACCGACTTCCCTTGCTGCAATTACCGCCTGGCGAACAGCGCCTGAATCACCGGCAAACGTAAAAATAACTTCGTTACTGAAGCTGGTACCTTTTGCCGGGCTGGAATAGCCGACTGGCTCAATAACCGCAGCCTTAGCGGCCACATCAGCAATCACTACGCCTATCGCCGCCGGAGAACCAACGGTGATACCAAAAGATTTGCCTAACGGCGCACCAAAGGCTTTTTGTAATGCATAGCTGGCGCGGGCAGTGTATTGAAATTCCAAATGGCCGGCTGGTGAACCATAAACGTCACCCATCGTTCTTTCTACTTCAGACAAGGCAACTTCAATGGCCCGGCGGGCATCAGAAACGTCTTCGGCACCAAAAATTATTAAGCTACCGTGTCCGCCGCCGCCCATGGTGTCGCGCGGGAGTTCAATCGTTAATATTTCACAATTGGTCGCTTTAACGGCTTCATCCGCGGCAAAAATATGCGGACCGGCCCCTGTTCTTGCCCCAAGAATACCGATAGAGCGATATTTTTTATCAATTCCCATCAGTTCATGAAGCTGAGAGTCAACGTTAGCAATAACCAGACCGATAGTGCTGCCAATCGCCGTTCCAACAAACTCAGTCAGACCGCAGCCCCCTAAAAATGAAGGGGACTTTATTTCCACAGTGCTGTTGGTTTGCTTGCGCATCACTTCGGACACTATCTGCTCAACAAGGCTGTTACTCATCTTACCCCTCCTGTTTTATTTAGTTTTTGGTTACCTGAGGAAGAATTTTTTCAACTTCAGTATGAGGGCGAGGAATAACGTGGATAGAAACCAATTCACCGACTTTACTTGCCGCCGCAGAGCCGGCATCGGTAGCAGCCTTAACTGCACCAACATCACCGCGAACCATCACGGTAACTAAGCCAGAACCAATCTTTTCATAACCCACCAGCGTCACGTTGGCTGATTTAACCATGGTATCAGCAGCTTCTATTGCAGCGACTAAACCTTTTGTTTCCACCATACCTAATGCTTCTTGTTGCATATCGACTCCTTTGTTGCCTTACGGCGGCTAGATATATTTGTTTTTATATTTACTGGCCGGTTAGCCGTGCAGCGGGCTAACCAATCAATAGATAGGATTTGTTTAGAGTCGATAGTAAGTAGCGGGGAGGCAAATGTCTTGACAACTAACCGGAGATTTTTGTCATCATTGTGAAGGGATAACAAGATAATACTAGCCTGATAATTATGCTGATAAAACAAACTGATAAGAGAGCTACAGCCCCTCTTTAAGCCGTGCAGCGTGGGTGGTTTTTTCCCACGGGAAAATATCGCGGCCAAAATGACCATAGCTGGCAGTTCGGGTATATATCGGGCTCAGCAGGTCGAACATTTGGATAATGTTATACGGGCGTAAGTCAAAGGTTTGCTCGACCAATTGTTGTAATTTCACCAGTGCGATTTTTTCTGTCCCGAAGGTATTCACCATCACTGAGACCGGGCGGGCAACGCCAATGGCATAGGCAATCTGAATCTCACAACGGTCGGCTAAGCCTGCAAAGACCACATTTTTAGCCACATAGCGGGCGGCATAGGCAGCGGAACGGTCAACTTTAGACGGGTCCTTACCTGAGAAGGCTCCACCGCCGTGCCGGGCTGCCCCGCCGTAGGTATCAACAATAATTTTTCGACCGGTTAAACCACAGTCGCCCATTGGTCCGCCGACGACAAAGCGCCCGGTGGGGTTAATAAAATACTTTGTGGTTTTTGACAGATAACGAGCGGGAATAACCGCTTTAATAATCTCTTCAGTTACCGCCTCTCGCAGATCGGACAGGCTAACCTCTTGCCGATGCTGGGTCGACAAAACGATAGTATCGATATCCTTTATCTGGCCATTTTCATAACGGAAGGTCACCTGACTTTTAGCATCGGGTAACAAAAAAGGAAGACGACCATTTTTACGCAACAGCGCTTGTCGCTCCATCAGCCGATGGGCGTAGCTAATGGCTGCCGGCATCAGTTCAGGGGTTTCATTTGTGGCATAACCAAACATAATCCCTTGGTCGCCGGCCCCCTGCTCATGCGGATTTTGTTGCACTATCCCTCTATCGATGTCCGGCGACTGGTGACCAATAATATTCATCACGCCACAGGTATTGCCGTCAAAGCCAATATCGCTGCTGGTATAGCCGGCACGATTAATGGTTTTGCGTACCACCTGTTCAATATCCACTCTGGCCTGACTGGTTATCTCGCCGGCAACAATGGCAATACCGGTTTTAACCATGCACTCACAGGCGACGCGGGCATAAGGGTCCTGCACCAAATTAGCATCTAAAATGGCGTCTGAGATCTGATCTGCCAGTTTATCCGGATGACCTTCAGAAACAGATTCTGATGTAAAAAGGTACGAGCCCATACTTAGCCTCAGTCAATATAACGCCCTATGCATTTTCCCGATTTTAATCCCGGTATCATTGAATATCTTTGTCTTAAACAAGACTATTTTGTTCAGTTAGAGACAGCAGGACAAATATGCCCTTAACGGACAGTTAAGCCACCCACTACCTAAAAGAACCTAGATTATTCAACAATATTCTTCCTATACTCCGACGGTGACAGCCCGGTTTCTTTCTTAAACAGGCGACAGAAATAGTTAGCATCCTGATAGGAAAGCTCCAGCGCAATGGCATTAATCTGCAAATCACTAAAGTTGAGTAATAACTTGGCTATCACCATTTTTCGACGCGTGAGATATTCTGAGTAACCGATACCAAACTGTTTTTTAAACAGCCGGCTTAAATAGCAGGCGCTGATATAGGCATGATCGGCAACGTCATCCAGCGTCATATTTTTGAATATATTTCTTTCGATATAATACTGCGCCCGATGGATGGAGTTTAACTTTGCGCCGGAAGATAAAAAGGCCGTATCAAAAATGCTATTACCTATAGATAGCAGTGTGCGCAAGGTATTGTAGTAACTGCGTTCATCAAAATTAATCTGGTTCAACAGCTTCTCATTGCTATTGAGCTCATCAATTTTCCAGCCGTTTGACTTCGCAATCTGCTGCAAGATCATAATAAAATTAGTAATAATCTTGTGCTGATCTTTTTCCGACTTATAGGCCTGATTAATCACATTATTAATGATCAAATCATTCCATTGAACATAGTTACAGCTACTGATTAGCTCACTGATGTAGGCTTTTTGCTCTTTTATTTTGGTGTTTAAGTCTTCATCAAACTTAAGGCTATTTTTAATCGCCTTAATTAAATACTGTGGCTTAACCGGCTTAAGCAGATAGTCATCGACCTTAAACTCAAACATATTCCTGACCATCTCCACATCATCATTGGCGGTTATCACAATGATTTTAGTGTCTCTGGATTTTTGCCGTAGGTAACGGATAACTTCAAGCCCGTTGGGGAGAGGGATATTTATGTCGACTAACATAATATCGATATGATCAAGGTCATCGATTAATCGGATCGCGTCAGAGCCCTTAGTTGCCTCAAAAATCTTAACGCCGCTGATATCCCGATTAATAATAATCCTCAGCGCTTCTAACTCGATAAGTTCGTCTTCAACAATAACGATGTTATACATAATGACTCCATTCTTATTATTATATTCGCCATACTTCAACTTTCAGGTGTACCAGCCGCCCGTTATGCATTCAAATCTGTTACTGGCAGATTTGTCACTCACTGACCGCTTTCCTACTACTCGAATTATTTTGACTATCTGTTTGAGTCATAGGAAAGCGTAATTTGATGACCGTTCCCATGTTGGGTTTGTTCGGGCTTTCAATCTCTAAGCCATAGTTGTTGCCAAAAGAGAGCCGAAGCCTGTTCTGGACATTATTAATACCGATGCTGCTACCGTTATTACAGACAATGTCTCCTGACAGAATAAGCCCAATTTTTTCAATCGGTATTCCATCGCCGTTATCAGCAATCTCTAAAATGACATCCCGGCCGTTATCATAAGCCTTAATCGAAATGTAACTAATGCACTCCCTGGGTTCAACAACATAGTTAAAGCAGTTCTCAATAAGCGGCTGTAATATTAAGAAGGGGCTGGCAATATCAAGGTACTTTTTCGGCACGTCAATATCATAGGTAAAGCGATCCTTCATTCTGACTTTCTGGATCGCCAGGTAGCTCTTCACATGCTTAAGTTCGGTATTAATGGTGATCAGCTTGTTATCACTCTTTTTCAGAATGTAACGCATCATGTCGGCAAAATCATACACCGTTGTCTCCGTACTTTCGGCCCCTTCCAAAAAGGCTAAGCGACCAATGGTATTGAGTACGTTAAATAGAAAGTGTGGATTTATCTGATAGGAAAGCGCTTTAAACTCGGCCTCATGAAGTAACCGTTCCAGCTCTGCACGCATTCTTAATTCATCGGCTAATTTAACGCTGTTGGCGTTAAGCTCTTTTTGGATAATATTAGAATAGCCCTGCTCGGCCAGATAGAGTGTGACATGCAGTAGCGAGTAGGCGGCAGCTTCAAATTTTTCATAGGGAATAAAACGGACATTCTCATGTAAATAGACCAAATCCCGATCGCTGCGCCAGGAATCATCAACCCCTAAGATATGGTCAATATTTTGTTCTATTTCCGGTTCAACCCTGACCTGTCCGGAAATAAATGCGCCGAAATATTGACCATGAACGGTAATAGGGACGGCAAATTCAACAAAATCACAGTAACAGCGATAGACAATAGGTTTATCGCGCAGCATCGCAGCACGTCCGCCGGCATTATCACATTTAAAACATTTTTCTGCATTCAACGGATTTTGACGGGAAGCAACGCAGAACGGTGAAAAACCGCTGGGTTTAGTAACGGGGATCCCTTCAGCATCAACAACCACTAATGCTATTCCCATGGCTTTACTTAAATTATCCTGCAGCGTTTGTAAACGCTCGACCTCAAGTAAGTCACTTAGGTGGAACACATAATCCATAGGATACCCCGTTATTTAAACTCATCCGCCAATATGGCAAGTAAAGCCCATACTCTCGATCTCAGATTTAAATTTATTCACCTGTTCTTCGGCAACAAAACGGGTACCATCCATCGGATAAATGCGCCCCAGTAATGCATACTTATTCTCACCATAATTGTGGTAAGGCAGAATGTGAATCGTTTCAACGTTGTTCATCAGTTTAGCAAAACCGGCAATAGCCCGTATCGAATCCAGATCATCATTTATCCCCGGAATTAGCGGAATTCTGACTGAAACTTGGGTAATAAAAGAAATTTTAATCAAATTTTCAAGAATCAGCTGATTCGACACCCCGGTAGCGTCTTTATGTACCGCCGGATCGATGGCTTTAATATCGGTTAATGCTAAATCGACAAAGGGAAATACGCTTTCAATCACCTCTTTCGGGGCTAAGCCGGTTGTCTCCATTGCCGTATGCCAGCCCTTCTCTTTGCAGGCCCGTAAAAGCTCACGGGTAAACTCTGGCTGAGAAAGCGGCTCTCCGCCAGACAAGGTGATACCACCGTTAGAACGCCGATAAACGTTTTCGTCTTTTTGTAATTCCTGAACCACTTCCCAAACCGTCATGCGTTTACCTTTCATCAGTAACGCACCGGTAGGACACACCTTGGCGCACTCACCGCAGCCGGTACAACGCTGGCGATCGACCAGGTAAGGATTATCTGACGACAGTGCACCAAAACGACAGGCTTCTAAGCACTTACCGCACTGTATGCAGTTACTCTTTTGGAAGATTATTTCTGGTTGAGGCTTCTGAGATTCCGGGTTGCTGCACCATTTACATGACAGAGGACAGCCTTTCAAGAAAGGAATAGTTCTGATACCCGGACCATCATGTAAAGAATATCGCTGAATATTAAAAAGAATACCTTCAGTGTCGTATACGATTTCGCTCATAAAATAATCTTCATGTTGCATGACTTCATTATGCTTTACTTATGCTGAAGTCAGTTGGTGTAGGGATATACCTGTCAGATTGCGGCTAGAACATCAGACTGCTGACAAAGTAGTACAATTTCAGCCTAACTTTCGTCCGAAAAAACAGCTCTGGAATATCACCATCTTCTGGCGGCCTAAGGGGTATTTTTAAGTACCGAGTACTCCGGACCTAGAATCCCTAGGGACATTATTGGCAATCTCCATCGGTGAGGCCCAAAGGCCCCACCGTACCTCCGGAATTAGAATGTCTGTTCTGTACGACTGATGATGTCGTCCTGAACGTCTTTTGCTAATACCACGAACTGAGCGCTATACCCTGCTACGCGAACCACCAGATCGCGGTATTTTTCCGGATTTTTCTGTGCATCAATCAAAATATCCCGGTTAACCACGTTGAACTGAACGTGCATCCCCTTCTTATCGAAATAGCCACGAACCATGCCGCTGAAGTTTTTCAGGCCATTGTCACCGGCCAACGCTGACGGTAGGAATTTCTGGTTATACAGCGTGCCGTTAGAGGCAATAAAGTGGTCAAGCTTCGCCACGGAGTTAGCCGCAGCCGTTGGGCCTAAGCTGTCTTTACCCTGACGAGGCGAAACGCCGTCTGCCAGCGGTTCTCTGGATAAACGACCATCAGGTAAAGCCGCAACGTCTTTACCAAACAGCACGTTAGCAGACACCGGATAGATACCGGCCTGGAACTGACCGCCGCGCGGGTTGGTATATTTTTCGACTTCTTTACAGTAAACCAACGCACAGCGACGGGCGACTAAGTCAACGGCGTCGATATCATTACCAAAGCACGGCGTACTTTCTAAAATACGACGGATTTCCTGATAGCGATTATTTCCTGCCGGAGCTGAAGGCGCTGCCTCGCCGGATGAAAGCTGGCGATAGACTTCATCTTTAATCGCGCTGGCATCCAGTGAACCGTGCTGTGCAATGACGCGTTTAACTACGTCATAAATTTCTTGCTCGTTGAGCGATGATTTACCCGCAGAAGACTCAGATTGAGCGCCGACCGGGTAGCCGAAGTTAGCGCTTAGCGCATCCTTCAGCTCTTGGGCTGACATTTTGTGGTCTTCGAATACTTGTTTCTGAATGGCATATACCGAATCACCGGTATCAGCGACACCGAAAGCCTGTGGACCGGTAAAGTTATAAATAGCGCCACCTTCCTGAATTGACTTACCGCGGCCAATACAGTCATCAACCATGGCAGACAGGAACGGCAGCGGACAACGCTCGCCGTGAGCGATATCAACGCTATTACAGGCTTCCACTAAGTTATGGACGAAGTATTCCATTTGCGTCTGGAACGCGGTGTAAAAATCATCAATGCTGCGGAAGTTAGCCATATCTTTGGTGACAGGGCCTAACTGGGTATCGTTCACCTTTCCGCCGTTTAAGGTAATTTCAAGCACTTTGGCCACGTTAAAGAATGCAGCATCATGCCAGCCTTCAGTACGGTGCGGCGCCTGAGGTTCAACACAGCCGATAATGCAGTAGTCACGAGCATCGCGCAGTGATACACCGCGGTTTTGTAGCGCAGGAATAATCACTTCATCGTTATACATTGCCGGAACGCCCAGCCCTAAACGCACCACTTCACAGGCGCGATAAAGGAACTCATCCGGCGTGCCTTGCCATACCCGAATCGAGAAAGACGGCTGAGGTAAACGCACGTGAGCCGTGGCTTCCATACACATATAGCTCAGTTCATTGGTTGCATCTAACCCATCTTCGGTTTGACCACCAACGCACAGGTTTTGGAACACGGCATAGCCGGCAAACGCCTGAGCTGAGACTTCATCACGGGTTTTATTCACGTCGTTCAGTTTAATCCAGCAGCAGTCGACTAATTCCTGAGCAAACTCTTTGGAGATGCCTTTGTCAGCCGCCAGATACGGATACATATATTGGTCAAAACGGCCCGGAGAGATTGAATGTCCGCTTGATTCAATTTGCAGCATGCAGTGAATAAACCAGAACGTCTGACAGGCTTCCCAGAAATTAGTCGCCCCATGTTCAGGAACACGACTACAGTTTTTAGCAATTTGCAGGAGTTCGTTTTTACGGGTCGGATTGCTCTCTTGCTGAGCCAGTTCATTGGCTTTAGCCGCATAGCGATGAGCGAAATTAATGGCGGCGTTATAGCTGATAATTACCGCGTTATAAAACTGCTCTTTTTTAATGTAGTTAGGGTCCATACGGTCAAGCTTAGTAATCGCTTCAGCAACTTGCTTGATCACACCGCGAAAACCAATTTCCAGAATTTTACCGTAATCAACCGTAACGTGGCCTACACCGCCATAGAAATAGTTACCGACGGTAAATACCCCCTTCGCCATGCTGTCTTTTGTTTCTTGTGACATATAAGACGAAGCAAGATCGCTGGTGGTTTTACCCGGCCAATATTTAAAGGCCTCATGTAGCTCTTGTGCAGTTTCTTTAGTGATGATGAACGGGTCAGCGACACGGTGCTCCATGGTGTCGAACTCTTTCTCAACCCAGTCATAAGAAAACTCAGGGCAAATCTCGGTAGAACGAGGATTTTTAGTAATAGCGCCAACCACCAGTTCACCGTCGCGAATAGTGATAGGCAAGTTGTTGAAAATTTTCTCGACCACTTTGGCGCGACGAAGAATCGGCGATAAGCCCTCATTCTCTTTATATGCTTCAGTCGCTAATACCGCCCGCTCTGACTCAACGTAGGGTTTCGCATCGATAATCATACTTTTCAGTTTGATGACGCGGTCTGTCGGGTTAGAAAAACCTTTCTCTATCATGGTGTATGACTCCTGTTAATCGTTAATTTGTTCTATTAATGTTCGAGTTAAATTCAGTAAAAAATCTTCACCCCTAACAGACGGGTAAATTCATTCAAAATGGCCGGATGCGCTAACCAGGTCGCGGCAGTAACCAGATTTCCGTCGACAACAGAACCATCAACGCCGACATCAACAAAAGTGCCGCCCGCCAGCTCAATTTCAGGCTGTACCGTGGCATAGGCCGTTAGCTTCTTATCATTTAATACATTGGCGGCAACCAAGACTTGCGGACCATGGCAAATAGCGGCGATGGGTAAAGAAAAACCCATCGCATAGCGAACAATATGTAAAACATCGCTGTCCAAACGCAGATATTCAGACGACCTGCCGCCGCTGATATAAAAACCGGCGTAGCTGTCTAATTGAATGTCGTCGAATGAGGCGGTTAGCTGAAACAGATGCCCCACTTTTTCGGTATAGGTCTGATCGCCTTCGAAGTCATGAATCGCCGTTTTGATATATTCCCCGCGCTGTTTTTTCGGGCAAATGACATCAACCTGAAACCCCAGCATGGTTAACGCTTGATAAGGCACCATGACTTCATAATCTTCAGAGAAATCACCGGCCAGCATAAGAATCTTTTTCATCCTAGAATCCTTGTGTTGCGCTATCGACATCTTCAATGGCCTGAATAGCCAGTTGAACGGCAGATGTTTCACCGAATACGGCTAACGTAGTGACATGTTGCGGGCAACTGCCAAATACCTCAGAAACCACAACGTTTGAACTTTTGTTAGCCAAATCGGCATAAAAATAGAGATCGGGGATCGAGACCATGATGAGACCGATGGCATCAACGGCACAGTGCTGCAAACGTGCGCGAGAATCACTGGGCATTTTGCGTTTAATCATGTCCAGAACTTCCCGGCTTGGCGCATTGATTATTCGTTTTTTCATCGGTCAGTTACCCCTGTCTTTATATGTTTAGAACTCAGCGGATATTCAAAGACTCAACCATCACGCAGCGGCGCGTTCTGGCAAAAGACCTGGCCGAAGTCAAACCTTCACCGGTAGGCCCGGCGATGGTAAAGGTGGTATAACCTTCACCGCCAACACCCAACCCGGCATAGGACGGACCATTCTTAACAAAAATCGTGGTCTGGATGAGTTTTGCCATTTTGGTCAGCTTCTCAACGTTGGTTGAGTGCATGATTGCGGTATGACGATTGCCGTGCTCAAGCTCAATGGCTAAATCAATGGCAGCATCAACGTTATCTACCCGTACCAGCGGTAAAATCGGCATCATAAGTTCATGAACAACAAACGGGTGGGACTTATCGGTTTCAATCAGAATGATTTTGGTATCGGCTGGCGCCGTGATATTCAGCTGTTCTAAGATATAGACCGCCCCTTTACCAACAAAGGCCGTGCTGGGTCCGGTTCCTTTTTCATTCAGTACCAGACTTTGTAACTTTTGAATCTGAGCACCGTCGCTGAGTAGGTAAGCTCCGTTCTTCTTCATATAATGAATTAAGAAGTCCGCCACCTGATCAACCACTAATAGCTCTTTCTCAGCCACACAAGGCAAGTTGTTATCAAAGCTACAGCCATTAACGATGTCTTTAGCGGCCTTCTCAATATTGGCCGTTTCATCAACCACAACCGGAGGGTTACCGGCACCGGCGCCGATAGCTTTTTTCCCGCTGGACATCACGGTATTCACAATCGCCGGACCACCGGTCGCGACTAACATTCTGACCTTCGGGTGCTGCATCAACTGATTAGTACTTTCAATAGATGGCTGAACAACCGTTGTCACCAGATTTGCCGGAGCACCTAACTCAGCCAGCTTCTGGTTAATCATTTTTATCGCTAACAGTGAAACCTGTTTTGAACGCGGGTGCGGACTAAAAACGACGCTATTGCCCGCGGCCAGCATGCCAATGGAGTTACAGATAATGGTTTCAGTCGGGTTGGTGGTCGGTGTAATAGAACCAATAACCCCATAGGCAGAATACTCAACCAGCGTTAGGCCACTGTCACCACTACAGGCTTGGGTCGTGAGGTCCTCAATACCCGGCGTTTGTAACACCGCCACTCGGTTTTTAATGACCTTGTCCTGAAAGTTACCCATTCCGGTCTCTTCAACGGCCATGCGGGAGATTTGCTCCAGCACCTGCTGTTGACCAAACACGTCACGAATACCATTAATAAAGCTGGCACGGTCGGCCATTGAACACAGGGAGTATTGACGCTGAGCAATATGAGCCGCCTCAATAGCCTGATCCATACTGTCAAAAATTCCGTGATTTGAAGAATCTGCCGCACTAACGCTGAAGGTTTGTGGCGCCGCCACCTGAGCCGCCTTTGGCGTACTCTTGGTTTCATTCAGTATCTGAGCCACCAATTTACCGATCGGATCCTCAGGCACTGCAGCTACCTCTGCCGGTGCAACATAGGCATTAGCGGATGTCGGCATAGAGCTTGAAGTGGCAGATGATCCCGCAGTTGCACCGTACTTACCTAAGATATTGGCAACGGCCCGGGATATTTCTAAATCATTCATCTTGCTTTTCCTTTCTCGTTTTAACGCTTGATAACCTGAGGTTGTCTTACTTAGCGCACTCTTGTTAACTGCTTATCGACTAAATATAAGGCACCGTTGTTGATTTAATTTCTGCCGGATCAAGCGTTGCAAGGAGCTGTAAACCTACCTCTCTTGCTGCAATGACCGCCTGACGAACTGCGCCAGAGTCACCCGCAAAAGTGAAAATAACTTCGTTACTGAAGCTGGTTCCTTTGGCCGGGCTGGAATAGCCTACCGGCTCAATGACCGCCGCTTTAGCCGCTACGTCAGCAATGACCACACCAATAGCAGCCGGAGAACCGACGGTAATACCAAAAGATTTGCCCAACGGTGCACCGAAGGCTTTTTGCAGCGCGTAACTGGCACGAGCGGTGTACTGGAACTCCAAGTGACCGGCCGGCGAGCCGTAAACATCACCCATCGTTCTTTCTACTTCGGATAAGGCGACTTCAACTGCGCGACGTGCATCAGAGACATCTTCAGCACCAAAAATAATTAAGCTGCCGTGACCACCGCCGCCCATCGTGTCGCGCGGGAGTTCAATAGACAGGATTTCGCTGTTAGTGGCTTTGACCGCTTCATCAGCGGCAAAAATATGAGGACCTGCACCTGTACGGGCACCGAGGATACCAATAGAACGGTATTTTTTATCTGTCCCCATCAGTTCATGAAGCTGCGGATCGACATTGGCAATCACCAAACCAATAGTGCTGCCGATAGCTGTTCCAACGAACTCAGTCAGACCACAGGCCCCCGTAAAAGAAGAGGCCCTTGTTTCCACAGTACTGTTGGCTTGTTTGCGCATCACTTCAGACACAATCTGGTCAACAAGGTTATCTTTCATCTTACCTCTCCTTTTCTAATCAGCTTTTTGCAATGACATGAGGAAGAATTTTTTCAACTTCAGTGTGAGGGCGAGGAATAACGTGGATAGATACCAGCTCGCCAACTTTACTGGCTGCAGCAGAACCGGCATCAGTAGCAGCTTTAACCGCACCCACATCACCACGAACCATCACGGTGACTAAGCCAGAACCAATTTTTTCGTAACCGACCAACGTCACGTTGGCTGATTTAACCATGGTGTCAGCGGCTTCGATGGCAGCAACGAGGCCCTTTGTTTCCACCATTCCTAATGCTTCTTGTTGCATGTTGACTCCTTTTTGCCTTACGGCAGTTTCAGTTTGATGTAGTTAGTTTTGTGGCAATTAGCTAACCCGGATTTATCGAGGCTAACCAATAGACGGGACCGATCTAAAATCGATAGTAAGTAGCTTGCTGGGAAATGTCTTGACAACTAACCGGAGATTTTTGCGGTGAATATTTGCCCGAAGACAAAATATTCCTATCAGGGGAGAGTAAGCGGTAAATGATGGAGGGCATTTTGCCCCCATCATTAATATTTAATTAATAATCAATAAATTAAATCAATCAATAATAAACTATGATTAGCAAATATTTGCTAATCGGGCCACGTCCAGCGCAATCATTTTTTCTTCATTGGTTGGAATAACAACAATAATCGGGCTCTTGGTTATCGAAATAATCCCACTCTTACCGCCAAAGGTATTAGCATTTTTATCCGCATCCAGTGTGATACCCAAAACCGATAAATGCTTCACCGTGAGTTCCCGAATCAGGCTGGAGTTTTCACCAATACCGCCGGTAAAAACGATGGCATCCAAACGGGAAAGTGACATCATATGCCCGCCTAAATGACGGGCAAGGCGGTGAACAAATACATCAATCGCTAGCGTTGCACGCGGGTGGCCTTTACTTCGTTCTTCTTGCAGGGTGCGACAGTCGCTGGAGACCCCGGATATGCCTAACAGCCCCGATTCTTTATTCATCATCTCATCAAGATCGTCTAAAGATTTTCCGGTGCAGCGGGCAAGGTAAGTGAGAATACCAAAATCAATATCGCCACCTCGGGTACCCATCACTAAACCTTCTATAGGCGTCATGCCCATTGAAGTATCAACGCTTTCACCGTTGTTAACCGCACAGACCGATGAGCCATTGCCCAGGTGAGCCACTAAAATCCCGTGGTCGTTAGGATCTAACCCCAACAGGCTGACCGCCGATTCCGCAACATAGCGATGTGAAGTTCCGTGAAAGCCGTAGCGACGAACCTGTAAATCCTGCTGATATTCATAGGGAATCGCGTAGGTATAGGCCGCAGCAGATAGGGTCTGATGGTAAGACGTATCAAACACCGCCACCTGAGGTAGCTGCGGGAACACCTCTAGAGTGGCTTCAATTCCCTGAGCGTTAGCCGGGTTATGCAAAGGGGCCAATTGAGAAAATGATTTGATATCATCCAGCACCTGCGGCGTAATCATCACCGACTGTTTAAATTTACTGCCGCCGTGTGCCACCCGATGCCCTACGGCAACGATATGCTGAGTAATATCACGCTGATCCAGCTGTTCAATCAGCAACTGTAAAGCATGTTTGTGGCTTGACTGTGGTAAAGCCAGGCCCGTTTTAACATCCTGACTGTCTTTAAAAGAGATATAGGCATTGTCCAGCCCTAACCGCTCAGCGATGCCCGACAGCACAGGCCGGTCATTATCAACCGCCAGAATCGAAAATTTTAACGATGAAGAACCGCAGTTAATAACCAATATTAAAGGTGAAAAAGACATCTTTGCTCCTGTCAGCAAATTGTTTAACAAGGTCTAATTGAATGGAAATAATGTGAATATAAGTAGCCCGTAGGGAGAAATAATAGTTATCACCAAGCTATTCCCTCGTCGCCCCGCTGAAAAAACGGGGTCCAGCATTTAGGCTGAGTGATAGCGGGTTAGTTAAAACCTGGATCCGGTTTTTCAACGGGATGACGATATAGTCGGCTTATGTCATGTTGAACTGTTTAACTAACAATCATTCCCCCGAAGGAAATATTGATGCGTCAAGCCTGAACTCTAAGGCTAAAATAACGCTGGCTAAACTGAGCAAGTGCATTGATAACGATGGCCATATCCTGAGCAACAGTTCCCCCGCTGACGCCGATCCCGGCAACCATACTCCCGTTATGCCAGCAGGGAAAACCACCTCCAACGCAGCAAATATTATCCAACTGCTGCAAACTGTATAAGTCACCTTCCGGCGTCACTAGATCAGCCAATAAATGAGTCGGCATTCGCAAGGCGACCGCTGAATATGCTTTTCTAAATGCCAGTTGGTGGCTGACCAATAACGCGTTCGGTTGGCTAAAGTAGTATTTTTGTAAGCCATTCGGGTCAACCAAACTAAACACAATCGGTAAACCTATGGCATCAGCCTGCTCCTCAATTAATTGAGCCAGGCATTTCATGTCATTAAAGCTCAGAGAGCGTGGCTCCTGCCCGGCGCAACGTTGAATGCTCCGCTCAATCAGTTGATCAATCCGGCTATCAGTCGTTATGCTCATCGCCCAGCTCCCTTAATTTATCAATCACAACATAAACCACAACATAGATAACAATCGCTAATGCCCGAATAGTCAGGCAAGTTCAACCGAATCAACAATGCCGACAATGGCTGCATCCAGCACCGAGTTGGGTTTATCACAGGCTAAACGGGCGGAACTGCCGCATGAAACAATCACGATTTCACCATTGCCTGCCCCGACGGTATCGACAACCACGGCGGTGGTGCCTTCCGGTTTCAGATGCTCATTAAGCTTGCTGATCACCAGTAACTTCATGCCGGTTAATGAAGGGTTTTTGGTGGTAGAAACCACAGTACCTATCACTTTAGCGAGATACATATTCATCACCTTTGCTGTTAATAAGTTGAATTTTTCTTTTCTTAATCTCATCCCGCGCTGCCGGGGTTAACAATACGTTCGGTGCTAAATAAAGCGCTCTGGACGGGTCATGTAAAAGCACATCATGCAGGCTAATCAACCGTTTTTTCTGTTGAACAGGCTGGTGAATGATTCGAGATAACGGAACTGAACGACCTATTGTGGTTGTCACCCATTGCGTTTTAGCATCAATGCTACAGGCTAATTCGCCAGGTTTTATAAAGCGCACCCCATATGCCTGTAACTGAGCAATATGCTGTTTTATATTGGCCGCATAGGCCGGCGGAATCGCATTATTTTCGCTGAAGTGATGACTGGCAATAATCGGCTTCCCCTGCATCAAGGCATAAGCAATAACCTGAGAAGGCAGGCTATCACCGATCCCCAATGCAGACTTGGCCAGAGTATTTAGCGAAAGCTCAGGAAGCAGCAACAGGTGACTTTGATTAATTAGCCGATGGCACTCTTCAGCATTTTGCTCGCCGGCCTGAATAATATGCTCCGGTGACAGTGCGGCTATTGCAGCCTGATGCCGTTTTAATATTGCCCGGGCGCTATAAGAAAAGAGTAATGACAGTGAGTATCCCTGTTGGACCAAGGTCTGAAGCTGGGGCTGTGCCTGAACAAACACCCCCTCATCATTGCCGGTAAACAGCACGACAATGCGTTTCTGATAGCGCTGTAAAGCCGCGATGACTTGCTCAGAAATTAAATCAACAATCGCCCTGTCAATCATCTCTGATAAGTTAGCCTGACTCACTAAACATCACTCCTTTAACGTCGTACGCTAAATGCAATCCCCAACGGGGTCACAAATAACGGTTCAATTGAGCGAATCACTTGCCTGCCGGTCTGTTTGGCAAATACTGAGCTAAACTGTTCAAAATGGCTGGCTCCGCCCACCAGGTATATTTTTTTGGTCGCGTACTGCTGTAACCAACCGTCGACAATGCAGGCCATTTTTTCGACTACCGGTTTTACCATGGCAAAAACTTCTTGCTCACGGGCCGGATCTTTTTTAATTTCATCGGCTTGGGCAAACGAGACGCCTAAGCCACCGGCCAGTACCAGCGTCATATGCGTACCGCCCGTAGGCTGGTCATCAGAGAAGATAACCTTGCCATTACGTAAAATACTCATGCCGGTAGTGCCACCACCGACATCAACAACTGCGCCATTCCTAATCTTTAATACGCTGGCAGCAGCAACGGGTTCATCAACGACGTTAGTAACGGTAAAACCGGCAGACTCCACCACGTTGGTCATCACCTTGGTGTTTCCGGCAGAAATACCCGGTGGAATTGCAGTGGCGGCATAGGTCAAAACGCGGCCAACTCGCTGCTCTAACTGAGCCTTTAGCTGTTTGACTACCCGTGTAGCAGTAGGATAATCAACAACCACACCGTCACGAACCACGGTTGACGGATAAGTAATACCGGCGACGGGGTTATTTTTACTATCGACCACCGCCAGCGCAATATTGGCCGTACCCAGATCAACACCAACCTTTAAGTCACCAGAATAGGGATTACACGCCTCTTCACGTACCAGGCGGGCAAACTCAAGCAATAACTTTTCTGAATCAGCGTTGGCCATATGCACTGCCCTATTTATTGACTTAATTACTCAGCTTAACGAATCACTTTCACCAGACTACCGTTACTTAATCCGTAGGCATTCGCCTCTTCTACATCAACATGTATCTCTAATACCGAAGCCTGGGTTGCCCGTACCGCAACGCGTTGCATAATGCCCGCGCGGTGGCCTTCGGTTTGTACGCTGACTTCCTGTCCGTCGGTTAGCCCGTACTGTGCGGCCATATCGCAAGGAATATGAATATGCCGCCATGCAACGATAACGCCACAGTCTTTCGTCACCCGACCTTTTGGACCGACAATCTCAATCGGACATGACCCGGCAAGATCGCCCGACATTTTAATCGGGGCTTTAACCCCCAAAACAAAGCCATCAGCGACTGAAATTTCGATCTGAGTTTCACTGCGTAATGGCCCGAGAATGCGTACGTTTTTGATCTCTTTTTTAGGGCCTTTAATGGTTACCGTCTCTTCAGCGGCAAACTGTCCCGGCTGTTTAACCGCTTTCATTCGAGTCAGCGATGAACCATAACCGAACAGGATATCCATATCTTCACGCGATAAATGGACATGCCGGTTTGAGATCCCCACCGGTACCATTAATGCGCCACTATTTTCAAGCTGTGGCTCAGAGGACGAACTGCCCTTTGCCAACTCAGCCATAATTTGCTGAGTGATTTGTTGGGCTTGGGAATTTATCTCATTCATATTTAAAAACTCAGCTAAGCTGCACCATAATTGACTGTCACTATCTTCTTTGTGCCTGAGACAGCGCTTCAAATTTAAATGCCCGATCAGAAAATTCACTATAAGGGACCGGCTGACAAAATGTCTTGACGGACGACGGGAGTTTTTTTACCTATCGTCCATACTCACTACAAAATAATGCTGGTTAACCCGCGATTTTACCGATTAGCCGATCAACCTCTGCTGCGGTGACTTTACGCGGATTGGTTTGTGTACAACCATCATCTAAAGCGGCCTGAATGATTTTTTCACGATTTTGAGCCAATAACTGTAAGTCTGATCCCAATGCTTTCAGACTATGAGGAATTCCCATCGTCTGATTCATGCGCATAATCTCATTCACCAGTTGCTTTACCGCATAGGGCCCTGAATAGGTCGTTAACCCAAAAATTTGAGCACACTTTGCGTAGCGATCCAGCAGCGCCTTATCCTGCCCGGCCGCATTGAATTCAATAATTAGCGGCAACAGCATGGCATTAATCTTGCCGTGGGGAATATGTAACACCCCGCCTAACGCATGGGCTAAACCATGAACCAGCCCCAACCCTGCGGAGTTAAACGCCATACCGGCCATGCATGAGGCGTTGTGGACCTTTTCACGGGCATAAATATCTTTGCCATCCCGATAAATCACCGGCAAATAGCGATGAACTAAGCTCAGGGCTTTCTCCGCCAAGGCATCGCTGAAGTCATTCGCGTTAGTCGATACATAGGCTTCAATCGCATGGGTGATAACGTCCATTCCGGTATCTATCGATACCGAACGCGGCACGCTTAATACCAGACTGGGATCTAATATCGCAATATCCGGCACTAACTCATCAGAGACCAACGGATATTTTCGCCCGGCCTGAGGTTCAGAGATAACTGCATAAGAGGTCACTTCTGAACCGGAGCCACTGGTAGTGGGAATCGCGATTAACAGAATTTTTTGGTCAGGAATAAGATCCTGTAAAGTGACCAGGATGCCCTTAGCGGCATCCAGCGATGAGCCGCCGCCAAGGGCAATAATGATTTCCGGCCGGAAAGATTGAAAATAGCCAGCCCCTTCAACCAAAATATCGACGCTCGGGTCAGGCTTTACTTGGCTAAATATTTTGACAGAGCATGTGGCAAGCCGCTGCTGTACCAGATCGGTCATTCCCGAACTTGCCATAAATGAATCGGTCACGATCCCTACCCGCTGATTTTGATACTGTTCAAGCAACGAGAGAGAATCCGCGCCGGTATACACTTTAGGTTTCACATAGAATTGCTTTGTCATTGCCTATAAGCCCGCGATTGGTGTCAGTTTATGCCCAAAGAGATTGAAGTTAGGTTAACTTCAAAAATACAAAGGGGATGTTATTACCCAATCTAGCACCGCTTATTTACAAGCTGATAGGTTATCTTTGTTCAAAAACAGGACTATTTTGTCATTATCCCGATGTCATCATCAAAATAATCCCCTTGTTAAAAATAGCCATAATGGCCTTTATTCACATTGGGTTTATAAAAATAAAAAGACAGCATTAATAAATACCTTTTTATTAATAAAATCAAATCTTTTAATCAAATACCCGTGAGAATAGAAAACATAATACACTGATTAAAAAACAAGTAATTAAGAACATGACAACGACCAGCCAAATATTAGCATTATTTTTACAATGCCATTCCTGCTGCGCAAAATATGCGTTCCAACAGACAAGATAATATAGCGACAGTAATATTTTACGCGTGATACCTTCCTGACGACAAATTATTAATAATAATAAAATCACCATCAGTTAAAAGGTAATAATATAATGAATATTCATGATTTATTGATTGTCTTTGGTGCGGGGATATTTGGTGCTGCCATCGGGGCTTTGGCGGCGTTTGAATTTGTTGGCCTATTGGTGATAGCGTTGGTTGCCATACAAATAGCCACAGGATCGCCCTCTTCATTTATTGAACTGCCTTTCGGTATGTTCGGACCACACGTTGGCGGATTCGCATCCGGCGTTGCCGCAACGGCTTATGCGGCAAAAAAAGGAAAGTTGGCCAACGGGCGGGATATTGTCGCCGGGCTCAGCGGCCTTGCTTCCCCCGATGTTTTATTAGTCGGCGGAGTTTTTGGCGTTATTGGCTACCTCTGTATTAGCCTGGCCAATATGATTCCGGCTTTTTCATCAGGTCTGGCATGGACAGATACCGTCGCCTTTTCAGTGGTTATTTCAGGGATTATTACCCGTCTGGCCTTTGGTAAAACTGGCCTGTTTGGTAAGCCTGATGCCGGTATTCGCCAATGTTACCCGCCAAGTGATAAATGCTGGATGCCCTACCATAGTCGGATAGGCCAGTTGGTCACCCTGGGTATCGGTATCGGATTATTTGCCGGCTACCTTGGTACCAGCCTCGGAGGTAATGGTGCCCTGTTGGCCTTCGGCATTTCTGCATTTTCATTGATTTTTTTACATTTCAATACTCAGGTTCCGGTCTCTCACCATATTTCTTTGCCTGCGGCCACGGTGGCTGTGCTTTCCGGCAGCCTGCTATGGGCGGCGTTGATTGGCGTACTCTGCGCTCTTTTGGGGGAGTTAATCTCAAGGCTGTTTCTGGTGCATGGCGATACCCATATTGACCCTCCGGCGTTTGTTATTTTTATCATGACAACGCTGATCAATCTGGCTGCGACGGTGGGCGTGTTTGCGTTAATACCGATGATATAGGGTAGTGCTTAGTAATCAACAAGCCCTACAATGTCGTCATACCGGCGAAAGCCGGAACGTGAACCGTAAGCGAAGCGAAACATTCTCCTCACGAATGGTCTGCAGTGTCAGTGTGAGCGCAGCAAATCATCTAGGTTTTAGCTAACCGCTAACGCTTAGCTAAGGGCAGCCCCCAAGGTCGTCATCCCCGTGAAAACGCACTACTGTCCGGAATAAATTTGAGGAAAAAAAGTTGCAGAAACAGGAAATATTGAGGTAAACCTCATGAACGCCAGTCCACTTTCCTGCTTCTGCAACATGAAAAATATAAGCTATTTTGAACACATTATGAAGGCTTTTCCTCGCCAATATTTCGATTCTTTAGTTCAGCAGTTTCAAGCCGATAAGTATTCAAAAGGCTTTACTTGCTGGCATCAATTGGTCTTTATGCTCAGTTGGCTGCTGTCCCCAGTTTACGTTCATTAGAAGCCAGCTTTAATTTTCATACTTCTCATCATCCTCGACTGGGTTGTCCCCC
>NZ_ATYS01000061.1 GCF_000427805.1 Budvicia aquatica DSM 5075 = ATCC 35567 | reverse complement strand
CCACTGGCGCACCCGTCATTAAGGGTTGTGAGCGCTGCGGAGGAAAGGGCTATAGCCGGATGCCATCATCGGTCGCTTATAGAGCTATCACCGCGCTACTANCAGAACTGAATGAAAGGACGTGGCGCAGGAATTGGAAACCGCTTTATGACCTGTTAGTAACTAAGTGCGACATAGAGGAAGGGGTAGCGGCGGACGAATTTCAGAAAGTAACGAAATGATTATCACAGACTTGCATTTTGTCCGGATGTGGCGTAGATTCCTTAAATAGTGGGAATTTCTAGCTATACACCACTAACACATTTTTAAGCCCTGCCAGAAATGGTGGGGTTTTTATTTGTATACGGAAACTGCACTGTTCTCTCCACACTTGTATACATGCCACCTTCGGGTGGTTTTTTATTTGGAAGATTCCGCGCAGAGGTACACAATCCGGCTTGAACCCGGATGGACTGGAAACGGTAGGGGGTCAACTCCTCAATCTTCCGCCAATTTGAACTGCTGCAAAAAATGCAGTAGTTGATTTATGTTAGCTCAGGTGGTTTTTTGGTTCAGCTTAATAATAATTTATTTGCGACAATTTGTTGCTAACCGCATCTTAATGTGGCATTCTCTGTTATGGGAATGCAGTACATCAAATGCAGTAGGGGGAATTTATGGCGACAAGCATCCGTTTAGATGATGACTTTGTTACTGATGTCAAGATTCATGCTGAGGCTTCAAGTCGAAGTGTACCTAAGCAAATTGAGCATTGGGCTAAGATAGGCCGTATAGCTGAAGATAATCCAGATTTGCCGTATAGCTTTATTCTTGAAACTCTGCTGGCAAAAGGCGAAGTCGATAACCAAAAGGTAAGTCGATATGTCCGACGGACTCCAAGGTCAGGAGATTGAGGTTTATCAATCTAACCGCTTTGAAAAGGTGTTAGGTAAGCTTCCTGAGCAGTTGTTGCAAATAGTAGAGAACGAGATTGACCGGATTTTGGATAACCCAGAACTGGGTGAACAAAAGAAGGGTGACCTTAGTTATCTAAGGGTTCATAAGTTTAAGCTCAATAATCAGTTAACACTACTTGGCTATAGCTGGGTAGAGAATAAGATTGAGTTATACCTTCTGAGTCTAGAATCACATGAGAACTTTTATCAGTCTCAAAAGAATCACCGAAAGGCTGATTTGAAGCTGATAAAATAACGACTAAGCCCCAACTTAAACACTGGGGCTTTTTTATACCCCAAATTTTAAACCTCGCCATCGTGCGGGTTTTTGCATATTTAGCCTTCAGCCAACGTCAATCACACTCCACACATTACTGCACAGTAATGACTACGGCTGCGGGCTATTTCTACTTTAAGGGCATAGCAATGAAAATTATCATCGAAGACGGCGGTCATACTATCTGGTTTCGCGATAACGAATCTAAAGACGGGATGGCGTGTACTGGCTATATAAAGGACGGTACGCAGGAAAAAATCATATCCGCCCTTGAGGATGCTTTGTTTCAGGCTAAAGGTGAGAGTTTAGCTTGGGATAATCGTGATGGAGTGTCGGATATTAGCGCTTCCACCACCTAGGTCTAGAACTACATTCCAGCCTCCACTATGCGGAACGGTTAATAGGGCTGGTAGTCTTTTGAAAAAGCCACCCCCTCCGTGATGAGTAAATCGTCCGCCCTGACTGTATATCCGGTAATTAGTATCAGTAAGCAACAGAACGTTGCACTGATGGGAGCAATCAACCTTAACGGTATCTCCCGCATTAAGATTAAATCGCTTATGTAAGTGATTCATAACACCTCCTTTGTTTAATAAGTACTCAAATATTAGTTAATAACCTTAATTTAACAAGGGTTATATCCCTATTCTTAAACCACCACGGAGTTATATCAATGTCGGAACCCTTAACCACGGGCGGCGCAACAGTATTATTAACCGGTGTGTCACTCACGGGGCTTTTTGCCGGCGTTGATGCAGGTGTAGTAATCGGCGCTTTCGCTGGCTCAGTTTTATTTGTTGTTTTATCGAATGATTTTACGAACTCGGTAAAAGCGCTACTGTTCGTGGTATCGATGATTGCCGGTATCTTATCTGCTGATTTTGTTGCATCGATGATTACAGCACTCACCCCTGAGAACGTTACCGCTGCGCTTCCATTGGGGGCAACTGTATCCTCTGCTATTGCTGTTCGCTTGTTAATGGCTCTGAGCAATCAGGCCGGTAACCCTACTAGCTTTTTTGAGCGATTAATCGACAAAATTGCTGATAAATTCAAGGGGCCAAAATGAATAACATCCTACCTTGGGTTAATGCGATTGCCTGCGGGTTGATTGCTTTACGCTTAATGACTTTCAGCCGAAAAGGTGAGCAACACCGCCCGCTGATTGCTGTTGTCGCCTATTTAATTGTAGTGGCCACCGCTTCGGTACCTATTCGCTTTTTCTTTGGTGATTACCCTATCCACGACATATCAGAAACGGTATTAAACGTGACGCTGTGTGTCGCCGTATTTGCAGTTAAGGGCAATATGGCCCGAATGTTTAGAGGGAATGGCAAAAATGAATAACTTTAAATTTAGCCAGCGTAGTGAGAATAACCTCAAAGGTGTTAACGCTAACCTGGTGAAGGTGGTGCGTCGCGCTCTTGAGATTACTAGTGTTGATTTCACTGTGATTGAAGGGGTGCGAACGTTAGCACGGCAAGAGCAGTTATACGCTCAAGGAAGAACAGCACCAGGCAAGATTGTTACTTGGACAATGAAATCCAAGCATATCGATGGCAATGCTGTTGATTTATTGCCGGTAACTGGCTGGGATAACTTATCTTCTTTTAAAGCCGTGTCTAAAGCGATGTTCCAAGCCGCCAATGAATTGGGTGTAAAAATTATTTGGGGTGCAGATTGGAACGGCAACGGCATTCAAGAGAAGGGAGAAACGGATAGCCCTCACTTCGAGATATCAACATGAGCTGGCGCGTAATACTTCCGATCGCTGCATTAGCGGCTTTTTTTGCGCTCATTTTTTACAGCTATAGCATGTATCGAGACAACAAAGCTGGCGAACTGCGAGAGCAATCACTAACAGCTAAGCTCGGTGTCTCAACGATGCTTATCTCTGTTCAGACGTATATCGACGAAACGAACAGGGCTATATCAGCTAGCCAGCTTGCTAACGAGAAGAGGTTAAGGGATGAAAGCGACAGTAGTTTGCAGCGACTCAGGCAAGCGGCGAAGAGTAATCGGTGTGCTGGGGAGCGTATGCCTGATTCTATCATTAGCATCCTGCGCGAGTAATGAGCCACCACTCCCCGAGCTAATAATCCCGATGCCGCCAGAGTCTGCGTTAGTTGAGTGCGAAGAGCCGCAGTTCTTCGGTGAAACGTGGGGGGAAGCAACTGAGTACATCGTAGCGTTAAAGCGTGAGCTTCGGATTTGCTCTGGTCGTCTGGATGCTGTTATCAAGTGGCGGCAGGTAGCAAAGCGTAAGCAATAGTCATTACAAAGCCTACTCGCTGAGCGGGCTTGATAATGATAATCTGCTGCTAAATATCGATATCGCAGAATTAGTTTTGATTCGCTCCGGTGGTGAATAAAGACTTTACAGCACAATATTCCAAATGGTCACTTCGGTGGCCTTTTTTACGTCTGAAGGAAAGTGAGGTAAATATGCCAGAACATCGAGCACTCAATGTACCAACCCCTAACCAGTCTCAAGCGCTACAGCATATCAACCTGCTTGATGAGTTCATGCGAAAGAACCGGATGAGTGCTGACCATGTGCTTAATGCAGTGGCTCATATAAAGAGAATTGCTGGTGAATCCAAGACGCCGCCAGGCCCTGAATAAGCAATAGCTCTAAGCGCTGAGTTGTCGCCGTTCGTCTGTATTAGCTATGACGTGGTAGTTATGCCCCACCGAGCGTACAGGCTGCCTCAAAAACGACTCATACCGCCTTTGTTATTAAGGCGCATGTCCGCATTACCTGCGGTGGTAGAAGAAAGGTAATGGTCACCCCTTGGTGGGGTAATCAAGAGCGCATTGTAATAGTGTGCTGCTGATTACTTACACAATGCTACCAGCCATCCCTATCCGGTCACCCTGACTATTATGGTTGGCGGCATTCTTATTTAGAGGTATGCAATATGGCTCAACGCTATGGGCCTGAGATAACACACAGCAACGGCATTTGTTATGTGGATATGATAAAGCCGATCTACTACATCGATTATGTTCAAGTCTTTAATAGTACAAACACAAATACGGTGACGTGGTCTAAAACTTATCCAGAAGTTGATCGCAGTCGATTTAAATTGTCTGTTATTTCTGCCAACTCATTTATAAATCTAAACAATATGTCAAAGCCGCAAATAACAATCAGCGGGGCAACTGTCACAATTGTTACGCGCCAGTATGGTGGCGTGTTCTTTATTGCTCAGGAGTCTATCTGATGGCGTATGGCAGCGAAATACTTTCATCTGATGGGCGGGTATGGATGACTCCCGATGTGATGCCGCTCATCTACCAGTTCAATACAACTGTTAGCGGTTTTAATGCAACAACCATTAAAACTATCAATACGAGTGTTCCGACCAGCCGCGCATGTATAGCCTTTACTCAGTGTTTAAGTGACCCGATGCCGGGGCGATTCGCTGTACTGACATATATGAGTCAGGCCAATGGCGTATGGCAGGTGAACGTAAGAGGTAATCCAAACATATCAGTAAAGATTTATGTCTTTGCTAATGTCGTTGTCCCAACTTCCCGATATGGGATTCAATATTTTAATTCAGCCGGCGTTGAGACATATAACGCTAACTGCATTCCGGTGCAGATATATCAAATGGCTCCCGGCTTTGGCAATTGGGCATCAACTTCATTTAGCAGCGTTGCTGTTCTTGCGGCAGTGTGTGGGCTTCAACGAATGTATGTGGGCCAGCAGCCAGCTGATGCCTTTGTTGTTCCTGTTGCGTTGGGCGGCAAGATTAGCGCTATACCCATTTCTATTGTTCCAACCATGAACCCCGCACCAGAAACGATGTGGGGAAGTGCGGTATACATCAACGCTGCGCTATATAACTGAGGTATCACTATGGCAGCACGTATCCCGCGCGCATGCCGCAAACACGGCTGCGGTAAGACAACTATCGACCGGTCTGGCTATTGTCCTGACCATATCAATACCGGCTGGGAGCAACACCAACAGGGCAAGACGCGACACGAACGCGGGTACGGCACGCTATGGGATAAGCTCAGGCCAATGATTAAGACCCGAGATAAAGGATTGTGCCAGCAATGCTTACGCAATGGTCGTGCGGTATCAGGTACCACCGTTGACCATATCAAAGCAAAGGCTCACGGCGGCACGGATGACCCATCAAACTTAGAGCTATTGTGCTGGCCCTGTCACCGGGCTAAGACAGCTAAAGAGAGGATTGTATGACTGAAGAAGAGCAAACAGTATTGATGTTCAAAGGTCTAATAGCAGAGTTATCGGAAGAGCAGCGCAGCATTGTTAACGCCTACATTGATCAGCTTGATTTAATGTTAGCAGACAATAGCACTGAGGCAACAATTGCACTTGGTTTCGTAGGTGCTCGGCTTCAATGCTTGTAGCTATCTGATTTTTAAATGATATATTTTCATTAATAAATAAATGAGAATAATTATCATATGCGGGGAGGGGGGGATCAAATCCCTGCCACTTTCACCCTATAGGACCGCCGCCTTAGCCTTTTCTGTATCGCCGCAGGTTAGAAACCTTTTTTAGGGTATCCCCATGTGGCAATTAATAGGAGTTTTCGATTATGTCTGGACCACCGAGAACCCCGACACACCTGCGTTTAGTGAAGGGGAACCCATCAAAGAGGTCAATCAATAAAGATGAGCCAAAACCGGCCGTAGGGGTACCCCCAACACCAAAGCATTTTAATAAGCAGGAAAAATACTGGTTCAAAATTATTAGCGAGCGCCTCAACTCAATGGGCGTACTTACTGTTATTGACGGTATGGCGCTAGAGCTTCTAGTAGGAGCCTACGTTGAGTGGCGTCGCCATCGTGATGTTATTGATCAAGAGGGCGACTCGTATAAAACAACGTCATCAGACGGCAGTGTCATGATTAGACCTCACCCTCAGGTAGCAATGATGGCTGATGCATGGAAGCGTATTTGTAAAATGCAGGCTGAATTTGGCATGACTCCTGCCAGCCGGTCTAAAGTTAACGCCAAAGGTGCCGAAACTGCCGACCCATTAGAGGCATTTCTCAATAAACGGAAATAAAATGCAGCATGGCGACCGTATCAGATGGTATCACCTACGCCGAGCGCGTAGTGTCCGGAGAGATTGTTGCTGGCGAATTGGTGCGGCTTTCGTGCCAGAGATTTCTTAATGACTTAGAGCATGGACCAGATCGGGGCGTCTACTTCAATGAGGATCGCGCCCAGCACATACTCGACTTCTATGATTTTGTACCTCACGTTAAAGGGGCTTTGGCTGGTAAACCGATCGACCTGATGGATTGGGATATCTTTATCCTGATTAACCTATTTGGGTTTGTTATTCCTCTCATTGATGAACTGACCGGCTTGCCCGTTCTGGATGAAGACGGTGATACCGTCATGGTTCGCCGTTTCCGTACAGCGTATAACGAAGTTGCCCGTAAAAATGCCAAGTCTACACTGTCATCTGGCATCGGGCTGTACATGACCGGCGCTGACGGGGAGGGTGGGGCCGAGGTGTATTCAGCAGCCACCACCAGAGACCAGGCGCGAATAGTTTTTGATGACGCTAAAAACATGATCAAGAAGGCACCTAAAACGTTAGGCCGCCTTTTTAGTCACCTGAAGCTCAACATTCACCAGGAACGTACGGCATCAAAGTTTGAGCCGCTATCCAGCGACGCTAACAATCTGGACGGTCTTAATATCCATTGTGGCATTGTTGATGAACTTCATGCTCACCGTACTCGTGATGTTTGGGATGTTCTTGAGACAGCCACCGGAGCCCGGTTACAGTCATTATTGTTCGCTATTACGACTGCTGGCTCAAATAAAGAAGGTATTTGTTTCGAACAACGCGATTATGCAATAAAAATACTTCGCGGGATTGTTGAGGATGATACCTACTTTGCTGTGATCTACACTCTGGATGAAGGTGATGATCATTTTGATGAAGCGAACTGGCCCAAGGCTAACCCCGGATTAGGCATCTGTAAGCGCTGGGATGATATGCGCCGGCTGGCTAAAAAGGCCAAGGAGCAGATTGCGGCCCGGCCAAACTTTCTCACTAAGCACCTTAATATCTGGGTAACGGCTGAAAGCTCTTGGATGGATATGGATAAGTGGGATAAATGCCCAGAGACCGCATCCGATGAAGAGTTAAAGAATTGGCCTATGTGGGCTGGTATTGACCTTTCGAACAAGATTGATATTTGTGCTGCTGTAAAGGAATGGCTAGATCCTGCTGGGCATACTCATATTAAAGCTAAATTCTGGATACCAGAAGGTCGCTTGGAAACAGCACCAAAGCACATTGCTGAGTTGTACCGGAAGTGGGCCGATGCTGGATATCTTGAATTAACGGACGGTGAAGTTATTGATCACGGGTATATCAAAGCCGAAGTAATGGCTTGGATTGCTGGCGATAACCTGCAAGAACTGGGGTTTGACCCGTGGAGCGCAACGCAGTTTAGTTTAGCCCTTGCCGAGGAAGGAATTCCCGTTGTTGAGGTTCCGCAAACTGTTAAAAACTTATCGGAGGCGATGAAATCTACAGAGGCCGATATTTACGGTAAAAAGTTTCATCATGACAAGAATCCGGTCATGACATGGATGATGTCAAACGTCACCGTTAAACCGGATAAGAACGATAATATATTCCCGAATAAATCTACTCCTGAAAATAAAATTGATGGTCCATCGGCTTTATTTACGGCTCGTAGCCGTCAATTGGTTAATGGTGGGAGCACTCCGGATATGAGTGGTTTCTTTGCTGATCCAATAATTATAGGCGTCTAATGAAAAACAAAAAGAAACCCGGAAGGGTTAAATCAGCTCTTCTGAATTGGCTGGGGGTGCCTATCAGCCTCACTGATGGTGGCTTTTGGGAAGAGTGGATAGGTACCAGTAGTAGTGGGAAAGTTGTTACTACCGACAAGGCTATGCAGCTTTCGGCTGTATGGGCTTGTGTTCGGCTTTTAAGTGAGTCTGTATCAACGTTACCGCTGAAAGTGTACAAGCGAAATGCTGATGGTTCCCGAGAACTAGCCAAAGATCATCCGGCATATAATGTTCTCTGTCGGCGCCCTAATAGTGAAATGACACCATCCCGGCTTATGTTAATGCTGGTGGCCAGCCAGTGCTTGAGAGGGAATGCGTTTATTGAACAACGGATGATTGGGAGAAAACTCATTTCTCTTAACCCGTTATTACCGCAAAACATGAAGGTAAAGCGCCTAGATAGTGGAAAGCTAGAATACACATATACCGAAAACGGAGTAAAACGGCTTATTCCCGCTGAGCGAATGATGCACATCCGTGGGTTTGGTCTTGATGGTATATGTGGAATGATGCCGATGATGGTAGGTCGCGACGTATTCGGTGCAGCAATGTCTGTAGAGGAGTCGGCCGCGAAAATCTTTGAAAATGGATTGCAAAATTCAGGCTTTGTATCAGCAAAAGTTCCTTTGAATGATGAACAGCGCGAAAGGTTGCGGAAGTATATGCAGGCTTTCGTGGGGTCAAAGAATGCTGGGAAAATAATGGTATTAGAGGGCGATTTGTCATATCAGAACGTCACTATGAATCCAGAAGCCGCACAGATGTTAGAGAGCAGATCATTTAGTATTGAGGAGATATGTCGCTGGTTCCGGGTTCCGCCTTTTATGGTTGGTCATACGACGAAGCAAAGTAGCTGGGCATCCAGCGTTGAAGGAATGAATCTTATATTTCTGACTAATACTTTGCGTCCGCTGCTGGTGAATATTGAGCAAGAAATCTCCCGCTGCCTACTGGGTAATGATGATGATTACTTTGCTGAGTTCTCTGTTGAAGGGTTGTTAAGAGCTGATAGCGCAGGCCGTTCAGCTTACTATACAACAGCATTGCAAAATGGTTGGATGAGTCGTAATGATGTTCGCCGGCTCGAAAACTTACCACCAATTGAAGGCGGTGATATTTATACTGTCCAACTTAATCTTATCGCTCTTGAAGATCTTAAATCACATAATCAGGCCACAAAAGCTAAGGCTATTACTGAGTTACATAGCTATCTGTTCCCAGATATCCCTGTAGAACAGTCCCCGCTTAAGCAAGCCGCTTAGGAGTAAACCCAATGTCAATAAAGAACCTTCCGGTTGCTCCGGTGGGCCGCCCGTGCGCGGGTGCTTCCTGTGAACTACTGCCAAGTGCGGTTGACCGCTGGAACGGCGGTATTAAAGCCACGAATAGTACGGAAAATACTATCTCCATTTTTGATGTTATTGGTCAGGACTATTGGGGTGAGGGCATAACGGCAAGTCGAATTGCGGCGATATTGCGCTCACTCGGTGGCGCCGATGTCACTGTAAATATCAATAGTCCTGGTGGTGATATGTTCGAAGGGCTGGCTATCTATAACCAGTTACGAGAATACAGTGGAAAAGTAACGGTAAAAGTGCTGGGGCTTGCTGCCTCTGCGGCTTCCATTATTGCCATGGCGGGTGATGAGGTTCAGATAGGGCGCGGTGCTTTTCTTATGATTCACAACTGCTGGATCGTGATGATGGGTAACAGGCACGACTTAGCCAAAGCGGCGCAGGATATAGAACCTTTTGATCGTGCTATGAGTGATATCTACTCGGCGCGAAGTGGGCTGTCTGCTACGGATATTTCCACCATGATGGATAACGAAACCTATATTGCTGGCAGCGATGCGGTAGATAAAGGTTTTGCTGACCAGTTATTGGCCGCTGATGAGATTGCCAGTGATGACAATACTCCCGCCGCGGCTATGCGAAAACTTGATGCGTTTCTGGCTAAAGGCAATATGCCGAGATCTGAGCGCCGAAAATTACTGAAAGCCTTGTCTGGTAGTACGCCTAGCGCTACTACCGATCCCGATGGTACGCCGAGCGCTACCAATGAAATTAACCCTGAAGTATTAGCCAAATTGGATGCTGCACTAAGCGGCTTCGTTATGGCATCCCATTAATCTGGAGAAATTATGTCTGATGTAAATGAAGTATTGAAGAAAGTCTCTGCTGCGCTGGAAGATGCGACAAGTAAGTTTAATATCAAGGCTGAGGAGGCGCTTAAAGAGGCTAAAGCTTCCGGTCAGCTTTCTGCAGACACAAAAGCTGCTGTCGATAAAATGGCATTAGAGTTTAATGCGCTGACGGCTGCAGAGAAAACGTTGAAAGCGGCTCTTGGCGATCTCGAGCAACATGTTGCTCAAATGCCTCTTGCTAATGCTGTGCGCGTAGCTGAAACGGTCGGTCAGCAGGTTATTTCAGCCGAGGCGCTGAAAGGCTTTGTTTCTGCATTGGCTGGTAATCAGCGTATTAGTATTCCTGTAAAAGCGGCGCTGCTTTCAGTTGATGTACCTGGTCAGATTGTAGCACCTCACCGGTTGCCAGGAATTGATGTCCCGCCTAAGCAACGCTTGTTTATTCGTGATTTGATTGCGCCGGGCCAAACGACCTCCAGTACTATTTACTGGGTTCAGCAGACTGGTTTTACCAATAATGCCAAAGTGGTCGCAGAGGGAACTACCAAGCCATATAGCGATATTGAATTTGGCGAAAAAATCACACCGGTACGTACTATTGCGCATATGTTTAAAGCGGCTAAACAGATTTTAGATGACTTTGCGCAACTTCAATCAACTATTGATACTGAGCTACGCTTTGGTCTGAAGTATGTTGAAGAGCAAGAGATCCTGTTCGGCGACGGTACTGGCGTTCATCTTGAAGGGATTATGCCGCAAGCATCTGTTTTTGCTGCGCAGTTTGAAGTATCTAAGCAAAACGGTATTGATGATTTGCGTCTGGCTATGTTGCAGGCCCAACTGGCGCGTTTCTCGGCTTCTGGTCATGTCCTGCACTTTACTGATTGGGCTAAGATCGAGCTAACTAAGGATACGTTAGGGCGCTATATCCTTGCTAACCCGTCCGCTTTGACTTCTCCGACTTTATGGGGTTTGCCCGTTGTAGCGACGGAAGCGCCGGCATTCTTAGGTAAGTTCCTGACCGGTGCATTTAATGCGGGGGCTCAGATTTTTGACCGAGAAGAAGCCAACGTTGTGATCAGTACCGAGAACGCTGACGACTTCGAAAAGAACATGATCTCTATTCGCTGTGAAGAGCGCTTGGCGCTGGCCGTATATCGTCCGGAGGCTTTCATTACCGGCGCATTTACTGTTCCGACTCCATAATAACCTTTTAATAAGCGGCCTGCGGGCCGCTACATCAGAGAATAGATTATGAAATTAATTGCAATTAAACCGATTTATTTCGGTGGAAGTGTTGTGTCTGATGGACGACCGTTCGAGACCTCAGAGCAGCATGGGCGTGAATTACTGAAAAAGGGCTATGCAAAGTTAGAAGATGAACTTGATACTGAAGAGCCAGAGCCAGAGCCAGAGCCAGAGCCAGAGCCAGAGCCAGAGCCAGAGCCAGAGCCAGAGCCAGAGCCAGTACTGGCTAAAAAAGGTAAGACGACTAAATAAGGTGACTTATGATCAATCTTGAATTGATAAAGGCGCACTGTCGGCTAGATCCTGATTTTAACGATGATGATAACTTGTTAGGCATTTTTCAGCAGGCAGCTTTTAAGTATGTTGAAAACAAGACTAATCGGGTTATGTATCTCCCTGATCAGGATCCCCCTGAAGGGGATAACTTGCTGATGGACGGTGATATCGTAACAGCAATGTTGTTATTGATAGGGCATTGGTATGAAAACAGGGAGTCAGTAATCATCGGGACTCAGGCTTCCGTTGTTCCAATCGCGACGGATATTCTTCTTCAACCATATAGGGTGTATGGGTTATGAGGGCGGGAGATCTGAAAGATCGAGTTATGTTACAAAAACCGGTAACTAGCAGGGCCGCCTCGGGCCAGCAAGTGATTACTTTTGAAGATGTGAAACCTGTTTGGGCAAAGTTAGAACCCATTTCAAACAGAAAAATCAGAGAAGGGGCCCAGGATCAGATTGTAGATACTTATCTTATAACTTTACGACCGCGTGATGATGTTCAAAAAGGTTGGCGGGTGGTGACAAAGCATTTAATTTTCACCGTTCGCAGCCCTGACCGTAGCAAACGCGATCGCCTAGTACTTACTGGGGAGGCTGATATTGTCGATGATAGAACTTCAGGTAAAAGCCGAGCTTGAAAAACTAACTGGTCTTGAGGTCTATCCACTATCAAGACCGGACGATATAAATGAATGTATTGTTTATATTCCTATAAGCGATCCTGCGGTTGAAACAGGTTTTGTTAGAACCGGGCTGGTGGCTTTACGGCTGCAGGTTGATTTTTATTGTATCGATTATGAAGAGGCAAGAGCCCATGATCGTGCAGTATGGAATGCTTGGAAAAATATTACACACGGAAAGATAGGGGCTAAGTCTGTTCAATATGTAACGCGAGGCGGCAAGATTGAGCGCCGTTATTCTGATGCTAGTCCGTCAGGTATTTTTTGTATATCTCGCGACTTCATTATTTATCACGATGAGGATTCTGAATGATAACTATGAAGATTGAAGGACTAAAGGACTTAGAGCGAGACCTTATTGCTCTAGGTGAAAAGGTTGGAACTAAGGTGCTTAGGGAGGCGGGTAGAGCTGCCTTACAGCCTGTTCTTTTGGATATGCAAACTCACGCTGGATATGACGGCTCAAGCAGTGGTGAGCATATGCGGGATAGCATTAAAGTAAGAAGTACGAGTAAATCAAAAAATCCTAATACGGTAGTAACACTTAGAGTAGGTCCGAGTAAAAAGCACCGAATGAAAGCAATAGCTCAGGAGTTCGGAACAATTAAACAATCTCCCAAAGCATTTATCCGTCCAGCGCTGGATTACAACAAAATGAAGGTGCTCCGCATCTTGGCTGTTGAAATCCGAGAAGGCATCACCCGATCCCGGTAGCGTTCTGCTACTTTTTTATTACAAAATAGAGAGATATTAACGATGACTAATAATGTCAAATCGTCGCCTGAGTACGCCATGTTACCTGCGGGTACTGAAGCATCATGGGCCGCATTAGGTTCTGAAGTATTCAAATTATTGGCTAACTGTAAAGCATTGGGCGCCACAGGGTTGACAGGTGGGTTTGTCGATTGCTCAACTCTTATCGACAAAAATAAGCAATCAATTTCAGATTTACCGGAAGGGCCGGAAAAAGATCTCGGGTTTATTGATGATCCTACAAATGAAGATTTCGCCGCATTTTTAACGGCAGCCGAAAATCGTGAAACGGTTCAATTTAAGGTAAGGCTACCCAACAAGCGAATCGGGACCATGATCTTAGCCCTGTCCGGATGGGAAATGGCCGAGATATCCGCTCCGGCCAGTGAAGTTATCAGCATCACCGTCAAAGGTAAGCAAAATAATCTGGTTTGGTCAGTTGATGCCACTCCAGCCCCATAAAAGTAACGAAATAAGGTTTTCAATGAAAAGCTTGAAAGAACAACTATTAACACCAACTAAATCCGCGGTAAAAAAGAATATTCTCGGTGCGGATGTTTTCATTCGGCGTTTAACAGCGCAGGAATTACTGGATTATGACGAGCAGGCCGAGCGTATACGAGAAAGTGGAACCGCTCAGCAACAATCGGTCCATAGCGTTGAATTTATCTTAAACGCATTGGTTGATGCCGACGGCAATGCTTTACCAGTAGGCGATTTGCCCTCTGCTATGGAACTATTGGCGGTTCATGATAACCCCGCGCTAGTCGATGCTCTGGTTGAGGTGCAAAAACATAGCGTTATCAAAATTGAGGAGGCTGAAAAAAACTCATAACCTCACCGTGGCTCTCGCTAATTTTTCAACTAGCTGAGCGCTTTGGTGAGGTTGATCCTCGAAAGGTAGCAAACTTGCCAGCTAATATCCTTATGTACTGGCAAGCATTCTTTAAGTTACAAAATAACCCATCGGCCGCGGCCACCGACAAACCTTCCAAGCCTGATGATATTGATTCTCAGTGCGCGGCAGTCATGAGAGTACTTTCATAATGGCAGATGTAGCTTCCTTAGCTGTTGGGCTTCATATCAATGCAGCCAATTTCAGGACTCAACTACAAGAGTCATTTAATACCGCTGAAACTCGGTCAAATACGTTTAACCGCAGGGCTCAGAATGAAGCCAAAAAGACGGAAGCTGCGTACAAGGGGGTTACAGCTTCCGTTCTAGGCTTGGGTGTTCGCTTGGCCGGTCTGGCTGGTATGGGGTTATCGTTCGGTAGCATTATCAATACGACACGGAAATATGGTCAGGCATTGTCTGACCTTTACGCAATTACAGGGGTGACAACAGAGCGATTGGCAGCATTCAACAATGCAGCCAAGGAAATGTCACGGACTACCAAGTATGGAGTGACTGAAGCAGTTGAGGCTCTAAATTTAATGGCGGCGTCCAAACCGGAGTTGGTTAAAACTGCAGGTAGTTTGGAGTCAGTCACAAAGAGTGCGTTAACATTAGCACAGGCATCCGGGATGGATTTGAACAGCGCGGTGAATGCTGTTTCTTTGTCGCTAAATCAATTCGGTGCCAGCGCCAGTGAGGCCGATCGTTTTATTAATGTGCTAGCTGCTGGTTCGCGGGCGGGGCGTTCTGATATTGATAGCACTACGCAGGCAATTAAAAATAGCGGCGTAGCTGCCTCGCAGTCAAAGATACCCTTTGAGCAACTTAACGCTGCTATCCAAACGCTTTCTGAAAGCGGTATCAAAGGTAGTAAAGCTGGTACCGATTTCAGTAAAGTTTTATTGCGGCTTGAGCGGTCTACTGATGCTAGCTTAAAGCCCTCTGTTGTTGGTTTGGATGTCGCTCTAGATAATCTAGCTAAAAAGAATCTGTCCACGACTCAAGCTATGAAGCTGTTCGGTATTCAGAATGTGACTACCGCCTCTATCCTTGTGAATAATCGTGCGCGATTATCTGAGTTAAAGAACGAATTAACCGGTACCAACACAGCATATGAGCAAGCCGCCACCCGAATTAATAACCTTAATGGTGATATTACTGGGTTGTCCGGCGCGTTCGAAGGTGCTGCGATTGCTATCGGAAATTCAGCAAATGGGCCACTGAGGAAGGGTGTTCAGTCCGCAACGAGTGCCATAAATTATTTAAGTGATAATTTTAGTGCCGTATCAGATATTGCTCTTTATACCTTAGTACCGATCCTTGCTAATAAATTGACTGCTGGATTGAGAACAAGTGCTACTGCATGGATCTCTAATGAAGCTGCTATGAAGAAGGCGGCTGTGCAACAGGTCGCAACAGCTAATGCAACAATAGCCTCTTCCCAAGCTACTCGGGCTCAGGCCATAGCTCAAAATCAATGGATGGCGACTCAATCTGTCATTAATCGCCAGAATGGGCTTGCAGTCAGTTACCAGGCGGCTTACGCAAGAAATGCTAGGCTTATCACCGAAGCTACAATAGCCGAGACCGCTGCAAAACGGCAGCTTGCTGCTGCTAATACTCAGTTATCAATAACATCAAGGGCGGCCGCGGCTTCGGGTGGGCTTATGCGTGGTGCGCTGGGCTTTCTCGGCGGGCCAATGGGGATCGCCGTGATGGCCGCTGCTGGATTAGCCATGTTTGCCGCAAGTGCAATTTCAGCCAAAAATCCAACAGATGACTTTTCTGCAAGTGTAAGGCAGTTAACTTCTGATTTAAGAACTCTTCAGTTAGATGAAGTTAACAAAAAAATTGCAAAAGGTAATGAGCTTCTAGGGGATGCTCGAAACCGTTGGAAGGCTTTAGATTTTGCAAAAAATAATGGTGGTGATGTTCCTAAGTTTGCGACTGATAAAGTCGATTCAGATATGTCTCAACTCACATCAGATCTCGACCGATTAGAAAAAAGAAAGGAGGAAATAAATAATCAACCAACAATTAAACCTGATTTTAGTGGAGTTGGCGCAGGTTCCGCATTTGATGGCAATAGTGACTCCGGCGGTAAGACGAAATTAGATAAATTCCAAAAATTTAGAGTTGAAATGGAAATATCTAATGCCAGCAGTCTCCAGAAAATAGACCTCCAAGAGCAGGAGGCTAAACAAAAGCTACTGGAATTGGCGAAAAAGCATAATGCTTCTCAGGCTGAGGTCGAGGGGTTATCAATTGAGATAACAAGCAAATATGCAAAAGATCGGCTGAAACTCGCCGATCAATATGCGCCGGGTAAACTGCTTTCTCAACAAACTTCTGATACCAATAATATTTTAAAAGAACTATATAGCAGGGACTTATTAAATACTCAGGAGTATTACAGAGCAAAACAAAATTTATATGTTGAAAGTACCCGCCAGAGAATTGAAGCGTCATCTGCTGCCGCTGTTGATCCGATGGACCGCTTACGGGCAGATGTGGATCCGACTGTAGCCATTCAAAATGAATATACACAGAAGATGGCCCTGCTTGAAGCTTACCGCCAAGAGGAGGTTATTAGGGCTGAGGGGCATGCTCAAAAAATCACTGATATTGAAAAGCGATACGGTGAATTAAGAGTTAAAGCTGAGTTAGACCGAACGCAAAAGCTAGAGCAATCCAGCGCCCAAGTGGCACAGACTATGTTTAGCGTTACCACTCAATTTGCGTCACTAACGGCTGATGTTATGCAAAATGCCGGGCAAGAAAACACAACAGCTATGAAAGTATTGCTTGCTGTCCAAAAAGCCTTAGCAATTCCATCAATTATTGTCCAAACGCAAGTCGCCGCTGCTGCAGCCCGGGCGCATGGCTCTATGCTGGGTGGGTACCTTAGCGGGGAAACTGCTGCCAAAATGGTTGAAATGCAAGGGGCAATATCTGTCGGGATTGTTGCAGGGCAGGCGCTATCAGGGATGGCTCACGATGGTATTGATAACGTTCCCAAGGAAGGTACGTGGCTACTGGATCGCGGTGAGCGCGTTGTCGATAGTCGGACAAATGAAGATTTGAAGAGTTATCTAAAGAATCAAAATGCCAGTAATTCTAAATCTGGGGTAGTTAGTGGCACTCAGTTTGTTATTGATGCGCCTACTTACATTGAGGCTAGTCAGGCGGGAGCATCCGGTATTAGTCAGGATGATGCGAAACAATTTAGCGTGATGATGAAATCAATGATTACTGAGGCGTTCAATCGCGAAATGAGACCTGGTGGAATACTTAATAAAAGAGGGTGATATATATGGAAACTTTTCACTGGGTGCCTCGTCCGGGCATGTCAATTAAGGCGGAGCCCAATGTTAAAGTGGTAAAGTTTGGTGATGGTTATGAGCAACGGCAACCGGCTGGTATTAATAATAAGTTGGATAAGTATTCTGTAACTTTCAGAATTCCAAGACGTGAATGGGCGTTTGTTTCTAAATTCCTTAGCGATCATGGTGCGGTTACTGCTTTTTGGTGGACCCCTCCATCGTCATTTGTGCCAATCAAGGTTGTATGCAGGAAGTGGCCTTCATCATTTCAACATACATATGTTGACATTAGCTGCGAATTTGAGGAAGTTATGGCCTAATTGTTCAGCCTCAAGGGATGAAAATGCAAAAAGCTATATTAATAATATCCGGTATTATATTGGCGGTAGGCTTAGGAATGTGGTTTTCTGATGACTTTAATTATTTTATAAAGTCTAACGTCCGGCTTGTGAAGCAAGATCCAGCACAACTTTGTGTTGATTATGAAAAACAGAATTTTGCCTCCCCTAAATCCGTTAAATATTATAACTCATACAGGGCAAGTAACTCTGAGGTTATAGTAACTGTTTTAGCTAAAAATCCGATGGGTGTTGAAGTGCAATCGACCATCAAGTGTTATCTCGATGATGGTAAATTTGATAAGACTACCCATTTTTCTAAAACCATAAATGATAAGTATAAATAATATTTATTTATGCGCCTACAACCCGCTTCGGCGGGTTTTTTATTGCCAAAATTCCAGAGGTTTTATGCAAGATATCCCCGTAGAGACGTTACTCGAAACAGCAAAGCCGGCGCAGGATGTTTTAATCGAGTTATTCGAGCTTGATTTAACCCATATCGGCGGCGATCTGTTCCGATTTCATGATGGCATGAATGAGATGCATACCGCCATTATCTGGCAGGGCCATACCTATGAGCCTTACCCTATGAAGGCCCAAGGTTTTGAGCATAACGGGCAGGGAACCAGTAACCGGCCAACATTAACGGCTGCAAATCTTACCGGCCTGATTACCGGATTAAGCCAAGATTTTGACGATTTAGTCGGTGCTATCGTCACTCGCCGCCAGATGTACAGTAAGTTTCTTGACGCTGATAACTTTATCGAAGGTAACACGAAGGCTGACCCAACACAGGAATTAGTTGCGCGTTATGTCGTCGAACGGATGACGGCTTTAGAGGCTGATTTTGCGACGTTTGAATTAGCGTTACCGTGTGAAAGTGACGGCGCTCAGTTACCGGCCAGAATAATCATTGCTGATACCTGTAACTGGATTTACCGCAGTTCTGAATGTAGTTATACAGGCGGCCCGGTCGCTGATGAATTTGATAAACCGACGTCAGATTCTAAGTGTGATAAGTGCGGTAAACGGTTAGCGTCTTGTAAATTGCGCTTTGGCGCTAATAATCCCTTGCCGTTCGGCGGCTTCCCGTCAGCGGCTAAAATGTCCCGATAATAATCTGAGGTTTAATATGAAAATTGAATTAGTGGTCGATGGTAATGCCGTCTCCGCGGTATCGAGTGATGATATTGATAGTACCCGCGTACTGGGCTTTACTGCTGAGGTACATAAGCAACTGCATGCAGTTAAATTAGTTAGCGATGCTGAGAGACTCGAAAGATCAAAACATAAATACCCAGAATGGGCAGCGGCCGGCTGCCCGTAATTTCTATTTAGGTCGATCGGTAAAGCTAGATTTGAATTTGTTAGATCCCGGCTTTATCTGATTCTTCTTGAATTTATCTAACACCACCTTCTTTAATGCATCGGGATCGTCCGATTCCCCAATCAGAATATCCAGAACAGTTAATAACATTGCATGATTAGCAGAGGCGCAATCGTGAGCCTCATCTAATGCATGCTGTGTAGCGCGTGGATCTAGTGACGACATAACATCTCCTTCTGGTTAAGTGAACTTTCAACCTTACCAAACTTCAATAGGTTAAAAATCGATCATGATCGACAAACAGATATTGGCCCACGCTGCAGAGTGTGCGCCTCAGGAGTCGTGTGGCTTTGTGATAGATACCGGTACCGGTCAGCACTATATGCCGTGTCAGAATATTGCCGATCGGCCTACTGAATACTTTGAGATATCCCCCGATGACTGGCTACGTGCTCAGACTGCCGGCGAGGTTGTCGCGCTGGTTCATAGTCATCCGGATGGGTTACCGGTTCTTAGTGAATGTGACCGCGCTGGTCAGCGCCGTACCGCTTTACCTTGGTGGTTGGTTTGCGGCACAGAAATATACCGGTTCAATAACGTTCCGCCGCTACTTGGTCGCCAGTTCGAGCATGGTGTGCTTGATTGTTTAACGCTTCTGCGTGATGCCTATCACCTTGCTGGCATTAATCTACCCGATTATTCGCGTGAAGATGAATGGTGGAAAAAAGGCCAAGATCTGTATTTAGATCTGTTAGGGCCAAACGGGTTTTATAAAGTTACTGATGCGCAACCGGGGGATGTAATCCTTATTTGCCTTGGTAGTGAAAAGGCCAATCATGCTGCTATTTATTGCGGCGATCAGTATGTCCTGCATCACTGCTCGCAGCGGCTAAGCAAGCGAGATATCTATAGCGGGTTTTGGTTCAATTACACTCACTCAATCTGGAGGTATAGACAATGGCCACAGTACGGTTTTACGGCGATCTGCAACGATATGGCCGCAAGTTCAAGCTTGATGTACTAACGGCGGGTGAGGCACTTCATGCGCTCATGCTGCAAATACCGGGATTACGGCAGCACATTCAAGGTGATTTTTACCGTGTCCGTATCGCGGGTAACGATATTAGTGAGGAAAGCGTTCAATTGGGAATGTCATCTATCCTTCGCGCCGGTGATGTTATTCATATTATTCCACGGGCGGTCGGCGCTGGCGGGGCGTTTCAAGCGATTGCGGGCGGCATATTGGTGGTGGCCGGTATAGTTGTTGGTGTGATGGCTGGCTGGACGGGTATCGGTGCATCTATCGGTGTCGCGATGATCGGTGCGGGTGTTGGTATGATGATGGGCGGTATTGCCATGATGCTGACGAAAACCCCAAAAACGAATACAGATAGCGGTTCAACGAATAATAACACTTCATTTTCCAATCTTGATAACACAGTCGCGCAAGGGCAGCCGTTACCGTTAGCTTATGGACGGATGATGATCGGCTCTAAAGTTCTGTCTCAGGGGCTTAGTACGCAATAATCAATCATTAACCCGCTTCGGCGGGTTTTGTATTTATAAGGGTCAGGTATGGGTAAGGGTGGCGGTAGTTCACATACTCCGAAAGAAGCGCCAGACAATCTCAAGTCTAAACAGGTTTTGTCCATTATTGATATGCTTTGCGAAGGTCAGATAGAGGGGCCGGTCAATGGGTTGCAGGGCGTTTATTTAAATAAAACGCCAGTGCAGTCTGAAGATGGCACTAATAACTTCACTGGGGTTAACTTGCAATGGACGGCGGGCACTCAATCTCAGGATTACTTATCGGGCTTTCCGTCGTCTGAAAATGAGATATCCGTATCCAGTGAGATAAAACAAAAGACGCCGATCGTCAGGACCATCACTGATGTTGATACGGATCGGGTTCGAGTGACGGTCGGTGTATCTGCGCTGTATGAGACGACAGATAAGGGTGATATGAATGGCAGTAGCGTGCAAATGCTCGTTCAAATTGGCAGTGGCGCTAACTGGACAACGGTAGAGACAATCACGATCGCCGGCAAAACTCGTAGCCAGTATCTCCGTAGTGTCATTATTGCCAATTTACCTGCGAGACCGTTCAATATCAGAGTGGTACGAGTCACTGACGACAGTACATCTGCGCAACTCGAAAATAAAACACTCTGGTCCAGCTATACCGAAATTGTGGACACAAAGCTCACGTATCCGAATACCGCTGTTGTTGGGCTTACATTTGACTCAGAGCAGTTTAATGGAGTACCAGGCCGGCAATATCTCATCGATGGGCTGATTGTGAAAATACCGTCAAATTATGATCCGCGTAATCGGACATACTCCGGGATGTGGGATGGTACCTTTAAACTCGGCTGGACGAATAACCCGGCTTGGGTTTTCTACGATTTAGTGATGAACACCCGTTACGGCCTTGGCAAACGTATCGGCTCGTTCGGCTGTGATAAGTGGGCGCTCTATATGATTGCTCAGTATTGCGATCAACTGGTTGATGATGGGTTTGGTGGTAAAGAGCCGCGCATGACTTGCAACGCCTATATTACTGACCAGCGCCAAGCCTACGATGTTCTTAATGATCTGTGCTCTGTCTTTCGTGCTATGCCTGTCTGGGACGGGTTACAGATGACCTGTATCATGGACCGGCCAACTGACCCGATTTGGCGATACAGCAATGCCAACGTGGTTGAAGGTAAGTTTTCCTATTCAGCCAGCGCTCAAAAGGCCCGGCATACCGCTATTCATGTTCGCTATATCGATCCAGAGAACGGGTGGGATACTGCTACAGAGTACGTTGCTGATGATACGCTCATAGCGCGTTACGGACTTAACGTCTCGCAAGTTGATGCTTTTGGTTGTACCTCTCGCGGACAGGCTCACCGGGTTGGAAAATGGATTTTAGAGACAGAACGGTTAGAAAAGCAGACAGTAACCTTTACTGTTGGTCGCGAGGGATTAAAGCATCTACCAGGCGACATTATTGAGATTGCAGATAATAATTATGCCGGTGCGCGGATTGGTGGTCGCATTAAGTCAGTTGGAGATGGGCAGCGGATTACACTTGATCGTGAGGTTGTTATTAATGACAACGAACAGGCATTTTTGGGCTATATCGATCGCGAAGGTAAACCGCAGCGGGTTCAAGTATTCTCGCATCCAGAGCCTGATGTTTTGGTGCTGGGCAAATCCATTGAAGGGCTAGAAGATTTCGGCATGTGGACGCTTTCAACAGCGACAATCAAGCCGCGATTATTCCGGGCATTGGGTATCACCGAGGACGAAGGCCAATATACAATCGTTGCATTGCAGCATGTGCCAGAGAAAGAGGCTGTAGTTGATAACGGGGCAATATTCGAGCCGGATACTAACACCCTCTTTAGCGGCAAGATCCCCCCGGTTGAACATTTACAGGTAACCGCAGAACCGGATTCTGATGTATTCCAAATCCGTATGACGTGGGACACTCCGCGCGTTATGAGTGGATTATCATTTGAGATTAAGCTACTCAGAGAGGGCGCTTTGCACCGCCGCGAAACGGTCAGTGATACTGAATTCTTATGTGGCAACCTGCCGATGGGTAATTACTCAGTAACGATCAGGGGAAAAAATCCCGCCGGCCAGTTGGGTACCGAAACAACCGCCGTCTTTGAGATTGGGCCGCCGTCGCTTCCTGATTCCTTGTTAATTACTGTAGGCAACTTTAGCGTAACGATTAAGCCAGTAGTGACCAAACCGACCAGCTTAGGCACTCAGTACGAATTCTACAAGGGGATGAGTGAGGCGGAGGTTAGAGCACAAAATAACTCTTTGGGCCGAGCTACAGTTCTAAATGATATCAACTGTGTACCTGATACTGAATATTGGTATGGCATACAAGCGGTGAATGGTGTTGGCAGGTCGGCATTACTGGTCGAAAAGGTTAAAACCAAACTGAAGCCTGAGGATATTCTGGACCTGATAGGCCCAGAAATTCCCAAGCTGGATTGGGTAAAAGACCTTCTTGATGAAGTTGAGGAAAATACGTCCAACGTTATTCTGCTTTCTGACCGAGCCGCACTGGTAGTGAATAAGGACAATCGCATATCAGGTGTGACCGTGACTGCTGGCGACGAAGCCAGTGCGGTAGACTTTTTAGCTGATTTTGTTTCGTTTACCGATCCTGACTCGCTGGAGCGTAATCTTTACTGGGATAATACCCGTAAAACACTGGTGCTAAAGGGTGAGATACAGCTGCTTGACGGTACCAGCATTTCTGCAAAGAACGATCTAGGTGATGGGGCTGGTGGAATTTTCAGAATTCAGACAGCGGCAGGGGTATTTCCCGAAAGCACAGAGATAGTTAATTCTTTATTCAAATCCACATTCAATACCGATCCGGGGATCGATACTGTTTTAACTCTTTATTCCGTGAATGCAGCAGGGAAAATCGACAATATCAGTTCTCGAATGTATGACGGCAGGACTTGGGTAACACCTAAGCTATTCATGGATGGAGACTTAGTCGCAGCAGGGACAATAAAAGGTGATCGGTTGGTTGCCGGTGCCAGTATTTCTGCACCTGTAATTAATGGCGGAACTGTTAATGCGGCTGCGTTTAATGGTGGATCAATAAATATCAACAATAAGTTTATTGTGAATAGTGTCGGTGAGGTGCAGATGATAAATGGTAATGGCCGTGTCGGTGCTCAATTAAATAAATATGGCTTTGCAGTCTATGACGACTCCGGTATTGCTCGTGTAAAAATGGGAGATTTATGGAATCTATAATTAGAGTCTTTATCGTTATATTTTTATTATCAGCTTGTTCAACTCATCCAGATTATACAGAACCGCGAGAGGTTGAGTGTATTGCTCGTTATGAAACAACGATGATGGCAATCCGGCAGGCGGAAGAATTAAAGGTAACGGCCTTAAAAGTGAATCATGTCGGTAAATTATATTTATTTGTACCGAATACTTTAAATATCACATGGGCTGGCAGTCGTTGGAAGTCACCTGAATATTTCAAAGAAATTAAATGTATTAATTCCGCTGATACTGATTTTATTCATTCTCACAGATAAACCCTTCTTCATCTAAAGGTCAACTATGGCTATTAAAATTTCCGGCATTCTGAAAGATGGGATGGGACGACCTATTCCCAAATGTACAATTGAGCTGTTATGTAAGAAAACTTCATTAACCGTTGTTGTCGAAACTGAGGCCCGCATAGGCCTTGATAATACTGGTTCATATAATATGCAAGTTGAACCTGGTAAATATGATGTTTCATTATATATAGTCGGCTTTCCACCTAAGCGAGTTGGTGAAATTCAGGTCTATTTAGATTCCCGCCCCGGAACGTTAAACGATTTTCTAACGATACCGGGCGAAAGTGACTTAACGCCGGAACTGGTAGCAATATTCCAGCAGTTGCGAAATGAAGCACAGCAGGCAGCGAACGAAGCCAAGGCCAATAAAGAGCTGGCGGATAGTATTCTGACGGATGTTGTTACTGTTCAGATGGACGTAAACGAAAAGCAGCAACAAGTTAATACTGACATGATTGAAGCTGGTAAGTTTAAAGTGAGCGCCGCGGCTTCTGCAAAAACAGCAAGTGAATCATCAATAAGCACTGCGGTTGATGTAGTGACAGTTACGGCATTAAAAACTGCGGCGGAACAAGCAGCAAGTAGCGCTGCGATTTCTAATGACTCAGTAATCGAAAACGCCGAAAAAGCAGAGGCGGCTGCGGTCAGTGCTGAAGCCTCAAAAGTTTCTGCTAGTGCTGATGCTGTGCGCTCTGACGCTGCTAGAGTGATTTCAGAAGGCATACAAACTGATTTAACGCATAAATATAATCAAGTTGTTTCTGATACTGCTGCAGTATTAGAAGCAAAAACAACCGCAGTTAATGCGGCGAATTCTGCAAAAGCAGATGCTGCATTAACGTCACAAGATCGGACCGTAGTAAGTGCAGATAAGCAGACTGTAGCGAATGATAAAATACAATCTCAAACATCTGCAGCGACCGCTACTGAGAAATCTAGCATAGCTGTAACTGAGGCTAATAGGGCAAAGGTCGAAGCGGATAGAGCCGCGGAAGCAATGAGTGGCAAGCAAGATAAATCACAGTTGCTCACTTCAATGTCTGGACTGACGACAGCAGCAAATCAGCTTATTTATTCAAATGGAGTAAATACTGTTACGACTACATCATTAACGGCGTTAGGGCGCTTGATTGTTGCCGCCGCAAATGCTGCTGGGGCTCGTACAACAATAGGTGCGGCAGAGGATGCAAAAGTATTAAAGATAGAAAATAATTTATCTGATTTGAACAATACAGATGAAGCTGTAAAAAATCTTAAATTAGATGTTGAACTTGCTAGCAAAGTTAACATCGGGCTAAATGGAACACTCCCGCGTTATGGTCGTGGAATTCCTGGTAATAATTTTAACAATGCTCTAATTGGCTGGTGTTTCGTTGGGGGTATTTTTAGTAATGCTCCCTCAACAGGTAGCATCTACGGATCGGTACTAACATATCTTGATAAAGGAACATTAGATTATACATCTCCACCTGCGGTCGGTATTGATACTGAATGGTGGCACCAAATATTTATAAATACTGATAATCGTATTTATATGCGCCAGAGAATAAATACTGGGGGGTGGTCGCAATGGTACGAATTATATTCATCTAGAAATACAGCTATTGACGCTAATGGCTTCATTAAAAAAGCATCCCCGATAGTGAAATTATTCAGCAATGGCTTCTGTGAGCTAAATGAAGAGTCGTCTGGAGTAACAACAGAGCGACTATCAGAAGGCATATACCGTCTATCAGGCTCGTTAATGGGTTTTCATTCTGATGGCGCATGGGATATTGAAGTACCAAACGATGATAATAAACAGCCGCTAATTTGGGTTAATACGACAGTTGAAGCCAATGGCGACATCATCGTTAAGACATATCACCGCACTCATCCGAATGCGCCCCGGTTCGCTCAAAATACTATTGAAGGCTATAACGATGGTGACCCGATAGATATCCCATCAGGGCGCTGGATTGATCTGCGGGTACAGGTTTACACGGAAGAATTACAAACGCCCACCTAACTCTTGCCAAATTACAGACGCAAAAAAGCCCTGTTGTGAGACAGGGCGCTAAACTTAGCGAGATGAATTCTTAAATCCTTACAATGACAAAGCGATTATACCGTACCGGGTATAGTTTGATAGCTGGTAGATTTACCGGGGCATTCTATTTACGACATCCATTCCTCTGACTCTTCAAACATCTGCTCAATGATTTTGTTCACTGCGGCAGACTGATCTTTAGAACCGCCCGTAACACTGACACTAGTGGCTGATGAGAAACGAACTCGGATACCGGTACCTGGGTACTTTTTCAGCAATCGCTTTTGTAGCTCAAGCTCAACGACAGTTAATTCGTTATTTGGGAATTGCTTCTGATTTCGTTTATCGATAGTGATTTCTACACGCATGATGAACCTCCATTGATTACATTACTGTTTGTTTATACAGTAATGTAATTTCTGGTTCAACAAAAAATAAGTATGGACGTTTCTTACTCTTTTGTTTTCTTTCAAGGTGATACTAAAGTCTGTAATATATAGACCTGTGCAATAGGTGCTAAATGTTAATATTTATTTGTGTCCATGGACATGTCCATTAAGTGATTTTTAAAATTTTAATAAGAGAAATTGAAATTGAATATCAATGAATTAAACTCATCACCCATTATTGTTGCTCTGGATTTTGATAACCAACGCTCGGCCCTTGAACTGGCCGATCAGATAGAGCCAAAAGATTGTCGCTTAAAAATTGGCAAAGAGATGTTTTCTCTTTGCGGGCCTGAACTGGTGCGTGAGCTACACAATCGTGGGTTTGACGTTTTCCTTGATTTAAAGTTTCATGATATTCCCAATACTGTGGCGAAGAGCGTTGCCGCTGCGGCTGAGCTGGGCGTTTGGATG
>NZ_ATYS01000060.1 GCF_000427805.1 Budvicia aquatica DSM 5075 = ATCC 35567 | reverse complement strand
GAAGCTAACTGGTTGCACAACAGCCAACAGGCCGGAGCGATACTGGACGGCACCGAAGTTAAACAGTCCGGCAGCCGCAACGTCGGTGAGCTCAAGCTGGGTGCAGAAGGTCAGTTGAACTCACACCTGAACCTGTGGAGCAACGTGGCTCAGCAGATGGGGGATAATGGTTACAGTGATACCGCGGTGACTTTGGGTGTGAAGTACCGCTTCTGATAGGTGAAGTGAAACTCTAGCTAAGGGCGTGCAGTGCAAACTGTGCGCCTTTTTTTATGCAGATCAGGGGTATGTGTTACCGAGCGTATAGTGATATTGATAAAGACTAACCCGCTGAAACTAATAATATATCTGATTGTCCTACATATGGATGGCAAACTTATGGATTATCTTTGTGGCTGATTAATGTGCTGCGCAACATATTTAAAAGGATGTGATGATGATATTGAAAATAAGCCGTACTTTGATTTACTCGATCGCTGTTTTAAGCTGCGCAAGCAGCATGGCCACAGCTTCTGCTTTGAGTATTCCGAAAGATAGCCAATGGAAATACCTGACTACTAATGTGAACGGAAAATACTCTATTCGCATGGATTATGTTGTTGCACCACGCCATTCGCTTTATCCATCCGACTGGGCTCAGGTATGGCTAAAAGAAGAAGTCTTAAACTGTACCGATTTAACCTGTGGTTCAATCACGCGTCATATTGTTGACTGTGTTTATCGACCTAAGGGGCTGACTCAAGAACAGCGTTTTGATTACGATATTAAAGGTAAACGTATTTTTACCGATAGCGGTCAGAAACCGTTTAAAGATTTTTCCGATTATCCTTCATTTATAAAACTATACGATACGGTTTGTGCAGAGACGGCGGAAGTACGTCGGCTGGCGGCGGTTGAAACGCAAAAAAGTGAAAATAAAGCCACGGCAAAAAAAGCCAAACAGCTGGCAGAGAAATCGCCATACGACCGAAGTTTGCCATTAACGGTTAACCCTGATGGAACAGGCGGCCCTATGGGACGTGAGGCATATATTTTATTTGAAGATGGTCAGCAAGTATCGCGTGGCCTTAGCGATAAAAATGGTGATATTCCTTATAAATTGAACAAAACATCAAGCTACATTATTCAATTTTCATACGGAAAATTCACTTTAGATCCGGTGCGCAAAGCACGTCGTAAATAAAATATATTCTGAAACAAAAACTGAGGGGCATGCGGTCAATTAATTGCATGCCTTTTTTATAGCATCAGAGATGACCACAACCATTGTTTTCAAGGCGTTGTGGCTGCGGTCAGAACATCCGGGCATTTAACACCAAGCAAGCTTGATTAACGTGACTAATTACGGCAAAGTCATCGACAAATTCAGAGCATAAGAGTCTTCTATTATGAAACGTTTAATTGTCGGAATATCAGGGGCCAGCGGCGCGATTTATGGCGTCCGTTTATTACAGGTTCTGCAGCACCGAGACGATGTTGAAACTCATTTGATCGTCAGCAATGCCGCCCGCCAAACGTTAGCTTTAGAGACCGATTATTCCCTGCGTGATGTCTGTAGTTTGGCTTCAGTCGTTCACGATGTTCGTGATATTGCGGCTTCAGTCTCTTCCGGATCTTTTCGCTGTCATGGCATGGTGATCTTACCCTGTTCAATGAAGACACTGTCGGGCGTAGTGAACAGCTATACGGATGATTTGCTGACCCGCGCGGCAGATGTCACATTAAAAGAGCGCAAGCCGCTGGTTTTGTGCGTAAGAGAAACACCGTTGCATTTGGGGCACTTACGCTTAATGACTCAGGCGGCTGAGCTGGGGGCAGTCATTATGCCACCGGTTCCGGCTTTCTATCACCGGCCTGAAAGCGTGCAGGATATTGTTGATCAGACCGTTAACCGCGTTCTGGATCAGTTTGATATTCAGTTAGAAAAAGATCTATTTACCCGTTGGGAAGGAAGTAAGCCATAACCAATGCGATCATATGGCAGGCTAGCCATCACTGACTAGCCGGTTAGCGGTTTTATGCTTTAGGAAATAAGTTTTCCAGCGCTTTTTCCAACATTGAGAACTTAAACATATAACCCGCATCTTCTAGCCGTTTAGGTAACGCGTGTTGCCCGCCTAATACCAATACGGATGATTCCCCCATCAACAGTTTGATTACCCATGCCGGAGTACGGAAAAAGTGCGGTCGATCGAGTGCCGATGCCAGTAGGTCGGTAAACAGTTCATTGTGCACCGGGTAAGGGGAAACCATATTAAACGGGCCGCTGAGGCCGGGCGTAGTGAGTAAAAATCGGATACCTTCGACCATGTCATGAATATGGATCCATGGCATATATTGCTGACCGGAGCCTAACGGACCGCCAAGGCCTGTTTTAAATATTGGCAGCATTTTAGCTAGGGCTCCGCCTTCTGCTGCCAGAACAATTCCGGTACGTAACAGACAAACCCGCGTATGAACACTTTTAGCTTTTAGGGCTTCATCTTCCCAACGCTGGCAAAGAGTGTGGGTGAATTCAGGATGGGGGGCCTCTTCTTCAGTCACAATACTTTGTCCCTGATCGCCATAATAGCCAACGGCTGAGCCAGAAATAAAAACTTCAGGGGGTTGTTTACTTTGCAGAATCAGGTTGCTTAATTGAGCAGTAATTTGCCAGCGGCTATTACATAAGCGTTTTTTTTGTACCTCAGTCCAGCGTTTATCGGCAATAGGTTCACCGGCTAAATTAATCACAGCATCGAAGTCATTGAGTGAACTTAAGCTATCTAAGTTACCGATATACTTAACGCTGTCACCAAATAATGCTTTGGCTCGTTCAGGGCTGCGGCTAAGCACGGTGATTTGATGAAAGTGCAATAATAGATTTCGGGTTAAGTGGCTACCGATGAGTCCTGTTGCGCCTGTTATTAGTATATGCATGGGCGAGCTCCTGAGGCAGTCGTAAGGGGTTAACCATTTTGCATGTATTTATAATCATAGCGGATAGCCAGACTAAAATAATCTTATTGTTCACAACTTTATTGTTTTTTTAAATATGAGCCATCGGATTGCTGATTTCAGGTACAATCTTTAGGATTTTGGCAGACCTGTTGCGTATTATAATTATGTAACAATATCGATGTATTGTTATTGAATAGATTACAGGGTGATTAACCAATGAAATTGTTTTTTGCTTCTGATTTACACGGTTCTTTATCGGCGACTGAACGGGTTCTTCATCAATTTGAACGTTCCGGGGCTGAGTGGCTGATCCTGTTAGGTGATTTGCTTTATCATGGTCCGCGTAACCCGCTGCCCGATAGTTATAATCCGGCAGAAGTAGCACTGAAACTTAATCAGTTTGCTGATAGAATTATTGCCGTTCGAGGGAACTGTGATAGTGAAGTCGATCAGATGTTATTAGACTTTCCTATTGAGGCCTCATGGCAGCAGGTTGTTACCGATAATCGACGATTATTTTTAACTCACGGGCATCTATTCAACCCGGAGAAACTTCCTCCGCTTCGCGCCGGGGACGTATTTGTTTATGGTCATACACATATCCCTAAAGCTGAAAAGCAGGGGGATATTTTTTTGTTTAATCCGGGGTCTGCCAGTTTACCTAAGGGCGGATATCCAACAAGTTTTGGTATGCTGACTGATGGTGTGCTGCAAGTGCTTAGTTTGCAGCAGGCAGAATCCGTTGTTCAGGCATCTTTATGAAAGGTTTTTATAGATGGTAGAACAAAGCCAGACAGAGTTCGTTGAGTGGGTAGACGTTGTTGATGAAGATAATAATGTGATGGCTCAGGTCACACGTCAACAAATGAGACAGCAACATTTGCGCCACAGAGCCACCTATATTGTGGTCCATAATGGAATGGGCCAGGTTCTGGCTCAACGGCGAACTGACAGTAAAGATTTCTTCCCCGGATGGTTAGATGCTACCGCTGGCGGCGTAGTTCAGCAGGGTGAAGAGATGTTGGCCTCGGCCCGGCGTGAAGCAGAAGAAGAGCTCGGTATTGCCGACGTTCCTTTTGCAGATCACGGAATGTTTTACTATGAATCTGATGACTGCATGGTTTGGGGGGCACTGTTTAGCTGTGTCTCTCATGGGCCATTCGCCCTGCAGGAAGATGAGATTGATAGCGTTCACTGGCTAACGGTTGATGAGATTAATGCCAGAGCCGATGAGTTCACTCCGGATTCGCTGAAAGCGTTGGAGCTGTGGCTGACCCGTAACCCTGAGCAGGCAGCAGGCGTTGAAAACGGGCAGTAATCATATTCTGAATGATGGGCTACTTTTCCTAGCTTAGATTTAAAAGAAAGAGCCGGAATCTTTAACAGACTCCGGCTCTTTTTATTGCTTATCGTACGATGAATTTAGCCATTCAACGATTCGACCAACTTAGCTATTCGCTTCGTTTTGTGCAGCTTGAATAGCGGTTAATGCAACGGTATAAACGATATCATCCACTAAAGCTCCGCGAGACAGGTCGTTCACCGGCTTGCGCATACCTTGTAACATCGGTCCGATAGAAACCAGATCGGCAGAACGCTGAACGGCTTTATAGGTGGTGTTACCGGTGTTCAGGTCAGGGAAGATAAACACGGTCGCTTTACCTGCAACCGGAGAATCTGGCGCTTTAGATCTGGCAACGTCTTCCATGATAGCCGCATCATACTGCAGCGGACCATCGATGATCAGGTCAGGGCGTTTTTCCTGCGCGATACGGGTTGCTTCACGCACTTTATCGACATCACTACCGGTACCTGAATTACCCGTGGAGTAAGAGATCATCGCAACGCGAGGTTCAATGCCAAAGGCAGTTGCAGAATCAGCTGACTGAATAGCGATTTCTGCCAGTTGTTCAGCGGTTGGATCCGGGTTAATCGCACAGTCACCGTAAACCAGAACTTGTTCAGGCAGCAGCATAAAGAAGATTGAAGATACCAGAGAGCTTCCCGGAGCAGTTTTGATTAACTGTAGCGGTGGGCGAATGGTATTAGCGGTGGTGTGAACAGCACCGGAAACCAGTCCGTCAACTTCGTTTTGCTCAAGCATCAGCGTACCCAGCACGACGTTGTCCTGTAATTGCTCACGGGCAACAACTTCGGTCATGCCTTTGCTCTTACGCAGTTCAACTAAGCGCGGAACATATTGTTCACGAACCTGAACAGGATCGACAATCTCAATACCTTTACCTAGTTCAACGCCCTGAGCTTCAGCTACGCGTTTAACTTCTTCCGGGTTACCTAACAGAATACATTGGGCAATACCGCGGGCAGCACAGATTGCCGCTGCTTTAATGGTACGTGGTTCCTCACCTTCAGGCAGAACTACGCGCTTACCGGCTTTACGGGCCAGTTCAGTCAACTGGTAACGGAATGCCGGAGGTGACATACGACGTGAACCTTCGGAGTTCGCCGTTAGAGTGTCAATCCACTCACTGTTAATGTGGCTGGCAATATAGTCTTGTGAAGATTCGATACGCTCATGGTCATCTGCCGGCGCTTCAAGTCTAAAGCTTTGCAGTGACAGCGAGGTTTGCCACGTATTGGTCTCAACCATAAATACCGGCAGACCAGTTTGGAAAGCTTGCTCACACAGTTTGTGGATACGCTCATCCATTTCATAACCACCGGTCAGCAGTACTGCACCGATTTCAACGCCGTTCATAGCCGCTAAACAGGCAGAGACTAACACATCAGGGCGGTCAGCAGAGGTCACTAACAGTGAGCCAGGGCGGAAATGCGCCAGCATGTTCGGCACGCTGCGTGAACAGAAGGTGATTGCTTTGATGCGACGAGTGCGAATTTGGCCTTCGTTAAGGATTTTGGCTTTCAGGTGATGAGCCATATCGATAGCGCGGGTTGCAATCAGGTCCAGATTCCACGGAATACAGCCTAAAATTGGCAGGGTGGAATTGGTAAATAGTTGAGCGGTATCTACGACAGAGATTGCAGCTTTAGAGGTGTCATCAAACATTTCTGATAGGTCAGGGCGGGTACGGCCTTGATCGTCTACAGGTGCGTTCAGTTTATTAATGATAACACCGGTGATGTTTTCATTTTTGCTGCCGCCGAAGTTTGAACGGGCTAACTCAATACGCTCTTTTAACTGTGCCGGAGAGTCAGTTCCTAAGGCCATAACAAAGACGATTTCTGCGCCCAATGTTTTAGCAATTTCATAGTTCAGTGCGTTAGCGAACTGATGATTATAAGTAGGGACTAAGCCTTCGATCAGAATGACTTCAGAATTCTTGGCGCATTCTTGGTAGCGTTCAACAATCGCTTCCATTAACACGTCTTGCTGATTAGTACTCAGCAGGTTTTCAACATAGCTCATGCTCAGGGGCTCAGCGGTAAATACCGTTGAGTTAGCACGAATGATGCTGGTTGTCTGGTCAGGCACATCGCCACCGGAACGTGATTGTGCTACGGGTTTAAATACGCCTAAACGAACGCCTTTGCGCTCCATAGCGCGAACAACACCCAGGCTGACGCTTGTCAGACCAACACTGGTGCCGGTAGGGATTAACATAATTGTACGAGACACGACTAAACCTCTTCTAGGTTATGCCCTTGGTACCTGAAGTTGCTGTGGCGTTAGCGGTGCTTAAATCACTTATTTGACTAAGTTGATCGGGCTCTGCTTTCTGGCTGCCTTAGTGCAACATCAATCACTTTGGGTATGTGTATTAGTCAAAACAACACCGCCAGCATTTAGCTGACGGTGTTAGTGGTTTTTACGCTGTAAGACGAGAAGCGTCTTGAGCGATGACCAGTTCTTCGTTGGTCGGGATAATTAGTGCTGCACGAGTACCGTCTTTGGCAATATTTCCTGATTTACCGAAGCGGGCAGCAAGGTTACGCTCGTGATCAACATCAAAACCTAACAGGGCTAATTTACCCAGGCTCAGTTCACGAACCATTGCTGCGTTCTCACCGATACCGCCGGTAAAGACAACCGCATCAAGACGACCGTCCATCAGCGCGGTGTAAGAACCGATATATTTCGCTAAGCGATGGCAGAATACGTCCATTGCACGTTTAGCATCTTCTTTATCTGCATAGTTATCTTCAACGTAACGGCAGTCGCTGGTTACTTCAGTCAGGCCTAACAGACCAGACTCTTTGTTCAGCATCTTGTTGATTTGTTCCATGCTCAGACCCATCACGTCATACAGATGGAAAATGATAGCCGGGTCGATATCACCACTACGGGTACCCATTACCAGACCTTCCAGCGGTGTCAGGCCCATAGAGGTATCAACGCATTTACCGTTACGGATAGCAGAAACAGAACCACCGTTGCCTAAGTGGCAGGTAATGATATTCAGTTCTTCTACTGGCTTGTTCAGCATTTTGGCTGCTTCGTTGCTCACGTAGAAGTGGCTGGTGCCGTGGAAACCGTAACGACGGATACCGTGCTTTTTATATAGGCTGTACGGCAGGGCATACAGATAAGATTCTTCAGGCATGGTCTGATGGAATGCAGTATCAAAAACGGCCACGTTTTTATTTTTTAGCGCAGGGAACGCTTTAAATGCTTCATCAATGCCGATTAGGCCAGCCGGGTTATGTAATGGTGCAAATGGAGACGCAGCCTGAATACCTTTTAATACTTCATCAGTAATGATAACTGACTGAGTGAACTGCTCGCCGCCGTGTACAATACGGTGGCCAATAGCGGTAAGGTTGTTTGACAGTTCTGGTTTTTGGGCCAGAATAGTATTAACGATGAAATTCAGAGCTTGACTGTGTGCAGCGCCGTTTCCAAGTGCTTCTTCGTGTTTGCCTCCGTCCATTTTCCATTTGATGCGGGCTTCAGGCAGATTGAAACACTCGGCTAAACCAGAAAGGTGTTCGTCTCCATTGGCAGCATCAATGATGGCAAATTTCAGAGAAGAACTACCGCAGTTAAGAACCAGAACTAGCTTACTCGACATAAGAAGTACCTATTTTATTTATTCATGATTGAAAAAGCATAAAGTTGGGTAAGAGTAACATAAGTATAGGGAGGAGATTTATGACAAATATCACCCTTGCTATTGACTATAAGTTGCGCACCCGCGTATCGATCTTTATTGTACACAATTTGCCGAAAAGTGGCTTATTGGTATTATTTTATCCACAACAAACACTCAGCCGTAGGGCCGGTGCTAGGATACTGTCTGATCCAGCAAAAATAAAACTAAAATACAAAATAAATTGATATTTGTTAAACTACATCAAGTTTGTTGTGCATTTATTTTAAAATTTACTGAATTTTTTGAATGAGCATTATAGTCCGGATCACAAAGTAATGCACATATCCGATAATTCTGTCACCTAAGGCGGCAAATCAAATGCTACGTTCATCAGGCCCGATACGTTGGATTCAAATATTTCAACGTGGACAGAACTACATGAAAACATGGCCAAACGATAAGCGTCTGGCTGTGATCTTCCCTGAGAATCGCATCACCCGAGTAACGCGCTTTGGGGTGCGTTTTATGCCGCCTATCGCCATTTTTACTTTGGCGTGGCAAATTGCGATGAACGGCCAACTAGGGCCGGCTATTGCCACCACTATTTTCGCCTGTAGTTTGCCAATGCAAGGGCTTTGGTGGTTAGGAAATCGTGCGGTTTCAACCTTGCCACCTTCACTTAAACAGTGGTTTCAAGATCTTCGAAGTAAGCTAGCCGAGGCAGGGCAAGACGTCGCGCCTCTGGAGCAGGAACCAACCTATCAAAATCTGGCCGAATTGCTGAATGATGCGTTTAAGCAACTGGATAAAACCTTCTTAGATGAGTTATAGAATTCTAACGGACTGAGTCAGACCGAGCTCTGAACCGTGGGTTAGTTAAATAAAAGGGGCTCCGTTCAGCGGAGCCCCTTTTATTTAACATGTTGGCGATGTTATGTTTTAACCAGTGTTACTGGCTGTTACCTGAGCGAGTAGATAAAAATTACCACGAACCAGTACCACTCCTCGACACAATATGACATTCTCTAACCATTAGTGAAGATCGCTTATTCACATAAAGATTTATTCTTGTTTTTTTAAATCTCAGGAGTTGTTATCGTGGAAATGACGAATGCTCAACGGTTGATTCTTTCAAACCAGTACAAAATGATGACGATGTTGGATCCGGAAAATAGCGATCGCTATCGTCGCTTGCAAACCATCGTTGAACGCGGCTTTGGTTTACAAATGAATGAACTAGAGCGCGAGTTTGGTGAACTAACAGAAGAAACGTGCCGCACCATTATTAACATAATGGAGATGTATCATGCTTTAGGTGTCTCGCTGGAAAATCTGCGGGATAATCTGAAAGATAAAGCTGAAATTGATGAACGCCGTACTCACTTCCTTGGTTTTGATGCGGCTACCGAAGCGCGTTATTTAAGCTATGTTCGTTTTCTGGTGAACACCGAAGGGCGTTACACCCACTTTGATTCAGGTACTCATGGATTTAACTCGCAAACTAAGATGTGGGATAAGTACCTACGTATGTTAGCTATATGGCAGTCCTGCCCTCGCCAGTACCACCTATGTGCCATCGAGATGTCTCAAATCATCAATGCTTGATTTTGACAACTGACGGTCCGGCAACTGCGGATCGTCGAGCTATGATTGGTGGACTGGTTTGTTTTTAGCTATGAGAGAATTAAAGTGAATTGTAAAGGCTTTTTGTTTGATCTTGACGGCACGTTGGTAAGTTCGTTAGCCGTTGTTGAAAGAGCGTGGTTGAATGTCGGCAAGCGTTTAAATGTAAATCCTCAGGACGTTCTGGATTTTATTCACGGTAAGCAAGCGATTACCTCCTTACGCCATTTTATGGCGGGCCAAAGTGAAGACGCTATTCAACGTGAGTTCCAACTGCTGGAACAGGTTGAAGCCACTGATACTGATGGTGTTGTGGCTTTGCCGGGCGCGATTGAGCTATTAGATCGTCTAAACACATTAGGTGTGCCATGGGCGATTGTGACTTCGGGGACTATTCCTATTGCTCACGCCCGCTGCAAAGCTGCCGGAATTCCTTTTCCCGAGGTTTTTGTTACCGCAGAATTAGTCGCTCGGGGTAAACCTGAGCCGGATGCTTACCTGATCGGGGCTGAACGTTTAGGCTTTCTACCGGCTGAATGTATCGTCGTTGAAGATGCACCGGCCGGAATAGCTTCCGGACTGTCTGCGGGCTGTCAGGTTATTGCCGTTAATGCGCCAGAAGATACGCCTGATTTAAACCGTGTTGATAAAGTTTTAACGACCTTAGAGCATGTTAGCGTCGATTTTGTTGATAATATTGCCAGCGTAAAGTTTGGCTGATTAATCATCATCCCGATTTAATCGTTCAAAATTTGAAGCCTTGCGTATGCAGGGCTTTTTTTACGCTAAAAATTAGCCACTTAAATATGTTTGTATATAGCATTCTGGCTTTTTCATTGCTATAACCAGTGACAGAGGATTTATTTGAGCTATTTATCGCAATTAGGCGGTTTTTTTCCCCTAAAAGGCGAAAAATAGAGTAACTTTGTAGCGGTTAATGAATAAATTGGATGTTTTCAGGTAATAACTACAGGGTAGTAATATTTATCTGAGTAGACATTAATATAAGCGATAGGGAGCAGAGGTGATTGAGCAAGTTTTAGAATCAATGGCCACGTTAGCCGATAGCCAACTATTTTGGGTCGTGTTTTTTCTTTGTATTGCTATTATTTTATTCATTACTAACAAAGTTCGCATGGACGTTGTGGCATTAATGCTTATTGCCGCCTTTGTTATCAGCGGAATTCTGACGCTTCCTGAAGCCACATCCGGCTTTAGCGATCCTAACGTTATCTTGATTGCCTTACTGTTCGTTATTGGCGAGGGGCTTGTGCGCACCGGCATTGCCTATCAGGTCGGTGACTGGCTGGTCAGGGCGGCAGGACAAAGTGAAACCAAGCTTCTTATTTTATTAATGCTGGCCGTTGCCGGACTCGGTTCTGTGATGAGTTCTACCGGCGTAGTTGCCATTTTTATTCCTGTTGTGATGAGCGTTTCTTCCCGAATGGAACGCGCTCCCGGGCGGCTGATGATGCCTTTGGCCTTTGCCGGGCTGATTAGCGGCATGATGACCTTAGTGGCAACGCCCCCCAATCTGGTGGTAAACAGTGAACTGGTCCGGGATGGTATAGAACCTTTTGGCTTTTTTAGCGTTACACCGATTGGTCTGATCGTATTGTTATTGGGTGTTGGCTATATGTTAGTGGTTCGCCGCTGGCTGGTTGAGCCTGTTGATACCACCAAGGCTAAGACGCGTTCCCGGCGTACGATGCGCGATCTGATCCATGCATATAAGCTGAGCGGGCGGGCGCGACGTTTGTCTATCCGACCGGGCTCTCCGTTAATTGGACGGACCTTAGACGAGCTGCATTTACGTTCTCGCTACAGTGCTAACGTTATCGGAATAGAGCGCTGGCGTAAATTTCGCCGGGTGATGATCAGCGCTTTTGCTGCAACTGAGCTTCGAGTCCATGATGTTTTATTAGTGGATATTTACCATCCTGACGCTGACGTTCGCCAGTTTTGCACTGACGAGTTGTTGGAGCCGATGATTTTGCGCGGGGAGTATTTTTCTGAGCAGGCCAGAGAGGTTGGCATGGCTGAGGTTTCACTGATTCCTCAGTCAGAATATATTGGCAAAACCCTGCGCCAGATGGCCTTTCGTACCCGCTATAGCCTTAATGTTATAGGTATTCGCCGTAATGATAAGCTGATTGAAACTAACCAGATTGATGAAGAGCTTAAGGTGGGTGATATGATGCTGGTTATTGGTGACTGGAGCCAGATTCGCCAATTACAGAGTAATAATCGCGACTTTTTGGTGCTAAATCTTCCGGCAGAAGTAGATGAAGTTGCTCCGGCTATCAGCCAGGCACCTCATGCCGTTCTTTGTCTGGTTCTGATGATATTTCTTATGGTCAGCGGCATTGTGCCTAATGTGATAGCCGCTCTGCTGGCCTGCTTATTAATGGGTAAGTTTCGCTGTATCGATATGGAAAGTGCCTATAAATCGATTCACTGGCCCAGCCTGATTCTTATTGTGGGAATGTTGCCTTTTGCTCAGGCGTTACAAAAAACCGGCGGTATCGATCTGGTCGTTCAGGGGCTGATGGATGCTGTGGGAGATATGGGGCCTAGAGTCATGCTGCTAAGCCTGTTCATACTCTGTGCGACTATCGGGCTGTTTATTTCCAATACGGCCACTGCGGTGCTAATGGCGCCTATTGCCGTGGCTGCGGCTAATGAAATGCAAGTTTCTGCATTACCTTTCGCGATGGTGGTTGCGATTGCTGCCTCCGCTGCATTTATGACACCGGTATCTTCACCGGTTAACACCATGGTTCTCGGCCCGGGTGGCTATAAATTTAGTGACTTCATCCGTATTGGTGTGCCATTCACGCTGTTGGTGATGGTGGTCAGCGTATTAGTTATTCCCGTGCTCTTCCCGTTCTGATATTGAATACTTAAGTAGAGCTGCTGCTTTATGGCAGCTCTACTTATTTAGAAAATACATAATTCAGACATATTTTCTTCATAAAATTGAAATCTGGCTTGAGTAATCTTTCTTCTGAAAAATAAAACATCAGGAGAAACAAATGAAAGCACGCTGGTTACTACCTATCACTTTTGCATTAACTCCGGCATTTTTCGCCGGTTTAGCCGCAGCACAAACCATCTATCCTATCGATCGCGCCACCATGCTGACGGGAGGGAAATTTGACTTCAAAGTTGAATTTGACGAGGTGGTTAATCCTGAAAGCATTCATATATTAATTAACGGCAAAGATTACAAAAAGGTCTGGAACCAGACTGAAGAATTTATTAAGAACGAAGATGGTAAGAATGTCTCCTCTCTGGTAGTGAAAAACGTTGATTTGAGCATCCCCGGAGATTACAAAATTGAAGTCAGTGCCGGTGATAAAAAGAGCTCAGTGAACTGGAATGTTTATCAGACACCGGAAAAACGTCAGGCTAAAAACGTTATTTTATTTATCGGTGACGGGCTGTCCGTTGCCCATCGGACCGGCGCGCGAATTTTATCGAAGGGGATCAGTGAAGGGAAAGCTGATGGGCGTTTGGCGATGGATGATTTGTCGAACATGGCCTTTATTGGTACTTCCAGCACCGACTCTATTGCGGCCGACAGTGCCAATACTATGAGTGCTTATATGACCGGGCATAAGTCTGGTGTTAATGCTCTGGGCGTTTACGTTAGCCGGGCCGAAAATTCGCTGAATCACCCTAAGCAAGAAACTCTGGGTGAACTGATTAAACGCACTACTAATATGTCGGTCGGTATCGTCAGCGATTCTGAGCTGGAAGATGCTACCCCGGCTGCCGTTGTGTCTCATACTCGCCGTCGGGCCGATAAAGCTGAGATTGTAGGAATGTTTTACGACGTTAAACCTGACGTGATGTTGGGTGGCGGTTCGGCCTACTTCTTACCGTCGACGACGCCGGGTTCAAAACGTAAAGATGACATTAACTACGTTGAGCGTTTTAAACAAGATGGCTATCAGTTAGTCACCGATGCAACGGCTTTAAAGCGTGATGGAGCCAAAGCCGATAAGCTATTAGGGCTGTTTCATACCGGAAATATGGACGATGTATTAGATCGACGTTTCCTTAAAAATGATGTGACTAAAAAATTCCCTAACCAGCCAGACCTGACCGATATGACTCAGGCGGCTCTGGATGTGTTATCGAAGAATGATAATGGGTTTTTCCTGATGGTTGAATCCGCGTTGATCGATAAAGCATCACATCCGCTGGATTGGGAACGGGCTATCTACAATACCATCATGCTGGATCAGTCAGTGGCAATCGCCAAGAAATTTGCTGAAACTCACCCGGACACCATGATCATCGTGACCGGCGACCATACGCACGGTATCTCTATTATTGGTACGGTTGATGATGATAAGCCGGGAACGGAGATGAGAGAGAAGGTTGGCGTGTATGAAACCGCCGGCTATCCGAACTATCAGGACGCCAATGGCGATGGTTACCCGGATAAAGTCGATGTGTCGAAGCGTCTGGCGGTGTTCTTCAATAACTTCCCTGATTACTACGAAACTTTTAGACCCAAGCTGGACGGTCGCTTTGTGCCCGCTATCCAGAATGAAAAAGGTGAATATATCGCTAATGCTGCTTATAAAGATATTCCGGGGGCGGTATTACGTAGCGGAAATCTTCCACGCAGTGCAGATACCGGCGTTCACTCAATTGATGACATGGTGGTGCAGGCTTCTGGCCCCGGCTCTGAGCGTATCCGCGGCTATATGGATAATACCGAAATATTCCGGGTGATTACCGATGCCTTATCTCTGGGTCATAGCAAGTAGGGCGATCTGATGACGATGATTGAGCTAAACCAGAGCCGGAGATTTTCCGGCTCTATCAGCCGTGCTGCTGTTGCTCTGATATTTATGATGATTTCCCTTTGGTTATTGCCCTCTCAGTCGAGGGCATTGCCCGGCCTGACGTTTGAACAATTTTATAGTCACGTTGGCGTTTTGGGGCTGGAATTTTCAGATGATGTTAAAAAGCTCGCCGGTAGTGAGGTAGAAATTAAAGGATTTATGGCCCCGCCGTTAAAAGCCGAATCTCAGTTTTTTGTGTTAACTAAGATGCCAATGGCCATGTGTCCTTTTTGTTCTTCTGATGCCGACTGGCCGGAGGATATACTGGTGATTTATTTATCTGAACGTCAGACCTTTGTACAGAATAACAGCATGATAAAAGTACGTGGAAAACTGGAGTATGGCTCGTGGCGCGATCCTGAAACTGGCTTTATCAGTCAGTTACGTTTACGTCAGGCTGAATTCAGTTCGTTATAATCCGGAGGATACAATGTCTGATTTATATATCAAACAGCTAAACGTCCGGTTCAGTGGGACTCCTCAGCCTGCGCTGTCGATTCCCGACCTGATGATTCGTTCTGGTTTACAGGTGGCGGTTACCGGTGCTTCCGGCAGCGGAAAAACCACCTTGGTTAATGCTATCAGCGGGCTTGAACGCTGTGGCCGCGGGCAGGTTTTTTGGGATGGTATTGATATCGGTGCTTATTCAGAATCTAAGCTGGATCGCTGGCGGGCAGCCAATGTGGGCCTAGTGATGCAGGATTTTCATCTTTATCCCGGATTGAGTGCGCTGGATAACGTTCTACTACCGGCAAAGTTCTATCATTGGCGTTTACCTGCGCAGCTGAAAATAAAAGGGAAAGACTTACTCGCCAGATTAGGGATTGAAAATAATCGTACCTCAATTGATTTACTTTCCAGAGGTGAGAAACAGCGGGTGGCTATTGCCAGAGCATTATTAAAATCTCCGCCGGTTATTATCGCTGATGAACCGACCGCCAGCCTGGATGCTGATAATGGTATGCAAGTGATTCAGTTGCTTACCCGTCTGGCGTCTGAGTCTAAATCAACCTTGATCTGTATCACCCATGACTTGCGGTTATCTAAGGCTATGCGTCGCCATATCTTGTTAGATGCTGGTCGCCCCGTTCAGGATTTAACTGCCGGAAAATTGCTATGATTCCGTTAAAAATAATTTACGCTGACTTCAGGCGACTATGGGGTGGTGCGACGGTGCTTATATTATTAATTGCCGCTGCCATGGCTTTTAGTATGGTGATTAACTTACAGGAAAGAGCATTGCGCGAAGGAAGTGCTCGGGCTGCCGACCGTTTTGATTTGATAATCGGCGCGGCCGGTAGCGAAACGCAGTTGGTTTTGTCTACGGTATTTCTTCAGCCCGCCGCCTTACCGCTGCTGCCCGGTAAGTATCTTCCTGAACTTAAACACCATCCTTTAGTTGAACGAGTTTCTCCTATTGCTCTGGGCGATAGCTATATGGGGATGCCGGTGGTCGGTATTGATAATGATTTCCTTACGCCGCAAGCCATTATCGGTGCGCACTCGTTTAAAGGCGCTCAGGATGCCATTGTTGGGGCTGAAACCGGCTTATCTATCGGTGATGAAGTGATACCGATACATGGCCAGATTGGGGCAGAAGGGGCCCACCAGCATGAACATGCTCATTATACCGTGACCGGTATTTTACCGCTGACCAATGATGCATGGGATAAATCAATATTGGTTCCAATTGAAGCGGTATGGGCGTTGCATCATCAGCCCGCTCAAACTGAGAACCTGTCAGGAATGTCGGCAATAGTGGTTAAACCTAAAACTATCGCCGGAGCTTATCAGCTTAGGGCTCAATATCGGGGCGGTGAGACTCAGGCGGTATTTCCTGCAGAGGTCTTGACTCGGTTATACGGTACCCTGGGGGATGCGCGACAGGTTATCTCATGGGTCGCAATAGGTGCACAGATTCTGGTGGTGATTGCCATGTTAATGGTAGTGGTTATCCACCTTGAGCAACGTAAGCGTCAACTAGGTGCTCTAAGAGCTTTTGGTGCTCCGCGCCGCGGTATTGTTGGATTAGTATGGATAGGTCTGATGTCTTTAGTCACTGTCGGGCTGACTGTGGGCGTCGGCGCTGGGTATCTGGCTGCCCTTTGGATCTCTCATCAAATCACAACGCTGTATGGCATGGCATTGCCGGTGACGTTGACCAGAAGCGATGGCATATTTATTTTAACGCTGTGGTGTGTATTGGCGCTGGTTTTACTTATTCCAGCTTTAATGACCTACCGGCACTCTCCGGCGCAGGCATTAAACGTTCAAAATTAATATTCTCAGCTAATACAGCCTTCATAATAACCGCTGCTGAAGGCTGTATATGGTCAGCTATTACATCTGGCTATCTTGGCTAATTTCATCTAAAGAGAGGCTGAAGCTAGGCACAAATACTTTAATAAAGTATTCCATCTCCGGGCTGGCTCTGAGTTTTAGGGTTTTCTCCAGCCGCTTTTTGGCCAGTTTAAACTCATTATTTCCGGCAGACAGCTCTTCCAGACTTTTCAGATAGGCGCATAGTGCATCCGCCTGCTTAACCACCAACTTTTCATCTTCGGTATAATATTGGTCGTCGAGAATCTGGCGAAAATCGCCCTGAATTTCTTCGGGCAGCATTTCAATCAGTTTTTGTTGAGCGACTTTCTCAATTTTTTTATATTCGTGAGCAATTTGTGGATTGTAGTATTTGATTGGCGTAGGCATATCGCCGGTCAGAACCTCACTGGCATCGTGGTACATGGCCAGCAGAGCGACGCGATCCTGATTTATATTGCCATTAAATTTTCGATTCTTAATTACCGCCAGAGCATGGGCAACAAAGGCAACCTGCAGGCTATGTTCTGATACGTTTTCAGTACGGACATTACGCATCAGAGGCCAGCGACCGATCAGCTTCAATCGGGATAAATAGGCAAAAAAGTGGCTTTGATTCTGGCTCATAATGACCTCAGGACAACAAACAAAAAGAAGAAACGAAAGAAGGGTAGATTGTGGGGAGTTATGGCACGGAGTGCAAATCGAATCTGTGAATTTTTAAATTTGGCGAGTAGTTTGGATGGGGTTAAAATTAGGCCTGAAATCTATTGAAGTCAAACTGTCGCTCTTCGGCCGTTAAATTGAGGTCATATTCCAACACGCTATTTACGGACGAAACTTACGCTGTAATAAATTTGGACAGTTCTGTTTACAGTCTAAAACGGCGGTAATACAGGTCACCGCCGTTTTTAGCACCTTACTTACTGGCGATAGGTTTCTAAGAACTTACCAAATTTACCAATCGCCATTTCCAGCTCATCAACCCGAGGAAGCGTCACAATTCTGACGTGGTCAGGATTAGGCCAGTTAAACCCTGAGCCCTGAACCAACAGGACTTTTTGCTGTAATAGCAGGTCAAGAACCATCTTCTGGTCGTTGAGTATATTAAATTTTTTGGCGTCGATTTTAGGGAACATATACAGAGCACCACGTGGTTTTACACATGAGACACCCGGTATATCATTGATCAGTTCCCATGCGCGGTTACGCTGTTCGTACAGGCGGCCACCCGGCTGAATAAATTCACTGATACTTTGATACCCGCCCAGTGCTGTCTGAATAGCATGCTGCATAGGCACGTTAGCGCACAGGCGCATAGAAGCCAGCATTTCCAGACCTTCGATATAGCCTTTAGCATGTTTTTTTGGCCCGCTTAAAACCATCCAACCCTGACGGAATCCGGCAACCCGGTAGGTTTTTGATAATCCGTTAAAGGTGATGGTTAATACGTCCGGCGCTAATGCGGCAATCGGGTGGTGCTGAGCGTCATCATAAAGAATCTTGTCATAAATTTCGTCTGAGAAAATAATCAGATTATGTTCCCTGGCAAGTTTAACAATTTCCATCAACAGCTCTTTGCTGTATACCGCACCGGTCGGGTTATTCGGATTGATGATGACGATACCGCGAGTACGTGGGGTGATTTTTTTGCGAATATCATCAATATCCGGGAACCAGTCCGCTTCTTCGTCACACATATAGTGAACGGCATTACCGCCAGAAAGAGAAACCGCAGCGGTCCATAGCGGGTAATCCGGTGCAGGGATCAGCATTTCATCGCCGACATTTAACAACGCTTGCATCGCCTGGACGATTAATTCAGACACGCCGTTGCCGATATAAATATCTTCAACGGTAATATCCATAATTCCCTGAGCCTGATAGTGCTGCATAATGGCTTTGCGTGCGGAATACAGGCCTTTAGAGTCACTATACCCTTGTGCGGTTGGCAGGTTACGAATTACGTCTACCAGAATTTCGTCGGGTGCTTCAAAACCAAACGGAGCTGGGTTACCGATGTTAAGCTTGAGAACTTTATTGCCTTCTTCTTCAAGGCGTTTAGCTTCTTTTAATACCGGACCACGAATGTCATAACAGACATTATCCAGCTTTTTAGATTTTTCGATGGTTTGATTGACGCTAGTAACCTGTCCATCTTTACTGCCGGGTAGGATAATCTTTGGTGCGGTCAGGCTTAGCTCTGCGGCGTCCAGCATGGCTGTCACCATCGGTGTGTCGCTTTTAGCCTCGGTCTGGTTTTCTTCTGAAGCAACGATGATGCCGGTATTATCAGATAAAAGTCGCAATGTTGCACCAGAAGCAAAGGCAGGTGCAGCGTCTAATAATTCCTTCTTTAAGCGTAAAGCCTGAGAATTGCCACTTTTGAAGGATGCCAAGTCTATCCATTCATTTGATATTGTCACACTACACCGCCTTGAATTGGTATATACGATATGTATATGGCAAATCCTATAGTTGGATATACAAATTGGCAAGTGAATATATCTATTTTCTGAAAAAAAGATTGTTACTGGCGAGAGAGCTGTGTTTAGTGGGTATGGAGAAAATAAGCAGCGGTACCGCTGCTTATTTTAATCAGGTTAATAGATTTATAACGTCATGAACTATAGGCTTCTTTTGATGGTGCTTTTTTAGAGGCCGGGATTAAAAATACCAGAACCATAATAATTGCCGTTGGCAATACCCAAGCCATTCCCTGATTAGCCAGAGGCATATATTCAGTTTGGCTATCAAGAATAGATTTAATCCAGCTTACGCTGTGCAGTGCTTCGATGCCACGGATACCATCTAACAGGCTGAATATCAGTGCAACAAACATCACGGTACGAAACGCATATTTAGGGTTTGGTAACCAAGGACGTATAAAGGTCAGGGCGACCAGCGCAATTGTTAGTGGATACAGTGCTAAAAGTACCGGTACAGATAAAGCAATTAACTGGCTTAAGCCAACGTTAGCTACAACGGCACAAATGATACAAAGCACAACAACCCACTGGCGGTAGCTAAGCGGAGTCAACTTCGAGAAATAATCGGCGCAGGCGCTAACAAGACCTACAGCAGTGGTTAAGCAGGCCAGCATCACCACCCATGATAAAATCCACTGGCCCGGCTGACCAAATAACGCCTGAACGTAAGCTGCCAGAACAACTCCACCGTTAGCGGCATCCGGTGCTACGGTTGATGATGTTGCACCCAGCCAGAACAGAGAAATATACACAAAGGCCAATCCGGCGGCGGCAATAAAGCCGGCGATCACCAGATATTTATAAGTTGCACTTTGCTCGGTCACCCCTTTACCGCGTAAAACATCCACCAGTAGCATGCCAAACATCAGGGCTGCAAAAGTATCCATGGTGTTGTAACCACCGATAAAACCTTTGGTGAAAGCCATTTCTCGATAGCTCTCTGCCGGGGCTGCGATTTCGCCCTGAGGCGCGACTACAACGCCAATAGCCAGGCAGATTAATAGCAAGAACAGCGCCGGTGTGAGTATTTTACCAATGTTATCGATGAGCTTACCGCGGCTCCATGAGAACATCAGCGTGATGACGAAGAACAGGGTTGTCATGATGGCTTGCGTTCTGTCCAGCGTGATATTTAACGCCGGTAAATAGAGTTGGCTTACGGTGATATCGTAACTTCCCAGCAGTGGCTTAATGGCCATTTCATAGGCAACCAGGCCGGTACGAGGCGTCGCGAAGGCAGGGCCAATAATGATAAACAGTAACACTGCGGCAAATGTACCGGTCCCTTTTGGCAGATCGGTAGTCATAGACGGCAGTCCGCCGCCGACCCGGGCAACCGCAATAATAGAAACCAAAGGTAAACCTACTGCGGTGATTAAAAATCCGAACATAGCATAGAGAACATTGCTTCCGGCTAGCTGCCCCTCCAGCGGAGGGAAAATAATATTGCCTGCACCTAAAAAGAAGGCAAAAGTCATCAGACCTAAACCTATCGTATCGGCCCGGCTTAAACGCTGAGTCATGTGTTTTCCTTTATTTCGATCAATAGCCCAATCTGCATCGAGGTAGGTTGGGCATCAGCCTTTAATAAGAGCTGTAATATTTATGGGGGTAATAAGCGTTTGGTATGAAGTTCAAGTTTGTATGCTAAGAAAAAATGGTTTTTTTATCTCAATACTTAATCGAATAGCCAAGCGATTACCTGTCGGAGGGGATACTCCTTGATTGATAAAATCAATGCAATAGATTTAGCATAAAATGCGTGAATATTCGGTGGTGAACCGTTTTTATTGAACTATATGTCTATGTATTGTAATTATCTTGGAGCTTAAATCTGAATTAATCTTTTCTACTCGCTTTTTAAGGAGGGAATACTCAAAGTAGTGTTTTATATCTATGTGTTTTTACTGCATTTATTGTGTATCACATCATGGTGATAGCGGGAGTAACTCTTTATAGTTAACCCTTGGCGCGTATGGGTAGAGAATAATCGTTGTTTGGTTGGTTAAGCCCTGTGGGCAGTAAGGCTAACGTGAGCTTAAAGCGTTGTTGTCTTTGCGCTAGGTGTTTTTGTAGGCTAATGTAATAACTATCAAATTAATCTTAACTAATTGAATTTTTCTGATTAAAAATCAGAATAGATAACAAAGAGTTACATTTATGGTAAACGCAAAACGTTCAATCCCTAATCTTGAGCTTGATCTATTACGCACTTTTGTTGCGGTCGTTGAGGGAAATAGCTTTGCCGCAGCAGCAGAGTCTGTGTGTCGTACTCAATCCGCTGTAAGTCAACAAATGCAGCGATTGGAACAAGTTATTGGTAAAGAGTTATTTAGCCGGAGTGGCCGTAATAAGGCGCTGACGGAACACGGTGTGAAGATGCTGAGTTATGCTAAACGCATCTTACGTTTGAATGATGAAGCCTGTTTGTCATTGATGTATGACGATGTTGATGGGGTACTGCGTATTGGCTCTCCGGACGATACGGCAAATACCATTCTGCCAGAGCTGCTCTCCCGTTTTTCTAAGGCCTACCCGCGGTTGGTGATGGAGATTGTGGTTAAACGCAGCCCATTTTTAATGGATATGCTCAAAAATGATGACGTTGATATGGCGATATCGACGGTAGAGATTGTGGATTATCCCCGCCTGACGCTGAGAGTTTCTCCTTCTTTATGGTATTGCGGCCGTGATTATGATTTTCAGCCGGATAGCCCGCTGCCGTTAGTGGTTTTGGATGAGCCGAGTACCTATCGTAATATGGCGATCAATCATTTGGATCAGGCGGGCATTCCATGGCGTATTGCCTATGTCGCGACAACCTTATCCGGCGCACGGGCAGCCGTTCGTGCCGGTTTAGGCATTATGGCTCGCTCGATTGAAATGTTGGGTGATGACTTACGCGTTCTGGGTGAAGCAGATGGTTTACCCCGGTTACCGGACTTAAAATTTAATTTATATATGCGTAATAACAGCCCGCAGAAGGCCGCTAAAGTACTGTTTGAGTCGCTGCGCGGCGAAAGCGGGCACTCCGATGAGGGCTGAAATTTGTAACGGATACTCATAAAAGAAAATTACTGACAAAAAAAAGCCCCTGATCTCGGTTCAAGAGTCGGGGCAACGGGTACAACAAGGAACTATTTACTTATATATATTTAAGTTAAATCGTTAGCGAACGGTTTGAGTCAGCCATTCTGCCAGTTCAGTTACTGACTGATTCTCTAAGTCACTCACTAAAGCAATTACTTTCTCTGTTGCCTGCGGCGTTAATATTCCGGCTACGTTATCGCGGAATTTGCGCTCGACGTCGCTGGCCTTCATCGGATTTTCAGGGTTTCCATAGTTAATATCTAAACGCTTACTTACCGTTTTACCATTAGTTAACTTAACGGTGATCGAACCCGGGAAGTAGGTAGGGAAGGGAATTTCTCCCGGTTCTGAATAGCGATAACTTACCTTTTTAGCCAGTGCTAAAACATTCTTACGCGTCAACTGTTCAGGTAGGAATGACGCCAGATTTAAGTTGTTATCATAGATACCCGAGGCGACTAAATACGGTAGGCTGAACTTAGCTGCATAAGGGGTTTTGGGCTCATATTTGCTTTCTAGCGGTTCACAAATCAAAGCGGCAGCAATTTTATCTACGATGCAGTGAATGCTTTCGATCTCTTCAGGCTTGATGCCTTCGTCACTTAGCATCCGGGCACAATCTACCGTAGCATGTGCAAAGTGGCAGCATGGGTAAGGTTTAATGGAAACCCGTAACATTTCCCAGCGCTCTCCGAGTTCGCTGCAAACGTCCTGTGGTTGTGCATTCTCACTGATTCCGTGAGTAACATACAGACCATAACGACCTTCAAAAATGGTCATCGGACCGGTCATTCCGGCCTTAGCAAGATAAGCTGAAATTAGACCTGCATGGGCGGCCCATCCGGCGTGAAAACATTTAGCCGATGAGCTGTTTGTCAGGTATTCGGCAACGCCGGAAGCCTGACTGCCGGTGAGCCCTATCGCGTGGGCACAGGCTTCTGCTGATAGATCTAATAAATTAGCGGCACTACTGACTGCACCGAATACGCCGGCAACGGCCGTGGCGTGAAAGCCTCGCTGGTGGAAAGACCCCTTAGAGGCAATACCCACTCTGGCGGCCACTTCCCAGCCTACGATGTAGGCCGCTAGCATTTGTTCGCTGGTCAACTGTAAATCTTCTGCCATTGCCATAACTAATGGGGCTAACACGGCGCTGCCGTGGGCAATGGAGTCGGTATGAGTGTCGTCAAAATCCAGTACGTGTGAAGAAATTCCGTTGGCCATTGCCGCATAGGCTGCAGATAACTTGATTGGGCTTCCCCATACGTGACACTTTCCTTCGGTATCGGGTATATGGCTTAAACCTTTTAGGCTATTAATACCATTAGTCTGAACCGAACCTGCAAGGGCAACGCCAAAGGTATCCAGCAGATGAAGCTTTGCTCGCTCAATCACCTGAGCCGGAATTGACTGAAAGTTTTGTGTCGTAATGAACTGACTTAAATGTTCGCTATAGGTCATAGGGTATTTTCCGGATGCTGACATGCACGTAGTCTCTGGAGTTATCGCTAACTCTGATTACTTTGGTCATAAATATCTTGAACGTTTTCCCGGCTAAATCGGCGGGACCTCAGGGATTCGAAATGAATCCCTGAGGCAGGGACTGTGAATAAATAAGATTATTTCAACCAGCCACTGGCCTTCACTAAAGCAACCACGCGGTCAACTTGCTCTGGCGCATTGCCGACGTAGGTGGTTGGATCAAGTACGGCATCCAACTCTTCTTTGGTCAGGCTGGCTTTGATGCGCGGATCGTCGGATAGGGCTTGTGCAAAGCTGCCGCCGTCTTCTAACCCATGCATTGATGCTTCATAAACCAGCTCGTGTGCGGTTTGTTTGCCCAATTTTTCGGACAGTTCAAACATCACGCGTTCTGCCAGCATAAAGCCACCGAGGATATCCAGATTGCTGCGCATTTTTTCTTTCTTCACGTGTAAGCCGGAGAGGGTGAATTTCATGTTGCTCATAATGACTGACAGCATCAGGCAGATTTCTGGCATCACTTTCCATTCCATCTTCCAGATTGCGCCATCACGTTCGTGCTGGTGTTTCATCAGATCGAGCAGAATAGAGACGTTGCCTTTCAGGGTATTGCTAACGCAGGCGGCATTTTCGGTAATCGCCGGGTTACGCTTATGAGGCATTGTTGAAGAGCCAACCTGGCCTTTATCAAACGGTTCTGCCAGTTCATCGATTTCGTTGTGGGCCAGCAGTAGGATTTCGTTAGCAATTTTACCTAAGGTTGCGCTGATTAAGCCTAATACCATACCGTATTCTGCGAAACGGTCTCTGGCCGGCTGCCATGAAATCTCAGGCACGTTTAATTCAAGGCGCTTAAGTACGCGGGCTTCAAGCTCGTCGGCTTTAGGACCAAATGACGCTTTAGTTCCTACCGCACCCACTACGCTGCCTACGAATAAACGTGGTTCTAGTTGGACCAGACGCTCATGGTGACGCATTAATTCTGCTAACCAAATGGCGGTTTTATGGCCGAAAGTGATTGGAATGGCTTGAAGTGCTAAGGTTCTTCCCGTCATCGGAGTATTGCGGTGTTCTTCGCTGAGTTTTAGTAATGAAGTACCGAGCTCTTTTAGGTCACGTAAGAATGTTTTGTGGGCCATTTTAAGCTGAAGTACTAAACCGGTATCCATGACGTCCTGAGTGGTAGGACCAAAGTGAACAAACTCACCGAATCCGTTAGCACAAGCGTGCTCAAGGCCACGAATAGTCGGAACCAATGGATGCTTGGTCAGGCGAACCTGCTCAAGGATAAAATTCATATCTAAGCGTTCTAATTTTGCACAGGCGACGATTTCGTCGGCGGCTTCTGGTGGAATTATTCCCAGCTGTGCCTGCTCAATAGCCAGTGCGGCTTCATAGTCCAGCCACATTTGCATGCGTACTTCATCAGAGAATATATTGCGCATCTCTTCTGTGGACCATAGGTTTTTCAGCAGAACAGAGTCAAAGACGCTAGAGGACATAATTTATCTCCTTATTTGGATGATTATTTAATCGGTGGTGAAAATGGCCACCTATTTTTTGAGTTTTATAAAAATAACGATGATCTGTTTATAGATATAACCAAGGCTTGTTTTCAGTGTGTGATAATGCAAAAAGATAAACAAGATGTTTAAGATTAATATTGCATTAGTAATTCTAATTTGTTCTTAAATAAAATTAATGTATCGATAGTATTATTGGTTTCTATTTTTATAGTGACTTATTTATGTGTGTTTGAAAGTTGATTTTTTATTTATCTAGTTGATTTATGTTAATAATTAATAACCATAAGTTTATCTGGATTAATGTTTAATATTATTAATGTTTTAAAGTGAGACCGCGATCAACATTTGCGGTTATTCATATTTTTTAGTTGATTTTTAGGTGGTACTTTCAAATTAGATAAGGGTGGTTTGATGGTTTTGCTAAATTCATTATATTTTAGAGACCTAATAAATGTAGGGGTTTTAGGTTATTTATATACCGTCAAATTAATAATTTATTAAAACATATAGCCAATATTCAAATAAGTATTTTTAAGGGGTAATCATAATGGCTCATAAACTAAAAACACGACTTATTCATGCCGGACGGGGAGCTGCCCGTGATATTGGACCAGTGAATCCACCGGTAATGAGAGCAAGTACTATTCTATTTGATTCTATCACTACCTGGCGCGATGCCCGTAAACGCAGAGAAACCGAGCGCCTGCTTAGCTACGGAGCGCGTGGTACTGAAACAGCATTTGCTCTGGAAGAGTTAATTACTGAATTAGAAGGCGGGTATCGTGCTCAACTGTTCCCTACCGGGCTGGCAGCGATTGCCGTGACGATTATGGGATATGCCCGCGCAGGTGGTCATGTGCTATTTGCCGACTCAGTGTATGCACCAGTGCGCACCATCTGTAGCCATTTTTTAAAGCCAAACAATATCAGTTATGACTTTTTCAAAACTGACGGTAGTGACTTCGAAGAAAAGCTGCGTCCTGAGACTCAACTGGTGTTTGCCGAATCACCGGGATCGTTACTGTATGAAATGTTAGATCTGCCTGAAATTTGTCGAATTGCCCATGAACGCGGCATTCCGGTAGCGGTTGATAATACTTGGGGTTCCGGTTGGTTATATAACCCGCTAGAGCTGGGTGCCGATGTCTCGGTTATCGCGGCAACTAAATACCTGTGCGGTCACTCTGACGTGATGATGGGCATCATGGTGGCTAATGAAAAAGCGTGGAAGCAAATTGGTGAATTACCCGAAGCCTTAGGGCAGGTGAGTAGTGCGGATGACGCCTCTTTAGTTCTGCGCGGCATGAGAACGCTCTCTACCCGTTTAGCCGTTCATGGGCAAAGTGCCATGACGGTTGCTAAGTGGCTGCAACAGCGCCCTGAAGTGAAGAAAGTTTACTATCCGGGATTAGCTGACCACCCTCGCAACGATCTCTATGAACGTGACTGCAAAGGCGGAAACGGGCTCCTGACGATTGAACTAAAACCTGAATACACCTTAGCTCAGGCTGAAACATTTATTGATTCATTGGCACTGTTTGGTATCGGTGCTTCATGGGGGGGGTATGAAAGTTTAGTACTGCCAGCCAACGTTACCGGGGCGCGTAGTGCAACCGATTGGAGTGGACACGGGCAGTTCATTCGATTCCACATCGGTTTGGAAGATGTCAGTGACCTACTAGCCGATCTTGAGCAGGGTATCAATACATTAAATAAATAAGTTTTTCATACGGGCGTTTCAGCGCCCGTTAAAGAAAACACTATATAGGTTGTCTTAGACGAGGATTATTTATGCTTGGTGTCATTCTTGCACTACTAGTGTTAGCGCTGGTGGTTTACATGTTAGCCAAAGGCTATAAACCGCAGCCAGTGTTGCTGTTAGGCGGTTTATTATTGATGGGACTGACCGTCGCCTTTGATATATCTCCGCTCTTACCTGAGAAAAAAACCACCAACTTTGAGTTCTTTGATATTTTCCAAGTATTCAGCGACATTTTAAGCTCAAGGCTGGCTGGATTAGGTTTGACTCTGATGGCAATTGCGGGCTTTTCCCGTTATATGGACCATGTGGGAGCAAGCAAGGCGCTGTTTGCTATTTTTGAAAAACCATTGAAATCCGTTCGTTCGCCTTATCTATTACTAGTAGTGGCATTCTTCGTTACTCAGATTCTGGTTATCTTCATTCCTAGCCATGCGGGCTTAGGTATGTTGCTGATGGTGACGATGTATCCGATCCTTGTCCGCACTGGCGTCAGCCCGCTGTCTGCATTAGGGGTTATTGGTACCTGTCAGTTTATTGACCATGGTCCGGGCTCTGGTAACGTAATTTTAGCTGCTAAAATTTCAGAAATGGATCCGGCAGTTTACTTTGTTCATCATCAGCTTCCGGTCACTATTCCGATTATTCTTGCGGTTGCGGTTGCTCACTTCGTTGCTCAACGCTGGTGGGATAAGCGTGAAGGTTTTGTATTCGATAAAAATGCACTGGCTGAAATTAACCACAACGACGACAGCCGCCCACCGCTAATCTATGCATTATTGCCGGTTATTCCTTTAGTCTTGATTATTGGATTCAGCCCGATCTTCCATGCCTCTATCAAAATGGAAGTGACCACCGCAATGGTGATGAGTACCATCGTCGCTTTAATATTTGAATATTTCCGCTTAAGAAGTGCTAAAGCAGTTTTAGACAGCTTTATGTTGTTCTTTGAAGGAATGGGCAAACAGTTTGTGTTGGTTGTTTCATTGATTGTGTGTGGTGAGGTTTTTGCCAATGGCCTGCTGAAAATCGGTGCGGTTGATACCATGATTTCTGCAGCGCAGGATGCTGGATTTGGTCTGGCTGCGATGATCATTGTTATGAGCCTTATTCTGGCGCTTTCTGCCTTCTTAATGGGCTCAGGCAATGCAGCGTTCTTCTCTTTTGCTGCACTGGTTCCAAAGATTGCGACCTTCCTGAAAGTCGATATTGTTACCTTAATCCTGCCAATGCAGATCATGACCAGCTTTGGGCGCACGGTTTCACCAATAACGGCTGCGATTGTTGCGATTGCCGGTATTGCCAACGTCTCACCGTTCCAGGTTGTTAAACGAACCGCTATTCCGATGGCCGTAGCGGCGATAGTTAACTTAGTGATGACGTTTTTCTATCTGGGCTGATCGATTTGGCTAATGTTATCGCAATGTATTATAAAGGTGGCTAATGGCCACCTTTATTTATTGTGAAATTATTTTTAATCATCGGGCGTTTTGCTATACGGATAACCCATCAACGTCTATGCTTAAACAGGCATATGAACAGACAAAATAGATTCACGTGAAATTTATGTATTTATCTATTTTTATGAAAGAAATGCAATTTAACGCACATCATATTGTAATTAAATGAATTTTTGTTTTGATTTGTGGGTTATGGCCCCCAAGTAGGCCCCCAGATGCTTTTGTGTCATTTTCGGCAATGTGGAAGTCATTGAGTAATGCAAATAAACCAATTGTTTAATAAATTTGCTGACGGCAATATTAACGCTCATCTGTCCCAATCACAAATAAATACGATAAAGGTTGCAACGCAGTCATATTTAAAGAGAGGTGCGTTCGGCACCATTCAGTAAATGCGGGCTTATCAAAATCGAGCTGGTGATCACGGATAAACTCCAGGTCCAGTATCACATACTCAGCATTCGCTGAACTCTCCGTTGCCGGGTAGAAAATACCTTCACTACCCAGCGTGGTTAAATCGTTAAACGCTGACTGAGTGACTCGGACGGTGTGTATCAAATCAATATTTTCCAGTGACTTCAGTGACAGTAAACAGGCAATCAGATTCATGGTTTTATTCCTGTAGATATTTCATTGGGAAGCGTTATCACTATCGTCAGTTCAGCCTGCAACCAATCGGCGACATGCTGCCATTCAGCACCACTGACATCAGACGTAATTTTCCAGACATTTGGGCAGGTGTGATGGGCCAGCAGTAATACGGCCATGACCATAAATCGGTAGGGGTGACCGTGGGTATGACAATATCCCCGGTCATAGGGATGTCGATGTTGGTTCAGAATAAAGGTATCGCCGCTGAGTTGATGGTGATGCTCCCCGTTAAACACGATAACGCCGAGTCCTATCAGGCTGTCATCGTAACGTAGTGGCGTGATACCGGCACCGTTGCAGATAACGGGTGGGGGCTCAATACCGGAGCTTTCCGGCTTCAGGCGGAGCTGCCGATGGGCTCGGGTGATCAAACGACACAGTGTGAACCAGTCGTCCTGAGCGATATCGCGTAATAATCTAAAATGAAAAGCGCCAGTTTTTGGCGCAGGTAAGGTCGGCATAGGAAAATCTCCATGTTACCGTTGATAAATAGCCGTGAATTGACGGGGGATGCGGTGTGGGTCTGGCCTTGAGCGGGTTAGCTGGTGGTTTGGCGATGATGGGTGGCTGGTGGCTTGAGCTATAACCAGCCCCGTTCGGCAAACGACACCTGCTCACCATGACCCATAACAATGTGGTCGAGTACTTTTACGTCAACCAGCGATAAAACCTCTTTTAACTTTTGGGTTATTGTCCTGTCGGCCTGACTGGGCTCAGCCATCCC
>NZ_ATYS01000059.1 GCF_000427805.1 Budvicia aquatica DSM 5075 = ATCC 35567 | reverse complement strand
AATGCAATTTCCTTTTGCTCCGGCGCAGTTGCGAAGAACTCAATAAGTCCCTGTACGTCAGCTCCGCCACCTAATTTATGGTATGGAAAGTGCTTTAATGCGGGAGATAGCTTGGTCAGTTCAGTGTAATTTTGCCCCAGNATCCACGAATATGCCGGCGGCCATAAGTCGAGCCATAGTTTNAGTGAACNATNGCTCTGATTGACGTCATGCAGCAAGGCGCTGACAAAATGGGTAATGCTTTGTTGACGGAATTGCTGCCATTGTTTGATTAGCGGGTCATGCAATAGATAATCAACGACGGTCTCATATTGGTCCTGATGCAGTAAAATAACTAACTGATTAAGAGTGGCGATCAATTTTTCAATGTCGATATTCTGTTTACGCATTTTCTGCTGGCAGTGAGAGCAGAAACAGGTAAACAGGCCGCTAGGATTGACTGATTTTCCGGCCCAGTCAGGAAAACGAATACGGTCGATCAGATAAGTGTCATAGCCGTAGGTTTGTTGTAGACGACTGAAAGTATTTTTCCATAACTCAACCACGTCCGGGGCATTTGGGCATAGCCAGTGTTCTACCGGGTCTCCGCGGAAATTAACCACCATATTGTCGTTGAGATTACCGGCGAAGTCGCCGTTAAGAATATTGACCCAAGGGATCACCTTTATACTCGTTCCATCCGTTTTCTGCTTTATCAGCATCAACGGGTCATGGCCTTCCAGAATGGTGGGATCAACCCGTTGATAAAGTGCACCTTTCTGATGGTCATCTAATTTGACATGCAGCGTGCCGGTTCCCATAACAACATCGTGGACCGGGTTGTGGGGCAGATTACCTACCGGATAGGGATTTCGTTCAAAAATGGTATTGACTTCAACGAAGAGGCGATCAATTTCGCCCATTTTTGCTAAACGGTTAAGAATAGAATCAGTGCCTTCGTCAAGAATATCGTGTGGATGGAGATGTATACCGGACATAGCTTATATTCTCTTAAAACTAGCTTAACTGGGCATCGGACATAAATTGGATTGACGGATAGACTCTGTTGAGTGCCAATACCGCAATGCCGTACAACGGAGCCTGAGTTCCCAGTTCTGATTGTTCGACCTGAATTTGTGTTTGCGTAAAAGTGTGTTGATCAATGTGTGATTGGACGTAATGCAGGAATAGCGGTGATGAGTGTATGACTCCGCCGGTCAGAATGATTTTTTCAGGATTAGCGATGGCTATGATATTTAAGATGCCGATAGCCAGATAGTCAGCCAAATCGCGGAATAACGAGTCGGCCAGCGTATCGCCCTGTTGAGCAAGCTGGGCAATAACTTGCGCCGTCAGGTTTTTTCCACTCATTTCCTGATAACGCTGGCTCATGCCGGAACCGGAACAGTGAACTTCAAAGCAGCCTTTATTGCGCCAGTTCTGATGTAAATGTTCCCGGCTGAACATCATGTATCCGATTTCACCTGCGCCGTTATTGGCTCCCCGGATAATTTTCCCGTCCATCAGTAAGGCCGCACCCAGTCCCGTACCGACACCAATTAATGCGGCACTATGGACTTTCTGACACTTTCCTTTCCACATTTCGCCGATCAGGGCTGAACGGATGTCATTTTCCAGCACGACGGGGACGTTAAATACGGCAGATACTTCATCGGCCAGCGCGATATTTTCCCACTCCGGGAGATTGGGTGAGCCTTCAAGTACGATGCCCCGGTGATAGTCCACAATGCCCGGGGTAGCAATTCCGATAACTTTTAGCTTATCGGCGCTGATAGAATATTTATCTAACAGGTTGCGTATTGCTTGATTAAATAATTTCAGGAACTGTTTTCTGGTGGTCACTTTATAGGTTTCAGCCTGCTCAGTGGCCAATAGCTCTGCATTCAGATTAAACAGAGAGAAGGAGATTTTTGTTCCGCCCAGATCAATCCCAACGCCAACGCCATGGTTTGCATCGAAGTTAAGCATAATACCTTTGCGCCCAAGTCCGCTGTTTTCCATTGTTCCGCTTTCGTAAATGATTTTCTCATCCAGCAACTCAGTGACAATTTCTGAAATAGTTGCTTTAGTAATGCCTGCGATTTTCGCGATTTGGGCGCGCGAAAGTGAGCTGTGCTCACGGATAATGTTCAGTACAAGAGACTTATTCATCCGTCTCAGGGTATTAGGGACGTTAGCACTCACGTTTGGCCTCCTATTAGTTTGCAATATAAACTAATTAATTATAAAAGTGTGTTTAATTGCATTTTTTTATAAAATAACACTAATTTAAACGTAATTGAAAGCTATTTTTTGGTACATTAGTTTTCTTTGTGAACTTTATGGCATAAAGCACATTTTGACGCTAGACGAGGGATTTTGGGCATTTTGTCTATCCGGTAAGGTGTCGACAATGGTCAGCGTAACGCGATGGTGAACAGATTCAGGTCATAACTTGAAGGCATTAATCAGATGTGACAGCCTTTATACTCTGGTGTCCCAGCAATACTGACCAAACCTAATCGGGGCTGACGAGACGACGGTAACCGGCGGTCGCCAGTAGTCGGTATAGACCCCACTACGGATGACCACAATCTTATCGGACTGAACCGAAACCGAAAACCCAATAGAGTGATAAATCGACTGGCTGACAAAAATAATCGCGTGATTGGCGTTCATGAAACGCCATTGGGATATACACATCATGGCTACCGCCACCGGCAACATGGACATTGGTATACAGGATATTCATCATTTTTCTTGCGCGGTGCATAGGGCTGATGGCCTAATGATTTGGTGCCAATACCATAGCTGACGGGGCTTTCATCATCCAATTGGTTTGGGCGATCAATATTGCGATTTCGATCATATCAAACGATCAATCCTTGTTAAAAAACCTGCTAAATTGGCATTCTTTATGATTGACCGATGAAGGTTAAGTACCATGACGCTGTCTATCCATGTGCCCATTATTATTCGCAATAACAGCGAAGGCTTAGCATCAACTAACCCACTGGTATTAATGCTGACCCAAGAGGCGGCATTGGATTATTTGCTCAAGCATGCGAGGATAAGTCATCCGAACGAAGCGCTGACTTACCGCATCGCCCGGTATGACTTATTAGAAGAGCTGGCCTGCTTTACCTATACTGGACAGACCCACTATCAGCTCGTGCTGGCCGACGGCATACCGAGCTGCCTAGAAGCCATCGTCAGACAATAAGTACACCATTGAGGGAAATAAGCCTCAATCATCATCGGCGTCCTCTGGGAGGTTTAAACATGACATATTCTGTCAGCAAGGTGGGAACGCATTTATCATGGAATATTTAAAAATCATCATCCTTAATCTCTCAGAAGTCATAAAAATAAGCTTAGAACTTATCTCCGTCATCTGTGTATTCATGGGCATGTTCCGGGCGCTGGTCATTGCTGTCGTTAATTTTCACCAGACATCACTACTCCACATAATCAGAGTACGATTTGGAAGCTGGCTGGCTTTGGCGCTAGAGTTTCAACTAGCCGCTGATATTCTGGCGACAACAATAAACCCCAGTATGGATGAACTGATTAAACTGGCGATTATTGCCCTCATTCGAACGTTCCTTAATTATTTTTTATCCAAAGACATTGAGTCCATCCGTCAGTAAAATGGAGTTCGAAGGGATGACGATGAGGGTTATCGTACAGCCCTGACGGGGAGACTTTCTGTCATCGGAGCTCGATACATAAAGATTGTCGTGACCGTAAAGTTTGACTTTTCAATACCCATCGCCTCAAACCGGCATCGATTGAATACAGACAGCAAAAAAACCTGCCAAATAGCAGGTCCAATAAGAGATGACTTAGATGAATTAAGCGGTGGTGCCACCATCAACCCGATTTAACGCACTGCATCGCAAATTGTGTGCCATCCTCTAAAAAGGGGACCGGGGCCTGAGAGAGCGAATTAATGCGTAACAATTCTTCCTGACCGTATTTATCCTCTAATTTCTCATAGATACAGGAACACACGGCTTTATCTGCCCCGCCGGACAGGCAACCCCGAATAAACTCGCCTTTGAGTTTGGTGTTGTCATCGGAGCAACCTGCCAACAAAAACACCGTACTGAATAACATCACATAACCGTTCATTTTTTTCCTCTGTTTAATTGAGTATCAGGGCCATGCCCAGCGCAACACCAAAAACTAACCCGATGAGCTGAGGCCCACATAACCAGAACAGTTTGATGCCCACTAAGCTGAAGAGCCCGCCGTGGGTAAAGACGATATCCGGGTGGGCAAAGTTTCGAATACCCTGACCGATAATCGCCCCTATCCAGCCCAAGACAGCACCGACAATCACGGCCAGTGTTTTGGCCCAAAAGCTGGCCCCCAAGACCATCGCGGAGACGTTATAGACACACATTACGATGGAGACCACCACGGCCACCACGGCCACCACGGCCACCACCGCCCAAACTAGCCACATTGTCGGTAAAGAAAAACCCTCGTCATCCTGACTATTTAATGAATCATTGTGTTCCATGATGCTGCCACTCTTTATTAATGAAATAGAGTATTGATATTGCCAATACACCCACCCCACAGACGGCACTGTCGACGAACGCCATCACTCCGCGCCTTGGGATGTTACCGGATACGGGACAAGCTATTGATCGTTTGTCACTATGGATATTGAGATTTCGATCGTCCTCGCAGATCAATCTCGTGTTATCACTGAAGAAGATTCAATTGGCAGGGGAATAAAGGGGAAAAGATGACAATAAAAGAGAATTAACCAAAAAATAGCACGTTATGCCATGGCCAACCCATGGATATTAAAAGAGAAAACATTCTGGGCACACCTATCAGAGGATAAGACTGAATGGCGGAACGTGACGGAGGTGTAGCCAACAAGCCCCTAAACTACATTAACGTTGTCACGGTGACCCTGCTTAGGTAACATTGACCGCTATTTTCTAGACTGTTTGATACCCATGACTACACCCCATGCCCCGACCACACAAGACTTAGCCCACTTTTCTTTTTGCGCGTTGGTGGCGTTACATATCTCTATTCAGGATGGTTTGGTGACATCGCCGCTGGGAGAGCACCTGTTTTTAGTCCGTTGGCTGGCCACGGCCCAAAAGCAGAAACGCTTTACCCGCCGCTTAGCAGTGGACATCCAGTTGCTGCTGGACAAAGGCCGCCGACAAGGAGAGAAAGCCCAGTTAAAAAAGGACCTGATATTCCTTTGGTCTTCATTCACCGGTGATAAAACCACACACAATGATTTATACCGACTGGCAGAAGCCATCAAACAGTTGAATACACAGGGATGGGAAAATATCTTGCTAGACCCACCCAACAGCGAGCCAGAACAACAGGCTGACTCGGTTGAAAGCCCGGTGTTCTATGTCGCTAAACAGGCTCTGACCGACGCGTTTACTGAGCAGGGTGTGTTGATAGCACCCATTTCATTCCAGATAGTCGGTGATGCTCAGGCGTTTGTGGCAAGGCTAGCCGAATGGCATTTCAAGACGGAAATCACAACAATATCGCCTAACCGAGCTCAGGTTACGTTAGTGCTCCGGCCTGATACAATCACACCCATCACACCATGATGGCCTATTTGGGTTAAGGACAACATGCTTACCCCACAGAACCGGCCCTACCTATAAAGCCCGTCCCAGACTCAACGATGTTGTCATAGCCATTATGAAAATATGGTCATTAAGTACGCGGTAAAAACAGCCAGATGCGCCATCCCGCTCAATACATTGGTCTTCCCTGTAGAAAATGAGAGATGGCACAGAAGAAGGCCCGCCGTCAGGACTATCGCATGAGATAATGGCAAACCAAATATCAACGAGCGTTCTGTCAATGACGCAATTAACACCACCGCAGGCACGGTCAGTGAAATCGTCGCCAGCACGGAACCAAAAAAGAGATTCATTGCCCGTTGCACCTGATTATCCAATACCGCGCGTAATGCCCCCAATCCCTCCGGCGACAGGATCAGCAACGCCACCAGAAAGCCCGTGAATTGCGCTGGGGCATTGACCTGAATCAATAACACCTCCAGAGGCTCGGCATTAAACTTGGTCACCGCGATGACCGCTATCAGATGCACGACCAACCCTGTCGCATGCCAGCGATTGGTGTGTGATGACGGTTTGCCGTGATGGGGAACACCGTCGTCATCTTCATACTCATAGACAAACAACTTTTGATGGGTCTTCGTCTGTATCACCAAAAATACGCCATACATCGCAGCAGAAATAATGGCGACCAATAAGGCCTGCCCGTCACTAAAATTGTTGCCGGGCAGCGCCCCCGGCAATACCAGAACAATCACCGCCAGCGGAAAAATGGCCATCAGATATTGTTTAATCCCCACCAGATTCACATACTGAGTGGAAAACTTGTGGCCTCCCAGCAGCAAGGAAAAACCGACCAGACCCGCGGTAACAATCATGATGATCGAATACAGCGTATCGCGCATTAATGCCGGGTCTGAATCGCCGGTGGCCATCAGTGCCGAAATCAGGCTGACCTCAAGGATAACCACAGATAAACTTAATATCAGTGAACCATAGGGCTCACCCAGTCGATGAGCCAACACGTCGGCATGACGAACTACACTAAAGGCACTGGCTAAGATTGCCACCAGAGAAAACAGATTAATCAGGCTCACGAGTGCCAAATTTGTCGTATTCCCCCACTGCGATAAGATGACCAGCGCGAGAATGGGCAGAATGATCGAATACTCTCGATGGCGGGTTTTTTCATTCAGCGGTGTCGCGGTCATTCAATGCGCCTCTTTTTTATTATTTAGCAAACGATAATCAGGCACCTCAATGTGAATGAGGCGCTAAGACCGTAGAGTATGGCGTAAAATGGTCATCCCTGCCATGTGATTGAGCCGACTTAATATCGTGTTGATCTTTAATTGCCCGAGGCTACTGCGTCCATCTTTGCCTGCCAATGTAATCGCTTAGCCTCGTCAGCCAGAGCCAGTACGTGTTCCGCGAGTGCCGCGGGCAACCACACTTCCACTTTCTTCCAGCTATTTGGGACATCCTCTATCGCTGAGGCTACCCGCTTCATTATCCCACACACGCTTTGTCTTGACGCTTGATACTTTATCGCCGCTTCTGATTGCGTCAGTCCCTCCACCAGTACAGCTTCCGCGATGTCTACCGTACGCAAGGAGAATTGACTTAACTTCACTTTTATCGCATCAAATTCATCCTGAGTCATGATGTTAATCCCCCAAGGATTGGAATAGATTTGGAAATGTTAGTGTAATGTAAAATTCATGAATAATCCTGAATAAGTCCTTGCAGGAAAAGTGGGGGAATTTTTCAACATGACACATTGAGCCTTGTGTTGATGTAGCAATAAATAGCCCAGATTTTAGCGACTCCGTTCAATCACAGCGATGCCGATAGTGTATTTAATGATGGCGTCTACAGGTTCGCGCGTGAAATTAACCATTATTAGTGAGTCCACGTTGTTGCATACCGGATAGTGATAGACATTAGTTTGCAACGATTTCAATGCTGTCACCACCCTGCTGACAAATCGGATAGTTATTTTCACCCAAGTCACGACAGCCGCCCCTATCGGGCCAAACTGTCACTCTTTCGTACTCATGGGCATCTGACTGGCACACCTATTCTCAGGGCAGTAACGGATTAACAACGGATAGAAAATAGCCAGACAGGGTCGATAATATGACCTCATGGTAATGGACTGTCAAAAGAGAAATCGGCCACGTCGCAAACCAGCGTACGCATTTTTTCAATCAATGGCCGTGGGTCATCACGCCGCCATTGAAAGGAATAGTGCAATACGGCTAACGGTTCAGAGCAAGGAAGGCAATGCAGTTGATGGCGTAGAGAAAGCCTTTCAGCCCAATGAGTAGGCAGTATGCCTACCCCTACCGAGGCAACGAGCATGCCGGCAATAGCCCCCCAACTGTTGCAATTGATACGTGTCACGGAAGTAATCCCATCGGCCATTAATCCATCGTCAATAATCCGGCTGGTACCTGCACCCGGTGGCAGAGCAATCAACGGAACGCCCTGTCGCAAAGCATTAGCGACGGTACCGACGGTATTCAAGAGTGTCGGTGAGGCCATCCAGACAAATTGTGCCTGAGCAATCGGCAGCGACAGAATAGTCTGCCGCGAAGAGCGACCCGCAATAACCGCAAAATCCATTTCACCTTTATTAACCCGTCCCTCAAGAACAGCGCCGACATCAACGTGCGGTGTCAGTAGCAACTGCGGATAAAGCGAGCGAGCGGCAGCAATAAAACTGGGTAGCCACGTCAGTGCACTCAGCTCCCCCACGCCAAACGTACAGACTCCAGACAACCCTTCGTTTGCACCAAGGATATTTCGGATTTCTACCGCAGACTCCAACAATGCAATAGCATGAGGTAATAGGCGCTGTCCCTCATCCGTGAGGACTGCCCTGTATCCGGAGCGATCAAAAAGCACACAACCCAGTGAGACTTCCAGTTCCACAATGCGCTTGGATAAGGAAGAAATAGACAGATGCAGGCGATCAGCCGCAATGGCAAAATTAGCACATCGGGCTGCCCAGTAAAAAGCGTCAAGCTGCTTCAGTGTCATGTTGTACTTTCACCTGTTCTATTTTTACGAATTAACCTATATCAAAACATTCGCTTTTTATAGCCATAATTGCCTTTTAGACTCAATTTTATTTTTAACAGGTGTGTAACATGACAATGAATGCGCTACATCAGCCCACTATCACACAGACGGACCCATCAGGCTGTTATGCTGCTGGGTTGCCGGCTAAGTTACGCCATATTCTTTCGCTTGCAGATTTTGAACACGCTGCTCGTAGCCACTTACCACGACCGATATTTGGCTATATTCAGGGCGCAGCAGAAGACAACCATTCACTTAAAGACAATCGCCGGGTTTTCGATGATTACGGTTTTACCACACGGGTTTTGGTCGACGTCTCCTCACGTAAACAACATATTCGCCTGTTTGATCGCGATTACGCATCACCTTTCGGGATTGCACCGATGGGCATCGCCGCCTTGTCCACATACCGCGGCGATATTGTTCTGGCGACGGCGGCACAACAGGAAAATATTCCCTCAATTATGAGCGGTTCATCGCTGATCCCACTTGAAGAGGTTGCCGATGCAGCCCCTGGCACTTGGTTTCAGGCTTATCTACCCGGCGATCCTACCCGCATCGAAGCCTTGATAACGCGTATCGCCAAGGCGGGTTATGAAACATTAGTCGTGACCGTCGACATTCCTGTTTCAGCTAACCGGGAAAATAATATCAGAACCGGATTCTCGACACCTTTACGCCCAAGCCTGCGTCTGGCCTGGGATGGTCTATCTCATCCCCGTTGGCTATTTGGTCACATTCTGAAGACACTGGCCCGTCATGGAATGCCACATTTTGAGAACACGTTCGCCATCCGGGGTGCCCCGATCTTGTCCAAAAATGTCCTACGCGACTTTTCTGCGCGTGACCATCTGAACTGGACTCATCTGGCGCAGATACGACGCCAATGGCAAGGCATTCTTGTGGTTAAAGGTATCCTAAGTGTGCACGATGCCTTGAAGGCTCAGGCGCTGGGGGTTGACGGGATCATTCTTTCAAATCATGGTGGACGACAGCTTGATGGGGCCGTTTCACCCTTACGTATTCTTGAGCCTGTTGTGATGGCGCTCGGGGACTACCCGGTGATGATTGATAGTGGTTTTCGACGCGGTAGCGATATTCTTAAAGCGCTGGCGCTTGGGGCTCGTGCCGTATTTATTGGGCGCCCGTTTAATTATGCCGCCGCCGTGGCCGGTCAGGCTGGCGTTCTGCACGCTGTTCGTTTACTACGCGACGAAGTCGACCGAGACATGGCGATGCTCGGAGTCACACACGTTGATCAGTTAAACCCGACCATGTTAATCCTCCGTCAGGGGCAACTCAGCAGGTAGCCCATAACCGTCGGTCACACGGGGCAGAACCAGACTACTGAGTCCAAATTCAATTGCATGTTTTTTTTAAATAAAGCGGGAGGACGCAATAATACAGAACATACGAAGAGGTCATAGGGTGGCAATCTGGGTACCTACCCAGAGCTAAATTCGCCATTCATTGGCGGATAGAAATGTCAATAGGATGAATATTGATCTTAGGATAATACGAAAGCCTAAGAAAAAGAGAGGGCAATGTCTGTCAATTTAGCGGTGTAATTTTTGGCGATTAACATTCACTCGTTAGTGATTTTTTTCGCACAAGAGACTTCTGATGGAAAATCGAAGGCTCCGTCGTACAACCCAATATCAGGATCGACAGTCTGCCTGTTTTTTAGATGAGGCAGCCTTGATAAAACGTGACTGACCCGTTTTTCATTATTGTACGCGTCATCGCTCACGGGTATGAGCAAAATTATCTCAAACCTAATTATCAAGAAGGCGTAGTTTTTCGGTATCCCAGATTTTCAGTCATCCTGAAAATAAAGGGACATCTCTGTCAACTCCCGGATCCCTTTCATATAAAGAGGCTCAAATGGCACATTTCTCTCCCGAAATTATTCGTTCAACCGTGGCATGTTTGGCGCCATTGGATAGCCAGGAAGCACCGAAGTTCGACCTTCCCGAAGGGGCGTGCGACACCCACGCACACGTTATTTCTCCGAGTCCGGTTTATGCCATGGTGGAAGATCGCAGCTATACCCCACCACCGGCACCGGAAGACAAATATCTGGCTATGCTGACCGAGACCGGCATGAGCCGGGGTGTATTAGTGCAACCCAGTGTGTATGGTTCAGATAACCGCTACATGCTTGAGGTATTGATGCGTCATCCTGAATGCCTTCGCGGCATCGCGGTGGTGACGCAAGCCGTGACTGACCAAACACTGCTCGACATGCACGCTGGCGGGGTGAGAGGGCTTCGTATCAACGTGCTGTTCGGCGGGGGGATCGGCTTCGATGCCATGGAGACATTAGCATCGAGGATAGCCCCTCTGGGTTGGCATATGCAGTTCCTGATGGATGTGAGACAACTGCCGGAACTGATGCCGCGAATGAAAAAACTACCTTGCCAGTGCATCGTCGACCACATGGGGCATATGCCCGTCTCTCTGGGGCTCAATCATCCGGGTTATCAGGCTTTATTGCACATAGTCAGGGATCATGGATGGTGGGCAAAGTTGTCAGGGGCCTATCGCATCAGTGAGTCTTGGCAAAACGACTATCTCGATGTTACCCCCCTCGCGCAGCAACTCATCGAAGCCGCGCCCGACCGCATGGTCTGGGGAAGCGACTGGCCGCATGTATCCGTGTCCCGAATGCCCGACACAGGAAGATTACGCAACTTGCTTGCAAGCTGGGTACCTGATGAGTCGATGCGCAACCGGATCTTAGTCGATAACCCTGCTCGCCTCTATGGCTTCTGAATAAAACAACAAAAAACGGCTTGTGCATCAAAAAACAAGGCCGAAAAGGAGATATTTATGAGTTGGTTCAGCGATCTCAATAAGACAGAGAAAAACACCTTCGTCGCCGCGTTTGGAGGCTGGGCGCTGGATGCCCTGGATTTCATGGTGTTCACCTTCGTCATCGCTACGCTGATGGGCCTCTGGCACATCGACAAAGGTCAGGCCGGCATGTTGAGCACCGTCACCCTGCTTTTCTCCGCGATTGGCGGATGGGGCGCAGGTATCCTTGCCGACCGTTATGGCCGGGTGCGCATCCTGCAAATCACGATCCTGTGGTTCTCCTTGTGCACGGTGCTGATCGGTTTTGCCCAGAACTTCGAACAAGTCTTTATATTACGCGCCCTTCAAGGTCTGGGTTTTGGTGGCGAATGGGCTGTCGGCTCAGTGCTCATGGGCGAAATTGTCCGTTCAGAACACCGCGGTAAAGCGGTCGGCACGGTACAAAGTGGATGGGCTATCGGCTGGGGCGCAGCCGCCTTGCTCTACACATTGATGTTCTCAATCCTACCTGAAGAATGGGCCTGGCGCTCGCTGTTCTGGATTGGCGTGCTCCCGGCACTTCTGGTGCTTTACATACGCAAGAATGTCCCCGAACCGGAGGTGTTTCTAAGAGCCCAACGCGAACAAAAAGCCAAGGATAAACGCGTTTCGCCCTGGGCGATATTCTCCCCTGCGCTGCTCAAAACCACTATCTTAGCCTCGTTGCTCTGTACGGGTGTACAAGGTGGCTATTACGCGATCACAACCTGGTTACCCACTTTCCTCAAGACCGAGCGGCATCTTTCCATCATCGGCACGGGCGGGTATCTGATGGTGATTATCCTGGGCTCTTTCGTGGGGTATATCTGCGGTGCTTACCTCACCGACAGACTTGGGCGACGAGCCAACTTGATTATCTTTGCGCTGCTTTCATGCATAACTATTTTTGCGTATACCCAACTTGAGCTGACCAACACACAGATGCTCTTTCTGGGCTTCCCGCTCGGTTTTTCGGCGTCCGGGATCTTCAGTGGCATGGGTGCCTTTCTTACCGAGCTCTTTCCGTCGGCTGTTCGTGCTACCGGACAAGGTTTTACCTACAATGTAGGTCGTGGGATCGGCGCATTATTTCCAGGATTGGTGGGTTATCTGAGTCAGACAAGCAGTTTGGCATCCGCCATTGGCATCTTCGCAGGGGGGGCCTATGGTGTCGTGCTGGTCGTCACGATGTTACTGCCTGAAACCAAAGGTAAGCCGCTAGACTAGACAACCCTACACGAAGGAAAGCTATCACGTTAACCAAGACTGACCCGTCATGTTTGATGTATTGACCGGTCAGTCGATGAACATCGTGGGATATTAACCATTTGGAACCTCTCCATGTTTAAACTAAAAATAGCTCTCTGGGGCCAGCCGACGAATCACATCGTCAATGTGAAGGGCGATGTCCTTTTATAGGAAGACTATGAGTAAGACGTTGTTGTACCGTTCAAGGCTACACCCGCGATAATCGTCACCCCGAGTTTCCGTGCTTCGTTAAAGCTTGCATACTACGCAGGAGGATTCAAGCGTCAGATTGGATGGGTTGGCAATAAATATCGGAATGACACCGCTTAGTCGATTTGACCATGGCGGAGATAACTGCGATTATTGTCGTGCCGCCCCAGCAATAACTTCCTCCTGACATATGGGGATTTCTTACCACATTATAGGGAAATTCATATGTATACCGCTGCCGCCCTTATGGCCATTCTTGTTACCCTAGCTGTATCGAGCGTTATAGCTGGAATAATCACCGCAGTGCTAAAGGAAGTATTTAACAAAAACCGGAGTGTATTAATTTTCACGACATCGTTATTCATTATATTTCTAACTATCCTATCCATCCTTTTCGATGGACCGACACAGGCGTTATCAATACTATTTGAAGTGATTGCCGCGCTCTTNTGACGTCGAATTAGCTACCAACTCAGTATATTCCTCACTACTNGNCTGAGACGGGAAATACCCGCGAGTAATGGTATATGATGACGGACCTTTTTTCCGGAAAGCCCGCCAACTCNTTAATCCGCTTTGATGTTAATACTCATTCATTTCTGTTTTCCTCTATTTTACGAATGAAGGCTTTATNGATATTGCAAGCCGCCAGCGCTGTTAGTCATTCAGTGTTCAGTAATAAACTACCGGCCCACGGTAACGGTGTGGGTATGTNCGGTTGCAGCNTATCGGCCGTCAGGTTGGTAGCGGCACCAAAGAACTGAAACGTAAAGCATCCCCATATTCTCGCAACCGTTTATCTTCTGAACACCGTCGGTCTGAACGGTTTTTCGTCTGTTGCCAATGTTATGCCATTGCCGCTATTTTCATCATGTTTACCAACCCACACGCCCCCCACCGTGCCGCCAATCGAATAGTTATCGCTGACGTTATGGGTTGCACTGATTAAGTTAACATTACCGTATACCGCATAACGCCCGTTCTGCCATTCATTGGTCCCACCGACGCCCACGCCGACCGACTGGCGTTTACCTCGGCTACTAAAATCCACGCCGGAAACGTGAGTTTTAGTCCCGTTCATAAACTCCTTGTACACATCGACATTAGCTTCGCATATTAATGATCCACTTTAGCAAGTCCGTGTTGATTACCAGGGAACGGTGAAGCAACCCTCATAAACTGATTGACCTGTTTCATTAACTGCCACATATAACGACACTGGTGGTTTCGCGTTATGGTTTCGTGTAACGATAACCACAGCAGCTCTATTGGGTTCAGCTAGGGTGAATATGTCGGCAGAAACAACAACCGGAACTTAGTGTTATTTTCCAGCCAGCGCTCCACTTTACGGCTTTTATGAATGATGTAGTTATCAAGAACCAGCGTAATGATTTTCGCTCGCCGGTATGTGTACCGCAATGCCACTAACAGGCTGAAAAATAAATCAGAATTTTTACTGTTATCGCTGACGTAGTGGATTTTTACGGTGCCAGAATGCAGTTCTCCCGCCAGATAATGCTTATGATTCTGCCCTTGTGTGGCGATACGTTTCTGTTGTCCTTTACGCATCCAGTCCGCACCGATTTTGGGGTTCAGGTCGATATCGACGTCATCCTGATAAAATACGGGATGTTCCGTTTGCTTCTGAACCAGCGCCAGCATGATAGCAAGCCGCTTTTCCTCATAGTGCGGGTCTTTGATTTTTAGCGTTGGTGCTACCCTGCGCCAGACAATACCCGCCATGTTGAGATATTGATGCAAGGTGGAGAGATGGAGAAGCACGTTAAAAAACCGGTTGACGCTGGAGCCAGCAACTCCTTGCTCCAGCGTGAGCGAAGCCAGCAAGAATCCTGTGGAGAGCGTTGTACCAGCAGCAGGATCTTAAGAATATCCGCAACCGGCCAGCGTTGGGCGCGTCCAGCTTTAAGGTTTTTTAGACCTTCAACGCCAAATAATGTGAACCAGTTAATCCAGCGTCCGATGGATGAACGAGCCGCACATAATGTTTTAGTGACATAAGTTAGTGATTCGCCACGATGTAACATAAGCATGGCGATAAGACGTCTGGAATGATTTTTGTCCTTTGTTTTCTGAACAATTTTTCCATATGTAGACGTTCATTTCGAGGGATAGGTGCTATGATCTGCATAACTCGGTCCGGTTTTGAGGATTTGTGATGTTTGGCGATTGAGCAGATCGCTCAAACCGGATTGAGTTCCCTTCAGTGATCTACTACTAAGCGCATTTATTTAGCTATTCAAGATATAAGATAAGTCACAAAAACTCGTCATAGAGTGACTGCGATAATACATATTTTCTTATTGAATCAGCCCCTGAGTAACATCGGACTTATTGATTATCGTCCATGGATAAAGCGGCGTCGCCGCTTTTATCTACCACTACAATAAACCGCTCCAGCAATATCATCAGTTCATCTAACTTTTCCGCAGAAAAATTTTGCTCAATCTGACGATAACCCTTTTCAACATGCACTCTGGCCTGTTGATAAATCTCATGGCCTTTATCCGTCAGAGAGACATAAAGCTTACGCTGATCGTTTAGTGGCTTGAGGCGGATAATTAAATCATCCCGTTCCATGCGCGACAAAATTCCGGTCAGGCTGGGGCGTAAAATGCAGGTTTGGCGGGCCAGAAGATGAAAATCGCAGGAATGCATTTCGGCAAGAACCCGGATAATCCTCCACTGCTGTTCCGTCAGGTTATACTCATTGAGCACCGGGCGGAAAAAACCCATAGCAGCCTCACGGGCCTGTAGCAGGGCAATGGTCAGAGATTCATGCATAAATCTTTTCACTCTCAGTTAAGCCTTCACTTCAGATATCACGTCTTCAGTATGGCAGGTAAAAATAAATCCTCGCCGGATACGATAGCAGAACAGAAATGCTTTCGGGCTGTTATCCGATGACATTGATTGTCATATTAGCGGGTTAACCCGCTTCCCGCACTTAAAATTCAATTAAATGTTAATGATAAATTCACCAGCTGAATCGAATAACCAATATAAATTAAATTAACTAATTGATATTAAATATAAATATTATTTTTATGTAAATAACTTGTTGCATAGATCACAACAATTAAACGTTTATTTGATCTCCGCATGACATCCCTATAAATATATCATTAACATATTAATGAGATGAAAATAACAACTCAATGAGTACAACTTGCCCTAAAGGAATCTGCTTATCATGAACAATAACGTGTTTGCAGTTGCGCTGAACCATCGCAGTCAGATGACAGCCTGGAGTGATGCCTTCCAGCAACCGCCCTACCAAACATTGCCTAAAACGCCAGTGTGGTTTATTAAACCGCACAATACGCAGATTGGCCATCTGGCGCCTATCCCTTACCCTTCCGGTGAGTCAGAGGTACTGAGCGGTGCAACGCTGGCCATTGTGATAGGCAAAACCGCCCGCAGAGTTAAACCAGAGCAGGCTGCCGAATATATTGCCGGCTACGCGCTGGCTAATGATATCAGCCTGCCGGAGACCAGCTTTTATCGCCCGGCCATCAAGGCCAAATGCTGCGACGGTTTTTGCCCGATAGGTGATGCGGTTTTAGCCATTAACCCCGACCAACTGATCGTCTGCACCGATATTAACGGCGTCGAAGCCGACCGCTGGAATACCGCAGATCTGCTGCGCGGCGCCCATGAACTGGTCTGCGCGCTGAGTGATTTCGCTGCCCTTCAGCCCGGCGACAAAATTCTTATCGGCACGCCACACCAACGGATCAAAATTCATCCCGGCGATCGCATTACCGTCCGGGCGCAAGGGTTACCTGAGTTAACCAATATCGTTATGCAGCAAGGAGGTTCGGTATGAAGCACGCGCGTATTCAATACCAAGGCCAACCACATCAGGTCACCATTGATGGGCAGGAACAGGCCGTGCTTAGCAACGGTTCCGTACTGGCTGCGGGTACCTTCGACTGGTTACCTCCCGCAGAAGGCACCGTGTTTGCTCTGGGGCTGAACTATGCGGACCATGCGGCAGAGCTTGAGTTTAAAGCACCGGAAGAGCCGCTGATTTTCATCAAGGCTTCTAACACCTTAACCGGGCATCGTCAGGTTTCGGTACGCCCGGACAACGTTGACTATATGCACTATGAATCGGAGCTGGTGGTGGTCATCGGTAAAACCGCCCGTAACGTTAGCCGGGAAAATGCCATGGAATACGTCGGTGGTTATACGGTATGTAACGATTATGCCATCCGTGATTATCTGGAGAACTACTATCGCCCGAATTTGCGGGTAAAAAGCCGGGATACCTTAACCCCGATAGGCCCATGGATCGTTGATAAATCAGCGATTCCGGACCCGCATAATCTGACGTTGACTACTCACGTCAACGGGGAGCTGCGCCAGAAAGGCTCCACCAAAGATCTTATTTTCGATATCCCGTACCTGATTGCCTACCTGAGCAATTTCATGACCTTGCAACCGGGCGACATGATCGCCACCGGCACGCCAAAAGGCCTGTCAGACGTGGTTCCCGGTGATGAAGTTATCGTTGAAGTTGAAGGCGTTGGGCGATTAGTCAACCGGATTGTAAGTGAAACTGAATATGAGGTAGCCTGTCATGCAAATGATTAACCACTGGATCAATGGTAAAAATGTCGCCAGTAAAGAGACCTTCCAGACCGTCAACCCGGCAACCGGTGAAGTACTGGCCGATGTAGCATCAGGCGGTGAAGCTGAAGTCAATCAGGCGGTAGAAGCCGCGAAGCAAGCCTTTCCAAAATGGGCCAGCCTGCCAATGAAAGAACGTGCACGGCTGATGCGCAGCCTGGGGGATTTAATTGCTAAGCACGTACCCGAAATTGCCCGTATGGAAACGGCTGACACTGGGTTGCCTATTCATCAAACGCAAAACGTACTGATCCCCCGCGCCTCTCATAACTTTGAGTTTTTTGCCGAAGTCTGCCAACAGATGAACGGCAAGACCTATCCGGTAGACGACAAGATGCTCAACTATACGCTGGTTCAGCCGGTCGGCGTTTGCGCGCTGATATCACCGTGGAACGTGCCGTTTATGACGGCGACGTGGAAAGTCGCCCCTTGTCTAGCGTTGGGTAATACCGCGGTACTGAAAATGTCGGAGTTATCACCGCTGACAGCGAACTATTTAGGCGAATTGGCGCTGGAAGCTGGGATTCCAGCCGGCGTGCTGAACGTGGTTCAGGGCTATGGCGCCACTGCCGGTGATGCGCTGGTGCGTCATCACGATGTTCGTTCGGTCTCTTTTACCGGCGGAACTCAGACCGGACGCAGAATTATGGAAAGTGCAGGCCTGAAAAAGTATTCGATGGAACTCGGCGGTAAATCACCGGTGCTGATTTTCGAAGATGCAGATATAGAACGGGCGCTGGATGCCTCCTTGTTCACCATATTTTCCATCAACGGCGAACGTTGTACCGCGGGTTCACGCATCTTTATTCAACGCAGCATCTATCAGGAGTTTGTGAAGCGCTTCGCTGAACGGGCCAATCGCCTAACGGTCGGCGATCCGCAGGATATGACGACTCAGCTCGGTTCTATGATCAGCCAGCAGCATTGGGAAAAGGTCTCTGGTTATATCCGTCTGGGAATGGAAGAAGGCGCGACGCTGTTGGCCGGTGGCCCGGATAAACCGGCCGATCTTCCAGCCCATCTGCAGGGCGGCCACTTTTTACGCCCTACGGTATTAGCCGATGTAGATAACCGCATGCGCGTGGCACAGGAAGAGATCTTTGGCCCGGTGGCCTGCCTGATCCCGTTTGACAGTGAAGAAGACGGCCTGCAGATGGCTAATGATATTGAGTACGGTCTGGCATCGTATATCTGGACGCAGGACATCAGCAAAATCTTACGGCTGTCGCGCAACATTGAAGCTGGCATGGTGTTTGTCAATACTCAAAACGTGCGGGATTTACGACAGCCGTTTGGCGGCGTTAAAGCCTCCGGAACCGGCCGTGAAGGCGGTGAATACAGTTTTGAAGTGTTTGCCGAAATGAAGAATGTGTGTATTTCGTTTGGCGATCATGGAATTCCAAGATGGGGAGTATGACACCGTAGTTTAGATAACAGCCCAGCATAGGTGGTGATTCATTAATAAATAAGAGCCGTAACCAATAACCAATAACCAATAACCAATAAAAATTTGTCAGTGGTTGTACCTGAACGTAACTCATCGCGGCCTGCGGGCTTTTTATAACCAGACAATTTAATGATTTCTGATCGACAGGAATCTAGTGAGGAACTTATGGGTAATTTAGCGTTAGCAGCAAAGACTACACACGTCCCTTCGATGTATTTATCAGAATTGCCGGGGAAGAATCATGGGTGCCGGAAGGCGGCTATTGACGGGCATATTGAGATTGGCCAGCGCTGTCGCGATCTGGGGGTGGATACCATTATCGTATTCGATACTCACTGGTTGGTGAACAGCGCTTATCATATTAACTGTACCGACCGTTTCAGCGGCATTTATACCAGTAATGAGCTGCCCCATTTTATCCGCGATATTAGCTTTGACTATGACGGTAACCCTAAATTAGGTCAGATGATTGCTGAAGAGGCACGTAAATTAGGCGTTCGAGCTCAGGCGCATAATATTCCGAGTTTAAATCTGGAATACGGCACGCTGGTGCCAATGCGTTATATGAATCAGGACAAACATTTCAAGGTCATTTCTATTTCCGCCTTCTGTACGGTGCATGATTTTGAAGACAGCCGTCGCATGGGCGAAGCCATTCTTAACGCGATCAAAAACTATGACGGAACCGTCGCGGTTCTGGCAAGCGGTTCACTGTCCCATCGCTTTATTGACGATCGCCGGGCTGAAGAAGGCATGCACAGCTATACCCGTGAATTTGACCGCCAGATGGATGAGCGCGTGGTCAAGCTATGGAAAGAAGGCCGCTTTAAAGAATTCTGTGCGATGTTACCCGAATATGCTCAATACTGCTTCGGCGAAGGTAATATGCACGATACTGTAATGTTGTTAGGCCTGCTGGGTTGGGATAAATACGACGGCAAAGTGGAATTTGTCACCGATCTGTTCCCTAGTTCAGGCACCGGTCAGGTTAACGCGATCTTCCCATTACCTGCCGATATCAACCAAAAAGCCGCTTAATCAACTGATGCCCGCAATATGCTGAACTGCAGGGCATCGCTACAACCGGAGGCGATATGCCACACTTTTACGCCGAATGTACCGACAATATCCGCGAGCAGGCCCAGTTGCCCGAACTGTTCGCCAAGGTTAGCCAGAATCTGGCGGCAAGCGGGATTTTTCCGCTGGCTGGCGTGCGCTGCCGGGCTATCTGGCTGGATACATGGCAAATGGCCGACGGGGCCCATGACTATGCCTTTGTTCATATGACGTTAAAAATCGGACACGGACGAAGTCAGGAAAGTAAAAAACGGGTAGCTGAGTCGTTGTTTACTTTGATTCAACAGCACTTTGCACCGTTGATGGCAGAACGTTATCTGGCTATTTCTTTTGAGATGGTTGAGCTCGATGCTGAATTTAACTTTAAGCAAAATAACGTCCACGCCCTTTTTGACACAGCCTCGGTTAACTCGGTCTCGTCTGACAAAGGAGGCCAATAATGCTAGCAGAATTTATTTACCAACAGGCATTCATTAACGGCCACTGGTGCGACGCCGACGATAAAACCACCTTTGCCGTTACCAATCCAGCTAACGGTGAAGTTATTGCCGAAGTCAGTAACCTGGGCGAACAGGAAACGCTGGCGGCTATCGATGCAGCCCGAAAAGCCTTACCCGAGTGGCGTCAGCTTACCGCTAAGCAGCGTAGTCAGTACTTGCAGCTATGGTACCAATTGATTATTCGCCATCAGGAACCATTGGCCGAACTGCTCAGTCTGGAGCAGGGAAAACCGATGGCCGAATCCAGGGGTGAAATTCTGTACGGTGCCAGCTTTATTGAGTGGTTTGCCGAGGAAGGTAAGAGAACTTATGGTGAGACTATCCCTTCTCCTCTGCCCGGCAGGCGGATAACCACCATTAAACAACCGGTAGGCGTTGTTGCCGCAATTACGCCATGGAATTTTCCTAACGCCATGATTACTCGCAAAGTAGCACCAGCGTTGGCTGCGGGTTGTACCGTGGTACTAAAACCCGCACCGGACACGCCGCTTTCGGCTTTAGCCCTAGCCGCTCTGGCTCAGCAGGCCGGGATCCCTGATGGGGTATTTAACGTCGTTACCGGCACCGATGCCGTCGCTATTGGCAAAGCGCTCACTCAAAGCCCCGTGGTGCGCAAGCTTTCATTCACCGGTTCTACCCACGTCGGCAAGCTGTTGATGGCTCAGTGCGCAGCTACGGTGAAGAAAATGTCGCTGGAGCTGGGCGGTAACGCACCGTTCATTGTCTTTGATGATGCCGATCTGGACGCGGCAGTCACCGGCGCTATCGCTGCAAAATTTCGCAACAGTGGGCAGACATGCGTCTGTGCTAATCGCTTGCTGGTTCAGGATTCAGTCTATGAATTATTCAGCCAAAAACTGGCTACCGCCGTTGCCGCATTACAGGTCGGCCCTGCTCAGGAAGGTGACTTCCAGCAGGGCCCCCTTATCAACGCTGCCGCCGTGACCAAAGTACGGTCTCATATCGATAATGCCAAACTGCATGGCGCCAAGGTGCTCACCGGTGGTGAACTTCACCACCGGGGCGGACTGTTTTTTCAGCCTACAGTGCTGACTGAGGTGACTGAGAACATGCTGATTGCTAACGAAGAGACTTTTGGCCCGGTGGCACCAATTATCCGTTTTCAGACCGAAGAGCAGGCTATTAGTCTGGCAAACCAGACGGAGTCGGGCCTGGCCGCTTACTTCTATTCCAGAGACATCGGACGTATTTATCGCGTAGCCGAAGCGCTGGAGTGCGGCATGGTCGGTATTAACGAAGGCATTATTTCAAACGAATCGGCCCCGTTTGGCGGTATCAAACAGTCCGGTATGGGCCGGGAAGGCTCGCGTTACAGTATTGAAGACTATATGGAAGTTAAATACCTCTGTTTTGGCGGGCTGGATCTCAACGGGAAATCTCAATGTTAAATCAACAAACTATTACACGTATGGCTCAGCAGTTGAATCAGGCGGAGCAACAGCAGCAGCAAATCCGGCAGATTTCCCTACAGAATCCGGATATCACGCTAGACGATGCCTACGCCATTCAGCGCACCTGGGTGGCAATGAAAATTGCAGAGGGGAGAACGCTCAAAGGCCATAAAATTGGTCTGACATCTAAGGCAATGCAATACAGTTCTCAAATCAGTGAGCCTGACTACGGGGCCTTGCTGGACGATATGTTTTTTGACGATGGCAGCGACATTCCCATTGACCGTTTTATCGTGCCGCGCATTGAAGTTGAACTGGCATTTATTCTGGCAAAACCACTAAGCGGCCCGAACTGCACGATGTTCGATGTATATAACGCTACTGACTATGTTATTCCGGCGTTGGAGATCATCGATGCCCGCTGTCACAACATCGATCCGGAAAGCCAAAGGCCGCGTAAGGTATTCGATACCATTTCAGATAACGCCGCCAACGCCGGCGTGGTTATGGGAGGTCGGCCGATTAAACCCGATGCGCTGGACCTGCGTTGGATAAGCGCCCTGCTCTATCGTAACGGCGTGATTGAAGAATCCGGCGTTGCCGCAGCAGTGTTAAATCACCCGGCTAACGGAGTAGCCTGGCTGGCAAACAAGCTATCGCCTCATGACGTTCATCTGCAAGCGGGTCAGGTCATTCTGGGCGGCTCCTTTACCCGCCCGGTCGCAGCAAATCGCGGTGACACCTTCCACGTGGACTACGGCCCGATGGGTTCTATCAGCTGTCGGTTTGTATAAGGAGCGGACCATGCAACTACCCATAAATCACTTCAAGCGGGCGCTGGATGAAAAGCGGCCACAAATTGGCCTGTGGCTGGGCTTATGCAGCCCTTATAGCGCAGAACTATTGGCCGGAGCCGGTTTTGACTGGCTGCTTATCGACGGAGAACATGCTCCTAACGATCTGCAAACCATACTCGGTCAGTTACAGGCTATCGCCCCCTATTCTTCTCAGACGGTCGTCAGGCCACCGTGGAACGATCCGGTCAGGGTTAAGCAAATTTTGGATATCGGCGCTCAGACAATTCTGTTACCGATGGTACAAAGCGCAGAAGAAGCACGACTGGCGGTACAGTCTACCCGTTATCCGCCCAACGGTATTCGCGGCGTGGGTAGTGCATTGGCCAGAGCGTCTCGCTGGAATCGAATCACCGATTACCTTGATCAGGCCGATAGTGAGATGTGCGTACTGGTGCAGATTGAAACCCGCCTCGGGCTAAGTAACCTCGCGGAAATCCTCACCGTTGAAGGCGTTGATGGCGTATTTATCGGTCCGGCAGATCTATCGGCAGACATGGGGTTTCCCGGTCAACCCAACCACCCTGAGGTTCAACAAGCCATTGAACGCGCCATCAGCCAGATTATCGCCGCGAATAAAGCGCCGGGAATTTTGATGGCCACACAGGATATGGCCCGGCATTACCTGTCATTAGGTGTGCTGTTTGTGGCGGTCGGGGTTGATACCACCTTACTTTGCAAAGCCGCCGAAGCACTGGCGAAACAGTTTTACCCTTTGTCTGCTCAGACTGAAAGGCCGGATTCCTCATCACCGGAAACCAGCGATAAAAACGCGGTGTATTAGCCGCCCTGTTTATTGAGAAAATAATAAAAGGAGTGGAGTGTCGCCTTACCTCCGGTAGGTCAACACGCTCAGGAAAAGCCTATGAATAATATTCAATCTCTGCCAGGCAATGCCGGAGGCGCCGGTTCACCGGCCATGCAGCACAAAAACCATACCCCACAACAACAGGCGGTAATTAAAAAGCTATTTCGCCGAGTTATTGTTTTTTTATTTATTCTGTTTGTTTTCTCCTTTCTTGACCGGATTAATATCGGCTTCGCCGGATTAACCATGGGTAAAGATCTGGGGCTTAGCTCCACCATGTTCGGTCTTGCCGCCACCCTGTTTTACGTCACTTATGTGTTATGCGGTATTCCGAGTAATGTGATGTTAGGCATTGTCGGTGCCCGGCGCTGGATAGCCACCATCATGGTGCTATGGGGTATTGCCTCAACCGCCACCATGTTTGCCACCGGGCCGACCAGTCTGTATATATTACGGATGCTGGTGGGTATTGCCGAAGCTGGTTTCTTACCCGGAATTCTGGTTTATCTGACCTACTGGTTTCCGGCTTATTTCCGCGCCAGAGCCAATGCGCTGTTTATGATAGCCATGCCGGTCACCATGGCCTTTGGTTCACTGGCCTCCGGTTATATTCTGACGCTAGACGGCATGTTTGATCTGAGAGGCTGGCAGTGGTTGTTCTTACTGGAAGGCTTTCCTTCGGTCATTCTGGGCGTAGTGGTCTGGTTTTATCTGGATGATAAGCCGTCTAAGGCTAAATGGCTGACCGATGAAGACAAAAAATGCCTGCAGGATATGATGGATGCCGACCAGCTATCGTTGGTTCAGCCGGAAGGCCCCAATAGCTACAGCGCAATGCAAAAGAAAAGCCTGTGGCGTGAAATTTTCACCCCGATTATCCTGATGTACACCTTTGCCTACTTCTGTCTGACTAATACCCTGAGCGCCATCAATATCTGGACGCCACAGATTCTACAAAGCTTTAACACCGGTAGCAGCAACGTCACCATTGGCATTCTGGCGGCTATTCCGCAGTTTTGTACTATCGGCGGCATGATTTGGTGGAGTAAACGTTCCGACCGGCTGCAGGAACGTAAAATTCACACCGTGCTACCCTACGTCTTTGCCGCATTCGGCTGGATTCTGGCCTCGCTGACTAACCATGCGCTAATTCAACTGACCGGCATTATTATGGCTTCGGTTGGTTCATTCACTGCCATGGCCATTTTCTGGACTACGCCGGATCAGTCGATCAGCATAGAAGCCCGGGCCGTTGGCATTGCGGTGATCAACGCCACCGGCAATATTGGCTCCGGCGTTAGCCCATTGTTGATTGGCTGGCTCAAAGACCAGACCGGCAGTTTCTCGTCCGGGCTGTATTTTGTTGCCGGTCTACTGCTGATTGGCGCACTGGTTATCTGGTTTATTCCGATGAACAAATCCAGACCGAGGGCAACGCCGTAACGGTTTAACCCAATGGCGGGCTGGCTTATGGCCTGCCGTTTTATTGCTTAGTGCTGAGCATCAGATAGCTATTTGATAGTTATTTAATAAATATCTAATACATAGAGGGAGGCAACCATGAGTGACAATGAACATCATCAGGCCGCGTTTATCCCTAACATTGATATCAGCAAAGTGTACGACGCCCGCTATGAATCGCGGGACGTTCACTACGAATCATTTGCCCGTCTGGCTGAGTTCTTTGGCCGGGATATGCAGGTTCACTGGCATGACTGTTATTTTCAGGTACATTTTCTCGACAGCGGACAAATCGAACTACAGCTCGATGACCAGCACTATTCGGTACATGCCCCGCTGTTTATTATCACGCCGCCGTCAATACCTCATACCTTTAATACAAAATGTGACAGCGATGGTCACGTACTGACTATCCGTCAGGAATTAGTCTGGCCGCTGTTGGAAAAGCTTTACCCCGGTAATCAGGGAGCCCTGAATCTCCCGGCGATTTGCCAGTCACTGTCCGGTCATGATGATGAGCTGAACACCATCAGAAACTATTGGCAAATGATCGCCAATGAATTTCAGCGCAAGGATACTCTGCGGGGCGAAACGCTGACGCTGTTGTCGCAGGCGCTATTTATTCAGTTTCTGAGAAATATCGAACAGTTAGAATCATCGGTATGCCGCGTTAAGGGTAATATCAAACTGTTCCAGCGCTTTAACTTTTTGATCGGCCAGCATTATCGGCAGCACTTTACCGTACCGCACTATGCCGCACTCATCGGGATTACTGAGTCGCGCCTGAACGATCTGTGCCGGCGATTTTCTAACCTTCCCCCTAAACGCCTAATCTTTGAGCGACTGGTGAGCGAAGCTAAGCGATCACTACTGTTTTCGGCTGACTCAGTTCATACCATCGCTTATCAATTGGGGTTCAAAGATCCGGCCTATTTCTCCCGTTTTTTTATTCGGATGACCGGAAGTTCTCCGACCGACTACCGACTGAGCCGGGCCAAAATATCGGAGGCTTAGCGTTCACGGAACAATCGATGCTTAACATCACGTCTTCCCGCTTTCCCCCTCGCTTTTCATCGCCAATAAATCAATACAGCAAACCGGTTAATCCTGTCAGCCCGTGAAAAGTACCCGTCATTGCCTCGAAAATGTCTTCTTTGTTATTGGTTTAATTGCTTCAATATGGAAACAAAAATAAAACAATCAAATAACATTTAACATTACAGGCCGTCAGGTTTTGCTGACAGTCTTATGACTCACTACGGAGGCACGCTGATAATGAACAAAGAAAATCCGATGCTCGATAAATTGAAGACTATTTTACCGGTAATTGCCGCCAATGCGGGGCGTGCTGAGCTGGAACGAAAAGTACCGGATGAAAATATTGCTCTGCTTAAAAGCATTGGCATGCATCGGGTATTTCAGCCGAAGCAATATGGCGGGATGGAAATTTCGTTGCCGGAGTTTACCGACTGTGTTGCCGCTTTGGCCGGTACCTGCGGGGGAACCGGTTGGGCATTCAGCCTACTGTGCACCCATAGCCACCAGTTAGCTATGTTCTCTCGGCAACTGCAGGATGAAATCTGGGGTGATAACCCTGATGCAACCGCCAGCAGCAGTATTGCACCATTCAGCACCATCAGAGAAGGCAACGGCGGCGTTTATCTGAGCGGCGAAATGGGCTGGAGCAGCGGTTGCGATCACGCGGAATGGGCGATTGTAGGTATGCGCAGAGCCAACGCCAAAGGTGAACTGATTTACAGCTTTGGCGTAGTGCCGCGCAGTGATTATGAGATCCGTGATGACTGGTATGCTGTTGGCATGCGCAGTAGCGGTTCAAAGACGCTGGTGCTGACAGATGCCTTTATTCCTAATTACCGCATTGAAGCAGCAAAAGATATGATGGAAGGCAGCTCCAGCGGATTTGGCCTCTACCCAGACAGCGATATTTTCTATACTCCTTACCGACCCTATTTCGCCTGCGGGTTTGCCTCTATCAGCCTTGGCGTAGCCGAGCGCATGCTGGTGGCCTTTAAAGAAAAAACCCAAAAACGCGTGCGCGCCTATACCGGAGCCAGCGTAGGAACAGCAACTCCTGCGCTGATGCGTCTTGCTGAGTCAACCCATCAAATTGCTGCGGCCCGGGCATTTCTGGAGAAAACCTGGCAAGAGCATGCAGAACACGGTCGTAATCATCAGTACCCGAGCCGAGCCACGTTAACCAACTGGCGTACTAATCAGGCCTATGCGGTAAAAATGTGCATTGCCGCCGTTGACCGCTTGTTCACGGCGGCCGGAGCAACCAGTTGGATGGAACATAACGAAATTCAGCGCCTGTTCCGGGATTCCCATATGACTGCGGCCCATGCCTATACCGACTACGATGTTTGTGCCCAAATTCTTGGCCGTGAGCTAATGGGTCTGGAACCCGATCCAACCATGGTTTAATAAGGAATAATCAACATGACAGACTCTATTGATAATGTTGCAGATCCGCGAGCCTTTCGCCGAGCGTTGGGTAATTTTGCCACCGGGATCACCATTGTAACGGCGGCCTTACCTGACGGTACTCAAGTTGGTGTAACCGCGAATAGCTTTAATTCCGTCTCGCTGGATCCTCCGCTGATTCTGTGGAGCATTGATAAACGAGCCCATAGCTATGCGGTTTTTGATCGGGCCAGCCACTTTGCCGTTAACGTACTGGCCGCCGACCAGATGAATTTATCCAATCAGTTCGCCCGCGCTCAGGACGATAAATTTTCCGGCGTCGTTTATGCCGTTGGGCTTGGCGGAGCACCGCTGTTAAGCGACTGTTCTGCCCGTTTTCAGTGCGAAAAACATCAACTGGTCGACGGCGGAGACCACTGGATTATGATCGGGAAAGTCGTGGCATTCGATGACTGTGGCCGTGCCCCGCTGCTTTACCATCAGGGAGCTTACTCAATGGTTCTGCCCTATCCCCGGCTACAAAAGAAAGAAGAGTGTTGCGCTACGGACAGCGCCATGGCGGGGAGGTTAAAACATAACGTATTCTATCTGTTAACTCAGGCACTGCGCAGCTATCAGGCCAACTATCAGCCCAAGCAGCTTTCCAGCGGATTACGTACCAGCGAAGCCCGAATGCTTATGGTGCTGGAAAATGACGCCGAACTCGATATGGACCGCCTGCTAACGGAAGTCGCCATGCCAGCCCGGGAAATTGAAGAAGCTGAAGAAAACCTACGCCGTAAAGGTATGGTCGCTAACACCGGAAATGGCTATCACCTGACTGAAGCGGGAATTGAACAAGCTGAAACCCTGTGGGATATCGCCGCTAAGCAACAGGACGCAATGCTCAGCGATTTCAGTGAGGACGAAGTCGCGTTATTGCGCAAGGTATTGAGGAAAATTATTACCTTGAGGTAGTCATCAACCTTAAAGCGAATTCCCGACTTAATATTGTACTTAATCATAAAATTGACATCCACTTCAATCACCAACTATCAGCGTTCCGTCGTGACGGTGAATGACTGTCTAATGATGAACCCAAACTGCTCCGGTCAGCCACTATTAGTTAATGCCGGAGCAGGGGGATTGATGCTATTTTAGAGGATCGTCTAGGATGCTAGGACTGTTGAGGCGCATTGCCTGCAATCGTGTCCTTATTGTCTAACGATGGCTTCTAGGCAGCTCGGTATGCCGTCGGCCAGCACGAGCTGATAAGCAGGCTAGCTCTTCTAATAAGTCATACCGGGCGATGCGGTAAGTCAGCGCCTCATTTGGATGACTTAGAGAAACAAAAAACGAAATGGAACGTCACGTACAATTATCCAGCCAAGCAATCCAATTTCTTCAGTCTCTTATCTCAAATAATGAACTGTATGTATTTCCATCCAGACTAACTCGCAAACCGATTCACTATGTTTTTTGAATGTTGCTGGAAATAAGTTACGAGAGAGTGGGCATATGATTCATATTCCTCACTGGACTCCATATGACCTACGCAGAACCAGTTCGTACTGGGTTATCTCGTCTTGGATGCTCCAGTGAAGTCGCAGAGGCTATTTTAGGCCACTCCCACAAAGGTATAGAAGGCACATACAATCTTCATGGTTATGAGGCTGAGTATAAAGTCTGGTTACAAAAATGGGCCGATTATCTTGACATGTTGGTTACTCAGTATGAAACACAGATCTATTAAACGGAAATCGTCACCCCGCGTTTTCGTGCTTCGTCAAAGTGATCAGACTCAGTATTGCTCAGGCTGCTCACTCTGTACCTTTATGGAATTCGACGTAGTCTTTACCTCGCGGTTCTGATGAGTAAACGTTGTTTTGGGTAATCGATAACTGTTTCGTACTCATCTAAAAATGTCGTCCCGAGAAGACCATCGAAAGGGAGGTGTGAGAAATTTCCATTGAGTAACAGCACAGGAGTTTTGACTTTTTTGGCTCCTGTATCGTTTAGCGTTAACGAGACACAATCTGCTGCGTTCAATTCATCTTCAGTAGCCTTGTCACCTAAAATATTGCACTGCTCGCGCCACAACAATGACTTAAGATGATCTTTCCAAAACACAGAAATTGACGCTCCTGTATCTAAAATAAAAGCGTAATCATTGCCCCCTATGGAGAGTGTCACAATGATACCATCGGCGGTCATGAGTAGTGGCAGAGAAACCCATTCCTCGCTTGGCTTAACGCCAATGGACTCGAGGCTTTCACCGACAATCACGCGCCTTTGATGATAATCAAGGCGAATGACTTTATCATGAAACAGATTAAGGCCAATCACCATCGTATTTGGTCGATTGGTTGATTCTCCCAGCGTTAACCCCCAAGGTGTAAGCGAAACGCCATGAATATTTTTAAATGTCATGCCGTTTACGGTTAGTGAAGGAAAATGGAAACGGTGATTGTAAAAAATTTCGCCGGTTGCGTCAGTACTACGTTCTTTGCCTTCATCCATCACCAAGCCGCTAATCTGAGACATAAACACTTCATTTAAATGCAACGCAGTCACTGAGCCTGTATCAATCATAAAACGTGCGCGTAATCCATTCATTTCAAGCACAGCCATTGGCGTAGAATAGTCTAGGTCAAGGCTAAATGGGATCACCATTATTTTTTCAGAACCGTCAGCCCGCACCATCGTCGACAGCAGAAATAAAATAGGTAGTGTCGATTTGAAAAGACATTTAATAAGAACAATAACCATAAAATTTCCAGCTCAGCTTAAGAAGGATGTTAAATATTTTCTAACCAATAGCCATCACAGTAATTAAAATCAGAGTAAATATGAATGTTCGTGAGTAAATAATACGGCTAACAACCAGTTAGATATTGATCACCCGGTATCTGATACTGATAACCTAAAAAATAACGGATCATTTAAAACGAAAAAGTTCAACTAACACAAACTCTATCCATTCGATGTAGTCGCGGGTTCCTTGCCGCCAATACGCTGGCATTGCTGAGACAAGTAGGTCAAATTATCCGCAGTCATCTGGGTGCCAGAGGCCCACGTCTGCAAGAGGATCAATTGGTCCAACCCGTCAATATGTCGGCGCACCTGACGACTGAGTCGCCGGGCAACGATGAATGCCCCCACTGAGACCGCGAAAAATACCGCCATCAGTCTCTGATCCAGTCCATAGATAAATCCCCACACCCCGCACAACACTAAAAAAATCAGAAAAATAACCACACAGACACGATCAACCCAGCACAAATAAGTTACCTTTGAACGGTGATAATCCACACTCTGGTTAATCTCAGCCAATAGCGTGTGCCACGCCTGACTTATCGGTTCAGACTTTACGACCATGACATCGTCCCCTTGCAGACATTCACTTACAACAGATGATCGTCCCAGCCGCGAAAAAGCGCACATTAGTACGTTCTGTTGGGAGGAACTCAGGCATAGATTACTTTTCGAATATTAATGACGTAGTGACGGGGGCACTCTGTCCTACGCTCCAACAGACTAACCTATTTCAATAGCTGTCAATCAGCGTTGAATTTTGACCAGCAAACAGCACCGAGTAGTATTGACACATCCTCCGTCAGGCCACCTCGACTGTCAGTGGTACCTGAACCCTTGTTTACTGGTACATCGCAATTGCTTGTCGAATGCATACTGATTGGATTACCTGACCAAATCGTTACCCCTGAGTTTCCGAGCCAACATTCGCCGCTTTATGCGTTCATGCCCAGTCATGTGAAGTCGATTATGGCTGGAGCCTTAGTTGCGTTTAAGCCAGCGTGTTCCACTATCAAGCCAAACCTCATCGTTGAAGCAAACAAACCTCTTGTAGAAAAAGCATTATGACTTTCCGCATTCAATCCCAGTACTAATCAGAAACAATAAATTAACATTAAAATAACAATTTTATTTTAATATCAATAAATAAAATAACCAAAATCAGAGCTTACTCACAAATTTCATTGACCTATCGCATTAACAATAATTGGAATAGAAACGGGATGATGCACCCGCAATGCAGAGTCAGGTGCAATGGAGCTCGCTATTGGCGACTGCAAACAAAGTGACATTCACCGTCACAGTATTGCTTAGTCAATTCTTTTGCCAAGTAACTTGCTCGACCTATTCACTCAGGATAAATATCATCTGAATGTAACGCTTTAGTCTTTAAGTCGTAGCGCAGGCTCTCAGATAGATAAGGTCGTGAACGATGTTATAAATCAGTGAGCTTTAACTCACGAAGCCTAGCATGACCAGCTTAAGAACCGTTCCCTTGCCACGGAGAGTCTTCACTACTGGCAGCAAAACGCTTGTGTTGGACTATATGTCACTGTTCCCGCAATCTCTGGGGATGACTCACTATCACGCCTAAAAATTCAAGCGCCAGATTGGATAGGTTGACAATAAATATCGGTATGACACCGCTTGCAGGGCTTTGCCCCGGTATGTGTTCCATCATACCAACTGCAATGCCAATGTTTGGTCGGGACGACTGGTGACAATGTCTGTACTATGTTGCGTAATTTTGCCAGTCGTTCATTGCTTTTGACCTCAGGGTCATAATAAGCACAACCACGAAGTTGCTCTACTGGAACACTGGATAGGTCATGGCTAAACCACGATTTTACATTCAGGTTGTTGCACCAAATTAACGGACAACCGCGAGACGTACAGAAATACGTCTGTTGGCTGTCTGCTGATATTGCTTAGCGGAAACAATTTTGTTGGTTACATCGTAAGTAATAGAAACTTTGAGCATTCACATGGAGGGTTCTCCTTTGCCATCAACGATAGATAGCCGCCAAGACAACGCCTGCTGGCATCGTGATAACTAATATTGAGGGGGATAAATGCCAAAGAAATAGCGCGGGTAGGTCTTTTCCTGCTTCAGCCTATAACCACAACCTAGCTTTTAGCGCCATGCTGACAAGCCAGGCAGTATTTTTCACCATAGTACGCATGACCGCAGCCGCTACAGTGCCAATGACCCCGTTGTACCAACGGGAGTACTTTCGGTAGGAAAACTCTCAAGGCTTCAACAGTGGCAACCTCTTCAACGGCCACATTGACGTAAGGGCAGTGTTCGCGCCCATGCTCCGATAAACTGGTATCGGTATGCTCAAACCAAGGCCTGCTATGTTGTGTTTTCTGGTGGAAAACTAATGACCTATTACAGAGGTGACGGCGATATTCACCGCCAGGGTCGCGCTGTGCGGTTAACCCCAAAATGAGATGCCCTTGGGCGTTACGTGAAGCAAATGATTTTGCATGTTCCTTTTCGTTGGATAGCAAGCAACCGTAATCCATCCCTTAAGGGCAGATGCAGGTACCAATTTTCATGTGAAGTCATTTGAAATCTTATAGTAAGTAAGAAAAGAGGAATACGTCACTTACTGGACGACTGAATACATAAATGTGATCCGGTCTGTATGGTAAGAAAATACTCAGCGCTGACTGCATCCGAAATTGCGTTCACCATCCTCACTGATTTTACTTCGCTCTTTAGCCAGATAACTCCCCCCTTAACTTGACATATCCCCGCGTATCTTCATCGCCTCTAAATAGAAATAGTTTGCCGCCAAGCAACATCACTGGCCAACCCTTAATCGGGGTTAAGGCTTTACGCAGATGATTCTCTTTTGTATCTCTCACTACAATTGATCGTTATTAACGATGTGCGACAAGAAGTCGCCTGAAATATTGTTATGCAAAGCATCATCAATGACATAACCGGCTATTCCATTAGCCGTAACCTACTGGGACA
>NZ_ATYS01000008.1 GCF_000427805.1 Budvicia aquatica DSM 5075 = ATCC 35567 | reverse complement strand
CGTCAGTGTGCCAGTGGTGTGAGCGTAGAAGTTCATGCACCCAAAATAGAAAAGCTCAAAAAACCATCACCCGACATGTGTGGGAAGAGGCGAAGGAAACGGCGAATGAGTTACGGCTAACCAAATGGGGCAAAAAGATATATGAACGGCGCAAGGAAACAGTAGAACGCAGCTTCGCGGATGCAAAACAACATCATGGTCATCGTTATGCCCGGTTCCGTGGACTAATGAAAGTGCAGATGCAGTGTCTTCTGGCGGCTGCAGCGCAGAATATGAAGAAGATAGCGCTGATGGTGGCGTTTTTTTGGCTTTATGAGCAGTACTGGATGAGGTTACAGCTGATAATGAAGCTATCAAGGGCTCTAAACAGACAAAATGAATGTAGGCAAAAAAATATCGCGATCGCGACCTTCGGTCGCTAGAAAGAGCGAACCCCACGTAAAAACATGGGGTTCGTCAGCAGTCTGAGGAGCCGGAACGGCTCCTGAGATTGATGACTAACGTTAATGATTAACAATTTGAGTAAGCATAAAAAGGTCGCCCCTCGGGCGCTAGGAAAAATTTATATTCCGATGCTGATTATGCGGACGAAATCCACGCTGAACTCAAATTAAACCACTTAGTCATCAATCTGAATAACCAGAACGGCTCCTGAGATTGATGACTAACGTTAATGATTAACACCTTGAGTAAACTTAAAAACGTTACCCTTCGGCCGCTAGGTAAAATCAATATTTCGATACTGATTATGCGGGCAAAATCTACGCTGAAAATAATTTAAATTACCCGGCCAGTGGCCTATAAGCCGGAATAACGCCTTAATTAAATCCGCTATGCCAGTTCGGTATCGCCTTGCAGTTGACAGCTACAGGCTAATACATAGCCTTGGTCAATTTCATCCTGAGTCAGTGACATCTGGCTGGTCGTTGTATACTGACCTTTGATGACTTTCGTTTTACATGAGCCACATACGCCAGCCCGACAGGCAGCGATCACCGGAACTTTGTTTTGTTCAAGAGCAAATAGCAGCGTAGTGCCTACCGGTGTGGTAAAGGTTTGATTCAGGCTACGGATAATCAGACTAATTTGCGGTTCGTCACCGCTAATACATTCAGCCGCAGTATGGAACTGTTCTTTATGGAAACGCTCATTAGGGACGCCCATCGATAAGCTGATTTTTTCAACGGCGTTCATATAGGCCGACGGGCCACAGGTCATTACGGTTCGTTGGGCGATATCCGGCACTTTCTCTGCTAATAGTTGCTGTGAAATACGTCCGGATAGCTGTCCTTCAACTGCATCATTTTCAAACATAAGATGCAGGGTTAGCTGCTGCGGGTAACGATTTGAAAGCTGCTGCCATTCTTCAGCAAAGACAACGTCAGACGGGCTGCGTACGTTGTAAAATACAATAAGATGGCTGTCAGGCTGCCTGGCTAATATCCAACGGCTCATGGACATAATCGGCGTAACGCCACAGCCACCGGCCAACATCAGATAATGGTTATCCGCTTTGTTGGCACAGGTAAACTCTCCCTGAGCATCAGAAAGCCAAAGCGTATTCCCTGGTTTTACTTCGTGAGTTAGCCAGGTTGAACCTTCACCGCCGGTCAAACAGCGCACTGTTAGTGTGATAAATCGGCTGAGTCCGGGCGAAGACGAAATAGTATAGGCCCGCAGCGAGGTATCACTGTCGCGAATGCTGACTAACGCGTATTGGCCCGGCAAATAGGGATAAAAATCTTGAGCGATAAGCTCAAGGGTCCAGACGTCGGCCGTTTCCTGATGAATGCTATGAATTTGCATTGGATTCGGGCACAGAGGGGTTGGCATGGTCATATCATGAACCTTGAGTTATCGGGTGCGAACTGAATCGCACCCGTAGAGATGAAGTCGAAATTATGCGCCTAAAATATCGCTCATATCTTGTTCTACCGTTGTAATAGAGCGCATGCCAAAGTTGTCTTTCAGGACGCCCATCAGATTATCCGTCAGGAACCCCGGTGCTGTAGGTCCGGTGTAGATATCTTTTACACCAAGGGATAGCAGGGTTAATAAGATAACAATGGCTTTTTGTTCAAACCAAGAAAGAACCAGAGTAAGCGGTAATTCATTGACTGAACAACCTAATTTTTCAGACAGCTTAACGGCCAGCATAATCGCTGAGTACGCGTCGTTGCACTGGCCGACATCCAGCAGGCGAGGGAGGCCTTCAAGAGTACCAAAATCGAGTTTGTTAAAGCGATACTTGCCGCAGGCCAGCGTCATAATCAGGCAGTCTTGGGGAACGCTACGGGCAAAGTCGGTATAGTAGCTACGCTCATCGCGGCTACCGTCACAGCCACCCACCAGAAATACATGGCGCAGTTTCTTTTGAGAAACTAAATCGATAACCGTATCAGCGGCATTCAGCAGCGTTTGGCGACCAAAGCCAACGGTAATCATGTGTTCTAATTCGTCATAAGGGAAACCGGCAAGGCTTTGCGCTTGCTCAATAACAACGCTGAAGTCATCACCTTCAACGTGTTTTACGCCAGGCCAGCCGACAATGCTACGGGTCCAGATTCGGTCGCCATAATTACCGACATTAGGATCGATAATACAGTTAGATGTCATGACGATTGGGCCGGGGAATTTAGCAAATTCAGTCTGCTGATTTTGCCAACCGCTGCCATAGTTACCGACCAGATGTTTATACTTACGCAGTTCAGGGTAGCCATGAGCCGGTAGCATTTCACCATGGGTATAGATATTAATGCCTTTGCCTTCGGTCTGTTCCAGCAGCATATGCAAATCTTTCAGGTCGTGACCTGAAATCAGAATGGCTTTACCGGCGATAGGTTTAACATTCACTGACGTTGGCGTCGGGTCACCGTAAACGCTGGTTTCACCATGGTCGAGAATTGCCATGATGTTGAAATTCATTTTGCCAATGTTCATTGCGTTGTCGAGCAGGGTTGCCATATCGCTTGGGTTAGTACCCAACCATGCCATCAACTTATGGTACTCAGCATAAATATTGTCATCATACTGGCCTAATACCAGAGCATGCTCCATATAGGCTGCTGCGCCTTTCAGACCGTATAAACACAACATACGCAGGCCATGAATATCATCGCCAATTTCTACTTTATCTTTGTTTAACGCGAACTCAGTTGCCTGATCCAGCAGTTGATGAAGCTTATTGCTGACTAACTGAAGATCGGCCATCGGATGGTCAAGTTGAACGGTAGCATCAACGGTTTTACAGCGAGCAATTAGCTCATCACGTAAAGCAATCGCTTCTTGAGCGTAACCAATGATGCGGTCAGTATCGAAGTTAACGTTAGTCAGCGTTGCAAAAAAGGCTTTTGGCGCGAAAGCATCAATCTTATGGTCGATGATGCCCAAATCACGCGCTTTAACAGCCCATGCCGATAAGCTTTCTAAAACAGCGACTAGCAGATCCTGCAAGTCTGAAACTTCAGCTGTTTTTCCACACATTCCTTGAGCGTAAGAGCAGCCATTTCCGGCAGGGGTATGGATAGTTTGTTCACATTGCACGCAATACATAATGATGACACCTTTATAAGTTGCATTTTATATTCATGTTTATGTTAGGCCGACAGCAATTACTTAAAAAGGAGTTTTTAATGCAACTTAACGATTACTTGATTTAAATCAATTTATGCCAGTTATAGCGCAGGTGAATAGTGTGTGAAAGAGGCTGATTTAGGATTAGCAGATCAAAGAGATAAAGCTGATTTTGCGTTTGTGATGAGGGCGGTAAGAGGGCTACCGCCATAAATTAATCTATATATACCCGTCATACTTCAAGTTGCTTGGGTGTTAACTGCGTCCACTGCCCCCAGTCACATAGTCAGCTATGCTGCTAGCGACTCTTGGACTTGTCGCCTACAAGCAACTCGAATTATTTTGGGTATAAGCGTTTTTATTATCAGTATTAGCTAAGGTTTTTAATTCCTAGCTCTAATGCATTGATATCGCTGCTTGATAGTAGGGGAATTATCTGTTCAAAGTGCTCTTCAGGTAGTTCATAAAGGTTTAGTTTGAGTATGCGTTGAATAATTTCTTGTGGAAATCGTTGTTTTATTACCGTTGCCGGGACGCCTCCGACGATGGTATAGGGTGCTACATTTTGTGTTACTACGCTCCCCGCAGCCACGATAGCGCCTTCTCCAATGGTTACTCCCGGCATGACCATTGCTCTCATACCTATCCAGCAACCACCATTAAGATGAGTATCGCCTTTACACTGATACGCCTGGGTAAGCGACTCAATAAAAGGGTAGCAACTGAACCAGTCGATTCGGTGAGTATGGTTACCCCCCATCAATATCACCGCTTCGGCACCGATGCATACATAGTCACTAATCATCAGCCGATCGATTTTACCTAACGGCTCCCACTGTTGGCTGATCTCATCACCCTGTAAGTAGCGAACCACGGATTTTTCAAATCCTTGATCCCAGCAGTGGCTGTAATAGCTGTGGGTGCCTTTAATGATAATATTAGGGTTTTTAACGCTTTCATGAAGAAGTTCGGTCTTTGACCAGTGTTTATCTTGCATGGCCTGTTTCCTTTTTTAAAATATGGACGCCACGGAACGTTGGTCTATGGCAAGTGATTACACGTTCAAATCATCACTGGCCGCTAAGCGATTCTGGGTTGCAACAGTAGAGGTTCTTTGGTCATATTAAATAGATCCTAACTTCATGGTGAAGGTTATGGCTATACGTAAAGCACATCAAGGGGCGGAAAAGAAAGCCAGTAAAACGGGGGCAAACAGGCTAAGTATAAAACCATGAACGATTGCCGCAGGCACAATTGCCAGACCGCCACTACGTTGTAATACCGGTAGCGTAAAGTCCATTGATGTTGCACCGCAAATGCCAACTGCGGATGAGACATTACGTCGGACTAACGCGGGAATTAACATGATAGCGACTAATTCACGGGCAAGATCGTTGAAGAAGGCTGCACTGCCTAACACCGGGCCTAGAGAATCGGTAAGAATAATTCCGGAAAGAGAATACCAGCCGTAGGCTGAAGACATCGCCAGACCGGTACGAATCGGTAAGCCTAATAGCCACGCAGCAATGGCTCCGCCGACCATCGCGCTGAAGACCACCACCAGTGCGATAATCATTCCGCGACGGTTGAGGGTTATTTCTCTTAGGCTCATGCCGCTGTTTCTGAGCTGTATTCCTACCAGCAGTAATAAAAAAATCAGTGCAAATTCGCTGGCCTGAGTAGCGTAAATTAGCCACGAAATATGGGTTAATCCAAGTACAAAACCGATAGCCACTATGCCACACAGTTGCAGTGACTCTAATGCCATACCTAGCCGCGACGGTAGCTTTTCTTGCTGATGTGCATTTTTCCATGGCCATTGGCGATCGAGCAACGCTAATGCAGCCAAGTTTGCGCTAATGATGCAGATAAAAAATACGCCGGCGTAGAGGAAGATGGTCACCAGATTAGCGCTGAGATTATCGAGAAAAGCCAGGCTAATCCCCATAAAAAATAGGATCACGTAAACCATCAGGCTGAGTAACCGATGAATATTGTGAAGCAGAGAAGGTTGCTTTATCGGAATAAGATAGCCAAAAAACAGCGGCAGTAAAATAATTAATAGGCCTGAATACATGGTGTTTAATATTTAATTTGTCCAGAGGCAGACACGCTAACCAAAACGCTATGAAGAGTAAAGGTTATTTAGGCAGATCAAGATTGACGCTGAAACTCAATTGAACCACCTTATCCGATGACAAATATGAAGATGCTGTGCTTTTATTATTTTGGTTATTGTCGTTGTTGAGCTTAATTGACATATAATTATGTTGTTACTCAGCAAATTATGGCCAGATGTACTTATGGCGGTCAGCAATAATGGAGAGAGCAAATGTATCTAGAGCGCGTTGAGATTGTCGGTTTCCGAGGCATAAACCGCCTATCACTGATGTTGAATGATAATGTCATCTTGATTGGTGAAAATGCCTGGGGTAAGTCCAGCCTGCTTGATGCACTTACGCTATTATTCTCTCCGAGCGATGAGTTATATCAGTTTAAGCCGCATGATTTCCATTACCCTTTGGGCGATGAATCTGCCAAACAGGAACACCTGCAAATTGTTCTGACTTTTAGCGCCCGCAAAGTTGACTCACCCAGCCTTCCCCAGTTTCATAATTTGCTCCCTTTGTGGGTCAAAGATAATAACGGGCGTTTACATATTCTCTACCGACTGGAAGGTGAACTTTTAGCGGATGGCAGCGTAACAACATCACGTACATTTCTCGATGCTACAGGGCATCCGATGATATTAGATAACGTCGATGAGCTGGCTAAAGAAATGGTACGCCTGCACCCGGTACTGCGTTTACGGGATGCCCGTTTTAATCGAAGATTAAGACAAGGAACCCTGTTTCCTGAACCGGAAAATATTGAACTGACTCAGCAACTATCGAAGCTTTCTCGCGAGCTGGAATGCAGCCCGCAGAAGTTGAGTAATAAAGATTTACAGCTAGGGCTACAGGCTATTCACGCCTTACTCAAACACTATTTTGCTGCACAAGGGGCAAAAGAAATTGAGGATTCTTCTCGGATTAAAAATGATAAGTATCGGGAAAACTCACAGGTGTGGCAGTCACTTAATTATTTAAACCAGCTAATTTCTGAACCCGAAAGCCGTAATATGCGACTTATTTTGCTGGGCGTGTTCTCAACGTTGCTGCAAACCAAAGGCGCCAAAAATCTGGATGCCCATGCGGTGCCTCTGTTATTAATTGAAGACCCTGAAAGCCGTCTACATCCTATTATGCTATCTGCGGCATGGGGATTGTTGAGTAATTTACCGTTGCAGAAAATTACCACGACTAATTCCGGCGATTTGCTGGCGCTGGCTCCGTTGGAAAGCGTATACCGATTAGTTCGTCAATCAAATAAAGTCGCGGCTTACCGTATTGATGCCGGGGAGCTCAGCGTTCAGGAACGCAGGAGAATTTCTTTTCATATTCGCCTTAATCGAGCGTCTTCTTTATTTGCCCGCAGTTGGCTGCTGGTTGAAGGGGAAACTGAGGTATGGTTACTTACCGAACTGGCTCGTCAATGTGGTTATCATTTTGAAACCGAAGGTATTAAAGTGATTGAGTTTGCCCAGAGCGGGCTGAAACCATTATTGAAATATGCCAGCCGTATGGGGATTGAGTGGCATGTTCTGGTCGACGGCGATGACGCTGGCAAGAAATATGCAGAGACGGTTCGGTCATTTCTGAATAATGCCCCTGACGGAGTACGGGATCGGTTAACTCAACTTCCAGCTCTGGATATGGAGAACTTTATGTACCGGGAAGGTTTTAGTGATGTTTACCATCAGGCCGCCGGCTTACCCGCCAATATTCATATGCCAATGCGTAAAGTTATCCGTAAAGCGATTCAACATAGCTCTAAGCCTGACCTGGCGATTGAAGTTGCTGAAAGGGCCGGATCGTTAGGCACGGAAAGTGTGCCGCCTTTACTGAAAAGGATGTTCTCAAAAATTTTGTGGCTTGCCAGAGGCAGGGCGAACTAAATTATTCTTATTTGATTAGGTTAATTTTTGTTCCAACGCATTATTTTTTGAGATAATGCGTTGTTTTTTCCCCGAATGCCCTCATATATTCAATTAAGATTTTAATTAATTTCGTTATAAAACGCTGTTATCGCATGGAAAAGCGCTGAACATGATGAAAATTAAAGTGATGACACACTAATAATCAAGGTTTATTAACCTTATTCTTTGTATGGAAATGATATTTCAGACGTTGATATTTAAAAAATAAAGCGGCTGAAAAGTGCAGCTATTTAGTGGGTACTTAAACGGTAATAGAGGGATAATTTTATTATTTACAATAGGATGTAAATAAACTTATGGCTGATTTAGCCTTGAGTTAGCGATAATATAATCCCTAAGTTTAGACGACAGTTAAATTTAAATAACAAATTTTCTGGTAACTAAGGCAGAATATTTGACAGATGTCCCGAATACGGTACACGTTAGATTAAAATGGCACTTTAGAAATGAATAAATTACACGATTGGCTAAGCTTTGAAGAGATAGCTGATGCCGAATTAGATGATGCACTCAAACAACCGCCATCGATGTATCAGGTTATACTGAATAATGATGATTATACGCCGATGGAATTTGTGATTGAGGTGCTACAGAAATTTTTTTCATATGATATTGAACGCGCGACACAGCTGATGTTAACGGTTCATTATCATGGTAAAGCAGTCTGTGGTGTGTTTACGGCCGAAGTCGCTGAGACCAAGGTCACGCAAATAAATAGTTATGCGCGTGAAAATGAACATCCCTTGTTGTGTACGTTAGAGAAAGCCTGAAAGGGCGATAAATGTGGAGGTGCTCATGCTTAATCAAGAACTGGAACTCAGTCTCAACATGGCCTTTGCTACGGCAAGAGAACAGCGCCATGAATATCTGACAGTAGAACACTTACTGTTAGCATTATTGAGTAATCCGGCTGCAAGAGAGGCACTCGACGCCTGTCAGGTTGATATTGTGGCGATACATCATGAACTGGAAACGTTCATCGGCCAGAATACTCCGGTATTACCGGAAGGATCCCCTGAACAAGATACTCAGCCAACCCTGAGTTTCCAACGTGTTTTACAACGGGCAGTGTTCCACGTTCAGTCTTCGGGGCGAACTGAAGTGAGCGGTGCTAACGTATTGGTCGCAATATTTAGTGAACAGGAATCCCATGCGGCTTATTTACTGCGTAAGCATGACGTTAGCCGTTTAGATATTGTGAACTTTATTTCTCATGGTACCCGTAAAGACGGGTCTCAAGATGAAGCGGGTCAGCAGGGTTCTATTCCTAGTGAAGACGAACAAACCAGCGCCGAAGACCGGATGGATAATTTTACTTCAAACTTAAACTTGCTGGCGCAAAACGGCGGTATTGATCCGCTGATTGGCCGGGAGGTTGAGCTTGAAAGAACCATTCAGGTTCTGTGCCGCCGTCGTAAAAATAATCCGCTGTTAGTCGGAGAGTCCGGTGTCGGTAAAACGGCGATAGCGGAAGGCTTAGCATGGCGTATTGTGCAAGGTGATGTTCCTGATGCCGTCGCTGAATGCACGGTTTACTCATTAGATATTGGTTCTCTGCTGGCGGGTACTAAGTATCGCGGTGATTTTGAGAAGCGGTTCAAGGCGCTGCTAAAACAGCTCGAGGCTGATAAGAACAGCATTCTGTTTATTGATGAAATCCATACCATCATCGGCGCTGGTGCAGCTTCCGGCGGGCAGGTTGATGTGGCTAATCTCATTAAGCCAATGCTGTCTAATGGTAAAATTCGTGTAATGGGTTCTACCACCTATCAGGAATTCAGTAACATCTTTGAGAAAGATCGTGCTCTGGCACGTCGTTTCCAGAAGATTGATATTACTGAACCGACTGCAGAAGAGACGGTGCAGATACTGACGGGCCTGAAATCTAAATATGAAAGCCATCATGATGTGCGTTATACGGCGAAAGCGATTCGTGCTGCCGTAGAGCTGTCAGTTAAATATATTAACGACCGTCACTTGCCGGACAAAGCTATCGACGTTATTGACGAAGCTGGCGCTTACTGCCGCTTGCTACCGGCCAGTAAGCGCAAGAAAACGGTTAATGTCAGCGATATCGAATTAATCGTATCGCGCATTGCCCGGATCCCGGAAAAGACTGTCTCCGCTGACGATCGTAACGTGCTGAAAACGCTGTCTGAACGAATTGGTATGATGATTTTTGGTCAGGATAAGGCGATAGAGGCTTTAAGCGAGTCGATCAAAATGAGTCGGGCCGGTTTGGGCGATGAGCGTAAGCCTGTCGGATCCTTCCTGTTTGCCGGCCCTACCGGGGTAGGTAAAACAGAAGTGACCGTGCAGCTGGCAAAGGCCCTGGGCATCGAGCTGCTGCGTTTTGATATGTCTGAGTACATGGAGAGCCATACCGTCAGCCGTTTGATTGGTGCGCCTCCGGGGTACGTAGGATTTGACCAAGGCGGGCTGTTGACCGACTCAGTCATCAAGCATCCTCATTCCGTGCTGTTATTGGACGAAATTGAGAAAGCGCACCCGGACGTGTTTAATCTGTTACTGCAAGTCATGGACAATGGCACGCTGACTGATAACAACGGCCGTAAGGCAGATTTCCGTAATGTGATTCTGGTTATGACAACCAATGCCGGCGTTCGGGAAACCCAGCGTGAGTCTATTGGCTTCAAACAACAGGACAACAGTACCGATGCGCTGAGCGAAATTAAGAAGCTATTTACGCCTGAGTTTCGTAACCGGTTAGACGGAATTATATGGTTTAACCATCTGTCAGCCGAAGTGATTCAACAAGTGGTTGATAAGTTTATTGTTGAATTGCAGGCTCAGTTGGATGCCAAAGGCATTTCACTGGAAGTCAGCCAGGATGCCCGTCATTGGTTAGCTGAAAAAGGCTATGACAAAGCGATGGGGGCTCGCCCGATGAGCAGAACCATACAGCAGTACCTGAAAAAACCACTAACAAACGAGCTACTGTTTGGCTCTTTAGTAAATGGTGGTTCGGTCAGCGTAATGCTTGATGCAGAAGCGGGTAATTTAGCCTATCAGTTTGAAAGTGCTAAAAAACCAAAAATCGAGAAAGCCGTACATTAATCATCGTTCCGAAGCCTAAACAAAACGCCCTTGCCGCGAGGTAAGGGCGTTGGAGGTATACTCCACCGGCTATTGCGCAGTTATGCGGCAATAACGGTTTATTAACGGCTACGGAAGATTATGCGGCCTTTGCTCAGGTCGTACGGGGTCAACTCTACAGTGACTTTGTCGCCCGTCAGGATACGGATATAGTTTTTACGCATCTTACCGGAGATATGGGCAGTTACCACGTGACCGTTTTCCAGTTCAACGCGGAACATCGTGTTAGGCAACGTGTCTAAAATGGTGCCCTGCATTTCAATATTGTCTTCTTTGGCCATCGAATCCTCTAGGTGTAACTACCTTAGTTTTTAACCGGCAAGATAATGCCGAAAAACAAGCAAAGTGTAAAGGATTGAGTGTAAAGAAAACTCAGTTCTGCGGTTCACTTAAACTTTATTTACTTGTTTTTAAGCCGTTTTAGCATAATCTTTGCGGTACCCAGCACTCTATAGGTAGTTGTTGATGCTGGAATTTGTGTAATAAATGTAAATAATCAGAACGCAAAATATCTTTTGCGCCTAATGATTCCGTATGATCGTTTAATATTTGGCAATCAATCAGTTTTCCGCCGTAATTGACGAAATGCTGGCATAGGGCATACAGCGCAAGTTTAGATGCATTATCCCGGCGGCTGAACATCGATTCACCACAAAACACCGAACCTTGCTCAACGCCATACAATCCACCGACTAATTCAGCATCTTGCCAAACCTCAACCGAATGAGCCATCCCATGGTTATAAAGTTGCACATAGGAGTGCTGGATCGGTGGAACAATCCAAGTTCCCTCATTGCGTTCATTGGCACAGGCCGCAATAACCCGATCAAATGCCATATTTATGGTGACCTGTAACTGAGTCTGACGCAGAAATTTTTTCATACTGCGGCTGACATGCAGTTCCTGTGGTATCAGGATAGCTCTTGGATCCGGAGACCACCACAAAATAGGGTCATCAGGACTAAACCAAGGGAATATTCCGTTCTGATAAGCACTCATCAGCCTCTCAGGAGAGAGATCGCCACCAAGTGCCAGTAATCCGTTAGGATCTTTCAAGGCATGTTCAACCGGTGGAAAAGCAACTGAGTCCGGATGTAGTTGGGTTATTGGCATAATGAGATATTTATCATCTGAGATGATTCCTTTGGAACCGAAGTATACCTGTTATCGGACCGTTGCGCAGGTAATAGAATAGATGTTGATGATAATTATCTTGCAGCAGCAGAAAATGATTTTTTTATTAGCAAAACCGGGCGCGCAATGGCCCGGTCTAAAGAGGTATTCAATCAAGAATAAGTTATTTTGTTGGCTTAGCCGTTGCTATCTTTTCTAATGCCAGCGGTAAATAGGTATCTAGCTGATCGGCAACTTTCTGGTAGGCAGGCATTGGTTTTCCCCACGGGTCATCTAAATCTTTGTTCTCATTTTTAGCAAACTCAGCCAAAGTGAAGACTTTACCGGCGGACTGAGGAAAGCGCTTCAGCACTTTTTCTTTATGTGACTCGGTCATAGTCAGCAAGTAATCAGCTTTAGTAATATCCTGCTCTGTCAGGGATTGAGCCCGATGGTCAGAGATATCAATACCGCGCTGTTTTAATAATGTTTCAGTCCCTTTCTCTGGCGTAATTTCCTTAGGGTCAACATTAACACCGCGAGATTCTACATCAATATTCCAGTTATTCTTTTGTACTAACTGCTTAGCAAGAGCCTCTGCCATCGGACTACGGCCAGTATTACCGGTACAGATAAAAATAACTTCAGGCTCAGCTTTGTTGGTGTCAGCGGCAGAAGCGGCGGTAGAAATAGCGCTTGTGCCAGAGAATACGGCAAGACTGAATAAAACGTGACGGAAAGTGGTTTTAATAAACATAAATTCGGCATCCATTTGAATAATTATTCATATTGAGTGGGTATTTAGCCGTATTGATTATAGGTTCGTCAAGGGGCAGGTAAATAATTAAATTTTTATTATTTTAGTCATGCTTTAATTGAATGATTATCCTAACCTAAGCGCTGTTTGATAGTGAATTGTAAGTACAGCAGGCTAACCAAAAAATAGGGATGTTTGATATGTTTATACGACAGATTAAAAAAATCAGAGGGTTATGGTTATTGTCAGCCTGGTTTTTTTCCAGCGTTATCAATGCACAGAATTCGCTACAAACCGGCGTCAGCTTTTATAAAGTGAACCCCGAAACGGAAACTATACGGATGTACTGGCGACAGGACGATGGCACACCTTACCAAACCCTTGGTCGTTTAATTGATGCGAAAGGAAAAAGTCACCAGATTAATATGGCTATCAACGGGGGAATTTATGATAAAGAGTATCGTCCTGAAGGATTATATATTGAGAACGGAAAGACCCTGCGCGAACTGAATACAAAGTCAGGGGAGGGGAATTTTTATATTCGACCGGGCGGAGTTTTTTCTATCGGTAACGGCCAGGCAAAAATAGAGACATTAGAGGCTTTTGGTGCAATACCCGATATCACATTCGCCGTTCAATCAGGTCCGATGCTTTTACAGCATGGAAAAATTAACACTAAGTTTAGCCAAACTTCAGAGTCACGAAAAATCCGTAATGCTGTCGGCCTAACGGCGAAGGGAGATATCTACTTTTTGCTGAGCCGGCAACCGATGAATTTCTATGAGTTTGCTCACTACGCCGCAGAGCAATTGAATATCACGGAGTTGCTATATCTCGACGGGACGATCTCAGGTATGTACACACCGTCAGGTGGCGTGCCCTCACAACGCTATCCGTTCGTTACTATGATTACGGTAGAGCGCAAATAGGCTGAGAATAAAGCAGTAAGTGGGGCGGGGAGATGCTCCCCACCTGAAGTTTATCGTTGATGAAACCGGTAGTACTGGCCCTGAAGATTAAGTAATTGGTGGTGAGTACCTTGCTCTATAATTTCACCGGCATCCATTACGTAAATTTGGTTCATGGTTTCCAGACCGGTCAGGCGATGGGTAACTAAAATCACGGTCTTATTCTGGCAATGCTGTTTGAGTAAGCGCAGAATTTGTCCTTCGGTATCCGCATCCAGCCCTTCGGTTGGCTCATCAAGCAGGATCAACGGGGCTTTATGCAGCAATGCGCGAGCAACGCCTATCCTGCGTTGCTCGCCGCCAGAAATCTGCCGACCGCCATCACCAATCCATGCATTCAGACCATCTTGTTCAAGCAGCGCAGAGAGCCCGACTTTCGTCAGCACGTTCTCTAACTGTTTATCACTGGCATCAGGGGATGCTAATAATAAATTGTCTCTTAAGGTTGCACTGAAAATGTGTACCCGCTGGCTGACAACAACGGTCATTTCTCTCAGCGTCGCTTCGTCATACTCGGATAATACTCTGCCATTTAGCTTAATCGTCCCCTGCTGCGGATCCCATGCGCGGGTGAGCAATTGAAGCAGCGTTGATTTACCGCATCCGGTACGGCCAAGCAGGGCAATATGTTCACCGGCAGCAATATTGAGATTAATGTTTTTTAATACCGCAAACGGCTGGTTCTCATAACTAAAGTAGGTATTTTCTAGCGATAATTCAGCCTGTGGTGTGAATTCAGTTTTGTGCTGTGGAAATATCACTTCCGGCTGTTGTTCGATTAACTGATTTACCCGTTCAGCCGATGCCATTACGTGGCCAAGATGTTGAAAGGCGCCGGCGACCGGCCCTAAAGCTTCAAATGCAGCCAGAGAAATAAAGACAAACAGCGCGATTAATGCCCCGGGGTGGGCGTCACCGCCAATGCCCGAAGCCGCCAGCCATAGAATCAGAATAAAGGTTAGGCCTGACGAAAGAATCATCAACGCTTGAGACGCTCCGGCTAAAGAGGCCTGTTGTTTCTGGCGGGATAACCAATGTTTTTCGATCGTATCCAGTTTCGCACGAAATGCGGGCAGGGCACCGAAGATAACCAGCTCAGACTGGCCCTGAAGCCATGATGTCAGTTGGCCTCGATAATCACTGCGCAGAGCGGTTAAATCAGCTCCTATTGGCTTACCGGCCCGATAAAAAGTCAGGGGAAGGGCAAAAACCAAAAACAGCATAATGCCGCCCAATGTCAGCGCAAGAGACATATCAAGCAGGCTTAAGCCAAAGGTCACCACAATAATGACGACAATGGCGCTGATTAAGGGGGATATTAACCTCAGGTAAAGGTGGTCTAAGGTCTCTACATCGGCAACCAAGCGATTAAGTAATTCCGACTGACGAAAGCGCGCAATGCCACCCGGTGATAATGGCAGCAGTTTTTTAAAGGTGAATACCCGTAAGTGGGCCAGTACCCTAAACGTCGCATCGTGACTGACCAGTCTTTCTGCGTAGCGGCCAGCAGTACGAATAATGGCTGAGCCTCGAACGCCGGCAGCCGGCAGCATATAGTTAAACGTCAGGATACCCGCCAGGCCTGCCAGAGCCGATCCGGCAAGAAACCAACCGGATATGGTAAGCAAACTGATACTGGCTAATATCGTGACAATCGCTAACACAATGCCTAATGAAAGTAAAAACCAGTGGCGACGATAGAGCGCTAAAAACGGGAGTAGTATTTTCATGATTAAATCTCTGCGCTCCTGTTAGACAGTAGTTCAGCAAAAGGACCTGCCGATTGGCTCAGCGTAGCAAAGTTTCCTTGCTGAACTATCTGGCCTTTGTCCATCACCCAAATCTGATCGTATCCGTCGATATCCTCCAGGCGATGGGTAACCAGAATTGTTGTCTGTCTGGTGGCCGCTTCAGTTAAGGCGCTCATCACTAATCTTTCACTGTTAGCATCCAAACTGGCCGTTGGTTCATCCAGTAATAGCAGATTGCACGGCGAGAGGAGTGCTCTGGCCACTGCAACTCTTTGAGCCTGACCAACAGATAATCGCGCCGCATGGTCGCCGACTTCGGTTTCTAGCCCGTCAGGCAGATGCGACAAAAATTCGTCAACGTACGCTCGCTTAATGGCCTGCTGGAGGTCAGCTTCATTGGCTTTGGGATTCGATAGCAGAATGTTACTTCGCAGGGTTAATTCGGGTAGCTGAGGATTTTGCCCAATCCAGCTTAGGTGGCTACGCCATGAGGCCGGCTGCAATGAATTCAGCTCAATTCCGTTGATGGTCAAAGAACCCTGATAAGGCATAAATCCGAGCAATAAATTTAATAATGAGCTTTTACCTGCGCCACTATGGCCGACAATAGCAATGCGCTGGCCGGGGTTTAGGGTAAAGCTCAACGGGCCGGCGAGTACTTTTCCGCTCGGAGAGATAACCTGAAGGTCAGTAGCCTGAATGGTCACACTGTTGCAATCAGGTAATGATTGCTGGCCTTCTTCGTTAGACCGATCGGGTTCTGCGTCTAAAAATGTCAGTAAAGATTCAGCGGCACCAATGGCTTGGGCCTTGGCATGATAGTAGGTTCCGAGATCCCGCAGCGGCTGGAAAAATTCAGGCGCTAAGATCAACACCAAAAATCCGGCAAATAAAGTGACAGCAATTCCGTAGGAACCGAAATTGAGTTCGCCTAAATAAGAGAAGCCAAAATACACGGCGGCAACCGCAATGGAGACTGATGCAAAAAACTCTAAAACAGCTGAAGATAAGAATGCCAGTTTAAGCACATCCATGGTGCGGGAACGGAAATCATCTGAGGCGTGGCGAATTTGTTCTGCCTCTGCGTCTGCACGATGAAATAACCGTAGCGTATCCATACCTCTGAGGCGGTCAAGGAAGTTACCGCTCAAACGCGCCAAGGCGATAAAGTTACGTCGGTTTGCGTCAGCAGCACCCATTCCGACTAACGCCATAAAAAGGGGGATCAGCGGTGCAGTGGTAAATAGAATGATGCCTGCTGCCCAGTTAATCGGGAATACTGCAACCAGAATTAACAGCGGAATAATCACTGCCAGCATCATTTGTGGCTGGTAGCGAGAGTAGAATTCTTGCATGTCCTCAATTTGTTCAAGGATCATCGTCGCCCAGCTACCGGCAGGTTTACCCTGAATCCAGGCGGGACCCAGCTGCTCCAGTTTATCAAGAACCTGCCGACGAATTCTTTGGCGAATAGCCGCACCGTACATAAAGCCTACCCGCTCTCTTATCCACATCAGCACGGCACGCAAGGCGACAGTGACGATCAGCAGGATAAAATAATGACTTAAGGTCGCTTTGGGAACGTTGTCGATAATCAGAGCGTGGAGCAGAGTGGCTAATAACCAGGCCTGCCCGATAATCAGTAATCCACTGATAAGGCCCAGCAGGGTAGATAGTCTTAACCAACGCTGAGCCAGAGAACCTTGAAGTTTTAACCAACCGGTTAGCTCGCGCTGCCTTGTTTTATTCATATTGGACATAAGAGTTAGGGCTAATCTGATTGTGCAAATTTGAGCTAGGATAACATCACTCGATAGAAAACCATAAGGCGGCACTAGGCCGCCTTATGGTTTGGACAGAATTTAATCTATGTCAGATTAGTTTCCGTTTAATCCGTCTAAATAACGTTCAGCATCTAATGCTGCCATACAGCCACTACCCGCGGAAGTAATGGCCTGACGATAAATATGGTCAGCAACATCACCAGCTGCAAACACGCCCGGAATACTGGTTTGCGTTGCGTTGCCATTGGTCCCTGACTGAATAGTAAGATAACCGTTTTTCAATGCTAATTGGTCGATAAACATTTCAGTATTTGGTCGGTGCCCAATAGCAATAAATACGCCAGTTAATGTCAGTTCCTCAGTTGACTGGTCGTTAACATTTTTCAGGCGAACGCCGGTAACCCCCATATCGTCACCTAAAACTTCGTCAAGGGTACGATGAGTATGAAGAATAATGTTACCGCTGCGTACTTTCTCCATCATTCGTTCAATCAAAATCTTCTCAGCACGGAAAGTATCACGGCGATGAATCACATGAACTTCGGCTGCAATATTTGCCAGATACAAGGCTTCTTCAACGGCGGTATTTCCACCGCCCACAACCGCCACCTTTTGGTTACGATAAAAGAAACCGTCACAGGTAGCGCAGGCTGATACGCCTCTGCCTTTAAAGTTCTCTTCTGACGGTAGCCCCAGGTATTGAGCAGAAGCACCGGTAGCAATGATTAATGCATCGCAGGTGTACTCTTGTGAATCACCAAACAGGCGGAAAGGCCGGTTGTGTAAATCGACCCGATTAATATGATCGATAATAATTTCTGTTTGGAACTTTTCAGCATGTTCACGCATCCGTTCCATCAGGCCCGGTCCAGTTAGTCCTTCAGGATCGCCCGGCCAGTTTTCCACCTCCGTGGTGGTGGTCAACTGACCGCCTTGCTCAATACCTGTAATAAGCACAGGGCTCAGGTTCGCTCTGGCTGCGTAAACCGCTGCTGTATAACCAGCAGGACCAGAACCTAAGATCAAAAGTTTGCAGTGCTTGGCCATAGCCATAAATCCTCTTTGCGTTATCCGCTGATATTAATTCATCGGAATAGACAGTCCGAATGGGTTGGTTTGATTGTAAGGAAAATACAACATGAAAAAAAGCGGGTAACCTGATTGTTATTAATTAATGCAATAGTTATAACCTATCAACAAAATAAAATTAGAGCTAAAACAGCAGCGTAATCAAAAAAAATAGAGAATTGTGCTTTTTTTTATTCTTTTGCTTTGACAATCAGGTAGGTATTTGCGAAAACAGTAGTGTGTAATTACGCTGGTGATGAATGACCATAAAGTTTGTAAGAGTGAGAATTACGGCAAGGTAATAGATACTTACTCTTCTTATATGTGCTTTAACAGTTTTATATGTGCAGTTTTATCAGGTAATACATGTGTTCAGGCAGTGGTGACAGTAGGTTCGGGAAACTAACGTCTCGGGCTACGCTGGTGATGAGCTAATAACGATTAGCATAAAGCTAAGTGTTCTGATGGATCTTTTATCTCCACATTTTCAAAAGATCAGTTATAGCACTTAGTCTCAGGCTTACATATAGCTACAGTATTTGCTTGGATAGAGGCGCTAGATACCAATTCCTGGGGTATCTTGTGTATCGAGAAACAAGGAAGATATTGAGAGACATAAAAATGGTAGACAACAAAAAACGCCCTAGTAAAGATCTTGACCGTATTGACCGTAATATTTTGAACGAATTACAAATGGATGGACGCATTTCTAACGTTGAACTTTCAAAGCGTGTTGGTTTGTCGCCTACACCATGCTTAGAGCGTGTTCGCCGTCTGGAGCGCCAGAAGTTTATTCAAGGCTATACTGCACTGTTAAATCCTCATTATTTAGACGCATCACTGCTGGTTTTCGTAGAAATTACGTTAAACCGTGGCGCTGCCGATGTTTTTGAACAGTTTAATACCGCTGTACAAAAATTAGAGGAAATTCAGGAGTGTCATCTGGTTTCCGGTGATTTCGACTACCTACTGAAAACGCGTGTATCTGATATGTCCGCTTACAGAAAATTGTTAGGTGAGACCTTGTTACGCCTGCCGGGTGTAAACGATACTCGTACTTATGTTGTGATGGAAGAAGTTAAGCAAAGTAACCATTTGGTCATCAAAACGCGATAATGAATTGTAGCAGGTGCAAACTCTGCTAACTTCCGTTACACTCCTGTGTATTCATACAGTCTCAGCGCTGGGTTTTACCCGGCGCTTCCGTTCATGCATTTTACGGTAACCTGGAGAGCCTTATTTGAGCCAGGAATATATAGAAGATAAAGAGCCAAAGTTGAAGAAGTTAAGTAGCCGCCAACGGCTTTTTGAAGCCGGACTCTTAGTCGTGGCTATTTTTGCTATCTATCTGATGGTTGCATTGGTTAGTTTCAATCCGGCGGATCCAAGCTGGTCGCAAACGGCCTGGCATGAGCCTATTCACAATATTGGTGGTGAGACGGGCGCGTGGCTGGCAGATACCCTATTGTTTATTTTTGGCGTGCTGGCTTACGCCATTCCTCCGATCATTATTTTTCAATGCTGGATGCTTCATCGCCGTGAAAGCGGTCAAAGCCATATCGATTTTTTTGCACTCTCACTGCGTTTTATTGGCGTGCTGGCTTTGGTGTTTTCATCGTGTGGGTTATCAGCAATCAGTATTGATGACTGGTACTACTTCGCTTCTGGCGGCGTCATTGGCAGCCTAATTAATAGCGCTCTGTTACCCCATTTAAACAGCGTTGGTGCAACGTTGGTTTTGCTTTGCGTCTGGGCTGTCGGCCTTACGTTGTTCACCGGTTGGTCGTGGTTAACGATCGCTGAAAAGATTGGGGCCTTTATTATGGGTTGCCTGACCTTTATGTCGAATAAGAGCAGAAAAGAGTCGGATGAGTATCAGCCTGATGACCAACTACATAGTTCAGACCAGTCTGAAGTAGCCATCAATTTCTCTGCTGCGGACGCTGATGATGACGTTCTGTTTAGTGCGCCATCGGTCAATGCCGGGGGTGATGTTAATCAGCAGCCTGCTGAATCTGAAATTAATCCGAATCAGGAGTTTGATTTCGACGCCGATCCTCAGCTGTCGTTTGCTTCAGCAATGGAGCCTCAGTTAGAGCCTAATCCAGCAACGCCTTCAGAAGCGGCAATGACAGATTTTTCTGACTCGCCATCATTTGGCCCTGCCTCTACCATGACATCAGAAGTGACTGAACCTGGTTTTAGTCAGCCTTATATCTATAATGATAATGCGCACGATGCTACCGCACAGGCCGCTAATGCTTACCAGCCGAATCCAAGTCCGGTTCCAACTGTTGAAAGCAGCCCGTTTGATGCGCAGCATCCGCTGATTTCTTCAGAACCGACATTTACTTTTGATCATTCTGACCATGTTGCCGGTGAACAAACTGAACCGGCAATGGGGGATATCTCCTTCAGTGGTCCGTCGGCTGATAATCACTTTGCCGCCAATTATAATGATGGTCCTGCAATATCTTCTGCGACTGATAGCTTTAGGGCTGCGATGGCCGATGAGCATGATGATGCTCATGTAGATTCAGTGTCTAATGCATTAAATGCTGTTGCTGCGGCCTCTGCAGCAGCAGTTTCTACAGCGCCAAGTATGACCTTTATGCCTGTTTCCAGCGGGGCGACTACACAGGTCAAGCAAGGTATCGGCCCTGAGCTGCCAAGACCAAATCCGGTACGAATTCCAACGCGTCGAGAGTTAGCGTCATACGGGATTAAACTACCGTCACAGCGGGAAGCTGAGCAACGCGAGCGTGAGCGTTTACAATCAGGTTATGCAACGGACGTTAATGCTCATGCTGTAGATATTGAAGATGATTATGATGCCATCCAACAAGAAGAGCTGAGAAGGGCCTTTGCGGACGATCAACGCCAGCGTTATGGTGATGAATATCAGTCAGATGATGTTGATAGTGAAGCAAACATTGATTCAACGAATCCGTTATTTGGCATATCAGCGTCAAATAATGACGATGATGATCTGATTGAAGATCGTCCGGTTGAGCAACCCTTGTTTACGTTGCCGTCACAGGTTGATGATGTTGAACGTATTGACGAAGTGCCGTTTGGTGATATGAGTAGTTTTAATTCATCACAACCGGTTGGGGCATCCGCGCCTTATGCTCATCAGCCTACACCCCAGACTCAACCAAGTCATCAGTCTTATTCGGCACCGGTTGAACAGCCTGTTGCCGCTGTCGTTACTCCGGCTCAGCCTTCAATGGATGGATTAATTCACCCATTCCTGATGCGTAATGAACGCCCGTTAGAGAAGCCTTCAACGCCACTTCCTTCATTGGATTTGCTGGCGGCACCACCGGTAAACCCAACGCCGATTGATATGGAGCTGTTGGAAGAAACAGCACGGTTAATCGAACGTCGTTTAGCCGATTTCCGGGTTAAGGCTGACGTTGTTGATATTTTACCGGGGCCGGTAATCACTCGCTTTGAACTTGATTTAGCGCCGGGGGTGAAAGCTGCCCGTATTTCTAGTTTAGCTCGTGATTTGGCGCGCTCTCTGTCGGTGATTGCCGTGCGGGTGGTTGAGGTTATTCCGGGCAAACCTTATGTCGGCCTTGAGCTCCCTAATGAACATCGACAAACGGTTTATATGCGAGAGGTGTTGAACGGCCCTGAATTTAGGGATGCGGCTTCTCCGTTAACGGTTGTTTTAGGTAAAGATATTTCAGGTCAGCCCGTTGTGGCCGACCTGGCTAAAATGCCTCACCTTCTGGTTGCCGGTACCACCGGCTCCGGTAAGTCTGTTGGTGTGAACGCCATGATTCTGAGTATGCTGTATAAAGCAAAACCGGAAGACGTTCGCTTTATCATGATTGACCCTAAAATGCTGGAACTGTCGGTTTATGAGGGAATACCTCACTTATTGACAGAAGTGGTTACCGACATGAAAGATGCGGCAAATGCGCTGCGTTGGTGCGTTGGTGAGATGGAGCGTCGGTATAAACTCATGTCGGCGCTTGGGGTAAGAAATCTGGCCGGATATAACGATCGGGTTAAAGAAGCCGAAGATCTGGGTCGTCCTATTCCGGATCCATTCTGGAAGCCAAGCGAAAGCATGGATGTGTCGCCACCCATGCTAGAAAAACTGCCTTATATCGTTGTCTTGGTTGATGAGTTCGCCGATTTAATGATGGCCGTGGGTAAAAAAGTTGAAGAGCTTATTGCCCGTCTGGCTCAGAAAGCCCGTGCTGCCGGTATTCACTTAGTACTGGCTACTCAGCGTCCTTCTGTTGACGTTATTACCGGGCTAATTAAAGCCAATATTCCTACGCGTATGGCATTTACCGTTTCCAGTAAAATTGACTCACGTACCATTCTTGACCAAGGCGGAGCCGAGTCGCTGCTTGGTATGGGTGATATGCTTTATCTTCCACCTAACTCATCAATGCCAGTGCGTGTTCATGGCGCTTTCGTTCGGGATCAGGAAGTTCATGCCGTTGTTCAGGACTGGAAAGCCCGTGGCAGACCTCAGTACATTGAGAGCATTACTGCAACGACTGAAGATGGTGAAGGTGGATTCGGCCTTGAAGGTGACGAAGAGCTGGATGTCCTATTTGATCAGGCTGTTGCATTTGTGATTGAAAAGAAAAAACCGTCAATCTCCGGTATTCAGCGTCAGTTCCGTATTGGTTATAACCGTGCCGCACGGATTATCGATCAAATGGAAGCTCAGGGAATTGTTAGCCCTCAGGGGCATAACGGTAACCGTGAAGTACTGGCTCGTTCTCAATTTGATTAAAATTAATCTGAGTCGTTATAAGGGTCGCATTTGCGACCCTTATTTTCATCAATATTCAGACGTTAGCTATTGGTAATTTCACTGAAAAGATAAGTAAAATATCATATTGTTAGCGGCCTAAGACTAGGCGACAGCAACCATTGTCAGGTAGAGTGCAGCTATCACCGTTAAAACAGGTTAAAATGGGTTTAACTGACGCTTTTCACAAATAGATAGATTGGAGCAATTGCAACAATGAAGAAACTACTTATCGCCTGTTGTCTGATGTCTGGCCTGATGTCCTCTGCCGTTTTTGCAGATGCCCGTTCAGATTTACAAAGCCGTTTAAGTAAAGTGAGCAGCTTCCATGCCAGTTTCTCTCAATCGGTTAAAGATGCAAATGGAACGGCTATTCAGGATGGTGAAGGTGAGCTGTGGGTTAAGCGCCCGAACCTATTCCGCTGGCATATGACTTCACCGGATGACAGTATCTTAGTTTCCGACGGCAAAACATTATGGTTTTACAACCCCTTTGTTGAGCAAGTCACGGCAACCAACCTTAACAGCGTGACGGGCGATACACCCTTTATGCTGATTACCCGTAATGATTCTGCTGATTGGAATAATTACAACGTTAAGCAGAAAGGTGATGAGTTTGAGTTAACGCCGAAGGCCGGAAAAAGCAGCCTTAAAGCATTTTCTATCAGCGTAACGCCTGATGGCACAATCAAAGGTTTTGTTGCCGTTGAGCAAGATAATCAGCGCAGTACCTATGTACTAAAAGGCCAGCAGAGTGGCTCTGTGGATGCCTCGATGTTTACTTTTACACCACCAGCAGGCGTGACGTTAGACGACCAACGCCAGTGAGGTCTACGTGAGTAATCTTCCTCTCGATTTCTCTCAAAATGAATTTCAACCTTTGGCCGCTCGTATGCGGCCAACCACGTTGGCTGAATATATCGGCCAGCGCCACTTGCTTTCACCCGGTAAACCGTTACCTCGGGCTATAGAGGCGGGGCATTTGCACTCCATGATTTTGTGGGGGCCTCCGGGCACCGGCAAAACAACGCTGGCTGAAATTATTGGTCACTATGGCAATGCGGATATTGAGCGTATTTCTGCCGTAACCTCTGGTATCAAAGAGATTCGTGAATCGATTGAACGAGCGCGGAACAATCGGGATGCCGGGCGACGGACCATACTGTTTGTCGACGAAGTCCACCGCTTTAATAAAAGTCAGCAAGATGCATTTTTGCCTCATATTGAAGACGGAACCATTACTTTTATTGGTGCGACCACTGAAAACCCCTCCTTTGAACTCAACTCGGCATTGTTATCCCGCGCCAGAGTCTATCTGTTGAAATCACTGGAAAGTGCTGATATTGAAAAAGTGCTATTACAGGCGATGGGCGATAACGACAAAGGGTATGGAAAGCAAAATATTGTTTTACCCGATGAGACTTGCCGGATGTTGTCAGAGCTGGTTAACGGCGATGCACGTCGGGCGCTGAATAGCTTGGAGATGATGGCTGATATGGCTGAAATTTCAGCCGATGGGCAGCGAGTCCTGACGCCTGAGCTGTTGAAAGAAATCTCTGGTGAACGCAGCGCGCGTTTTGATAATAAAGGGGATCGCTTCTACGACCTTATTTCTGCACTGCATAAATCAGTTCGAGGGTCAGCGCCGGATGCCGCACTTTACTGGTATGCTCGGATTATTACTGCCGGTGGCGATCCGTTATATGTAGCTCGTCGTTTATTGGCGATTGCATCTGAAGATGTCGGTAATGCCGATCCGCGTGGTATGCAAGTGGCTATCGCTGCATGGGACTGCTTTACTCGCGTCGGCCCTGCCGAAGGCGAAAGGGCTATTGCACAGGCGATTGTCTATCTTGCCTGCGCCCCTAAGAGTAATGCCGTTTATACCGCATTTAAAGCCGCGGTACAGGATGCTCAGCAGCAGGCTGATTATGATGTTCCTGAACATTTGCGTAATGCGCCAACAAAATTAATGAAACAGATGGGATTAGGGGCTGAATATCGCTATGCCCATAATGAACCTAACGGCTATGCGGCTGGAGAATGTTACTTCCCACCTGAAATGGCCGATCGGCGTTATTATTTCCCTGAATCCCGCGGCCTGGAAACTAAGATTGCTGAAAAGCTGAACTGGTTGGCTGAGCAGGATCAAAATAGCACGACAAAACGCTACCGTTAACGTTTTTGATGCGGTAATGTAATTGTTGAAAACACTTGCTGTGCTGTGAGTTAACCAGCCGGCATTATTATTGACCAATATTAAAATAATAGGCATAGGATTAGGCATGCTGGACCCGAATTTACTACGTAATGAGCTAGACACAACCGCAGAAAAACTGGCTCGTAGAGGTTTTAAACTGGATGTAGAGACCTTGCGTAAGCAAGAAGAACGCCGCAAGGTTCTGCAAGTCGAAACAGAAAGATTGCAAGCTGAACGTAATTCACGATCTAAATCTATTGGTGATGCTAAAGCTCGCGGTGAAGACATTGAACCTTTACGTCTTGAAGTTAATCAACTGGGCGATCGTCTTGATTCAGCCAAGGCTGAATTAGAACAGCTACAGTCAGAAATTCGAGATTTGGCGCTGAATATTCCTAATATTCCTCATGATTCAGTTCCATCCGGTAAAGATGAGAATGACAATTTAGAAATCAGCCGCTGGGGCGAGCCTCGTACGTTTGATTTCCCTGTGCGCGACCATGTGGATTTAGGCGAGCTTACCGGTGGCCTGGATTTTGCCGCCGCCGTTAAGCTGACCGGTGCACGCTTTGTGGTGATGAAAGGGCAGGTTGCCCGGATGCACCGCGCATTAGCCCATTTTATGCTAGACCTGCATACCAATGAGCACGGTTACACTGAAACCTATGTTCCTTATTTAGTCAATCACGCGACGCTGTACGGTACCGGTCAGTTGCCTAAGTTTGGTGAAGATCTGTTCCATACTAAGCCGCTGGGTGAAGAGGCTGACAGCAGCAACTATGCGCTAATCCCGACTGCAGAAGTCCCCGTGACCAACTTAGTGCGTGATGAAATTCTTGATGAAGACGCATTGCCGATGAAGTTGACCGCACATACGCCATGCTTCCGTTCTGAAGCGGGCTCTTATGGTCGTGATACTCGTGGCCTGATTCGCATGCACCAGTTTGATAAAGTTGAGCTGGTTCAAATTGTGCGTCCTGAAGATTCTGCTCAGGCACTTGAAGAGCTAACCGGTCATGCAGAAAAAGTTCTGCAGTTGCTTGGTCTGCCATACCGTAAGATTTTATTATGCACTGGCGATATGGGCTTCTCTTCAAGTAAGACTTACGATCTTGAAGTTTGGGTTCCTGCTCAGAATACCTATCGCGAGATTTCTTCATGTTCTAACATGTGGGACTTCCAGGCGCGTCGCATGCAGGCGCGCTATCGCGGTAAAGCCGATAAGAAAACGACGCTGGTTCATACCTTAAATGGTTCAGGACTTGCCGTTGGTCGTACCTTAGTGGCTATTTTAGAAAACTATCAGCAAGCCGATGGTCGTATTGAAGTACCTCAGGCGCTTCGCCCTTACATGGGTGGTTTAGAAATTATCGGCTAATTGGTTTTAAGTTTAAGACCAGATTAACAGGGGCGCTGAATATTCAGCGCCCCTGTTTTATTTGACTACTGCCATCGGTTATTTTTATGCTTTATATTTTATCCCCGTTGTTTTTTAACGCCAATATTAGCAATTTGTGCTTATTCAGATTAATCCCACCTTATAGAAAAATGGCCTTTATATTTTTGTAATGATAATCATTATTATTTATTGGCTATAAACACATATCAGTTAGCAATGATTAAATGTTAATACGTTGGATGTGTTGATGCTAATTATTCTTTCTATCTATCATATTGATTAACAAATGATAAATTCACGACTATAAATCAATTCAGTTTGACTGAACGCAATATTCTTTCACCGCTTTATCGGTAGTATCAGATTAGTAAATGGAAGTTTTAATGCTTATTCCTAGGGAGTTAATAGCCAATTCTTTATGAATCCTCTTATTTAAAAACAATTTGTTTTTATTCTTTCTGCATTGTTTTTAGCCCTGAATTTTTAAGTGATAGCAATTTAACCAGTCAAATAGTTTAACGACATAAAATAATAGGTGATTTATGAGCCTTGACGATCAGAAGTATTCCGCAGCGATACCCCTCAGCCGCCGTGCATTTGTGCAAACTAGTGCGATCGGTGGTCTTGCCGTTGCTGCCGGTGGCGTCTCTTTGCCTTTTGGTACGGCGAATGCTCAGGATGTTGCCGTTCCTGACAGTGAAGCAACCAAAACAGTATGGAGTGCTTGTACGGTAAACTGCGGTAGCCGCTGTCCTTTGCGTATGCACGTAGTGAATGGTGAAATTAAATATGTGGAAACTGATAATGTCGGTGAGGATGTTTATCAGGAGCTGCATCAGGTTCGGGCATGTTTGCGTGGTCGCTCTATGCGCCGCCGAATTTATAACCCCGATCGCTTGAAATACCCGATGAAGCGCGTAGGTAAACGCGGTGAAGGTAAATTCAAGAAAATAAGCTGGGAAGAGGCATATGATGAAATAGCCAACAACCTGAAAAGAATTATCAAAGATTACGGTAACGAAGCTGTTTATCTACAGTATGCCACCGGAACCTTAGGCGGAACGGTGACTCGTTCGTGGCCGCCGGGCAACTCTCTGATTGCGCGGTTAATGAATTGCTGCGGTGGATATTTAAATCATTACAACACCTATAGTACCGCCCAAATTACGACCGGATTAAGCTATACCTATGGTAGCTCGGCGGGCAACAGTACGTCAGATATTGAAAATAGTAAATTGGTGGTGATGTTTGGCAATAACCCCGCTGAAACACGTATGAGCGGCGGTGGTATAACCTACATTCTTGAACAAGCCCGTGAAATTTCCAATACCAAAATGGTCGTTATTGATCCGCGCTATTGTGATACTGCGGCCGGACGCGAAGATGAGTGGCTGCCGATTACTCCCGGTACCGACGCTGCATTGGTCGCCGGTATGGCATACGTATTGATTACTGAGAATCTGGTCGATCAGCCGTTCTTAGATAAATACTGTGTCGGCTATGATGAGAAAACTTTGCCGGCCAGTGCGCCGCGCAATGGCCATTATAAGGCGTATATTCTCGGACAGGGTGATGACGGCATTGCTAAAACCCCTGAGTGGGCGTCGAAAATTACGGCAATTCCGGCCGATCGTATTATTAAGCTGGCGCGTGAAATCGGTTTTGCTAAGCCCGCTTATATCTGTCAGGGCTGGGGACCTCAGCGCCATGCTAATGGTGAAATGGTAGCCCGTTCCATCGCAACCTTGGCCTGTCTAACCGGTAACGTAGGGATTAGCGGCGGTAATACCGGCGCTCGTGAAGGTTCTTATGCTATCCCGTTTGTTCGTTTCCCGACCTTAGAAAATCCAATAAAAGACAGTATTTCATTCTTCTTATGGACCGATGCCATCGTTCGTGGGCCTGAGATGACGGCTACTCGTGACGGTGTTCGCGGTACCGATAAGCTAAAACAACCGATTAAGTTTATCTGGAACTATGCCGGAAACAGCATGGTGAATCAGCATTCAGACATCAACAGCACGATGAAGATTCTGGAAGATGATACTAAGTGTGAAATGATTGTGGTGATCGATAATCATATGACGGCCAGCGCCCGCTGTGCTGACATTATTCTGCCGGACCTAACAACGTCAGAACAGATGGATTTTTGCCTTGATGCCTCTTCCGGCAATATGGGTTATGTGATTTTTGCCGACCAGGCAATTAAGCCACAGTTTGAATGTAAATCCATTTATGAAATGACCACTGAAATTGCTAAACGTATGGGTGTTGAGCAACAGTTTACTGAAAATCGGACCCAGGAAGAGTGGTTACGCCATCTGTATCAGCAGTCTTGTGAAAATGATGCGCTGTTACCGTCGTTTGAAGAATTCCGTAAAATGGGCATCATTAAACGTCAGGACCCGGCCGGCCACTTTATTGCTCATAAGGCGTTTCGTGAAAATCCTGTCGCCAATCCGATGAATACTCCGTCTGGCAAAATTGAAATTTATTCCGAGCGTTTAGCTACCGTGGCTAAAACATGGGAATTGCCGGAAGGCGATGTGATTTCTCCTCTACCTATTCATGTGTCGACTTTTGAAGGCTCTGACGATCCGCTGCGTGAAAAATATCCACTGCAACTGATTGGATTCCATTATAAAGCCCGTTGTCACTCGACGTATGGCAATGTTGATGTATTGAAAGCGGCTGCGTTGCAAGAGATGTGGATTAACCCGATTGATGCTGCAGAACGGGGCATTAGCAATGGCGATATGATCCGTATTTTTAACGATCGTGGTGAATCTCAGATTAATGCCAAAGTGACTCCGCGGATGATTCCGGGCGTAGTTGCTCTTGGTGAAGGTGCGTGGTACACGCCGGATGCTAAAGGTATTGACCGGGCAGGCAGCATTAACGTGCTGACGACGCTGCGACCGTCACCGCTGGCAAAGGGTAACCCGCAACATACTAATCTGGTCGAAGTGGCAAAAGTTTAAGGGGTAGCCAATGACAACGCAATACGGTTTTTATATTGATTCAAGTCGTTGCACGGGCTGCAAAACCTGCGAGCTGGCGTGTAAAGACTATAAAGATTTAACCCCGGACGTCAGTTTCCGCCGTATTTACGAATACGCCGGTGGCGAATGGATGAAGGACGGCGATGCATGGCAACAGAATGTGTTTGCCTACTATCTGTCGATTGCCTGTAACCATTGTGACGATCCGGCCTGCGTCAAGGTTTGTCCGAGTGGTGCCATGCATAAACGAGAAGACGGTTTCGTGCTGGTTAATGAAGAGGTGTGTATTGGCTGTCGTTATTGCCATATGGCCTGTCCGTATGGAGCTCCGCAGTATAACGCGGCTAAAGGCCATATGACTAAGTGTGACGGTTGCCATGAACGGGTACTGATCGAAGGTAAAAAGCCCATTTGTGTCGAGTCCTGCCCGCTGCGGGCACTGGATTTCGGTCCGATTGAAGAGCTGCGGGCCAAGCACGGAACGCTGGCTGAAGTGGCTCCGCTACCGGCGGCCAAGTATACCCGTCCGAATATTGTGCTGAAGCCAAATGCCTGTAGTCGCCCGGTAGGTGATACCACAGGTCATTTATCCAATCCGAAGGAGGTTTAAGATGGGTATGGGATGGCATGAATGGCCGCTGATGTTATTCACGGTCTTAGGACAGTGCGCTGTGGGTGGCTTTATTGTTCTGGCACTGGTTTTACTCTGCGGTAAAACGGATGAAGTTCAGAAGAAGTCTATCCATAAGGGCATGTTCTTTATCTGGGTACTTATGGGTATCGCTTTTCTTGCATCAATGATGCATCTCGGTTCACCGATGAGAGCATTTAACTCACTAAATCGTATCGGAGAGTCAGGGCTGAGCAACGAAATCGCGCTGGGCTCTGCCTTTTTTGCGATTGGTGGCTGTTACTGGTTGATAGCGATATTGGGCAAAATGCCTGCGGGGCTGGGTAAACTGTGGCTGGTTATTGGTATTTTGTCTGGCCTGGCCTTTGTGTATGGCATGTGCCGAGTTTATCAGATTGATACAGTACCCACCTGGCATAGTGGTTACACCACGCTGAACTTCTTCCTGACCATGCTGATCGGCGGGCCATTATTGGGTTATATGTTGAAAAACAAAGCCTGTGCCTGCGGTGGTAAAGGCCTGGCAGCTATCAGCGTGACGGCATTACTGGTAAGTGCGGCTTCCGGTCTGATGCAGGGCAGTGAACTGGCTCAGTTACATAGTTCAGTTACCTCAGCAACGGCGCTAGTACCGCAATATGGTCAGATGATGGCGCTACGCCTTGCCCTGGTGGTTCTCGGTTTAGGCTGCTGGATATGCCCGTTAATACGTGGAAAACAGCCGGGCTGCACGAGCTTATTGGCCGGTTTTATTCTGGTGGTCTGCGGTGAAATTATCGGTCGAGCGGTGTTCTATAACTTGCATATGACGGTGGGTATGACCTTCGGCGGATAATAATCAGTGATATGGCGCGGGGGAATATTTAGGTTATCCTGCGCTTATCTTTCCGGTTTAATTGAAAGGCTATTTATGAATTCATCTGTTACGTCAGAACACCCATTGTCAAATGCTGAAGTGGTCTCTTTGACTGGCCGTATGTTGGGGGCGATATTTTATTATTCACCGGATAAAGCCGATGTTGCACCCATTATTGATTTGTTAAGCCACGATGGATGGGCTACTGAATGGCCATGTGGTGATATAGTAGATGTTCAGCAGGTAGCGCTACTGATTCGTTCTGGTTTGGAGTCTGAAAACAGGCAGACGTTAGATGAGGCTTATCAACGTTTGTTTATTGGTCCTGATGCTTTACCCGCCCCGCCTTGGGGGTCGGTATATCTGGATCATGAATCTGTAATTTTTGGTGACTCAACGTTGGCACTACGCCGCTGGCAGTCAACGCTAGGTATTGAAGTTCAACAGCAGCAGCGTGAGCCGGAAGATCATATTGGTCTATTGCTGATGCTGGCGGCGTGGCTTGCAGAGAGTCGCCCTGAGCAAATTACACCGTTATTAGCGGAGCATTTGTTGCCTTGGAGTGGCCGTTTTCTGACGCTTTTGGATGAGAAAGCTCAGCATCCGTTCTATCAGGGAATCGCCCGGCTAACCCGCTTAACTTTGGATGATTGGCAGCGGCGCTATAGTCCGTTAGTTGTTGGTAAAGAGCTATTCTTCTAATGTCTGACAACCGTGATGCGCAATATTATAAAGCCTGGATGACTCACCGTACGGTGAGCCGTCGCGGGCTGTTTCGCGGTTTATTTAATGCCGGGCATCAGGCTCAGGTCAGCGTGGCCCAACAGGATATTTTACGTGCTGCAGGGCGGCCACCTCGGGCTGTGGAAGAGGCACTGTTTGTCCGACTATGCGATGGATGCGGTGACTGTGTTCCGGCATGTCCTTATGGCTTGATTGTGCTAAAAGAGGGCAGGGCGGCAGTCGATATTGAATATGCTGACTGCGATTTTTGCAATAAGTGTACTGATGTCTGCTCTAAGGGTGCGCTTGAGTCGAGTATCAAACCTAATACCGGATTACAGCCCACGATCGGCTTGAGTTGCCTTGGGCGGATGAACAACTATTGCCGCCAGTGTGTTATTGCTTGCCCGGAACAGGCGATTAACTTTGCTCCGGCTAATCAGGTCATATTTGATCAATCGCTGTGTAACGGCTGTGGAAAATGTAAGCTTGCCTGTTACCACGGCCATATTTCATTACTGCCAAAAGGTTAAACATTACTCAGTTTTGTTCAGACTTATTATGGTTTTCTACATATATTTATTCTGTCTAATTAGTTCAATTCTCAGAACCATAAAAACTAAATGCTGATTATAATGAAAAATGAATTTAATGCTTTGTATTTTAAGGGTTTTATTTTTCAATAATATATCGGAGAATAACTAATTCAATACCAGGTATTTTCATCGATTGACTTTTTTTATTGCGGTGCGATGATGCGCGCAATTATTTAAGCTTCTCTGGTTTTTTCTTAACATGTCCGCTTTTAGTCGCCCGGTAATATTACTGTTAGCAGGCCTATTGCTGTTTACTACATCAATGGCCGTACTCAATACATTAGTCCCTCTTTGGTTGGTCCATGAGTCTTTACCAACTTGGAAAATTGGTATTGTTGGTTCCTCCTATTTTGCCGGTAATTTATTAGGTACTTTAGTGGCAGGATTTTTTATTAATTATTGGGGTTTTAATAAAACCTATAATTACAGCTGTATATTATTTGCTATAGCTACTATCGGATTAGGCCTTTCAGCGGGTTTTATCAGTTGGTCATTGTGGCGTTTATTGGCGGGTGCGGCCTGTGCCGTTATCTGGGTTGTGGTAGAAAGCGCTTTATTACGCAGCGGTACCATTAAGAATCGGGGCCAACTTCTGGCCGCTTATATGGTTATTTACTATGCAGGAATGTTATTAGGTCAATTATTACTTGGCTGGGTACCTACTGCGTTAAATAGCATATTGCCTTGGGCTGTCACACTGCTATTTGTTGCGATATTACCGCTTTTGTTCGCCCGATTTTCAAAACCGGAGCAACAGGGAAAATCATTAAACGTCTGGTCAATGCTTAAACGCAGAGATGCACGCTTAGGAATCAATGGCTGCATTATTTCCGGCGTTGTTCTAGGCTCATTATATGGCCTTTTACCGCTCTACCTCTCTCATACCGGATTTGAGGATGCGCAGGTCGGGTACTGGATGGCATTGATGATCGGTGCCGGCATTATGGGGCAGCTACCGATAGGTAAAATGGCTGACCGATATGGCCGATTATTTGTGCTCAGAATTCAAGTTTTTGTCATTATAATCAGTTCAGTTGCCGTGTTAAATAACTACTCTCTGGCTCCGGCTCTGTTTATGTTAGGCCTGTCTGGTTTTACCCTATATCCGGTAGCCATGGCCTGGGCCTGTGAAAAAGCGGCGCAGGATGAGCTGGTTGCAATGAATCAGGCATTATTAATGAGCTATACCGTAGGAAGTTTGGCCGGACCGGCGCTGACGGCGTCATTGATGCAGCATTATTCCGATCGGTTGCTTTTTGCGGTAATAGCCATAGCCGCGCTGATTTTTATGGTCATGTTGTTCAGTAAAGCAGGGCGACACCATACTCCTCTGGCAATGCAATAAATAATATATCGTTTAGAGTGGGGTATTAAGAACCCCGCCTCTGGGATTTGATTCAAAACCTAAGGCCGGGTAATAGTCATTGGCGTTAGGGGCTGCCAGCAAGACAATACGACAACTGTCTTTTATTCTTTTTTGGGTTTCTCTAATTAGCTGCTTGCCAATACCCTGTTTCTGGTAATCTTCGTCGACGGCTAAATCGGCAAGAATGGTTCCGCGATAACTAGGCGAATCATTGGCTTAAGTTTATTGACTGCCCTTAACTGACAGGCATTAACCCAGTTTCAGCCTTTAATTTTCTTGGGGGGGGTAACCTGAGGGCCCTTACCCGATGCGTTTTCCATGGTGTTCTTTACATTAAGGCGAGTGTGTGGCGGAAGGTGTGATAAACGATAAGATGATTACGCTTATCGTTTATCGCTTAGTCTAAAGTTGTTTACTGTTGTGCCGGTTCGGTAAGTAGATCAATAGCTTCGCCGGTCTGATCGGATTTGAATTTATTAGATTCCATTATCCATTCACCCATTTCTTTATGGGCTACAACATAAACCACGCCGCTGCTTTTGCTGCCTTCAACGCTAAAACTGATATCGGCAGACCCACTGTTTCCATTAACTGAAATATTACCGGTAGGAATTCCACTGTTGATTGGCGTTCCCAACAGTTCTGTCGTGATAGGGTTGGATGTTACTAAGATTACGCTTTCTTTATAGACATCGGAGCTTTTCAGCGTTGCAGTTACGCCCCAAATGATGCCAGCTATCATCAGAACGAAAACGACGATAAGCCCGAGAGCCCAACGCGTCCATAATCTCTGGATACGCTTGAACTCTTCTACGCTAGCCCATTTTTTGTTGCGCCACGCCCACTCATTACCTTTGGCTCCAAGCACGAAAGGCATAACTAAATTGACGAAGGGGATAAAGACTAAAAAAGCGATAAAGGTATTATTACCAATGCCCCATATCCAATGGAGAAAAAATGCACCCCAGTTCCAGCCTCTAATTTCAGCAGGTATTTCTGCTAAAGCCCCTTTTCCTGATGAGTTTTCCATATATTTCCTTATATTTCAGTTGAGCTAGTGTGAGTTCATCGGTCATTTTATCGGTCTGTGTCGATTATGACAGAAAAAGTAAGCGGGCGAATGTCCAAAAAGAGACTCGCCCGCAGAGAGTAGAGACAAAACGGATTTAGACCGTAGATAGGCTATTAATAAATGACTTTATGCCCGTAGCCTTCAAGGATAGATTTTACTCGATCCATGATTTCTTTTGTTGGTGGTTTTACACCTTCCAAACCATATTCCTCACCCATGGCAATCCATTTATGTTTGCCCAATTCATGATAAGGCAGCAGCTCAATTTTTTCGATATTGGTCATGTTTTGGGTAAATTCACCCAGCATATGAGTCGATTTATCATCATCAGACCAGCCCGGAACGACAACGTATCGAATCCATGTTTTTTGATTACGCTTGGCCAAATAGCGGGCAAATTCTAGGGTACGATGGTTAGATACGCCCACCAGATTCTGGTGAATACTATCGTCTAACTGTTTAAGGTCGAGCATCACTAAGTCAGTCACGTCGAGCAACTCATCGATAACGGCATCATAACGACGGACAAAACCATTGGTATCTAAACAGGTATGAATGCCTTCCTCTCGGCACGCCCGAAACCAGTCGCGGACAAACTCAGCCTGAAGAACGGCTTCTCCACCGGATGCAGTAACACCGCCGCCGGAAGCGTTCATAAAATGGCGATAAGTCACGATTTCTTTCATTAGCTCATCAACAGTCACTTCTTTGCCGCCGTGGGTGTCCCAGGTATCTCGATTATGGCAATAGAGACAACGCATAAGGCAGCCCTGAAAGAAAACAATAAAACGGATACCCGGACCATCGACGGTACCACAGGATTCAAAAGAGTGGATGCGGCCTATTGCTGACATTGCAGTTGTACTCCAAAGTGGGTCCTTATCGAGGACCTAAATTATCTTGCCGTCGTGTGAAGGGCAGATGACAATGTTATTTGTTATCAGGTTAATCCCGTCGGGTTTACCGATGAGCTTTGCCTGAAACCTTTATTTTACGCTATGGCGACAAAGATTTCCGGCAAAACATGCTCTGTATCAATAAATAAAGGTATCAATAAAAAAGGCCCCGCGTTATGCAGGGCCTCAATTCTATGATATTTCACTCTAACAAGGAAATTAGATGGTTTGAGTGAATGTCCGGGTGATTACGTCCTGCTGCTGTTCTTTAGTCAGCGAGTTGAAACGTACTGCGTAGCCAGATACACGGATAGTCAACTGAGGATACTTCTCAGGATTTTCCATTGCATCTAACAGCATTTCACGGTTCATTACGTTAACGTTCAGATGTTGACCGCCTTCGATGCTGGCTTCATGGTGGAAGTAACCATCCATCAGACCTGCAAGGTTAGCTTTACGTACATCGTCATCTTTACCCAGTGCATTTGGAACGATAGAGAAGGTATAAGAGATACCATCTTTAGCGTAGGCAAACGGCAGTTTTGCAACAGAAGTCAGGGATGCAACAGCACCTTTCTGATCGCGGCCGTGCATTGGGTTAGCACCTGGTCCGAATGGCGCACCGGCACGACGTCCGTCTGGCGTATTACCCGTCTTCTTACCATAAACAACGTTAGAGGTAATGGTCAGAACTGACTGAGTTGGAATTGCATGACGATAGGTACGCAGTTTCTGAATTTTCTTCATGAAACGCTCAACCAGATCGCAGGCAATATCATCAACGCGAGAGTCGTTGTTACCAAACTGCGGATACTCGCCTTCGATTTCAAAGTCGGTTGCTAAGCCATCAGCATCGCGGATTGGTTTAACTTTGGCATATTTGATTGCAGACAGTGAGTCAGCAGCAACAGACAGACCAGCGATACCACATGCCATAGTACGAACTACATCACGGTCATGCAGAGCCATCAGTGCAGCTTCATAGCTGTATTTATCATGCATATAGTGAATGATGTTCAGAGAGGTCACGTACTGTTTTGCTAACCAGTCCATGAAATGGTCTAAACGATCCATCACTTTATCATAATCCAGAACGGCATCGGTCATAGGTGCTTCTTTAGGACCAACCTGGATTTTCATTTTCTCATCCATACCGCCATTGATTGCATAAAGCATGGTTTTGGCTAAGTTTGCACGAGCACCGAAGAACTGCATTTGCTTACCAACAATCATTGGGCTTACGCAACAAGCGATAGCATAGTCATCGTTGTTGAAGTCTGGGCGCATTAAGTCATCGTTCTCATACTGTACAGATGAGGTATCGATAGAGACTTTAGCCGCATACTTCTTGAAGTTCATTGGCAGTTTTTCTGACCACAGAATGGTCATATTTGGCTCTGGTGAAGGGCCCATAGTGTATAGCGTATTCAGGAAGCGGAAACTGGTTTTAGACACCAGAGTACGGCCATCAACACCCATACCTGCTAATGATTCAGTTGCCCAAATTGGGTCACCTGAGAACAGCTCATCATATTCAGGCGTACGTAAGAAACGGACCATACGTAGTTTCATCACTAAGTGGTCGATCAGTTCTTGCGCTTGAATTTCAGTTAATGTGCCATTTTTCAGATCGCGTTCGATATACACGTCAAGGAACGTTGATACACGACCGAAAGACATTGCAGCACCGTTTTGAGATTTAACGGCAGCTAAGTAACCAAAATAAGTCCACTGAACGGCTTCTTGAGCGTTGTTAGCAGGACCAGAAATGTCATAGCCATATTTAGCCGCCATTTCTTTCATTTGACCTAATGCACGATGCTGTTCAGCAATTTCTTCGCGCAGTTGGATGGTCATTTCTAAATCTTCGCCGTTTTCCATTTTCTCTTGCAGAGACTGGAACTGTGCGTATTTATCAGCCATCAGGTAATCAATACCGTACACAGCCACACGACGGTAGTCACCGATGATACGGCCACGGCCATAAGCATCTGGTAAACCGGTCAGGATACCTGACTTACGGCAGTTCAGGATGTCTTTGGTGTAAACATCAAAAACGCCTTGGTTGTGAGTCTTACGGTATTCCGTAAAGATTTTTTTCAGCTGTGGATCTAATTCACGGCCATAAACTTTACAAGAACCTTCAACCATTTTAATGCCGCCGAATGGAATCAGAGCACGTTTTAATGGGGCGTCAGTTTGTAAACCTACGATGGTTTCTAAAGCTTTTTCGATATAGCCCGCATCGTGGGAGGTGATGGTTGCAGCAACATCAGTATCAAAATCAACCGGCGCATGGGTGCGGTTTTCGATTTTGATGCCATCCATCACTTTGTCCCAAAGCTTGTCAGTGGCTTCGGTTGAACCTGCTAAGAAAGACTCATCGCCCTCGTAAGGGGTATAGTTCTTTTGGATAAAGCTACGAACATCAACGCCGTGTTTCCACTCGCCGTCTTTGAATCCTTCCCACGCTTTGACAAACTTTTGGTTAAGTTCGGTCATTTTTCACCTACCTTTAATATACTATGGAACTTGAATTAACTTTGAATGTAAGAATCACTGTACTAGTGCTTCTCACCACGTAAATACATTGCCCAATACGGCATACCTACCATCAATCCACCGATAATATTACCTATTGTTACCGGGATAAGATTATCAACAACAAAGTTACTTATAGTCAGGCTTGGAAATTGCTCCGGAGTCGCATTGATAAGATGCCAAAACTCAGGAGATGCAAAATTCTTTATGACGATTGCCATAGGAATCATAAACATATTCGCGATGCTATGCTCAAAACCGCTGGCTACAAACATGGCGACTGGCAATATCATGATGAACATTTTGTCCATTAAACTGCGTCCAGCGTAACTCATCCATACGGCTAAACATACCATCAGGTTAGCTAATGTACCTAAAGCCACGGCTTCAACAAAGGTATGATGCAGTTTATGGTCAGCCGTTTGTAACACATTCAGCCCCCAAAGCCCGTTAGCTGCGCTGATTTGACCGGCCATAAAAATAATAGCAACAAATAGCAGGGCGCCGACAAAATTGCCTAGATAGACGTTGGTCCAGTTACGGAACATTTGGCCCCAGGTAATATGATTACTGGCCTTGGCAATACAGGTGAGTACGGTGGAGGTAAATAAGTCGGTGCCACAGGCAACGACAAGCATTAATCCTAATGAGAAGCAGACGCCGCCCAGAAACTTAGCCATGCCAAAGGGGACATTGGCGGTTCCTGTTGTCGCGGTGATATAGAAAACGAAGGCAATAGAAATGAATACGCCAGCCAAAATAGCTGAGCAAAAGGTAATAATAGGACGTTTCGCTACTTTATATATTCCCGCATTCTCGGCTACTTGAGCCATGGCTGCCGGAGATAATAATGCAATGGGATTATCTGCTTTCACTGGATAAGATCTCTTGCGTCTAAGGCGACTAAATTGCTTGCTGATACTATTTGAACATTATACTGCAAAAATTGATGGTGATCATTCTGAGTGAAATTAATATTTAGGAAAACGTGCTAATAACCTGTTGCTTTTAATGTAACCTATTGAATTGGTTTGATAAAAATATTTTTAATATTTACTAAAAAATTTTAATGTGATTTTAATGGAATATTTAAACTGTTAATAAATCACAAGGAATGTGTTTATTTTAAGGGTGAATAATGTTTTATTTTACTATTTTTTAACATTAATTTCTTTTTTTTTACTAATGAATATTAAAGTAACAAAGTTCTCTATTTTATATAAAGAACCTTGTTATTTAATTAGTTATTTACGCCAGACGTTTAGCCGTCTGTAGTTTTTGATAAGCAGCGAGTAATGACTGGTGTGCTTGAAGATTTGTTAAATCTTGATCTATATCAAAAATGCCGTAGAAGCGTTGTTCTCCGTGAATATTACTCCAGACGGTTTTTACGGTGTCTTCACCATACATGCGGTAAAAAGCAGGGTTCAACTGTTCTTCATCGCGTTCTTCAGGATCGAGTTTCATTAGTAGCAGCGTTTGCAGGCAGCGATAATAATTTCGTCTTTGTTTATCAAACAGGGATGCATTAAACTCTTGTGTCCATTCAACCCAGCTTAATGCTTGGTCTAAGTCACCCCCGGCCAGAGCTAACATCGATTTAAGCTCACCGATACGCAAGATACTCCACGCATTATTAGAACCGGTAGCCATTCCCAATAGTTCACGAACCCGAACAAAGTCATCCAAACCTTCATTATCTAACTGTTCGATTAATGCCAAATATTCAGCCGGCGGCAAATTACTTGATGGTAAGTTAAGAATCGTCTCTCTTAAATGCTGTCCCATATTGTTATTAGCCAGCTGTAGGTCTTCCACTGGGTAAATATCGGACATGCCCGGCGCTAATATCCGGCAAGCATCGACATCTAAATGCCGATAATCAGCGATATAAACTTCAACCTCATCAAGCTTGAAGATATCCATCAACGTGCTGAACTCTTCTTCTGTTGAACCACTAAAGTTCCAATCAACAAAGTCATAGTCAGACTGTTGTTTAAATAAATCCCAAGATATTAAGCCGCTTGAATCAATAAAGTGAGTTTCTAAGTTAGCGTAATCAGCAATCTCTTCATTATCGAAGGTCGGTGCGCTGAAAGCATCGAGGTCTTTCAGGCTGCGGCCTTGAAGTAATTCGGTTACGGTACGTTCAAGGGCTACACCAAAATCAGGATGAGCGCCAAAGGAGGCAAAACAGCTCCCATTTTCCGGATTGAACAGCACAACACAAATAACCGGATACTTACCCCCCAACGAGGCATCATAAGAGAATATTGGGAACCCTTCGGCTTCCAGTGTGTTAATGGCTTCCTCAACCTGCGGATAGCGTTTGATAATTTCTGCCGGAATTTCAGGCAGGCTGATCGCTTCTGCGATAATGCGATTTTTTACAAAGCGTTCAAAAATCTCTGACAACGCCTGAACTCGCGCTTCATTCATATTATTGCCAGCTGACATACCGTTAGATACATATAAATTTCCGATAATATTCATCGGGATATAAACGGTTTGTAGGTCGGATTGACGGGTAAAGGGCAGAGCACAAATGCCACGCTCTGTATTGCCTGACTGCAAGTCGACAAGCCCGCTGGCGGCCAGATTTTGTTCAGGATCATAAAAGCGCTGTAAATGAGGATCTAATATTCCTTCTGGCAGAGAGTCATCCTGCGGAATTGCAAACCATTTCTCATTAGGATAATGGACAAAATCACCCTGTGAAATGGTTTTGCCTAAGTAGAAGTCAGCAAAGAAATAGTTAGTCGACAGACGTTCAAAGTATTCTCCCAACGCTGAAGCTAAGGCTGCTTTTTGGGTTGCGCCTTTCCCATTGGTAAAACACAGAGGGCAATCCTTGTCCCGAATATGAACTGACCAAACGTTAGGAATGGGATTTAGCCAGGACGCTTCTTCAATGTTAAATCCTAGCTTATTTAGCTTTTGCTGAAAGCGGGCGATAGAATCTTCCAGTGCGGCGTCTTTGCCGGGAATAAAGGTTTGCATATCTGTTTGCATTAATGTTCAGGCTCTTGATTTACCGAAGAAATTATCGGGGGTGGGACGGTTATCATTGTGTTAATCATACGGTGTTTTTAGTCATAGCTCTAGTAATGTTAGTTCTCGGGCGGACTGTCACAGAAAAAAACTAAAATATGTAGATAATTCAATTAGTCAATTTTGTCATTCTTGATAATTGCAAACAGGAGCTATGAGTATGTTGGTATTTAAAAAGTCCGCCCTTGGTGCGCTGTTATGCTGTTTTACGCTGCCCGTCCTCGCTGAACTACCTACAATTACTGTATTAGCTACCGGTGGAACCATTGCTGGCGGCGGCATTTCTGAAACAAAATCAAACTACGTAGCGGGCCAGTTTGGCGTTGATAAATTGGTCGAAGCAGTACCTCAGCTTAAAGATATTGCTAAAATTAAAGGTGAGCAGATTGTTAATATCGGTTCACAGGATATGAACGATCAGGTCTGGTTAAAGTTGGCCAATGCCATTAATCAGGGGTGTTCCGGCAGCGATGGTTTTGTCATTACTCATGGTACTGACACCATGGAAGAGACAGCCTATTTTCTCAATCTGACGGTTAAGTGTGATAAACCCGTGGTTATGGTTGGTTCTATGCGGCCGGCAACGGCAATGAGTGCTGACGGACCGTTCAACCTCTATAATGCCGTGGTTGTCGCATCGGATAAGAATTCGGCTGGCCGGGGTGTTTTAGTCGCGATGAACGATGCTGTGCTTGATGCTCGCGATGTCACTAAAACCAGCACGACAGCAGTACAGACCTTTAAAAGCGTGAACTATGGTGCTCTGGGATATATTCATAATGGCAAAGTTGACTATCAGCGCATGCCGACTCGCAAGCATACTAATGCGTCCTCATTCGACGTTAGCTCACTAACGTCATTACCGAAAGTTGACATTGTTTATAGTTATTCCAATGCTTCAGCGGCACCGGTTAAGGCTCTAATCGCGGAAGGTACTCAAGGCATCGTTTCGGCGGGTGTCGGTAACGGTAATTTATATAATACGTTATTTGAAGCATTAACTCAGGCAAGAGAACAAGGTGTAGCCGTGGTTCGATCTTCTCGTGTGCCGACGGGTTCAACCACCCAAGATGCTGAGATTGATGATGTGAAATATGGTTTTGTGGCGTCAGGCACATTAAATCCGCAAAAAGCGAGAGTGCTGTTGCAACTGGCATTAACCAAAACTAAAGATCCGGCTGAAATTCAGCGAATTTTTAACGAATATTAATCATAGTGAGTGGTTACGGGACAGCGTATAATTCTGCGCTGTCCACCGTCTATATTTCGATACGAAAAGACAGGATGTCATTAATAGACGAGTTAAGGAAAACGCGTATGCTTAAAAAATATTGTGTGTTGCTGTCCGTTTTGTTGATTGCCGGATGTTCCGGCCTGCCTAATGTCAGTATTCCATTGTCTGAACCTGAAGAGAGTAGCTCTAATCAGGTTTATATTGTTAGCCATGGTTGGCATACGGGTATTGTGGTACCAGCGAAGAGAATGGACATTTATCTGCCACAGTTAACTGAACGATTTAGCCATGGGAATTGGTATGAGATTGGTTGGGGAGATAAAGGTTTTTATCAGGCTCAGGAAGTGACAACGGGCTTAACGTTACAGGCTATGTTCTGGTCGACTGGTGCAGTAATGCATGTGGTTTCTGTGCCCACAGATCCAGAGCGCTACTTTAGTGAAAGTGATATTTTCAGCGTTGAAATAACCGATAATCAATTAAATAGCCTGGTGGCTTTTATTGCCGACAGTTTTAACCGCGATGAACAGGGCGAGGTTATACGTTTGAAACGCGGAATTTATGGCAATAGCGAGTTTTATGATGGCGTCGGGCGTTACTCAATGTTTAACACCTGCAATAACTGGACGGCTAAAGGTCTGAAAAGTGCCGGCATGGATATTTCAACGACCTTTAAAATGACCTCTGGCAGCGTGATGGATTACCTTAAAACTCACCAAACTGAATATCGGAAGTCAGATCTTGTGCCACAAATTTGCGTCACACAATAATCAATAACGATGGTATTTCTTCTGTCATCGGCGACAATGTGACGTCAATATCTTAATTTTCCTAAATTAGCTGGCTTATTCCTTCATTTTTACTCAAATGGGCAGTATTTCTGTGTTTCCCTATCCCGCTATAGATTATTTAGCTTGATTGATTTAATCGAATCTTATCCACAATAAGCATTGCAGCAAAACTAAGTGAATGATAAAACCGATAATCTCTTTTCTAAAATGAAACACATAATTTCTATCAGGGCGGTGAAGATAAATGGCACAGGTATTTAATTTTAGCGCAGGCCCGGCAATGTTGCCGGTGGAAGTGTTGCGTCAGGCTCAGCAAGAACTTTGTGACTGGCAAGGACTGGGCACTTCGGTGATGGAGATTAGCCATCGTAGTAAAGAGTTTATTCAGGTGGCTGAAACCGCTGAGCAGGACTTACGCGATCTGCTTAAAATTCCTGAAAATTATAAAGTGTTATTTAGTCATGGCGGAGCGCGCGCACAATTTTCTGCCGTTCCGCTCAATCTGTTAGGGGATAATAATCAGGCTGATTATATTGATGGCGGATACTGGGCTCACAGCGCTATTGAAGAAGCTCAAAAATATTGTTCACCTAATGCCATTGATGTAAAAACTCAAATTGATGGTTTATCTGGCATTAAGCCAATGAAAGATTGGGTATTAAATGATAAATCCGCTTATGTTCATTATTGCCCTAATGAAACGATCGGTGGTATTGCCATCGATGAACAACCGGATTTTGGCGATAAGGTTGTGGTTGCAGATTTATCATCAACCATACTTTCCCGTCCGATGGACGTCAGCCGCTATGGTGTGATTTATGCCGGTGCTCAGAAGAATATTGGCCCAGCCGGTATTACGGTGATCATTGTTCGGGAAGATTTGTTAGGCAAGGCTCGTAAAGAAACCCCATCGATACTGGATTACACCGTATTGAATGAGTGTGATTCGATGTTCAATACGCCGCCCACATTTGCCTGGTATCTGTCTGGCTTAGTGTTCAAGTGGCTAAAAGCTCAGGGCGGATTGATTGAGATTGGTCGCCGTAACCAAGAAAAAGCCGCGCATCTGTATGACTTTGTCGATCGCAGCGATTTTTATCGTAACGGTATTGCTCCGGCTAACCGTTCGTGGATGAACGTTCCATTCCAGCTTGCTGATGGTAATTTAGATAAAGTCTTCCTTGAAGAGTCTAAATCAGCCGGCCTGCACGCACTGAAAGGCCACCGTGTTTTAGGCGGTATGCGGGCGTCACTTTATAACGCCATGCCATTAGCTGGCGTACAAGCATTAACTGCGTTTATGGCTGATTTTGAACGTCGTCATGGCTAATCTGTTAGCGCTGTAAATTAGAAAAGTTAGACTCTTAAATAAGGAACTGGCCAGATGAAAACCATCGGACTAATTGGCGGAATGAGTTGGGAATCAACCATTCCTTATTACCGCCATATTAATGAAACCATTAAACATCACCTTGGTGGTTTGCATTCGGCCAAAGTCGTGCTGTTCAGCGTTGATTTTCAAGAGGTTGAGCGTTTACAAATGAAGGGTGATTGGGATGCTGCCGGTGAGCTATTGTCCCATGCCGCTCAGCGACTTGAGGCTGCCGGGGCTGATTTCATCGTTATTTGTACTAATACGATGCATAAGGTATATGACCGGATTGTTGCAGCGGTTTCTATCCCCCTTTGTCATATTGCTGATGCCACTGCCAGTGTGATTCAACAGCAGGGCATTAAAAAGGTCGGATTACTAGGCACCCGCTTTACGATGGAACAAGACTTTTATAAAGGCCGCTTGAGTGAACAGCACCATATTCAAGTGGTGGTTCCTGATGAAGCTGAGCGGGAAATTGTCCATCAGGTGATTTATCAGGAGCTTTGCTTAGGGAAGATTAACCATGAGTCCCGCAAAGCTTTTAGCCAGATTATGCAACGGCTAGTGGATAACGGCGCTCAGGGTATTATTCTTGGATGTACCGAAATTGGGCTGCTGGTCAGCGAGCAAGATGCATCCGTTCCGCTGTATGACACGGCAAAAATACACGCAGTTCAGGCTGCAGAAATATCCCTTAAGCCATAGCGGCTAATTCATCATCAGAAAGCTATTTTTGGGTAATAGCTTTCTGATTAATAAAAATACGATATAAAGAGATGATTGATACATGTTGGAATCTTTAACTCTGCAGCCTATTGCAAAATTTAACGGGACGATTAATTTACCCGGCTCAAAAAGTGTTTCAAACCGTGCGTTGTTACTCGCTGCGATGGCGAAAGGTAAAACCCGGTTAACGAATTTGCTGGACAGCGATGACGTTAGACATATGCTTAATGCGTTAAAAGCATTAGGTATTCATTATCAATTATCTGATTGCCATACTATTTGTGATATTGAAGGTATTGATGGCCCTTTAAAGTCGAACAGTGCGTTAGAGATTTTCTTAGGCAATGCCGGAACGGCAATGAGACCACTGGCCGCGGCGCTTTGCTTGAGTGATGGAGATATTGTCCTTACCGGTGAACCAAGGATGAAAGAACGCCCTATTGGCCATCTGGTTGACGCTTTACGCCAAGGCGGAGCTAAGATTGATTATCTTGAACAAGATAACTATCCACCGCTTCGCTTACGTGGCGGATTCGAAGGCGGAGATATTTCCGTTGATGGTTCCGTTTCCAGCCAGTTTTTAACGGCATTGTTAATGACCGCGCCGCTGGCAATCAAAGAGACTAAAATTACCATTAAAGGTGATTTAGTTTCTAAGCCCTATATCGATATTACCCTGCATATGATGCGTGACTTTGGCGTTAATGTCAGCCACGACAACTATCAGGTTTTTCATATTCAAGGCCAGCAGCACTACATTTCACCTGAAAATTATTTGGTTGAAGGCGATGCCTCATCGGCATCGTATTTTCTGGCCGCAGCAGCGATTAAAGGCGGTGCGGTAAGAGTTACCGGAATTGGTAAAAATAGCGTTCAGGGTGATATTCGCTTTGCTGACGTTCTGGAAATGATGGGGGCAAAAATCACCTGGGGTAGTGATTTTATTGAGTGCCAGCGCGGCGAACTTAACGGCATTGATATGGATATGAATCATATACCTGACGCCGCTATGACTATTGCGACAACGGCACTGTTTGCCAAAGGTGAGACGCTTATCCGTAATATTTATAACTGGCGGGTCAAAGAGACCGACCGACTAAATGCGATGGCGACTGAGCTAAGAAAAGTGGGGGCCGAAGTTGAAGAGGGGCAAGACTATATTCGAGTCGTGCCGCCTAAAACGCTTAATCATGCAGAAATAGCCACTTATGACGATCATCGTATGGCGATGTGCTTCTCTTTGGTTGCGCTTTCCGATACGCCGGTAACTATTTTAGACCCAAAATGTACGGCAAAAACCTTCCCTGACTACTTTAAGCAGTTTGCCCTGTTAAGTCAGTTAGCATAAGAATTGCTGATCAGGCGTTACATTAGTCCATTCAGGCCGTTGTAACGCCGTTTTATTGATTGAATTAATTGCTTACTCATTTCTCCGTTTATTTATCTATTGCATAAAATCATAGCCCTCCGGCCAATTCCCTCTGGTAAATCCAATACATCTCCTGTCAGTTATCGCTGATGATGGGTATAATCAGCTGAATTTGAAATGCTCAAGCATTGTGATTGATTCTCTCGCTTAAGGAGATAGGTATGGCGGCAATTGCCCCGGTAATAACGGTTGACGGTCCTAGTGGTGCAGGTAAGGGGACGCTTTGTCAGGCATTAGCCGAAAATCTTGGCTGGCATTTACTCGATTCAGGCGCTATTTATCGCGTATTGGCACTGGCGGCATTACATCATAATGTCGACATTACGTCTGAAGAGGCTCTGGTGCCTCTGGCGGTTCATTTAGACGTTCAGTTCATTACGCAAGAAAATAAACTGCAAGTGATTCTAGAAGGCGAGGTCGTTACTAGCCAGATTCGTAATGAAACGGTAGGCAATACCGCATCGCAAGCAGCGGCACTTCCTCGGGTCAGGGAGGCGTTATTACGTCGTCAAAGGGCCTTTCGGGAATTCCCCGGCCTGATTGCTGATGGTCGCGATATGGGAACGATTGTGTTTCCTGATGCTCCGGTAAAAATCTTTTTGGATGCCAGTGCAGAAGAAAGAGCCCAAAGGCGTATGCTACAGTTGCAGCAAAATGGCCTTTGTGTTAAATTTGAACGTCTTTTGTCCGAAATACAGGAACGGGATTACCGGGATCGTAATCGGGCTGTAGCGCCTTTAGTGCCTGCAAGTGATGCGCTGATATTGGATTCAACCAATATGTCGATAGAAGAAGTTATCGAACACGCATTAGTTTATGCCCGAAATGTGCTAAAATAATTACTGTTCGTCGCCTGATAATGACGGCCTCGAACTTTTGTGTGTCACTCTGCTGCAAGGATGTAAGCAGGGCATTTATAACAACCCCATCGGACTAGATGTTAGATGGACGTTAAACTTAAGAATCCTGAAGATTAACAACATGACTGAATCTTTTGCTCAACTCTTTGAAGAATCCCTGAAAACAATTGAAACCCGTCCGGGTTCCATCGTACGCGGCGTTGTTGTCGCTATTGATAAAGACGTTGTTCTGGTCGACGCAGGTCTGAAGTCTGAATCTGCAATCCCAGTAGAACAGTTCAAAAACGCTCAGGGCGAACTGGAAATCCAGGTTGGTGATGAAGTTGATGTAGCACTGGACGCTATCGAAGATGGCTTTGGTGAGACCCTTCTATCCCGTGAGAAAGCTAAGCGTCATGAAGCTTGGATCACGCTGGAAAAAGCTTCAGAAGAAGCTGCAACTGTTATTGGTATTATCAATGGCAAGGTCAAAGGTGGATTTACCGTTGAGCTTAACGGCATTCGTGCGTTCTTACCTGGTTCACTGGTAGATGTGCGTCCTGTTCGTGACACGCTGCATTTAGAAGGCAAAGAGCTTGAGTTCAAGGTTATCAAACTTGACCAAAAACGTAACAACGTCGTTGTTTCTCGCCGTGCTGTAATCGAATCAGAAAACAGTGCAGAGCGCGATCAACTGCTAGAAAACCTGCAAGAAGGCATGGAAGTTAAAGGTATCGTTAAGAACCTTACTGACTACGGTGCATTCGTTGATTTGGGTGGCGTTGACGGCCTGTTACATATTACTGATATGGCTTGGAAGCGCGTTAAGCATCCTAGCGAAATCGTTAATGTTGGCGATGAAATCCTGGTTAAAGTTCTTAAATTCGACCGCGATCGTACCCGTGTTTCACTGGGTCTGAAGCAGTTGGGTGAAGATCCATGGGTCGCAATTGCTAAGCGTTATCCAGAAAGTACTAAACTGACTGGTCGTGTGACTAATCTGACTGACTACGGTTGCTTCGTTGAAATCGAAGAAGGCGTTGAAGGTCTGGTACACGTTTCAGAAATGGATTGGACCAACAAAAACATCCACCCATCCAAAGTTGTTAACGTTGGTGACGTTGTGGAAGTTATGGTTCTGGATATCGACGAAGAACGTCGTCGTATCTCTCTAGGCCTGAAGCAGTGCAAGATGAATCCATGGCAGCAATTCGCAGAAACCCATAATAAGGGCGAGCGTGTTGAAGGTAAGATCAAGTCAATCACTGACTTTGGTATCTTCATCGGCTTAGACGGCGGAATTGATGGTCTGGTTCACTTATCTGACATCTCTTGGAACGTGGTTGGTGAAGAAGCCGTTCGCGATTACAAGAAAGGTGACGAAATCGCTGCAGTTGTACTGCAAGTTGATGCAGAACGTGAGCGTATCTCCTTAGGCGTTAAGCAACTGGCTGAAGATCCATTTAACAATTACCTTGCTATCAATAAGAAAGGTGCAATTGTTACTGGTAAAGTTACAGCAGTTGACGCAAAAGGTGCTACAGTTGAATTAGCTGGTGGCGTTGAAGGCTACCTGCGTGCTTCTGAAGCAACCCGTGACCGTGTTGAAGATGCAACTTTAGTCCTGAGTGTTGGTGACGAAGTTGAAGCTAAATACACTGGTGTAGATCGCAAAAACCGTATTATCAGCCTGTCTGTACGTGCTAAAGATGAAGCTGACGAGAAAGAAGCCGTTGCTACAGTGAATAACAGCACTGCTAAGCAAGAAGACGGTGGTTTCTCTAACGCTATGGCTGAAGCATTTAAAGCCGCTAAAGGCGAATAATGGCAGGGGGCNGCCACTGGCTGTCCCTTCGGTAGTTGAGCTGATAAGCTTGGAGGAACGATGACCAAGTCTGAACTTATAGAAAGACTCGCTAGTAGACACACTCATTTACCAACTAAAGCGGTTGAAGATGCAGTGAAAGAAATGCTGGAACATATGGCTATTACCTTAGCCGGTGGCGAACGCATTGAAATACGTGGGTTCGGCAGTTTTTCTCTTCACTACCGTGCCCCGCGTGTAGGACGTAACCCTAAAACTGGTGAGAAAGTGGAACTTGAAAGTAAATATGTTCCGCATTTTAAACCAGGTAAAGAGTTACGCGATCGCGCAAATATTTATGGTTAATCCATAAATTAAAGCTTGCGAGCCAAAAGGTTAATTCCTTTTCAGATAATGTAAAATCCGGGGCGGTTTCCGCATCCGGATTTTTTATATCTCAATGCTAACCATAATTTCCTTATTAATATTTTGCGGCAAATATCCAATAGATTTATGCAACACTCTGGTTATCACCATATAAATTCCCCATTGCTCGAAAGACTGAAAATAGACCTTCGTTTTCTCGCCTCTAATTTTTAATAATTGATCCTGAATTTTTTTAATCATTTCTAATAAAATTTCAGGACACTTCAATTGAATTCAGCTTTCTCTGTCGATCATATTGCAGCGGCCATTATTGTCGGGATATTGCCCCTGTTATTTATTCCTGTGCTGCCTTCAATGGTTCTTTGGGGGTGTTTAGCAGGTACAGCAATTCTCTTAGCCATTGCTAAATATTATCACGCCAAGCTAATTGCATTAATTTTGCTGAGTTTTCTATGGGGGAGTTACTGTGCTGAACGGTTATATCAACAGATAGACCACTATTCAGATAAAAAACTGACCGTCAGTGGGCAGGTTATTTCTTCAGGTATCGGCAGTGAACAATTTCCTAAGATTGTGTTTCGCGTACTTGAGGTAGACGATCGTAAACTCTCTTTTCTGGAGCGTATTGATATTCCTCTCTATTTTAATACTTCAACCAGGGATATTTCTAATCAAATGGCTGCAGGCCAAACCTGGAGGTTAAACGTTTTATTTCGTGTTGTTCATAGCCAGCTTAATCAGGGGGGATATGATAAACAGCGAAGGGCGATAGCAAATCATCAGCTATTTATTGGCTATGTAAAGAAAGCCGAATTATTAGACTCGTCTGTTGATATACGTCAGAAACTTATACGGCGGGTTTATTCTGCGACAACTCACCTAAAATCTCAGGGTATTTTATTAGCACTGGCTTTTGGTGAGCGAGGGTTAATGACCGCCGAACATCGGAAGTTGTTTCTACAAACCGGTACTGCCCATTTGATGGCCATTTCTGGTCTGCATATCTCATTGGCGGCGCTGGTTGGATGGACGACTGCCAGAATGATTCAGTTTACATTTCCGGTTCGTTATATTGGTCTGAACTTTCCTCAAGTGATTAGCTGGGGAACGGCGGCATTATATGTGTGGCTATCGGGAGCCAATCCCCCTGCCTTGCGGGCTTTTATGGCGCTAACGATATGGATGATACTTCGATGGCGAGGGACAAACTGGACCGCATGGCAAGTCTGGTTACGTATTATTGCGATGTTGCTGTTGTTCGATCCCATGATGATTTTATCTGATAGCTTATGGCTGTCTTGTGGTGCGGTAGCCGGACTGATTTTTTGGTTTCAGTGGGTGCCATTACCCGCTTATATGCATAAACGGCGTTGGATTATTATTCAATGGGCTTACTTGCAATTGGCTATGATGATTTTACTGGTGCCAATGCAGGTTATTATTTTTCATGGGTTAAGTTGGACGGCATTGTTGAGTAATTTGATTGCTGTTCCTCTGGTTTCTTTTATTACCGTACCGGCAATATTATTTGGATTAATATTGAGTGGGTTTTCATCTTTGTCCTCTATTTTATGGTGGGGGGCCGATCAATCCTTATTATTTGTCTTATCTTTATTGAATAAATTCCAAGATGGCTGGGTCATGTTGACATACCATATCATTGCTATCAGCTTTTTGGGCTGGTTTGTGGTTATTTATTGGCGTATGTCACTGTGGCAGTCGACTCGCTTTATTCCATGGATATTGTTAGCGGTTATTTTTTTCCCCGCCTGGAATCAGTCATCAATATTATGGCGAGTAGATATGCTGGATATTGGTCATGGTCTGGCCATTGTTATACGGCGTGGAGATCAGGCTATTCTTTATGATACCGGAAACCGTTGGCAAGGGAGTTCTGCCGCGTTACGAGAAATTATCCCATTCCTGCGTTGGCATGGGCTAACCCTAGAAGGCATAATTATTAGTCATGATGACTTGGATCATATCGGTGGGGTTGAGGATATTTTAATCGCTTATCCCAACGTATGGCTCAGAAGCCCGACAACCGCAAAAGGATTAAGCTGTTTACAGGGAGACTCTTGGCAGTGGCAAGGTTTAACCTTTAGCGTGCTTTGGCCAATAAAAAGTAAAAAGCGAGCGTATAATGCAGATTCGTGTGTTATTCGTGTTGATGATGGACAACACAGCATTTTGTTAACCGGTGATTTAGAAAGGGCCCAAGAATTAGCGTTGGTCAGGACGTTAGGCAGTGAATTGACCAGTGATATTTTGCAAACTCCCCATCACGGAAGCAACACATCATCAACAGCAACATTTTTACAAGCCGTCAGGCCTGATGTGGCGCTAACGTCGGTAGCACGCTTTAATCGATGGCGCTTACCCTCGGAAAAAGTAAAAAAACGCTATGACGATGCTGAAATTAAATGGATTTCTACTGCAAAATCAGGTCAGGTTAGTGCTATGTTTTATAAGGACTATTACGAAATATTGGGCTTCAGAGAGCAATTAATGCCTCGTTGGTATCATCAGTGGTTTGGTTCTTTGTAGCATAATGAGTAGAATAACCCGCTATTTCACACAATGTGGTAATTGAATGTTGAATGATAAAGACCTTTCCACGTGGCAGACGTTTCGCCGACTGTGGCCAATGATCCGTCCTTTTAAGCTAGGGCTGATTGTTTCAGCTATTGCTTTAATATTAAATGCTGGCACCGATGCGTTAATGATCTCGCTGCTTAAGCCATTGTTGGATGACTTTGGTAAAGTCGGTAGTGATGTATTAGCTTGGATGCCATTCGTTGTATTGGGACTGATGGTCATGCGTGGAATAACCAGCTATACCTCAACCTACTGCTTATCATGGGTTTCCGGGCAGGTTGTTATGACCGTTCGCCGCCGTCTGTTCGGCCATATGATGAATATGCCGGTTTCCTTCTTTGATCAGCAGTCGACCGGTACATTACTGTCGCGCATTACTTATGATTCAGAACAGGTTGCTTCATCATCTTCAGGTGCATTAATTACCGTTGTTAGGGAAGGTGCTTATATATTGGCACTTTTTTCTATGATGTTTTATTACAGCTGGCAACTGTCTTTAATCTTGATCGTACTTGCCCCGGTTGTCTCTCTTGTCATTCGTTTCGTCTCTAAGCGTTTTCGTAATATTAGTAAAAATATGCAAAACACCATGGGACAGGTTACGGCAAGCGCGGAGCAAATGCTGAAAGGCCATAAGGAAGTATTGATTTTCGGCGGACAAGAAGTTGAGACAAGCCGCTTTAATAAAGTCAGTAACCGGATGCGCCAGCAGGGTATGAAAATGGTGGCTGCATCGGCTATTTCAGATCCAATAGTCCAATTAATTGCATCGACAGCCCTGGCCTTCGTTTTATTTGCCGCTAAATATCCCAGCATCATGGAGACACTGACTCCGGGTACGATTACCGTGGTATTTTCAGCGATGGTTGCTTTAATGAAGCCGCTGAAGTCACTGACTAACGTCAATGCACAGTTTCAGCGCGGTATGGCCGCTTGCCAGACGCTGTTTGCCATTCTCGATATGGAACCGGAGAAGGATACTGGTAAATTAAATATCGATAGGGTGAAAGGAAACGTTGAATTGCGCAATGTGACATTTACCTATCCGACTAAAGACGTTCCAGCATTGCGAAATATCAATCTGAATATTCCTGAAGGCAAAACGGTAGCCTTAGTTGGTCGTTCCGGTTCAGGTAAGTCGACAATTGCTAATCTTCTGACCCGGTTCTATGACATTCAAGAAGGCGAAATACTGATTGATGGTCATGAAATCCGTGAGTTTACTTTAGCATCGTTGCGTAATCAGGTTGCGGTGGTTTCTCAAAGCGTTCATCTGTTTAATGACACTATTGCGAATAATATTGCTTACGCCCGAACTGACAAATATTCCCGTGCAGATATTGAAAAGGCGGCTACCATGGCTTACGCCATGGACTTCATCAATAAGATGGAGAACGGGCTGGATACTATTATCGGTGAAAATGGCGTATTACTGTCCGGCGGGCAGCGCCAGCGGATTGCCATTGCCCGGGCTTTATTGCGCGATAGCCCGATTCTGATTCTGGATGAGGCAACGTCGGCATTAGATACTGAATCGGAAAGAGCAATTCAATCGGCGTTAGATGAACTGCAAAAAAACCGGACCTCTTTGGTGATTGCTCACCGCCTGTCAACCATTGAAAAGGCCGATGAAATTCTGGTGATCGAGGATGGCTGTATTGTTGAACGGGGTAACCACGAATCCCTGATTAATAATAATGGCGCTTATGCTCAGTTACATAAGATGCAGTTTAGCCAATGATTGAAAGAATCTGGTCCGGAAAGTCAAAGCTTTATCTTTTGTTGCTACCGCTTTCATGGCTGTATGGTCTGATTAGCGGTCTTCGGCAATTTGGCTATCGTACCGGATTACTTCGCTCATGGCGGGCACCGTTACCTATTGTCGTGGTCGGCAACTTAACTGCGGGCGGTAATGGTAAAACGCCGGTCGTTATTTGGCTGGTTGAGAATCTGCGTCAACAGGGGATCCATGTCGGGGTTGTTTCTCGAGGATATGGCGGAAAGTCCGATAGCTATCCGTTAATTTTGGATCACAATACCACCACAGATATTGCCGGTGATGAGCCGGTACTTATCTTTCAGAGAACCGGAGCGCCCGTTGCTGTGGCGCCTGACCGCTGTTCTGCGGTTAGCGCTCTCCTTAGCCAACATGCTTTAGACGTCATTATTACTGATGATGGACTACAACATTATGCCCTGCAGCGGGATATTGAACTGGTTGTGGTTGATGGTATCCGTCGTTTTGGTAACGGTTGGTGGCTGCCAGCTGGGCCTATGCGTGAGCGAGTGGGGCGCTTAGGTTCGGTTAATGCGGTTATTACTAACGGTGGTCAGCCTGAACATGATGAAATCCCTATGGTGCTTAAGCCCGGTGAAGCGGTAAATTTGATTTCAGGTGAACGTAAATCTGTATTGGCGTTACCGACCATTGTTGCTATGGCCGGAATAGGGCATCCGCCACGTTTTTTTAATACCTTAAAAGAGTTAGGTGTTATTACCTGTCAGGAATATGCCTTTTCCGATCATCAACCCTATAGCCATGAATTACTGGATCCGTTAGTCAGTGCGGAGCAAACGTTATTGATGACGGAGAAGGATGCGGTGAAATGCAGAAGCTTTGCCAATGATAACTGGTGGTATTTACCGGTGAATGCAGAACTGCCCGCCGCTGATGCTGAAGCACTGCTTAATCTGATTACGGCAAAAATTCAGCAATACAAATAATATCCCGCAGTATCTCAACGCTGAGCCACTCCCCACAGAATCCCCTTTATTGTTAATAGTGATAAAGCGCACTAAGTCGGTGTTTATCATTAAACCTTGAGGGCGGATATGTTATTCTTGCCGACTGTAAACTGAATCATTGGTTCCATAATTAGAGGTTGAGTATGGATCATCGTCTGCTGGAAATTATCGCCTGTCCTGTTTGTAATGGAAAACTCATGTTTGATAAGGAACAACAAGAGTTGGTCTGCAAGGCAGACAGCTTAGCTTTTTCTATCCGTGATGGTATTCCTGTTTTATTAGAAACAGAAGCGCGCAAGCTAACTTTGGATGAGAAGTCGGAATGAGTTTTATCGCCATTATTCCTGCGCGTTATGCCTCAACGCGCTTACCCGGTAAGCCATTAGCGGATATTGCCGGTAAACCTATGGTTGTACACGTGATGGAGCGGGCGTTGGAGTCGGGTGCATCTCGAGTTATTGTGGCGACCGACCACCTTGATGTTAAAGCGGCAGTTGAAGCAGCCGGTGGTGAAGTCTGTCTTACCAGCCCGGACCATAATTCTGGTACTGAGCGTTTAGCCGAAGTTATTGAACACTATAATCTTCCTGATGACGAAATTATTGTTAACGTTCAGGGTGATGAGCCTCTTATTCCATCCATAATCATTAGCCAGGTAGCAGATAATTTAGCCGGTTCTGATGCCGGCATGGCAACGCTTGCTGTGCCTATAACCTCTGCGGAAGAAGCATTTAACCCCAATGCGGTCAAAGTGGTTATTGATAGTCATGGTTATGCGCTCTATTTCTCTCGAGCGACTATCCCTTGGGAACGCAACCGTTTTGCCGTTTCCTGCGAGGAAATCGGTGATTTCTACCTACGCCATATCGGTATTTATGCTTATCGTGCCGGTTTTATTCGTCGCTATATTGAATGGGCGCCAAGTAAGCTTGAGCAAATTGAAATGCTAGAGCAATTGCGGGTGCTATGGTACGGCGAAAAAATTCATGTCGATGTTGCCAAGGCTATACCTTCCGTGGGCGTTGATACTGCCGAGGATTTATTCCGAGTCAGAGAGGCTCTGGGCCATCGCTTCTGATATCATTTTGACCATCGGTGATAGTTACTGATGGTCAAAATATTAAACAGGCGGCGTTAATCAGCTCCTTTTACTTTTAGCCACAAGCTGCCTAATGCTTCATACCATGCGCGTTCGCTATGTGACAGATAATAGGCTGAGGGGAATGCTTTTTCCCATGGGTTAAGCGGCCCCAAGGTAGCCATTTGGTTGGCCGGTGCTGGTATAGGGTTCAAGCCTTCTGACTGAAAAATAGTCATTGCTCTGGGTAAATGATTGGCGGAAGTCACAAGTAATAGCTTTTTTTGTCCGGCAATTTGAGCCACTGCTTGAGCCTCTTCTATCGTATCTTTAGCCTGAGCCAGCACAATAATGTCCTGCTCGGGAACGCCAAGACTTTCAGCTACCATCGCGGCAACTTTGGCATTTGGCATCGGGTTTGATATTGCCGCGGCTCCGGTAAATATCAGCTTAGCCCCGGGATGCTGACGATAAAGGCGTATACCCTCCGTCACTCTTGGCAAACTATTGGGAAACAGATTTGAGCTAGGAGCCCAGTCAGGATTATAAGTATAGCCACCGCCCAGAACGACAATATAATCAACCGGTGTGGTATCCTGATAAGTGGCATATTGGTTTTCACTCGGCATCAGTAATCGGTCGGCTATCGGTTGTAAGCTCAGTAACAGTAAGCTTAACCAGCTAAAGGTCAGAAGACACTTAGCGCTTTTTTGCCAGCGGTTAAGCCAGAGTAAAATCAGGCCAATAGCCATTAGTGATAGTAGAAAAGGTAGTGGAAGTAACAGACCACCAATAATTTTTTTTAACAAAAATAGCATGAAACCTCTGGCGTACTGTATGAAAAAACATCAACCGGCATTAAACCGGCGTTAATAAGATTTATTCTATATCAGCCTATGTCAAAATAGCAGGCTGAAAAATTCTCGATAGGTTTAAGTCTGCTGGTTATCACTGAATCTGAGTGGAGCAAATTTGATCGTTGTCTATGCTGTAATATTGATTGCTGAAAGTGAGTCACCATGAAGGATCGTAATTTTGATGATATTGCTGAGAAATTTTCTCAGAATATTTATGGCACAACAAAAGGTGAAATCCGACAGGCTGTCCTTTGGCAAGATTTAGATCGTTTGCTTACACTAATGCCCCTGAGGCCGCTGCGTATACTCGATGCCGGCGGTGGTGAAGGGGGAATGGCCTGTGAAATGGCTGCCCGTGGTCATCAGGTTATTTTTTGTGATATCTCTGCTGAAATGCTTAAAAGAGCTGAGCAAGCTGCCATAGAAAAAGGCGTAAGCGATAATATACAATTTATCCACTGTGCCGCTCAGGATGTTATACATCATTTAGAGCAACCGGTAGATCTGGTATTATTCCATGCCGTGCTTGAATGGATTAGCGATCAGCGTGGTGCCTTAGAGGCACTCATTCAATGTCTTCGGGCTGAGGGCATGTTGTCGTTGATGTTCTATAACTATAATGCGCTGCTATTTCGAAATATAACGCTCGGTAACTTTGGTTATATCCAAGCCGGAATGCAGAAAAAGAAACGTCGGACACTATCACCGGATCGGCCTTTGGAACCCCAGCTGGTTTATAACTGGCTGCATGAAATGCAGATGAAAACCATCGGTAAGAGCGGCGTGCGGGTGTTTCATGATTACACGCAGAATAAACAACAGCAGCAACAGGATTTCGCTGCGTTATTAGAGTTGGAATTACGTTACTGCCGGCAAGAGCCATTTGTTAGTCTTGGGCGTTATATTCATGTTATGGCACAAAAGCCAAAAGAGTCAGGCGTAAAGGATGAATTATGAGTGAATTTTCCCAGACTGTACCTGAACTGGTCGCCTGGGCACGTAAAAATGACTTCTCTTTGTCGTTACCTACGGAACGTCTTGCTTTTCTGCTCGCAATTGCCACGCTGAATAGCGATCGACTAGACGGTGAAATGAGTGAAGGGGAACTGATTGACGCGTTCAGACACGTGAGTAAAGGTTTTGAACAAACTCATGAAACGGTCTCAGTGCGTGCAAATAATGCCATTAACGACATGGTGAAACAGCGTCTATTAAACCGATTTACCAGCGAATTGGCCGATGGTAATGCAATTTACCGTTTAACGCCGCTGGGCATTGGGATTACCGATTATTATATTCGCCAGCGTGAATTCTCAACTTTGCGCCTCTCTATGCAACTTTCAATTGTTGCTCAAGAGCTTAAACGTGCCGCTGAAGCGGCGGAGGAAGGCGGTGATGATTTTCATTGGCACAGAAACGTATTTGCGCCACTAAAGTATTCGGTGGCGGAGATCTTCGATAGCATTGATTTAACTCAGCGTATTATGGATGAGCAGCAGCAAAACGTAAAAGATGATATTGCCGCTCTGTTAAGTAAAGACTGGCGTGCAGCGATTTCAAGCTGTGAGCTGTTGTTGATGGAAACGTCCGGTACCTTACGTGAATTACAAGATACGTTAGAAGCCGCAGGTGACAAGCTTCAGGCAAGTTTGTTACGGATTCAAGATGCAACCATGAACAATGCTGAATTGATGTTTGTTGATAAGCTGGTACTGGATCTGCAATCAAAATTAGATCGTATTATCAGTTGGGGTCAACAGGCTATCGACCTGTGGATTGGCTACGATCGACACGTACATAAATTTATCCGTACGGCTATCGATATGGATAAGAATCGGGTATTTGCTCAACGCTTGAGACTGTCATTACAAACTTACTTCGAGCAGCCGTGGGCATTGACCTACGCCAACGCAGACCGCCTGTTTGATATGCGTGATGAAGAACTGGCGCTGCGAAGTGAAGAAGTGACGGGCGAACTTCCACCTGATTTAGAATTTGAAGAATTTACCGAAATGCGAGAGCAAATAGCCGCGCATATTGAAGCAGCCCTGGATGTTTATAAACAAGAGGCTCGCCCGCTTGATCTTGGCGCTGTGATGCGTAGTTATCTGACTCAATTCCCTCGCACCCGACACTTTGATGTCGCCCGGCTATTAGTCGATCAGGCCGTCAGATTAGGTGTTGCGGATGCTGACTTCTCCGGATTGCCTGCCGAATGGCAGCCGATTAACGACTTCGGAGCAAAGGTGCAGGCCCATGTCATCGACAAATATTGAACAAGTAATGCCAGCAAAGCTGGCTCAGGCAATTGCCAACCCTATTTTTCCTGCGCTTGATAGCCAGTTACGCTCTGGTCGTCATGTGGGAATTGATGAGTTAGATAATCACGCCTACCTGATGGACTATCAGGATGAATTAGAACTTTTTTATCAGCGTTATAATGTGGAATTAATCCGCGCTCCGGAAGGTTTCTTTTATCTTCGTCCGCGTTCTACGACGCTTATTTCACGCTCGGTGCTGTCTGAGTTGGACATGATGGTTGGGAAAATATTGTGTTATCTCTACCTGAGTCCGGAAAGGCTGGCACAGGAAGGTATTTTCAGCGGTCAAGAGCTGTATGAAGAGCTGATTGCTTTAGCTGATGAAAGTAAATTATTAAAGTATGTCAATCAGCGTTCAACGGGCTCAGACGTAGACCGCCAAAAATTGCAGGAAAAAGTCCGCACTTCACTTAACCGGTTACGCCGGCTTGGCATGGTGATCTTTATTGGCACCGATAGTACCAAATTTCGTATTACTGAAGCCGTTTTCCGCTTCGGTGCTGACGTTCGTAGCAGTGATGATGCGCGTGAAGCACAGTTACGTATGATCCGTGATGGTGAAGCAATGCCTCTGGAAAATAGCCTGTCACTGGCTGATGACGAACAAAATACCGAAAACGTAGCGGATAGCGCAGAGGATGAACAGGAATGATTGAACGCGGTAAATTTCGCTCGTTAACGCTGGTTAACTGGAATGGTTTTTTTGCCCGTACTTTTGATCTCGATGAGCTGGTAACTACCTTATCCGGCGGTAACGGGGCAGGTAAATCAACCACCATGGCCGCATTTGTGACGGCGCTGATTCCCGATCTGACGTTATTACACTTCCGTAATACCACTGAGGCTGGTGCAACCAGCGGTTCCAGGGATAAAGGGCTATACGGTAAGTTAAAAGCGGGTGTCTGTTATGCTACTTTAGACGTGGTTAACTCTCGAAATCAACGGGTTTTGTGCGGTGTGCGCCTGCAGCAGGTTGCCGGGCGGGATCGTAAAGTTGATATCAAACCTTTCACTATTCAAGGGCTACCGAGTTCAGTCCAGCCCACTCAAATTTTGACTGAAACCGTAGGTGAACGTCAGGCCAGAGTTTTACCATTGCCTGAGTTAAAAGAACGCGTTGAAGCGATGGAAGGCGTGCAGTTTAAGCAGTTTAACTCTATCGCTGATTATCATGCGCTGATGTTTGATTTGGGGGTGATTCCTAAGCGTTTACGTTCGTCATCCGATCGCAGCAAGTTTTATCGTTTAATTGAAGCCTCGCTGTACGGCGGGATTTCCAGCGCAATCACCCGTTCCCTGCGCGATTATTTATTACCTGAAAACAGCGGTGTACGTAAAGCGTTCCAGGATATGGAGTCAGCGCTGCGCGAGAACCGAATGACGCTGGAAGCGATTCGGGTTACTCAGTCCGATCGCGATCTGTTTAAGCACCTTATTTCTGAAGCGACATCCTATGTTGCCGCGGACTATATGCGCCATGCCAATGAACGTCGAGTTCATCTGGATGATGCCTTGGTTTTACGGCGAGATTTGCTGGGCAGTCGAGCTCAACTGGTAACCGAACAGTATCGTCACGTGGAGATGTCGCGTGAACTGGCAGAGCAATCGGGTGCACAATCCGATTTGGAGATGGACTATCAGGCTGCCAGCGATCACTTGAACCTGGTTCAAACCGCGATGCGCCAGCAGGAAAAGATTGAGCGCTATCAGAGTGACTTAGACGAACTAACCTATCGTCTGGAAGAGCAAAATGAAGTGGTTGCCGAAGCTTCGGAGCAATTAGCTGAATATCAGGCCCGAGCGGAAACGTCAGAACTCGAAGTTGATGAATTAAAAAGTCAACTGGCTGATTATCAGCAAGCACTGGATGTGCAACAAACCCGCGCAATTCAATATCAGCATGCTTTACAAGCTTTAGAGCGTGCTCGTGAGCTTTGCCAATTACCTGAGCTGACCGCCGATAATGCAGATGAATGGTTAGATACCTTCTCTGCCCGTGAACAACAGGCGACTGAAGCCCTCCTCGAACTGGAACAAAAGCTAAGCGTGGCTGATGCAGCACACAGCCAGTTTGAAGAAGCCTATCAACTGGTGTGCAAAATGGCCGGTGATGTCAGCCGGTCAGAGGCCTGGAAGACAGCTAAAGATTTATTACGTGACTGGTCATCACAACAGCATCAGGCAGAGCGAGTAAATGCATTACGCATTCAGCTTTCTGAACTGGAACAGCGGTTGCGTGAGCAACAAGAGGCCGAGCGTTTATTGCGAGATTTCTGCAAAAAAGCGGGCAAAGACTACCAGTTAGAAGAGCTTGATGAAGTGCGTAGTGAGCTGGAATTACGCTTAGAAGAGCTTTCTCAGGGAGCGGCAAGCTTTGGTGAGCAGCGTATGGCTCTGCGTCAGGAACTTGAACTGGCTAACAGCAAAATAAAATTGCTGTCTGACAGAGCTCCGGTGTGGATTGCCGCTCAGGATGCTTTGGCTCAGCTTAGTGAGCAATGTGGTGAAACCTTAGAAGACAGTGCTCAGGTAACTGAGCAGATGCAATATCTGTTAGAAAAAGAGCGTGAAACCACCGTGGAACGCGATCTTATTTCTCAACAGAAGCGAGAAATCGAACGGCAAATTGAGCGACTAAGTCAGCCTAGCGGTGCCGAAGATGGCCGTTTGCTGGCGTTAGCTGAACGCTTTGGTGGCGTATTACTGTCTGAAATTTATGATGATGTTGTTCTGGATGACGCTCCGTATTTTTCGGCGTTATACGGTCCGGCACGCCATGGTATCGTTGTTCCCGATCTCTCTTTGATTAGGGATCAACTTGAAGCCTTAGATGACTGTCCGGAAGATCTCTATTTGATCGAAGGGGATCCGCAGTCATTCGATGACAGCGTATTTGCCGCTGAAGAAGTAACAGGTGCCGTTGTCGTTACGGTTTCCGATCGCCAATGGCGTTATTCACGTTTCCCTGAGGTTCCCCTTTTTGGGCGGGCAGCCCGTGAAAATCGTCTTGAGATATTAAATGCTGAGCGTGAGGAATTGGCTGAGCGTTATGCCACTATTTCTTTTGACGTACAAAAAACACAGCGTCTGCATCAGGGGTTCAGCCGTTTTGTCGGCAGCCACCTTTCTGTTGCCTTTGAAAGCGATCCTGAAGCCGAAATCCGTCAGTTAACCAGCCGCCGTGGTGAAATTGAACGTGAGTTAAACGGCCATGAAAATCAGGATCGCCAGCATAAGCAGCAGTTAGATCAGGTTAAGGAGAGCATTAGCCAACTTAACCGCGTTATGCCACAGCTTCATGTATTAGCTGATGAAACCTTGGTTGAGCGGGTAGATGTTATCCGTGAAGATTTAGAAGAGGCTCAGGACGCTGCCCGTTATATTCAACAGCATGGATTAACGCTGGCTAAGCTGGAGCCGATTGTTGCCGTACTGCAAAGCGATCCGCAGCAACACGAAAACTTACAGAGCAATTATGCTCAGGCCCAGAGCGTTCAGCGTCAGGCTAAACAACAGGCGTTCTCTCTCACTGAAGTTGTCCAGCGTCGGGTTCATTTTAGCTACAGTGACTCAGCCGGGATGTTGACTGAAAACTCCGATCTTAATGATAAGCTGCGTCAGCGGCTGGAGCATGCTGAAGCAGACCGTACCCGTGCGCGTGAGCAATTACGGAGTTATCAGACTCAATTTACACAGTTCAGTCAGGTACTGGCATCATTGAAAAGTTCTTATGAAGCTAAGCGCGATATGCTTAAAGAACTTGGGCAAGAGTTGCTGGATATTGGCGTTCAGGCCGATCCTAATGCCGAAGCCAGAGCAAGGCAGCGTCGCGATGAGCTTTATGCCGGTCTGAGCACTAACCGCCAGCTGTGCAATCAGCTAGAAAAGCAGATTACTTTCTGTGAAGCAGAAATGGATAGCCTGCAGAAGAAATTACGTAAAATTGAGCGTGATTATCACCAGATGCGTGAGCAGGTAGTCACCGCTAAAGCCGGCTGGTGCATGGTGATGCGCTTAGTTAAAGATAATGATGTGCAGCGCCGCTTACATCGCCGTGAATTGGCCTATATGGATGCAGAAGAGCTGCGTTCTATGTCGGATAAGGCTTTGGGTGCACTGCGCCTGGCCGTTGCTGACAATGAGCATTTACGTGATGTGCTGCGCGCTTCGGAAGATCCGAAACGGCCAGAGAAGAAAATTCAGTTCTACATTGCGGTTTATCAGCACCTGCGTGAGCGTATTCGTCAGGATATCATTCGTACAGACGATCCGGTTGAAGCCATCGAGCAGATGGAAATTGAGCTGGCCCGCCTGACTGAAGAGCTTACAGCTCGCGAACAAAAACTGGCTATCAGTTCGAAGAGCGTCGCGAATATTATCCGTAAAACAATTCAACGTGAGCAAAACCGTATCAGAATGCTCAATCAGGGCTTACAGGCTGTTGCATTTGGTCAGGTTAAGAGCGTTCGCTTAAATGTTAACGTTCGTGAAGCTCACTCTATGCTGTTGGAAGTTCTGTCGGAGCAGCAGGAACAACATCAGGACCTGTTTAGCAGTAACCGCCTGACGTTCTCTGAAGCCTTAGCTAAGCTTTATCAGCGCTTAAATCCGCATATTGATATGGGGCAGCGTACGCCACAAACTATTGGTGAAGAGCTGCTGGATTATCGTAATTATCTTGAGCTGGAAGTTGAAGTTTTTCGGGGTTCTGATGGTTGGTTGCGTGCTGAAAGCGGTGCGTTATCTACCGGTGAGGCGATCGGTACCGGTATGTCTATTCTGGTTATGGTTGTTCAGAGCTGGGAAGAAGAATCAAGGCGTTTACGGGGTAAAGATATTGCACCATGCCGCTTACTGTTCCTTGATGAAGCAGCCCGCCTGGATGCTAATTCTATTGCCACATTGTTTGAGCTCTGCGATCGTCTGGAGATGCAGTTAATCATTGCAGCACCGGAAAATATCAGCCCTGAAAAAGGGACAACCTATAAGCTGGTGCGTAAAGTATTCCAAAATCATGAACATGTACACGTGGTTGGCTTACGCGGCTTTGGCATAGAGAAGAGCGCTGAAACTGATGCGGACAAACCACAACAAATTGAACAAGATCAAGAAATGAATGTTTCTGAAGGGTTGCTATAATAAATATAGCCTTATGGCATTGTTTATTGAGAGCCCATTAGGATAATCTGTAATCCGGTCGCCATTAGGCGGCCGTATTTTTCGGATACCAAGTAATACAGGATGTATTGATCGAGCTATTTTAACGCTGGCTCACTTATTAGTTATTCCCGGGCACGGGCAATAGTTCATGATATTTTTAGTTAAGTAGAGGACAAGGGATGTTGTTGGTAAAACGAAAAACTCTCCATAGTTTAATTATGGGATGTACGCTGGCGACGCTGGTTTCATCTCCGGTCAGCGCATGGGCTACTGAGCCTGAAAACACCAGTTCGGCGGTTGAAGACGTTGCATCAACGGCTGCTGAAGTAGCACCTGTTGTCGCAGTACAACAACCACCGGCATCGATAAATGTGAGCCAGAGCCGGGAGATGTTAACAGCATCATTACCCGTAGACGTGTCTTTAAAATATTTATCCGAGCTTGCGCCGATTTATGCCGCGTCAGATATGAAACTGATGTGGGCAGACGTTCAGCTTCAGCAACAATTCCAACAACAATTGGCTGAAATGGCGTTAGCGGGAATTAATCCTCAGTTTGGTCAATGGGCTAAATTACTGGCGGATACGCAGGTTACAGGTTTAGCTCGTGACGCTATTTTGTCTGACGCATTGGTGGGCTATTTACATTTTGTTGAAGGTGTCGGTGCCAATGGTAGCCGCTGGCTTTATAACTCAGGTTCTTACAAGTTAGCCGCTCCGTCAGCCGAACGATTACAGCAGTGGCAAGTTGCCGTACACGGCGGCGATATGACCAAGTTTATTCAAAGTCTGGCGCCACAAAATAGCCAATATGCCGGTATGCATAAAGCATTGAGACCGATTATTGGTGATGCTCAGCCTTGGCCGCAAATGGAAGATTCAAAGCAGAGCTTACGTCCGGGAAATACCAGTCAAGATGTTCCGGTATTGAGAGATATTTTGACCCGCAGCGGCGTGATGACCGCGAAAAAAGAGTCATCAGAACAAGCGGCCCAAGACAAAGTGATTCCAAGTCCCGAAGCCTCTGCCGCGACAGCAGTGAAGGTTGATGAAGAGACTAAAGCTATTGCATCTGAATTGCTGGTTTATACCCCTGACTTAGTTGATGGCGTGAAACGTTTTCAGCAAATGTACGGACTCGAAGCTGACGGTGTGATTGGCCGCAGCACCCGCGATTCACTGAATATGGCGCCGCAAATTCGGGCTGCCGTATTAGCGTTAAATATTCAACGGTTACGTCTGTTACCTGACGCAATGAATACCGGCATTTTTGTCAATATTCCAGATTTCTCATTGGTTTATTATATCAATGGTGAGCTGATTTTAGAGTCTAAGGTTATTGTTGGTTCTTCGAGCCGAAAAACGCCGCTGATGAGCAGTGCATTGAATAATGTGGTGGTTAACCCACCGTGGAATGTACCGACTAAACTGATTCGTGAAGATATTGTACCTAAGGCTAAGCGTGACCCCGAATATTTGAAGCGTGCCGGATATACCGTTTATGCCGGCTGGGGCAATAATGCCGAGGCTGTTGATCCAAGTACCATTGACTGGTCAGAAGGCTCATCTAATTATCGCTTACAGCAGGCGCCGGGTCGGAGCAATTCGTTAGGCCGTTTTAAGTTTAATATGCCGAACAATGATGCTATTTACCTACACGACACCCCTAATCACCGCCTGTTTGATCGAAATATGCGGGCATTGAGCTCTGGTTGTATTCGGGTAAACAAGGCCTCTGAATTAGCCGGAATGCTGCTTAATGATGCCGGATGGGATGATGCAAAAATTCAGGGGACGCTTAAGCGTGGCAGTACAACTTATGCGCCTATCCGTGAAAAGATACCGGTACAACTTTACTATATGACTTCATGGGTATCTGCCGATGGCAATCCTGAATTCCGTACTGATATTTATGGCTACGACCGGGCAGCCAAAGAGGGTATTAAAGAGTTACCTCAGGTAGAAAAATTATTGCATTAATGCAGTAACCTCGCCATTTCGGTTGTCCTATATCATGTATATTAACGAGCGCTTACATTTTAAGCGCTCGTTGAAACAACCACTGAATCATTTTATGTTATGGTAAAAATGGTTCCAATACTTATCGATAATCATTCAACATGCTTTCTGTCAGCTGAGGCACCGAGCCATGCTGGCGAATAGCTTATTGACCAAGTTGGTATGCGATTGATTATTAATCGGTTGTGTAAAATTAAATTGCTTTACTGAGTACAAATAGAAACTATGGATAAAATAGATCATCATCGCCGTAAATGGCTGACTCTTGGTGGTGCAGCTTTGAGCCTGGCATTAGTTCCAAATGTCTTGTTAGCTGCCCCTAAAACCGCTACCACCAAAAGTCAGAGCCAGTCTCGTACTCGCACCTTGCTGATTAAAAATATCAATACTAATGAGACGATAAAATCGACCTATTTTAATGGTAAGAGCTATAACAAAACCGAGCTGGCTCGGTTGAATCATATTTTTCGCGATCGTCGTACCGATCAGGTGATTACCATTGATCCAAAGCTCTACGATAAGCTTTACTATTTGCAGAAGCAGTTTGGGTTAAATAAACCGATTGAATTGATTTGCGGTTATCGTAGCGTGAATACCAACAATGGTATGCGTACACAGAAACGTGGCGTGGCTAAACACAGTTATCATACTTTAGGAAAAGCGGCCGACATCCGTATTGTCGGTGTGCCGTTAAAAAATCTGAGGGATGCTGCGTTACAGCTGAAATCAGGCGGTGTCGGTTATTATCCCGGAAGTAACTTTGTTCACGTCGATACCGGACCGGTAAGAACTTGGTAAGTTTTAATTTGCATAAAAAACGCTCTTAATTGAGCGTTTTTTATGGGGATAATTTTAATCATGGGTGCTAAACAAATGAGCCTTAACCCAGTAGTATGGGACATTAATTAAAAACCTACAGACGTTTAGCCTTAATGGAGTGTTTCTTTGAAATATCAAATTATTCCCGTTACGCCATTCCAGCAAAACTGCACGCTATTATGGTGTGAAGAGACCCAACAAGCGGCCATTGTTGATCCCGGTGGGGAATCGGCGCTATTAATCAGCGCAATTGAAGCTCAAGGGGTTAAGTTGGCAAAAGTATTGCTAACCCATGGACATCTTGACCATGTGGGTGCTGCGACTGAAATTGCTCAACATTATGGGGTACCTATTGTTGGTCCGCATAAGGATGATAGCTTCTTACTGGAAAGTCTGGCAGAACAAAGTGCCCGCTTTGGTTTAGAAAACTGTACTGCCTTTGTTCCCGATCGTTGGCTGGATGAGGGCGATTCAGTGAGTTTTGGCCATCAAACATTATTCGTTCGCCATACGCCGGGACATACGCCAGGCCATATCATTTTCTTTTCAGCGTCAGCTAAATTAGCCTCGGTCGGCGATGTGCTATTTTGCGGCGGGATAGGGCGGACGGATTTTCCGCGGGGAAATTATTCTGATTTGATTTCGTCTATTCGCGAGAAACTATGGCCGTTGGGTAATGATGTGCAGTTTATTCCGGGGCACGGGCCAATGTCGACCTTTGGTGACGAGCGCCAGACTAATCCTTTTGTTGCCGATCGGCTTTAGATTAACGTTATTTTTAATAAAAGCGTTAATAGCCAAAGGACGTTTTTCAACGTCCTTTGGTTTTTATCAGTACTAACAACGCCTGGCTGCGATATTCTTAAAGCACCGCAACGATAGCTTCACAAAGCGGGGCCATATTATCTAATGTCATACCTGCCACATTAATCCTGCCAGAGTTAACCGCATAGATGGCATATTCATTCCTCAAGCGCAGTACTTGCTCCGGGGTTAAGCCACTAAAGGAAAACATACCGTTTTGCAGGGTAATAAAGCTGAAGTCCTGCTGAGCGCCTTTTTCTTGTAAGGTATTAACAAAAAGCTGGCGCATGCGATGAATGCGTTGACGCATATCCGTCAGCTCTTGTTCCCAGCTTTCACGCAGGCTTGGGTTACTGAGTATGGCAGCAACAATGGAAGCGCCATGAGCCGGTGGGTTGGAGTAATTGGCTCTGATAACCGATTTAACCTGGCTAAATGCGCGCTCAGCCGTTTCGCTGTCGGTTGCCACTAAAGTGAAGGCTCCAACCCGTTCATTGTAGAGGCCAAAGTTTTTAGAATAGGAACTGGCAACGATCAGTTCAGGGTTAGATGCGGCAAAAATACGCAGGCCCTGGGAATCTTCTTCTAAACCTTTAGCAAAACCCTGATAGGCAAAATCGAAAAGGGGAAGCCAGCCACGCTCCGCAGACAGCTTAGCCAGTACTTTCCACTGTTCTTCGGTAGGATCGATACCGGTTGGATTGTGACAGCACCCGTGGAATAAAACCACATCACCGGCCTGAGCTTTTTCCAGGCTGGCCAGCATGCCGTCAAAATCCAGAGAATGTTGTTCAGCATTGTAATAGGTGTATTCAGGCGTTTCTAATCCGGCGGCGTTAAAAACGTTTTTATGATTAGGCCAGCTTGGGTTACTAATCCATACGCGTTTGGCATTGGTATTTGATGCGATAAAATCTGCGGCAATCCGTAGTGCTCCGGTACCGCCCGGAGCCTGTGCGGTGCGGGCACGTTTATCTGTGATAATCGAATTTGCGCGACCAAACAGTAATTCTTGAGTACAGGTAGCAAAAGTTGCCAGTCCGGCTATGCCAAGGTAGTTTTTAGTTTTTTCATTCTCAAGTAAATACTGCTCGGCTTTTTTTACGCTATCAAGTACCGGGGTCTGGCCAGTTTCATCTTTATAAACGCCGATGCCCAGATTGATTTTATTAGGGCGGGTTTCAGCATTATAAAGATCTCCCAATCCTAATATAGGGTCAGCGGGCGCGGCTGTAATATGTTCAAACATAGTGAGTAGCTTCCATGGATTAGATTAACGGAGAAAAGTGTAACCAGAGTAACGTCAATTTATCGGGTTTGACAAATGTTTAGAATGAAAAAGTAAATAAAACGATAAGGCTGCAGAATATATTGAAAAATCTAATGATACTGTCACCTTGGTATACTTATGGTATGGCGTTTTTTCTGATGGTATAAAATATAAAAAGGCACCCGAAGGTGCCTTTGTCAGCTATTCATAAAATATGAATTAGAACTGGTAAACGATACCAACAGCTACCACATCATCAGTAGTGATGCCAGCACTTCTAGTAAAGTCATTCTCATCCATCATGTTGATTTTATAGTCAACTTTAGTTGAGATGTTTTTGTTGAAGTAGTAAGTAGCACCAACGTCAACATAGTTTACTAAGTCTTGGCTATCATAAGTTCTAGCACCAACAGAGTAGTCTAAGTCTTTACCTTTTGAGTAAACCCAGGCCAGTGATGGCTGTAGGCCAAAGTCAAACATATACTGTGCAACTAACTCAACGTTTTGAGTTTTGTTAGCAAACGCTGATTTAAAGTTTGAACTAGAGTTTTTATTAAAGGTAGTCATGTTATACGTCTGGCTGTACATAGCAGCTAAATAGACGTTATTAGCGTCGTATTTGATACCACCAGTGTACGCGTCAGCGCGATCGCCTTCACCATCAGCGGATTGGCCACTAGTACGGTCAGATGATGCCATAGCAGCACCTAAAGACAGACCCATACCTAAATCATAGGTAGATGATAGACCCCAGCCGTCACCGTTGCGATCTGTAGCGTTACGGTCAGTTGAGTCGTTACGACCTTGGTACTGTACGGCAAAGTTTAAGCCGTCAACCATACCGAAGAAGTTTTTGTTACGGTACGTTGCTAAGCCACCAGCACGCTGAGTCATAAAGACGTCAGTTTGTTGGTAAGAGTCGCCACCGAACTCTGGCAGAACGTCAGTCCAGCCGCCGATGTCATACAGAACGCCGTAGTTACGACCGTAGTCGAAAGAACCAGCATCACCCACTTTCAGACCAGCATAAGCCAGACGAGTTTTTTGTGAGTTCTTGGTAGAACCTTCACTGTTGCTTGCATTCAGTTCAGTCTGGTAATAACCGTAACCAACAACTTGATCGTTGACTTGGGTTTCACCTTTTAAGCCGAAACGCGCATAGGTCTTATCGCCGTCGGCTGATTTATCATCGGAGAACAGGTGTGAACCTTGGATTTTTCCGGTGATGCTTAATTTATTGCCGTCTTTGTTGTAAATTTCGGCTGCGTTTGCTGTACCAGCAACTAAAAGGGCTGGAACGATCACTGCTAAGATTTTACGTTTCATCATTTTAATAACTTCCCTCGTTGGAGTTGTTAGACATCTGCCACTGCTTCCAACTTTAAAGTTGGTAAACATTTGATGCCATTTTTGTAGCCACCCGCAGTTTTTCATTCGTGGGGCAGTTTATCTAGCCTTTAAATGCTACTAATATACTAAAGAAGTTACAAGCGGAAAATATGTATTTCTAAATGTTAATGTGATTGAACTTTGTGATATTGGTCTAAGTTTTGAAAAACAAAAGGCCAGAATCTCTGGCCTTTAAAAAAATTGAACTTATTTCATTTTTTAGAATGATACGTTTCTAGGGGTTCTTGGGAAAGGTATTACATCCCGAACGTTCTGTACGCCGGTAACATAAGCAATTAAACGTTCGAATCCTAAACCGAATCCTGAATGCGGAACTGTGCCATAACGACGCAGATCGCGATACCAACTGTAATCTTCTTTATTTAAGCCCATTTCTGCCAGACGCTGGTCGAACTTATCTAAGCGTTCCTCACGCTGAGAACCCCCGATAATTTCACCGATGCCCGGTGCAAGAACGTCCATGGCTGCAACCGTTTTGCCATCTTCATTCATGCGCATATAGAATGCTTTAATATCTTTCGGATAGTTTTTCACTACCACCGGTGCTTTAAAGTGTTTTTCAGCTAAGTAGCGTTCGTGCTCTGAGGATAAATCAATCCCCCAGCTCACCGGATTCTCAAACGTTTGCCCGCAACTTAACAGAATTTCTATGGCATCAGTGTAGTCAACCTGGGCAAAGTCCGAAGTGACGAACTGCTCTAAGCGAGAGATAGCCTCTTTATCGACACGCTCAGCAAAGAAGGCCATATCGTCAGCCCGTTCAGCCAACACTGCCTTAAAGACATACTTCAGCATCGCTTCTGCCAGCGCTGCAACATCATTTAAATCGGCAAAGGCGACTTCTGGTTCGACCATCCAGAATTCAGCTAAATGACGGCTGGTATTTGAATTTTCTGCACGGAAGGTCGGGCCAAAGGTGTAAACCTTCGACAGGGCACTGGCATAAGTCTCGCCATTTAGCTGACCGGATACGGTTAAAAATGATTCACGACCAAAAAAGTCCTGACCGAAATCAATGGCACCTTTATCTGTGCGAGGCAGGTTTTCTAAATCTAAGGTAGAGACGCGGAACATTTCACCGGCACCTTCGGTATCCGACGCAGTGATAATTGGCGTCGAAACCCAGAAATAGCCTTGCTCATCAAAGAAACGATGAATAGCCTGGGCCAACGTATGTCTGACGCGGGCTACGGCACCAATAATATTGGTACGCGGGCGTAAGTGAGCCACTTCGCGCAGATATTCGATACTGTGGCGTTTAGCCGCCATCGGATAAGTATCCGGATCGTCAACCCAACCGGTAACTTCTACCTTGGTTGCCTGTAGTTCAACAGGTTGACCTTCACCCGGTGAGGCAACCACAGTCCCTGTCACTATAACCGAGCAACCGGTCGTCAGGTGTAACACTTCATCCTGATAATTAGGCAGAGAATGATTAATGACAGCCTGTAACGGATTAAAGCATGATCCGTCATAGACGGTCAGGAAGGAAATACCGGCTTTAGAATCACGCCGGGTACGCACCCAACCGCGTACGGTGACTTCGCTGTCAACCGCAGCACGGCCTTGCAGTACGTCGACTACAGGCACTACGCTCATAAAGTTCTCTCTTATGATGTTAATGTATTTGAATAAGGTTTATTTCCCATATTTATCGGGAGAATAACTTTGCTATGTTACTTGTTGCACGCCATCTGACAAGTAGAAAAAAGTAATATCTACAACATAATTTGAACTTTGTTCATAATTTAGCGATGTACTCTTAACTTCTTGACGTTTTGAGTGGCGTTCCGGCGAATAACGTTACTAAAAAAAACCGCCTTTTTATATCCAAAAGGCGGTTTTAATTGAGTGATATCAGTTATCGCGCTTTGCCAGCGGCAGGTTAAACGCTTTGTGTAACGCTTTAACGAAGCCTTTATCCTGACAGATTGATTTACCCGGGCTATCTGACAGTTTAGCGACTGGTTTGCCATTACATTGAATAAGCTTAATCACAATATTCTGCGGATTAACGCCGGGAATGTCACAGGTCAGGCGGGTGCCAATACCAAATACTAATTTAATCTGCTTATGGAACCTTTTATAAAGCGCCAGCGCTTTATCTAAATCCAGATTATCAGAAAAGACTAATGTCTTACTGAGGGGATCAATCCCAAGCGCCTGATAATGGGCGATAGCTTTTTCACCCCATTCAAAAGGGTCCCCTGAGTCATGCCGCAAACCTTCATATTGGGTGGCGAAATAGGTGCCAAAATCACGCAGGAATGCATCCATTGTAATACAGTCAGTTAACGCGATGCCTAACTGGTCAGGATACTCATCCAGCCATCCTTGTAGTGCCGCACGTTGGCTATTGGCTAATACCGGACTAATTTGCTGGAAGGCTTGAAACCACTCATGAGCCTGAGTGCCGATAGGCGGCAGATTTAGTCGGTGGGCTAAATCATAGTTACTGGTACCGATTAAATAAGGCGAGAACTCCTGCTGCAATACGCTGACGATCGCATGTTGAACATCTTTAGTATAGCGACGGCGGGTACCAAAATCAGACAGCTTAAACTGTGATAAATCAACGTCCGCATAGTCATGGCGGAATCGAGTCAGTTTTTCGCGTAAATAAGAAACAGCCTGTTCAACGCCAATATCCGGGGTTCGGTTACGATGAATGGTTTCACTGATAACCGCTAATAAAGGAACTTCCCAAAGAATCGTTTGATACCAAAGGCCGGTAATACGGATTTTCAGCCTGCCTTTATCATTAATGACCTGAACCTGAGAGGGATCAAAGCGAAAGCTTTTTAGCCATTCAAGGTAGTCAGATTGGAAAAAGGGTAGGGAAGCCAGATAGGTATATTCATCTTCTGTTAGGGCTAAATCACGCATCAGTTCTACTTGCTGGCGGATTTCATCAGCGTAATCACCCAGAAGATCTTCACTGCGGCAACGAAACTCGGCAACGACAGTGGTATTACGATAACGATGATAAACGGCTTGTTGCATATGCAGTTTATAAGCGTCGGTATCTAATATTGAGGTAAGGATAGGGGTAGCGTGTGGTTTCATGTTGCGATTACTGTTTTCTCATTGAGTGACGCCCTGAAATATCCGGAGAGTATACCTGTTATATTCACTTAAAAAAGCGAGAAGATGTTCCGGCATTTATACCCGTCATACTTCAAGCTACATATTTCTTGGCTGCACGCGCTCCCCGAATCACTTACCTGAGTAAGCTCATCGTGACTCGCTCCCTTGCCGCCTCAATGCAACTCGAATTATTTGGGGTATAGCTAAGAGTCAACGATACTGAATAACAGATGAGAAGCAAATGATTATTTTTCCGATTTAATCGTCGAGCATTTTGCAACTCCAGATGAAGAAGCATAGACTCAGTTTATGAATTGATTGAACAACATAGGTTTTTTATGACTCACAAGCCACAGGCGAAATATCGCCACGACTATACCAAACCTGATTTTACTATTACCGATATTGCATTAGATTTCGAACTGTCACCGGAAACCACTCGGGTTACCGCTGTGACGCAGGTTCAGCGTAATAGTGAGCGTAACGCGCCATTAATTCTTGATGGTGAAAATCTAACCTTAATTTCTGTCAGTGTGGATCAACAACCTTGGGCTGATTACCAGCAGTCAGATGGTCAGTTGATCATCAATCAACTTCCCGATCGTTTCACTTTAACCATCATTAATGATATTCATCCGGCTAAGAATAGTGCTCTGGAAGGCCTGTATCTTTCAGGTGAAGCATTATGTACTCAGTGTGAAGCCGAAGGGTTCCGTCATATTACCTACTATTTAGATCGCCCGGACGTGCTGGCGCGTTTCACAACGCGTATTGTGGCAGATAAAAAAGCCTATCCTTACTTATTATCTAACGGTAACCGCATTGCTCAAGGGGATCTGGATGACGGACGTCATTGGATCCAATGGGAAGATCCATTCCCGAAACCAAGTTACCTGTTCGCTCTGGTCGCCGGTGACTTCGATGTGCTACGTGATACATTTACTACTTGCTCTGGCCGTAAGGTAGATCTCGAGCTATTTGTCGATCGAGGAAATCTGGACCGGGCTGACTGGGCGATGACCTCGTTAAAGAATGCAATGAAGTGGGATGAAACTCGATTTGGTCTGGAGTATGACCTTGATATCTATATGATCGTCGCAGTCGACTTCTTTAATATGGGTGCGATGGAGAACAAAGGGTTAAATGTTTTCAACTCCAAATATGTTCTGGCTAAGGCCGAAACGGCGACGGATAAAGACTATCTTAATATTGAAGCCGTTATTGGCCATGAGTATTTTCATAACTGGACCGGTAATCGGGTAACCTGTCGTGACTGGTTCCAGCTAAGCCTAAAAGAAGGCTTAACGGTATTTCGCGATCAGGAGTTCAGCTCCGATCTGGGATCCCGGGCGGTTAATCGAATTGATTCTGTCAGAGTGATGCGCGGTGCCCAATTTGCCGAAGATGCCAGCCCAATGGCGCATCCGATCCGACCTGATAAGGTCATCGAAATGAATAACTTTTATACGCTGACCGTTTATGAAAAAGGGTCAGAAGTTATCCGTATGATGCACACTCTACTCGGTGAAGAGAAGTTTCAGGCCGGTATGAAGCTTTACTTCAAACGTCATGACGGCAGTGCTGCGACCTGTGATGACTTTGTTCAGGCAATGGAAGATGCATCCGGCATTGATCTGACTTTATTTAGACGCTGGTATAGCCAATCAGGAACGCCACAACTCACGGTGCGTGATAGCTATAATGAAGTAAAACAGCAATATATCTTGACCGTTCGTCAGATGACGCCACCGACGCAGGATCAGCATGAAAAGCTGCCGTTACATATTCCGTTAAGTATTGAGCTCTATTCTCATGATGGAAGCATTATTCCGTTATTTTCAGAAGGCAGGCCAGTGGGCTCCGTACTGAATGTTATTCAGTCTGAACAGACATTTGTTTTTGAGAAAGTGACTGAAAAGCCAATTATTTCATTACTGCGTGAATTTTCTGCTCCGGTAAAGCTGGATTATCCTTATACCGACCAGCAACTGTCGTTCTTAATGCAATATGCAACCAATGACTTTGCCCGTTGGGATGCGGCTCAAATGTTATTGGCTAAGCATATTAAAGATAACGTTAGTCGCTTACAGCAAGGCGAAATGTTTGATTTACCTCTGCATGTGGTTGACGCCTTTAGGGCGGTATTATTATCGGACCAATTGGATCCTGCCTTAGCCGCTCAAATATTGACGCTACCTTCAGAAAATGAAATCGCTGAGCTATTCGATATTATCGATCCCGATGCCATTCATCAGGTCAGATCTTCGCTAATAACCTGCCTGGCAACGGAATTACAGGATGAATGGCTGGCAATTTATGTAGCAAATAAAACCGAGCGTTATCAGATTGATCATGGCGATATTGCCAAACGCGCGTTACGTAATGTGTGCTTAAGTTACTTAGCATTTACCGATCGTGATTTCGCCGATAATCTGATTAGTCAGCAATATCACCATGCCAATAATATGACTGACTCTTTAGCTGCCTTATCGGCTGCGGTTGCAGCAGAGTTACCCTGCCGTGACAAGCTAATGTCAGAGTTTGATGAGCGTTGGCATCAGGATGGCTTAGTGATGGATAAATGGTTTATTCTTCAGGCCAGCAGCCCGAATAAGCAAGTTCTACAGACGATTAAATCATTGTTGAATCACCGTTCATTTAGTATCAATAATCCTAATCGAATTCGTTCACTGATCGGGGCTTTTGCTTCCACTAATCCGTCAGTATTTCATGCTAAAGACGGATCCGGTTATGATTTCCTGACGGAAATCTTGATCGATCTTAACCAACGTAATCCGCAGGTGGCTTCGCGTCTGATTGAGCCAATGATCCGATTAAGCCGTTATGATGAATCTCGTCAGGCGCTGATGCGTAGCTCTCTGGAAAAGCTAAAAGCATTGGATAATTTATCTGGCGATCTGTTTGAGAAAATAACTAAAACCTTAAATGGTGGATAATCTAGCCTGATACTCCAACAGGCCGGATCAATACCCGGCCTGTTGGATAAATAATGCTTGTCAGCTAAGAGCTATGAATAACGTTGAGTTGTTGAGTTAGTTAATAGTTATTCTAGCTATCATCCTCGTCATCCCAGTGAAAACGCACTGCTGTCCGGGATAAGTAGAGTCCACTTCAACCAATTGATGACAAAATGATTCAATTTAGTTTTATCGTAAATTTCGTCCGCAAAAAGAATGTCGAAATATAATCTTTTTCTAGCGGCCGAGGGGCGATGTTTTTAAGCTCAATGGGCTCCGGGCCTACCTTTCCTAGATATAACGGGCGCTCCGGCGGCTTTCGCCGCTACGACCCCAACGGACAAAGCCGTAGGGAACGGCGTTGAACAACACGGAGTGTTGGCCCAAAGGGCTGGCGACAGGAAGTAGCCAGTAAAGCTCTCCCTACGTTTGCCCCTTTTAAAACCAACATATTGTTGTATTTATTCCGGACAGTAGTGGTTGAAAAACGGGATCCAGTCCTGAAGTTAAGTGTGGTTGGTTAAAACCTTGATGATTCCCTAGGCGAGTGTTTGCTTCGCCTACGAATCGCATTCCTGCTTTCGCAGTGATGACGATTGCATGGTGCCAGGTGTTATTTAGAAATGAGCTTAAAAAGCGGTTTTTTTATTTTAGGTGATAGGTCATTTATGATTGGGGGTAACGAAGATCTATTTAACCGGTCGGTATGGCTTTTAGTCGGGTAGAGGCGCTTTTTTACTTATCGTCAGATTTTATCTCCCAAGAACCTTCGGATAGCTGGACATAAAGCTGTGCTGGCGGTTTTGGGGTTGGAGAGAGTAGATATTGAGCCAAAAAAATGCACCCTATGCTGATGCTTAGAATGAGAAAAATAGCGGTGATAAAGACTTTTTCAAATAGGGTCATCGACGCTTAAAATTTGATGGTTTTTACTGTTATAGATAAGAAATCAATTCAGATCAATAGATAGGATCTTCTTGTTGCATGGATATATAGGTTTGGATAATGGTGAAATTGCTTAAGTTAGCCACTGAACGGGCGATAGCGAAGGTTAACCAACGGGGCAAGATTTAATCGTAAAGTATGTTTTTCCTCCCGACAGCTCTGATGACATCCATCCAATATACGCAGATGTTAGGCACATCAGTATAATCAGGGCAATAGCAGACGTTGAGATGTTCATAGTAATCCTCTTTATCTATGCGGCAAGGTAATAGTATGTTTTTTGAACGGTGCCACTTGGTTGTTATGATAGATAAAAAGTAAGCCCCCATAAATGATCCAAAACAATATTTAATATCTGAATTGAATCTTCAAATCGGTTGTTTTTTTATTTTATTTTTTGGATTTTTTCACGGAAACAAACACTTCATATCCCAGTAAAAATAAGGCTTGCTCCAATGTCTCTACTTTTGATGCGTGTGTGATATCAAGAAGTCTGTCTACCTGTGGACCTTTTTGATTAAGCTTTCTGGCTAAATCAATCTTCCTTGTTCCGGTTTGAATCATCGCATTATGTAATGTAATTTTTAAGCAGGTAAGGATGGGAAGGACAATAATAATTTCGCCACTTTCATGAGCTGAGGGTTCAGGAATAGGGATGCGGCAATCGATATGTTCTGCAATTCCGGCTAATAGCCCGTCCATGGCTTGCAGCTCGATATCATCCTCAGAGTAAGCCACAGCGTAGACGTTTTTAAAGTCTTTGTATGAAATCTCATAGGTTTCAGTATCTTTATCAAAACTGACTGACGCTGAATATTTAAACATATAGAACACCCCTATATCGCGCAATGGAAATCTGCAATATTCCAATGAGCAACCCTGTTCGTTTATTTCTAACTACAGTATATGCAGAATATAAATATAACATAAATGTTGTTTTTATTACCATTGCTTTGATCGGTAATATTACCTATGGTCTGACTCCCAGTTAATATTAGGCAATCCTATCTTTGCCTGTCTAAGGTGTTGTATGGCATTTATCACAATGCATTTACACGTCCTGCCTATGTCACGAATGTCGGGAAACTCCGTTGAAGACAATACCAAATAAAGAAACATCACCTGAAGTGTCAAAGCAGATACGCACCGTTTTAATCGGGTCGCTCTGACGTGAGCTTGTTTGATGAGAGTTTTCCCCTTCTGGCTAGCAGGACCTAAGCTCGAAATCTTGGTTGTGATATCGATAAGCTAACTAAGGTTGCCTACCCGCCAAATGATAAAAGGGCCTAAAGCCTGTAGTAGTGCCGGTCGGGGTGAACGGTTTTTATGAAGGCGTTGTATCTAACTGGGGGATGAATCTGATTTATTGACCAGTGAGAACGTAAATTAGTGGCAATGTATATGATATCGGTGAAGAAAAATTCTAATCTGGCTGAGCTTTCAGTTATTCTATGTACCTGAATGAGTGATTCAAGTAGACCTGAGCACTGTTGAACATTAGAACACAAAGCATTTCTGTATAAATCACCCGATAGATGTGTTTTGTATAACTTAAAATAATCAATATTAACAATGAGATTGATGCCATGTTCTACCCTTTCATCAGAAAAGCACTATTTCAGCTAGATCCTGAACGCGCGCACGAATTTACCTTTAGTCAGCTTCGGCGTCTTAATGGACGTTCATTGCAGTTTCTTATTCGCCAATCAGTCCCGGATAAACCAACTATCTGCATGGGGCTTACATTTAAAAACCCGCTAGGGCTTGCTGCCGGTCTCGATAAAGATGGTGAATGTATTGATGCTTTAGGATCTATGGGGTTCGGATCCATTGAAGTGGGTACCGTAACGCCAAAACCGCAGCCGGGAAATGATAAGCCCAGACTGTTTAGGATCGTCGCTGCGGAAGGGTTGATCAACCGCATGGGATTCAATAACCACGGTGTAGATAACCTGGTTGAGAATTTAAAGAAAACCCATTTTGATGGAATTATTGGCGTTAATATTGGCAAAAATAAAGCTACACCGGTAGAACAGGGTAAAGATGACTATTTGATTTGTATGGATAAAGTATATCCTTACGCCGGTTATATAGCGATAAATATATCATCACCGAATACGCCGGGATTAAGAAGTTTGCAGTATGGTGCAGCGTTAGATGATCTATTAATGGCAATAAAGAAAAAGCAAATTGAATTAGAAAAACGACACGCTAAATATGTTCCTATAGCGGTAAAGATCGCGCCGGATCTTTCTGAGGAAGAATTGATCCAAATAGCTGATAGTTTAGTTCGTCATAATATTGATGGCGTGATTGCAACAAATACAACGTTAGATCGTAAATTAGTCCAGGGATTAATTAATAGCGATCAATCCGGAGGATTAAGCGGGCGACCATTACAATATAGTAGTACCGAAGTGATTCGTCGTTTATCGAAAGAGCTTAATGGCAAGCTGCCTATTATAGGCGTTGGTGGTATAGACTCTGTGGTGGCGGCCAGAGAGAAAATAGAGGCGGGATCGTCTTTAATTCAAATTTATTCCGGCTTTATTTTTAAAGGACCCGGATTAGTTAAAGATATCCTTACTCATATTTAATCTAAATTATGACTAATTAATGACCGGGGCTTTATTTTTATCCCCGGTTGTTCTATATTTAGGACGTTTATGTTTTACCAAACATTATTGGTAGTAATTACCATCGCTTTATTACATTAATTAAACCCTAATTAGTTGGTTTTAAATTAGTGTAAGCGTAGAGCAAATGGAAAATTAATTATGCTTCATAGTTTAAGGATAGAGTAATGAGGATTAAGCCAGATGATAACTGGCGCTGGTATTTTGATGATGAACACGATCGATTAATGTTGGATTTGTCTCATGACATGATTTTTCGCTCACGTTTTTCTGCCAAAATGTTGACGCCCGATGCGTTTACCGAATCCGCATTTTGCGTTGATGATGCCGCGCTATATTTTGAGCTAGAAGAACGCTGTCGTTGTTTAGCATTAACCAATGACCAGCGTGCTGAATTAATATTGAATGCATTGACGGCTAATCGTTTTTTAAAGCCGCTGATGCCAAAAAGTTGGTATTTTGTACAGCAGGGTACTGAGCTACAACCGCTGTGCTGTGAATTGGTTGCGGTTAAACTTATTGAAAATGGTGACTCGGCAATTCTGTTGGTGGTTGATGCCGGTGAGAATGCAAGTTTGTGCCTTGTTGCTCAGCCTACTTTGGTGCTTTCAGGTAAGTGCATGCAGTTGGGTGACGCAATAAAAATTATGCACGACAGGCTATGCGCAGTGATTATTGAAGAAGCCAGTTCGCCTCAAAAATACTCATACGCACAAGCCGTGTGATCAAACTAGCTTACTGAGCCCCCCTAAGCTAGTTTGATATTTTCTTTAGGTACGCAGCTACAGGCTAGCACGGTGCCATCCCGCTTAATTGCTCCCTTTCTCAGGGCAGTGACTTCCCCCGTTTCCAGTTTTATTCGACAGCATCCGCAAATGCCTGCACGGCACGAGTATGGAATTTGAATATTATTTTGCTCTAGCTGTTCCAATAGCACCTGTTGGTTATTACCAATAAAAGTGTGTTCTTTATAGCTGATAACGACATTTTTAACCGGGACTTGCTCCGGCTCTATATTCTCAATCGGCTGACTGGATTTATAAACCCGAGCAGGGTGGGTTGCCAGTACTTCGATTCGGTCGCCTAGCCGGATAACGCCGTTATTACGAGCGATCAGATTTTGGCCGAAATCAACGTCGCCATTCTCAGCGGTTCGAAATTGCTGCAGGGTGCGTAAAGGCTCACTCTGAGGGTGTTTACGTCCGTTTTCCGTATTGATGGTAGTCAGCACGCAGCGGCTGCAGGGTTTGACTAAATCAAAAATAACTTCACCGATCCGGATGGTTTGCCAGCTATCTTCCGCGAAAGCATCAGCTCCCCGAATAATCAAATTAGGGCGAAACTGTTCAATTACAATATTTGACGGACAGCGTAGCTGCAATGCTTCAAATGAGGCTTCGTTGATCAGCAAGTAGGGAAAACCATCGGCAAAAGAGAGTGGAACTTCTGGCCTGTTTTTTACCCGGCGCGTCAGCGCTTCACCAACCCAGCGTAGCTGAACTTCACGTTTCATATAGCCGCTTAGCCATTGATTAATATCATCCGGGGCAATATGGGCACTGAAATGATTTCCCCATACTTCAGTTGGAAAATTTGGCGCTGAAAACGAATTAAATAAAACGGTACGGCTTTGCCCATCCGGTGCAGTAATCGACATGCCATTGATTAATAGCGCAGGAGTAAAACAAACGAGTGATGGATACTGACGGGCGGTAATAAAGGTACCATTAACATCAGTCAGCATAAAAATACGATCAAAAGCTAAACCACTTTCACTGACTTGAGCATGGGAAAGTTCTAATCCCCTCATTGATTTAACCGGATGTACATACAAACGGGATAGATTAACCATGTAGAACTCCACTTCTTGCTGACTCTGATGAGCTAATGTGGGCTTCAAAAGAGCTGTAATCTAAGGCGAAATATTCAATACGTGCCAAATTGGGCTATCGGCAGGATCATTTCGTTAATTAATGGAGTGTAACTTTATGACAAAGTCCGCGGATTGGCTATAATGCACCACTATTTTTATTATGTGGTGTAACGTTATGATCTCTCTGTTTGCCAGTACGGCGCGTGGTCTGGAAGAACTATTAAAAACTGAGCTGGAAGCGCTGGGGGCAAGTTCCTGTAAAGTGGTTCAGGGAGGTGTGCATTTTGAAGGCGATGAGCGTCTTATGTATACCAGCCTGTTATGGAGCCGTTTGGCTTCACGCATTTTACTTCCACTGAGTGAATTCCGCGTACACAGCGACATGGATCTCTATCTTGGCGTTAATGCCATTAACTGGCCGACCCTATTCAGCGTTGATAAAACGTTCGCGGTTAATTTTACCGGTACTAATGAAGAGATTCGCAATAGCCAATATGGCGCACTGAAAGTCAAAGACGCCATTGTTGATAGCTTTACCCGTAAAGTTCAAGAACGGCCTAACGTAGCTAAATTGCAGCCTGATGTACGCATTAATGTCTATTTACAGCGGGACATGGCAAATATTGCCATTGACTTAAGCGGCGATGGCCTGCATCAGCGCGGCTATCGTGATATGGCCGGTCAGGCGCCGTTGAAAGAGAGCCTTGGTGCTGCGATCGTCATGCGTTCAGGCTGGGAATCCGGCACGCCAATGGTTGATCCGATGTGCGGTTCCGGCACGCTTCTAATCGAAGCCGCAATGATTGCGGCTGATATTGCCCCCGGCCTTAAGCGCGAATATTGGGGCTTCAACCAATGGTCTGGCCATAACCCTGAGCTCTGGCGTGAGCTATTGGCTGAGGCGCAGGTCAGAGCGAATCGTGGAGTTAATAAAACGGAGTCCCGTTTTTATGGCTATGACCACGATCGTCGGGTGATTGAAATAGCAAAAAGTAATGCCCGCAGAGCCGGCGTGGCAAGCCTGATGACCTTTGAATCACGGGATCTGACTCGTTTAACCAATCCGTTGCCAGAAGGACCGAAAGGAACGGTATTAAGTAATCCTCCTTATGGCGAACGTTTGGAGAGTGAACCCGCGCTGATCGCTTTACACAGTGCTCTTGGTCGAATCATGAAACAGTCATTCGGTGGCTGGAACCTGTCTTTATTCAGCGCATCACCGGAATTGTTAAGCTGTTTACAACTGCGCGCCGGCCGCCAGTTTAAGGCTAAAAATGGTCCTCTGGACTGCGTGCAAAAAAATTATCAGCTGTCTGAAAACCAGCGCAATGTCAGTGTGGGAGCGGATGGTGGTGTTGCCACTGAAAATGAAGCACACAGCGGCCAATCGGTTCAGATTGCGGCTGATTTTGCTAATCGCCTGCGTAAAAATATGAAGAAGCTGGATAAGTGGGCAAAACAAGAAGGCATTGAATGTTACCGCCTGTACGATGCTGATTTACCCGAATACAACGTAGCGGTCGATCGCTACGGTAGTAAAGTTGTTTTGCAAGAATATGCTCCGCCAAAAACTGTCGATCCTCAAAAAGCCAGACAGCGACTGTTTGATGCTATTAACGCCACTTTAGCGGTGATGGAACTGCCGGCCAGCGCACTGATTTTGAAAGTGCGTGAAAAGCAAAAAGGTAAAAGCCAATATGAAAAACTGGCTCAAAAAGGTGAGTTTTTCTTAGTCGATGAGTACGGTGCCAAACTGTGGGTAAATCTGACCGACTATCTGGATACCGGATTATTCCTCGATCACCGTATTGCCCGTCGTACTTTGGGCAAGTTAAGTAAAGGGAAGGATTTCCTTAACCTATTTGCTTATACCGGTTCGGCCAGCGTGCATGCAGGCATTGGTGGTGCGCGCAGTACGACGACGGTTGATATGTCCAGAACCTATCTGGAATGGGCTGAACGTAACTTGCGGGCCAATAATTTGACCGGCCGTCAGCATCGGTTAATTCAGGCCGACTGCTTAGGCTGGATGCGTGAAACGACGGAACAATTCGATGTGATCTTTATCGATCCGCCAACCTTCTCAAACTCGAAGCGTATGGAAAATAGCTTTGACGTTCAGCGGGATCATCTGGCTTTAATGATGGATCTGAAAAAGATGTTACGCGCCGGTGGAACCATTATGTTCTCCAACAATAAGCGCGGTTTTAAAATGGATACAGAAGGCTTGACTAAGCTTGGCTTAGCGGCTGAAGAAATCTCCGAGAAAACGCTTTCGGTAGATTTTGCCCGTAATCGACAAATTCATAATTGCTGGCTGATCTCTCACGCCGGCGAGGGTAAGTAATACATGTCTTTAATTAATTTATCCGGCGCATGGATCTCCTTTAGTGATGCGCCGTTATTAGATAACACCGAACTTCATATTGAACCGAATGAGCGAGTTTGTTTAGTCGGGCGCAACGGTGCCGGGAAGTCGACCTTACTTAAAATTTTAAGCAAAGAGCTACCGTTAGATGATGGTCGGATCATTTTCGAACAGGATTTAGTGGTCGCTCGTCTGCAACAGGATCCACCGCGTAACGTTGAAGGCAGCGTGTATGACTTTGTTGCGGAAGGCATTGCCGGGCCGGCAGAGTTACTAAAGGAATACCAGCATTTATCGTTATTAGTGGGCCACGATCCCAGCGATAAAAATTTAAATCGCATGTCAGTACTGCAGGAAGCGCTGGAACATCAGGACGGGTGGCGAATTGACAGCCAAATCCGTGATGTTTTAATTCGTTTAGAACTATCGGCGGATGCAGCGCTTTCTTCGTTATCCGGTGGCTGGCTACGCAAAGCGGCGCTGGCGCGTGCTCTGGTCTGTTCTCCCGATGTGTTACTGCTGGACGAGCCAACCAACCACTTAGATATTGAAACTATTTCCTGGCTTGAAGAGTTCTTAAAAGAGTTTCAGGGCAGCATTGTCTTTATCTCCCATGACCGTTCGTTTATTCGCACCATGGCAACCAGGATCGTCGATCTGGACCGTGGCAAGCTAGTGTCATGGCCCGGCAATTATGATCTTTACTTGGAAGGTAAAGAGGAAGCACTTCGGGTTGAAGAGCTACAAAATGCCGAGTTCGATCGGCGTTTAGCTCAGGAAGAAGTTTGGATCCGTCAGGGAATTAAAGCCCGTCGTACGCGTAATGAAGGGCGAGTCAGAGCGCTAAAAGCGATGCGTAATGAACACGCCGCTCGCCGTTCTACTATGGGCACCGCGAGAATGCAGGTTGAGGAGTCTATCCGTTCAGGCAAGATTATCTTTGAACTTGAGGATGTCAGCTATTCTGTTGATGGTAAAACCTTGGTTAAAGATTTTTCTGTTCAGGTTCAGCGCGGGGATAAGATTGCGCTAATCGGTCCGAATGGCTGTGGTAAAACGACGCTTTTAAAGCTGATGTTACAACAGCTACAGCCGGACAGCGGTAAAGTTCGCGGTGGAACTAAGCTCGAAGTTGCCTACTTTGATCAGCATCGTGCGGAACTGGATCCGGATCGTACGGTAATGGATAACCTGGCTGAAGGTAAGCAAGAGGTGATGGTTAACGGCCGTCCTCGTCATGTGCTAGGCTATTTACAGGACTTTTTATTCCATCCTAAGAGGGCAATGACGCCGGTTCGTGCATTGTCTGGTGGTGAACGTAACCGTTTACTGTTAGCCAAATTATTCTTAAAGCCGAGTAACTTACTAATTCTCGATGAACCAACTAACGATCTGGATATTGAGACATTAGAATTATTGGAAGAGTTACTCAATGAATATACAGGTACGGTCTTACTGGTAAGCCACGATCGCCAATTTGTTGATAATTCAGTGACAGATTGCTGGATTTTTGAGGGTAACGGCGTCATTAAACAGTACGTCGGTGGTTATTATGATGCTCATCAACAGCAAGCCAATGCCAAAGAATTAAAAGCTCCGACGACGATAGTGCAGGCTAAGCCAGTCGTTGAGAAGGTAGAGGAAAAGAAAAAGCCAGCGAATAAATTAAGCTATCGTTTGCAGCGTGAGCTAGAAGAGTTACCTGCTCAGATTGAAAAGCTTGAAGATCAGGTTGCTAAATTTCAGGCTCAGGTCAGTGATGCATCCTTCTTTAATCAGCCGCATGACGTAACGCAGAAGGTATTAATGGATTTGGCCGCGGCTGAACAGTCTTTTGAACAAGCATTTGAGCGTTGGGAAGAGCTTGAAGCGCTTAAAAACGCTGAGTAAAAGCATAATAAGTCGCTATGGGGAATAGTTTTAACCATGGTTTTCAATCATTACCCTGAATGGGGTAATGATTGAAATGTCTTATAGCTGATATCTTAACGCTAACATAGGCAAGGGAATGCGATAAATGTTTACGGGCCTAAGTTCTCTGTTGTTCGTTATCTTCGGCTTTCGAATATGACGATTGCATTATTTAACAAAAGGTGGTGGCTATGTGTTTAGATGCGAGCTGTTCCCATGCATCATTGCCACAAACGATAGCTAAACATCCCGTGCGCGAAGGGGATGTTGTACAGGCTATGTCCGCAACAGATGAGGTGGTTTTGTGCCCACAATGTGATTTGACGGTTAAGTTACCGCAAATCGCAGAAGGCGATAAGGCTGTTTGCCCTCGCTGTCATACAACGTTGAGTGCACGCTGGGTTGAACCGAGTCTACAGCCGGTGAGTTGTGCTGTCAGTGCACTGATTATGATGGTGTTTGCTAACCTATTTCCGTTTATCAATATGCGCGTTTCAGGAATTTATAATCAGATTCGTTTGATTGAAATTCCTCAGGCAATGATGAGTGATGACTATGCCAGCCTGGCATCACTGTTTATTATTTTTGTTCAGCTCATACCTGCTTTTTGCATGGTTGCCATTATATTGCTGTGCCTGAAGGTTCGGATGCCACACCGGCTAAAAGTCATTATGGGGCGGGCAATATACCTGGCTAAAGTCTGGTGCATGGTTGAAATCTTTTTAGTCGGCGTATTAGTGAGCTTTGTTAAGCTAATGGCTTATGGCGATATTGGTATTGGGCCGAGCTTTATTCCTTATTGCCTGTTTTGCCTGCTTCAGGTCCGAGCTTTTCAGTGTACCGACCGTTATTCACTTTGGCAGAGTATTCAACCGGCTCCGGCCTTAGATAAAACGCCGCAAACCGGAATTTCGGGCATGTCACAGGGGTTGCGATTATGCCCATGCTGTATGGCGATATTGCCAGCAGATCAAAAAGAGTGTCCGCGTTGCCAAACTGATGGCTATGTGAGAAGGCCTAATAGCTTACAATGGACCATATCTTTACTGGTCACATCTATTATTCTTTATATCCCGGCAAATCTGTTACCGATTATGGTAACTGAAGTGTTAGGCAACCCGTTGTCATCGACCATTATGGCCGGTGTTATTTTGATTTGGGAAGACGGTTCATACCCGGTGTCATTGGTTATTTTTATTGCCAGTATTGTAGTACCGACCTTAAAAATGTTAGCTATTGCTTGGCTTTGTTATGACGCATCAAGAGATGGTGCAATAAAAAGCCGCCAAGATAGAGAAAGAATGCATCTTATGTATGAAATCGTTGAATTTGTTGGCCGCTGGTCAATGATTGACGTTTTTGTTATTGGCGTATTATCCGCGCTGGTGCGAATGGGGCGATTAATGAGTATTTACCCTGATATTGGCGCATTGCTATTTGCACTGGTGGTTATTTTAACCATGATTGCAGCCATGATGTTTGATCCTCGCCTTTTGTGGGATCGTAAGCAAACTATAACTAATGAGGAGCCTGATAGTGCAGGACAATAATCAGGACGTTGCAAAAATTGAGGCGATAAAACGCTGGTCGCCAGTGTGGATTATACCGATTGTGACGGTGTTAATCGGCGCGTGGATTCTTTTCTATCACTTTAGTACTCAGGGTCCGTTAGTGACCTTAGTCACTGTTAATGCAGAGGGTATTGAAGGTGGAAAAACGGCCATAAAAAGCCGAAATGTTGATATCGGCAAGGTTGAATCAGTCAGCCTTAGTGAAGATCTAAAACAGGTTATTATCAAAGCCCGTTTGCATGATGATATGGATAAGCTACTGAATAAAGATACCGTTTTCTGGGTAGTAAAACCTCAGATAGGGCGCGAAGGCATCTCAGGCTTAAATACCTTATTATCCGGCGCATATATTGAGTTATTACCCGGCCATAATAAAACGGCTGAAACCACATTTACGCTGCAAGATAGCGCGCCTTTGGCCTCCGCAGATACCAAAGGATTACGCATTGCTTTAGAGAGTAAGCAACCCAATAGGCTGAATGCCGGAGATCCTGTTTTATTCCGCGGATTCCGCGTGGGTACAGTTGAAAGCAGTGAGTTTGATCCGAAAGATCGCGTTATGCGCTATCAGTTATTTATCATGGATATTTATCGTGGTCTGGTATCGAGTAATGTGCGCTTTTGGCAGGATAGTGGCGTTGCTTTTGATATGTCCTCTCAAGGGGTCAGGGTTGAAATGGCTTCTCTGGAAACCTTGATTTCCGGCGGTGTGAGCTTTGATTTACCGGATGGCTGGTCAGTGGGGGACGCGGTAAAAGATTTCGAAGAGTTTGAACTCTATTCCGATCAGAAAAGCATCCAAGAATCTCTGTTTACACGACATGATGACTTCGTTTTATTCTTTAAAGATTCTATTCGAGGCCTGCAACCCGGAGCTCCGATTGAGTTTCGTGGCGTAAGGATTGGTACCGTTTCTGAAGTGCCTTTCTTTATGCCTGAGCTGAAAAGTAATGATAAGGGATCTATTAATTATCATGTGCCCGTATTGGCTCGAATTGAGCCTGATAGGATACAGAACCGCTTTGGTAAAGATTTTGATATTAAAAGTCACCTTATTGAAGCTCAAAATAATGGTCTGAGAGCATCGTTGAAGTCCGGTAACTTACTGACCGGAGCGCTGTATGTCGATCTGGATTTTTATCCGGATGCTAAACCGTGGAACGGACCGAAAAAAGTCTATGACTATCCGTTAATACCGACGGTTAGTAGCGGTCTGGCTGAGGTTCAAAAACGCTTGTTAGAAACGTTGGACAAAGTTAATAACCTGCCGGTTGAACCCATGCTGGCAGAGATGACCCAGACGCTAAAAGAAACGCGTAGTATGATGAATAATTTGAATACCATTCTGGCCAGTAAAGAAGTAAACAACTTGCCAAAAGATATGCAAAAAACTCTGGAAGAGCTAAACCGTAGTCTGAAAGGTTTCCAGCCGGGTTCTACCGCATATAGCAACATGGTGTCTGATATGCAGCGACTCGATCAGGTTATGCGTGAGTTGCAACCGATATTACAAAAATTGAATCAGAAGAGTAATGCGCTGGTGTTTGAAGCACCGAGTGCTAACGATCCTCAGCCGAAGAAGGCCAATAAATGATGAAATGGAATATTGCCGTTATTGCACTGTTATTAAGCGCCTGTAGTAGTCAGAGTGAAGTCTCTTACTATCAGCTGCCACCCGTTGCTGCTCAAAGCAATAACGCACAGGCCGTGCACCTTAGCGCCGGAAAGCAGCTATGGATTGAAAGCGTAACTGTTGCTGATTTTCTTAGCGGTCCGGGGATCGCTTTTCAAACCAGCGATGTCAAATATACCGTTGCAAAGAATAATCTTTGGGGAAGTAGTTTGGACCAGCAGCTAAAGCAGGCGCTAACCGATAATCTTAGCGTTCTTCTACCCGGACGAGTGGTTTCCGGGCAGTTGGTTAGCGGCCATGACGCCGACGTATTACGCGTGACAGTGACTGGATTCCAAGGACGATATGACGGATACGCGATTGTCAGTGGTTACTGGATGCTACAAAGTGATAATAAAATAATTCGTCGTCCATTTAATATAGAGGCGCCTCTGCAAAAAGATGGATATGACGAGCTAGTCTATTCACTGGCAAATGCTTGGCACAAAGAGTCTGTTGATATTGCTAATGCACTAAAAAATTGAGTTGAAAAACTTATAGAATTTGGCCGTTGTGGTTTAGATGAAAGCTATATATGAAAGAGGTTTTAACATTAATGAAGTTAAATAAAATTATATTGGGTACCTGTTTTTTAAGCTCCGCTTTGGTAGCTCCGGTAGTGAATGCTGCCGACAATACATGGACTCTGGGAGCAAGCGCTGCATTTGAGTTATTCCCTTATAAAGGCGTTGATAATGAAGTATTACCGTTTCCTATAATTAGCTATGAAGGCGATACTTTCTTTATTCGCGGACCGGGAGCGGGTGCTTATTTGTGGAATGATAAAGAGAATCAGCTGGCTCTGAATCTTTTTTATTCACCGTTACACTTTCGCCCTAGTAAGAGTGACGATCATCAAATGAAGCAGTTGGATAAACGCCGCTCTACCATGATGGGGGGCGTCAGCTACAAGCATATGGCTGATTGGGGTATTATCCGTACTTCTCTTTCTGCCGATATGCTGAATACCAGTAATGGCCTGTATGCTGATGCGGCTTATTTATATTCGTTCCAGTTAAACGACCTCAGACTGACACCGGGAGTCGGTGCCGGCTGGTATAGCAGCAACTTCAACGATTATTATTATGGTATATCCAGTAATGAATCTCGCCGTAGCGGCTTAGACCGTTATGATGCAAGCAGCAGCTGGTCTCCGTATATGGAATTGACTGCTAACTATAAGCTGAATGAAAACTGGAATGCTTTTGCCTCCGGTCGTTATGTTCGTTTAGACAGCGAAGTAAAAGACAGCCCAATGGTTGATCGTTCTTACTCTGCTATTATTGCGACAGGTATTACCTATACTTTCTAAGCGACTTTTTATCGGTTCAGCTAGGCTTTAACGTTTTAAAAAAATGCCGACCAGATTTAACTGAGTCGGCATTTTTATTGAGATTAAAACGGGTACTTCAAGCGGTTATTTTTGTTCATTCTTATGGCAACGGATAGTTGCGGATAAAAACTGTGGCTTATCGTTGGTAACGGTGCGAGCATTGGTTACATAAGCCGTTTCTACGCATACCATCGTTTTATAGCCATCGTCAGGCATATCTGCCATGCCTTTAGCGACTTCTGCACCTGGATTCCAGGCAACGGCATCGCTGGCATTTTTGTGATGAATTTCAATCGAACGTTGATTGGCCGGATCGGCAATCACACTAAATGATTCTGGTTGGGTGTATATACGATCAATCAGGCCGCTGAAGGTAAGCTTTTTGTCCGCTGTTGTATGTTCGCCGCCAACGACTTTATCCAGATAGTTAGGGCCCAGACCTGATACGGAAATCTGATCGATATCACCAATATTCAGATAAGTGTGAAGGGCGCTGGTGAAGGAATAATCCCCGTGCGATTCTAATTCAATCTCACAAGTTTCTCCCATCTTTATCCGGGCTATTAAACTAAATGAATGAGGCCATAATATTCTGGTTTGTTCATTATCTTCTAAAGAAAAAGTCAGCCACACGCATTCATCATTTTCATCATGTGCAATTAACTGCCATAGCTGATTTCGGGCAAATCCGTGCATCGGATCGCCGGCTTTTCCGAACCACGGCCAGCATATTGGAATGCCGCCACGAATAGCAACGCCCTGTTTAAAATTGCTCTCAGGGCTAAGCCATAATACCGGCTTCTCACCTTCAGGCTGCCATGACAGCACATGAGCACCTTGCAGTGAGATAGCGCCTTTAGCTTTAGGATGATTAATAACGATGACTGGCAATTCGTCTTTTTTACATAAGGTCAGGCAGGGCGTAATTTGTTGTTCAACGGGTAAAGAAAACAGAATATCTGACATATCTAGTTAGCCTTTTAGTTATCCATAATTACAGACAGTTTACCTATCATACTTCAAGTTGCAGGTTTGTTGGCTGCGTTATTAGGCCCTTTGTAGTGCCTATGGCCGATTTATTCAATACCTTGAATGATGAGAGGTATATAACGTGCTGATGACATGCTACCAATAAAAAAGGGCAGCTTATAAGCTGCCCTTGTCGATCAGAATTTATCCGACATCTTATTTAGAGATGTGAGCGACTAAATCTAATACTTTGTTTGAATAGCCGATTTCGTTATCGTACCAAGCAACAACTTTCACAAAGTTACCATTCAGAGCGATACCTGCTTTAGCATCAAATACAGATGTGCATTTTTCGCCTAAGAAGTCGGTAGATACTACGTCATCTTCGGTATAACCCAGAACGCCTTTCAGTGCGCCTTCTGAAGCATCTTTCATTGCCTTACAAATTTCTTCGTAAGTGGCAGATTTTTCGATGCGTGCAGTTAAGTCAACAACAGAAACGTCTGGCGTTGGTACACGGAAAGCCATACCGGTTAATTTGCCGTTAAGCTCAGGAATTACTTTGCCTACGGCTTTGGCTGCGCCAGTAGATGAAGGGATGATGTTCTGAGCTGCACCACGGCCGCCGCGCCAATCTTTGTGAGATGGGCCATCAACGGTTTTTTGAGTAGCGGTTGTAGCATGAACAGTTGTCATCAGCGCTTCAACAATACCAAACTTATCATTCAGTACTTTAGCGACTGGCGCTAAACAGTTAGTGGTACAAGATGCGTTAGAAACGATATCCTGGCCAGCATAAGTTCCGCAGTTAACACCCATAACGAACATTGGCGTGTTATCTTTAGATGGTCCGGTTAATACCACTTTTTTAGCGCCAGCGGTGATGTGTTTACGTGCAGTTGCATCATCAAGGAACAGGCCAGTTGCTTCAGCAACAACGTCAACGCCGATTTCGTTCCACTTAAGATTTGCTGGGTCTCTTTCAGCAGTAACGCGAATTTTTTTACCATTAACGATCAGTTGACCGTCTTTCACTTCAACGGTGCCTTTGAAACGACCGTGAGTAGAGTCATACTTCAGCATATACGCCATATACTCAGCGTCGAGCAAGTCGTTGATTCCAACAACTTCAATATCAGAACGCTCTTGTGCAGCACGGAATACGAAGCGACCGATACGGCCAAAACCGTTAATACCTACTTTGATAGTCATATTGTTCCACCAGCTTGTTTGTTAGTGAATGAAGTGAGTTTCATACCTGCCTGTAAAATTACAAAAACCTTGCAAAACGTCAAGCGGAATCGTGTCAATTATTGTCGAGAATCACAAAATAGATACCAAATTCTAATCAATACAATACCTGTTACTGTTGGTTTTTTGTTCTTTTTTGGCGCCTTATCGAGTACCGATTCACTAATTATAACCACTTTCATGTTCAATAGGGTAATTATTGGTTTTTAGTCCGCATTAGTTGCTCAATTTCACACAAATTACCTAATATTATTGTTAATATATTGTTATAATCGGCAAGGTGATGGGGATAAATACTGGTTTTTAGATTGAGGAAATAATTAATGTCTAATTCATTGAATAATAAAAATAATAACTTATCTGACATTCAGAAATTTGTTACTCAGCAGCGGGGAACTGAGGCCCCTTATACCGGAAAGTTACTACATAATAAACGCTTAGGAACTTATCGCTGTATATGCTGTGATTCTGCACTTTTTTATTCAGATACTAAATTTGATTCCGGCTGCGGATGGCCGAGTTTCTTTGAAGCAATTACCCCTGAAGCCGTACGCTATATTGATGATTATTCTCATAATATGCATAGAGTAGAAATAGTCTGTAATCAGTGTGATGCTCATTTAGGGCACGTTTTCCCCGATGGCCCGCCGCCAACAGGAAAACGCTACTGTATTAACTCGGCATCCATGCAGTTTGTTGATGAACAAACCGGCGAAAAAAACGCCGGTTAATTTTGTATCTGAATATTAACAAAATCGATTCAGCTTTGGTTGGGCGATATAACAATAATCAGGCCTAAATCTCTTCCAGCTTGAGCAATCTCGCGCCCTCTGCTTGCATTTCGAGCAGCGCGTTATTGCTGTCATTCGGTCGCAGATTAACGCCTCTACAGCCATCTATAACAACGTCTACCGCATATCCAAGGCGAAGCCCGTCAAGTACGGTATATTTTACGCAGTAATCAGTGGCTAATCCTAAAATAGTCAGACGTTCTATTTTCTGGCCGGATAACCACTCATTAAGCCCGGTAGAGTTTTGTTTACCGTTGTCAAAGAAAGCACTATAGCTATCAACATCACAGTCACAGCCTTTGACAAAGAGCTTGTTGATATACTCTTTTTCCAGCTGTTGATGCAACATTGCCCCCTGTGTTTTTTCGACGCAGTGTACAGGCCACCAAACCTGAGGTAATCCGTTTAATATACCGGATTCACCGACTTGAGTACCTGAGTTGACGGCAAAGCTTTTATGATTGGCCGGATGCCAGTCCAGGCTGGCGATAATCGGCTGGTTGCGGCGCCTGAAGTTATGAATAGCCTGATTAGCTACCTTGATAACCTCGTCGCCCTCAGGAACGGCAAGCGCCCCGTTAAAACAAAAGTCATTTTGTAAGTCGACTAATAATAGTGCGTTATTCATGGTTATTTCTCAGCGGATTATTCATTCTCAGTCAGTTCACCCCGAAGGTTTTTCTGCATCAGCTTTCGAATTTCATTGGCCGGTAAGTTTGAACTGAGTAAAAAATGTAGCTTAGTTAACGCAGCTTCAACGGTCATATCAAACCCGCTGATGACTCCGGCCTGTGCCAGTGCATTACCGGTGGCATAGCCATCCATGTTAACCCGCCCGGATAAACATTGTGTCAGGTTAATCACAATAATGTCCCGTTCTGAGGCATTGCGCAGCTCTTTGAGTAATGCAGGATCCTGAGGTGCATTACCAACACCATAAGAGCGCAGAATTAATGCTCTGACGGGTTGAAGTAAAAAGTTACGGATCATTTCTGCTGAGATGCCGGGGTAAACAGTGACAACACCGATAGGCTGAGGCGCAATATTATGCACATAAAACTCGCCGGTGCAGGGAAATGGATCTGGCGGAGATAACCGGCGAATGTGAATCCCGGCTTCAAGCAACGGAGGATAGTTTGGTGAAGAAAATGCTTCGAAACCATCCGCATGGACCTTGCTGGTGCGGTTACCGCGAAATAGTTTGTTATTGAAGAACAGGCAAACTTCATTGATTGGATAATTTGCAGCAATGTAGAGTGCATTCAACAAATTGGTTTGCCCATCAGACCTTAGTTCAGCTAAAGGAATTTGTGAACCCGTTACAATCACCGGCTTATCCAGATTATCCAACATAAAAGACAACGCAGATGAGGTGAATGCCATGGTATCTGTACCATGAAGAATGACGAAGCCATCATATTGATGATAATTTTTCTTAATATCGTCGGCGATATATTGCCAGTCTTGTGGCGTCATATCCGAGGAGTCGATTAGCGGCTGGTATTCATGAATCACAAAGTCAGGCATTTCTTCACGATGAAACTCAGGCATGTTTGCCAGTTGCTTCTGCAAATGGCCTGATACAGGGATATAGCCGTGATCGGACCGCTGCATGCCAATGGTGCCGCCGGTATAGGAGATATAGATAACTTTCTTTTTCATTTTTGTATAAGTACCAGATCAACGATCGGAGATGACAACGATTATAGGGAAATAGGCAGGTGATTAATATGTATCTGTCGGGCATAAATAAGCCCGGCTTGTGGCCGGGCTTTGACGATTGACTTAATGGTATTTAAGCCTATTAGTTATAGCTACAACTTAAGCAATAGATATAGCGGTGGCCGGGATCGTTCATATTATTAAAGAAACCGGGCTGCTTTTGAATATCACTAGCGACCTGACGAAGCGGGGCAGGTAATAACGCGCTTACCGCATCAGGTAACATTGACTGAACAGAAACTTGGCCAAATAATATTTCACTCAGGGTTGGTTCGCCCCTGATCCAATTTATTTGGTATTTATCCAGTTTGGCTAATTCAGCGGCTTTCTTTACTGCATCATCAAAATCACCTAATTCATCTACCAATCCATTATTTTTAGCATCGGAGCCAATCCAGACTCGACCTTGTGCAATGCTATCGACCTGTTCTGGCGTTTTATTCCGTGATTTAGCAACCAGATTGATAAAGGTTTTATAGCCTCGCTCAATGGTCAGTTGCATCATTTGAGAGAACTGTTCGGGCAGGGCTTTGGTAATTGTCGCTTCGGCAAGTGGTGAGGTCGAAACGCCGTCAGTATGAACCCCAATGGCTCCCAAAGAGTTTTCGAAGGTATTAATGACACCAAAAATACCGATGGAGCCGGTCAGCGTACTCGGGCTGGCAACGATATAATCAGCGGGGGTTGATATCCAGTATCCGCCAGAGGCAGCCAGCCCTCCCATTGATACAACAACCGGTTTACCTTCATCTTTTAACGCCTGAACTTCAGTACGAATTAATTCTGAAGCGCTAACGCTACCGCCGGGACTATTAACTCTTAATACAATGGCCTTCACATTTTTATTCAGACGGGCATCACGCAGTTGTTTTGCCGTGGTGTCTCCGCCAACCATTCCCGGCATTTCAGGGCCATCAACAATAGCGCCAACGGCAAAGACAACCGCTATTTCAGATGGCTCAAGATCTTTATTTTCAGGCTCAGGAACTGGATAGTTATAAATACTGGTGAGATTGAAATTTTTGTTCTTCTCATCCCAGCCAAAAAATTCGGTCATTTGCTTTTCTACCGACGGGCGAGAGGCCAGTTGATCAACCAGCTTATTTTTTAACGCCAGGCTGGCCGTATCACCATCGTTGGCTTTTAGCTGCTTAAGCAACTGATCCATATCCGGATATAGTTCTGCCGTAGAGATATTGCGGTTAGCGGCAACATCAGTCAGGTAATTTGACCAAAGAGTGTTTAACCAGCGGCTATCTGCTTTACGGGCTTCGGGAGACATATCATCACGAATCATTGGCTCAACGGCCGATTTATAGGTACCAACGCGGAAGATATTAGTTGTGACCTTTAGCTTTTCCAATAATGACTTGTAGTAAAGATTATTGGTAGCAATACCCTGCAATGTGACAGAGCCTTGTGGTGATAAGTAAATCTTATTGGCAAAGCTGGCTAAGAAATACTGGCTCTGGGTATAGCTATCGCCAATGGCGTAGATAGGTTTTCCTGCATCACGAAATTCTTTTAGTGCTTTGCCTATATAGCGCAGGGAGGGTTGATCTGCACCTAAAAAGTTATTCAGAGAGAGCACAATGCCCTTAATTTGTGGGTCATCTTTGGCATAGCGAATTTGTTTAACAATTTCGAACAGGGAGTTTTCCTGTACGTCTTTGTTGCCACCGATCAGTTCCTGCCCGAGCTGGCGTAGTTTACTGTCAGAACTTGGTGTATCGACAATAGTACCGCTTAAATTAACCAGTAACGCCCCGGTATCCGGGCGAATGGTGCTCTGTTGGAATTGTGCATAAATGCCTAACCCTATCAACAGAAAGAGAATAAAGGCGAAATTTAAAACGGCATTACGGATAAAATTAAGTATCCGCCAGCCCCACTTAAATACGCTCGCAATGAACCGCCATAGTGCTTGCATGTCTGCTCCGTGTTTGAGCCCTGATAATAATTAGGCTTATCCTAAAGGTTGATGGTAAAAAAGTCAGTGTTAAATAGCCATATGATGCCGTTATTTTTGTGCTTGTTACAAATATTTAACTTACAATACACGCATATTTATTTATCAGGAGATGATTATGGATGCGCTAGAGCTATTACTAAATCGCCGTTCAGCCTCACGCTTAGCAGAGCCAGCACCGAAAGGTGAAGCCTTAGATAACATTATTCGTGCCGGGATGCGTGCCCCGGATCATGGCACGCTTCAGCCTTGGCGTTTTATCATCATTGAAGGTGAAGCCCGTGACCGATTTGGTGAGGTATTGCTGGCGGCTGCATTAGATGAAAATCAGGATCAGGCTGTTCAGGACAAATCCAGAAAAGCGCCTTTACGTGCGCCGATGATTATTACCGTTGTTGCCCACTGTACCGAAGAGCACAAAGTTCCGCTTTGGGAGCAGGTTGCTTCGGCCTGTTGTGCCGTACAGACAATGCAAATGGCTGCGGTATCTCAAGGCTTCGGTGGTATCTGGCGCAGCGGATTTTGGACTGAAAATGAGATAGTACGGCAGGCCTTTGGCTGTCGAGAGCAAGATACGATTGTTGGTTTTCTCTATTTAGGCACACCGTTAGTGCAACCAGTTAAAGTTAAAGCACCGGATACCACGCCTTTTGTTGCTTATTTTTAATTTTAGGCGCGGGCTAAAATAGACTTATCCCAATCGATTGAATAACGATTTGAAACCCGACCCGTTCGGGTTTTTGTGTTTATTAATGCACTTACTCGTCATTCTCCGCGCTGCGGGGCCTTTACCCTATTGGTTCACTGAATCACTTTCCGCTGTCCTGTAGCTCAAATTATTGGGGGTATCTCACTGGTTTTTGTCTCAGAATGTTGCGCAAATTATCCTGAATCTCGAGAGTATGTCTTATCAATAGTGGCAAGGCGCGTTACTATATAAGATTAATCCGATGTCGTGGCTCAGGCCAGAAAGGGGAATTGAACATGTCAGAACATAGTGTACGTTTAACTCAGTACAGCCATGGTGCGGGTTGTGGTTGTAAAATATCACCAAAGGTGCTGGAAACTATTCTCCATTCTGAGCAAGAGAAGTTTATCGATCCCCATTTATTAGTAGGCAATGAGACGCGTGATGATGCGGCCGTTTACGATATTGGTAACGGTATAGGAATTATCAGCACGACTGATTTTTTTATGCCTATCGTTGATGACCCGTTTGATTTTGGCCGTATTGCGGCCACCAATGCGATTAGTGATATTTATGCCATGGGGGGAAAACCCATTATGGCAATTGCTATTCTCGGTTGGCCGGTTGATAAGCTGGCGCCTGAGATTGCCCAAAAAGTTATCGACGGTGGTCGGTATGTTTGTCAGCAGGCTGGTATTTCTCTGGCCGGCGGGCACTCGATTGATGCGCCAGAACCTATTTTTGGTCTTGCCGTCACCGGTATGGTAAGCACCGAGCAAATTAAGAAGAACAGTGCGGCTCAAGCCGGTTGTAAACTCTATCTGACTAAACCGTTAGGTATTGGCGTATTAACTACCGCTGAAAAGAAAAGTAAATTACAGGCGATTCACCAAGGTGTTGCTACTGAAACAATGTGCCAATTGAATAAGCCCGGCGCTGAGTTTGCTCAAGTAAATGGCGTAACGGCAATGACCGATGTTACCGGGTTTGGTCTGTTAGGACACTTAAGCGAGATTTGTCAGGGCTCCGGTGTTCAGGCCAATATTTGGTTTGATAGCGTGCCAAAGCTGCCTGACGTTGAGAAATACATTGCTGAAGGCTGTGTTCCCGGCGGAACTCAACGTAATTATGATAGTTACGGTCACTTAGTCGGCTCCCTGACGGATTTACAACGAAAACTGTTATGCGATCCGCAGACTTCAGGCGGTTTATTAATTGCGGTATTGCCCGAAAGTGAACAGCAAGTTCAGGCCATTGCTGAGCGTTATCAGATAACGTTAACGGCGATTGGTGAATTAATCGAGCCCAAGCAGGATCGCGCACTGATTGAGGTTTGTTGATGTTTCGTAGTGAGAGTAATGATTATCAACATATCTTTCTTAACGATATTCCGTTGATTGATGTCCGAGCCCCTGTGGAATTCTCTCAGGGGGCTTTTTCGCATGCGGTTAATCTATCGTTGATGTCAGACAGTGAGCGGGAAGAAGTCGGTATTTGTTATAAGCAACATGGCCAGTCAGCGGCAATTGAGTTAGGTGAACGTTTAGTCAGCGGTGATATTAGAGCGCAGCGCATTGAGCAATGGAAATCATTTTGTCAGCAGCACCCTAATGGTTTTTTATATTGTTTTCGCGGGGGATTGCGATCTCATATTACCCAACGTTGGTTACATGAGGCCGGCGTTGATTACCCGCTAATTGAAGGCGGATATAAAGCATTAAGAAATTTTTTAATTAATGAAAACCGACGGGCTGCCAGTTTACCAATACGAATCGTTGGTGGTAATACCGGCAGTGGCAAAACGTTATTAGTTCGGGATCTACCTTCTGGCGTCGATTTAGAAGGGGCTGCCCGGCACCGCGGTTCTTCTTTTGGACGCACAATTATCGGCCAGAGTTGCCAAATTAATTTTGAAAATCGAGTGGCTGTAACCTTCTTGAAAAAATACCATACCGGCATCCGGAGTTGGGTAATTGAAGATGAAGGTAAGACGATTGGCTCAAATCATGTTCCATTAGAACTTTATGAGGCCATGCAGTTGGCAAGTATTGTGGTCATTGATGATCCTCTGGATGTGCGCCTTGAGCGTTTACAGCTGGAGTATATCGACTCTATGAGTGCCGATTTTGAGCGTGTATATGGTGCAGAAGAGGGCTGGCAACAGTTTTGTGAATATTTGCACCACGGAATGTTCGCTATCCGTAAACGGCTAGGAATGGAACGATATCAAATATTACTTAACGAGCTGGATTTGGCGCTTGACTATCAGAAATCCGGCAAGGGCAGTTCTAAACATGAAAACTGGTTAGTCCCGCTGCTGAATGAATATTATGATCCGATGTATAGCTATCAGCTGAGTAAAAAATCAGAGCGTATAATTTTTCGTGGCGATTCAACCGCAGTTCGCGATTTTTTATTACATGACTCACTGTCACACGACTCTTTACGACACGATAAAGTCTGATGCGCTTATTTATTGCCGAAAAACCGAGTTTGGCCCGGGCCATTGCTGATGTATTACCTAAACCTCATAAGCGTCAGGATGGCTATATTATTTGTGGTAACGACCAGGTCGTTACCTGGTGTATTGGCCACTTGCTTGAGCAAGCTCAGCCGGATCAATATGATGCCCGTTTTGCCCGCTGGTCATTAGCCGATCTGCCGATTATTCCTGAAAAATGGCAACTAAAACCTCGAGAGTCGGTCACTAAACAGCTGAATGTGATTAAGCGTTTGCTGAGTGAAGCTGATGAGGTTGTGCATGCAGGAGACCCCGATAGAGAAGGGCAACTGCTGGTGGATGAAGTGCTTGATTATCTTGAGCTGAATCCTGAAAAACGCCAACAGGTTCGCCGCTGCTTGATTAATGACTTAAACCCACAGGCAGTGACCAGAGCCATTGATAAACTGCGGGAAAACCGCGAGTTTATTCCTCTCTGTGTTTCTGCATTAGCCCGATCTCGGGCCGATTGGCTTTACGGCATTAATATGACCCGCGCCTATACCATTCTTGGAAGAAACGCCGGTTATGACGGGGTTTTATCCGTAGGGCGAGTACAGACGCCAGTATTGGGTTTAGTGGTACGTCGGGATGAAGAGATTGAAAACTTTGTACCGAAAGATTTCTTTGAGGTGAAAGCGCATATAGTCACGCCGTTGGATGAGCGATTTACGGCGATTTGGCAGCCAAGTGAATCCTGTGAGTCTTATCAGGATGAGGAAGGGCGCCTGCTTAATAGGGCGCTGGCCGAGCATGTGGTTGGCCGCATTGCCGGCCAGCCAGCCATGGTTACTGAGTATAATGATAAACGGGAATCAGAGGTTTCTCCGCTGCCATTCTCACTGTCAGCATTACAAATTGAAGCCTCTAAGCGTCATGGCTTCAGCGCTCAGCAAGTATTAGATCTCTGCCAAAGACTTTATGAAACGCATAAATTAATTACTTATCCGCGTTCGGATAGCCGCTATCTACCGGAAGAGCACTTTGCCGATCGCCATTCCGTTCTGGCTGCGATTGAAATTCATCAAGCCAATTTATTTCCATTACCTATTTTGGAGACTGATAGGCGTAATCGCTGCTGGGATGATAAAAAGGTGGATGCTCACCATGCCATCATTCCTACTTCACGCAGCTCATCGGTTTCTCTCTCTGAGGACGAACGTAAGATCTATGAACTGGTTGCTCTTCAGTATTTGATGCAATTTTGTCCTGATGCCGTTTACCGAAAGTGCGTGATTGAGCTGGAAATTGCCGGAGGCAAATTTATCGCTAAAGCTCGCTTTCTGGCCGAAGCCGGTTGGCGAACGCTTCTGGGAGGCAAAGAGCGGGATGAAGAAAATGAAGGTACACCGCTGCCGGTCGTGAAAAAAGATGATGAGCTGTTATGTGAAAATGGAGAAGTTGTTGAGCGTCAGACTCAACCACCTCGGCCCTTCACCGATGGTTCGTTACTGTCAGCAATGACCGGTATTGCCCGCTTTGTGCAAGATAAAGAGCTGAAGAAAGTCTTGCGTGCCACTGACGGATTAGGGACAGAAGCCACCCGTGCAGGGATTATTGAACTTTTATTTAAACGCCGTTTTTTACAGAAAAAGGGCAGGACAATAACCTCAACGGATACCGGCAGGGCATTGATCCATTGTTTACCTGAAATTGCAGCCAGGCCGGATATGACCGCTCACTGGGAGTCTACGCTTACTCAGATTAGCGAAAAGCAGTGTCGCTATCAGGATTTTATGCAACCCATGGTGATGACGCTTCAGGAGCTTATCTATCAGGCAAAACGGAACCGGGTTCCCCAAGTTTTTAAAGGTATCCAGCAATCAATAGAAAAAGAGGACGCGAAGCCTAAGAAAAAACGGGCTAAAGCGGTAAAGAAAAAAGCTGAAGAGTAGTCAGGCTAATAATAGATTTATTGTGGTTGAAGGCTTTTTCGATAGGCTTGCAATAGTGGAATATCTGCCGGGGCTAACGGATAGTTTTCAACTTCCTCTGGCGACAGCCAAAGAAAATGGCTATGGCAGCGAAGCTGTATGATTCCACGATAAGCCGTTACCCGCCAGGCTTGTAAACGAATAATTCGTTCGGGCTGCTGAATCTCGCTGGTGGCAATATGATCTGTAACCTGGATATTATCGATACCAAGCTCTTCATAAAGCTCGCGACATAGCGCTTGTTGAGGTGTTTCATTCGGTTCAATTTTTCCGCCGGGAAACTCCCAATAGCCGGATAAATCGCTTTGGGTATCCCGCTGGGCGATCAGAATTCGGCTGTTTTTGTGGTGAGTTTCTTCAATGATAGCGGCCACAACATCAACTACTTTCATATTTATTCGAATGCGCTTTTATCGTTTATATGAGTCTGGCTGAATCCTTGTAGCGATATTGGAAAGGGATTCAGCCAGCGTAAATATCAGAGCTTAAATTCAGCCCAGATAGGGGCATGGTCAGAAGGTTTTTCCATACCGCGGATATCATAATCAATCCCGGTTCCGATGCAGTGAGGGGCCAATGAACGACTGGCCAGCACCAGATCAATTCGCAGCCCGCGATTTTCATCGAATCCTTTAGAACGGTAGTCAAACCATGAGTAGCGATCGCTTGTATCAGGATTGGCATCACGGAAGGTATCAACTAAACCCCATCCCATTAGCCGCTGCATCCACTCACGCTCTTCCGGCAGGAATGAGCACTTACCGGTGCGTAGCCAGCGTTTACGGCTATCTTCGCCAATACCGATATCACAATCTGCCGGACTAATATTGACATCACCCATTACCACAACAGGATTTTCTGGGTTAAGTTGCTGTTCTAAATAGGACTGTAAGTCCGCATAGAACTTCTGCTTAGCCGGAAACTTTGTCGGATGGTCACGACTTTCGCCCTGAGGAAAATAGCCGTTAATCACCGTCAGTGTTCCCATTGGCGTTGCCAGGTCGGCCATGATAATACGACGCTGTGCATCTTCATCATCGGTAGGAAAGCCTTTTCTGACGGCAATGGGTTTCTCTTTAGTTAGCAGAGCGACACCATAATGGCCTTTCTGGCCGTGATAAAATACGTGATAACCATATTGGCTGACATCTTCTAGAGGAAACATATCATCATGAACTTTGGTTTCTTGTAGGCCAATAACGTCCGGTTGATGTTGTTCTATGATAGCAGCAAGCTGGTGTGGCCTTGCTCTTAGTCCATTGATATTGAAAGAAATAAACTTCATAATTGCATCTTTATCGGTAAGGGGATTGTTGATTAATGGTAACAGAGATTAGTCAAATTTGTCACACAGGCCGATATTGTTATGGTGAGGCTATCGGCCCGCGTTAAGGACGGGACTGTTATTTTGCCCAGCGATCCAGATTATGTGGCTGATATTGGTCAAACTGAGCAAGCAGGTCTGTAGCAGAGCTGCTGACTAAAAGCGTATTCAGATAGCTTTGGCGAACAAAACCTTCATCTACCACATGCTGTAAAAAGCTGCTCATTGGCGTATAAAAATCGTTAATATTCAGCAATCCTACTGGATTAGTGTGATAGCCGATTTGGCTCCAGGTCCAGACTTCAAACAGTTCCTCAAAGGTCCCGATTCCACCCGGTAGTGCAATAAAACCGTCTGCAAGTTCACTCATACGGGCTTTTCGTATATGCATATCGGGTACTATTTCTAATTCAGTTAATCCGTGGTGAGCGGTTTCTGCTTCAACTAAACGTTCAGGAATGACACCAGTGACTTCACCACCCGCCTCTAATACTGCATTTGCCAGAATACCCATTAATCCCTTATTTCCACCCCCATAAATTAGACGACGGCCTTGCTGGGCAATTGTTTGGCCAAGTAGCTGTGCGGCTTCGGTATAGGCAGGATTATTTCCAGTGCTAGCACCACAATAAACACAAATATTCTTACGCATGAGACTTCCTGATAAATTAAAACAAGGGGGTTGTATAGCTTATTTGGCCGGGGGCTTCAAGGCAGAGACGAAAAAATTCAATAAAATTGACGGATGAATTTAATCATACTGATATTTCTGGGGGATTTTTTAGAAAAAAGACAGATAAGGTGTTTGAAATGGTGGTGGGAGAAGGATGACTCATCGCTGCGCGATTCGCCCTTCGGGCCGTTGCCGATGGCAACGTTGTCTCGCATTGCTCGACTCGAACCTTATCGAAGGTTCTCACCTTCTCCTCAGCGATATTAATTTGTATATATGGGGATTTTCGCTACAGGAATACTAAATAGAATGGTGGTGGGAGAAGGATTCGAACCTTCGAAGTCTGTGACGGCAGATTTACAGTCTGCTCCCTTTGGCCGCTTGGGTATCCCACCAGTTACTGCTTGTTTTACTTGAGAGCATACTACCTCGCTCAACAAGGGCTCGCATAATACCAAAAGCTTTGGCGCTGTAAAGCCTTATATCTCGAATAATTATTGTTTGGTGTTTTTTTATGCGTGAAGTGCGGGAATAATATTCTTTATTTCAATTTTTCAATGAAAAAAGCCACGCCGAAACGTGACTTTTTGATTGAGTGTATCGCCAGCACGATCAAAGAATAACGGTTCTGTTGCCATAGACGAACACGCGCTGTGCCAGAACGCGATAAATTCCGTGGCTTAATACGTTCTTTTCTACATCTCGGCCGGCGCGCATCATGTCTTCTGCACTGTAGGTGTGATCGACATTAATAACGTCCTGCATAATAATCGGGCCTTCATCCAGGTTATCGTTAACAAAGTGGGCTGTAGCACCGATAATTTTGACCCCACGCTCATAGGCTTGATGATAAGGACGAGCGCCGATAAATGCTGGCAGAAACGAGTGATGGATATTGATAATACGGTTCGGGAAATGACGAACAAAATCAGGCGTTAGGATGCGCATATATTTAGCTAACACCACGTAATCAGGCGCAATAGTATCAATTAAATCGACAACCTGAGAATCATGTTCCTCACGAGTTAGCCCTTCATGGCTGATCAGGTGAAAAGGAATATCAAACCGTTCTACTAAGGTTTTTAAGGTATCATGATTGCCAATAACGCCTGCGATTTCAACATCCAATCCGCCGTAGGTGCTTTTCATCAATAAATCACCAAGGCAGTGGGCTTCTTTTGTTACCAGAATGACAATTTTTTGTCTGCCGGCAGGATTAAGCTCCCGAACCGAACCTTCTGGTAAAGCACCATCTAAATCGGCTAACAGAGTCTCATCATTGAAAATACCTTCAAGCTCGGTACGCATAAAAAAGCGTCCGGTACGATGATCAACAAATTCATTGTTTTGCACAATATTAAGCTGGTGTTTGTAGCAAATATTCGTGATTTTAGCGATTAACCCTTTCGCATCGGGACAAATTGTACGTAGTATCTTTCTTTGCATTATAACTTAACCTTATGATGTGTATGCTATTATTTGTTTTATATATTAATGTGTTTCAGATGTTTGAGTGTGGGTTTAGGATTCTGAGATCTAATCCTGACCACAACATTTCTTATATTTTCTCATTGAGCCGCAAGGACATTGCTCATTACGGCCTACTTGCGGTTTAATGCCAGAGGTATAGTACCAGCGCCCGTCCTGTTTTATAAAATGGGAACGTTCATGAATGACATGGTGACGATCGGTTTTCAAGTCTCGGTATTTAGCAATAAATTCGACATAGCCTTCGTTTATACCATTTCCTGGTTCTTCTTTGATGACAGTTAAACTTTGCCACTCGGTATTTTCGAAACTAAGGCGAACAGATTCTGCTAAATTTGCGATGCGGTAATCATCGTGCCAGGTTGAGATGAGATACTCTACATCTTGGGTCACATAAGCACTATAGCGAGACCTCATTAATGCTGAGGGCGTTGAGGCTATAGCTTGCTGTGAGATTAGCGGATAGCAACACTGTGTAAAGTTTTTTAAGCTCCCGCATGGGCACGGTTTAGACACGATAAACTCCGTCAAAATATGAGAATCATAACCTATTGAAAATACATGCTAAGCACAGCAAAGAATTAGAGATGATAGTATCTATTCTTTATCAAGCAGATATAACAACAATTTTTATAACAATAAGTTACGAATTTAGCAGGCACAAGTGCCAAATTTGAACCAAAATATAATAAACAGAAAGCATGGAAGTTTACAATGACACCGCCTTTAGCTAACAAACATATTCTTATTGTCGAAGATGATCCGGTTTTCCGTTCTATGCTGGCGGGATATTTAACTTCCCTTGGTGCAATTATTGGTGAGGCAGAAGATGGCGAGCAAGCGTTAATCTACGTTGAAAATAATCAACCTGAACTGATGATTTGCGATTTAGGTATGCCAAGAATGGACGGTATTACGCTGGTTGATCGTCTAAGACATCAAGGGTGTCAGATTCCGGTTATCGTTATTTCTGCAACAGAAAAAATTACCGATGTCGATAAAATGCTGCGTTTAGGCGTTCATGACGTCTTGCTCAAACCTATCTCAGATTTGAATAATTTACGCGATGCCTTGCTGGCTTGTTTTTATCCTTATCTTTTCTCATCACCGGCCAGTGATGAGATGGCGTTGCTTGAAGATTGGGCCAATTTAAGCGAAAAACCCCAGGAAGCCATTCAGCTATTGAGGCAGTTACAGCCGCCGGCCCAACAGGTGATTTCCGGTTGTAAAATTAATTATCGTCAGCTGACTCTGGCTGACCGTTCCGGCATTGTTTTAGATATTGCCGCGTTATCTGAAAATGATTTTGCTTTTTATTGTTTAGATATTTCACGGGCCGGTGACAAAGGCGTTTTAGCTGCACTATTGCTACGAGCGTTATTCAATAATTTATTACAAGAACATTTAGCCGAGCAGAATGAGTCTTTACCGCAAATGCCAACCGTTTTAAACAGAATTAATAAACTGCTTCATCAGTCTTATCTGGAAGGACAGTTCCCATTTCTTGCCGGTTATTATCATGTGCCAAAACGGAAATTACTGATTGTTTCAGCCGGTTTGCACGTGAAAATTGAAGCCAACGATCGCAAATATGAACTCAGTGATAGCATGCCTCTGGGGACATTAGATACGCTTTATTCCAGTCAAACGAGCCTGATTACAGACCGGTGGCTTTGCCAGGTCTGGGGGGCAGGTGGTCGATTACAGCTTAATGCATCACTTTAGTCCTTTATCACCTTAACTTCAGAACGACAGTATTAAGCCTATCGGAGAATATTGTCTTACCTGATATACTGTAATAACTGTTTGTTCTGGATAGCGATATTACTGTATTTAAATTCATCAGAGGATGAAATATGCAGTCGTTTAACGAACAACACCCGAATTATACCTCCACACAAACGCAGAGCATCCGATTGATTATCTGATGCTTTTGAATAGTGAGAACTTATTTATGGACGTTACACAATCTAAGATTAAAAAAGCGATTATTCCGGTGGCGGGTTTAGGGACCAGAATGCTCCCTGCGACAAAAGCAATACCTAAAGAGATGCTTCCGCTAGTTGATAAACCGCTGATTCAGTTTGTTGTAAATGAATGTATCGCCGCTGGCATTAATCACATTGTTTTAGTCACCCACTCTTCTAAAAACTCGATTGAAAATCACTTTGATACCAGCTTTGAACTTGAAGCCATGTTGGAAAAGCGCGTTAAGCGCCAACTGCTGAATGAGGTTCAGTCGATTTGTCCGAGTAATGTCACCATTATGCAAGTTCGTCAGGGCCTCGCGAAGGGCCTCGGACACGCTATTTTGTGTGCTCAGCCATTAGTTGGCGATGAGCCCTTTGCTGTGATATTGCCTGATGTCATTATTGATCAGTACGAGTCGAATCCTGAGAAAGATAATTTGAGTGAAATGCTCCAGCGTTTTAGCGATAGCGGACACAGCCAAATCATGGTTGAACCGGTACCGTTAAACGAGGTCAGTGATTACGGTATTGTTGACTGTAATGGCTATCCATTAACCGCGGGTGAAAGCGCTCCGATTGCCAACGTTGTGGAAAAACCGAGCGTAAGTGAAGCGCCGTCTAACCTATCCATTGTTGGCCGCTATGTACTTTCTGCGGATATCTGGCCTTTACTCTCTCGGGTTCCACCCGGTGCCGGCGATGAAATCCAGTTAACGGATGCTATTGCCATGTTAATGGAAAAACATCCGGTAGATGCTTATCACATCAGAGGGCGTAGCCATGATTGTGGTAATAAGATGGGCTATATGCAGGCATTTGTCGAACACGGTTTGCGTCACGCTACGCTAGGCAAAGAATTTAATTCCTGGTTACAACAACTCCAGCTGTCTACGAAAAATAGTTAATAATAAAATTTATTTTGGATGACAAAACGATGAAAGTAACAGTTTTTGGTATTGGTTATGTAGGGTTGGTTCAGGCCGCGGTATTAGCTGAAGTTGGCCATGATGTTATGTGTGTCGATGTCGATGAAGCCAAAGTCACGAATCTCAAAAATGGGGTGATTCCTATTTTTGAACCGGGATTAGCGCCACTGGTTAAAGAAAACTATGAGGCAGGTCGCCTGACGTTTACCACCAATGCAATACAAGGCATAGAACACGGAGAAATCCAGTTTATTGCGGTTGGAACGCCACCGGATGAAGACGGATCGGCAGACTTAAAATATGTAACCGCAGTAGCCCGTACCATTGCCGAGCATATGACCGGCTATAAGGTGATTATCGATAAATCTACAGTACCGGTAGGAACTGCCGATAAAGTCCGTCAGGTGGTCATTGAGACCCTTAAAAAGCGTAATGCAGATATACCTTTCGATGTCGTGTCTAATCCGGAGTTTCTGAAAGAAGGGGCGGCGGTTTCTGACTGCATGAAGCCTGAACGTATTATCATTGGGACTAATAACGACCAAGTACTGGATTTGATGCGTGAATTGTACGCACCGTTTAACCGTAATCACGACCGAATGGTGATTATGGATATCCGCAGCGCCGAACTGACGAAGTATGCTGCCAACTGTATGTTGGCCACTAAAATAAGTTTTATGAATGAAATGTCAAATCTGGCTGAGCTTCTGGGCGCAGATATTGAGAAAGTTCGTCAAGGAATCGGTTCTGACTCGCGTATTGGATACCACTTTATATATCCTGGCTGTGGCTATGGTGGTTCTTGCTTCCCTAAAGATGTTCAGGCTCTTATTCGTACCGCTGAAAATATTGGTTATCAGCCAACGCTTCTTCAGGCCGTTGAGTCAGTAAATGACAAACAGAAGCATAAATTATTTAGTTTCTTGCAGCGTCATTTCAAGGGCGATCTTAAAGGCCGTACCTTTGCCCTATGGGGTTTATCTTTTAAACCTAATACCGACGATATGAGAGAGTCTTCCAGTCGCGTATTAATGGAATCATTATGGCAAGCGGGTGCTAAAGTTCAGGCCTTCGATCCGGAAGCGATGGAAGAAGCGCGACGTATTTATGGCGATCGCAGTGACTTAGTTTTAGTGGCGACCAAAGAAGATGCTTTGAAAGGTGCGGATGCTTTAGTTATTTGTACTGAATGGCAGAATTTTCGCGCTCCTGATTTTGACTTAATCAAAGCGACCTTAAAACAAGCCGCTATATTTGACGGGCGTAATCTTTATGAGCCTGAGCGTATGGCTCAGCGTGGATTTACCTATTATGGTATCGGACGTGGTGCTTCTGTTAATCCGATAATTTGAGGTTGAATATGAAATTCCTGATTACAGGCGCTGCTGGTTTTATCGGCTTTCACGTTGGTCAGCGCTTATTATCCTTGGGCCATGAGGTTGTAGGGATCGATAATCTCAATGATTACTACGACGTCAACCTTAAACTGGCCCGTTTGGCTTTATTAGAGGAACAGGCCCAGTTTCGATTTGTAAAAATGGATTTGGCCGATCGGGATGGAATTTCTAAGCTTTTTGAAGATGGTCGTTTTCAACGGGTTATTCATTTAGGTGCTCAGGCCGGCGTTAGATATTCTTTAGACAATCCTCATGCCTATGCTGAATCTAATTTAAGCGGGCATCTGAACATTCTTGAAGGATGTCGGCATAATAGTATTGAGCACCTGTTATATGCTTCTTCGAGCTCGGTATATGGCTTAAATCGTAAGTTGCCATTCTCTACAGATGATAGTGTAGATCATCCAGTATCTTTATATGCGGCAACTAAAAAGGCCAATGAGCTGATGTCTCACACATATTCTCACCTGTTTAATTTGCCAACAACAGGGCTACGATTTTTTACTGTATATGGCCCTTGGGGGCGCCCGGATATGGCTTTATTTAAATTTACTAAAGCTATTACTGAAGGGCGGAGCATTGATGTTTATAACCACGGTGATATGCGCCGTGATTTTACCTACATTGATGATATTGTTGAATCGATTGTTCGTTTACAAAATGTTATTCCAACTGCAGATCCGTTATGGACAGTTGAAACAGGAACACCGGCAACAAGCTCTGCACCTTATAAAGTGTACAATATAGGTAATAGTCAGCCCGTTCGCTTGATGGAATACATCGAGGCTATAGAGAATGCGTTGGGTAAGGTAGCAACAAAAAATTTATTGCCGATGCAGCCTGGTGACGTAATGGAAACCAGCGCCGATACTTCGGCATTATATAAAGTTATTGGTTTTAAACCACAAACATCAGTTGCTGATGGTGTGCAACGATTCGTTGATTGGTATAAAGATTTTTATCGTTAACAAAGAATAGTTACCTAATAATATGAATAAAAAGAGGGCTTCGGTTCTCTTTTTTATTGTTGTCATTGTACTGGTTATTAAGCGTTAATTTTCTGAGAGAATTATCCCACTCGTTTCTTTCAAATTGATATTGTTTCAAGGGTAACTAGTTTAAGACTAACACTATCGACAATGAAATAAGGCCACGCACATTATCTTCGTGTTAAATGACACATACTTGCTGATAGACAAATTATAGCCTGATGAAAAAGTGGATTCAGGAATAGCCCTGATTATTGGACATAAAAAAGCCCCCAATAAAAGGAGGCTTTTAAACAATCTAGAAACTAATTAAAGCAGGAAATCATCCAGTGATTTACCTTGTTCTTCAATTGCTTTTTTGATGACAGCAGGAGTACGACCTTGGCCAGTCCAAGTTTTTAACTCGCCGTTCTCATCAGTAAATTGATATTTAGCAGGGCGCGCGGCACGCTTAGATTTACCAGTCACTTTCGTTGCTGAAAGAGATTGAAGTAATTCATTAGGATCGATACCGTCAGCAATTAGCATCTCACGATACTGTTGTAATTTACGGGTACGCTCTTGAATTTCAGCTTGGCTAGCTTGATCTTCTTCACGACGCTCTTTTACGACAACTTCCATCTTCTCTAACATTTCTTCTAAAGTCTCAAGAGAGCATTCTCTTGCTTGAGCACGCAATGTACGGATGTTGTTAAGGACTTTTAATGCTTCGCTCATTGTATTGTTCTCAAATTAATTATGGATTGAAATTTTAACTAATAATAAAACGCTAAATTAAATTCTGCAATAGGTCATGACATAAATAAACTTAATTTATTTATTATCTAGAGTCAAATATGGTTAGTGACGCTAGAAAATACAGTAAAAAACACTTTGTTAGCTATGATACATTTTTATGCTACATGCTATCAACCTTGATGAGGTGATATTTATTTGAAACAGATATTTAGTTTATCCGATATAACACGCATTGTGGTTAATTTGTTACTAATAGAGTGGTCCTAGCTGCCAATAAATGTTCGGTATAACGGCTATCCGCGATTTAGAAAAACTTCCTGAGTGAAGTTATTTAACTATTTGTAACAGACTGTGATTTTTACAAATTCAGTCAATAATTTTCATGTTGGGTCGCTTTATTTTCCTGTGTTATATGGAATAAATCTTCTTTACCACTTATATAATTGTGGTTTTCTGTTTTCACATCGATGGCCATTATCCTGAAAGTAGGGCGCTTTTATTCGCTAAAAAATAGAAGTGCTTAGTGAATGAATTATAACAATTCCTTATAAACGAGCTTATTAGCCAATAATTTCTATGTTACATAGCAAACTAAGGGCTAAGAGATTCTGCTTTATCTAGCGATTATGCCGACTTAGCTTCGACTGGTGTTATGGGTAATTAAATACAGAACCGTTCGGAGCGATGAGTGGGTGAGCATCATCGAGTTGTTATCTGTATATGAAGCGTTACCAACATGGCTATTTGTTAATTTTGGATATCATGTAATAGCTTAGCCGCGACATGCATTTATCTGAAGCGTTTTAGGAATAAATGCTATGGGTCATTTCGCGTGAGTAGAAATGGTTGAATTAGAGGGGTATATAGCCACTATTTACTAATAGAAGTGATTAGGCGCGTGTCTCAGTATGCCTGATACATGGTCACCTGATACATAGTCAAGAGCATACGCCTGTATCACTCTCTACCAGCTTCTATGGCTATGTATGATAGCGTTGTTATTGTGTTGATGAGGCAGAAAAGCCGGCAAGTTATAAAACCATGAGTTTACAAATCAAAAAAACCGCCCAATAGGGCGGTTCGGTGAGTCAGATTATAAATAATATCAGTGCTAGCTACTTCTTACTTTTTTTTTGATGTTGCTTTAGCCTTGGTTTCAAGCGCTGGAGTGGCATCCTGTTCTTCGACGTAATTGCGGCCATAGTAAGTATCTAATAAGATCGTTTTAAGCTCTGAAATCAACGGATAACGTGGGTTTGCGCCAGTACACTGATCGTCAAAGGCATCTTCAGATAACTTATCGACTTTAGCTAAGAATTCAGCTTCAGGCACGCCGGCTTCACGAATAGAGGATGGAATATCCAGCTCTTTCTTAATTTCATCCAGCCAGCCTAACAATTTCTCAATTTTGGCAGCAGTACGGTCTCCCGGTGCGGACAAACCTAAGTGATCGGCAATTTCAGCATATTGACGGCGTGACTGTGGGCGATCGTATTGGCTAAATGCGGTTTGCTTGGTCGGGTTATCATTGGCGTTATATCGGATAACGTTAGAGATTAACAGTGCGTTAGCCAGGCCATGAGGAATATGGAACTCAGAACCCAACTTATGAGCCATTGAGTGACAAACCCCTAAGAAGGCGTTAGCAAACGCAATACCTGCGATGGTGGCCGCATTGTGGACTCGCTCACGGGCAACAGGATTTTTAGCCCCTTCTTTATAGCTCTGCGGTAAATATTCTTTCAATAACTTCAGCGCTTGCAACGCTTGGCCGTCAGAATATTCATTGGCTAATACTGAAACATAGGCTTCTAATGCGTGAGTAACGGCATCTAACCCACCAAAAGCACATAATGATTTCGGCATATTCATCACTAAATTAGCATCAACAATGGCCATATCTGGTGTTAACGCATAGTCGGCTAATGGGTATTTCATCCCGGTAGCATCATCCGTCACCACGGCGAAAGGAGTCACTTCTGAACCGGTTCCTGATGTTGTGGTTACCGCGATCATCTTGGCTTTTACGCCCATTTTAGGGAACTTATAAATACGTTTACGGATATCCATAAAGCGTAATGCCAGTTCTTCAAAATGAGTTTCAGGATGTTCATACATGACCCACATGATCTTCGCCGCATCCATTGGGGAGCCGCCACCTAATGCGATAATGACATCCGGTTTAAAGGAGTTCATTTGCTCCGCACCTTTGCGAACAATACTTAAGGTCGGATCCGCTTCAACTTCAAAGAATACTTCTGTTTCAATACCGTGCTGTTTCAATACTTTTGTGATTTGATCTGCATAGCCGTTATTAAACAGGTAACGGTCAGTAACGATAAATGCACGTTTAGCACCATCGGTGGCTACTTCTTCTAAAGCAATTGGTAGAGAACCACGACGGAAATAAATTGATTTAGGGAGTTTATGCCACAACATATTTTCAGCTCGCTTAGCTACTGTTTTTTTATTGATCAGATGCTTAGGACCGACGTTTTCAGAAATGGAATTACCGCCCCAAGAGCCACAGCCTAATGTTAGTGATGGCGCCAGCTTAAAGTTATACAGGTCACCGATACCACCATGAGAGGTTGGGGTATTGATAAGAATACGGGCCGTTTTCATTTTGTCGCCAAAGTAAGCGATACGTTCGCTTTGGTTATCTTGATCGATATACAGTGCAGATGTATGTCCTATTCCGCCCATAGCAACAAGTTTGACGGCTTTATTGACGGCATCATCGAAATTTTTAGCCCGATACATAGCCAGCATCGGAGATAATTTTTCGTGGGCAAAAGGTTCTGACTCATCGACAACGGTAACTTCACCAATCAGAACTTTGGTACTTGCGGGCACGGTTATTCCAGCCATTTCTGCAATTTTCACTGCCGGTTGGCCAACGATATCGGCATTAATATTGCCGTTTTTAAGAATAATCTCCTGTACTGCCTGAAGCTCTTTGCCTGCTAATAAATAGCCACCGTGGGAGGCAAATCGTTCACGTACCGCATCATAAATTTTATCAACGACAATGACAGACTGTTCTGATGCGCAGATAACGCCGTTATCGAAAGTTTTAGACATTAAAATCGAAGCAACGGCGCGCTTAATATCTGCAGACTCGTCAATAACAACCGGTGAGTTACCCGCACCTACGCCGATAGCAGGTTTTCCTGAACTATAGGCAGCTTTAACCATTCCCGGACCGCCGGTGGCGAGAATTAAGTTAATATCAGGATGGTGCATTAACTGATTTGAGAGATCTACACTTGGAACATCAATCCAACCGATAATATCTTTTGGTGCACCGGCCTCAATAGCGGCTTGCAGCACGATATTTGCCGCTTCATTGGTTGCATTTTTAGCACGCGGATGCGGCGAGAAAATTATACCGTTACGCGTTTTCAGGCTAATAAGCGCTTTGAATATTGCGGTAGAGGTTGGGTTGGTGGTGGGAACAATACCACAGATAATTCCGGTAGGTTCTGCAATGGTAATGGTGCCGAAGGTTTCATCTTCTTCAAGAATACCGCAGGTTTTCTCATCTTTATATTTGTTATAAATATATTCAGAGGCAAAGTGGTTTTTAATCACTTTGTCTTCCACAATACCCATACCGGATTCGGCTACTGCCATTTTAGCTAGTGGTATGCGGGCATTTGCGGCAGCGAGCGCAGCGGCTCTGAAAATCTTGTCGACCTGTTCCTGTGTAAAATTAGCATACTCAAGCTGAGCTTTCTTTACTCTGGCAACCAGCGCATTCAGTTCAGTGATATTACTTACTGTCATGGGACTCTCCTAAGATTGATAAACTTTTTTAGTGAGTAAGTCGCGATACAAGTATTAAGTATAGGAAAAGCTGGCCAGCTCAATACGATTTACTTACTGAAAAAGTTTAAGTTAACATATTGTTATTAGAAGATATTTTTATACGTTGTTACAGTGTGTTCAGATGAAAGTCTTCTTGTTTCAACTGCATTGATTACAGCTTACCTATTAAGTATTTATTGTATCGTGATCTAAATCACAATAATCACAAGCTGACACCATTCAGCACGCCTAATTTCGCCCATGATGCAGACAACCATAGTCATTGAGCTATTTATTCAAAATAGTTTGTTTATATTGGCTTTATATCTTATCTTTTTTGTATAGCTAAGCCATGTTCTCGGATATTTACGGTGGATTACCATAGATAATTCTATTACATTAGCGCCAGTCAAATTGACCCTCTGCTTTATATAATTGGGAGTCCATGATGGGCCATACCATGCTGGATTTATCAGGATACATTAAGTTTCTTGTTGGTATGTTCGCGCTAGTTAATCCGGTTGGAATTCTGCCGGTATTTATTAGTATGACGAATTACCAATCTCCGGCTGCCAGAGATAAAACCAACTTAACGGCTAACTTATCAGTCGCCATTATTCTTTGGTGTTCGTTATTTTTAGGTGATGCAATACTGCGTATTTTTGGGATCTCGATCGACTCTTTCCGCATTGCCGGTGGAATTCTGATTGTGACTATTGCTATGTCTATGATTAGCGGAAAGCTAGGTGAAGATAAGCAAAATAAGCAGGAGAAAACAGAAACGACGGTTCGGGATAATGTCGGAGTCGTCCCATTAGCGTTGCCTTTAATGGCCGGGCCGGGTGCTATTAGCTCAACGATTGTTTGGAGTACTCGTTATAACACTTGGTTGGATTATCTCGGTTTCTTTGTCGCAATAGCTTTGTTTTCGTTTTGTTGTTGGCTTCTTTTTCGAGCCGCTCCGCTATTAGTTCGTTTACTCGGGCAGACCGGAATTAACGTCATCACGCGTATTATGGGTCTACTGCTGATGTCTCTGGGAATTGAATTTATTGTGACGGGTGTAAAAGCGACGTTTCCTGGCTTATTGACCTGATATTATGAGGCATGCCAGACATAGTGGCTCAGGAGGCCGAGTTTATTCACTCAAATTATTTATTTGATAATGCAATAATATAGAAAAACCGCAGCCATAAGCTGCGGTTTTTCTATGCTAATCAGACAACAATGGGAGAGTGATGCGAATTACTCTTTCCACAGGATATGGCAGAATTTATTATTCTTTTCTCTACAGATAAGTACTCGAGCAAAAATATCATCGATCTCATCTTGTTGATTGGTTAGCCCAATAATGACTTCGGCAAAGAAGTCGGGATTTAAATCAAAATCAACATGCTCAAGCCATTCATCGGAAGGGTCTAGCAGCTCTGCAGCACCGCGTTCTTCAAATTGAAGATTGAATAAGATGATGTCAGCAGGATCTAAATTATCTACGGCCAATTCTAAAAAAATGTCATAAGCCTGATCGAGAGCTTCATCTTCATCTAATCGGTTATTTATATCAAAGTCAGTCATGTCCATCAGGAGTTCCGTCTGTAAGGTAGTATTGGATCTTAACCGTCATAGTAACGGACTGAAAAAATAAAATAAACGTTCGATTACGCGTTGCCACATTGGTCGCTTAGCCCATTCAGCCGGGTCTAGTATTGTCGAACGGGCGATATAATCATCTTGAACGCAGCCAAGATCTTGACCAAACGCTTCATCATCGACCACAACGGTAACCTCAAAATTCAGCCATAGGCTACGAATATCTAAGTTTACGGTACCGACTAGGCTAAGCTGTCCATCAACCAAAACGCTTTTGGTATGTAGCAACCCCCCTTCAAACTGATGAATTTTGACTCCGGCCTCAAGCAGCTCTGAGAAGAATGAGCGACTGGCCCAGCCAACCATAATAGAGTCATTCTTCTTCGGAACAATAATATTGACGTCAACGCCGCGCAGTGCCGCAGTACAAATAGCGTGCAGTAGGTCATCGCTGGGCACGAAATAGGGGGTAGTCATTATCAGTTGCTTACGAGCAGAGTAGACCGAAGTGAGCAGCGCCTGATGAATTATTTCTTCAGGGAATCCGGGGCCAGAGGCAATAACCTGTACCGTATGACCCGCTTCATCTTCAAAAGGTAACATCGTATAGTTTGGCGGTTCAGGAAGAAGGCGCTTACCGGTTTCAACTTCCCAGTCGCAGGCATAAATAATACCAAGAATCGTCGCAACAGGGCCTTGTATCCGGGCCATTAAGTCTATCCATTGCCCAACGCCGGACCCCTGTTTAAAGAAGCGCGGATCGACCATGTTCATACTGCCGGTATAGGCAATATCGTTATCGATAAGCACAATTTTACGGTGCTGACGTAAGTCCATGCGACGTAAAAATACGCGCAGAACGTTAACCTTCAGGGCTTCAACAACTTCGATACCCGCTTTTCGCATTAATCCGGGGTAGGGCGTACGGAAAAAATGCATGCTGCCTGCGGAATCCAGCATTATCCGACATCTTACGCCTCGTCTGGCCGCTGCCATCAATGCTTCAGATACGTTATCAACTTGCCCACCGGCCTGCCAAATATAGAACACCATTTCTATGCTGTTTTCGGCCAGTTCAATATCACGAATCAGTGATTTTATGGTGTCATCGAAACTGGTCATTAACTGGAGCTGGTTTCCACGAACGGCAGGAACGCCATGTCGATGCTCGCACAGTTGGAATAGCGGTTCAGATACCGGGCTAATTTGAGTCGCGAAAATTTTGGTGCAGCTTCTAAGTTCGCCGAGCCAGCTGACAGTGGAAGGCCACATTTCTTGTGCCCGTTCAGCACGGCGTTTACCAAGATGAAGTTCACCGAATAAAAGATAAGCGATGATTCCGACCAGCGGAAGAATATAAATAACCAACAGCCAAGCCATGGCTGATGGAACGGTACGCCGCTTCATTAGTATTCTTAAGGTGACACCGGCAATTAACAACCAGTAGCCAAATACTAATAGCCAGCTCATAACGGCATAGAATGTGGTCATTGTGAATTTATTGTCCCGTTTCCTTTGAATAACAAAAAAATAGCTCTCTGAGTGTACGCAGAGTTGCAGCAAGGTAAAACACTTCTTTAAACTAATTGTAGATTCTTGTTACTTAATTTTTAGTCTAAATACCCTATTAATTAAAGTATATGCGTTACAATGTGCCACCTTTTATTGGTTAAACGTATTTTTTGATTATTATGCAAAGAACTCGGACAGAAGTCGGCCGCTGGCGGATGTTACGTCAATCTCAACGTCGTCGTAACCGTTGGTTAGAAGGCCAATCTCGCAGAAATAACCGTATTCACCGTATCAGAGCCGACAGGCAGCTAGGGCGCCAGCAACGGTCGCTGCTTTACGCGATTAATTATGAATGGTGACGGGGAAGATTAAAGTGGGAGTGCTTGAGGTTCCTGACTCAATATCAGCCGGGAACCCCATATGCTTAGAATACGCGCTTAAACGGCTTTACAGTGACGTTTTGATATACACCCGCCTCAATGTATGGATCTTTATCTGCCCAGCTCTTAGCTTCAGCCAGGCTAGGGAATTCAGCAATAATCACTGAACCTGAAAAGCCATCAGAATTCGGTTCTTCACTGTCTGTAATAGGATTTGGGCCTGCGACTACCAGCCGATCCCGATCTTTCAATTGTTGTAACCGGGCTAAATGAGCCGGGCGAGCTGCGAGGCGTTGTTCTAATGAATTTGCCACATCTTCTGCATAAATTAGGTATAACACAGCACTATCCTCATTATCATGGTGAGTAAACTCACTGATTAAGTTATGTGATTTAATCTTATACATCAATGCCAATTTCAAGTGGTATCATCAGTTTTAGCAAATCAGAACCTATATAACCGGTTTAAAATCAGACTTCCGTCTGTTATCTGGTATTATGTTAAAAATGATATTGAATATCATTACCATTTTCATTTAGAATTCTTCCTACGTTGAAACATTGGAATGGCTATTTTTTGAAAAAGTTCTTTTTAGCGCGTCGTTTTTCTTGGCCGATCACATTTTCAGTCTGTCTTCATGCGTCACTTATTGGCGGGCTTGTTTTTGCCTCAATTAAAGATCAGGTTGAAATACCGATCGCAGAAGAAGCGGCCCCAATGAATGTTGTGATGGTCAATCCAGCAATGTTTGCTGCTCCGCAGGCTAATGCAGAGCAAGAAACTCAGGCTACTGAAGCTAAAAGTGAACCAGAAGAACCCGATGTTTCCGAACCAGAACCTATTCCTGAATCCGAACCTGTCGTTATTCCTGAGCCTATTCCGGAACCTAAGCCAGCGGAAAAACCGATAGAGAAACCTAAGCCAGAGAAAAAGCCGGAACCCAAACCGGTTCAAAAACCTAAAAAGCAGCCAAAGAAAGAGCCTAAAAAAGAACCGGTTGAAAAAGCTGATATTGATAAACCTGCGACATCTCCGCTGACCAGCAGTAATATTAGTCCGGTAACCAGTGGCCCACAATCATCGGCACAGGGTGCCGCGCCTTCTACGGGTTCTAAGATCCTGAAGCAGGTTGAGCCTGCATATCCAAAGCAAGCGTTTGATCGCCGAATTGAAGGCGAAATTAAGGTGATGTTTGATATTAATGAAGACGGACGAATCGAGAACGTAAGAATTATTTCAGCAACCCCGCCAAGAATGTTTGAGCGAGATGTGAAGCTTGCACTGAAAAAATGGCGTTATACCCCCGTGGTGGTTAAAGATAAAACGCTGACCATTATTTTTAAAATTGACGGCGGGGCGAAAATCCAGTAGCTCCAGTCGTTAATTTTCCTGAACTTGAATATAAAACGGGCCGCTGAATGCGGCCCGTTTTATCATTGGTCGTGTATGAGGATAAGGGCTATCTCAGTGCCGTTAGGCGGTTATTTTTATCGCGAGATATCGCTGATTACTCAGCAGTATAATTTCTTTTACCATCGGGTAGCGCGCGCGATTTACCTTCGTCGCTTACCGCAACATAGGTAAATATGGCCTCTGTAACGCAATAGCGTTGTCCGATAGGCTCTGAAGAGACTTTCTTAACCCAGACTTCCATATTTACCGTAATCGAGCTACGACCGGTACGGATACAGTGGGCATAACAACAGACAACGTCTCCCACGGTGACGGGCTTAAGAAAAGTAATAGCATCAACAGCTACGGTCACTACGCGGCCACGGGCCATTTCTTTAGCCAGTATAGCGCCGCCGATATCCATTTGTGACATGATCCAGCCACCAAATATATCACCGTTGGCGTTAGTGTCAGCTGGCATGGCTAATGTACGCAGTACTAGCTCCCCATGGGGAGTACGTTCTTGTTTGCTCATAGTGCTATTCTGATTAGGTCTATTAAAGTTTAAAGATAATGGCGCTAATGATGGGCCACAACTCAACCGCTCTGCTATATCAGTTTACGTTACTTTTGATATATCGGCGTTGGCAAAATATAAAGGCTGTATTTTTTAATCTTGTTTATCGCTCGCCGGATTTTTTTGTTCTTCCGGAATATGGCGATAAATATAAACGCCACTTATCAACGTGAAGATTAAGGTCAGGCCGGTTAAACCGAATACCTTGAAGTTAACCCAGATATCCTGTGATAACCAAAAGGCGACATAGATATTAAGGAGTCCACAGGCAAGAAAGAACAGCGACCATGCAATATTCAGCTTAGTCCAGACGTGTTCAGGTAACGTAATTTCCTTGCCGAGCATCGTTTTAATTAAGGTCTTTTTCAGAACAAACTGGCTGAATAAAAGGCCTAGAGAGAAAAGGGCATAGATAACCGTGACCTTCCACTTAATAAACTCATCTGAGTGGAAAACGATGGTTAACGTACCGAAAATAACGACCATGACAAACGTCACTATCATCATTTTTTCAACTTTACGGAATTTTATTAAACTATAGATAACAGCAAGTGCGGTTGCAGCAATAAGTGCACCGGAAGCCATATAGATGTCATAAAGTTTATAAACGGCAAAAAAAACAATCAGGGGCAGAAAATCAAGAAACTGCTTCATAAATCTTTCCATTGGTCAGTTGGCTGCTGACTATACCGAATTTGGCGGCAGGATTATACCCGCCGCCAGTGTTACTGATAATTATTTATCATCAAGAATACAGATTAACGCTGAGGTATCGCAGCGGCCAAGTCCACGCTGTTGCAATTCGGCATAAGCTTCATCAATTTGTTTAGCAAAAGGTAACTTAGCGCCGTTGCGTTCAGCTTCCTCAAAACAGAACCCTAAATCTTTGCGGATCCAGTCAATGGCAAAGCCAAAGTCAAATTTACCTTCAGCCATAGTTGCGGCCCGGTTCTCTAACTGCCATGAACTGCCTGACCCCATTTTAACGACGTCACGCACGATATTAACGTCTAAACCGGCCTTTTGAGCAAAGCGTACTGCTTCAGAAACGCCGGCTAAAACGTTTGCAATACAGAGTTGATTTGCCATTTTACATAGTTGGCCACAGCCGCTGGCACCAACTAAGGTTACCGCTTTGCCATAAACGCTAAGCACAGGTTCTGCGCGTTTAAATACTTCTTCATCTCCACCACACATAACGGTCAGGACCGCATTCTCTGCACCAGCCTGGCCTCCGGATACTGGAGCGTCAAGGAAATCAAACCCTTGCTTTTTAGCTGCGAGATAGAGTTCTTTAGCCAAATCAGCTGAGGCAGTTGTATGGTCAATCAGCAGGGCTCCAGGCTCGGCTCCGGCAAAAATACCGTCGTCGCCGTAATATACTGAGCGAACGTCATTATCATTACCGACACAGGTCATTACCATGTCGGCACCGATAGCAGCTTCACGCGGAGTTAATGCCAGTTTTCCACCGAATTCTTTGACCCACTGTTCTGCCTTGGCGGTGGTTCGGTTGTAAACTGTTACGTCATGTCCTGCTTTTTGCAGGTGGCGAGCCATGGGGTATCCCATAACGCCAAGTCCGACAAAACTAATCTTAGCCATTAGCACTCCCGTTATTATTAGTGATATTCAGAAAGCCTATCGTATTCTTTTTAAGCATGGGGGAAAAGTGCTAAAACGAGGCGGTGAGGTAACTTTATGGCTGAAAAGCGAAATATAGCAATAATCGGCCTTGTCAGCGCCTATCTAGCCAAGCATTATGTTCTATCATTAAAATCACAGACCCTATGTATTCGCTGACATTGTCGTTGCCGACAGAGGATAAAATGTTCGGAAGAGTCCTTTTAAACTGGATGCCGGGATTAAAAAGTTTATTAGCATACGATAGACGTTGGCTGAAACCGGATATCAAAGCCGGGTTATCGGTAGCCGCCGTAGCGCTACCGGTTGCTATTGCTTATGCCGAACTGGCCGGCGTTGGCGCCATTGTTGGTTTATATTCCTGTATTTTACCCATGATAGCTTATGCGCTATTTGGCTCTTCTCGTCAGTTGATTGTCGGACCTGATGCAACGACCTGTGCGGTTATTGCGGCGGTAGTGACACCATTGGCGGCCGGCGATCTTGAGCTTCACTGGCAGTTGACCATTATGATGACCTTGATGATGGGAGGGTGGTGTCTTCTGGCCAGTAAATTTCGACTAGGCGCTCTGGCAGATTTGCTTTCCCATCCTATTCTTTCCGGTTTATTAAATGGGGTTGCCGTCACTATTATGGTCGGGCAACTGGGTAAGGTTTTGGGAATTCAGCTGAACGAAAATCAGCTGATTGAAAAAATAATTGCTTTGCCCGGCCAAATTCTAAATAGCCATTTACTGACTTTAGCGATGTCAGCATTAACCTTGGTTATTCTGATCGTTATTAAGCGATTCCGTAGTCAATGGCCAGCGCCTTTGATCGCTATTATCATCACCACTGCTCTGGCATGGGGATGTTCCGTTCAGCAATACGGAATTTTAACCATTGGCGGGGTAGGATTTGAGTCCGGTCTGCCCGTCGTTCATTGGGGCGACTTTCAGCCGGGATTGATGCGTGACCTGGTTATTCCGGCTCTTAACTTAGCGCTTATTAGCTTTGTGAGCCTGATGCTTACCGCCCGGAGTTTTGCGGCTAAAAATGGTTACGAAATTAATGCTGACGTTGAATTCAGAGCGTTAGGCATGGCGAATATCATGTCTGGCTTATCACAAGGGTTTGCCATTAGCGGGGCCGACTCCCGTACTGCGGTTAATGACTCTAATGGTGGTAAAAGCCAGCTGGTTTCTATTATTGCCGCTTTAGTGATAGCTCTAGTGGTTCTTTTTTTCACTCAGCCGCTTAAATATATCCCAGTATCGGCTTTAGGCGTTGTACTGATATATGCGGCATGGTCTCTAATGGATTTGCGTGGCATTTGGGGACTGAGAAAACGCAATAAATCAGCGTTTCGTTTAGCCTGCTTTACTTTTGTCTGCGTATTATTAATTGGCGTTATTCAAGGTATCGGGCTGGCTGTTCTTCTTGGATTACTGCAATTTTTGCGTACGGTGTTCAGACCTACTGAGCAATTATTAGGTGTCAATGAGGATGGTATGATCCATTCTCTGGGAAATAGCCATAACGTTAAGGCTGTGCCGGGGGTGATGATGTATCGGTTTAACTCTCCGCTGACCTATTTCAACGTTGCTTATTTTAAGCGACGGATTCTCAACTTGGTTGATAGTACACCTTTTCAGCCGCGCTGGGTGGTGATAGATGCTGTGGCAAGTTTTACCTACGCAGACATCAGCGTGTTAGCCGCGATTGATGAGCTAAAGCGTGATTTGAAGGTGCGCAAAGTGAAGTTAGTACTGGCGGGGAGAAGGACAGAATTAACCCGTTGGTTTAAAGACAATCGGCCAGCAATGAAAGAAGAAGACATTCTATTAGTTCCCGATCTCTATCTGGCTCTTAAACTTATTCAAAGTAAAGAAAGCGCTTTAAACACTGAAGAGTAAGGGTAATTATTTAGTTACAACAGTTAGTTACAACAGTTAGTTACAACAGTTAGTTACAACGGTTAGTTACAAAAGCGAAACGGCGGGGTTTAAAACTCGCCGTTTTGCTTTTTACTTATTGCTTAACCAACATATAGAATCTGAACAGGTAGACTAAAAAATATGCTGTGATTAAATTCCCTGCACCGACCAATAATATTGATACCACGATTGAGGAGCGCATTGCCATTTCAATGGTGAGTGCATAAAGAAGAAATTCCACTGATATCGCAAACAAAAAGGCCGGCAGGATAATTTTGATATTAGCCAAGGCTATTTTCCAGCTCATGATAATGGAATCAATGATCCCTTTCTGAGAACTTATCAGAATAGCCGGCGACAGGACCAGAGCGTAGGTCAAAAAGATGCCCGGTAAAAAATAGAACGATAGCCCGATTAAAATAACAAAGGTTGAAATAATAAACAGAATAAGCAGTTTCGGTAATATATGGACAGAAGCCCCAAGCGCTCGAATGGCACTTGTTGCTTGCTGATTTGAAACCTGTTGAACCAAGGTTATTACGCCAGCAGTGAGTAGCAGATTGCTGATCAAGAAGCTTCCTGCTGTCGCGGTAACTAGCGGTATTGTCGCCTCAGCAATAGCAATCTGTTGTTCTTTTGGCATTGCTGCGACAATCGCTCTGAGCTCGCTTCGACTCATGGGGGTTACACCGCCAACGGCATTACTGACCAATGCCTGTAGTTCTGATAAATCGGGTGCCAGCGCATGTAATAGTGCGACCATGATAAAAGAGGTCAGCAAGGCCAGCATAATAAAGCTGGATAGCTGATTACGTATAAAATTAACGCTGTCACGGGATAGTGAATTGGCCGTGATGGACATAACATCTCCTGAAGAAAACAAGATTCAAATGGTTTGGATCGGCAGTGATTGTAACCTGTTCATAATTAGTCTTGTATTTTATTGTTTATCCTTTTAAGCAAATTGGCTATCGCCACTGCTGATTTTATCTTTAATTACTTATTAAATAATAACGATTAGGAATTAATTGAGTTAATTTAGGCCTGCCGTTATCAGATGAAAAATTCAACAATCAGGTTGTTTATGCGTTGCATTTTTAGCGCAATTGATCTTGATCAAATATGTGTAAATATTGGTGGAGTTAAAATTTGATAAGTTCACTGTTTTATTAAAATTAGCTCAAAACTGTGATCTCGATTGAATCAATTTTACTCCTAACGGGGTATATTTCTCCGCATATTAACCCTAAAAGGAATATGGATTATGAAAAAACTCCCTCTGGTATGCCTAATTGCTGCAACGTTAGCGCCGTCAATCACTTTTGCTCATCAGGCCGGTGACTTTCTGTTTCGTGCTGGGTCGGTAACGGTCAGACCAAATGAAGGATCTGACAGAGTATTGGAAGGTACAGGGTCATTTAATGTCAGTAACAATACTCAGCTTGGTTTAACTTTCGGCTATATGATTACTGATAATATCGGTATTGAATTATTAGGCGCAACGCCGTTTAAGCATGACGTAGGCGTTGGCGGAGTCGGTAATATTGCAACCGTTAAACAGTTGCCTCCATCACTGATGGCCCAATATTATTTCGGCAATGCAGAAAGCCAGTGGCGTCCATATTTAGGTGCCGGTATTAACTACACCACATTCTTCAGCGAAGATTTTAACAGCACTGGTAAAGGTGCTGGCTTAAGCAATTTAAGCGTTGATGATTCATGGGGTGTGGCATTGCAGGCCGGTGTTGACTACAACATCGATAAAAACTGGATGGTGAATACTTCAGTTTGGTGGATGAATATTGATACTGATGTGAAATTTACCTCAACGGATGCTGCCGGTAACCGTACAAATCACAGTGTTAGTACACGCCTTGACCCGTTCGCATTTATGTTCGGCGTTGGTTATAAATTCTAAGTACCACTGAGCCATAAGTTCGATAATGAATAGCTAAAAGCCCCGATCTGAAATCGGGGCTTTTTACTGACTAAAAGAAATATTGGCTTTAAACGTAATGCCGATCAGTTAAGGGCAGTCAATAAACGTAAGCCAATGATTCGCCTAGTTATTACGGAACCATTACCCTCGTCACCCCGTTGAAAAACGGGGTCCAGCCCTTAGGCTAAATGCCAGCGGGTTAGCTAAAACCTAGATCTCGGCTTTCGCCGGGATGACGATTGAGTGGAGTCACATCATATAGAAATGCTTAACTGACAAGCATTAGGCTTTAAGCGTCACTTTTTATACTTAGCTTCCAACCGGTAACTTCATCCCAATATTCCTGTTCCCGTTCAAGGTCTGCCAGAACTAAGGCGTTTATATTCAGATAATCTGGCGGAAAGAATAATGACAGATGATTGTCATCGCTAACCAGTCGGAAATAATCCGGAGCGGTAGTCGACTGCCGTTGATTGTTTAACAATATGGCCAAGCGTAATAATTGAATCAGCGGGATAACCTGACGTTTTTTTACTAAATTGAATCTAGGTAATTCATCGAGTTTGATGCTCTTACGATGAAAACGCACCAGCGTAGCTAATAAGAGCTGATGTTCCTGATTGAACCCCGGTAGGTTAGTATTTTGCAGGATATAGGCTGAATGGCGTTGCATATTGCTATGGTTAATACTTAAACCCACTTCGTGCAGCATAGCCGCCCAGCCGAGTAACGCTTCCAGCTGTGGATGGGCTAAATTCTGGTTATCAGTAACCCATTGAGAATAGAGAGTATGGGTTGTTTCTAATACTCTTGCGGCCTGTTCCCGATCTATATTGTAGTGTTCTGCCAAGCTGATCGCCGTTCTGCTTCGAATATCTTGATGCCTGAAGCGGCTTTCCATTTCATAAAGGACTCCTTCCCGAAGTGCACCATTAGAGAGCCTGAGCTCTTTAATTGATAAAGCATTAAATACGCCGCATAGGATAGCTAAACCGGGAACAAACACGCTTTGACGGTCAGGAGATAGGCCCGGCAAATTGATAGATTTAAACGAGCGGAATTTCAATACTCGTTCAACAACCAGAGCTAAGCGCTCAGGGGTAATAACGCCGTCTTTTTCACCCATTTCAACAATGACATTATTAACGGCCTTAATGGTACCTGATGCACCTAAAGCAAATTTCCACCCTTCAACTCTGTACTGCCAGGATAAATTTTCTAATTTTTGTTCTGCGGCGAGCTGTGCACGCTGAAAATGTTGTTTACTAATTTCTTCACCAGGAAAAAACTGTTTAGAAAAGCTAACGCATCCCATACGCCGGCTTTCGGCTAAGGTGGGGCTGAAATCCTCACCGATTACCATCTCGGTTGAGCCACCGCCAATATCTATAACCAGCTTTCGACCTTTTTCAGGTTGGGTATGTGCGACACCCATATAAATCAGGCGTGCTTCTTCCTGACCGGAAATAATTTCGATGGGATAGGGCAGAATATGTTTTGCCCTTGATAGGAATTCTTCACTATTTACCGCCAGTCGTAAGGTATGAGTTCCGACAATCCTTACGCTGTCCGGCGAGAAACCTTGCAGGCGCTCAGCAAACAAACTCAGGCAAGCCAAGCCGCGTTCCATGGCTTCTTCACTCAAATAGTTGTCTTTATCAAGACCTTCGGCTAAATGGACTCGCTGTTTTAATCGCCCTAAAATTTGTAGTGCGCCGTTTACGACGCGGGCAATAACCATATGGAAACTGTTAGAACCTAAATCAATAGCCGCAATTTCTTGCGGCTTAGCTACTGAGGACTCGTTTAAAGGCATAGTTATTATTGCTCAGATGAACCTGATTGTTCCGGAATAACGGCGGGTTGTTCCAGCGTCTTTAAATATTCATAGATAGCGATTTGCGATCGGACCTTCCTGCGATTACCTCGCATAACATATTGATTACTTAATTCTTTATCAATGATTCGCGCTTTGACTGTATCACAAAGTTGTAAATCAATAATGTCGAGTACTCGCTGTTTTAGAACCGGGTCCAATATTGCAACACCCACTTCGATACGATAGTCGATATTGCGCGTCATCCAGTCGGCAGATGAAATAAAGACCTGACTGTCACCCTGATTATCAAAGATATAAACACGGGCGTGTTCTAAATACCGATCTACGATACTAATGACCTGAATGTTTTCACTCACACCGGGGATATTGGGCACCAAAGAACACATCCCTCTGACAATCAGACGAATTCTGACTCCGGCACCGGATGCCGCATAAAGTCGATCGATAAGTTCTTTATCTACCAGATTATTAATTTTCAGCGTAATACCGCCGCCTAATCCAGCCTGCGCATAGGATATCTCTCTGTCGATGAGTTTATTCAACATCAGGCGAGAATTCTGCGGAGAAACCAGTAAATGCTCAAAACTCACCGGTCTGTAAGGGTTCTCAATAAAGTTGAACACCCGCCGGACTTCGTTAGTAATTCGAGAGTCTGCGGTCAGAAGCGAGAAGTCCGTATACAGGCGGGCAGTTTTTTCGTTGAAATTTCCGGTACCGATATGGGCATAACGCACGATCTGACCGTCTTCAAGACGGGATATTAAAAATAATTTTGCATGAATTTTTAACCCCGGCGCAGAGAAGATAACGTGAACCCCGGCTTCAGTCAGGCGTTTAGCCCAATGAATATTGGCTTCTTCGTCAAACCTGGCCTGCAGTTCAACCACCACCGTTACTTTCTTGCCGTTATGGGCCGCATTGATCATCGACTCAACGATTCGGGAATCTTTAGCTACCCGATAAATATTGATCTTAATCGCCAGCACGCTGGGGTCAAATGAAGCCTGACGGACTAATTCCAGTACGTGTTCAAAGGTATGGTAAGGATAATAGAGCAGAACGTCCCGTTCTCTGATGGCATCAAAGCCATTACGGAAATTATCAAACCAGATATGCCTTAAACGAGGCAGGGGCTTATTAACCAGATTAGCTTTACCTACGTTTGGAAAGCTAATGAAGTCTTTAAAATTATGATAGCGCCCGCCGGGAATGACCGAGTCATAGGATGAAATCCCCAGCTTCTGGCGTAAAATTTCCACCATATCATTAGGCATATCACGCTGATAGACAAACCGAACTGGTTCTGCCGTCAGGCGTTGCTTCAGGCTGGAAGACATTAATTCTAGCCAACTGGACTCCATTTCATTGACTAAGTCATATTCCGCATCTCGGGTCATTTTCATCGAGTAAGCGTTCAATGATTGATAGTCGAAAAAGCCTTTAAAAATATCATCCAAACAGAATCTAAGAATGTTGTCCAATAGGATCATTGGCTTACGTCTTCTTGGCGGTTCTGGAGGAAGTGTAATAAAGCGGGAGACTTTATCTGATGGAATTTCTAATAAAGCATACTGTGTGTTTTCTGCATTAATGACGATTTCCACTACCAGATAGGTGTAGTCATCTTTGAGAAACTCTAACAGGCTGATGTCATTATTTAATAGGATCGGGGTAATGTGCTGTCTGAGCTGATTTTTGAAATAGTGGCGTAGCCATAGTTGCTGATTTTCAGATAGCTGACGTTCATTAATCAGGAATACCTGATTACGGGCCATTTCAAGCAAGAGCTCGTTATATAAATTGTCGAATTCAAGATCGGTTTTAAGGACTTTAGACTGAATTTTTTTCAGAACGTGTTTTGAGCTGGATGCATAGCCTTGCTCTTGTTTGATCAGTATCCGCCTTTTGACATCGGCAAAGCGTACTTTATAGAATTCATCTAAATTGCTGGAGTAGATGCCTAGAAAACGGATGCGCTCGATAAGAGGATTACTTTTGTCTGCAGCTTCTTGTAATACCCGCTCATTGAACGATAACCAACTCAGTTCTTTCTCAATATAGAGCTTTTCCTGATTCATCATAACTCCATGGTAACCACGTGATAACACCATTATGGCGATTTGTTGGGGGTCAAGTCTACTGATACCTAACAGGATTTATCCTATGGCTATCAGTTTAGCTAATTCAGAGAATATTATTGGTTTGTTATGACGGGGGGGATTTAAAAAGAGAAGCTCGATTGTAGATTAAATGATTAAAGGCGTTCTTATTACCAGAAGGAACCAGAACGCCTTTACTATAAAACAAAGAGGGGCTTAGAAGGCGCTGGTGTCTTTAAACAGGCCAACCTTCAAATCGGTGGCGGTATAAATAACGCGACCGTCAACCAACACTTCGCCATCTGCCAGACCCATGATCAGGCGGCGATTAACAATGCGCTTTAAGTGCAGGCGATAGGTTACTTTCTTCGCGGTTGGCAGGACTTGCCCGGTCAGCTTAACTTCACCAACGCCGAGTGCACGACCTTTACCTTCACCGCCCAGCCAGCCTAAATAGAAGCCCACCAGTTGCCACATAGCATCTAGACCTAAACATCCCGGCATTACAGGGTCGCCAATAAAATGGCAGCCAAAAAACCATAGGTCAGGATTGATATCTAACTCAGCTTCAACATAACCTTTGTCATATTGACCACCGGTTTCAGTCATTTTGACAATGCGATCCATCATCAGCATATTCGGTGCTGGTAGCGGAGGTCCGCCTGCGCCAAACAGTTCACCACGGCCTGAAGCAAGTAGATCTTCTTTCGTATAGGATTCGCGTTTCTCAACCATAATTGAACTAACCTTATTTTTAATATGTAAGAGGGTAGTATACCCTTTAGGTATTCTGCCTTTAGATTAGCTTACACTTGTAAGCTGAACAAGTCCGATCAGCCACGATTAAACCAATTAATCCAACGCAACGGCCATGGTAAACGGCTACGATCGCCACCACCGGTCTGCAGGATACGTTCCTGAATAGCACTGAGTACGCTTGGCTTATTTTCATCAACGTATGGCAAACCAATCAGTAATGGCAACACGTCATGGACATGTTCAACGGCCCATAGGTGAAACTGGCCTGCTTTCACCGCCTCAACAACTTCATCTTTTAAACAAAGGTGACGGATATTGGTTAGCGGAAAAATAATGCCTTGAGTTCCGGTTAATTCGCGGTCATTACAGACATCGAAAAATCCCTCAATTTTTTCATTGATGCCGCCAATCGTCTGTACATTACCAAACTGATCGACAGAACCGGTCACCGCTATTTGCTGATTTATCGGCTGCAGTGAAAGTGAGCTGATTAACGCGCATAAACCGGCCAATGAAGCGCTGTCACCGTCAACTTCGCCATATGACTGTTCGAAAACGATCGAGCTAGAGAATGGAAACTGTTGGTCAGAGGCCAGTTCAGAGGCAATAAAGGCCTGCATGATCATGATGCCTTTAGCGTGCAGATTGCCACCTAATTCAGCTTTACGTTCGACATCCATGATCTCGCCGTCGCCAATGTGAACCACACAGCTGATGCGTGATGGCTCACCAAACGCTCTTGGATGACCAGGATACTCTAGTACCGATAGCCCGTTAATTTGACCGATAACATAACCTTCAGTCTCAATTCTTAACTGACCAAGCGCGATATCATCCTGAACCATTTCGGCCAGATAGCTTTCTCGCCAGACTTTCTCTTGCTCAGCCTGTGCCACTGAGTCGGCGGTAATCTTAGATTCGGCATATTGAGTGGCATCAATTAACAGACCGCTTAGCAACTGAGGGCAGAGCGGTAACTTATCCTGATCGCCACTTTTCCTTACGGCTATTTTGAGCAAGGCAGGATATGCGCTGCTGTCCAGCTCTGGCAGTCGTGCATCATAGGCGATAGCATTGAGATAGCTACACCATGTCGCCATATCTTCGCTTTCTGTAATCGCCAGATCGGCTTCAAATTCGGTATAAATAGCCCGTTCAATCAGCTCTGGTTCAAGTTCTTGTAGATCGCCCAGACCATAGCGGTCGCCAACGAGGATAACCTTCAAATCTAATGGCATCGAAGGAACTGACAACGGCAACGGGCGGCTTTCATCATTGGTGAACCACTGATAGCAATGGCTGGTCACGATTTGTTTTAAGCGGAACCATAAATGGGGTTGAGCCAGTAAAGTTCGCACAGATAAAATCAGTACGCCGCCGTTTGCTTTATGAACCAGTCCGGGCTCTAGGTTATAACCATCGCCATGCTTGCGTAAACAACCTAATAGCTGTTCAGCCTCAATCCACTCTTCATATAAGCAATTGCTGGTAGCCGCAAAGTTGTCACTGCTGCTCTTCGCATCGCTGAGGCTTACTGTGCCATTATCGATGTCATAGTGGCTACCAATAATATCTGTACGCGGAGGCAACAAGCGGGTTACAGATTGATGAATTAAAGACAGGTATGCCCGGCTATCCACAGCTTTAATCAGCATAAATGGTGAGGCCATTGGGTGCTGATTACAGAATGTGGCTAAAGACTTTTGTAGACGCGGCTGTGTTATTTCAATGTCCAGCGGTTCGCGACGATATTCTCGTTCGAAAATGTCCGCATAGTCAGAGGTATTCGGCAACAGCTGTTGCCATTCAAGTCGGTTGATAGTCAAAGTATTCGCTGTTTTATTCAAAAAGGAAAACGCGATTATACAAGAATCGCGCGGAGTTCATACCACCAGTAATGCAGTTAGGTGTTTGTCTGATAAATATTATAGCCAATGGCGCTAAAACATATGCTATTAGGATGTTCAGATGGCGATAAAAGCTGCTATGCTAGAAATGTTACGCGGTCACTCAGCGGGTGTTTTATGAAATATCAACAGTTAGATAATTTAGAAAGCGGCTGGAAATGGAAATATCTGGTTAAAAAGCATAGAGAAGGTGAAGCAATCACACGCTACATCGAATACAGCGCAGCTCAAGAGATTATTGATGAACTACTCCGGTTGGAAAATGAGCCTCATAAGGTTCAGGAATGGATTAATGCACACATTAATCCAGATTTAGACAATCGGTTAAAGCAAACTATCAGGGCTCGACGTAAGCGTCATTTTAACGCTGAGCAGCAGCATACCCGCAAGAAATCAATCGATCTTGAATTTCTTGTGTGGCAGAGACTTTCCGGTTTATCGCAGCGCAGGGGCGTTACCCTGTCGGAAACTATTGTTCAACTGATTGAAGATGCAGAAAGAAAAGAGCAGTACGCCAATCAGATGTCATTATTGAAACAGGATTTAAAAGCAATTCTGACTTCCGATAACAACGATAAATAGTTTGTTGGAATACTAGAATATGTCTTTTGCCTGATAAAATTTACAGCTTGACCAACCATAAAAAAACCCCGCCGAAGCGGGGTTTTTGTGTCAAGCAGAAAGCAAATTACATTTTTGCTTTAACGTCTTGAACAACTTCTTTAACTTCAGTCACGATGTCTTTAGCACCAGTAACTTCGATTTCAACACGACGGTCTGGCGCTAAGCAGTCGATCAGCGCTGCACGAGCTTTAACGTTGTCACAGGTAGAACCGGTAACTGGGTTAGCTTTGCCTAAACCACGAGCAGAAATCTTATCAGCTGGGATGCCTTTAGAGACTAAATAGCTAACAACTGAATTTGCACGCTGCTCAGACAGTTTAAGGTTAGCTTGCTCTGAACCGATGCGGTCAGTAAAGCCAAGAACAACGATAGAACCGTTTTGTGGGTTGATTGAGCTCAACTCACTGTACAGTTGATCAAGTGCTTGACGACCTTCTGGCTTCAGGTTTGATTTAGCAAACGCGAACAGAACGTCTGATTTCAGCGTGAAACGCTTAGTTTCAACAACTGGAACTGCGATAACTGGAGCTGGTTGAGTCTGACCAAAACGGTAAGCAACACCTAAGCTCAGGGTGCCGTTGTCTGGACGAGTACCAATGCTATCACCGTCACCGATGTTGTTAACCCACTGGTAATCTAAACGGGTAGCAATGCTCGGGGTGATTGCATATTCAACACCGATTGCTGCCAGAGGAGAAACGCCAGTATCGTGGTTCTTATGCTCACCACCAGTTGATGGATGATAAGTAGTATCTGCACGCCATCCCATAGCACCTAAACGGGTGTACAGGTCAAGGTCGTTCATGATTGGGTAGCTTAATTTAGCAGCAAGTTGAATACCTTGTGCTTTGAACGCGCCGCTATCAGCACCACGGTAAGTCATACGACCTAACCAGTCATAACCTAATTCAAAACCTAAATATTGGTTAGCTTGGTAGCCCATATAGGCACCAGCACCTAATTGGTGTGGTTGGTCATTGCTGTTGTTCAGCGTGTTGTCATAAAAACCGGTGTCGTGGTAGTTAGACCAACCAACTTTAGCACCAGTGTACCAAGTGTTATCTAATGGAGCTGCTTGCGCTACTGTAGTAAAACCAGCGAACGCCATTGCCAATGCGATTACTGTCTTTTTCATTTTGAGCCTCGTTATCATCTAAAATAGTAGTGATATAAGTTAGTGTTAAACAAATCTAGTTTTAAAGTTCGAAGTTAAAGTACCCATGTCAATCCATGACAGACATCGAGAATCTAGATCTATAAAACAACCCAATCAAGGTAAAGTTTACAACGTGTAAGAAAAGTTACAAGTCTTGCGTGTCAAAAGCACACAAAAATATCTTGATTGGCAACAATATTAACATACCTAACTCACTAATAGCACTTATTTAATAAACACTCATTGTGTGTACAGAATAATTCTCAAATGCATTTAAGTTCGAATTGGGATTAATAACAAATAATTTTATTAGGGGTATTTAGCTTTTAGTGCTCTAAGATGATTACTGTTTGTAACATTAAATTACATTTAAATTTCATGTTAATCAATGTCAGGTAAGTATATTTATTATAATTCAAGCTATTGATATTAAAGATGATGTGTATTGTTTAGTAATATATTGAAATGAAGTGAAAAGATTAATATTCGGACAAACAAGAAATGAATTGCTCAATAGTTGACTTATTGACAATTTAATACTAGAAAGCGCTGAAATGAAGATACTCATAATTGAATATTTACCTCAACGGTATAATTATGCATTTTTTAACTTTCTTATGAGTAGCTTACTCATTTATCTAAGTAACTGACCAGATACCCCTCTAAGACTATAGGGTATTTAGAATAAGTTGGCGCGGCGTAAGTTGCAAAGATATTGCCCGCGTAATAGTTTCATTTGGATATTAAGATATACCCGTCTTATTTTTCCATTGGAGAATATGTTTAGTGCCAATGCATATTGTTAAATGGCAGGTTAACCTGAACCATAGAGGATGGCTGTAAAATAAAGCCATAACAATCCCCCAGCTTAGCTGCATGTTGCAATCTCTCTTTGATTTCCGCTGTTATGACCGGTAGCCAGGCAATAACGCTACTAAAGTTGCCACTACTAAGCGCTTTTTCCATCATTTCGACGCTTTTCTCTGTAGATAGAGAACTTAAGCTAATGGTCTTTTGTGCCGGTAATCCTAAGCTATTTATCCAATAACGGTTGATTCGGCGGTCAGGGGCGAGCCAAAGTTGCCAGCGCGGTTGGTGACTTAATTGCTGTACAAAAGGTAATAGTAGGTGAAAGGTAAATGGATTTTGCGGATCATAAATGATTTCACTGACTAAACCGGTATGGCTAAGATGAGTTGAATTCTCACCCATAACGTGGGGCATTGTATGCGAAGAGTTGTTATTCATTTGCTTCGTTAAGTGAGTGATCATAGCGCCTCCTTATATACTGTGTTTATATACAGTATATGAGGTGTGGCCGAAAATCAACTATTTTCAGGGTGTATCGCAAATTTGTAATGAAATCCCGATTAACTGATTATTAAAGCTAGATGTTTTTTGTAATTTAGTTATGTTGGAAATTAATTATTCAGGTAAGCAGTTCCATTAATTAACGATCAATGTATTGATATGAGGAGATAAAGTGGACAGGAAGGAGACCAAGCAATTAGTGAGTGAGGTCATCGAATATTTTAGTGGCTTAGGAAAACTGACCTCACGTTCGATGTTTGGCGGATATGGCATTTGCCAACATAAAGTGATGTTCGGGTTAGTATCAGAGCGAAAATTTTATCTCAGGGCTAACCGAAATTTGGAAACGGTGTTTATTACCCACGGCATGGCCCAGTTTGTTTATCGTAAAAGAGGGGCCCCAGTATTGATGCGTTACTTCCATGTTAATGAATCATTATGGAATGAGCGCGAGCTATTGGATGAATTAGTGAGTTACTCACTTTCAGCGGCGATAAATGACATTGAAGAGAAGAGTAAACCAGAAGGGGCCAGACTCAAAGATTTACCAAATCTCAATATATCAATTGAACGCCTGTTAAGGAGAGCCGGCATTATTAGCGTTGGAGATTTAATTAACTTCGGCGCCATAAATAGCTATATAAGGGTTAGGGCGATAAAAAAAGATGTTAGTTCCGAGTTATTGTTTTATTTAGCCGGCGCAATAGAAGGTTGTCATTCTGCGGCATTGCCTGAATCAATACGCAATGAACTGTTAGAACACCTGAAGTGCTACTAAATAGTTGATCAAATGACGCCAGTTTTTTATCTATTCAAACGTTTTATTTACTCAGGCGTTAGCGCTGCTATTATTCGGTTGTCGAGTTCTGTTATCCGTTACAGAACACATATTGTGAGATAGTGATATAAATTCGGGTAACAACCCTATAATCAGCGCTAGCTGCTGTGTAACTAACTGATTCCGATTTTTAGACGTGCTGTCCAGCTCAGTAATTCGCTGGTTAATACTCTCTAATAATGGAGAGATCCGTTCAACGTTATTCGGATCGGATTCCAGCGAGTCTGAGATATAGCAAACGGCATCATCCAGCAGCTGTAATATTTCCGGGCTGTCGGTTAACCGTTCACGATGTGCACCTAATGCTGAAATATATCCCAGCAAAGAATGGTTAAGACATAGCAGGCGAAATCCACGGTCTATCTGTTGTTTGTCTTTCTTTGGTTCTGCCGCCATATTTGAAATAACCGAAGCCAATTCCGCATCACAGTTATGAGCATTACGACGCACAATTCTGTAATCAACGCCGTTATTTTTCCCCTGATGATACTGTTCTAAAATAGCATCCAGATAGCGACAGTTAGCGTGAATAGCTTTGTCTAAAGCCTGTGATATATGCCTGAACTTCCAGTCCGGCCAGATAAAACTGACAGCTGCCCAAGCGATACCACAGCCGATAAAAGTATCAATAACTCTCGGTAGCGCTACTCTGAATCCTTCCCCTAATAAATTAAAGCAAAATAGCACCAGCAGGGTAATGAACATCGTTGCATAGGCATAGCGTACGTGGCGAAAGGCAAAAAATAGTACACCGCTGATAACGATCAGTATCAGCTGTCCTTCTTGGGAGGGGACAAAGTATAAAATGGGTAATCCGAGAAGAATACCGGCCAGCGTACCAACCACTCTTAATGTAAGGCGGGTACGGGTGGCGTTGTAGTTAGGTTGGCAGACAAACAGGCTGGTTAGCATAATCCAATAGCCGTTTTGTAGTTCGGCCAGTTGAATAATGGCGTAGCCAACGCACAGCACGATAGACATCCTGACCGCATGCCGGAACAGTACCGACTGTGGCGTCAGATTAAGCGAAATCCTTGACCATATATCCTTTAAGCCCGTGAGCTTATCATCGGCCAGCTTATTGTCCTGAATAGTTTCGGTATTTACCGATTGCTCTGATTCAATATTGCTTAACTGGGCATCAATAGCCTTTAGATTCTTTAGCAGATGCCGTAACGATTGGAGTAGCGATAAAGGTAAATCATTTCGGGCCTCGAGGTTGGATAAGCTCTTATCAAGATGAACTAAAGCCTGAGTCAGATAGGTATCATAAACATATTTTTGTTGGTATCTGATCGAGTAGGCAATCTTAGAGCAGGCTTTTGATTGCAGGGTCAGCAGGCGTTGAAAACGAAAAAGAATATCGGTATAGCGCAATTTTTTACTTAATTGCTGATACTGAGCATGAGAAGAACTGGCCTGTTCATGTATATCCTGCGCAACAAAGTAGTAGTGAAGCATCCGGCGAGTATTACGCTGACCCCGGTCGCCTTTTAGCCTGGTGAGTAAAGAAATTTTAGTTTGGTTAAGGGTATCAACCAATGCGCTATTAGCCATGGTGGCGTTGATCAATTGGTGAGTAAACTGTTTTTCTTCATCAGGATCGAACAGCGCCGATTTAGCATCAAGGTATTGTGACAAGCGCTCAAAACAGCGGGCAAGATTATCCTGAAGCGGTCGGATCGGCAAAATCAGATGTCCTAATAGGGTAATCAGGTTATACCAAATTGCGCCGGTTAATAGTAATGCCGGTTGTTGGTACCAGGAGTCATACATAGAGACTCCGAGCATGGTATAGATAGCGATAAGCAGTGCACCAAATGCAATGGTTGCATACCGCTGCCCCAGAGAACCTAATAAGATGAATCCGCCGGTAGAAAACAACAGGCCAAGAGCAAACAGCCATGGATAAGGAAAAAGTAGTTCAATCGAGACCGAGGCAATAAAGAAACATGACAGCGTGATAACCAGATTACGTAACCTTCCGGTGAGTCTGTCATCAAGATCGGTTAATGCTGCGGCCACCACGCCTAAAGTGAGTGGAATAGTCAGCAGGCTATCACCCATCCACCAAGGGACAAATATCACGCCAGTTAATGCAATAAAGATACGAATGCTATACAGCAGATTGCTGTTATAGAAATAGCGTCGTAGCGTTAAGATAAATGACGTCACATCAGTCCCTTTTTGTTATCGGATGGCTTTTTCAACCGGCATTAACGTTGCTCGAACTGGCGCTTGGCTTTAGCAATTCTGGATTGCTGAGCAACTTCGACAGAAACGACTCTGCGGCCAACGGGCCACAGCGCAATAACCGCAATTTTAAAGTTAGCAATGCCAACCGGGATGCCAATAATGGTGATGCATTGCATAATACCTGCACAAATATGGCTCAGACATAGCCACCAGCCAAAAAAGACAAACCAAAATATATTCAGTGCCGTACCGCCGGCATTTCTTAATGGACTACGCTGCTCGGGATTAAGGTCGTCAACATGAATCGCCTCATTGCCGAAGGGAAACAGTGAGAGTTTGGTAATTTCCCAGCATGAACGGGTTAACGGTAGGGTAAAAATAAAGACTACGGTAAGAACTGTAGCAAGTAGCCAGCCCAAGGTAGTAAAGAATCCGCCAAGAATAAAATTTAGTATATTTAATATACTGCGCATTACACGACTCCGGACAATGATAATAAATAAAATAGATAATGGGCTATTGTTACGGCTTATGTCACTTTACTCAATGGAAAAAGTCATCATTCACACTTTCAGCGATAAAATGGCCTTTTTTTCCCTATTCCGGCTAGAGTGATAGTCGCAATAAAGAGTAAACTGGTGAGTATTGGGCGAAGTGATATGACAAAGGGTACGGCGTAACGCTATGGAATTGAAATCAACATCTGTTGGGCAACATCTTGCTCAGCACCCTTATAATAAGGTCAAAATGCTTAATGCGGGTGTTGAGATTAGCGGGCCTAAACACGCCTACACGATTCCCTTTAATCAACTATTGGCCATTCGCTGCAAGCGGGGATTAGTTTGGGGAGAGCTTGAATTTGAACTCCCGGAACAGAAAGTTGTTCGTCTTCACGGAACGGAATGGCGTGAAACCCAACATTTTTATCATCATCTAAATACGCTCTGGCAGCAGTGGGGCGATGAGATGAGCGTCATCTCGGCTGAAGTGTTAAGTGAGCAATCACAATGTATTTTAGATCGGTTACAGCAACAGCGTTGGCTAACCCATGAAGATCTGGCACAGATTCAGGCAGAAATTCAGACCATGCTCAGTTCCATTCCTCTGCCGGTTGCTCGTCTTTCAGAGTTCAAGCTGTGCCAGCCTCACTATGAATTTTGTCTGAAATGGCTTAGGTCTGGCGCAGAGATGGTCGCTGCGGCGAATAAAGCCTGGGTCGATGCGATGCTGACTGAGCATCATGAGTTTTTTGACAGCATAGAGGCTAGACCATTAAATTCAGCGCAGTGCCGGGCGGTGATTACCGGTGAGAAGAACGCGTTAGTATTAGCCGGAGCCGGAAGCGGCAAAACATCGGTTATTGTTGCCCGGGCCGGTTGGTTATTACACCGTGGAGAAGTTCGCCCTGATGAAATACTGCTACTGGCTTTTGGCCGCAAAGCCGCCGATGAGATGAATTTGCGTATTGGAGAGAGATTAAAGCAGCCCGATATACAGGCTAAGACTTTCCATGCATTAGCATTACAGATTATCGAGCAATGCAGTAAAAAAGTACCGATTATCAGTAAGCTTGAATCTGATGCTAAACTGCGCCGCCATTTTTTAATTGAACAATGGCAACAGCAGTGTAGTGAGAAAAAGAGTCAGGCCTCAGGTTGGCGAAACTGGTTATCTCAGGAGTTGGACTGGCAGCTTGATGACGGCGCGTTTTGGAAAAATAGCTACTTATCTGACCGATTAGCCATTCGTCTGGATTATTGGCTAGGGCTAATTCGAACTCAAGGCGGAAGCCAGGCCGATCTGATTGCTCTGGCTCCAGAAACGTTGAGAAGTGACTTTCAAAAGAAAATACGCTTACTCGCACCGCTACTCAAAGCTTGGAAGTCCGCGCTAAAGGAAGAAGGGGCGGTTGATTTTTCTGGCTTACTTCATCAGGCGGTTAATTTTATTAATAAAGGAAAGTTTGTCAGCCCGTGGCAACATATTCTGATTGATGAATTTCAGGATCTTTCGCCGCAGCGTGCAGCATTGGTTAATGCGTTACGTCATCAACGACCGGATACCAGCCTATTTGCCGTTGGTGACGATTGGCAATCAATATACCGCTTTAGTGGTTCAGAGCAGGCTCTCATTGCCGATTTCAGCCGAGTTTTTGGTATTGGTGAACAATGTTCTCTAGATACGACCTATCGTTTTAGCCAAGGAATTGGTGATATTTCCAGCCGCTATATCCAGCAAAATCCTTTACAGTTAAAAAGAAAGATGAACAGCGTATTTCAGGGGGAGAAAAACCCCATTATCATTCTGCCGGATAGTCAGCTTGAAGGATTATTCAACAAACTCAGCAGCTATGTTAAGTCGGAAGAGAAAATATTGGTGCTGGGTCGTTATCACTATTCCCGACCAGAAATACTTAAGAAAGCATCGACTCGCTGGCCTAAATTGAATATTGAATTTATGACTATTCATGCCAGTAAAGGCTTACAGGCTGACTATGTTGTTATAGTTGGATTACAGTCCGGTAAAGATGGTTTTCCTGCACCAGAGAACGCTTCGATTATTGAGCAAGTATTATTGCCTGGGACTGACCATTTTCCAGATGCGGAAGAAAGACGCCTGCTATATGTTGCGCTGACCCGAGCGAAGCATCAGGTTTGGCTGATGCAGAATACCGAATCACCGTCGGTGTTTGTTAAACAGCTGTCTGATATTGGAGCAACGGTAAAAAGAAAACCCTAAGAGGCCAGTTAGGCCTCCGGGCAGTTCTAGTAGTATTGACTACTTTAAGCGATCTTCTAAATATTTTTTATAGTCAGGTATTTCTATTACAATTTCTTTTTCAAACAGCCCCGACTTAATTAACAAGTCGGCGGTTGATCTGTTAGTGGCGACCGGAATATTCCATACGGTTGCTAGTCTTAAGAGGGCTTTTACATCCGGATCGTGGGGCACCGCATTCAACGGATCCCAAAAGAAAATCAAAACGTCAATTTTGCCTTCTGAAATATAGGAGCCAATTTGCTGGTCACCACCCATCGGGCCGCTGAGCATGCTATGAACCGGAATGTCGGTTGCTCTTTGTACTAAATTACCGGTAGTGCCGGTTGCGTAAAGTTCATGCTGGGCCAGAGTGGCTTTGTTTTTTTCTGACCATGCCAGCAATGCCTGCTTACAATGGTCGTGAGCTACCAGAGCAATATGTTTTCTTACCGAAATGGTGCGCGTAGTCAGTTGCATGTGTTATTCAGTCTCGTTTAAATAATGATACTCATAGATTACTGAAACTCAGTTTCAGAAAGAAGCGATAAAGTATAAAAGTGTGCATCTGGTTGATAATAGCCGTTGATTCTCACTATAACATTTGACCGGATAGGGCAATAAGGTCTAAAACTGATACAACGTTTCCACTCAGGTGATACAAATGAAAAACAATGAAATTCAATCTATTCTCGAACAGGTTAAAACCATTGCTTTAGTCGGTGCCAGTGATAAACCGGCCAGGGATAGCTATATAGTGATGGCCTATCTACTTGCTCAAGGATATCAGGTAATCCCTGTTAGTCCTAAACTGGCAGGACAAACGTTGTTGGGCCAGCAGGTTTATGCCAGCCTGAAAGAGATTCCTGTTCCTATTGATATGGTTGATGTGTTTCGCAATTCTGAAGCAGCTTATGGCGTGGCTGAAGAAGCTATCGCGATAAAGGCTAAAGTACTTTGGCTACAGATTGGCGTGATTAATCATCAGGCTGAGCAGCTTGCTTTAGAGGCCGGGTTAAACGTTATTATGGACCTGTGTCCAAAGCTAGAGATCAAGCGGTTAGGGATGGAAAAGCCCGTTTAATATTTTTTATTGTTTGATGCGATATAAAGCCGGTTTTATCACCGGCTTTATGTTACATGCTTTACATTTTAAACAAAGTCTTTGTATTTTAAATAAAAACTATTCGACTAAGATGATTAACATAGACAAAATCATTAAATTCATCTCATTCTCAATTCATTGATATGATAATTATTGGGTTATAGCAACTGATTCAACCACGTTGATTTTTAACTGATATTATTCTATTAATCAATTGTTGTGTATATTCTTGCATCGATTATTAAATGAACGTGAAATAATTGATTTAAACATTAACTATTATTTAACTACTATTTTCGTGGTTGTTTTAGATTTTTATTTTGCTATAGTGTATGCGATTAGCTCAGCATCCTGAATTTTAGCGGACACCCCAATAGGGTGGGTTTGTAATTTGTTGATAAATAATATTTTTAATTACCTTTGAATTAAGTTCTTTAAAATTAATTCAAATACATTGTAATTCGAATTTTATATGAATTGATTGCTAATCTATTTTTTATACTCATATAATGGATTTGAGTAGGCTCAAGGGAATGAACCGATGAATAAGATCTGTTACGTTGTACAAAACTTAACAAGATGTATAGGGCAGATAGCCCCCGGCTTATCTAAATGTAAAGATCAAAGCGTTACTAAAAATGCTTTTTGGTCGTTGTATTCTCTTATCTCTTTCCCTGCCTTGCCTGCTGGTTTTTCCGTCAATGCCAATATCGGTAGCGATCATGGTGCACTTCACGGTAGCAATAATATATCAAATCAGCCTGACACCTTGCCAATAAATAATATCGATAAGACAGATATCTCCGGGTTTTATGGCGCCGTTTTTGTTATTCCGAGTATTGACTATTCAGATCAGGTAAAACTGAATTTATTCAGTGATAGCCGGGTTAAAACGGTTACACCAAATTTCTCTGACTACCGGTTTGATACAGAGAGAACGTATGGTTATAGCTCATACAGAATTTTGTTTTGCTTGAATCGGCGTATAACCGTTGAGAGATATTTTTGCCTATTTTAACCGTTCTATAGCCAATACCAGGGATAGATATACGCTTTGAGTGGTGAATTATTGTACTAATTTATGATATTTAGAGTTAAATGGTTAGGTCGCTAATATATTTAAAGGTTAATAGATTAAGGCGTTGTTTGGTCCGATCTGAGTGAAGTATAAAATTATACAATAAGCTGAATATTTGTTTTAAAGAGTGTGCGATTGGTGGTTTTTAGAATAAAAATCTATATGTATCTAATCCGTTAGTTAAGTCTCTATTCTTGATAGGGTTATTGGTATTATCTGCCATTATTACGACTGGTTTAGGCTTGCAATATATGGATTGTTTTGAGACTACGACTCATGCTAATGAGGCCGAGGTGATTCTGGTGAAGTCAGGTTCATCTAGGTAATTTCTTGGTATCAGGCGTTGAGTCTAAGTCCTGTGTATTAAATGGTAACAATACAAATTGTTAATATGTTTAATTAGAAAGAGTTAAATAATTATTTTGTTAAGTATCTGTGTACCTATCCGTAAATATTCGGAAGTCTGCATGATACATCTGATGTGTTTCAGACTAATTATTATCCATCAGATATTAAATATTTGATGAGAAGGCAGTTTTGTCTTTTGGAATGGTCCATGCACCAAAAAATAATTAACGAATTTATTAAGGGATTGAAGTTATGTCGTTAAAATCAGCAAATCAATCATTACGATTTGTATTCATCATACTCACCGTGATTGTGTGTTGTTATGTCTTCTTTGCCAAGGACTTACTGGTAACGATAGACCATTCGCCATTAGTTAATACCAGTATCATCGCCGTGCAGATCATCGGCGTACTATATGCATTCTTTGTCGCGATTTCTCTGGTATTAGGTATCAGAGACTGGCGTCGTTTTACGCAAAGAAACTCATCTGATTCGTCACCGGTTCGCTTGCGTGGTGCCGTTAGTTTGCTGCAGAGTCGCGTAACGGATCTGGTTCATTCAAATAGCCAGGTCAGATCTGCTCTGCTGCAATCGTTACGAGAGTCTTTAACCCGAAAAGTGACGGGCGCTGAATATCTTTCAGGATTACTGGTTGGTTTGGGTCTGTTAGGGACCTTTATTGGTCTGATTATGACCATGGGGAGTATCAAGTCAGCTATCGGCGTAATGAGTTCTGGTACCAGCGAAATATCGGCACTGTTGGACGGCTTAGCTGCACCTTTAGGTGGTATGTCTGCAGCATTTACGGCATCACTACTCGGGCTATTAGGTTCTCTGGTTATGGGCCTGATTGCCCATATGCTCAGTACCACATCAGAGCATTTATATTCTGATATTGATAACTGGGTACATGCACAACTTTCTGAAGCAGGTACTGATGACCAAGGCTTCACCAGTGCGCTGGCCGATGGGCAATATGGCGTAGCCAGCTATGCACCACCGGGCGGTATTGGTCCTAATTATGAAGTTGAGCGTCTGCTGCGGGGAATTCTTAAATTTACCGAGGTCCAGCAAGCCCAGCAGTATGAAAGCGTTAACTATCTGAATAAGCTGCTGAGTTGCCAAGAAAAATTATTCGCCAGTCAGCAGGCTATCGCTGAAGGGCAACAGACAGCGCTGGAAAATCTAGAAAACAATCATCAACACGTGATGGAGGCTATTGATGTCCATAACCGTCATATTGTTGAAATTCTGCAGGGCTCGCTTAATCAACAGGCTGGTCTGGTTACGGCATTACAAAACACTAATCAGCACCTGACGACTAATGGTGAGCTACTGCATCAATCTCTGCTTGTTCAGGAAAATGCATCTCAAGGTTTAAACAATATTCACTATGAACTGAGTGAGCTAAATCAACAGGCTGGAAAGCAAAATTATAAGCAAGATGAGTTGATTAACCTTGCGCAGGATTCCGGTACCTCATTGAAACAGATGAAGCATGCGTTGATCGAATGCAGTGGCTATCTGAATCAGAACAGAATTCAGGTTGGCGATACTTTTGAGCAGGTTTCCGAAAGTCTGAAAGGGTTGCGGGCAGAAATGCAGGGCGGGCGCCAGCAGATACTGACGCTTGAATCTATTTTAAGAATGGGGGCCGGTGGGTCAGAAAGCATTGTTGATGCGGTTAAATCACAGAACAATGCATTACTTGAATGTATTCGCCAAGTGACAGAAGCCCGCGTATCCATGCTTTCAGCGAGTGACATGTTCACAACAGAACAGCGTAGTCCTCAGATTGAGAACCCGGAAAAAGTACTGTCTGAAACCAACTAGTTTTTTGCTTGTGCCATATCCATATGCGGGATAAAGGATTTTATTCGCAAGGACTGAATGTTAAGGAAGTGACAGGGATGTTTATAAGATCATGAAGATACAAAGAAAAACAATAGCTTATTCGGCTTTGTGCGCACTGCTTATTTCAGGATGCAGCACCGGAACAGACAGTATTCAAAAACAACAGTCTGCGCTTAGCCAGCAAAAAAGTCGTGATATTGCCGAGAATTCATCAGGGTCCGGTATTCCTGACTTATCAGGCCCGGTTTCAACCCCTAAACCGGTTTTGATTCAGGACAGCTCGGTAGAAGAGATGTTTAAACCACCGTCAGCCTCAGGGACATTTTCGCTGGCAGCTGCATTGCAGCAGGCTCAGGATTATTCATTACGTACAGTGATTAGTCGTGCCCGAATTGATGAAGCAGAACAGCGCATTGATGAAGCTAAAGCCGGTTATTACCCTAAGCTGCAGGCCATGGCCAAAACTGCGGATTGGATTTCTGATCGAAGCTCTCAGGTCTCTAAATCTTTTGATGAATATGCGCAGATGCAGCTTACGCTGCAATATAACCTAATGGATTTTGGCCGTACCAGCCATGCTGTTGGCAGTGCTAATCAGATCCATCAATCAGCAACCTTTAGCTCCGACAGTGAGTTTAACTCGGTATCTTTTGATACAACCAAGGCTTATCTCGATGTACGTCGCTATACCCTGCTACTGGCAGCAGCCAAAGATCATGTCGCAGTGACCTCCGAATTAGTTGATACCTTGAATGTTCGGGTTGCTGGCGGTGGTTCACCTCAGTCAGAGTTAATCAGAGGACAGTTAGCATTAACCAATGCGCTCAATCGTCAGAAAACGATTGACCTTCAGCTTGCTAAAGCCAAGCAAAAGTTACGTAGCCTGCTGGGGCAAGAGATATCGGTCGAAATGGCCGGATTAGACGATCTTCCGGCAAACGCTGATTTTAACGCCATGATTAGCGCCATTCAGTTAGATAACCCAAATATCAAGGCACGTTTAGCCGAGCTAAACAGTGCTAAAGAAGATGTTTCTGCAGCCAGAGCGGCGCGCTATCCGAGCGTTGATGTGGTTGGCGCATACAAAAAGCCTTTTCAAAACCCAGACGGTTTAGATGGTAACTATTTGGGGGGCAACGTTGCCTTACAGGTTAGCGTTCCGGTTCTGGACGGTGGGATTAATAGCTCGCGTATCGGTCAGGCTTTAGCCCGTTTACGTGCAGCAGAAGCCACGTATGGTCAACTGCAGCGTGATATCAGCGAAATGGCATTTAACTTATCAAATGATGCGCTCAGTGCTAAAGACATGTGGAAGATCCAAGGTCAGGCTAAAAATGATGCCAGTCGTACTAAAGACCTCTATCTGGACGAGTTTCGTTTAGGTACTCGTAGCCTGAATGATTTGATTAGCGTACAGACAGACTTCTTTAACGCCAATGTTGGTCGTGTTACATCTCAGTATGACTATTACCTGTCGGCATTAGGACTGTATCTGCTTTCCGGTCAGGTCGACAACGGTATTAAAACGCTTAAGCTACGCTAAAAGGGAAGCATAATATGAAAGGGAATGGACATTTTTGGCCAGCTTATGTCGACATGATGACGGTGTTACTGCTGGTTTATTTGCTTATTTCAATGATTTTCCAAGTACTACTGATTGTTGCTCAACAGAATGTGGGTATCAAACTCAGTGAACAACGCCAGGTAGAGATTCGTTCAATCTCACAAGAGCTCAGGCCAAATGAACTGCGTATGATTCTGGACTCTAACCAGAACTATTTGGGTTCTAAAAATCAGAAAGAGCTGATTAGTTGGTTAGAAAAGAATAAAGAGGTTATTGAGCAGAACGGGGTGACTATCTATGCGGCCGCTAAAGAAGGCAAGCAAATGGGTGTTAGCCTGACGCTGCAATACGATCGCTGTCTGGAAGTGCTGCGCGTAATGCAACAGCATGGAGTATCAACTAAGAAAGCAACGATAAACAACTCTTCGGTTAATATTTTTCAGGAAGATTTTGCTGCGGTTTATATTAAACAACCTGCAACTTCATCGGTGAGAAAGCCTGATGTCATCAGCTCTTCTAATCTGAATGAGGCACAAATTCCAAGCGTTAACGTGGAAAGTACGCCTGCTGCCGCCGGAGGATTATAGTGTCTGAAAGGATGGTCAGCGACCGCAGCCTGATATTTTTCAGGCGCATAGCCAGATGGTTACCGCAAGGTATTGCGGGTTACACCTTGCTGGCTTTTTTCCTATTTTTCATTTGGGCATTTTGCTTTCATCTTGACGTGCTGGTTAAAGGCAGCGGAGTCATCCGTGTTGAGAGCCGTAACCTCCTATTGCAACATCCTGAAGGCGGAGTAGTACAGCAGTTGCTGGTGCATGAAGGGGAAACGGTCACCAAAGGGCAATTGATCGCCGTGATTGATAATAGTTTGGTCAGTGAAGACTTCGCTAAAAACGAAGTGGAAGGCATTGCGTTGCGCATACGTGAACAACGTCTGCAACACGAACTTGCCGGTACGACGTTTGAGCCGGAACTTACCGGTAATGATGAGACTGATAAAATAATTAACAGTGAACACCAGCTCTATTTATCTCGTCAGACAGCGCTAAGTGAGCAGCAGAAGGTGAATAAAGCCCAGTTGGATCAGCGTAAAGCACAGCAGGTTGAATTGATGACCAAAGTCACCGACTTAACCAAGCAGCTCGCTTTATCCCAAAGTCAGGTCAACCTGTACAGCGCGATGGTGGCCAAAGGTGCAGCCGCTGAAGGTTCATTATTACAAAAGCGCTCAGAGTTACAGCAGGTTCAAACTTCGCTGAATGAAGCACGCCTAAGATTGCCTAAAGTTCAAAGTGAATTGGATGAATATCAGGCGCGCTCTAATCAAGCATTAGCTGACTTTATGTCAGACTCTCAAAAGCAACTCAGCCAGACTAAAGTCGATTTAAGCCGGGTTGATGTACAAAATACCGCCAGCGAAGGGCGCAGGGCAAATGCGCGCATTGTTAGCCCGGTTGATGGCGTGGTACAAAAGCTTTTCGTCGCTCACAACGGAGCCGTTATCCGGTCCGGTGGCGAAGTGATTGAAATTGCCCCTTCAAAAGTCCCGCTAATTGCCGAAATAAAAGTCCGACCGGAAGACCGCGATCGCATTTGGGAGAAAATGCCCGCTCGTTTGCACATCAGTGCATTTGGATCTTCTTATGCCAATACGCTGGACGGCAAGATTACGGTGATCAGCGCCGATGCTATGAGCGATGAGCAAAATGGCCGATATTATTTGGTTAGCGTTGAAGTCCCGGAGCAGCAATATGATAAAACGATTTACCCCGGGATGGGGGTCGATGCCTACCTGCTTACCGGCAAACGGACACCGTTAGAATACTTCATCAAGCCATTATTAAATAATACAAAATTAGCCCTGTCTGAACCATAAAAAGGGATTTAGGACAGCACAAGATAAAAGGAACTGATAATGACAAATGAACTTCCACTGCCGGCGTCGCCGGCCGTTTCGATTATTCCTATCACCTATGCGGATAACTATATCCCGCTGGCTTTTGATCAGGTTGAATTGCTGATCAGCGGTCCGGATTTAATTATTCAAAGCGGGGAGCACAAACAGTTGGTTCTGCCACTGGGTGCGAAGCTGGCCTCTTTAAACCAACATTTATTTACCCTGAGTTTTAGTGACGGCACGGTGATCAACTCAGATGATATTCTGAGTCAGGCCGCTATTGATACCGAAGCGCCCGGCATGAACCGTGCAGGTAAAGAGGTCAAAGGCGAGCCGACGGTCGAGGTTCAGCCAGACCAAGTCGTGATTAAAGAGATCGTTAACCAGGTCATTATTGAAGACAATACCGGCGGGGCGGTTGCGGAAGAAAGCGAAGGGCAGGAAGATGTCACCCTAACTGAGGTAGACAATATCTTACCTCTTCCGGATCAACAGACTATCAGTCAATTATTGGTTATGTCTAAATCATCAGGTTCTATGCCTGAGGTATCCGGCCCGGGCGATTTCATCGAACCAGGATTACCACCGGAAAGACCGGGCGTTACCCCAAATCCGAATGAAAATGACGTCACGACAATGCCCTTAACCCTGATGCAGATTGCAGGGACTACGGATGCACAAAACCATATTTGGAATGGTGGCAGTGGTAATCAGGAAGCCGCAATATCCGGTGACTGGGCGGTTCAGTATGCGTCAACCAAAATTGACCTCTCCGGTGAAACGGCTAACTGGACGATTAACGTCAATAACTATCAGACTATTCCAGAGGGAATGGTTGCCCGAGTACTGCGATTAGATGACAGCAGCGGCGATATTAGCGTTAGCGGTTTACCTACCGGTTATTCATTGATTACGGCTGACAGTCCGGAAGGCCGACTATATAACCTGAAACCAAATGAACTATTGCTACTCTATCCGCAAGGCAATAAAGCATCGTTTGAGCTGAATTTTACCTATACCTCTACCGCCGGGGTTCAGGTTAAAGAGAGTGCAAAATTCGTTATTGTTGACAACCCAAGTACCAATATTGACAGCGATGGTCGTTTCCAGCTTGGGACGGTGATGAATGACGTTAACGTGCTGGGGGGCAGTGGCGACGATCATATTATTGCCGGCCACCAGCAGGGTATTTATGACGGCGGGGCCGGGCATAATACCGTGGACTATTCAGTATCGGCCCAGGCGCTGGTCATCGACCTATCAAAGGGAGCTACTTCTTTTGCCGCCGGAGGTAACAAACAGCATAGCCTGATTAATATTCAGCAAGTCATTGGTTCAAACCACGGCGATACGCTGATGGGTAACCAGTTTGATAATATATTGCGCGGCGGAACCGGTAATGACTTGCTTAGCGGCGGCGGTGGTAATAATACGCTGGACGGCGGTGGTGGAATTAATACGGTTTCTTATGCGGGCGCCGCAGGCGGCGTTTCCGTCGATCTCAGTGCCGGGAGTACCAGTAATAACGGTGCCGGTGGCCATGATATTTTACTTAACATTCAAAATATTATCGGTAGTGACTATGACGATATCCTTATCGGCGATAGCGGTAATAACCGTATTCAAGCGGGCAAAGGCGACGATATATTAATCGGACTAGGCGGTAATAACTATCTTGACGGTGGTGCGGGCATCAATACCGTGAGCTATGAACGAGATATCGCCGGTGTCAGCGTCGATTTATCTACCGGATTGGCCAATAATGGTTTTGGTGGAACGGATACGTTGGTTAATATCCAGAAAGTGATTGGATCTTCGTTTGATGATGTACTTTCCAGCGGCCGTGGATATTCCCATATTGACGGCGGTGCAGGCAATGACACCCTGATGATTAAAGGTGATATGGCGAGTCGGGCGATACTCGACGGCGGTCTCGGCGACGATCTGTTTATTGCCGGAAACGGTGTTAATCAGTTTATCGGCGGTGGCGGATTTGACAGCGTAGATTATAGTCAGGCGCGTAGTGGCATCGATGTGAATCTGACTACCGGGCAGGTTTATGATAATGGTTTCGGTGGCATGGATACGCTGGACGGTATTTCATCGATTATCGGAACCGGGTTTGCCGACCGTTTTGAGTTAGGCAATGGCGATCATCATATTAATGCCGGGGGCGGTGATGACACGATTATTGCCGGTTCGGGTAACAACCACGTCGACGGCGGTTCTGGTTTTAATACCATTGATTACAGTTCAGCGGCAAACGCAATCAATGTGGATTTAACCACGGGAATGGTGAGTCATAATGGTTTTGGCGGGCAGGATAACCTGACCAACATCAATCAGGTTATTGGCACCAAATTTAATGATGTGATTGGCGGCGGTAACGGCGACGACATTATTTATGGCGGTGACGGCAATGACACTATTTTAGGCTCACTGGGCAGCGATTTATTGTACGGTGGCGAAGGTACTAACAAGTTGGATTATAGCCGCCTGACCGGTGGCGTGACGGTTGATGTGATTAACGGACAAACCACTAAATCACAGGGCGGGCAGGATACTTTCTCTGGTTTTACTCAACTCACCGGATCTTCGGGTAACGATGTGTTTATTATGCCTAAGGGCAATTTTACGATTAACGGTGGCGAAGGTATGGACACGGTTGATTATAGTCAGCTTACCGTCAGAATTATCGTTGACCTGCGCAGCGGGCGCGCCTATCAGGCCGACACGGCCAGTGCCAGCTTCGGCGAACAGTATTTAAGCTCAATAGAAAAAATTATATTACCTAATGCGGTGGCGAATGCTGGCAGCGTTGTTTATACCAGTACCAGCGGCGGTGTATCAATCGTCGGCAGCAAGGGTAATGATACTTTTTATGTGATGGGCGGAAGTAATACCTTTAGCAGTAACGGCGGTGCTGACTGGGTTTCCTATGCCAACTCAGGAGCCGGGGTTGACGTTCGAGTCGATGCCAATGGTAATGGCAGCTCTATTTTCAATGGCTATGGCGGCAAAGATATTCTGTATAACATTTCGTATTTGCAAGGATCGTCATATAACGATTATCTGGCAGGTAATAGCATTCTAAATGGTCGTAATGGTAATGACACACTGGAAGGAACCGGTACTCTGGCCATTGCCTACTACCGGGAAGTCAGCACCGGAATTATTGCCGATTTGAGTACAGGAATTGTCAGTAACGATGGCTATGGTTGTCAGGACACGCTGATTAATATCAATAGGATATACGGTAGTGACAGTGGTGACGTTATATATGGGAATAACAACAACAACGTTATTAATACCTATGACGGTAACGATCTGATCTTTGGCAGCAAGGGTAATGACTCATTAAACGGCGGTGATGGTATTGATACCGTCGATTACAGTTTGTTAAATGCGAGCGTCAACGCAAATCTGACCACCAATGCTGTTAACAAAGGGGTTAACGGAACAGATACTCTGGCATTGGTAGAGAACCTGACCGGAACCCAGTTTGATGATGTTCTGACCGGAAATGCCGGTGATAATATTCTTACCGGCGGCGGCGGTAACGATATTCTGATTGGCGGCGGCGGCGATGACCTGCTGATCGGTGGCAATGGCTTTGTTACGGCCAGCTACCAAACCTCAACGTCAGGTATTACTGCCAACTTGCGTACCGGAATGGTGGCTGATGGCCTTGGCGGTAACGATATTCTGGTTCAAATCAATAAAGTGCTGGGGTCGTCCTATAACGACACATTTATCATCACAAGCGTTGCCGATCTTCAAAATTACACTATTGATGGCGGTGCGGGTACCGATACTTTGAAAAAGAGCGGTGCTGGGCAGACCTTCAATTTAACCGGTTCTGATTTCAATATCAGCAATATTGAACGCTTTGACTTTGCCGATCGGGCCGTTGATAACATTAATATCAACTTCAACGATTTGTTTACCGGTCATGGGGCAACTTCCTCTATTTCTCTGAATACCGACTCTTTTGATGTTGTTCAATTTTCCGGAGTTGGCTGGAACCAAGTCGCCAACGACGCAGACAGCACAACATGGAGTAACGGTAGCCAGACGTTTAACCACACGTGGGCTTAGCCGTGATGTTAACCAATAGAGTGATAATGAACAGAATAAAAGGATTTAATCATGAGTAATAACTTACCGGTGCTGGGCGATATCCCTAAATCAATGGTGCCTTTTACCTATGCGGAAAATAGGATCCCGCTTTCCTGGAGTCAGGATGGGGTACAACTGCTGATCAGTGGCCCTGATTTGATTATTGAAACGTCCGGTGGTCAGCAACTGATTTTAACGATGGGCGCTGAGTTAGCCTCATTGCATAAAGGGCTGTTCAGGTTGACGTTTAGCGATGGTAAAACGCTGGATTCAGAGCAAATAATTGCGTTAGCAACCATACAGGACATCTCACCAGAAAGGGATAAAGCACCGGAAAACCCTAATCCGGAAGCCCGCCTGGACGGTAACGTGGTGCAAGAAGTCGTAGTTGAAGAAATCATCAGGGTCGAGAGTCAGGGCGGTGGCGAAAGCGAGCAGTCAGAAAACTCAACCTATGCAGAGTTAGACGTCCCGGTACAGTCAGTACTGACTAAACGCCAGTCTATTGATGATTCAATTCCTTTGATTCATAAAAGCTCAGGTTCACCACAGGTTGAGCATACTCAGGTAAGCGATATTCCATCGCCGATTGAACCGACGCCAATACCTCCGGGGCCGACCGAGCCAACGATCACGTTTCCTAAGGTGACCTTATTACAAGTAAACGGATGGCGGGACCCGAGTGCTCACACTTATCAGGTGGGAACCGGCGGTGATAGTGCCCGAGTAAGCGGCGGTATCGGTGAACAGTATCAGTCGACGTTAGTTGATTTATCACAGGAAAGTGCCAACTGGACGATTGATGCCCAAAATTCTAACTATTTGGCTGACGGAATGGTCAGCCGGATTATTCGGTTTGATGAGGCGGCGGGTAAAGTCACCGTAACCGGCTTACCTGGCGGATATCAGGTTATTGTTGGTGGCACAGCCGAAGGTAATGAATATGGTCTGATGCCGGGCGAAATCTTGCTCACTTATCCACAGAATCAATACGATACTTTCACGGTAAACGTCTCTTTTACCGACCTCTCGGGCCAGCCTAAAGAACAGGATATGACGTTTAGCGTGGTAGATAACCCAACGTCATTAATTAGTAGTGAAGGCCAAATACAGCTTGCCGCACGACCGAATGATGTCAGCGTGATTGGCGGTTCCGGTGACGATCTGATTATTGCCGGAAAAGGAAATGATAGCTACGACGGCGGAGCAGGCAATAACACCGTCGACTTCAGCAAAATAACCGCAGGGTTAACGGTTGATCTGGATAAGGGCACTGCTACAGGTGGCGGGAATTACACGCTATCTAATATTCAACATGTGATTGGTACCGATTATGGCGATGTGCTTATTGGTAATAGCCAGAACAATCACCTGCAGGGCGGACTCGGTGACGATACGCTAATCGGTGGCGGCGGGAATAATATTCTCAACGGCGGCGGTGGGATAAATACCCTCAATTATCAAACTGCGGGCTCCGGCGTTAGCGTTGACTTGAGTTCAAGCCAGGCGACGGATAATGGCAACGGCGGCACTGACCACATAAGCAATATTCAAAATGTGATGGGCAGCCAGCATGACGATCTGATTATCGGTGACCAAAATAATAACGTCCTTTATGGTGAAGATGGCGATGACATTCTGATCGGTATGGGCGGCGATAATATTCTTGACGGTGGCGCCGGTGTTAATACGGCCAGTTACGTCAATTCAACATCAGGCATCTCAGCCGATTTAACGACAAATACGGTCAGTAATGGTTTCGGTGGTACTGATAGCTTAATTGATATCCAAAATATCATCGGCTCAGACTTTGATGACCAAATAGTGAGTGGAAACGGTAGCTCTTATATTCAGGCCGGGGCCGGTAACGATAGGTTAATTGTTGGTGGCAATGAAAGCAGCCGGGCAATTTTAGACGGCGGAATCGGTGATGACCTGTTTATTGCCGGCTACGGCTACAATGCGTTTATCGGTGGCGGCGGCATTGATAGCGTTGATTATAGCCATGCATTAAGCGCCATTAATATTAGTTTGAAAGACAGTCGGGCCTATATCAATGGCTTCGGTGGTATTGACCAGTTTGATGGTATCAGCGGCATTATCGGCTCAGCATTTGACGACCGGATTGAGCTGGGTGCGAATGACGCCATTATTCATGCCGGGGCCGGAAACGACCTGATTATTGCCGGTAGCGGCGGTAATAACATGATTGACGGCGGGACGGGCATTAATACGCTGGACTATAGCAATGTGAGTTCCGCAATTAATCTCAGTTTGAATCAGGGCATGGCAACGAATAACGGAGCCGGTGGTCAGGATACGTTGGCTAATATCCATAATCTGATCGGTTCAGCGTGGAATGACGTGATTGAAGGTGATGATAGCAATAATACTATCAGCACTGGTGCAGGAGATGACCGAGTTTACGGTTCTAAAGGCAACGATATCATTGATGGTGGTATCGGTAGCAATACTCTCGACTATAGTCGATTGAGCGAAGCAGTATCCGTCAATATGGTGACACGTACCGTGCAAAAAGGGCTCAGTGGTACAGATAATTTTACCCAGTTCGATCGCTTTGTCGGCACGGCTTACGATGATTCATTTATCGTTACCGCCGGTGTTTCTGCTATTGATGGCGGCGAGGGCTTTGACAGCCTTAATTTTGGAACACTTAGCGGAAGTTTAACCATTAATCTGGCGAGCGGCATTATTGAAGGGCGTAATGGTACTAATCTGAATTACGGTTCTATATCTGTTGGTGGCATCGAAAAAGTATCAGCAAATACGGCAAGCGGCAGCTATTTTGTTGGCAGTATGACCGGCAGTAATGAGTTTATTGGCGGTACTGGGGTCGATATATTCCGCGCTAACGGTGGCAGTAATATTATTACCGGCGGTGGTGGCGCGGACTGGGTGGAATATATCAGCGCAACTCAGGGGGTTGACGTCAACCTTAATCAGAATGGTATCGGTAAAGGTGTGAGTAGCAATAACGGTTTTGGCGGACAAGATATCTTAAACGGAATTACTCATCTCAGGGGATCGTCATATAACGATGTCTTGAACGGTACCGGATACCTTGATGGCGGAGCAGGAAACGACACGTTAAATGGCAATAATAGTACAGCAGCCTACGCGTACTATGGCTCAGTCACAACGAGCAGAGGTATAACGGCCGATCTTCAGGCCGGGATAACCTCACAAGATGGCTATAATACTCAAGATACATTGATTGGCATTAATAACATTATCGGTACAAGTTACAAAGATACTATTTATGGCAATGATAGTAATAATCTCATTTATTTAGGTCTTGGTGATGACTATGCGTACGGTAGTCGCGGAAATGACAGATTATATGGTGAAGGTGGAACTGACACCATTGACTATAGTCTGTTAAATGCTGCCGTCCGTGTCGATCTCTTAATCAGCTCCGCCAATAAAGGCGTTAATGGCACCGATGTTCTATCCAGCTTTGAAAATATTACCGGTACCATTTATGCGGATGTTTTAAACGGTAATAACAGCAGTAATGTGATTAAAGGTGGTGGTGGTGATGACGTTCTGATGGGGATGGGGGGGAATGATACCCTGATTGGTGGTGATGGCTTTGTGACCGCAGATTACAGTCTGTCACCGGCTGGTATTGTCGCTAATCTCTCCACCGGGCAAGTTCAGGACGGTCACGGTAGTCTGGATACGCTGATTTCTATTTCTAAAATTACCGGCTCAGCCAAAGACGACATATTTGAAATCACGAATAACTTGGATCTTCACCAGTACACACTTGATGGTGGCACCGGAACTGATGTTATTAAGAAGTCCGGTAGCGGGGGGGTATTCACGCTTGGCGACAGCAATTTCCATATTGCTAATATTGAAAAACTGGATTTTGCTGATGGTCAGAATGACACCCTCAGCGTTGAGCTTACCGGCCTGTTTAGCGGCGCTTTAGCTAAATCATCTATTAGCTTAAGCACCGATGCCGGAGATACTGTGCACATCGATCCTACGGGCGGTTGGAATCTGACTTCCAGTGATAGCAATCACCAAACATGGAATAACGGTGAGCAAAACTTTACCTGGTCGTGGGCGTAATGTGTCGTGCGAGACGCATACCAAGAGATATGTATTTATGAGTATTGATGTTAATCAACAGAATGAACCTGACGTTCAGTATCAGGACTCTGTGAAACCACCGATAAGTAATGCCTCGCTAAGGGATAGCCTGGCAGAAGCAGCGACCGCGCTATCTTTGCCGGTCGCTCGTTGGGAATGGCAGCAAAGCGCAGATAAGCTATCAGCGAAAACAAGCACAGAAGTCTGGTTTGAGTTAGCCAAAAAAAATCTGGATATAGAAGCCTTACCTTGCAGCCCCGGGCATCAAGTATTAAATGGCGCTGTATATCTGTTTTATACCGACGGTGTATGGGTAACAGCCAAGGCTGGTGGTAATCTGCAGCTTAAGAGTACCTCCGGGCAAGCGATGTTGCTGCCGGAGAAAATGGCATGGCGTATCGTGCCATTAGAGAAAAAGCATTTGCTGAGCTGGCGTTCTCTATTCAAATTAGGTGAGCAGGAAGGAAAAATAGTGACCCGGTTGCTGTGGTCGACTCTGGTGATTAACCTGTTAGCGATTGTGATGCCGCTCTATTTGAACGCGATTTATGATCGGGTAATTCCCGGTCATGCTGATGCTTCTCTATGGACGCTATCCGTGGTGGTCGTTCTCGCTCTGTTGGTGGAATATGTTTTCCGTATGGAGAGGGTTAAAACGGGCTGCCACTTCCTGACTGCGATGCAGCAGCGGCTTGAACCCGGACTTATCCGGGATCTGATTCATGTTACTCCCGATCGGAATAATCGCTGGGGCAGGGGCGTTCTGGAAGCGATGAATAACTGGAATCGCTTTCGTATGCAGTGTTTGGGGTTATTCTCCAGTTCGGCGTTAGATTTAGCCTTTTCAATTCTCTATTTTATCGTTATTGCAGCAATAGCCGGATGGTTAGTGCTGGTTCCGATATTTATTTTTATCTGTGCCATTGTTCGGGTTGTTTTCTATTATATGGAAAGTGAAAAGATTCCCGTGCTGAATGCACAGGTTCCTTTCTCTACCGGCTCACTAGAAAACTATCAGGCAACGGTTGCTTATAAAGGCGCGTCTATGCGCTTCCTGTGTGCTAATGAAAAAGCGCAGCAGTCAGAGCAGGCTCGCTTTATTGCGCAGAATAAATGTAGTGCCTCGTTGATGGCATTAATGAATATGCAGACGGTGCTAGCCGTTATTGGTGCATTCTATCTGGTCCAAAGCGGCGGAATGTCTCCGGCCGGGCTATTTGCCACTATTATTATCGCCGGTCGTTTAGGGCAACCTGTATTTTCTTTAATGCATTTATTACCCAATTTGCAACGTATGCGTCAGTCTATGACTGAAACAAACCAATTGCTTAGTGAACATTATAAAGGTAGTGATAGTGAACTGACCGGATATCATGGGCCTCAAAATGGCTGGGGAATTTCTCAGTTAGATTTTAAATATCATCCATCTTTGCCTTGTATTAATCAGCTTAACTTCCGTATTGAACCAGGAGAACGGGTCGCTATTGTTGGCGGAGCCGGTGCCGGAAAGAGCACCGTATTAAAGTTATTGCTCGGGCTTTTATCACCTAACAGCGGGCATATTACATGGGATGGACTGTTACTTTCATCCGGTAATGTTAATTTAATGCGTGATAGCGTTCATTATTCTTGGCAGGACAGTGAAGTCATTGGTGATACGTTATATGAGTACTTATCGCTGGATAATGTCATATCGACTCAGTCAGACGACATATTAAATATTCTAAAACAGGTTAATTTAACGAGCCTGTTGCCTTTCCTTAATCAAGGATTAGAGACTTATTGGCGAAATCTTCCGATTCCCCTTACGGCATTACAGAAACAACAATTAGCGCTTGCCCGGTTACTTCTATCACCACGTAAATTTTGCATTCTGGATAATCCTAGTGCGCATTTAGACCCGGCATCTGAGTTGGTTTTAATTGAACAATTAAAACAGCGTGCTAAAGCCGGAGAGGGCCTTTTAATTGCCACAGACAGAGCTAATCTTGTTGCTTTAGTTGACCGTGTGATTATGCTAAATGCAGGAAAAATAGTATTCGATGGCAATAGAAATGATTTTAGTGAATACCTACAGTCGCGAAGAGAAAAATAAATACACTTATTGAAGACTTTAAAGTCCAGCACGTTAGTTAAGCCCCGATAAATTAAATTTTATCGGGCTTTTTTTATCTCTTCTATTCATCCGCCTAAATTATTCTACTCAATAATACACTTTATGCTATGAGTCACTAGAACGTAGCCTTTCAATATTTCTATTCATCAAAAATTCAGTTGTAGAGATGAAGATTTTACTCTTCATCGCCTTGTTGTTGGCCTGCTAAGCGGAAGGTTCTGTATTTGCTGTGAAATGCTTATTTAAAATCTTAATGTTAATGCAGTGATTAATTCGAAACTTAATCCTGTAAAATGATCATTTATCGGTTTTTATGTCTTTATTTTACCTTTTTGTCTATTAAGGTTTATTCTTTGGTTTTTACTCATATAATCTAAAAATCGCTAGTGTAGACGTGAAAAGCTATAGCCAGATTTTAATCAAGATATAGTGAGTAATGTTTATTAAATAGTCATGGTTTTACATATTATTCACTATAAAGATCAACTTTTTTGAAGTTTTTTTATGAAAATATCAGTAAAGCTATTATGCAATTAGATACTCGGTGAGATCGCTATGCTATACCTTATAAACAATAATATTGTATTTAATACAGAAGATAGAACATTAGTTATGCAACAGGATGAGATGTCTGCTGTGATATTATCTAACTCAGCTAACAGATTATTATACGAGTTATTATACAGCTATGGGCAGACTGTCTCACGAGACTCTCTGTTTCAAAACGTGTGGGATAATCACGGATTAGTTTCTTCTAATAGTAATTTGAATCATTACATTAGTCAGCTAAGAAAGAGTCTGGTTTCTTTTGGCCTATCGGATAAAGTCATTATTACTATACCAAAGGTAGGTTTTAAGTTTAGCGAAAAAGTGCCAGTAATGTTAATGGATGATAATGGTGATACCCCGAGAGCTGAAGATAAAAATGAACGTTTAGAATCTGTGTATCAAGAACTTGATAACTTGACGACGGAGATTCTCTCTCAAACTCAAGATCGTACCGAATTAACGGATATCAACCAGCAGTCACTATTGAGTCAAAATATAGCTCAATCAGACGACGTGAATAAAAAAATTACTACTAAGCCATCATATAAAATGCTTTACGTTGTTTGTAGCATTTTGGCCTTAGTATCATTAACTTTTATTGCTCTGTTTTTTACTATGGATACCCGTAGCGTTAAGAATAATTTCTTTACGGCTGAATCTGATATATGTCCGATATATAAGTTTTACCCTTTACCGGATGAATTAAATGGAAAAGCTACTGAAGATATAGACTCTATAATAAAAAATAATAATATAAGTTGTAAAAATGATCAGTTTATTATGGTTAACTATGGTAGCAAGACATTTGCATCACTTTGCTCCGTAACCGAACAACGGTCATTTTCTTGTAAAGCTCTTAACTCATAACATTATTGTTATGGATTATTATTAGTTAGGCTTGCTATAGCTGTGTTTTGATTATCATATTTTAATAAATAATTTTGGATTTACATAATTAATTTCTTATTTACCCTTATAAAATCTTAATAATTAGGTGGGCGTTTTAGCTGTGCTAACTGAACAATTTTGAGTCATAATTCAGTATTTTCTTGTTATTTTGGAGTTATAGTCATTAAATTTATTATTGAGAGGTGTAAAAAACTATAAAAAACGAATATCAATATTCAGCTTTTTATGGTGCTGAGTTGTTATTATAATTTAATCCATATTATATTTTATCAAATATCCATAATTGTATGGTTGGTATATTGTTGGGTATATCTATATGCCTGATAATGGCTACCAATATTCATTATAAGACTTTTATTTCTTTTATATTAAAGAGGGAACTAATTAAATGAAAATCAAAGTAATTCCATGTAGGTTTTGTGGCAGTGTAGAACATGTTCGTAAGCATGGTAGTGGTAAATCAACTAAGATGCAGCGTTATTATTGCACTGACTGCGTTAAAACATTTCAGGTCAAATATATTTATAATGTCAGCCAGCCGGAGGTATCGTTAACTGAAGAGATTGCACCCAAGAAGCACTCTACTCAGGCAACTCCTCAGCCCCAGCGCTATGCGGAAATGGCCGGTGCTTGAACATGGTTCAAGCCTAATATTTAGCTACATTAGCTGCTCTACTTAAACTGACAATTATTTATCACAACTGAATAATTGTCAGTTCATGCCTGAATAGTTACCTAAATAGCCTTTGATGTCGTCTCGGGCATATGACAATGAGTTAGGGCTGTTAGGTTATGAAATTGGTATATCAGAAGCCTCTCTGCGAGCTTTGAATATCATATTGTAAAAATATCGCAGGTTTAAATTGCTTCTTAAGCTCAGCCCCATCAGCCCCAAGATATGCTATCTATAATTGATTAGATACCATCCTTTTGATTGATGATTTAAATGAACCAATATATCAACTCAAATAGTTAAATCTACTAGATACATAAAGTTGCGTCAGATATAATACCGTATCCGTATTACAAGGCCGTCGGCCACATTCTGTATATTAGATACCCATGAATATTCTTTACACTAACTTCCATGTCGCCGGCGGTGGCGGCCACGATGTTTATATTCGAACGCTACTTAAGCAAGACACTCATACGATTTATGTAGCCTGCCCAGAGAGCAGTAATCTTTATCAGTCATTAAAGCGAGATAACGAAGCAAATATTCTTCCGTTAGAGTTTCCGGGAAAGTTAAGTGATGGAGTCAATATCATCATTCAGCTAAGGCGGCTACTAGCGATAATTCAAGACTATGAGATTGATATTGTGCATACCAACGGCTCATCAGATAACCGTTTAGTCACTTATGCACGGCTATTTAGCCGCAGAAAATTCAAACAGATATTCACTAAGCACAATGCATTTCCTATTAGAGGCCTGATATCGCAGTGGCGATTCATGAAGGCCAACCATGCTATTATTTTTGTCAGTCAGTCTATTTACCAGTCAATTGGATTTCCGGTTCGATCTGATAAAATCACGGTCATTCGCAATGGAGTTGATACTGATTATTGGCAAATGCCTACAACAATCGTTTCGTCTGAGCAAATAAGACTGGTTAGTATTGCTGGTACATCAAGATACAAAGGTTGGCATTATCTGATTAATGCTCTCAAATTGTTGCCAGAGCCAGTACGTTGTCGATTTACTGTCACTATAGCTGGCGATTTACCCGATATAGCAACGCGCCTTGAGCGCTGCAGAGGTGATTGGCTGCCTGAACAGGTGACTTTTACTGGTTTTACACCAGAGCCCTATTCGATCTTATTGAATGGTGATATTGGGTTTGTTCTGTCCGATGCTGTGGAAACTATCAGTTTCGCCTGTCGGGAAATGATGTCTGCGGGGCTTCCTGTGATTGTTAGTAACTTTGGTGGATTATCCGAGAATATCGAATCAGGTCAAGATGGATGGATTATACCTGTGGGCGATGAAGTCGCACTGGCTAAACTCTTAACCGATATCCATATGATGGATCCATTAGCTTTAACCAAGATGAAACAACATGCCAGAGCGAAGGCACAACTTGAGTTTGGTGTTGAAAACATGATATTAGAAACACAACGGGTTTATGATGCTGTTATGTCGAACGAGGCTATTAATAGCAATCAATGAGATAGAATACGGCTATTCGGAGATAGTAGATAATTATTTATCTGGGTATATGGAGCTGGCAGACATTTTATGTCACTTGGCGAATGCTCTTAGATTCGTATTATGGTAGTCCTCCATCTTTAACCTAGGTTATAAGTAGAATTAGGCCATTCGTTGTATATGTTACATTGGTATGTAGCCATTCAACGCCATACTCGGGCGTTAGTGATTAGCCACCGCGTGGCATAGTCCTGTAATTCATCCAGCGATGAAAACAGGTATTGTCTTAGCCAATCATAGTGTACTGTCCAGATCTCCCTTTCACTCAATAAGTTGCTCTAGTGCTCTCACAACCAGACTGGCCGGCAGGGAAAAATTCACTTCAATAGTTAATGCTTCACGATTAAAGTTATCAATGATATTCAATAAACGGGCTGAACGACTATCCGACAACTGATCATACATGAAGTCCATTGACCAACATTCATTGCCCGTTTCAAGTACCGTCAGTGGTTCGGGTTTATCCCGTTTCAGGCGTTTTTTCGACTTTATTTGTATGTTCAGTGACAACGTGCAGTAAACTCGGTAAACCCTTTTGTGGTTAAATCTAAAGTTTTTACGTTACGAAGGCATAAAAAGCACAAATCAAATCCCCCAGTTGCGCTGACTGTCATTTATATCTATCAGTTAGCCAACCACTGTTTGCCGTAGCCTCCTTACTGATCTCTGTATTCAGTCGTTTTTCGACATACATTTTTTGAGACGATGATTTTCCTCTTCCTTCTCTTTCAAACGGTTCATCACGGAGGCATCCATACCTATCGTGAATGCCATTTATAAAAAACTGGCGTTGCACATGCCATATTCGCGGTACAGCTCAGAAACAGGCGCTCCAGCCTCCGCTTGCTTAAGGATGGTAATAATTTGTTTGTCGGTAAAACGTGCTTTTTTCATAGAAATCTCTTCAGTTTAGATTACGAGAAAACTCCACTTATTAATATGCTGGATTTCCGGATGAATGGCCTTAATGTTGGTCTGTATATAGCTTAATATTTTACTTAATTTTACATTGGTAGATTTTATTACAATTAAGTGATGACATTTCAAGCGTTAAGTATGGTTATAATAATCAATGGATTAATTAGGAGCCTTGGCTTAATTTGCATTTATGAATATGTCGCTTAAGAAATTTTTAGATTTCCTTCTGCCCCGATTTGTTACTGAAGACGTGGTGTTTGAAGAGTTGATTTGCAGGGGGCGTGCCGAGTCATGGTCTCCGGCTTGTGCTATTACTGATATAAAACCCGGCGAACGTTATGAAAAGATTGGGACGATACGCAGCTTCAAATTTATGGGGGGATCATACGGAATTCAGGTTATTGGCGAACTACGTGAATTCAAACCTAAAAGTTAGTAACCACAAATCTATTCAGTGATAAATCGCTCTTAATACCTTCCAAAGTAGCATCAACGTTTTTATCGGATCATGACAGTAGAGTACTGCAATTAAGAATAATCCAAAGCGTGTTACGGCAGTGATTGTTGGTTTCTATTTTCGACGCGTGGCATGGTGAATTAATATTGAGACTTGATGACAATATCTTACCGCAGGCGCCAACAGCGGATGTTTGTCGGTTGGGGCTTAAAGAAAAACCGCCGGCCTAATTAGATCGTCGGTTTTTGAGGGTATGGTTTTATAACAGGTATAAATTCAATTTGAGGACAGACCATAAGAGCACTTGTTTTTGGCGCCGGAAATCTGAATCAGCACCCATAATATACCCAATACGACTATCGCTGCTCCGACCCATGCAGTACTCACTAGGCCAGTGTTCTCTACAGCAATGCCGCCGTTGAACCCGGCGATATTGAGACCAGTGGCGACTGCCGGCGCATGATGGTGCGATAAACCAATGACGCTACACAATGGCAAACGGGTGCGAGTCTTGCCTGATTGGGAAGGTGTGGCGTCCAAAATCAGCCTTGTGCCTGCTGTTTCATCTATTCAATAAGATGGAAGGTGAAAGAGCAAGATTCTCAATAGTCCGGTAAATGCTAGGGATCGTGTTGAGCGTTGCGGGACACGGACAATACGTTAGTACGCTTTCTGTTTAACCAACCGGCCAGGCTAAAGCTCATCAACCCCAGCACGCCTAGCCCAATCGCAAAATATAATATTGCCATATTACCGTACTTAGTAAGAATAAGGCCCCCGGCAAGGGCACCTGAGCCAATACCGAGATTGAACGTGGTGACTAATAACGCTGAGGCAGTTTCAGGATGTTTGGGGGACAACAGCAAAAACCAGCCTTGTAATCCGACAATTAGCACTGAGATTGATAAGCCCCAGATAAATACTTCAAATATTGCCATATAAGGTCCCATACCAGGCTGAGTTATCATCATTTGTGACAGCAAAACCCCGACTGTCGCAGCAACGCAAAGTTGCAGTGGCTTACTGCCTAACCCGCCCGCCAGTAACATACCAACCACGCCTGCAATACCAAATATGAATAACATCATGGGTTTCTCAGAGGCGGTCATATTCATCGGGTTATCCAACAACGTAGTGATATAGGTATAGCTGGTAAAATGCATACTAATCACGACTAAGGTAGTTAACGCTGCTACATACAGCAGTTTATTGTGGTGTGACAACCTTGAACCGTTAGTATCGCTAGTATCAGTCATAACAGGATTGTTGAACGATGGTAGCCATAAAAAAGCGGCGACAAAAGTGCATAGCCCCAATAATCCGAACAGACCGAATCCAGCCTGCCAGTTAAACTTCTCACCAATAAAACTAGCAATAGGAATACCGATAACGTTGGCGATTGAAATTCCGGCAAAAACGATGGCAGTTGCCCTGTTAGTTGGCATATTAGGTGCAACCCGAATAGCATAGGCCGCCAACATAGCCCAAAAAACACCATGCCCAAGTGCTGCGATAAAACGCAGTACAATCAGCATCTGATAGGAGTGAGAAATAATGGCCATTCCGTTAGATACGGTTATTGTTCCCAGCAGAAATAAAAATAATTTGCGCCGTTCGAATCGACGGGTCAGTAAGGTTAATGGTATGGACGTTAACGTGATCACCCATGCGTATCCGGTCACCAGATACCCGATTGATTCAGGGGAAACCTGTAAATCGCTGACTAGCTGAGGTAATAAGCCAATAGGCAAAAATTCAGTCGTTTGGGATACAAATGCGCCCATCATTAGGATAAGTAATGCTTTCATCTTTATCACTCGGGTTAATGTCTTTAGATAAAGTACTTTAAACTTATTACTATTGATGAAAAATAGTGCTTTAATCACTACTTTGGTGAATAAAATTCATTAGTGGTGGCGAGATGGAAAATCTTAATGAAATAAACTTCTTCATACAGGTAGTGAAAGAGGGGAATTTTGTATCTGCTGCACGTAGCTGTGGTGTTGCACCTTCTACCATCAGTAAAAGCATAGCCAAGCTTGAATCCCGATTAAAAGTACAGTTATTTAAGCGTAGTACGCGTAGTGTGTCGCTGACCAGCGTAGGAACTCAGCTTTATCATCGTAGCTTAGGTGTATTAGCTGAAATTCGTGCAATCGAAGAAGAGATCGTCTCTTCCGGTAATTTAATTGCCGGTCCGATACGTATTAGTCTGGCTGAACAAACTCCATTATTACCTGCTTTTGAGGCATTAATGCGCGCTTATCCATTACTAGAGCTGGAGCTGGAGTTTACCGACAGGCTGGTTAATGTGATTGAGGAAGGTTTTGACTTAGTTATACGCAGTGGAACTATTCAGGATTCCAGATTAAAAATGAAGTCGTTAACCACCTTTAGTTCCAAGATGGTAGCATCGGCTGATTTTTTACACCGCTTTGGTATTCCGCACCATCCTAATGACCTCAAAAACTATCCTTGTTTGCATTACCGTTTTCCCCACAGTGGAAAACTGGAAACATGGCAGCTCAGGGAGTTTAGCGATGCCGAAAGTATGCTTCTCCCAAAAACGTTGATTTGTAATCATACTCAAACTCGAATGCAATTTGCTTTATCAGGAATGGGGCTGGCTTGGTTGCCGGATTATGTTATACAACCCGCGTTGGTAAACAACAGCCTGTGCAGCGTATTGGATGAGTATGCCATTCGCAAAGAAACGCTATCGTTACTCTGGCCAGCCGACCGGTGGCTGGCAAAACGAACGCGTACGGTTATTGATTTTTTGAGCGATTTTTTTTCGCCTGACGCAAAATTGGATATCCTATAACGCGTTGTGTTAGGTAATCAGGCGATAACGCATATAAACATCGCCAACATTGGCTATGCCAGAGCAGGGCTCTGCGATATTTCTCTGGTATGGCGTATTATCATCTTTAGGCTTTATCGGTCTGAAATGAGAAATCTAAGCCGATAATAACGATTACTTGGTGATTCGCTTTCTCGGTTAGTCTTTTTAGCCGCGGTAAGTGGGCTATGCCTCAGACTTTTCTATCGCATTTCCTCTGCTGCTTTAAATCTCAATTATTTGTGATTGTCATTGTATCTTGTCGCTATTTCCTTTCTTACTGAGTTGGTAAATGTGATTAATATCTCATTTTAATCTGTATTAAAACAATAAATTGAAAGCGATTACATATAGGATTTATATGGATTAATTTATGGTTATCTTTCCTGCTTTCAGTAAATTCAGAATTAAAACCCCTGTTTACTAGGATGAATGAGTTTTTACGCTTCTTGTGATCGTTATCTTTCTTAGTGGTAAATTCCAAATTTTGTAACCGATTACATTTATGTGACACCCCGCACTTTTCATCTGAATAAACTCGCTAGAATATGAAGAAAGTCCCCCTCCGAATAAATGAGGTAAATAGTATGAGTCAGTTAACTATTGAGCGATCGGCAAAATCAAGAGCAACAATGACCTTCTTTGTTTGTTTTCTTGCTGCATTGGCCGGGTTGTTGTTTGGTCTGGATATCGGCGTTATTGCCGGTGCACTTCCTTTTATTACTGAGGCTTTTCAGATGACTACCCAACAGCAGGAGTGGGTAGTGAGTTCCATGATGTTCGGTGCGATGGTTGGCGCGGTTGGCAGCGGGTGGCTGTCATTCCGTCTTGGGCGGCGCTATAGCCTGTTGATTGGGGCGGTACTGTTTGTCGTCGGTTCCTTGCTTTCTGCCTTTGCGCCGAGCGTTGAGTTTCTGATTATCTCTCGTGTGCTATTAGGCCTGGCGGTTGGTATCGCTTCCTTCACGGCTCCGCTATATTTATCAGAAATCGCGCCTGAGCATATTCGTGGCAGTATGATCTCGATGTATCAGCTGATGATTACTATTGGTATCCTGGCTGCATTTCTGTCAGATACTGCCCTGAGCTACAGTGGCCAGTGGCGCTGGATGCTGGGGATCATTACCATTCCAGCCGTAGTCTTGTTCGTCGGCGTTCTGTTTTTACCGGAAAGCCCGCGTTGGCTGGCGATTAAAGGTCGGATTTCTACCGCAGAAAAAGTTCTACTCTTACTGCGTTCAACCAATGATGAAGCCAGAAATGAGCTGGAAGAAATTCGTGACAGCTTGAAGGTTAAGCAGAGCGGCTGGGCACTTTTTACCAGTAATAAAAATTTTCGTCGGGCCGTATTTTTAGGCATCTTATTGCAGGTTATGCAGCAATTCACCGGTATGAACGTCATTATGTATTACGCGCCAAAAATCTTTGATCTGGCGGGGTACAACACGATTCATGAACAAATGTGGGGAACGGTAATTGTCGGCTTAGTAAACGTTCTGGCCACGTTTATCGCTATTGGTCTGGTCGATCGTTGGGGCCGCAGACCTACGCTTATTCTTGGTTTTATCGTGATGGCATTAGGTATGGGGTCGCTGGGCTTAATGATGCATATTGGCATTGAATCAGTATGGCAACAGTACTTCTCTGTCGGAGTATTACTGATGTTTATTGTTGGCTTTGCAATGAGTGCTGGCCCGCTGATTTGGGTACTGTGTTCAGAGATTCAACCACTGAAAGGGCGTGATTTCGGTATTACCTGTTCTACGGCGGTTAACTGGATTGCCAACATGATTGTAGGTATGACTTTCCTTACCATGTTGAATTCACTGGGCAGTGCAAATACCTTCTGGGTTTATGCCTTACTGAATTTGATCTTCATCTTCCTGACGCTGGCCTTTATTCCTGAAACTAAGAACATTTCTCTGGAACATATTGAGAAAAACCTGATGGAAGGCAAACCGCTACGGATGATTGGATCAAAGTAAGCACCTGAGCTTTCACTAAGGTTTAACCGTTAAAAAAATAAGGCATATAACTGATGTTATATGCCTTATTTTTTGTTCCGGACAGTTGAACCGGATGGTTATTGGTTAACCGTGGAATGGGGTTGTTTTAAACTGTTTAGCCTTTATCTACCGGAGCCTCCAGCGGGTATGGTGCCTTATGTTTTGTATTGTAGTTAAAGGTATACATGGCGGTAATACCCATCATGATAACTAATGTCCACATTACCTCTGTCGCGCCTGAACCGACAACCGCCCAGATGCAATAGATGAAGGCAATAAAGGTGAGCGCCCGATAGCGCATAAGGGTGTCACCAAAGTGCCCGTGTCCGAGTAACAACAGCGCTGCACAGGTATACAGATAAGGTATCAGCGTGAAGATAACCGATATCGATGATACTAAACCAAACTGTTTGGCTGCATTGGGTGAGATACTACTGAGCTGAAAAATCGTCATTAGCACACCAATAATCAATAGCCCAGCAACCGGTGTTCCTGCTTTATTTACTTTGGCAAAAATAGCTGGAAATAAGCCATCGTCTGCGGCAGCCTTAGCCGTTTGGCCTGCCAGTAAGGTCCAGCCGCCTAATGAACCAAGACATCCGGCGGCGGCGCAGAATGAAACCACGGCACCGGCAGTATCACCTAATGCCATTCTGGCTGCGTCACCAAAGGGGGATGCTGAAACTTTTAGTGCTTCGTTCGGAATCATTCCCATGATCGCGGTACTGGAAAGTACATAGCATACGGCGGCAATTAATACGCCACCAATGGTGGCAATTGGCACATTACGTTTCGGGTTTTTTACCACTCCGGCGGCAACGGAGGCACTTTCTACCCCGATAAACGACCAGAGCGTTACGCTTAAGGTGCTCTGAATAGCGCCAAAGGTATTTAATCCGCTAACATTCCATGAATCCATATACGTGGTACCGCTGAACCAGAACCAACCGAAAACTGCAGTGGCGACAATAGGTACCAAAGCTAAAACTGTGGCAACTGCCTGCACACGGGTAATCATGGCTGGGCCGACAATATTGAGAAACACAAATATCCATAATACTGCGGTACAGGTTAGCGTAAGTACCATTGGGTCTTTTAATATCGGAAAGAAGTAGCTGAGATAACCCACTCCGATAACCACCATGGCGATATTACCAATCCAACAGGCAAGCCAGTACAGAACGTTAGTCTGGTATCCGAGAAATGGTCCAAATGCCCGACGCGCATAGGCATAAGAGCCGCCGGGACTATCATCCAGAGATGACATTTTGGCATAGACCATTGACAGAGCTACCGCGCCGATAATGGTAACAAGCCAGCCTAAAATGGCAATTCCGCCGGTTGATGCCAGACTTGCTGGCAGCAAAAATACCCCTGAACCCATAATATTACCGGCGACCATAAGAGTGACTGGGATCAGACCAACTTTATTTGCATCCGTTATTGTAGACATTGTTCACCTCTGCGTTTTTACTCTGTTACACACAACACGTGGTAAACACCGTCAATAATTTCGGTTCCTTCAGTTTCATGTTCAAAACCGGGGAACTGGCGATCCCATGCCTGAAGGGCATGCAGGTAGCCGATTTGCGGGCTGTTTTTATCGCCAAAGTTTTCACCTGACAGCAGCATTGGAATGCCCGGTGGATAAGGGATAATGGAGTTGGCCGATATTCTGTTAGCCAGATTATCAATATTGATTAATTCGACTCTATTCGCCACAATTGCCTGGTAGGCTTCCCGCGGCGTCATTGCCATTTCGGGTAGCCCTGAATAGGCCTGATTGAGTTTTTCTCCGGGATTATTTTCTCGCAGATAGGTAAACATTTTATCGCCGAGGTCGCGTAATCCCATCACCTGATAAACATCTGGGTGCTGTTTTACTAGCACTGGTAATACGTTGTGAAGTGGTGTGTTAGCATCATAATGACGTTTAAACGCGAGCAGGGTATTAATAAGCGTGCCCCATTTCCCTTTAGTTATCCCCATTGAGAACAGGAACATCACCTGAAAATCAGTGGTGCGGGTTGGCACGATACCGTAGTGTGCCAACCATGCAGTAACCAGTGCAGCGGGAACGCCTTGTTCTAATAGCCGCCCATCATCACCCATTCCCGGTGCCAATATGCTGACCTTAATCGGGTCTAACATGCTCCAGTTATCAGGAATATCTTTAAATCCATGCCATTTATCATTGGCCCGCATGGTCCAGCAACTCTGCTCTGTAGCCAGCAATGTGGTTGGCGCATCTTCAAAAGCCATCTCTTTACCGGTAGCTGGATCCGTGACGACTTCCTGATTCCAAGGTTTGAAGAACCAATCTCCATCCTTTTCAAATTCATGGTAGAGACGGGCCATCGCTTGTCGAAAATCGATAGCTTCTTCGATAACTTCCTGAGTTAGTGACCGGCCGCTGTTGCCGTCCATCATTGATACCGCAATATCATTTGATGCGCAGATAGCATAGAGCGGAGAGGTGGTGGCGTGCATCATATATGCTTGGTTAAAACGATTAAAATCTACCGCACTACGCCCATTGCGCACGTGAATATAAGAGGCCTGTGATAACGCATTTAGCAGTTTATGGGTCGAATGAGTAGCAAACAACGTTGCGCCCTGATAGTCCTGTGGGTTACCACGCATAGCGTAATGGTCGGTGTAGATTGGATTAAAACGCGCATAGCCATACCAAGCTTCATCGAAGTGAATGCGATCGGTACTTTTATCTAACAGTTCCTGAACTCTTTTTGCATTGTAACAAACACCGTCATAAGTACAGTTAGTCACTACGCTATATGAAGGTTTGCGAGAGGTCATGTTGGCGGTAATCGGATTTTTTTGTAGCTTTTTCTGGATGGTTTCCGGCTGCATTTCCTGAGGGTAGATAGGGCCAATGATGCCATAACGATTACGGCTAGGAACCATATAAACCGGTTTGGCTCCGGTTAAAATTAGTCCCTGTTCAATTGATTTATGGCAGTTACGGTCAATAATCACCACGTCATCTTCCGTCATGCAGGCTTGCATTATGGTGCGGTTCGAACCTGATGTGCCGACGACAACGGAATAAGATCGATCGGCACCAAATACGCGAGCCGCATTTTTTTCACTTTCACCGAACGCGCCTGAATGGTCGAGCAGTGAACCGAGAGATGCACGTTCGATACCCATATCAGTACGAAAGAGATTTTCACCATAATAGTCATGGTAAAAACGCCCTGCGGGGGTTTTAGTAAAACCAACGCCGCCCTGATGGCCAGGTGCCGCCCAAGAGTATTCGTGTATACCGTTGTATTTTACCAATGCAGACATCAGCGGTGGTAACAATTGTTGACGGTAGCGCTCTATTGCAGCCATTACCCGACCGACAATAAAGTCTGCTGAATCTTCCAGAATCCAGGCAAACTCAGAGATTTTTTCGAGCAGGTCCCGGTTAAGTAAAAATGTTGATTTTTCACGGTCACTTAGCAAAAAAACCGGGACGTTATTCTGACGTTCAAACAGCTTATTGAGTAGTTGATGGATTTGAATATATTGTTGTTCATCAATCAGCGCACAACTAATCAGTAAACTGTCAAAAGCTTCATTGGCGGATAAAATAGTGTAACCATCATCATAAGAATCGGCTGTCACTACTTCAATTTCTTGCTTCGTTAGTGCTTCAATTAAACGTAACTCGGCATTTTCAATATAATGGTTATGATACAAGCTACCTACTTCATTAGTAACAATTAATACTTTCATATCATGATTTCCTTAGAGAACGTTGTTCTCGGTGCAACGGGGAACACCACTGTCTTATTGCTATTTAAGCGGTGTAAAGGTCTGGCGTTAATTGATAGTGAGGTTCTATAGTATTAATAATGATGTATCAAATTTGTGTGTTAATATTCCTCTGTTGATTGTTTAAATGTAAGTTATGAGAGTATATCTATATATGCTGAATATCTTGTATATTTAAAGTTCCGTTGTCTTTATTTGACTAAATGTATTTGGTTGATTTTTATTCGGTTGTTATTGACGCTTTTAAATGTAGTCCTGAATTAATTAATCCGCAATGTATAAGCGTTAAAAAATTACTTATCCATGATACTTTAACGGTTTTATAATGATTTAACATTTGATGTTTTTGTGTTTATTGAATATTGGCTTTTTTTATCTCATTTATTTAACTTTTATTTAACTTTATTGCTTGGTGAGTTATTTTTATGTGAAAAGTTTCTATGATTATTTCTAATGATCAAAATTTAATCAATTAAATACTGTATTTATATTCATAGATGCGCTTAATAAACAATCGGATTACAGTATTAATAATAATCATTATTATCCTTTTTTGATCTCCGCTAATGACCTTGGTTATATTATTTTATTTAATTCAATGGGTTGGGTTGTGTTTTGTGAATGATTTTCATTATTTTTTTTGATTGTGTTTTAATAACTCTATTATTCCAATCAAACAATAGTAAGACAGTATATTAATAACTATTTTGGCAACTTAGCATTACAATGTGGCATGTTTTAATTACATCAAATAAACGACAAGCGGTTGGGAAATTTTATGACTATTAATAGTCAGGAATCCTTTTAATATCTATCGATGATTATTTTTAGCTATCGATTAATGCTTCGTCGAGAAAAGCTTGGTTGTTTGTCTGGCAATAACATCTTGGCGAACAAATAGTTTGTTAAACTCAGCGATCGGCGGCAGAGTGACGCATTTATATGTCGTTATGCTACCTCCGATCGGAGATCAAAAGAGTTCTCGCTGTGTTTTGATGCGAACTGTGCTGGTTTTAGTCGTGAAAAGGGTAAGGCCCTGTTTAACGACGATGACACCAACAGTGAGTTTTTAAACGAAACTATTCAGTTTACGAATGGATTTAATTTAGAGGTGGAATGCACTCGCGAGTTTACTAATTTGCTGACTGAGTACTAACTGTTGGAAAAACGTAGTGCAGATATACGCAGCTCCAGCGGCGAGCAGTTAGCGACGCTAAATCAAAAGGTTACTTAGGATGGATCTTTGCTCATTTGCTGGATAGCCAATAGCGTTAACAATGAGAGAGATTGCAGTGATGACCACAAAGAAAAGAATAATGTCACCTTCAGAACTTAACCGTCACTTACTGAAAATTAGGAAAGCGATACTAACGGACGGTGCTAAAAAATAGGATGAGCCGCAATCAATACGCCGGCGAAGATCGGGCAAATGATAAAAGCTGTTGAAGCCATCTTAATAATCTCTGAGTTTTTGGTGTGTTTTATTATAGAAAAATGGCTTGAATAGGGGGGGCTAAGGATAGGTAAAGTAGAGCGACTAAGCATAAATATGCTAAGTGAATATGCTAAGAGATGAAACGAAAACGGGCTAGCCTAAGCTAACCCGTTGAATTTTTTGGCGGAGGAGGTGTCTGCCATTCATGAGTCCAATGAAAACTAATTTCATCGCACAAACCCCAGTCATACGGCCATCTTACCTGGTTTTTCGTCCAATACAACTTAACCTTATCTTAACTAAGCCGCTTACTAATGGCATACTGAATGGCATACCGGTGGTATACTTAAAATAGTGGAACTTTCAACTCATGGCACTACTTACTGATACTAAAGCTCGTCATATCAAGCCTGATGACAAGCCCCTCCCACATGGTGGAATAACGGGTTTAGCTCTTCATCCGTCCTCTATAAAAGGCCATGGAAAATGGGTGCTTCGTTATGTCAGCCCTGTGACCCAAAAACGTCGGAATGCTGGTCTTGGTAGTTACCCTGAGATAAGCATTGCTGAAGCAGCCAGATTGGCTCAAACCATGCGCGAACAATTGGCTTCTGGTGATGACCCGCTTGAGCTCAAAAAAGCAAAAACCACTAAAGTTATTATTCCCACCTTTGAAGAGGCCGCCAGACAAGTCCACACAGAATTACTACCCGGATGGCGTAATCAGAAACACGGCAAACAATGGATATCCACTCTTGAACAGCATGTGTTTCCCGTCTTAGGTTCGGTGTTTCTTAACGAAATCACTCCAGCAAATGTAGCTGACGTACTACGCCCTTTTTGGATGAGGCTTCCTGAAACTTCAAGCCGAGTTAAGCAACGTATCCATAAAGTCATGCAATGGGCATGGGCTCATGGGCATTGCTCGGCTAACCCTGTTGATGTTGTTGACCATCTTCTTCCTCAGCAGGTCAGTGCTAGCATACGCACTGAACATCAACCGGCGATGCCCTGGAAGGTCATTCCTTTATATGTAGCCTCTCGCGTCTATAGTACCGATCGCTATAACGTTACCCGCGCATTGTTACTATTCACGATTCTGACTGCGAGTCGTTCAGGTGAGGCTAGAGCTATGCGCTGGAGCGAAGTTGATTTTAAACGCAACATCTGGACCATTCCATCGAGTCGCATGAAAAGTGGTATAAAGCATCGGATACCGCTATCTAGCCAAGCTGTCGAAATACTTGGGCAAATGAGAGGATTACATGAGGAGTTAGTCTTTCCTTCACCAAGAAAACAAACGGTGTTAACTGATATGGTTTTGACTTCTTTTTTGCGTAGAACCAAGGCTATCAGTGATACCCCAGGCCGTGATGCTGTTGCCCATGGATTTCGTTCTAGCTTTCGAGACTGGTGTAGTGAGCATCGCTATTCTCACGATATAGCTGAGCGAGCTCTGGCCCACACTATCAAGAATAAATCTGAAGCAGCCTATCATCGCACTGATTTGTTGGATGAACGCCGCTCAATGATGCAAGCATGGGCCGATTATGTGTTTTCTTCAGTAGAATAGCGTTTTCACTGCGCCTTTCGGGGCGCTTTTATTTTTTCTGAACCACCACAGCAAAGACACTCTTAATTTCCTCATCATTTCTGGACCAGTCTTCAATAGTCCTATGCATTTTATCCCAAGAATCCTCAAAATCCGAGCTCAAGGCTTCAATGGCTGCTGCTTTTGTTTTCCAGCCACCTTCTGGTGCACGTTTCTTCAGCAATTCAACAACCCTAATTTTTATTGGGTCGTATTTTTTTGCTCTATGCTTTCCCCCCTCACTGGCGGCATTGATTTTATTTTGCTTAATTTCTTCCGCGTAATCTTTAATATCTAAAACCTCCACGGCACCTGACCACATATATACAAACTTTAATGCATCAATCAAAAACTTGCGTCCCTCAGTTTTTTTACCGTTGTGATATTGATGGGTTCCCCACTGGTGGCATACAAAGGAAAGCGGAAGATAACCTTGAAAGCCATCATACTTGGCATACAAGGCACTGATAAAAGATGCCTTCATTGTCGCACTGTCTATATACTCTTGGATTGTCGTTTCTCTTCTGGCAACATACACACCTTTTGAGTCAATTTTTTCGTCTACATACCTACCATTCTTATACTTATCGACAATTTCTTTAGCATTATTTCTGTACCGACTCATGGATGACTCGCTAGTCTCTTCGGCATATTTTCTTGAATCTTTAGAACCCTTCGCTATGTTCTTAATGCAGTATTCAAATGCATCAGAAAGCGTTTCAAACAAAATGTCTAAATTACTATTTCTCATATTGTTACCAAAAAAGTGAATGTGAAGTGCTTACAGTAAAAAAGTACTTTTGGCAGAGCGATTTAATGATATTTTAAATCGTTGTAATCTGCAGACCGTTCCCTAAAGCCACGAAGAGCAAGCATCTATGTCCAGACAAACAATAAAAATTTTACGTTTACGTGATGTCGTACAGAAAATTGGTGTGGCACGATCCACCATTTACGACTGGATCAATCCCAAATCACCCCGGTATGACCCAACATTTCCGCGACAGATTCCGTTAGGTAAAAAATCTGTTGGCTGGCTGGAGTCAGCGCTGAATGAATGGTTAATGCTACGCCACACACCAGTCTAAAATAAATCGCCAAATATGACTAAAACCCGAGAGGTGGCTTTTGCCACCTCTCTTTTTGTTCACAATAAACCATAAAAATGAGACATATTCATGAAAATAAAATCTACACGACTAAAACGAAAAACACCACATTTAACGATCACCTGTGATTTACCGATTTTTAAACCATTTATTACATTGCTAGCCAACGTTATTGAACGTCACCCTAAGGTCTTCAGTATCACGCTCAATTACAGCAATCCGGACTATACGGCAAAATCGGGCGGTTACCGCCCTGTGGAAATTAGGATAGAAAGGAAACAGGAAAATCACTGGCATATCTGTTACGTAACCGAGTTTACCTATATAGCTACACCGTTTGGCCAAGAATCAACTTATGCCATTGATTTCGACTTTAGTCGGGAGTTGGGGTACCAGCTTGGTATGACACCTGAGCCAATTGCTGCCTACAGCCCCCTATATAGCCTCTGGCAACGTAACTTCTGCCGTTACCATTCCCATGATGTCTATCAGTGTAAGACCAGCATTGAGGAGGCATAAGCACCTATTAAGACATTCTGCATGATGACCTTAATTTAGCTTTTTCAATCTCCTCTATCTAGCCCCGTTCCAACACCACATTTGTAATGCCTAACGATATTCTATTTATTGTTTTATCGATAAGAATCATTATTGATGAACTATTTCAGCGACGGAATTATATCTTTAATGACTATCACACTCTGATAGAGTATCTATTCTGTGGTAAGCGGATGGAAAAACCAGTAAATGCACAGTGATCCTAGGGTGGAAAAATAGGATTGTCTTTGGCTTTATGCATGCTGGTGTATTTGTCGATTGTCAACTTCATGAAGATAAATAGACTGAGCTACCCGTAAAATATCTATGGGGCGACTGGCAGTCTTGTGACCTTACCATAGCGCAACAGATGGACAGGTCGCTTTCTGGCTGGGCGTCGTGGGTTTTGGTCCGTTAGCTGAGATAATCGCCAACCATGAGAAAGGTGATTTAATCAGCGTGTCTGGTAATATGCAGGTCAAGCAATGGACGGATAAGAACGATGTAGCACAAACCGGCTATCAGGTGTTTGTTGACCGGTTATCAGCGCTAAACAGAGGGCAGTATGTGTATTACTGATGCTGCCAAGCACCTGCAGGTTCAACCAAGGACTATGTTCAATACTCTTTTAGAACATCGTTGGATTTATCGCCGCACTGGTGGCAAGTTGTGGGTTGGTTATCAGGACAAAATTCAGCAGGGCTGCTTGGAACATAAAGTAACGACCGTTTCACGAAGCGATGGTAGTGAGAAAGTAGTTGAGCAAGTTCTTGTCACAGCAAAGGGGATAACTAAGTTATCTCAACTACTCTGCGGGGCAGCATCATGAACATAGGCCCTGAGGATAAATATGCAAGTATTTTGGCACTTTTAACTTTGATAGCTCAATGTCAGGATGGTATTGATATGTCTGCTGTTAGACAGACTACAATATTAACATTCACGTTTGTTAAAGATATTAAGCCTGTGACAAAGTTGAAAGCAACATAAGGGAAGGGGCGAAAGCCCCTTTTAAATCAAGGCTGATATGCACTTACTTCTTTCATATTCTATGAACAAGCCAAATCAAGTCCGCATTTTGAGCGATTGTATATCCAAACCAACTAAAGCATAATGGTTTTTATGTTATAAATTAACGGATTGATTCACATAGTAATATGACTGAACCAAAGTTAGTCGCTCCAGAAGTGTTTTGCTTACAGACGCATGATTACAGAAGTAATTGCCTTGAGTTCTTGAGACTAGTGAATCAAATTGCATTTCGCGATAATAAGGCTCTTACTATAGACTTATCTAAGGTGCGGTACGCTACTGCATCGGCATCATTGTTGTTATTTGCTATAGTTAATAGGGCTCAATTATCCGCTAATAGCAAGAATGCAGGGCAAAATGTTAGGGTGCTTTTCCCTAAGAAAAATGAAAATCCTGAAGGTCATCGATGGATTGTTGCAACGGGTTTATCTAAAGCTTTAATGGCTGGAACTTTTAGGAAGCTTGACAACCTAACAAAAGAAGGGAGATATTTTCAATCTTCAACTAATCCGTCAGAGCATTCAAGTGCTACGGCATTATTTTTAGCAGAAAGAGCTCAGCTTACGTCTACACAATTTCGATTACTGACCTCAGGGATAAGTGAAGCTATGCTGAATGTTCACCATCATGCATATAACTCATTGATATTTGAGCCTGATATTAAGGTAATGAAAGGATCTCGATGGTGGCAATGTGCTTGGTTTGATCCTTCAAAAGATAAAGTTGTATTTATAATATGTGATCTTGGAATGGGGATAACGCGTTCGTATTGTAATACATTAGCCTTACCACAAGCGGCTGAACGAATGTTAGAGCTTAATGCTGTGACGGAGGCTATGACACAGGGAAATACGTGTACTGGCGATAATGGCAGGGGAAATGGCTCCGAAGATATCAAAAGGCCGATAGGTGTTGGGTGTGCAAAGAATGAAAGCTTGCTTATTCTTACTGGGCATACAAAATATCATTATGGTTCTAATGAAAGCCAACCCAAAACGTTGTATCAAGACGATGAAATACCGGGTACTTTAGTTGAGTGGAGCTTGGTTCCTAACAGGGGGAAAAATGATGATTAACATTTTACTTAAAAATTTTTCGAACACTCCCTTCGGACGCTGGTCGTCAGATGGTCCTGATAACGGGGAGCGTTTTAGAAAAGAAATATTACTCCCTGCATTCAAGAATAGTGATGAAGACATCTTGCTTGATCTTAGGGGGATTTCTATTGGCATTGGTTCGTCTTTCTTAGAGGAGTCAATCGGTGGATTAATTAGAAAAGAGTACATAGCGAAAGATGAAGTTAAAAAACGCCTAGTTGTTGAGGCTGACTTATCATTTTATAAAAATTTAGTTGATAACTTAATTAATAAAGCTACACCGCAAAATTAGGGATGGGCGTGTAAACGATGGTTTCGATGTCTGAATATTCTTGGATGCTAAGCTTAACAAGCATAATTCTTGTTTTTTTTACATGGAATATAGTTTATAGAAATGCCAAGCGACTAGCCACAAGAGCAGAAAGTAAATCAACTGTTGACCATGTAGTCAAGTTACTGAATGAGCTATCTGATCTAAGTCTATCTTATTGGCTTGGCGCAACTAAAAATAAAAATTCTCAGATGCATACAATATTAGCCATGAGTAAAATAAATCAAATCAATCACTATTTAGAGGTGTTAATTTCTAGGGGGCTTTCTATTGATTTAAATTTCATTGCAGAGGTTCACAAGGCGGCTACGTTAGATTGCGAAAAAATAAAAATGCTGCGCTCGCATGAATTATCAAAAAAAGGCAATGAATCAACAGCTAAGTGCTTGAGTTTGATGTCTCATGTATTTAAGCAGTTTGAGCTTAAATATCCGCCTTTGAAAGATGAAACGCTTGAAGAATGGAGCGCTAGTTTGGGACCTAACCAGAATTTTTGATAATGCTTCCAACTGGCTTAAATAGTAAGCGTCCAGCGATAACCGTATTGACGAAGAGAGTTATTCCACAGGTAGTGTGATGCGCCACGGCAGCAGTTCGCTGACCCTGTTTACCGGCTAGTCTGCAATAACATCAAGCACATAGGTAAAGTAGCGATCCGGTTCCACTCCGTTCAGTTTGCAAGTCCCTGAATATCGGTCAGGTTGTGCGGTGTACCGAGATGGTCATTCTGATACCAATACGTCCGGATCTTCTGATTCTTTTTGGCATTTCCTTCAACCAGCACCAAAGGTCGATGACTGTCAGGTTCATACACATAACTACGCCAGATCGTATCTTTATCTGAACATTCAGCAACCAGATTACCAAACCGGTCATATTCAAAATGGTGATCGCCAAAGAAGGCTAAGCGATTGCACTACAATTGAACAATATTGAAACTAATGCATTAAGAAAATCACCAAAAACTGACTTTTGGTGATTTTTAAATTTACCCATTATTTATTTTTAGAGTTTTTAATAAGTTCAAGTAAACTATGAGAAACGTTTACATTGCTTAAGTCTTGTATATCCTCATCATCAGGATCGGTCTCAAGATTTTCAATAAACATATCTATACTAGAAGTCAGATAATAATAACATTCATCATCATGGGGGGCTTCGTGCCAGAAAAAATACACATTACCTGTATTTTTATGAATACATACTTTATTCCCCCCGGGACACTCCCCAAATGAGAGAAAATTATCATCAGGCATGATATCGAATGCATCAACAATATTATATTTTAGACCATTTTCATCTTTGCAATCCCCATAAAGGTAATCAACCGTAATATACCCTTTAGTAATTATTGGAATTTTTGAATTTGTTCTAAAAACAGCCCCATTCTCAAATGCTATCATTCCCTGATAGGATTGTATTAATGAAATATAATCTTTAGAAAAAAAATGGTAGTAGTCATAATCAACTAATTTAGTTGACTCTTTACGAAATAGATAAGGGTGCAGTTGTTTAAAATTATCTAAATTCATTTTGTAGCATTCCTCATTTTAGATGGTGAGGAGTGATTTTTTCAATAGATAACCAATTTTTCGCTTGAGTCTTGTTTTTCTAACGCCTAACTCCTTCAACTTAATATAAACCTTATCAAAGTCTGCATCACGTCCGTCTAACATCCCTTCAGGAAACTCAATTTCACCTTTCGGCCACTTAGTAAAATCTGGTTGTCCATTCCTAAAAGGAGCTGGAGCCCCTAGTAACCTCGTTTACTTCAGGTAAATCAGAATACCAATTACCATTACCGAGTTTACCCTGCCAGTGTACTTGGTTTCTTGACATTAGGCACCGGTCACCTGAATGTTACCTGCAAAAATAATAGGTAAATATCAGTGATAGTCCATAACATACTAACGATAAAAGTATAATCTGTTACAAATTTTTTAAAAAACCAAGATCACATTTAACAATTCCTTTCACTCTTTTTTCCACCTCCGGATCAAGTTTCTCATCTGGTTCCAGATTGTTGAAAAACTCACTAAAATCTTTAGATAGATAAAATAGCGATTCATCTTCATTAAATGACTCATGGTACCAGTAATACACACTTCCATTATCGTTTTTAATGCAAATAAAGTCACCACTTTGAACCCCACCAATAATCGTAACGTCCTCGAGTTCTTCTGGTTTATTCATGTTATTGAAAGATAGACTATTCGTATCTGTCCCCAAACCAAACAAAAAATCGACAGAAACCCATCCATCGCTATCACTGACTTGAGGACGTTTGTTCCTCTTGATTTTGAATCTCGCACCATTAGTGAAAGTTATTGCACCATCATGCTCACGAAGCAACTTTTTATGTTCGGATGACAATACATTACTAAAATCGATCTCTTCGATTTCAGTTTTCTCTCCAGAGAATGATTCAAGATATAACTTACTGGAATTTTTCATAACATTACCCACCATTTCTCATATCTGATGCTGAACCTATATGTGGTATCTTACCATGTAATTTCGTAGGTAATAACTGTATGACAGTATCACTTAGATGATGTGGCGTTATTCCTTTTGATCTTAAATAATTTCTTGCAGAATTATTTGTAGGGAGACTCATTGCATCTTTAACCTTTACATAAACTGCTGAAAAATCTCGATTACTACCATCTAACAGTCCTGGTTCGAATTCAATATCACTGAATGACCACTTAGAAAAATCTGGGCGTCCATTCTTAAACGGGATGGGTTCGCCGCCAGTAACCTCGTTTACTTCAGGTAAATCAGAATACCAATTACCATTTCCTGGTTCTCCTTCCCAATGTCCGTTTGTTCTGGGTAGTCGCACCTTAGGCTCAGGACTTCTATCGCCAGTTGGCTTCGTCTCGGAACCCGGCATTCCCTTCAACCCCAGCGGGTCTACCCAGTTCACAGGGTTTCCATCAACATAAACGTAAGAATTCAACCCACCCACCAACTTAATCGGGTCAGCCGTCAAATACCGCCCCAAGGCCGGATCATAATACCGATTTAAATTGTAAAAGAGCCCAGTTTCCTCATCCGCATACTGCCCCTGAAAACGAAGGTTAGTCTCAACTCTTAGCCCGCGCTCTTCCTGCTGATGCTGAGTTTCCGTTTGAACCTGTCCATAGGCATTATAGCTACAGCTATAGACCAGTCCACCGAGACTATCCGTTAAGCTATGCGGCGTACCCAGATGGTCATTTTGATACCAGTAAGTCCTAATCTTCTGATTCTTTTTGGCATTGCCCTCGACTAAGGCAAGCGGCCGGAACGTCCCCGGTTCGTACAGGTAACTGCGCCATACCGTGTCTTTATCGGAACACTCAACAATTAACTTACTGCCTTGCCAGATAAACTCTATAGTCTTTCCGTCTACCGTTTTACTGGTGCGGCGGTTAAAGGGGTCGTAGGTATAGGTGGAGACTCGGCCATTTGGCGAGACGTGCTTAATTAACCGGTGGCGGCAATCGTATTCGTAAGTGGTGAGCAACTTATGCTCGGTGCCCCGGCGTTCAGCAATCAGATTGCCAAATCGGTCATATTCAAAATGACGGTCGCCGAAGAAGGATAAACGGTTACCAGTTGCAGCATTGTCTACTGTGCCTTCGCCGCTAATGCGGTTGCCTGCTACATCATACTGAAAAGTTTCAACGTGATAGGCATGATGCTCATCGGCCTTGGCCTGCGGGTCGCCCGCGCTAATCAGTTGTCCAATCGGGTCGTATTGATACTCTCGGGCATTGCTACCGCTGATGGTGGTTAATTCACCGTCAGCCTGGTAGCCGTAGTGCTGCTGCCATAAGGTTTGTGGATTATCTTCAAACCCTTCACGCAACAGATGTTCGGTTAAACGCCCGAGATGGTCATATTGATAGCGGTTAACCAGCCCATTGCCCTGACGACGCTCGCGCACCCGACCGCCGTTATCATAATTAAAGGCCGCGATAGGATTATCGTCTAACGTCATTCCCCGCAGTTGCCCATCAATATGGCGATAATCAATCATCTGACCATCGGGCAATTTACTCGCCCTGAGTTGACCGGTGTCATCATCATAATAATGGCGCATCGTCGCCCAGCTCTGATGCTCCGCCGTCAGTTGGCCGTTCTGATTATATTCCCACGCCAGCACGTTATTCTGGTCGTCTAAAATTTGCTGAAGCTGACCAAATTCATCGTAGTGATAGCGGTCTTTGGTACCATCCGGCAGCACTTTTATTAACACCCGACCCATCGGATCGCGCAGATAGTGAGTGACTAACGGCTCGCTGTCATGCTCATTGCCGAACTCACACTTCGCGGCCAACTGCCCCTTGCGGTCGTAAGCGTAGGTGGTTTTGGCGTTATCAAAACCGATCTCTTCGCTCATTAAGCCGGTTGGCGTATAACCAATATGATAAATCTCGCCTTTTTGGTTAATAATATCGCTCACCTGAAGGTGCGTATTGTCGTAACGATAATGCAGTTCGCTGCCGTCGGGTAGCTGTTTACGGGTTAATAAATGCAGCGGCTCCGCGTAGTCATACCGGGTAGTTCGCCCCAGTTCATCGGTGAATGAGGTCACTTTCCCGTAAGCGTTGTAGGTATATTGGCGGCGCGTGCCGTCGGGGAAGGTCTGTTCGGCTAAACGGCCCGCCGCATCCCAATGATAGAGAATAACCTGACCGTGCTCATCGGTGACTTTTGAGGGCTGAGTGGATAAGTTCTGGTACTCATAATGGCGAAGACCGCCATGACTAAGCGCCTCTTCAACCAAACGGCCTAACGTATCCCAACGAAAGGATTGGTGGGTTTGGTTCGGATAGTCGACGCGGGCTATCTTGCCCTGTTCATCGTAATGATAATGCGTCTCTTGCCCGCCCGGTGAGACCTGACAGTTGACTTCATTCTGGTCATTATAGTGATAGGCCCAGCGCTGCTCTTTCCCTAATTCGCCAAAATGGCGAATAAACCGCAATGTGCCGAGAAAATAGTCGTAGCGAACGGATTGACCATCTGGGTACGTTACGCCCACCCGGTGACCATCGCTGTCATATTCGTAATGGGTTTTATTGCCGTCAGCCTCTTGACGGCAAATTAACAGGCCTTTGTCATCGAAGGTTTGGCGTATCTCATGGCCTGCGGCATTTTTTTCATAAATAAGCCGAGCGGCACCGTCGTGTTGATAAACGTGTTGAGTGCCATCCCGATGGGTTTCGGTGGATAACCCTTTCTCATCATCCCATTGATAATGAATATCTAACTGGTCAAAGTTACCGTATTGACGACGGCAACGGGCGTGTTTGCCTTCACCGTCCCATTCCCAATGGAATACCGCACCACCGGCCAGTTCACGACGAATAAGCACATGGTCATCACGATAAGCGAATAGCTCCTGCTCACCACTGGCAGAGACTGTTCTAATAAGCTGTTTTTTATCATTATAGTGGTAGGTCATGATGGGCGGCAGCGCCTGCCAGCCGTCCGTTTCGTTGAAATCAGCACCGCGATATATCGACGGGACGATCTGAGTCATCAGCTCAGGAAAATCGACATGGTAGTCAAAATGATAACGCGCAGCGCCTTCCTGAATGACGGAAGAAATTCGCCTAAACGCATCGTATTTAACCGTCACGCCTTGCCCATATTGATTGGTAATGGCAATCAGACGGGCTTCATTCCCTTGCCGCTGAAAGCGGTATATTCCTTGCCCTCGGCTCTGCGTGAGTTGATATATCCCATCACCTGCGGTTAACGCAATCTCTGCACCCGACATCTGATTGCTGATGGTCGCTTTACCATTAACCGGTTCAGGAAAGGAAATAATGATATTTTCATGGTCATGCCACTCAACTTGGCCGTCTTCAAACAGCAGCCGATGGCTTAAACTGTGGCTCCAACCAAAGCCTAGGCCATTAAGGGTTTCAACCGCCGACGAGGCATAAGTGCGCTGAAAGGTAAACGGCATCAGGCCGGGCAGCACGCCATCGACTAAGGTCAGGCGCTCTTCGCCGGTCACCATCGAGATAGGGTCGCCACTGAGTGGGTCATTCGTACCGGAACTGACGTCACCCGCAGGGTTTGTTGAAGGTTTATTGGCATCAGGAACATTGGAGGTTGTCGTGAGCTGGGTGCCTTCTATGGTGACTTCTGATGAATGCACGGTAGCCCGAGTGCCGCCAAGGTTAACGCGTTGCAGTTCTGAAGAGCGGATCCCGCCACCCCGTGCCAGTTTACTTTGTACCGTTGCCGTGGCAACGCTATCAGCCGCCTCGGTGAGGATCTCGCGAATGGGGTCAATGAGTCGTTTGAATCCTTTAAACATCAGTGGACTACTGGGCATTGGCTTGACCTCCTAAATCTTTTAACTTGTCCTGCATTTTTTTATAGTCTTCTTTATTCTGTTTCGTTGAACCGGCGGTTGTGAGCCCTTCTAAAATGAGGTCAACTTTCACTTCGGGGAGGAAGATAGAGATAATTATCTGAGGCAATGCTTGCCCAAAACCATTAGAAAGTAAGACATGACATTGCTGAGGCGTTAATAGCTGAAAATAGCTTATCACCGACTTAATCACGATGAACATCAAGGCTTCATCTTTAAATATGCTTAATATGCTATCGAGGCTTTTACCGGTTTTCTCAAGCTGCGCTTTTATCGCGTCGGGGTTACTGATTATCTTATTAATCGTCTTGGCTTGCTTTATCGGATTGGTGACCCACAGCGCGATGTCCCGTAATCCGCACCAAAGGGCATAAAGACCTTCAAGTAACCCTTTCATCAACGCAGCGAGATTCTCACCGACATCGCTGCCCTCATACGTACCGGCAACAACGCTGGCATAAAAGTCAGCATATTGCTGTTTCTGAGTTTTATTGAAATTTTCAGGATCGGGTTTGCTCCAGAACGTTGCCAGTATCCCGCTAAATTTCTTAATGGCAACGTCATAGGAGGCATACAGCGTATTAAAATCTTCTTCGGTTATATTTGGCTCAAAAATGACGATGTACTCTTTCGTGCCGTCTAACCCTTCAATTTCAGCCATCCCATTTTCATCTAATTGATTCGGACTGGATGGGTTTAACTTATTTTTAATTTCGCCACTCGACGTGATTTTGATTGCCTCACCTAAAATTCTATCGCCCTTTTCGGTACTGTAATCTTCACCTTGCTCTTCAGAAACCAATGCTTCGCCATCGTCCATTCTCCCCTTGATAAACGCCGCTTTCACTTTCGCGGTCCAACTGTCATCCCACGTGACGTCATGAATTTCAAACTGAGTCCCCTTAAAAGGAATAGATTGACCGGCAGTTTCGAAGCCATGATAAAGTACCAGCGATTTCTTCGGGCAACTGGCGGTGATGGCTATTTTTTTACCCGAAGTCGTTGTGGCTTTTTCAACTTTAACATTCTCGTTCGCAGTAAATTGCTGGTCCATGCCATACAGTCCCTGCTTCCACTGGCTTTTCATTTGTTGACGGTAATCATTTAAGCAGGTTTTAAGCTCTGCTTGGACCGATTCAAGGAGTTTATCCGCGGGAAGTAACGTCAGTAACAACGCTTTACACAGGTCTGCATTATCTGAATTGCCACCGAAACTGTTAAGCTGAAGGTCCATTTAAACATCCTTGCTAATGTGTTAATGAAATAACTGTCTGTTTGCCTGTATTGAACAATCAATGGGTCGCGTTATATGTCTAGCTCTGCAATGATCTTTTTCAATAACCCATCCATATCTCGGAATGAGGTTTCTTGTGCTAACAGGCGCTCAATTTTTATTGTTAATGTGGGTAGGTTAAATCGTAAATAATCATCCCCATGCTCTTCTAGCAATATCTCCAACGTACTCTCTAACAGCGGCTTGGTGCTTTTCTGCAACATGCTGTCGATCAAGCCTTGAGGCACTTCCCACCATGGAAACGTTTTTGCTTCGCTATGGGCAGAAATGTGCACGGTAAAGTGTTCGCCATTCACCCAATAGAAAGGAAAGGCCGGTAATACCTGCCGCCAGTCATCGCCAAAGTAACGAAGGTGCTCGGCCATATACTCACCATCCCAGTAGCGGAAAAATACCTGCTCACCAGTGGGAAGAAAGACCTGCGTCAGCCCTCGCATATGCTCGGCAATCGTCTCAAGACTAAACGGTGAGCGGGCCAGCCATCCCCAATCCTGATGTTCCGTACTGGCCACCCAATCCAAAAACGGGCTGCTGTTACTGATCGGCACAACCATCGGCATCACCTCAAACCAGTCGGCGTAGGGTGTACCAGAATAAAGTCCATAGGGGGTTTGGGTTCCGTCATGCAGGTAATATTCCCGCATAGCTTGGGAGTTTCCGGTATTGGCGAGTACGGCATAGAGCTGCATATTGGATGTGGCAGTTATGTCAATCCATTGGCTAAGCGGTAATGGGTTCATCTGTGGATCCCTGTTTACAGATACGTATTAAGACTATACTGAAATAGCTTCATGAAATTGAAGGCCGTCGGGAGTTATCACTTAACCCTGTCAGTTTCCAGCTCAGTCACTTAATTTCTACCCTCAATGCCTAGGGTGAAAATAAGTAAAATCAACAACAATAAGATAGCGAGCGAAAAAGGAGGCGGATTTTTTAACTATAACACCAGAATAAGAGCAAGGCGTCTAGCTGGTATAAATGACAGTAGAGAGATCTATGTCCCTTTAACGCTACTTTTATTATAATTATGCCGTTAACTTGGTGAGTTATTCTTACTTTTATTGATTAAAATTTCTTTTACTTCAGTCATTGTCAGCGACGATCAATCCTGACACTGGGGGTGACGATTATCATTGGTACAAACGATCAATCAAGGCGGTAGGCTCATACATCGCCTGACATTCAATCCCTTGGATCATATGACTGAGGTTCTTGGCCGTAATCTTCTGTTTTTTGGGTTTTATCATATCGGTTTAGCGTACTGCATTACGGATAACTGAACCTAACGCAGCCATCATCAATGACCACGCTACATTAATGCATTCATTTTGCCAACGATAGCAGCCCCCGCAGCCTTTCTCATCCCAGAACCCGAATGACGTTAATACGTCTACCACCAAGAGCCTGCTATCTGGCTGATGAATAGCCAATCTGATGAATAGCGGTACGTTTAAACGGTAACAAAACGTCTATCGTTTTAACTTGGAACCGCGTTTAGCTCTATATCACCTACGTGTATGTCCCCCATGAGAAACGTATTTCTGTAGGAATATGTTTTTATTAATGAAATNTTGAATACNCGAAAGGTTATTTATGAAAATATATCACACCGGCTTACGCTTGATTGAAAAGCAACTGACCGCACTTCCGCATGACATTACCCAACGTATCCTAAAACGTCTGGAGTCCATTATCGATTATGACCCCGTTATTGGCATTATGGGTAAAACCGGGGTGGGTAAATCCAGCCTGTGTAATGCGCTGTTTAAAGCAGAATTGTCGCCCGTTAGCGATATCGAATCATGTACTCGGGAAGCCCAACGCTTCAACTTAACATGGGGTCATCGAACCTTAACGTTGATTGACTTGCCTGGCGTGGGTGAAAGCCAGTCTCGTGATGAC
>NZ_ATYS01000058.1 GCF_000427805.1 Budvicia aquatica DSM 5075 = ATCC 35567 | reverse complement strand
AATCGCTGTCGCTGGTGGCGTTATCTTTAACCATCTTAACGGTAACGATGACGGAGACAAAAGCGACTTAAATGAAAGTCACGATATGGCTATCCGTAATATTCCATCAGCAGATTCAGGGGCTAAGCAAGAACCGGATGCATTGCTCAATCAGTGAGATCCCCCTGCAACCATCCCGATTGTATAAATAACACCCTNCCACTTACTTACCACCACCTCATCAAAGGCTATCCACCACGGGTAGCCTTTATTGTTATTAACGCTTGGTACCACTCAATAGACCTTGGTTATTTGACCGGCTCGAATAACGCGGTTTTTACCGGTCAATAGAGTCGGTTTCACCCTTTTGACCAGTCTGTTCAGTATACCAAGCCCTATTGACCAAGGAGAAAGACATGGCTCAGGTTGGATATGCCCGGGTCAGCACGACCGGACAGAACTTAGAATCACAACTGGAAGCACTGAAAAGCTGCGATAAGGTTTTTCAGGAAAAAGTGAGCGGTGCCGACAATCACCGGCCTCAGCTTAGCTCGCTGCTTGAGTTTGTACGTGAAGGTGATGTGGTCCTCGTCACCAAGCTTGACCGGTTAGCCAGAAATACCCGACACCTGCTGGAAATCGCTGAATTCCTCCAGCGTCAACGGGTAGGCTTAAAAATATTGAATCTGGGCATTGATACGTCAACACCCACAGGAAAGCTGATGCTGACGCTGATAGGAGCCATTGCCACCTTTGAGCGGGAACTGATGCTGGAACGTCAAGCCGAAGGTATTGCACTGGCAAAAGCCAAGGGTAAATACAAAGGTCGCAAACCAACAGCCATGAACAAGCGTGATGAAGTCATTCAGCTTATCAAAATAGGTATTCCCAAAGCCGAAGCCGCCAGACGAGCCGGAATTAGCATCTCCAGCGTTCAGCGAATATTAAGAAAAGGACATGATTAAATGACTAAGAAATACCCTATTATTTTCACCGTAATCCTCTTGCTCGTCGGGATAATCTACATATTCAGCCATAACAGTGATGATAAAGCGTTAAGAAAAGCAGATGACCTTTATAAATCTGGCCAATATACATCGGCGTTCAATCTATACAGGGAACTAGCGGAAAAAGATAACATCAAAGCCCAGAGAAAAATGGGTGATTTCTATTACAACACATCAACGCAACGAAAAGATTATGGACAAGCCCTGTACTGGTATACAAAGTCAGCAAAACAGGGAGACCGAGATGCTCAGTATGAATTAGCATCACTGTACTTTTCTGGAAAAGGAACCAAAAAGAACTATAAGGAGGCTGTTTATTGGTTAACAAAATCCGCAGAACAAGACCATGTTAAGGCCCAAGATGTATTAGGTTGGGTCTACAGAGAAGGAACTATGTATGGCTTACCGAAAGATTATGTCAAAGCTGAATATTGGTATAAAAAGGCTGCTGACCAAGGATATGCCCCCGCCTCAACCAACATAGCCAAAATGTATGACCGCTACAGCTTACTCCCACCAGACGGTAAAAAAGCGATTTATTGGTATACCAAAGCGGCTGAACTTGGTGATGTCTTCGCACAGAACCAACTAAGCCGTAAATATCACTTCGGTGTTGATGTCCCAAGAGATGAAAAAAAGGCTGAATATTGGGCACAAAAAGCATCTGAAAGACGAAATTAAAACAAATAACAACCAAACTACTTTAGGTTTAATTAAGGGAATTAATATGAAAATTATAATCGGTTTATTTATGTGGTTATTATTCTGTAGCCCCGTACTTGCAGAAGAGATGGTAATCGTCCCTAGTGAGTCTGCTGGCCCTGTAACAGCCAATACTTCTGAAGCTGACTTGATTGCCCTGCTGGGTAAAGAACAGGTTAAACGCGAGAAGATCCCGCTACCTGAAGATGATGAGATGGAAGTTACCGTCCTCTTCCCTGGCAATAGCGAGAAAGAGCTTCAGGTCGTTTGGGATAAGCCTTTCGTCAAGCCTNTNGCGGTTAATATTATCGGTAGCGCATGGAAAACACCTGAAGGCGTGGCCTTAGGTATGTCATTAAAGGATTTAGAAAAAGTAAATCAATCCANNTTTAANCTNNCNGGNTANGAATGGGATTATGCNGGTGTAGTCACCAGCTACGGCAAANGCCAGTTATCGAAATATGCTAAAACACTCCACCTGCGTTTTAACGACGATNACGCCAGTAAACGTGTATCTGACGCTGAATACGCGAGCGTAATGGGCGACAGTGACTTTAGTTCAGGCAATAAGGTTATGCAGAAGATGAATCCTGCCGTTAAAGAAATGCGCATCACCTTTAGCAAACCAGAGAGTACCGAGTCTGGATATATCCCTCGTGTAGACGGCGAATGGAAAATTGTCAGTGGTGTCTGTGGCAAAGTCTGCACCATGGACAACGCCCAAATCAGTAAGTACAAAGGCAAAATGGTTCAAATATACGGTGGGTCTTACCTATCCCCTTTCATTAAATTGGATTCGTGCGGGCTAACCANGAGCTATGAAATTAAGCCGCTTGCTGAATGGCTGGATAGTGAGCCTTATGCTTCCCCACTCAATCTAAAAGCTAAGAATATCGCGGTTCATACCTTCAGTTGTCCGAAAGATTCAGCCGAGTTTATTACGCTGGATGATGATAAAACGGCGGTTATAGCTTGGGAAGGCGTTTACTTTAAGTTACAGCTTCAGTAATTATTAATGTCATAGTGAGTTAAATAATTAGTTTCCACTATGACTATCTTTATAACCAAACATTCACAAAGTAATTTACGTTAAATTTAAAAATATAATTAATCATTAATGCTATTTATATATGAACGCCCAATCTCAGTACCTCCAGCTATGTTTAAAAGTTTTGAAAATAAACATTTCTCTTTTGTTAGCCTTTTAAAACTATCTGATTTAAGCCCATTTTCTATATAAATACGTACTATTCCATTGCACAGTCTGAGACAACTATCCCATTCAAATATTCCGCTCAATGCTGGAACGTAATATAATAAATTATCTTTTTGCTCCCAAGTTAATTGTGAGTATTTTAAATATTGATAAACCTCCTCAAAGGCAAATTCAAATAACCGTTCACAATCAGAATTTCTGTTCCTCAAAGCTAATGTCAAAATAAAAATAAGGAATGGCTTCCGCTTATTTCCACGCAAATTATCTATTGCGTCACCTAAACCTGTCGACCAAACAGTAACCTCAGAAGACAAGTCATATTTTATTACAGATGCATAAAGACTTAATGCAGAAGTTGACTTTGATGTACAAATAAACTCACTCATCATTTTTACAGTTGAAGTTTCAGCAAGAATATCAAGCCACGAATTAGCTAGTTTATAACCTCCCCCTAAATTAAATGCCTCAACTTCAGCAATAACTTTTCTAAGAGTAATTACTGGGAATCTATTGTATATCTCAATAACAATAGAAAAATCATCAATAGAAAGCAATGTAGAAATAATTGCATTGACCAAAACCTCATCATTATCAGGAAGATATTTCAAAAGCATTAGAATATCATTGCTTTCCATATTACCTAAATCACTAACTTTAAGGAAGTAAGGTTCAATAGTAAGTATTTTATCCATCAGATTAGAATTGTTATTTTTTATATATAAAAAATCTGATGAGTTAATTAACTTTATAAAACTCCTTAATAAATCATCACCTATCTCATTATTATTTACAAATGCCAACTCGCTAAGGAAAATTATTTCTTTGGACTTATCTATCCAGTTATCCTGAATATATTCAAATGCTTTTTCAGGCAAAATTGGTAACTTAGTTGAAATAGGATTCTTTATGTAAAACTCAATCAAATCCAAATAATCTACAGAAGGCAGCAATGAGTATTGCCCTCCCTCAACAAGATCTACTTTCAAATTTTTAGCATCATTAACCGATGGAAAGAATTTCAATATAGCTGATAAGATATTAAACAAAACCTCGCCGTCCAATACAGCTCTTCGAGTAACACTATATATACTAGCTAAAAATTTAAACCCTCGACGCCCTAAAAGAATATCCGAGCCATAACGCCACATAAAACGTCTAAAGGCCGTTGGTTCCTCACTAATGAGGTCATCTAGCGTATATCTTTCCCACCCCAATATATCACTATTTATTCTATGTGGGATTGGAGCGATACTGTAGTTATTACCTACTAATATAGTTAAATCAAAAGTTTTCTCACCGATGAAAAAATCACCTGAGCCTGCTGCAGTCCTAAACGAAAAATTTCGTCTCAAACGAGGCCATTGCTGTGACCATACGGCAAATATTGAGTCATCAAACTCACCGAACTCACCGAACTCACCGAACTCTGAAACAATTCTCGCTGGCTCATCTGTATAATAAAGAGAATTGACAATTTTTTTTATTATACTAAGTTTGCGCACCCTGACATTATTGTTATTAAATACTAAAGATAATGGTTCAATGAATATAGGAGAACTATACTCATTAAAGTCAATAGATAAAGATGGTCTTACAAAATAATTCATAAGGACTGAAAGATCTATAAATCTTGAAATATCAGAGAAGGATACAATTAATACATGAGTCCAGACACATCCAGGCCTAGACATTTCATGGGCTGCCCATGTACGCATTAAAGCGTACATATTAGAATTAGGTAGAGGGATGCCAGTCCAATATCCGTCCTTTACTGATAAAGTCAGCCCAGGCGCTAAATCGCTTAATAATAAAAGCAAAGATGCTACATCTCTTGGAAGAATTTCTGAAGATGAAAGTAAACGATGTCCATTTTGATAACCAAAAAGGCATTGGTGAATTTTAATTATTGAAGACATACTATTATCAGAACTATTCACTAGACATCAACCAAGCAATAGGACTTGTTAGATCATGAGGATTGGTTTCAGGGCCTATACAGTTTATTCGAGTACTGGGAGTTTTCATCGCTAATTCTTTTCTGGCATCACTATTAACATCCCCACCTTGAGCTGAAACCCCATAGACACGAAACACAAAGCTGTCCTTATTAGTACTTACAAATTGAAACAAAAGTGGAAGTTCCTTTTCAAGCCACTTTATAGGCTCAAGATTAGATGTATCAATAACATCCCAAGCAGAAATAATTATCACTAAACGACGTAAACATCGCTCAAAAGGAGGATGCATTAAAAATTGTAAAAGTTCTACAAGATTAACTTGTCTAGGTACCATATTTGGTTCCCACTCAGTATGTAAATCCGGCTCACCCTCAAATTTACTACTTGATTCTAATGGATAAGTATCAACAATAGATAAACCATCGAATGAATCATTAGCATTAACAAACAACATTATACCGCCAGAACCAGAAAAACCCTCAAGATATTCTGATGTACAAGATCTTGATAAAAGCTGCTGTTCAAAAGACTCCCCAGAAAAATCAGGAAAATGCAAAATAGCTACTTCATTGGTACGAGTATCTTTTACGTACATTGATACTTTAGTTTCAGCAGCCATTGAAGTTCTCGGGACCTCTTCACATCTACGCCAAGTATCTGCAATACTTTCAAGATGGGTTCTGTCACCAATAAGGTCATTCAAGACAAACTTACTTGAGATCTCATTTGATGTAAGTAAATGCCATAATGCCGCAATAAAAGTTGTTTTACCTGTACCTGGCAAGCCGATTATTGAATGTTGAATTGGTTTCATAATTATCCCTTAGTTGGTGTTCTTAATAACAATAAATCAAATTCAGTCGTCAAATTAATGTCATTATACATTTTTTGATAATTAATAGGTGTAGGTTCACACCAACTATCTAACAATGCGTCTACACCATGAGCTATGGGATAACTATTTAAAGGATCTCGAGCTGATATATCACTAAAAATTAATTCACCTAAAGACTCCCCAAAATCATTAAGTAGCCCAGTTCTAAATTCAGCCAGTAGTTTATTAAGTAAATCGCTGTCCTCAATATGTTTAAGTAAATCAATTTTAGTTGTTACTATTTGAACTCTTGACTGTTTTGATAAATACCCCTTACTAATAAAAGCCATAAGGGTTTGTCGAACAGAACTCATCGTATTATGACGCTCAAAAGGAACAGCTAAACGAGCCCCATCTAATAAAATCACAATATAGTCTGATTTTTGAAGTTCAATTAGTTCTTCTATATAAATTGAATTATACCGTGCTCTTTGATAACTTTCGCCAGCTCTATCAGAAATCATTAACTCTATTCTTTTTGAAGATAAATCAGTGCTATGTTTCGTTAATGAAAGATGATAATAACGTAATCCATCTAAAAGAGATGTTCGCGTTGTATCGGGAGACGCTCGTCCAGAATCAACTCGGGAATGGTGAGTTTTTTTCTCAAACCCAACTAAAGTACGGCTACCACTAAAAATATACCCTGAAAAATTTCCTTTCAAAAATTTCTCATATAAGGAACAGATCAATGTAGTTTTCCCACTATCAAACTCACCAATAATAGTAACAAACCGAACTGGCCTATATAATAAAAAACGGTCAACTTCATCTATTGTCAGATTTTCTCCCGAGGGAAGTCGTATTCTAGATTCTTCTATTGGTATTTCATTTTCTTCTATTATGTCTTCGACAGCTATATCATATTCAAGTACATCTAGCTCATCAATATTACTTTTCCCAAAGAAAGAACAGGACTGGAGAGGAGAATGCCCCTCTATACATATTCCAGTTTTTGATACCTCACAGTCTGGTCTGCCACAACTTAACATTTCTGTCATAGCCACACTCAATCAATATTAGAAAGAAGAAGTGATTCACGATATATCTGCATTGATAATTCAATTGGTGTAAATAAAATAGTAGGATCAAGCGCTGTAGATTTTTTAAATTGAGCATGCCATGCAGCATTACCACCTATGACTTGGTATTTGACGATGGCACTACTAACAGGACATAAATCCTCCATACTTTTAAGCTTCTCAGGAAAATCAAGTAAACCGATTAAAGTATCCGGTAATGATTCAATGGCCGAGTCTAATGTAATTTCTTTTTTGGGTTTAGAACGACAATCAATAAAGACCCGTTGAAGAATAGCTCTAGCAGCGATAGGACCATTTTTACGTTGAGTTAAATGAGCTAAATCTAATCCCGCCATTAAAGCTGCAAGTCCGATATCTAAATCAGCAAAAGGTTTATTCAACTTTCGGCTCCAACCACCAATATACCACCATAGCATACTGACTTCTTCTCTCAGCATATCAACTCGTTCAACTAAAGGATAAACAACATCTGTAACTTGTTTCACTATAGTCTTAGAGGCCTCACTTGATGCTTCATGGGCAGTTCTGACAATCTCTGCTAATTTTAATATGTCAGTTGGAGACTCTTCAAAGTCATCGATATCTGTACTAATTTGGCATTCTTTTGGAGTTTCAATTTTATCAACAGTAATACAGCAACCTTGCTCAGACTTTATTGAAAGTTCATCCAATCGATGAAACGCTTCATTTAAAAAATTAGGTTGTAAGACAGGGCTACGATGCCTGTTTATTGCGGTAACTATAGGCACTAGACCTGCATTTATATTTCCATCAGACAATGATGCTGATAATAAACAAACAGCTAATACTGCAGCTTCACGTTCATTATCTATCATACTAAAACTAAGATCATTTTCGGAAAACGCATTTCGAAACCAATCAGTTCCACTCGGAACAGTAAGTCCAAAATAGATTCGAGTTAAATCTAATATATTATCAATATTTAGATTTTCCCTTAAATCATCAAAAGCACTTTGGCGTAATCGGATAATATCTGATCCTGGGGCTAAACCCGCGGCCCTATATTGATCTGCAAAATTATAATCTGCCACGCGACATTCTCCCTATGTTAGAATTGGTTACATTAGCAATTATTGTGCTAATTTCGTTATCTAGTTCACCTATTAAATCACGTTGTTGAGCTAGGATAAAAACCCGACGAAATCTTTCAAAATTAGATTGGTCTCGATCTTCATCCTCTAGTAATCCTAATTTGCGAGCTATAGTCAATTTCTGGCTTAATGTAAGCTTATAAAATCGCACACTTACAATACGTAATTTATCCATGGGATCGCGCCAACTAGAAACAGGTTTAGAAACCTTTGCTGCCGATATCGATTGTAATGACTCTTTCTCAAAAATACTGGCTATATTAGAGTCGGTTAATTTACTTTCCGGACGAGACCAGTTATCAAGATGAATTTTTTTCCTATAATGGTCATCGTTCTTACGCATTTTCGCTATAAATTGCCCTGGCGATGATTGCCAGATTCGAATATGAGCAATAATATCAAGTTCGCGATAATCACCGTCACTATTTACATTTATTTCAATGAGATTATATCCAGGTTCCCATCCATACTCTTCTTTGTTAGGCTGAGCAGCACTTGCTGAAATCCGTATAAAATCGTCTTGTAGTTCGATACGACTAGTGTGGTTATGTCCAAATAATTGAATTCGCGAAATATCATTCAAATGGTTTTGTAATTCTTCACCATGACCTAGCCAAGAGAAAGGATGGTGACAAAGAACAATATGTTCAACACCCTTTTCTCTCACTACCTGAAAACAAGCTGGATCTACATATAGGCTACCTGGTTCATCGAATTTGCTAGAAACTAATGCTGAATTGAATCCTAACAAGCGCAGTATTGAACCATCATTAAGTTCAAGATCTCGGGTTGTCATTGTTCTATGTGGGGCATTCACATCGCAAAAAAATTGCACCGCAAAGGAATTATACTCATTTAAAGATGAATATAGATGTTTGCTTGAGTCTTCATCTAGAAGTAAACCTCGCATCACCCCATCGAGCAAGGAAGGTGGGGTTGTTTTTATTTCTTTATGTAAAGCTTGAACGATTTTAGCCGACGATTTATCGCGTGCTACATCATGATTTCCAGGAATTATAAAAACATTTTCGATACCCGTTCCACATGCTTTCGCCAACTGTTCTAACCAAGTAAGAGCATACGCATATTCGTCAGAATGCGCCGCAAAGGCAATATCACCTGAAATCAGTATAGCCGAGGGCGTTTTATCTAAGAGTGTACACATCTTTTCCGCATCTAAAAGCAACTCATTTCTAATGTGACGATTTGGATCCAAAGGAGTCGATATTTCTTCACGTCGAAAATGGATATCAGATAGATGGAGAAGTAACATTTCGAAGCCTCATATTTACAGTGAGATAAAATCAAAATACATACAGAATAGACAGAAAAATCAATGTACTTGTAAATTTTGATTTTCTACTATGTCACATCTGATTAGTAGGAAATTATATATTGAAGTATGAAAACGTGAACTGTTTTGCATTTTTGATTTAAATACTTAGAAATTTCTTGCATTAAACTTACTTGCAAGTGGTCCAAACAGGTGGTACATTTCTTGTTAAAGCGATATCATTTTAAATATATAAATCATCAAGTTATAAATTCACGGTTAGACTCGAGGGTTCGAACCCCTCTCTCACCGCCATATTTAAAGACCTGCTTATTTAAGCAGGTCTTTTTCGTTTGTGGCTTAGTATAAATATTGGCTGTGATTATTTATCTTTGATCGGCAATAATCACTACAAATAAGAGTTCTGTTGTTTCATGTTGGATTTTTTTAGCGAGGAATCTCACGCCAGTTGTAGAATGCGTTAAAAATAGGCATTTTTAGTTCATCAACGAATCCAAGTAACACCAGTTAGGTGTTCTCCATGATAATAAAAAACCATTCTCAATATACATAACCAGACTTTAACTAGACACCTCCTACCAATCGATGAAAAGTGGTTAGCTAGGAGTCGTGGGGTAATAAATACACCGGTTACCACTTACAATAGAACAAAGGGAACTAATGTTCCCTTTGGGATAAAAGGATGAATATCAGGACCAAGCTCGTTAACTATCAAAACCGAATTCTAAATCCAGCATCAACCCTGACTGGGGTTTCAACTTTATTACCGTTTTGATAATCCACTTCAGCATAAACAGAAGCATAGTTGGTAATAGCGGCATCAAGACCTAAACCATATTTGCCAACGTTGCCGGAAAAGTCATTATTAAAGCCGATATCATTAATATCCACCTTGTTAGACTTAATAAACTCGCGGGCAATAGCCAGCTTGGCATAAGGTTTAAGAACCATTTCGCCTGATGAAAACTTAGTACTGAATAGCGTACCTAGTTCGCCCTGAACACTGTCAGAATTATCAATATGAGTCTTCATTCCGTTGCTTAGGGTGTAATCCGCGCTGCCAATTTTGGAGTATTGCACTTTAGCGTAAGGCTCTAAGGCATAGTCTTGATAGACGGGAATGCTAAAACCACTCTCCAGTGAAGCTGTAATAGCATTCTGGCTGTAGCTACCCGTTCCGGTATTGCCACTACTCATTTGGGTACGGGTTTCATTACTGAGGTGATTGCCCTTGAGAACTGAGTCAATATAAAAACCTGAGGTATCTAGATAGGTTAGATATGCACCACCACCGTAGCTTCTGATTTCACCATTACCACCGTCGTTAAACTTAACGTCAGAGTTACTATAAGAGGTGAATACGCCAACCAGCAGTTTCCCCTGATTTAAATCAATCTGCTTATCACCGCCAATCTCTAGTCCGTTAAGGGTATTCTTGAAACCGACATTTTTATTGTCAGACAGGCGACTGGTATCGTTGGTATAGCGAGCCCATACGCCAGCATTCCCCGCTTTATCAAGGCTCAAATCACCCTGGCGTTGGCGAAGGGTTGATAACTCAGCAGATAGAATATGGCGTGGAGCCGCAGCCATATTAAGAACCCCTTTTGCACTTGAGCTCAGCGTTCTGTTTATTGTTCCACTACCGGATGCGTTTGCCTGCTGGTCACCAGCGTTAACCGGAGCTGTATTCAGATACCAATCTGTGCTTTCACCAGACTTAGTGCTATACAATTTGTACTGATAAACACCTAAATCGACCGCGTTATTGGTATTCAATAAGCTAAAGCTGGCGTCGCCGCTATTGGCATGGATCACCGTCAATGGGCTAGTGGTTTGCGGTTCTTTACCACTGTCATTAACCATCAAACCAAACTGCCCGGTAGCCTTATTGGCGATATGAATAAAGTCACCCATATTGTCGGCTAGCTGAGTGGTAATACCGAAATTACCCTGACCAGAAAGATTATTAATTTCTAGTCGGTTAGGCTGAGCACCTGGCCCATAAGCAATAAGATCAATATATCCATCCTGAAGAACGAGGTTGTTGATTTTTGTTATCAGACTTGGGCCGACAGTTGACGGTGTTGGGGCAAAATCTTCTCGAGGGCTGTATAACCATGTAGGTTCGATGGTGACAACACCAGCAACATTCATATTCTCTATGCTAACATTTCCCGGATCGGCGGGATCATTGGTAGTAACGTCTACTAGTCTGTAATCAGTATTACTAATGTGCATCGTCCCACCGCGGACAATATTTAAATAGCCACTCGAACGGCCATCTAATTCCATATAGAGAGAGCCACCAGCATTGACTTGAGTATTATTAGCTATTCCCTCGTATATAATTAGCAGCCCATTTTGGTTGACAATGGTATTATTGGCTCTGCTATCAGCATCCTCTATAGATATCTGCCCGTAGTCACTGACAACATTGTTATTGACAATACCGCCACCCGATACGCCTTGAATATTCGCAAGTGTGGCACTTTGCATTCCAGTTACTATTTCGTTACTTACCGTAATTCCATGAACATTTTTCGTAAATGCTAATGAATTAGCTGAAAAGCCTAAAAATGATGCCCCAATGATGTAGGCTAGCAGTGTTTTTTCCATGATGTTTTCCCTGTGTAATCTCTGCTGTTTTATTGAGATTTATTGTATTGAACTATAACGTTTATAGAAATGGCGCGTCTAACCTGACTGCAGTAGGCCTGTTCTTTCTGTAACGGACAATTAAGGTTCGATAACAGAGATCTTATTTTGTATCAAGCTTATACGCCTGTTACTGTAACTGTTTAGCTGGGGCAACTAATTATTCAACCTTTAGCCACTGAGTAACTAATAAAAGCCCCCGACTCTAGTAGCTAGGATTCATTTTGTTTAGCTATAACTTCTATAAAACTAATATCTTCTTCATGCTGAATATCTTCAGGAATGTGTTTATATACATTAATTTCATCCCCGAGATTAATAATATTGATGTTTCCATAACCATTAAAGTAAAAAGCAAGGCCTATCACACCTTCCTCAGTCTTAGAATAAATAGCACTCAGACTTAGTAATTCCTTATTTATCAAATCACTAAAAACATGCCATCCAGATAAATCTTTGATTATTTGTTTACCATATTCACCAAGATCACTCTCGACCATGGCAACATCACGTAAAACAAGTGCCGAACCATTGGAAGCGCAAGATATAGTCCTATTACTACCCCCTTCAAATATAAACTGTAACTGTTGAGGGTGCTCTATATCTTCTACATCTAATATATGGATCAATCCATATACCGAGCTAAGCGGCTTGCCAATAATGCTATCACCCCATTCACGAACACCATTGAAAAACATGTTATGGGTTTCCTTTTAATGCATTTTTTACAGAAGTATTGTTAGTTACGCCATCTTTTAAAATGGTAACAAAAGTGCCATCAGGTTTGGTTACAACAACATCATTGCCTTTTATTCTAAAGAAAACATCGCCTCTTAAACCATTTACGCCTTGACCTGAAAATGTACCAGGGATGATTTTTTCAGCGTTTTTTCCTATATCATTTATTTTATCTAATACCATTTGCCTATCAGCGGCATTTGATGCACTGCCTCCAAAATCTTCAACATGCTTTCCTAGCTTCTTACCTAATTGAGCACTATCAACTGTGAATTCTGCTCCAGCACCGCTGCTAGGAATCGATGTACTTCCTGGTTTCGGCAACCTTGCGGTTGTATTCTTAACAGCCGCAATCTCTTGCGCGGTACGTCCCACAACTAAAGCACCGCCAGCTCCGCTTCCTCCTGGAATGGTAATCCCCCCATTTTTAACCGAGGTTAACCACAACCGCAACAGTATACCGGCGGCGTCAGCCGCCGGTAAGCCCTTGATTTTTTTGTGACATCCGCCATCCCTGCCTGCACCTGAAGGGCAACTGGCTGGAAGAGGCGGGGTTTGCGACGGATACCCCGGTTATTGTTGCTGTGGAACAGGGGCAACTAGTTATTCGACTTGTGGTTGAGTAACAGATAAAAGAGGGGCTCAACGTTTGGTTGAGCCCCTTTAATATTCTAAGGACCTGCCCATATCAACTTCTGAGAGAGATCTTCAGGAACAATATCAAATAGATATTTAATATATTTTATATGCTGCTCATAATTAGGAGATAAATCTGAACTACATTTTTCAAAATAGAATCTAGCCTGATTATTTAAGAAATAAATATCATGCTCTTTGAATTCTTTTTCCAATATCGTATACACGAGATTATGAACCAATTCAGCTTCGAAATAACAAGACTCATCTTCTGATTTTTCTTTTTTACTCAATGTCTGAATATTTCTTATGTATGGCAAAACAAGAGCTAACATTCTTACATAAACTTCATTTTTATCCATAATCCAAACTCCCGTTTAATCAATCTCTAGTTGGCATAGGTTTAACCCCTGCCGGAGCCTTTTGGGGCTGTGTCCACACTCCATTTTTCAAAAGACTATCTATATGTGAGCGATCCCCAGTCTTATTAAAAATTTCTAGCGCTGCGCGCCATGCGATGATTTCCTTCAGATATATAATAATTCCCTTTACTATCAACGTAACCAGCTATACGTCCTTCTGGAGCGGTATATCTGAAATTACCATTTATCATATCATTCTTAATCAGTTCAACTTGAGCCGGGTCTCTCAATCCTACCTGCATACTTTTGATATTAAATGGAAGCTTACCTGAAACACTCGTAGCCTCACTCGCAAAAGCCCCTTTTGACACAAGATATGAGTTTACTGCCTGCAAATTAGCGCCTAATGCTACAGAAGCAATAATAATATCCGCTCCCTGCTTAGTTTGAGCGTAACCCTTAGCCGTCTCGTAATCGGCTCCCGTTGCCGCCATAAAGTATTGCGTCAGCCCTTCTGTTACTTGCTGCTGATGCTGGGCATCTTCCGTTGTACTATTTAGCAAGTTAACTATCTGGCCGTAAGCATCCGCATATTGCTTACTGAGCTGCGAGTTATATGGGCCGGTTTCGTAACTGTTCTTATTTGCTATCGCTTCCAGCCGCGCACTGGCGCACCCAGCACTTCCCGCGTTGCCATTACCGCAGGCGTCTATCACCTTCTGGTCACGGCTGATATCCAGCTCGGTCAACTCAGCAACTTTCTGTTGCGCCTTCTCACGCTCAGTTGGGTCGTTACTGTTCAGTTTTAGCTTCGCTATCTCAAGTTCCGACTTCTCATTTGCGCTCAGCGAGTTATTCTCCACGTAATTAACTGACCAATAAAAAATCCCAGCACGCAAGATCTGGGATTTATCTTAGTCGGTAATTAATATTAGATCATGAAAGTTTCCAATCAACTTACAGAGTAATTTTGCATTGATAAAACCCATCATAATTTCTTGATTAAACTCATCAGAGTCGAAATTAATGATTCGATTTGTAGATACTTCATCCTCATCTACCATAGATACTCTACATAATGATGATATATATTCACCATTTGTCGATTGCATCTTTATTAAATATTCACCATCGTTAATATAAGATATTTCTCTAATGAATTTCACTCTCTCATTATCAAAACTGCATGTATTAGTCATTCCCATACCCCGCCTGACACATATTTTTTGATCCAATCACTAGATACTTCATATGTCGCACCGGCTCCAGTATCATAAACTTTAAATGTTCCTGTGCTATTAGGAATAGGCTCAATGGTGACCATATGTGCTGGCGATCTTGGTGCTTGAAGTACTGCCCCAAACCTTCCTCTTTGTGCAACCTGCAAAGCTTGTTCGGACGTTTCAAAATATCCACCAACCCATTTAACATTAGTCGTTTTAGTCAATGCCTTTGCTAAAGCCTCAGGGTTAGAGCATTCCCCAAGCATTTTTAATAGTTGAGCCTCACTTACTGAACCATTAGTTAATACTTGGCCAGTTGCAGAAACACACGAACCATTAGCACATTGAGTAAACACTTCCCCTTTAACTACATTACTGACACCATTACTCCAAGGTCCAATAATAACCTTACTACCAACTGCATTTTTTAGAGCGCTTAATTCTGATGCCGAATTACCAACAACAAAAGTCCCAGCCGCACCCACACCACCTGGAGCAACAGCCTCGGCTGTAAAAATACCGGTCTGATTTAAACAGTAGACTGGATTAACTTTACAACCTTCCACTGCAGCTCTTGCTATTGCTAAAATTTCAGGTGTCGCCGCGATAATTTGATAACCGCCAATAACCGCGATATTAATACCCAAAGCCGTAAGATGTTGCTCCGGTGTAGGATAAGCCCGCTCACAGGCAGACGACATTCCTAACGAACAGCTCAGCATATCAACCATACCCGCTTCACCATTCGATACCGAGTTATTCTCCACAACAACTTTATCCGTTGCGAAGTTAGCCAGCGAACATCATTTTTCCTAGTCCACTCAGAGAGTTACAACCCGTTTTTACCAGTGCATTCTGATACCCCAACGAACAAGCCCCGACGCGCACTTTTGCACCCCGTAAGTCATTTTCCCCCGACACTGTTAAAGAGCATGATACTGCCGCAGATTCAACGATTTCCAAAGGACAGCGCCGTTATAAGGTGGGTTATGTCAGCGTTCGCCACGAAGATCGCAGAACACATATGACCACCTATTACAACCGCCACCCCAGCCTGCATCTGAAGGGCGACTGGCTAAAAGAGGCGGGGTTTGGGACCGATACGCCAGTTATCGTCGCTGTGGAGCAGGGGCAACTGGTTATCCGGCCTGTGGTTGAGTGACGGATAAAAATATCCCAGCTCACGAATGGCCGGGATATTTACTATTCAACCACAGTTATTTGTGTATCTAAGGATAAAACGCTGGCTGGTAATGTATGAAGGATAACTTTTATTTTTCCAGGTATACCCTTATAGCTTATTCCTTTCTTCGGCTTGGCGATCAACTTATAAGTACCATCATCTTTAACATCATGACTAAAAAGCCCTCGCTCAGCCATATCAATAAACGATTTTAAATACCTATTGCGTTGAGCCTCATTGGAAAAACTGGGTAAGTTGTCTCCAATAATCTCAATTTCTGATGCTTTATCAATAGCATAAAAGTAATCATAAATTGCTTCATAATTTTCTGTCGAACTCTTCACCGATTCAGGAACTATACCTTTACCACCAGTTGCAAAGTGAGCAATATAGCCATCCTGATAAGCTGAAAACCAATCTAAATCATTGGACTCCAGAAACTCTTCATCCATTTCCATTATTCTGCTCCAAACATATTGGTACAGTTTTCACAACGAGGAACAACCTCACCAGTTCTCGGGCGAACAGCCGGAGTGAACTGAATATCTTTAAGTTTTAAGTTGGGATTGCTCAGAAGTAATTCATTAGCAGCCCTAAATTCGGCACAACGACCTAAGGTGTTACCGCACCACCGGCCAAAGAGTTATTCTCCACGATTTTTAAATTACGAGGCGGAAATTTTTTATACTCCCGGCCTTACGACCGGGAAATGGATTGAAATACTCGAGATGCATCTTGTTTACAGGTCTACAAAACCATCTACCCAGCCATCACAATCAAGAGGATTTTCAATAATAGAAAATCCGTCTGGATAATCAATGAATCCAGGTTTGTCCTGCACTCTCATTTGAGCTGACTTCGCTAGTTCATAGCTCGTATAAATCCCAATCAGCTTTATATCTTCGTCATCACTGTCTTCATTACGAATATGATACAACATAAAAACTTTCGTCATAATTAGGCCTCTATTAAATCAGTTAGGATCGACATTAATAACAAAAAGCACCGTTCCCCTCATTCTTTTATGAAGTGAATATGCAAATAGTTTTAATAAAAGTGAAGTAAAATAATAGTTGAGAGATGAAGGCAAATTCAGGCGGAAATCAAAGGACCTAAATGTATAAAAAATACTTCCCGGCATGTGATATCAATGGACCAATTGAGCCACCAGTTTCATTCGGGCATCTTGGTATTCAAGGTGCAATCCCTATAAAGTGTTCAAACTGCCCCAAACTATTCGAAGGTGGATGCACTCGTCATATAAAAATGGTGGGTGATTATCTTTATTTGGACCATGGACCCTGCGGTATTGATGGACCAAGCGACCCGGTTATTTATGAAAATGCCTTCATACAATCAAAGGTTACTGTTCCACGCAAGTGTTCTGACTGCCAATTCCTCTCTGTAGCACCTATTTGGGGATTTGAATGTAATCAAGATGCAGACAAATGGGGTGATTTTAAGCGCGGACTAGATTGGGGAGCATGGAAACCTGACTTCATCTATCTCCAGCTTCCACAACCCAAAATAACAACGAGAATACTTTCACAGGCTATTTTTGAAAACGACCTACTCACTTTTATCCGCGAGTATCGAAGAGTTAACCTTGGACTGTCAATCCAAGAGGCGAAGGCAGATTTCACTATATTAAGAAAAAGGATAGATAATGATTTTGAAGCATGCTGACTAACCACAGGACCTCGTTTACGTCTACGCCCACATCAATAATCTTTCGCTATTTCTGCATAAGATAGGTGAAATACCTTCACTAATAAGTGGGCAATATTTAATATTCATCACAATGATAATAGTAAGTTTACTGATCACCACCATTCACGCTAATATCCGGGCTCTCAAATCTGCACCTTGCGATTTATCGGATATATTCTCTTAATAAAATGGATTATTTATGGCAATTTTTAATGGTAAAAAAAGTATTGTTTTTGGTATCACCGGAGGGGTGGCAGGCCTTCTCAGTGCGCTGCTATTTCTAGCAACCGGCATTCCCGGCGCGCTTGCTAGCTGGTCTATCTCCGGTGGTTTCGATGCGGCATTGATTTCGTTATTTATTGTTATGGGCCAATCCTATTACCAATCGCGAACGCTACCGGCCATATCGAGACTGGTTTCTGTGCTGATTCAAGGTTTGGTTTTTGGTGCTATTGGTGGCTTGTTGGTATTCGGCTTTATCGCATTCTCAAATTCCGGCAACATTGGCCGTATTGTTGGTTGGGCAATCAGCGGAGCCATTTGTGGATTTTTGGTATCTAAAAAAATACCCAATATGAGTGCAAAACTGGCTATCATTGCCGGTGCTATAGGCGGTGCAGTTGGTTGCCTATTAATGTACATTCATTTAGGTTATGTCACCGGAGTTATAGCAACTGGCGCGGCTATCGGAATTGTTGTCGCAAGCGCTGAGGTGATGTTCCGCAAGTCTTGGGTTGAAGTAACGGTTTATTCTGAGTCTTTGAACGGAAACGGTATCAATATGGCGAAGCAGAATAACCAATATACGCTTAATCTCGGTAAAGATGCGATCCATGTTGGTTATTCATCCGATATGGATATTTTACTGAAGGCCAAAGGAATATCGATGGAGAAGGAGATCGCGCTTATTACTCTTGAGAACGATAAGTGTTTTTTCAATGATATAAAAGCTGGTGTAAAAAAAGAAATAAAACCTAATGAAACAATCACTATTGAAAACTGTGAAATTAAGTTTTGTAATTAAATACGGTATAAAGCTTCGTTCTGATATTACCACGCTTTACTCTATCGTCATCCCCGTGAAAACGGGGATCAAGCCCTTAGGCCGAGTGGTAATTTGTGAGCTAAAACCGATTATTAGACCAGATCAGATCAAAATGCTTAACTAACAAGCTCCCGCCCTTCCGCCCTTCCCAACTTGCACTCCCTCGCTATCAGGCATAATATATAAAACATATACGTTTCATATATAGGTATTGATATGGGAATCGTTAAGATTTCAGAACTGATGCACGAGAATATTCGCATCGCCAGTATGGCATACAGCCGCTCGATCAACGCCCAGGCTGAACATTGGATGAAGATCGGGATGCTTATGGAAATGTATCCTGAGCTGTCGCATAGCGATATCTGCAAGCTGTTGGTTCGTTCAAGTGCAGAATCTAATGATAATCACGATGGCATCAGGTCGCTTTTAACCATTGAAAGCGTTCACCAGAGGGCAAGCAATGAATAAATCCACACCGGCTTACGTTAAAACAGCCGCTGAAGTTGATCGGGCTAGAGTTGCCGGCAAGCTGGCTGCCAGCGTACTACAGATGATCGAACCCTATGTTCAACCGGGTATTTCAACCGATGAATTAGACAGAATATGTCACGATTTTATCGTTAACCAGCTTAAGGCAATACCGGCCAATATTGGCTACCACGGTTATACCAAAACAACCTGCATATCAGTTAATCACGTTATTTGTCATGGCATTCCTTCAGAAAAAGTTCTCAAAAAGGGTGACATCGTTAACGTTGACGTCGCTCTGATTAAGGATGGCTGGTACGGCGATACCAGCCGAATGTTCTTTGCCGGAGAACCCAGCATTTTGGCCCGTCGCCTGGTCGATACAACGTTAGAGGCCATGATGGCCGGTATTCATCAGGTTCGCCCGGGCGCTACCCTTGGCGATGTTGGTTTTGCTATTGAAAGCATCGCTCACAGAGAAGGTTTCTCCGTAGTTGCGGAGTATTGCGGGCACGGTATTGGCCAGGGTTATCATGAAGACCCACAGGTTCTGCACTATGGTCGTAAAGGTGAAGGGGTTAAACTTCTCGAGGGAATGATCTTTACTATCGAACCGATGATCAATGCGGGTAAAAGACACACTAAGCTACTTAACGACGGCTGGACCGTTGTCACCAAAGACCATTCCCTTTCAGCCCAATGGGAGCACATGGTGGCCGTGACTAAAGACGGGTACGAAATTCTAACGCCGTGGCCATAACCGGCGGCTGGTTTAAATATGTCCCTACTCTGTCTAAGACCTGCTTTATAAGCAGGTCTTAGACAGCTGACAACTCCTAAGTGTAAAGTTTTGGTTTAAGAAACTCAAGATACAAGCCCCGGAGCCCATTAGGCTCAAATTATCGCCCCTCGGCCGCCAGGAAAAATTCATATTCCAATGCTGACTATGCGGACGAAATTTACGCTGAAATCAAATTAAACGACTTTGCCCGCAATCTGAGACCTGCTTTATTAGCAGGTCTTCATAATGACAAATCAGAGACGCTCATTACCGCGGCGTAATAGTCACCGTATTTTCATGAGTCGCAATAGTCACACGTTGACCAACCTTAAACTCGGTTGCCCCCTGAGCCTGAACAACCATAAAGGTGGTTCCGTTATCACGCCGAACTTCCAACTCAACGCCATTGCTACGATTCATCATACTCTGGACTTGCTGCCCCACAAGACCACCGGCAACAGCACCCGCAGCCGTACCAAGACGACGTCCGGTACCGCCACCAACGGTGTTACCTAAAAAGCCACCAACAACCGCACCGCCAATAGCGCCGGCAACATTATTTCCATCTCGTTGCAGAGTTACCGGACGTACAGAAACTAAAGTACCGTAAGCCACCGTCTGAACTTGGCCTGCCTGAGAACTGCTGACGGTATCACCTGAAAGAGCACTATCATTAACACAGCCACCGAGTGTGGCAACGGCGATAGCAGCAACAATAAATGGTTTAATCATATAGGCCCCCTTTAAATGTATAACCGATTGAATATCGTTCGATAAATTAAGCATAGCACGGCTATTTTTTCTGTAAGTTAATTCACCAATAAAATGGATCAATTTATGCTTATTTAAAATTTACACTCTCTAAAAAATGAGATCTCTACCCGACACGTTAAAATTTAACTTATATAATTAACTGGAAATATAATATTTATTTGTCAGTCATAGTGCTAAGAATAGAGCTAAAAATAGTCCTAAAACACGTTGGCCATCCCGTTAGTGTTATTCCTTCAGTGATAGGATTTTTAAAGCCTTACGGGCATAGCACTCCTAACAGACTTTCAATGAGGTTTGCAGTAATGGAAATAATCGATAGATTGTCAAAGCTCTCCGCGCTTATGTTGTTGGGGTGTAGTTGCCTGCCAGCGCTGGCGGTATCAACGCCTGTTAACGGATACGTTCTGGAGCGAGTGGTTATATTAAGCCGCCATGGCGTTCGTTCACCCACCAAGCAAACCGACCTGATGAACAATGTCACTCCCGATAAATGGCCTCAATGGCCGGTACAGGCCGGGTATCTGACGCCTCAGGGTGAACATTTGATGACGCTGATGGGCGGTTTTTATCGAGATTACTTTCGTAGCCATAATTTATTGCCCTCACAGGGTTGCCCGACTGACGGTAGCCTATATGTCTGGGCAGATATTGACCAGCGCACACGTTTAACCGGGCAAGCTTTTCTGGCGGGCGTCGCCCCTGAATGTGACCTGAAAATTCACCATCAGGCTGATTTGAAAACAACAGATGCACTATTCCACCCGGTAGAAGCCGGAATCTGCAAGCTGGATAAACAACAAACTCAGCAGGCGGTAGAAAAACAGCTAGGTGCGCCATTAGCAACGTTAAGCCAGCGTTACGCCCTGCCTCTGGCGCAGATGGGAGAGATTCTTAACTTCGCCGCCTCTCCCTACTGCAAAGAGATGCAAACCAAGGGACAGAGCTGTGATTTTGCCAGCTTTACCCCTAATCAAATACACCTCAGCCCGAATGGTCAAAAGGTATCATTAAGCGGCCCGCTGGCACTATCTTCCACCTTGTCAGAAATATTTTTGCTGCAATATGCTCAAGGAATGCCTGAGGTTGCCTGGCAGCGTTTAAGTGGTGAAGATAACTGGCGATCGCTGATGTCATTGCATAATGAGCAGTTCAACCTGATGGCTAAAACACCTTATATTGCCAGCCATAAAGGAACGCCTCTGCTGAAAGAAATTAGTGCCACATTGGCCGGGCAGCAAGGAACACTAAAACGCCCGGCAAATAACCGAATTCTGTTTATTGCCGGCCACGATACCAATATCGCGAATATTGCCGGCATGTTAGGGCTGAACTGGGAATTACCACATCAGCCCGACAACACGCCGCCCGGAGGTGGTTTAGTGTTTGAATTGTGGAACAATCCACAGGATCACCAGCAATATGTCTCAGTAAAAATGTTCTACCAAACCATGGAGCAACTGCGTAACGGTGAAAAGCTGGATATGCATCATCCGGCAGGTATGGTTCAGGTTGCCATTGCCGGCTGTGAAAATAGCAACAGTTCCGTGCTTTGTTCACTGAAGGACTTGCAGAAAAAAGTCAGTCAGGCTATTCAGCCGGCCTGTCAGTTATCAATGCAGTAACCCATTATTATTGCCCCTGAATCGCACAAAAAAAGCCCGTAACAGTTAAACCATTACGGGCTTTCTCTATGACTGAATCAGGACTGATGCGCGTTTAAACGTTCAAATCCTTCGGCTAAATCGGTTTGCAGGTCGCTAACATCTTCTAAGCCAATCTGTAAGCGTAACGCCAACCCGCCCGGTTGCCACTGGGTTACCGTACGATAGTTAGCGCAGTTGAACGGAATGATCAGGCTCTCAAACCCTCCCCACGAATAGCCCATCGCAAAAATAGACATATTATCCAACATATCGTCGACACCGGCTTTAGTATACTCAGGGCGTAAAATAATCGAGAACAGGCCCGAAGCCCCCAAAAAATCACGCTTCCAGAATTCATGCCCCGGGCAATCCGGAAATGCCGGATGCAGTACTTTCAGCACTTCTGGTCGGGATTTAAGCCAGTGAGCCATCTCCAGCCCGCGCTTTTCTGCCTCTTTCAATCGCAGATGCATGGTTCTTAATCCGCGCAACGCCAGGAAACAGTCTTCTGCTCCGGGCAGCATTGCCATTAAATCGTATGCTTCCCGCAGCTTCGGCCACCACTGTTCATTGGCAGATACAATGCCCATTAACAGGTCTGAATGGCCCCCCAAATACTTGGTTCCGGCTTCAACCGACAGATCGCATCCGTGCTCGTGAGCTTTAAAAAAGATTGGCGTTGCCCAGGTATTATCCAAAATAGTGGCAATATTTCGCCGTTTAGCCAGCGCAGTCATAGCCGGAATATCCTGAATCTCAAAACTTTGCGAACCCGGAGATTCAAGGAACAACGTTGTCGTATTAGGTCGAAATAGCGTCTCAATATCAGTGCCGATTTGCGGATCGTAATAGGTGGTTTCAATGCCCATTTTGGCTAACATACCGGCGCAAAATAAACGCGTAGGTTTATATACGCTGTCGGGCATCAGCAGGTGATCGCCTGATTTAAGCGTTGTAAATAAGGCCAGCGCTATTGCCCCAAGTCCCGATGGAGAAAGTACGGTACCTGCCGCACCGGCCAGTTGAGTCCAGGCATTTTCCAAGTTAGCAATGGTCGGCGTACCGGCTGTGCCATAGTTAAACTCTGCGCGGTTGTTTTCAATATCGCTGACGGTTGGAAAAACAACGGTTGAACCACGGTAAACGGGAGTATTAACAAATCCTGACTGTTGAGCCGGATCCCTACCCAGTTGCGTAATCTGGGTGCTGATACTAAAGCGTGACATTGATTCTTTACTCATGATTTACCTCATACTTTTCATTTACTATTAATGCTTTTTTATTCAAAGAATTTAAAGAACGGCGAGAAACACAGCAAAATACCGAAGAAGCTAATAAACCAAACGCCAAAGCCTTTAAACTTATGTAACGCAGGAACTTTATAAACCAGATAACAAGGGATCAGGCATGAAACAACGCCGAATAACGGTCCGCCAAGTTGCATAAAGAACAGAATTGAAAAACGGGTAGAAATCCAGAGCCAAAGCGCAATAATCACACCGATGCTGACGCTGATATGCAGCGTTTTTTGATTGATTCTCTCTTCAGGAATAAAGCGGCTGATGATATTAACCACGATGCCTTTAATCGCTTCCTGAAAACCAAGATAGATCCCCAAGAACGCCGTCAATATTGCAAAAATATTCAACAGAGCACTCATCACCCGCACTACCGAGCCCGGAATAACCTGAGCGGCAATAGCCAGTGCAGAAATATTCTGTTCAAAGGCAGACACCGCCTGATCGTGGCTAATCGAAAAGGTAAATGAGAACGCAAAAAACAGGACCGCCACCGCCAGAATAATATAAGCAACCCGAGCCGCCCTGATAGCACGATAAGTCGCTATACGTTTGTCAGACTCCACCTTGCGATAGGCAATATTCATCGGACTTAAGATCTGTACAAACAGAATAGAGAACAGTGTAAACGGCAAGGTCAGAAACACATCCCGCAAGAAAGGTAAGATCTCAGGAAATGCCGTAATGTTATTAAAGTTCCAGTGCGGAACCATCACAACACCAAGCGCGACAATAATACCAAACTTCACACAAACCATCGGGCCGGAGACTTTAAACAGTAATCTTTCCCCTTGGGCCGCAATAGCGACTAACACCGTCAAGATAATTAATCCATACCACACAGAGTCAGATAATAATCCCTCCGTCAGACCAAAGGTTTGAATATAAGATGCACTATCAAAAGTAACCGCCAAGGAATAAGAGAACATTCCGTGTAGCAACATTAAGAAATAGGCAATGCCTAAGCCTATTCCCCAGTTTTTCCCTAAATATTGGGTAATAACCCCAGTATAGTCCTCACAGTTCTCAGACTCTGATAAGGTTTTAAGATAAAGATTCTGTAATAAGTATATGGCCGGATAAGAAATAATAACTGCGGCAATAAATACCCAAATACCTTTAATGCCTACCTGTACAGGCATAAAAACGATGCCTGAACCAATAGCCATACCGATACATAAAATGACCCAGCCCACATCATATTTATTAAAGGGTATCGATTTATACAGATCCTTTGATGTTTGTGACGGTTCAGTCATAGTCTGTCTCCTGTGATGAAATTATTAGAATAATTATTTTTCTTTTTAAAATAGAGCATTAGAGATTACAGCGTGCTGACTTCACTGTATTAAAAGCGTTTCACAAAAATATCAGCCCACGGTTATAGTAGGATGAGAATCATCAATAAAGAAGGCACTGGCGGTGTTATTAAACAAAAATACTTTTGCATAAAACGCAAAAGTTGATGGGAGTCTTATTTTTCAATATTCATTCAGGGTGCAAAGAACGCTTTAATCACAATTCGCATCAAGCCACACAAATAAGCACGACTATCAGTTCAGAATCGGCATCACAAAGCCAGGGTGGATTTATTTTAATTAATACCGAATACTTATAAGACAAAACCATAAAAAGGTAAGAGTAGATAATGATGTTATTAAATAAGAACGCTTTTGCGTTTAAATCAAAAATTGATAACTACTCTATTTTTAGACACTTAGAGGTTTTTATAAAAATAGTGGAATGCAACAGTTTTTCCGTTGCTGCCCAAAAACTCAATCTAACGCCCTCATCGGTCAGCCGCAGCTTATCGCAGTTAGAAGAACAGCTCGGGATTGTGCTGCTGAAAAGAACTACCCGAACCTTTGTTCTGACCGAACCGGGAAAATATCTGTTTCTCAGAGCACAACGGTTGCTGACCGATCTTGATGAGTCACTGATCAATACCTCTAGCTTCCACCATCATCCTCAGGGTCAGCTAAAAATAACCTGTTCCATTGCCTTTGGTGTTTGCCACCTGATGCGCCTGTACAGTGAGTATCGTGAAGTGAATCCCGATGTCAGCTTATCGGTTGATCTCAACGATCAAATTATTAATTTAAATAAAGAAGATTTTGATATTGCTTTGCGCATTACCGAAACCCCGCCGACTAATTTTGCCATTCGCAATATTTGTAAAATAAACTGGGTCTATTGCGGCAGTAAAATCTATTTTGAACGCAGAGGTATTCCAACCTCGCTTGAAGATCTGGAACACCACGATTGTCTGATTAATCCGAACGTGTTAGATAACTGGCACTATACCGACGATGATGGAAAATCCCATCCGCTTAAAATAAACAGTCGAATTGAAGTGAACAGCACCTTAGGATTATTGCACGCTGCACTCCATCATCAGGGCATTGTGAGCCTGCCAACCTATATGCTGGGAGATTACATCGCTAACGGCGAACTGATCCCGGTTTTATTAGAGAACAATACCCGTAAGTTAGAATACAGTCTCTATGCCCTCTATCATCCGGGGCATTATCAGGATCCTAAGGTAAGAAGCTTTATCGACTTTATCGTCGAAAAAATTCCGCTTAATCCGCCATGGGATAAATGGATGAGTTAAGCCAATAAAAAACCGGTAGGCCACAACGTCTGACATACCGGTTTTTTTAACCAAAGGTTAAATTATAAATTACCAGACATAACGAACGCCTACTCCGCCGCTAACGTTCTGATAGTCATCCGGGCCGGTCTGCAAACCCACATTAATCCAAGAGCTCCAGTTAGCATCAAATTCGCCCTGAATACCAAACTTTAGCTCAGCCATATTGTCAGGAATATCCTGTTCAACGCGCTGGCGGTCAAAAGTAACCGACGCATTCTGACCGGTATGCCACCAGTTCAACTCAGTAAACGGATGGTAAAGATGACCGTTGTTCTCAATCCGACCGGCAACACGGGCACCGATACGCGTTCTCCACATATCATTGTTTTGCCCGTCAATTGCGGTACCGCTGGAGTCTACAAAACTATCGGCAGAGTATTTATTATAAATAACCTGCGCCTGAGGAATCAGACTCCACTGGGCGTCAGGGTTATCTTCATTAAGTACTATGCGATACCCTGTTTCCAGCGACGTTGCCCAAGGTCGGGAGTGATAACTGTCCGTTCCCGCACCTTCGCCGCTAACGTCATTGTTGTACCAACCGTATTGGATCCAGCTGTCAAGGTAAGCACCCTGCTGCTGTTTCACATCAGCAAACCATGTGGCATACATTCCCAAGCTGAAACCATCAATTGAGCCATTAGCCGTATGATGCGTTCCATTTAAGTCGGCATTCCCGGTGGAGTCAGTATCCCCATTGCCCCAACTGCCCATTACACCGACTGACAGCCCTTGTACTCCGTCGCCGATATTCCATACATCACCGCCTAATTGCACTAAGGTATAATCACTGCTGATATCAACGCTACCATTGGCCGCTTTACTATCCACTTTACTGGTGATGATTCGGCCCCAAGCGCCGGTATCGGCGCTGTTAAATTGACTACCCTGACGGTCATACAACGTTAGCATTTGTAACTGACTGACCAACATCTGATTACCTAAATAAGCGCCGCTCTCCGGTCGCCATTGAGGTACGTCACCCGGACCTTCAGACCGTAAGTACCAGTTACCATCCGGACTGTTAGGTTTTCCCTGATATAGCGCATATTCATACGGCCCTGCCACAACGCGATTAACCAACGTAAACAGGCCATTTGACTGCCCTGCTACGCTAATAATTTCAATGCCGTTAACCGTTTGAGCTCCCGCACCACCAGCGCTGTTTACCACAACATTGGTTGAGCCTGATGTATTGCCCTGCACCACCAGTTTATCAGTCAATGAATTATCACCGCCTAACACCGTGCTCAGCGTAAGCAACCCGTTGTTACCAACGTAATTACCTTTAACCAGAAGCTGGCTGGCCGGTGCCGGGCTTTCCATGCGAATTTCACCGTTGTTGGTCATGTTTCCGCCCACGGTGAAATTTCCGGCCGGAGCATTACTGTATCCCGGCGCAGCATCAGCAACGGCCAACAATCCATGATTAACTACATCACCATTAACGCCGCCGTAGCCGCCAAAGATAGCGCCTCGGGCAACGGTTACCGGTTGTGTGCTGGTCAACAATACGTTGTTGGTTAATATCAAAGCACCAGCGTTGACATTTGTTTTACCGGCATAGGTTTCGTTCTGATCGAAATACACTATGCCCTGACCTTGCTGGGTTACGTCTCCGCTACCGCTGATTACGTTATTATATAAATAATCATCGCTGCGATTGAAAATCAACAGGCCGTTATTGGTGATATCACTGACTAAACTACCGCCGGTTCCGCCGTTACCCAGCTGTAATGTTCCTTCCGTAATGGTGGTTCCACCAATATAAGCATTATTACCGGTGAGGAGTAATGTTCCGCTTCCTGTTTTATTCATCCCTCCGGCACCGCTAATAACGCCGCTAAAGGTGTTATCAACGGTGTTGTTAGCCGTCAAAATGGCATCGCCCAAGATAACATTGCCGGCACCGCTAAGATTATTAACCCGTTGATCAAAGTGGTTAAGGTCAAAGTTTGCTCCGCTGGCAACGGTCACCTTGCTGCTATCAGCAATAATATCAGTCCCACCGGCCAGCAATGTTCCGCCATTAATTAACGTTGAACCGGTATAGGTATTTGATTTGGACAATTGCAGCGTACCGGCTCCGGCCTTGGTCAGGGTTTTACCATCCCAACCGGTGATAGCATTGGCAGTTTCATCGGCCAACAATACGTCTAAATCAAAAAACTCATTGGCTGCAGAAAGTGTAAATGTACCCAGCGCATGTTCAGGCGTGATGGTATGAGCCGCATACCAGGTTAATGCCAGTCCAATATCATAATTTTGACCGTCATTCGTTGCCGTCATTGTCAGGTAATCCACCGAACTGGTTGAGCCCCCCAAGCTGACCGTTGAGAAATTACCGGTTAAATTGCCTGCGCCGGATGTCTGAATTACCCTGAACTGATTTTCCGCTAATTGAGTTGCGCTGGTCGATTCCGGCGCACTGTAACCGGACAGATTAAATATGGCATTACTACCGATAGAGGCAGTATCAGCCGTCACTACCGGGCTGGTATTACCGGCAACAATATCTAACCAACCCTCGGTATTAGCGTTGCCGGTTATTAGCAATGATGAATCGGCAGCGAGTTGAGTCGTTGCACCACTGGCGGTGTTATAACTTGCGGCACCGAACGAGCCGTTCTGAGTAAATTGCAACGTGCCGCCATTTACCTGTACATCTCCCTGACTGGATCCGCTGGCCGTCAACGACCCGATACCGGCTCCGCTCTTAATCAGGCTACCGCTACCGCTCAGTTGATTATTAACGATCTCATTTTGTTCAAAAGCCAACTCTAACTCGGCCTGATTATCAATCTCTGCCAGACCAAGCGAGCTACCATGGGTACCTATTAGTCGCCCCTGATTTACCGTAGTTGTGCCACTGTAGAAGTTCACTCCGGTGAGCATCAATGCCTCTGTGCCAGTTTTAATCAGTCCGCCATTACCACTGAGAGAGCCATTAAACGACGTTGCTGCAAGGCTATTTACGGTTAAGTCGGCGTTGCCGAGCGTAATACCACCGCTTCCTGAAAGATTATTTGCCACTTGGTCAAAATCGTCTAGATCGAATACTCCGCTATTATTGACTATCACATTGGCGCTATTTAAGAAGGCATTTTCCACACCGGCCTGTAGCGTACCATCGTTAATAATCGTATTGCCGGTATAGGTATTCACGGAAGACAGCACTAACGTTCCTTCGCCATTTTTAGTCAGCGTAGAACCATTCCAGCCTGTCGCAGAGGCTACCTGATCGGCAAGAACCACATCCACATTGAAAGTATCCACCGGATTAGTCAGCGTGAAAGTACCATTGCCTAATGTGTTGCCGGCCATCCACGTCAGGCCAAAACCAAGGTTGTATTCTTTATTATCCGCACTCTTGCCGGAGCTCAAGCGGAGATAATCAACCGTACTAACGGCCCCGCCTAAATTGATGCTGGTAAAGTCACCGCTGATACCATTGGCGGTGCGTAATACCGTAAAGTTGGTGTTGGTCAGCGCACTGGCATTAGTCGGCATTCCGGTAATAAAACCGGTGATATTCAATGCACCGCTTAGTGACGCAGTATCGGCTGTAATCGTAGGCTCAATATTGCCGATCGCCACATTCAACGCTGAACCAAAATTCTGTGTCAATGCACCGGTCAGATTGAGTCCGGAATCAGCAACCAGAGTAACTGCTGCGTTATTCTCAGTGGTCAGGCTGGTGGCATTAAAGATGTCGTTTTGCCCAAAACGCAAGGTACCGGCATCTACCATTACCGCACCCTGTGCCGACCCGGAGCCGGATAAGGTTGCGATACCTCCGCCCGTTTTAACCAAGCTACCGTTGCCAGCCAAAATATTGGCTAAGCTACTGTTAGCGGCAAAGTTTAATTGCAGCACGCTACCGATATTACCGATGACTGCCCCGGTTCCCAGCGCTTGCCCCTGAGTGATAATCACCCTTCCTGCATTTAATGTACTGCCGCCGCTATAGCCGTTAACCCCGGTTAATGTCAGCGCGCCGCTGCCGGTTTTATTCAGGCTGCCGCTGCCGCTAATCACACCATCGAATTGACTGTCAGCGGTGTTATTGGCAGTTAATGCCGCACTGCCTAACGTTACCTGGCCGCTGCCCGATAAATTACCGGCCTGCTGGGCAAAGCTATTTAAGTCCAGCGTTGCTCCGCTGCCCACAGCTACGTTGGCACTGTTGGTAAATGCATTAGCGATACCGGCTCGCAGGGTTCCGCCATTAATCAAGGTATCGCCGGTATAAGTATTGACCGATGAAAGTTGAAGCGTACCGGCGCCGTTTTTGTCCAGGGTTTTGCCGTTCCAACCGGTCGCGACAACGGCGCTTTGATCGGCCAGCACGACATCTACGTTAAACAAATCAGTCGGCTCTGCCAGCGTAAATAGACCATTACCCAGCGTCGGGCCGCCTAACCATGTTAAGCCAAAGCCCACTTTGTAGTCATAGTCATTCACTATCCGACCGGCTAAGGTCAGGTAGTCCACCGTACTGGCCGCACCACCCAAGCTAACTTGATTGAAATTACCGCTAATAATATTGTTGCTATGCAGCACCGTAAATTCGGTACTCGTTAAGGTACTGGCGTTAGTCGGTGCCTGCGCGGTAAAACCGGTAATATTTAACGTTCCGCTCAGCGACGCATTACTTGCAGTAATCACCGGCTGAACGTTACCCACGGCAACATTCAGCGTTGAACCTGAGTTTTGCGTCAATGCACCGGTAATGTTCAAGCTAGAGTTAGCCACTACCGTAGTCGCGGCATTATTAAAGGTTGTCAGGCTACCGGCATTAAATGCGCCAGTCTGACCAAAGCTTAAGGTGCCGTTTTCCACACTCACTGCTCCCTGAGTTGACCCAGTGCCAGTTACTATGGCAACACCACCACCGGTTTTGACTAGACTCCCCGTGCCAGCCAAAATATTGGCTAAGGTACTATTCGCGGCAAAGTTTAATTGCAGTACGCTACCGATATTATTGGTGATAGCACCGGTTCCCAATGCTTGCCCCTGTGAGGCAATCACCCTGCCGGCATTTAACGTACTGCCGCCGCTATAGCCGTTAACTCCGGTTAATGTCAGCACGCCGCTGCCGGTTTTATTCAGACTGCCGCTGCCGCTCATTACACCGTCAAATTGGCTATTTACGGTATTGTTAGCGGTTAATGCGGCACTGCCTAACGTCACCTGACCACTACCTGACAGATGATTAGCCTGCTGAGAAAAACCATTGAGATCCAAGGTTGCCCCGCTGCCCACGGTGATATTAGCACTGTTGGTAAAGGCATTAGCAATACCGGCGCGCAGGGTTCCGCCATTAATCAACGTTTCGCCGGTATAAGTATTAACCGATGAAAGCTGAAGCGTACCGGCGCCGTTTTTGGTCAGGCTTTTACCATCCCAAAGGTTCGGACTGGTAACAGTTTGATCGGCAAGTATTACGTCTACATTAAAGAAATCTGCCGGAGCCGTCAGCGTAAAGGCACCGTTACTTGTCGTCGGGCCGGCGAGCCAGGTCAGGCCGAAGCCGACATTGTAATCATAGTTATTGACTATCCGACCGGCTAAGGTCAGGTAGTCCACGGTACTCGCCGCACCGCCTAAACTAACCAGATCGAAATTACCGCTAATCACACTATTGCTATGTAGCACAGTAAATTCAGTATTGGTTAAGGTACTGGCATTAGTCGGTGCCTGAGCGGTAAAGCCGGTGATATTTAACGTTCCGCCCAGCGCGACTGAGTCAGCAGTAATTACCGGCTGAACGTTACCCACCGCAACATTCAGCGTTGAACCTGAGTTTTGTGTCAACCCACCGGCAATATTCAGGCTAGAGTTAGCCACGACCGTCGTGGCGGCATTAATCAGCGTGGTCAGGCTGCCGGCGTTAAATACGCCGGTTTGTCCAAAACTCAGCGTGCCATTTTCCACAGTTACCGCACCCTGGGTTGAGCCTGCACCTGTTAGCGTAGCAACACCGCCGCCGGTTTTAATTAAGCTACCGCTACCGCCTAAAATATTGGCCAGCGTACTGTTCGCAGTAAAGTTTAACTGCAATACACTATTGGTATTATTGGTCACGGTGCCGGAGCCTAACGCTTGGCCCTGTGAAGCAATCACCCTGCCGACATTTAATGTACTGCCGCCGCTGTAGTTGTTAACTCCGGTTAATGTCAGCACACCGCTACCAATTTTATTCAGGCTACCGCTACCGCTAATCACACCGTTGAATTGACTGTCGAGGGTATTATTGGCGGTTAGTGCGGCATTGCCTAACGTCACCTGGCCGCTACCTGCCAGATTACCGACCTGCTGAGCAAAATTATTTAAATCCAACGTTGCACCGCTGACCACAACCACATTGGTACTGTTAGCAAATGCATTGGCAATGCCGGCTCGCAGCGTACCGGCATTAATCAGCGTATCGCCAGAATAGGTATTAGCTCTGGAAAGTTGCAGTGTACCGGCTCCGTTCTTGGTCAGCGTTTGTCCATTCCAGCCAGTGGCCACAGAGGCGGTCTGATTAGCAAGTATGACATCAACATCGAAGTCATTAATCACCGTAAAGGTACCATGCTTGATCGAAAGTCCTTCCAGCCAGGTTAAACCAAAACCGACGTTATAATCATTACCCGCGACCCGTCCGCCTAACGTCATAAAGTCGACCGGGCTCGCAGCACCGCCCAAATCCACATGGTCAAAATCACCGGTAATACCATTCAGAGTATGCAGTACGGTAAACTCATCGGTATCTGACACGCTGGAACCTACGGTTAAACCGGTTACGTTTAATGTTCCGGCCAGCGCTGCACTGGCTGCTTCTATCGCCGGCTGGGTGGTACCAACGGCCACATTGAGTATGGCATCAGTTTTTTGCGTCAGCGCACCGGTCAGATTAAGGGTGGAATTTGCTGCCAGAGACGTAGTACCGGTCCCTTCGGTCGTCAGGCTGGCGGCGTTAAATGTGCCGGTTTGGGTGAAACTCAACGTCCCCTGATTGACCGCGACTGCCCCCTGCGTTGAACCAGCACCGGTTAAAGTTGCTACCCCGCTGCCGGTTTTCACTAAGCTGCCAGTGCCGCCCAAAATATTGGCTAAGGTGCTGTTACCGGAAAAATTTAGCTGCAGCACGCTGCCGGTATTATTGGCTACGGTTCCGGTTCCCAGTGCCTGACCTTGGGTAATCATCACCGTTCCTGCATTTAACGTACTGCCGCCACCGTAGTCGTTAATTCCCGTTAAGGTTAACGCGCCGCTACCGGTCTTAATCAAGCTGCCGCTGCCGCTAATCACACCATCGAATTGACTGCTTGCGGTATTATTGGCGGTTAATGCGGCGCTGCCTAAGGTTACCTGACCGCTGCCCGATAAATTACCGGCCTGTTGAGCAAAGCTATTTAAATCCAGCGTTGCTCCGCTACCTACGGTGATATTAGCACTGCTGGTAAAGGCATTCGCCACACCGGCACGCAGCGTTCCCCCATTAATCAAGGTATCGCCGGTATATGTATTAACCGAGGAAAGCTGAAGTGTACCCGCCCCGTTTTTGGTCAGGGTTTTGCCATCCCAAAGGTTGGGG
>NZ_ATYS01000057.1 GCF_000427805.1 Budvicia aquatica DSM 5075 = ATCC 35567 | reverse complement strand
ACCGCATAGCTCAGTAACGCTTTACCTAAACCTTGGCCGCGATAATCAGGCTCAATAAACAGCATCTCAACTTTATTGTCAGACAGGCCGATAAATTAAAAAAACCTCAACATATTGATATTAAATTTAAATTAATATTATTTTCGCGTAAAAAAACCAAAAAAGGACTCAACCATGGACACAAATAAATATTTACATTTCGTACCGATTGGGGCGTCTTATATATTACAGACTTCAACTATACCTTAAAAGAAAACAACGTAGTCGCTGCAAGTTACTCTCATTAGAATAGTTGAACCCCAGTTAAAATAACTGTATATATAAACAGTAATTAAAATCAATGGAGGTTCATCATGCGCGTAGAAATCACTATCGATAAACGAAATCAAAAGCAGTTCCCTAACAATGAAGTGACAGTCGTTGAACTTGAGCTACAAAAGCGATTACTGAAAAAGTATCCCGGTACTGGTATCCGAGTGCGTTTCTCATCTGCGACCAGCATTAGCGTTACGGGTGGTTCTAAAGATCAGACTGCAGCGGTTAATAAAATCGTTGAACAGATGTTTGAAGAGTCAGAGGAATGGTTATCTAAATAGGGGGTTGATGTGAAAGACGGGAAGAAGATAAGCGAGCTTGAGTTTCATCCTAAATTGGTGAGTTTCAAAATTGCTGAAAACTCACCAGAAGAAGCTGTGTTTGTTAAATTTCAGCTTTCAAAAGTTACTTACGACTCTAAAGCACATACGTTCAGCGAGCAGGATCTAGAGCCACAGACGACATACATGAGCCGGGAAACGGCAGAGCAATTATTCCACCAGCTCGAAAACTATCTCAATAATGACAATACAGTGCGCACCACACACTGACTAAACGTGTATAGCCCGCCAAAACGGGCTATTAACCACATCGACAATCCGTAAGTTATGTTAATGTTTAGCTAATAAAAAAGCTCCCGAAGGCGCTGTTTTCATTATTTTCAATAAATTAAAGGGATGGGAATGAGAAATTTATTATTGCTTATTTTTTCTATTTTAATGCTGTCTGGGTGTCAGATAGTTGATAAGGATGGCGATTGTAATCCACTGCTTGAAGCATACTCCCTTGGCGGCTGTTCCAAGCTAGCCGCGAGTTTAAGTAATAAAAAGTGGCATGATCAACCATGTAATTCAATGAATGAATACGCAAACTCAAATATTAGTGAATTTAATGTTGTGCGTGGAAAGACGGAAAAAGACAATAAACAAGCATCTTTAATTTCACTTCAAAATGTTGGTTCAAATAACAATCAAACATGGGGAAATAGAAGTTATAGTGGCGAGAAACTATCGTGTTCCATATCCGCACAATTTGATGATGGAACAATAGAGAATGGATCTCTATCCCTTACTAAATCGCATAAGGGTGTAATTACACGAATGGATTATCTTTCTGATGAGGAAGGAAAGCGGCAGGTAAAACGGGAAGAAGTTGATAAGCAAAATGAGATTGATAGAGAAAATGAATTCAATAACACTCCAACAAAAGAATATCCATATATGGCACATATTAGTTGCAGTAATATGGTTTTGTATATGTGTTTTTTGGGCGACCGATTTACATCCGATACAGCAATAGAGATTAACAACGGAGGGGAGTATGCATTTTATAATGGATATCACACCAATGAAGCTGGGAACTCAAAAAAATATATAACTAGAATTCTGTTAAGGAATAATTTTGTTATTAATGCGCAAAACTCATCAAGCTATTTTATTTTGAATATGAAAATTTTAGATAGAACAAATAATAAGACGGTTTTTGAAAAATCGGTAAGCCAATTTGGCGTTATAGCCGTTAAAAACTAATCAGTATGAGGAAATGCTAAGAACCCCGATTTACAGAGCGTCACTGACTGGTATATATGACACTTATGGCGATCTAATTAATTATCTAATAGCAACCGGTCAAACAACCGAACGCACAACCTTCGTAACTAGCTTTATGCTCGATCAAGCAAGGCAATTTAATCAAACATCAGTTGTGGATTTATTAGACTTGTGCGAAAAAACAAAAAAAAGATAATGATTTATTACTTAAAAAATTAAATAAACAACAGCCCCTAAAATAAAAAAAAGCCCCGCCGCAGTATGCATAATCACACACTACGGCGGGGCTTAATTAGTAATTAAAATCAAAATAGACCATTAACAATCATCCTCTTACATTAAATCCATAGATAACCCCAATAACTCCAAATAAGTTGACAACCAGAACCGATGGGGTTACTATAACCCCATCAAAAGCACGCAGAGAGACGGGGATGGATAGCAGGAATGCAATAGCAATGATCGAGGCTGAGGGATGGTATCTGGTGAGAGTAAAAGGTAGTCATCACCAGTTTAAGCACCCCACAAAGAGCGGGTTGGTAACCATAAAGCACCCACAAAAAGATATCCCGCTCCCCACATTCAAAAGTATCAAAAAACAGGCAGGGCTTTAAGCCCTACCTTTTGGAGGTTTAAATGTTATATCCAGTCGCTATTGATAAAGGTAATTCATCCTTTGGTGTTCGTGTGCCTGATATTCCTGGCTGTTTCTCTGGTGGTGATAATATTACCCATGCAGTAGAAAGCGTTCGGGAAGCTGTTGAGGCTCATATTGAGTTACTTGTTGAATCCGGTGAAGCCATACCAGAGGCGACCAGTGTCGATAATTACCTGTCTGACCCTGATTATACCGGTGTAATTTGGGCTCTGGTTGACGTTGATATTACCCGACTAATGGGTAAGTCAGAGAAAATTAACGTTACATTACCCTCATTACTCATCCGGCGTATTGACCAGTTCGTAGTAAATCATCCTGAATACGGCAGTCGTTCAGGTTTCTTATCTCGGATTGCCGCGGATAAAGTCATCCATAGTTGATATCACTGTAGTGGGCCCCGAACGTTTGGGGCCTTTGATTTTACTCCGTCACGTCAATAATTTCATCGACCGGTAGTTCTTCAATGTCATCCCTGTAGACCTGTACCCGCAAATCAACCCAGCGACCAACAGGAATATCAATCGGATCACCGTCCTTGTAACCATCAAGATTATTCCGTGCAAATACTGGCGCATCTGGGTACGTACGGTGATAAGTCTTAACAATAATATCGCCTGTCGCCTCAACAACCGAATCAACCCATATTGGCGATAAGTCGTTATCATCTTTTGGTACGCTAATATCCCACGCACCATCAGAGTAAAAACCCATCACTAGGCCACTTAGCCGATAAACACCCTCAGATAATCGCTCTGTTGTCACACCTTGCGACCCATCATTTAAATGACAAGAGCCATCCCCTTTTAGCTGGACTATCGGTGACGCTTTCTTAATAAAACCATTTGCGTCAACAGTGGTGTTAATAGAGGTCAGAATCTCTACCCACGGTTGCCAGCCATTACGCCCGTTGCATCTAAAACCGATGCTTGCGTTTTGGTTCATTTCAGCTCGTGGCAATGCTAGTTGTGTCTGGTAGATATTTGCTACACTATCCCCAAGCGTTAACGCATAGTGTTTATCTCCCTCCTTCGCAAATGAGGGGTCATTGCCACTAAGCCCAGCCCTTTTCTGTAGGCCATATTGAAATACCCCCGGTAATAAGGTATTCCAGTCCTTGGTAGTCTCCGCGTTACTTGTGCCGAAGAACCGATAATCTCCTGTAGGCCCACCAAATGCGCCCACAGCCATAAGATTACCCGCAGCTACGCCTGCATCTTTTACGGCCGCAGTGCCTAGGTACAGATTTTTTCTAGCGACCACTGAATTCGTGGGGGATATCTCGGAAAAATTATTAGCTATCTTTAAATAACTCTCCACTACCGGCGTAGCGGTCACGTTCACTGTTTTGCTGGATGTCTTACCAGATAACAATCCCGTAACGGATATAGTCGCAGTTCCCCCGCCACCCGAAACCAAGGCCCCAGTCTCTAGCACGTTAGCAACAGCATTGTTGGTTGATGCGTATGTCAGTATTTCTGTCGCATTTGAGGGTGTTTTAGTGACCTGTAATTGATAGTTATCGCCAACGGTCTGATTGGGGATGTCTGCTAACAAAATGGACGTCAGTAGAATATCAACGCGAACACGGACACTCACGCTTAAGCCGCTACTGATGGTAGCGATAACATCCGTTTCGCCGCTCCCTATTCCGTTAAATAATCCCGTTGATGAGTGAATGGTTCCCACGGCGGTATTGGTGGAAATCCACGATACCGGATATTGGGCAGCCAGATCGGAAGGCATAACTTGAGCGGAAAAGCTCCGCGTCTGTCCAACACCAAGATTTAGCGACGATGGCGTGATGATAATATTCGTTGGTGTCGGCACTGGAGGGATAGGTTCACCACCATCCGTCTTAACGATGTACATTAGCGCAATATTGGCCGGAACCGGGGCGGGCATACGCGCACTATTATCACTTAATTTTACTGGGTTTCCCGTTGAAAGGACTTGCCCAACCATCCCACTGGGCAATGTGACTGATCTGGCCTGCTGAAGGTCACCAAATACACCCCTTGATGGGTAGGCATCATCAGGCCATTGTCCGTTACGGAAAATGAAGTAAGCGTCATCACCGCCATCACCACTATTCAGCGCCATCCGTCCCATTAGATGGTAGTGATTCAAATCAGTGGCATTCTCCAGCCTACCCACTTCCACGGAACCATCCCAGCCTTTAATAAATCGCCCCCTCATGTCAGGAACCCGGCCAGTTCGGTACACTGCTGCCAACTTAGGATTTGTGGTGGTATTAAAAGCCTGTCCATTTGCCTCAATCCAACCAGCCGGCGGAACCGTTGATCCCCAAGCGACGATAGTACCAACAGGGACGCCCGAGACGTTAAATAACCCCTTAAGCACTGGAGGTGTGATGATTAAATTGGGGTTTGTGCCGTCTGTAGCTTCGGTCTGTGTGGCTCTTCGATAAATGAATAACTGCCACCGCGTAGTATCCGTTCCCGGTGTGGCGTTATTGTTATCAACCAACGATACATAATAAGTGCCATTATGATGTACAACCGTTCCCGCATCATATGGCGCAACTGCTGGAGACCATTCTGGGGCACCATAATGCAAATACTGATTAATAATCCCTTGCGTTGTTTCTGGGCTAACCATCTTAAAGCAGAGGTTTGCAGTATCAAAAACCACCATGAATGGAGAACCAGCCACAATATCACCTGCAGCAAGATTAATTTTGTTGCCCTTATATAAAGGGTAATTACTAATCAATCTGCCGGACACGGTTAATTGCAGCGTACACCCGCCAGTGTTTGTATACTTTGGAGTGATCAGCAATGGGACTCGTAAAGCAAAAGTATCACCGCCATTAACAAAGAATGTAGATGGTATTGACGCAGTAAGGCCATTTGCTGTGCCACCAGCAATAGATGATGAATATTTCCCGTTTTGTAAATCCTCGACCTGAACAAAAGTATTTTCAGAGCCCCGCGTAGCGAAGTTTGAAACGACATCATTCAATACCCAGCCTTTTGCTGTCGTATTTTCCTGCCCCCGGATAACGGTCAGCGTATCGCGGTTAACGCTAATCAAGTGGCAGATTTCAAATACCGTCTCCCACTCATCCGTTAGCGTTAGTTTTGAATACAAAGGCAGGTCATACGATGGATTCTTTAAATCCGGGTCAGGTTGCAGCGTTTTAGCAAACAATACACCGGTGCCCGGCATCACGGTAATCAAGGTCTGTGTTGCGGTAATGTCCGCGGCTAACGCTGATTTTATGTTATTACCGAATCCTAAATTCATGATTTCCTCGTTATTGAGACAGTGTATCTATAAATAAAGGGAAGCTTGACGAATCCCTGTTCAATGGAGTTTTTCAAAGAGGCGGCCACATCATTGCCGTAATCAGGAATATTGATATGGAACTCACCATTTGCTGAGGTGACGCTAATATCAAAAGTATTTTCTACCGGTGGATCAATCCCATCCTTCCCGTGAATAAAACGTGCAATACGCCGCTTTAACCACGGAATTGAGAATTGAAAACCATCACTTTTATAGAAATTCCACGTCAGAACACGCTTAAATAAATCATCAGAAATGAAGCTATACTGACCTGCTCTGTAGTTAGATATATGCGCATAGGGGATATCGTTGTATTCAATGGTGTTATAGTCACCTCGCTGACTCTGCCCCCGCACCAATTCAAGAGATGGCCGTAACTCGCCGTATATCCCGTGAGCAATCCAGTCAAGCAGGTAGCCGGTAATTAAGGGTGATGTCCAACACGGCAGGCCGAGCGAGTTAAAAGCCTCAAGGTATTGCTGGGCCATCGTGTTATAGGCATTGAAGAACGCAACAACATTCTCATCATCGTTATATTGAATAAACGGATACGCCGGAATAATTTTAGTCTCGATATTGCCGCGCATATCACCCCCCAACCTGCTCGAAGTGCTGGACCATGACGCCCGAGATATCCGTGGTAAAGAATTTATAGCCATCACCACTTATCAGCCCGGTATTCGGATCGGGCTCACGGAGCACATTATCAATACTGACTTTGACGTCGATTAATGAAATTTGGTTAGGGTTAATAACCGATGACACCGCCTTTTGAAAAACGGTTTGTATCTGATAAATACTAATGGGCTTACCCACATAAATGCCGTTGATATAATCCACGATCGCCGGGTCGGCCAGCACTTCAACCGTTGCCGGGTCAATCGGATTAAAACCGATAGTGTTCCACGTTAGAATAATTCGCACAGATTGCGACGTCGGGATAATGTAAGAAATATCATAGATATCTGGGTGATCTTCTATTGTCACCCTCTCGTACGGGGGCACATACCCCGATGGGTTATTAACATCAACGGTCAATACTGAAATATCAGGAATGGACTCATGAATTGCTTGAGCGACTTCGTAAGGATCGCCGCCGCCACAAATGACCGCCCACTTACCCAATGAAACCTGACGATATGACACCTGATTCGGGTGTACACCAGGCACTCGATATAAGGCTGTTTTTAAATTGTCCGGCGTTCCCTGTACCGCCATCATCCCCGCACGCCATACCTGAGCCCGATACTCATAATCAGACTGGGCATCAAGCCCCGGTGAGCCTTCAACGATATTGGACACAGACAAAGTGACAATCGATGGAATGGAAGTGATTATTTGCGTCACCGTACCAGCAGGTACAGCCCACGCCCCCGGACTGGATGCCAAACAAAAAACGGAAGTGCTCTGGCCTGACGATGGGATGATCGCATTGTGCTGCACGACGTATTGATGGTTTCCATCCGATAACGTCAAGCCACGAGTGATAACAAAGCCTGGGGATCCGGTAAACACAACACTGACAGACGTGTTAGCCCCGACCCCACGCGTAACACCATAAATACCGCCTAACTGGTACAGTAGTGGGACGTTGGCCCCGTACGGCGATACGGAGTTGATGAGGTCAACCATCGCGCTATCAATCAGGGCTATCGCCATTGTGGCCGTACTCGCTAAATCGGTAATTAACGACGGCGGCAAATTAGCGGTATAACCCGGTACTTCGGCGGAAACCAGAGCAATCAATTTTTCTAATAGCTTTTTTGGCGGCGTAGGTTGGGCCCCCGATTGTGTTACCACAACAGGTAAAGTAGACATAGATACCTCAGAATTTAGACGGCTATCGTTTCTTGATAAGTCACGCCAGACAGCGTAACGATAGAAACATCGTAGACAGGGTTGTTATTAATGACGTGTTTTTTAATCGTGATTGACGCAAAGTAGCCGGCGAATTGTTGTTGAACCATATTGACGTAAAAGTCAGGGTGAAATTGCTCAACAATACAGCGTTGCGCGGGTATTCCATACTGGACGTAAAACGGCGACTCACCCAAACCTAACTTCAATGTCTGAATAAGCGTTGTTATCCACCCATAAGTGAAATCGCCCGCGCTATCACTTTCAATGGACACCCAAACCCGCTCCCCTTTAGTGTTGGTTACCCGTCCCCATGTTCTCATGATGGTTTTTCCGAGTTAATAGTGGCGCTGCCGGGATCGACATCTTTCACTTGATGGGTGTGTTTCATCAGGCTTATTCCGCCTGATGTTGTGTCATTATCTACAGTTAATGGCCCGATTAGATGTGCTGTAGTGCCGGACATTTCCCCCGCATCTTGAACAATCGGTCCGTTCAGGTGGATGACCCCATTAAGGTAGATATTTGGCGCTTTAAGATAAATCCCGCTATTGGCCGCGATCGTAACCTTCGACGGTTCAATGGTTATCGATGCGTCACCACTTTCAGTACGGGCCAAAACGCCAGTTTTCCCATAAATAACGACTTTATCCGGATCGACTTTTGACCAGTCCGTATTCCCTATTGGCAGGAAGACAAGCGCGGTTAAGGCGGGCGGGATATTCATATCAGGCAAACCAACGCCCAAGCCACTGACAGCCCCAATTGAGACGCTCATAGCGACACATACGCCCTTATCTCCGATTTGAATAGGGTAGCGGATATACTCCGGACCAAACACAGGAACAGTGACCTCGGGCAAATTAATAATGCCGGGAAGAATATCAAACTGTACCGTAACAATAGCCCCATCGACTTTAGTCACATGACAAGGCAGCGACTTACCGTCAAGCGTATTGTTACGCTCAATTAGCCCCGTACTGAATGCCGCCAGCGAGTTAATTAAAGGTATTTTCTGGGAATCGCTCATTTTTACACCTGGTCTTTATAGAGTTCTATGGCCTCAAAAACGGTTACCCACGCTTCACCTGATGGGTTGCAAAACTCGCCAATGTGACGTATAGCAATAATCTGAAATATACCAGAGAAGTTAAGACGGGCACTTTCTGGTAGTTTTGATTGTTGGCTGCCGACAACTAACGGACTCCCACTTAATAAGCTCTCTGGTAGTTTTACCCGGTCATTGATACTAAGGTTCGTTCTTAAGGGTGTTTTGAATGACATAACCATTGGGCCTAACCAGCAAGGCTGACCAATCAAGTCTTTGGCCGCTATATCCTTCTCTTCTGGCTCATATGAATCATCAGAAATTTCTATACTACCTTTATGCGCAACAACCCGTATTCCGGCATAGCTGGTATCCCCACCAGAAAGTGACTGCACGATACGCTTTATTTGCACAGCAACAGCAAAAATTGTATAGCATGGCACTTTCAGTGGCTCCCGCAGGATTAAGTTATCTCTGATATTTATTTTAATTGGAAATTCTTCGGGAAATGCAGGGGTTAGTCCGCGCCTAATAACATCAGAAAGCTTATCACCCCTCTCGCCAGACAAAGTTATTGCAATCCCCTTACCCTCCTCGGTTAGCCATGGGATAGGGGATATGGTGAGGTTAAGTGATTGATTAACACCTACCCAGTTGCCATAAGCCATTGATATCCAGCCATTCACGACCACACCGCTTTGCTCTGGGTTGGCCAGCGGCAAACCATCCTGAAAACCGCCATACATGGTGATTCTGGCACCACGTAAGTTAACGGCATGCCTGAGTATGGATAGCGGCAGACCGAAAACAGCCAAGGATGCGCCCGCTATGCCAGCATCCAAGCCTAGAGTTGGAATATCAAAAACAACATGCAGCCCCACGCCTTTGGTTTTTTCTGTATCCCAAGGGCCGATAACATTACCCTCTGAATCATTAATTGGGCCGCCGTTTTCATCAGTTATTTCAATTCGGTAGTAACGCATCAATTCACCTCAAAGTTATTGGTACTAGCCCGGTAGACGAGTGAGCCTGGCGCAAAGGGTAGCGCAATATTCAGATCAAAATCATCTGGTGACTCAATCAGCGGTACATACATGGCTATATTGTTGTTCCGGTCCCTAAACTCGACAAAGTAGCGATTTGAATAACGGTTATAAGGCACCGTAATAAAAAACGTCTGTTTGTTAATGTTTGCAGTAAAGCGGAAGGGGCCAGCATCGGAAGGATTAAACTGAACATACGTTGTCATGGCGTCCCCTTGGTGAACTTACTCATGAGGTCGCTTAACGCAGTATCAAGCTCAGACACCATCAATAATGGCTGTTCGAACTCAAAAGCCCACTCATATTGCACTTGCTTAACCTCATCATTAAACCCGGTAATATCAACAACAGATCGCAACAAGCAGCCCGTGTAAACGTAGGATGGAGTCATAACGGTATAAGTACCGCCAGAAGAATTGTGTTCTTCTAGCGCTAACTTTAACGCCATGAATAACGGTAATTTACCGACCATGCCACCGTTTTTCGTCGTTACTGGCCGGGTCATGTGCATAGTAATTCGGTTAGGCTTCTGGATAACAGCATTGGCTGCCGTGGATTGGTTTAGGAAGGGGTAAGAACTTATCTCTTGATTGATTAAGGTGGTGCCTGGTGCCGGCTTGAAATTAGCGCTCAGTAAATCGAGGCTAAACCCATCACCGCCCACCAGCCCATTAATAATACTCAAACCCTCAGTAAAGACGGCGATCGGCAAGATACCACCGGGAATTTTACTGGCAAACCCATCAACCAGTAAAATCGGGGATTTCTGAAAGCCTAATATAAATGCCGATTTAAGTAATCCCACCTTAACCCCCTAAACGTACGCCCACGGGAATACCGGCATCCGCAGAACGTAATTGAGTTTGAATATCCGATCCCGGCTGCTGCTTGACATCAAGCTGGAGATAAATCCGCTTTAAATCATTTGCGGGTAAATCCATACCTGTTTCAAATTTCGCCATATGCTTAAATAAAATGGCCATCTGGTCAGCATTTGCAGTATCCAACTGATCTGTAGGTTTGAGACCTAAGGCGTTACCAATCATTTTTTTATAACTCGCCCGACCAGCGATGCCAGCCTCACCCTCGGTCTTATCCCATGATTCCACGAGCTTATCGATCGTGTCATATCGGAACCCAAGATTGTTCCTGTTCTGGCCGTTGATGTTCCGTTTCAACTGTTTTAAATTGGCAATAACTCCATTCTCTAACGTATCGAAAATGGCTTGACCACCATAATCCTTACCAATAATCCCCGCTCCTTTTTGCCCCACATCCACTAAGTTCCCGGGATTAAACCCCATCTTACCCCGCGTAATATCCCCACTGATGCCCGATAGCCTACCCACTGACGCAGCCCACTGTTTATATTGTGAGTATCCATACATTCTCAATTTGCGATCTTCATCTTGAGGGGCCATATCAACGCCGCGCGGGTCGTTACCACCAATAAGCGCACCAGACTGTCGATTAAGTTCGTTAATACCACCACCAGCAGTACTATCCCATATAGTCGTACCTATCCCTATCATGGTCTTACCCGCCGCCACGGCAAACCCAACAACACTGCCATCCTTAGGTTTATTTTCATCGCCAGGCTGAGTAAAGGAGCTCTCTTTCTCTAATTCAGCAGCAAATTTACGCGGATCACTGAGGAACGTAATAAATCGAGCCAGCCCAGTAACTACGTCGGCCACGCAGGTTCCAAAATCCTTCAAATCCTGCTGAAATTTTGGGCTACTGATCCACGAGCTAAACTTATTAAGCCCGTCACTAAGTACATCAAAAACAGCCTGCCCGTTAGGCCCAATCAGAAAATCAGCCACGGCGTTCGAAAAGGTTTTGGATAGTGTCTCTATAGGCCCGTTAAGCTTTTCAATAGCTTGGACAAATGCGGCAAATATCTTATCGCCACTATTACTAAGGGTTGTACCGAGTGATTGAAGCCCCCTTTGACTGGCATCAGTCATATTTAACTTGGGGGCAACCTCTTTTGCCTGCTGCGCAAGCTGGGGTAATTGGTCTTTATTGGCTATAAGCTGATTGAGCTGCTCGGGCGGTACGTACTTGTCCATCCCATACGCTGAAAGTTGGGTATAGGCCAAAGCGGGGTCATTGCCTGCCCTGTCTACGATAGACTGGAGTAGCTTGGGCAGGTTTTCGAAGACACCGGCTCTCGGGTCAAGCCCCATATTCAATACAGCAGTGCCTTCATCTGACCCTTGGTCTATCTTAGCTCGCGCCAACATCTGCAATAAACCATCGACATTCCCGATCCGGTTTTCATAGATGTTATTAGCAGCCTTCATCTCCCCTGTCGTGACCATCTTCCCTTGAGCACCGGAATAATCATTAGCCACTTTAGAGGCGAGGGATTTATAACCAAACGCGCCACCACCAACAGCCAGTAGTGCGATCGCCGAAGCCCACGAAATAGCAGAGACAAACAGGTTTTTGAGCTTTGAGGTTGTTTTACCGAGCGTTTTATTCACCTCTTTAAAAGCCTTATCAGCAGCTTTTGTGTACTTATCTATGCCCTTAAGAAAATTAGTGCCTTCATCCTCTTTTTGGCCACCATCACCACCCGTACTGGGTAGTTTGATTTGCCCGAACTTTCCGTATTTGTCGTTATACTCTTTCGTCAGTCGGGTTAGTTGCTCAATGGTCGATTGCGCTTCTTTGAGTGAATCGACATCAACATTGATATCTAAAATAGATTTATTTTCAGCCATCACGGTGTACCTTTTTTATTTTTAAGCAACTCACGGAATTCTGCGGCAGAACGAATATCAAAACCGTACTCCCGCATAAAACCGTCTATCCCCTCATGACAGGCATAATTTAGGACGGCACTGACGAGATGGTCGCCGTCTCGCCAGAAATCTCGGCGATTGTCGATGTCGGTAATGACGCTACCCACTCCGTACAGTTCAGCGACGTACAAACACTGCCCCATAGTGAACTCACGTCGTCCATCATACGTATCGCCTGACTCGGCTTGTTTATGGCTGAAACACATGTAAAAAAAACCAGTTCACCCATCACATCATCGAGATCGACAACGCCCCGACTAATAGCCACATCAAGAGGCTGATCATCCCAACCACGGCCATCAACCGGAATAATCACGGAAGAACTGCGAATAATCTCTTGCACCAGCGTATTTTTTACGCCGCGCTCACCTTCCCAGATGTTCATATCTTTACAGACAGTTTCAAGCATCAGGTACGCCACACGGGGGCCGGCAATGACACTCAAGCCCTGACTGAAAATAGCGGTAAACGTTTTACTTAACGGGATGAAATGCTCACGGTAAATTTCTTTTCGGATTGGCGTTGAGTGAACGTAAATATTGCCGCTATCGGTTTCTACCTGAACAACCAAATTCAGTTTTTTTGAGATTTCCATTTGGGTACCTATTTTTACAGAATAAAGAAAGCCCCGACCTTGTTACGGTACGGGGCTGTAATGGGGATAACCTTGGGGATTGCTTTAGAAAATATTCCACATATCCGCGTTGGTGTCATAGATACCAAAGAGAGAGATAAGATAACCGGGGTCTCGTCCAGAGAAACTAACATCACCTGCAGAGCGTAACGTAGCACTTCGGATAGTAAAGTCGCCGAGCGTTGATGAGTCAGAATACACTTTAGCCTCACCCAAAAAGGTATCGGTCTCAATCTGCTTTTTAAACATCTGAGCCATCGCCTGGCTGCGGACTAGATGAATATTGATCGCTAGCATCTGGTATGGATTTGGTGAAGAGGCACCGCCGCTCATTGTCGGCAGCAATACGCCCGCATCGCCCTGAAAGGCAATATCAATACCGTCTTGCGTTAAATAGGACGCGGTGATATTGAGCTCAGGGAACTGAGTGAATTTTACCGAGGCGCGGACTTTATTAAAGACGCCTTGCGGCACAAATGGGTTTGCCATGATTTATATCCCCAGGTTAGGAAAGTTGCATAGTGACGTTGATGTTAAAAATAACCTTAATGAACCCACGCATCGGCGTGTACTCGGCGGATAAACCCGCATACCGGCCTAGAGCGTAATCATTCGGGTTATTGATGGAGTACTCACGGAATGACACTGCACCAACCTGCGGGTTACCGTTCACCAGCCCATAAATAACGCCCGTGTTAAACACGCTCTGAGCGCGGTTTTGTAACCGGTTAATGCCGTCTTGGTTGTAATACAGCGGGTTGATCGGGTTGTTGCTGCCGTTAATGACTTCATTAGCCAGTGCCATATGAGCATTGATTTGTATCCAATCGACAGAGTACCAGTACGTCAGGTCGTTACCGTCGCAACCTACCCCCTTAAACAGCACCGTGTTTGATATCCCACCCTCAGCCCCAGTACCAACATAGTTAATATTATTCGCATTCAGAGCGGCGAGATAAGAGCCTTTCTCTGATTTTTTGGTCACACCAATAAGATAGCGGAACGCCATCGGGGCAACTTTATTAATATCGGAAGGTGATGCTGAGATGAAGGCCCACATCATGCTAGCAATGCTGCACTCAGAATAAGGGGTGACGTACTCTTCAGCCATGACGATAACAGACTTAATGCCGTTGTATGGATTGCCGGGGCCTTGCGTGGTGACAAAGAAGTATAACATCGACGTATTGGCGCTGTAGTTCTTAGCTAATTGGATGAACTTCTCGTTTCTATCCCACGACTTAGGGACCAGATAGGCATAAAACCGGATGCTAGGGTCACTAATGTACATTTCAAGCTCTTGAACTTTAACATCAACGTCACCCGCCCCCATTTCATAGACATATACCGATTGTTTAGAGCCTTGAGCGAAGAAGGTTCGCCCCATAGCGAGTAATTCGGCGGAATCGGGTATCTGAATATTTCCAAGAATAACGACATCTGGCAACTCGATGGGGACGGTCACTCGCAATTTATTGGGTAACTCTACCATTGCGAGGTAAGCGCCGTTATAGACAGCAGGGCTAAATCCACTGAGGCTTACTTCTATTGTATCCCCATCCTGGTAGTGATAAGGGAGCGACGCACCAATAGTTAGTGTCATCGAGTGATAACCAATGGTTACCTCTTCAATTGGAAGGCTGGCCAGATCAAGCAATTCCGAAAACTGGGTGATTAACTCGATACTCCCTGCGGGAAGATTGGAGCCCCCCATTGAGAGCAGCGCACCGGTTTGCTGTAACTTAGACGGCATCATGCCAACCGTTTGAGAAACGTTGACCTCAACAATCTGATAGTCTTTAGACATTTATTCATTCTCCAAATCAATGAAAGCGTTATTAATTAATTTCAGCGCAAGGTCACGCGTTATCTGTTGGTAATAGTTAATCTCAAAATCAACGTGCTTTTTCTTCGCCAGCGCGTTTATCTCAACCTGATTCAACTTGTCGTCGAAAACCACCGGGGAATTAGTGATACCGAATTCTTCATAATCAACGGCCCTCTGCACGATATAATCAACGTACCTGAGGGCATCATCGTTACTCAGCCCATAGAGAGTTACCCTTACCGAATCCTGCACGTGCTGAAACCGTCTAAAATTATCCGGGTCGTCGGGTTTTCGAACATACCCCGCCGCTCCTTGCAAAGGTTTTGTGCTTTGAACATCGGCAACGATATACGGCGCAGGCACGTTTGCGGGTAGTAAGTAGGAAGGGTATACGGGCGCAATGTGATTATTCAGTAACCAGATAGGTATGCTGTTAGATAGCACTAAATCGGTGTTGATATCGTCTTGACTATCAATTATCTGAGTGCGCATGGATGGCCTAACAGATTCACCACGATAGTGAAAAATACCGGCCTGCGTGTACCGGCTATCCATACGCGAGAACGTAAACTGCACACCCTCATACTGACCGAGATACATACCGTTGGGGTCAACAACGTTAAAATCGTCAATTTTTTCAATCGGCGTAAAAATAATATGATTGATAGATTGAGATACCGTATCCGTCTGCTCACTAAGCGCCTGGCGGTGCAGGCTACCAGAGATACTAACGGATAGTGGCGAATCAGATAACCCGAGACGCGCTAACTCGGCGGGGTTGACGATCGAGGCTTTAACCCAGTACACGTAGCCATCAAGGGGTAAAATCTGTTTCACGTACAACGTAAAGGTGACTCGCTGGCTTGAGGATATCGTCTCTACTGCGGAATGAAGGGCAACAGCCAACTCAGTGCCCACCGTTGCAGCAACTTCATCAATTCTCATCGTCTTCTATCCATGCTATGAAACTTGTTTTAAGGAGTCCACCATCAATGAACGACGGCCGACGTTGTCCACTCGTGGTTTTTAAGCGCGAATTGACGCCATCAATAGCCGCCAGTGTCGGCACCTTATCAATGCTTAACCCAGCCATTTCTTCACTTTCAAGGAATAGATGAAAAAGCTTTTCCGTCTCACTCAGGATTAACGTATCGGACATCACCGAACCAAATCTAAGATGATTCTCAATCTGTAAAGTGATAGCCTCTCGCGCCTCCCGCATGATTTCCTTTTCATAATGCTTAAAGAATATAGAAAAAAGGCTGTATTCATCTTCAAGAATGGTGGCCACTTCAAACGTGGTTGCGTCTGGATTGTCGCCATATCCGTAGGGAATATCCTGAACGCCGATACGGAGTTTCACGACAAACCCCATAGCGGGCCAAGTTCCATCAGAATGGCTAAAGCTCTGCGCCCATAAGGGTCTTGCATCAATTGCAAGTCAGCAAGACTTAACCCTTGCAGGACATCCAGTGTCGTTGTTGCCTGAGAGGTACCCTGATCGGCTGCGGAATTGACAAAACCAGTCACCATCCTGCCTAGTCCGAGGCTTTTTCTCAGGTCAGCAAAATACGTACTATCAGTGACATCATTGGCGTAATTAATCAGAAATGAAGCACCAAGGTTATACACCAACATCCGATAAGTGGTGGGCTGAGTGATAAGAATGGATCGGTAGCCGCTAATGTTTGACCACTCAAGGGCTAGAGAATAAACCTCCTCAATAACCAAAGAATCATCAGCGATTGCGGTAACAGGGACGCCCATATAGCCCCTGACGAACTGTAAAAAGCCTTCAAGTGTTGGGAGTCCCTGATTCATATCATTCCTTAACTTTCGCTTTCGCCGGGCTTTTAACTTCCGCGTCTGTTTCAGCAGGCAGTTCTTCGCTCTTTATCATGCTTGCCATATCAATCTCTTTGTCGATTGAGTAGCAAAGCCCCGCAAATTTTTCAGTTGATGAAATAGTCTTAATATCGACAAGTCCATACATGCTGTGTTGTTTAATCACACTGGCGATATCACCGGGCAAACCCTCAATGACAATCTGGTCGCAGGGTGGAATCCGTAAAGATGTTGCATTTACCGCGCCTGGTAATCGATAAGTGAAAACCCGCGTCAGTGGTGAGCAGTTGGCGATAAATAATGTCATAGTAAACCCCGGTAAAATTCAGATGGTTGGATATGAAAATCAGGCCTTACTTACCGACTTTAATTTTCTGAGTAAACGTTTTGGCGTCGCCTTTGGTTGAATCCAGAGGTTCACCCTTGATCTCAACTTCTAACCCAGCTTGTGGAGCTTCCCCGTTCTGGATTGCGGCCTGATCAAGGACATGATTCATCGCTATGACGCCGTTCTCACGGATTTCTTGCGATTGTGCCTCCATGTTTTCTAACTTCTGGTCGATACCGTTTTGAATGGCGTTTACATCCATCTCTTTATCGATTGAATAACACAGACCGGAAAACTTACCGTTAATTTTGCTGGCTAAACAAAGGCCGTATAACTCATGCTGTTCGATAACGAAATTGACGGAATCCTTTGGCATATCCAGCATGACCTGATGGCCTGACGGGATCGCATGGAAAAATGGCTGCAGTCGCTCAGGTAAGCGGTAATTGAAAAAATGGCTCTGATGCGTACAGTTAGCGATATAAAGTTTCATTTCTCACCTCAAAAAAAAGAGAGGCCTAAGCCCCTCTAGTTTTATTTACGATTTGGATAATTTATGCGGATGCCGCGGATAACAACGTAATGCCTTCTGGCCGGATATTCCAGCCCGGAGTGCTGCGCATGGTGTACAGCGTGGTTAGTCCACCGTCTGGCACTGGTGATGGAATTTCCGTCGGTGCAGGGACATCACAGAACATCATGTTAACGGCCTGTTGGTTCGGGGTCAGGGTCGCAAAAATATTCGTATTGATGGTTGACTGCGTAGCGGGGACAACAATCTCAGGGGCTGAAATGATGATCAGGTCAGTACCACCAGCGCCTTTACCAATCAGCGTATCATCAGCACAGAAAATAATCTCATCACCACCCGCACCCGCCGCGATCGCTTTCACCATCTCAGCGGCTGTTGCTGTACCCGCGCCCACGCGCTGGAAGTTAGTCAACTGAACTACACCGGCATAGGTGATTTGCTGCAAAAAGCGCTGCGGGGCAAGAATAACGATACGCACCGGCTGGCCAAGTAAGAACATTTTAGTTTTCAGTGACCCGACAGTATTCAACATGTACTGCGCTAACTCGCCAGAATCCCACGTCTGGTAAGTCGTATTGGCACCGCTATCACTTCCCAAGTTCGCAGTTACTGCATTTGGGGAATGGACCAAACCCTCGTTATTCGTTGCGTTAATGCCGTACAGCAGCATATTACGCAGTTGTTGGGCCATGCCTTGACGTGCAGCTAAACGTAACGCCTCTGTCAGTGAATACCCCCAATTGCCGGCAGCCTCACTGTCAAACACGTTATATTGAGAGCGCGTAGAAATACGATAGGTCATCATCTGATCATAGCTTGGCACTACGCTAGAGGATGGCAGCTCACCCGGAAGTGATTGCCCCGCCTGTGTATTAGTCGTAACACGCAGATATTTTTGATAGACAGCTAAATCAGAACTGCCGATTTTCACTGACGGTGCGCCATCAGCCAGCAACTCAAACGCGCCGGTCGCCATGCTGTATTGCATAGCAATTTGCGGGAGCATCATTGAAGGCTGAATGACGGTAATTGCAGGAGCGAATCCACTCATGTTTTAAAGCCTCTTTAAATTAAGAACAAGCCAACTGGTTTTGTTGTATCCCAGTTCACGCTTTTTGTTGTTGGATCCTGTACCGCCGCTAAATTTCCTGTTGTAGAAACAGCAAGGAGCTTTAATGGCATACCGTTGGTATTGTCGATATCGATCCAGTTATTGGTCGGATCCCACGCAAACTTATTCGCATCCATTGCCACCGTATCAGTAGCGAGAGCGGCAACAGCCGCGCTAATTTGAAGCGGAATACGCGCACCAGAGCCCAAGCGGTAGTAATGCACCGATCCGCCAGATGTATACTGGGGGACTTGGCTGCTTGGGGTGGTAATACCGTGATAGGCCTGATTAAAGACAGTAAACCCACTGCACGAGGTGGCTGTTGCCGGGGCAATTTTTGAGCCGGTAATTTTTGACATCGCAGCAGGGATTAACTCAATAATCCCCACACCACCCCACATTGGGTCTGTGCCGGTAACAACCCCTGATGCCAACTTAAGGCGAACAGCAGGATCATCTTGTGCATCACCCTGGGTGAGTCCATTGGAATCAACAGTAAAGTTAACGCTACTACCCTGCGTTTTGAATGGATCAAAGCTGATGCTTCCCATTATGACTTACTCCCTACAGTGTTAAATTTAACCAGTTGTTGAGATGGTTGTTTGAATGAACTCAACCACGTGTTGACGTCCCCGCGATACTCAGTGATACGACGCCCCGCATCATCCATGCGCACCACGGGGATCAGCACATTTGGCGTACTGGCAATCTTGCTTTTTGCTGTGGCTTTCGCATCGGCATAAACCTGCTTTTCAGCGATAGCGAGTAGCGCGGAGTCAGCAATAGCAATAATGTCGACATCCTTGTAAGTAGCCGAATGCTGCTTAAGTCCGTTAACCATACGCTTGCGGTAGTTAATGGTGGTTTCCCCGCTCATTGGTGCGCGGGCAGACTTGCCGAATTCACGATAGGCAGAGTCGGCCATAACCTGAGCATCAGCCTTGCTTTCCTCATCCTTTTCAGCGTTATCTTGTCGTTCCTGTTCTTCGGCTGCGTCTTTCACTGCTTTTTCATCAGCGTCTTTTTTGGCCTGCTCAGCGGCGGCGGCTTCGTCCTTGCGAGCTTTTTCCTCCGCTTCTTTTTCTGCGGCATCCGCGCGGGCTTTATCGTCTGCGGCGTCTTTCGCGGCCTTTTCATCCGCGTCTTTTTTAGCCTGCTCGTCAGCATCAGCGCGGGCTTGTAATGCCTTTTGCGCGTTACCTTCCATGCTGTCCATACGAGCACCAAATGAATCGAGACGCGTATTAATTTGCGCGCCAAACGTACCGAATGAATCGGCGAGAAGTTTTTTCAGTTCTTCTTCGGTCATTTCAAAATCACCTTTATTTGAGTTTTCTACGCCTTCTGGGATTTTATTTTTATCCCAGACACCTAAAGTGCCGTGGTCTTTCGTTACCAATGCGATGTGATCAATTAAAAAAGGCTTACCCTCAATTAATATCGTCTCGTCCCCGGCATCGATGGCCACATTTCCCGAGTCTTGGTTAAATATCACTGATGGGCTGGTAGATACCTCACCCCGTTTAATTTGCTCAACGATGTCATTTTGATAAACCCGGGCAATTGCCCAGACTTCATCACCCTTGATGTAGGGGAGCATCACCGCGCCAACAATTCTGTTTTTAAAATCCTCCTCACTTAATTTTGCCTCTTCGGGGTGATCGATAATTACCGGTAGCCCGTTGCAGCGTTTGAGAAAAGCATCATTAAGGTAAATGTCGGGGTCTCTCCAAACGTGCTCATCTAAACCACGTCTATATGCTGCCCCGGTGCCCGTTATTCTCAGGTTTACTAACCACATACCGGAAAACTCGAAAGGCGATGGTATTCGCCCGTCCCGTATTCCTTCCGCTACTTCAAGCTCTGTTAAATTCACGTTTGCCTTTCTCCGTTAGAAATTCGGCAGGTAATTTTTGCGGTGCGTAAATTGGAAGCGCTTTACAACTACAATAAACCTCCTCACCAGCGGCGGTGATTTCGTCGTAGTACCCATCAACCGGCTTGATCAATCCCTGAGTCACTGCCCATGAGTCTCTAATTAGGTAGTATTTCTCATCGCGGTCTTTGTGGTCTTTCCGGTAGCCATAACCTGGACGACGCCACGACGAATGCCATTTGAACGCTATTGCGCCACCTTGGATTGAAATGAGGAAAGTCACGTTTGAAGCCAGTTTATGGCCCTGAACGATAGCAACACGCCTATCGATGTAACCCTGATCTTCAAGAGCACCCATAATCCCCCGCTTCTGTTCAACCCGGTCCGCCGCATTAGTACCACCAGGCGGAACGGATGAAACCCAACCCTGAAAACGCTGAATAGTTTTATCTATCGCTTGGGTACGGTTCAGTTTGATCAGCTCGGACGCGGCAAATATCCGCCGGTCGAGTTCTTTCCTGAGGTCGGGCTTCATTTTTTTCAGCGTGAATGCGTTTACGCCGTCGGCAGGCTGATCCTTTAGTGCACCACCATCTATCACCAGGCGTTTATAAATCGCGGTGAGGTGGTTTCTGGTGGTTGCGGCGTCTGCTGTTTCTCTGTGGGATGCGATGCGTAATTTATTTGACCAGCTAAGAAGTGCTTTTTCAGAGTCCCAGCCATTGTCTATGTAGTAGTTGACGGCCTCGGTTAGCGTCTCGAAAAAGGTTTTAGGTCGCTTTTTCTTCGCCTTCTTTCTCATTGCCATAATTATTCACCGGTGGTGGTGGGACGTAGTTAGCTAACGCCTCCTCATCGAGTATTAGGGGCGTATCAATTGAAAAACTTAACGTATTGATAATTTCAGCCAACCAGATGGCTAGCGCTGCTTTATTTTCAGGGTCTAAATTGGCTGATAGCGCGGTATAAAGCGTTGAGGCTTGATTCAGGATCTTGCTCTCGCCGTCCTGAACATCACTCTGTTTGCGTTCTAGTAAATCGGTCCATTTCGATGAGAAACCGCTTTTCCACCCATAAAACACATCTTCATACTTTCGCCCGGCGTACTGATCTGGATAGTCGGCAGCCAGCGCGTCAAAAAATGCCTCATCCCATGCAATGTATTGAACGATGTTCTCAAAGAACATGATGGTTGGGTCAATGGTCTGGCGGACACTGTCGATATACTGAGCCACCGCGTTGGAGTCTTCCGCGCCCTCACCAAATCCATTAGCAAATGCTTCATCTTTGATTAAAAGCGCTGGTGTATCGCTGGCTGCCGCAATATTGGCAATGATGTTGTCACGTGAGGTCGTGAGGGCTTTATCGACGTTTTGCAAATCAAGCGACTCAATCGAATCACTTGCCCCGATACTCAATACCCCATCATTTTTTGCTGATTTTAATAACTCACGCTTTATCATGCCCGCTGCCGCCATTAGTCCCGACAACACCGAGGTGTTTTGTGCGGTCTTAGCGACCAACACGCCCGCTTTTTGGCTAACCATGTTGTCAGCGACCATACTTTGAAGAAACGACTTAAGTGGGTATAAGGCCCGCTGAAAGACGCTACGCCCCGTAAATCCGAAGGCTGACGACTGATAGCCCAAATAGATTGGCGCACCGTTAAATACTTTCATCGTTCGCGATGGGTGCCAGTCCTGCCCGGCAATATTGAGTGTATTTTTCGGCTCCTGAAAGTCAGGCGCGTTAGGGTCTTGACTGGTCACCATGGAGCCTGACGCATTAAGTGGATCGAATACGTTAATAAAAATATCTGACTCTGACAGGCCAAAAGAAGGTAAAACCTCAGCGGCTTTAGTTGATGTTGTCCCTACGCCAATCGCCGCCGCTCCGTAACACCGAGTGATGAAGTGCAGGTTTCTAATCTTCTCCGTAACGCCAAGTCTGAGCCAAACACCCTCAAACGCTTTAACAATTCTACGGTCTGGGTCATCTTCAAGATTATTCTCACGGGGTTTAAATAATGCCATCGTGATCGGTTTCTCGACCAGCTTTCCGCCTAACGGGTGCTGCTCCCATAATATTTTACAAAGTTCATACCCGGCCACGGAACCCGGTTCGATACTTTCGTTATTCGTCAGTAACTCGGTTAACTGTGAGGTCATACCGTTACTAATTACTATCTCTGCCATTAGATCGCCCCACTGTTACCAAATGCGAGAATTACGCCGTATGTGTAGCAATCCAGTAAATCATCTGCTCTGGTTGCCGCTTTTTTATCTGCAAGGTGGAAACCGGACACCTGTTTCCAAAAATGGTTAGCCTCAGAATTTTTAAACACTGAGGTTTTCTTATATGCGTGTTCGCTGATTTTTACTTTTTCTGTGTAGTGATAACCGGATGCCATCACGCCGCGCTCATCCTTCCCTTTGCTTGTCAGTACAGAATCGATCGCCCGGACCGGCCAACCCTCCGTCTCACCCTTCTGAAGCAAAATAGCGCCCATAGCTGCGTTTTCAATAAATGTGCCAACACTCCCCATTCGCGGGTGACAGATTCTTGTCAGCTCATCAAGGCGGTTGAATATATGCGGCATGTATTCGGGCAGTAATGAGCCCTGAATCTGAGTAAGATCCCAATCAAGGATGGTTAATCGCGGTTTTTCGTAGGTTTGCTCAAGCGCGTAGTAAACGACACCATGACCATCATTTTCGGAGCCGCCTTTTAATCCGGTATCCATAACGGCAAAAATCATGTCGCAGGTAGCCGGCATCATTACCGGCTTGTCATCCACCAGCAATTTAGCGACATCGAATAATGAGTCTTTGGACCAATCCACAAACTCGGCTAAAAATTCCTGACGGAATACACGCGGATCACTATCACGCTCAATTTTTGCCAACTCTATGGCGCTAATTAATGGGTTTGTGGATGTCGGCGCGTGGTGCTCGTAAAACCCGTGTTTTTTATCCCGGCAGATAGCATAGAAAAAGTTATTTTCGTCAATACCATCAGGAGTTGAGAATACCCATGCACGGCCCTTCGTCGTCAGCATTGTAGGGCTGATAGATTTAGGCCAGATCTCCTCTAACATCTGAGGCGCTTTAGTAAAGGCAGCCTCATCAATCAGAACGACATGATATTCACGCCCGCGCCCGGCCAATTCATTATCGTTTGTTACCCAAAAGTCGATAACGCCGCCATTTTTCAGCAAAATCCGCTTTTCACTTCGGGAATGGCTTTTAACTAGCGGGCCAAGAAGATAAACGAGCTTGTCGTAAATTTCCTGATACTGACGATATTCGGCGGTGAATATACCTATCTTGCCGCCTTTCTTTTCCCCTGTTAGCAAATCTCTAAACAGAGTTACAGCGTAGGAAAAGGCGATCGTAACGAGCATGATCGTCTTACCCCAACGACGACCGCAACGGACAACGTTGTTACGGTGCTTCTTCCCTTCCTTCCATATTTTTCGTTGTCGCTTGTGTAGCCGGGGGGCTTTAATTTCTATGGCCATGTTTTCCCCGGTTAGTGTTAATCCTCTTCGTCGTCATCGTCGCCAGGTAAATCCAGCGCATTGTTAACAATGATTGGCTGATTGTTATTGTCTGATTTATTGAACATGCCCAGATGTTGGGCGAGTAGCTTAAGAGCACCGTCCTGATCGCGAGTTTGTATCTCTAAGCCGTTTTTAGTCTGCTTAGCGCCAGCGTAGAGTTTTCGGGCGCTCGGGCTTAAATCACGGGTATCGGGTAAAAATAGCTCTTGGTGACCTTCGCCGTTACATTTTGGGCAATCAGGATTAGGATCATCATTCGACGTAAAGCCATAACCGCCACGGTCACTAGGCGGTGGTACGTTGTCTTTTGCAGATTGAGATTCGGCAGTAAAAAACTCAGCCTCGTCTTTCCACTGATAATGATGTTTATCTCCCCAACAATGACGGCAGTTAACTCGCCTGAGCTGGGATAATTCATTAGGGTCAGCGGTGGCAATAGAGACCCACTCCCTAACGACGCTATCAGCATCAAATTCGATTCGGGCAAGTTGTGCCTGTATAGCGTATTTAATTGCTCGATTTACCGATGGATTCCGATGGATTCTGCGGGCTTCGGCTTCGCCGGTTAATCCTTCGCAGCTATAACCAGCTTTCTTATATGCTTCGTATTTATTTCGACATTTTAAATACTCAAAAACATATCTGGACTGTCGTTCGCTAAGCCCATACTCATCAGGGTTTATCGATAGTTGGATGCTGCTATTTTCAGTCTGGTTTGTCGGGTGATTGGGTGGTGTAGACATGCCGGATTTTTCGGGTTCTAAGTGATCACAAATAGTGACTTTTTTTGTGACTTTTTTTGTGACTTTTTGAGCATTCTGTTTTTGTGACTTTTTTGTGACTTTTTTACCCCTAACCCATCCGTACTTTTTAGCTCTTCTGATTATCGTCTCGTATCTTACGCCGTGAGCTTCTGCTATTGCCTCGATGGTAAGTTGGCTGGCACGATATACTTGCTCGATAGCCTCCCAATTAATTCTGGCCATAACAGCGATACCTTTTATCAGGCGTAAAAAAGGCCACCGAAGTGACCTGATTGGAATATTGTGCTGGGTGTAAATCTATTACCCTCTGAATTAGCGATACCACCACACACGAATACCTATATAAAATTCCAAGCTAACAGTTAAATCAGGGTGAATGTTGGTATTTTATAAAATAGAGATGCATGTATCGAAAGCAATGTTGACTCAAAGGAAACCGAAAGAGATACTCAGTCCTAAGACCCCTATAATAAAAATAGCTATCCTGTGCATTCCTCCCCCCACTCCTTGTGGGGATTTTTTTATCTAAAAATAGCCACCGACTGGAAATAATCAAATTGTGTCATATCCTTATAGTGAGTGTGGCTAACGACACTGCACTCCATACCACGATGAGATTGGTATTATTTTGCTTGCCCCACTCGTTGGGGCTTTTTTTTGATATGGACCATTATGACAACTGAAAATATGATTCGAACTAGCATTACCCAAGTTATACGTGGAAATCCGCTTATAGTCGTCGCCGCAAAAGAAGATGTGGCTTCATATGTTCTTGAGATTCGCGCAAACTCATTCATTAAGGCTGGAGATACAATGGACCTTCCTGCCAACATTAATGCTGGTGAGACGATTCCAACCGTAAAGTTTAGAAATGAAGATGGGCTACAAACCATCCATTCCGTAAGAGTATTAACCAGCCCTCTATAAGATGTAATCATTATCGAGCCCATTTTAGAGTAGGCTTTGGGCATTAAAAACCCGCACTAGGCGGGCTCTTTGTAATTCAGATAACTTAGTTAGATAACTGCTTAAGATAGTCAATTGAAAAACCAACTCCGGGCTGCTTTTTTAGTTCTTTTATTCTATTAACAATAGCTACCTTGATGGATTCATCCCCACCTTGATAATAAGGCTTTAGGATAGCAATGATTTCATTTGCTAAAGCTGAGCCACCTAAACCACCAGTAGCCTCTGCGCGTCTCATTGCTAAATATATCTTATCGTTATAGTTACTCATCATTTTTCCTATTTAGTGAAATGTCGGTTAACTATACCTTATTTGCGAAACATCCCGCATTCTCCGCAACCCGATTTGACCGCATTCGCTATAAATGCAACCATCAATCGTTACTCAGGGATGAGTACGTAAGAGTGAGCCCCGCTTCGGCGGGGTTTTTCATTGCCATTATCAAGTCGCTCAGTGAGTAGGCTTTGTAATGACTACTTGAGCTGCAATACGCCGTGTTCTTCTGACGCTGAATATGCTACCAGCCCGGTATATTCTTCAATACCTTCTTGTGGCGGAAAATAACCCTCAGTGATGGTGTATGACGGTTGACCATCCTTTTCCACAAAGTCCGCTAAATCCTTGATCTGTTTTGCTGTTAATACTAATTTCATAATTATTAGTCCTTCAAAAACTTTTCGGTGCGGTGAGTTTGCTGACCTTCCAGTAATTCAGCGTCAGTGCTTGTGATAACGATAGTATGATGCGGGTGAACGTTATCATTAAGCCACTTGATTGCTGGCTCGACGGCGCTTTCAAATGTCGAGTTAGTAAACATCGTTACATTCGGGATTTTACCCTCAGCAATCGCATCAATAACGGCAGTAACGTTATCCCAATCTCGTCCACCGTTCGGAAAGTATTCTTGCAGCGTGGACATAGCTTCATTCTTTAATTCTTGCATTGTTTTCTGTTTCACTTTAATTCCTCACTTGTTGAATCGGGGATTCTCGTTTCTCTCGTTTTAATTTGTAGTAAGCGCCTTCAAATCCTACCCACTCGCGCCAATACCGAAAACGCTGCCAATTTAAATGCCATGCGTCATACCAGACCATTATTCACCCGCTGTTTTACTAATAGAGTCTGATGCTCGCTTAATACCAAGTAACTGACTGTTGCACTTCTCTATCACGCCCATTAGCGATGCCACATAACCAGGGTAATCGGTGTAACAAACAACGTCATAATCCGGGATTGAGCAAGGTGTAAATAAACTACTTGGTAGCGGCAGCGGCGTTGATTCGGTCGGCCTGTTCGCGCAACTGCTGATTAACGGGATCAGGAACAGGTACACCAGCACACGGGGAGCCTTTTTGAGCAGACGCCAAAGCTTTTCGCAGTGCCTCAGTGTTTTTATCTGACTGTTGTTTATTCTCTGCAATGGCATCAACAACCCCTTGAATCTGTAAATACTGCGTTCTCAGCTTGGCTGAATTTGCTCGCTCTTCTGCTAATGCTGTTACTGCTCGCTGTTTTTCGTGTTTTACCTCCCCCAGCTCATTGATAAGCCAGCGGGTATAAAGAAGCATCAAGATAAGGCAGATTGTCGCAGGTATGGCGATTGCATTTTTTAATGAAAAACTCATGATTCGAACATCCGTTTTTCTAATCTGCGACGGCGTTCTAAGCCGCCCAGCACTTTGCCACCAGCGTATACCCAGCGAGAGAATTCATTAGCAGCACCGGAATAATCGCCTTGGTTTAACTTCCGCAATAACGTTGAAGCACTCAGCGCACGTGATCCACAATTAAAGGTGAATGATGCCAACGCATCAAATTGCCCCTGAGTCAGAGGAACGCGAGCCACTTTATTAATATCCTGTTCGACTTTAACCAAATCGGCTTTTAAGTATTGCTCCGCTTTAGTTTGACTAATCTCATCACCAGGCTTAACACCTGATGTGTGTCCGTAACCAATAGTCCAAACTTTAGCAGGGCATAGGTATGCCTTAAGCTGGCACGACTCAAATGATTTGATTAAATCAATACCACTTTGACTAGTTACCATTTCCGCCCCCAAACTTACGTCCAATAAAAGAATCAACTATCCCTGCTAATTTCTTAGTTCCAAGAAAGCCGATAATGACGCCAAATAATGTCGCTAGATTCGGGGGGAGCCCAAAATACTCGAATGCTGAAATAATACCGAGGCTTAATATTCCGCATAGCGTAGCTTCAAGCAGGGAGCTCTTTAGCCCCTCACCTTCTTTTCTTGATCGAGCTACGGCGACTATAAAGGCCAGAACAGCGCCAGATATAACCGGCGTATTTGCGTTGATCCAGTTCCATACATCGGCCCAGAACCCAAATTTGTCAGGCATACGCATATCCACCCCCTATTTGGGGCCATTTAGTTAATAGGAATAGCCACCAGCCGTAGTCACTGCTCTATGGTGGTGTGTGTTGACGGTTTAGCTGGGGCTAGATGTGAAAAAACCCCGCACTAGGCGAGGCAATAAAGAGACTAACGTGACAATCAAAATAACGGTATTATTTTTCTTACCTATGGGTTAAAAGGAATTTATGTTGTGAAAATTGAATATATTATTGAGCAAATTGCAAGTATCTCTAAAAAAACCCCTGAAATTACTAAAACAATAAGCGCTGTTATATCGAAGCTATCCAGTTACACGGTCATAAACGGATTAGTTTATTTTTTTGTAGCTCGCGCAGATTGTAAATTCCCCGGCTTGGGAATGAAGTTTGTTGGACCTGTTATTGCATTTTTATTTTTAGTTTTTCTCTTGGACGTTTTTACTAACGACTTTACCTTATTCAAAATAATCGACAATAAAGAGGGAACTATACTAAAAAGAATTATAGTGATTTTTCTGGCTTTTCTCGCAGCTGGTTTGCTTAGTTGGTTATATGTGTCAGGCATATATCAACCATTATTTTCAATCCCTGATAAAATTTGGGAATGTAAAATATAATTTAAATGCTGCGATAACAAAAAACCCGCCTTGTGAGCGGGCTCTTAATGTTTTGCCAGCTCAGTTTCAAGAAAGCGCCTACGATTTTCAGCAATAACAAAAGCCATAGCAAGTCCTTCTATAGCTTGATCCCACCCATACTTTGTTTGAGCAAGAGCAAATTGCCGTGCAATATCGGAAATGGAATCAGTGACCGAAGCCGTGATACAGTGATCGAAGGAATTAATTAATTCTACTTTTGAGGTCATCATGTTCACCATTAAATTAAAATGTCCGCACTGTATCCGTGAGACGCATTTTCGACTTTTAAATGTTTGTGAGTATTATCACAAAGAGCCTGTTAAAACCGGATCTGTAAACAATACTCACAATGTCAGTGTGAGATCTATTAATGAAAGTACCCACATGAAAGCCTATGGTGTAGCTACATGCCCTGAATGTGAATCCCCCGTCTTAATTTGGTTTGAATGTAACTATGGGCAATTACAGCAAGCCCAACGCTCATCAAATCAAGCAGAATGGCGATACACTGGTGAATTACCTAAAATTCTAGGCACATACCCTTCACCACAAAACCCTGATGATTCCCCATACTACCCTCAAGGGTTAAGGGCTATTTTTGTTGAGCTTCAAGAAGATATTTTAATGAATAGAACGCCCGCGCGTATCGTTTCGGGTTGCCGAAGTGTCCTTGAGGTTGCGCTTCGCTCCCTTGGATACGAAAAAAACAACCTCATATCCAGAATCGAACAAGCTAGGAATGATGGTATTATCACCGAATCCATGAAAGATTGGTCACACCGGGTACGAATTAACGGCAATGAGGCAGTGCATGAGCTTCAAGCGACACAAGAAGAAGCTAGTGAGTTCGTTTCCTTCTTAAAGCTGTTCCTAGAGGTGGTCTTTGTTCTACCTGAGCGAATTAAACAACAGCAACCGCATCCTTAAAACAAAAAACCACCTGAGCTAACATAAATGAACTACTGCATTTTTTGCAGCAGTTCAAATTGGCGGAAGATTGAGGAGTTGACCCCCTACCGTTTCCAGTCCATCCGGGTTCAAGCCGGATTGTGTACCTCTGCGCGGAATCTTCCAAATAAAAAACCACCCGAAGGTGGCATGTATACAAGTGTGGAGAGAACAGTGCAGTTTCCGTATACAAATAAAAACCCCACCATTTCTGGCAGGGCTTAAAAATGTGTTAGTGGTGTATAGCTAGAAATTCCCACTATTTAAGGAATCTACGCCACATCCGGACAAAATGCAAGTCTGTGATAATCATTTCGTTACTTTCTGAAATTCGTCCGCCGCTACCCCTTCCTCTATGTCGCACTTAGTTACTAACAGGTCATAAANCGGNTTCCANTTCCTGCGCCACGTCCTTTCATTCAGTTCTGNTAGTAGCGCGGTGATAGCTCTATAAGCGACCGATGATGGCATCCGGCTATAGCCCTTTCCTCCGCAGCGCTCACAACCCTTAATGACGGGTGCGCCAGTGGNTTTTGTAGACTCCCTGTCGATAGCCTTCCCGGTTCCTTTGCAATTACGGCAACGCTTATAGACTACGCCTTTCCCATTGCAGGGCTGACATAACTCGCTAACTACCTCTCGCTCAATAANAGGCGGTATTTTCTCTTCACCATCAANGCCGATGTATCCNGGATATTTCACCACATCCCGCCATGCCTTCNTCGTTCCTTTCCCACAGCAGTGGTGACATGTCACGCTGGTACCCGCTGAATGAGAATATTCCTCATAGGCGAGCGTTGCCAGAATCTGCATGCAGCGGGCCATTCGACGACCAGCAACCTTACCCACCAGTTTAGGGGCTTTCAGATAGGCATATCGGGTTAGTTCCTCAACAGCTCTAGCTTTGTCCTCATTGCTAATACCTGTTTTACCCAGGAATGCCGACACACCAAAACTCGCCTTTGCTTTGGTCATTCCTAGTGCAGCCATGATATCAGTCCCAGTAAGGCGNTCTGCTGATGTGCCATTTGGTGAATCAGTGATAGCTAATCCTTGAGGGCTAAAGTGCTTTAATGCTGATTCAAGTTTCATGCTGCTACCCTTTTTGTAAAAACCTGCTCTCTAACTTGCTCGCCATTCACCAGCATATCGTTAAAATCTCCTGAATCTGGCCAGCGTACGCTTACCTTTACTAAGTCATTTTTTNCGGTGAGATTGCCGTGAGCGCATGCAAATGCAGCGGAGTGCCCAGTCGCTGAATGGGGATCCATATCTGCAAAAATGATTAGNTGCNTCACCCCTATGGGGACCCTAAATTTTTCCATGAAACGAGCGTTCATTACTGGCCATGTGTTAACGTTATAAATCTGCTTACACGAAAGAGCTGTTTCAATCCCTTCAGCTATCCCCAGTGTTGAGGCTGGCGAATACATGCGGATGGCAACCGAACAGGCATACTCAATGTAGTTATCATCCTGCAATGCTTTCATTTTTTTGGGGTGTTCTACATCTGCTTTTTTGCCACCGTCCAATAAAGTGCGATGCAAATAACACAAAACCCCTTTGTCATCAGTAGCCAATGAGTATATGGCCTGAAAAATCTTCTTATGCCCGCGTACGGGTTGCTTATCACAGTAACGAACNTGATCTGTGGGCAANCAGTTAATGCCTCTATTCCGTAAGTAGGTTTCTGCTTCCGTTCCTCTCAGCCCAACAAGGGAAGAATATTTATTGCTTACCAGCTTACGTAACGACGAACGATCATCTTTTTTAGGTAGTGAAGTGGCATCTTTTTCATACTTGTTGCCGATGATTTCATCCACCTCAGCGGCTAATGTTTTGAAATCCTTCTTTTGCGTTAATTCGAGCAACTTCCAGCCATCACCAACATGACATTTACAAATAAATGTTCCCCGGTCATCTTTATTATCAATTCTGAATGAACCTTTAGATCCGCAGATAGGGCATTCACCACCATAATGTCGCTTACCCGTAACCGGGGGTAAGTCGTACTCCTTGAATACTTCGGCCCAGCGACCAACGACCGCATCTGTCGTTTTCATGCGAGTTGTCATAAGCTACCTCCTGCCGGAGTGATGTGCTGGCGAAGATATTCGGAGGATTTAAGTGCCGGATTGATGCTGGGCAGTGCTATTTGAGGTTCACTTGTCTCCTGTTGTTTCTGTTGCTTCTCCCGACCTTTTGCAAAAGCAATTTGCTTTGATTTAATGAAATTACTGACCTCCGGACTAATCTCGATAGGATAATCTTGTAGCCCGTTAGGCCATGTGCCGAATTTACTTTTATAGGTATGCCCACACCAGCCATCACTAACGGGCTTACCCATGGATGTACGCTGACGTTGGTAGTATTTGATCTGCGACCACCAGCGCTGTTTATCTTCTTTGGTGTACTTACGCTCTTTCTTGCTGACTTTCTTCAGTCCACGACTTGAATCAACCTCAACATCTTCACCAGATAGCGGCTTATGGCCGCATTTAGGGCATACATAAACACCTGCGGGTTTCATGAAATGGCATTGGGTGCATTCCTTTGGTAATTTCTCCACGCGCTTGGCCCGCTCCTGCACCTTGCTGTCTTTCATTCCGTCGCTAGTACCCGGCAATGAGTCATACTCAATGGCATCAGGAAAACCAAGCCGGTGAACAGAGCCGCTGTGATCGAATATCAGACAAGTGTCTTTGCCTGGTGCTGTTCTTAATCCCCGCCCGACGCACTGAATCCACCGAATCTCTGACTTAGTTGGCCGGGCGTAGATAATGCAACGAACATCACTATCAAACCCAGCCACCAAAACTCCGACATTCACGATGACTTTAGTCGCTCCCTGCTCGAAACGGTGAATTATCAACTGTCGTTCATCGTGTGGCGTTCCTGCCGTCATGACTTCGGCAGCTATGCCAGCGCGATTAAACTCAATAGTGACGTGATTAGCGTGGCGGACGTTAACGCAAAAGCATATCGTTGAGCGGTCTTGACCGTTTTCAAGCCAGTTCCGAACAATGTCACCAACCAGATCTGCGCCGCACATAATTTCAGCAAGTTGCTCTTCGTTATAGTCGCCGCCGTACTCATTACTCTGTTGAGTCTTAACCCCTTTCAGGTTTGGCGCTGACGGCGCAAAAAACTCATAACTACTTAGNTCGCCCCTTGATATCAGTTCCTTAATCGTTGTTGGCTTTATCAACTGTTGGTAATACTGACCAAGAAATGATGAAAACGGCGTTCCTGATAGGCCGATCACCTTAACCTTTGTGTTTTCGNTTAAGTATTTGATGGCTTCAAGTAACTTTTTTCGGCGAAGGTGTGCTTCGTCCACGATCAGCAGATCGATGTTATCGGGAAATTCACGCCGGATAAGCGTATCAGCAGAGGCAATCTGAATCATTCGGTTAGGGTCAGAATTCGGATGATCGCGCCAGATATAGCCAATCTCGTCCTCAGGTAGTCCGTACTGAATAAAACGGTCGGCAGTTTGAGAGATTAACGTCGTGTAAGGAACCACAAACAAAACGCGCATACCACGAGAAACATGCCCGTCGGTGATGAAGCCCGCTAACCCTGTTTTACCGCTTCCTGTCGGGCTATATACCATGAATGAGTTATGTTGCTTCCAGTCTCGGCGCAGCATATTTAGTGCACGGTCCTGAGAAAAATTAGGAGTAATATTCAGCATAAGTTCTCCTGCTGGCGCCATAACGTTCNTAATGGCATAATTGAGACGGGTGAGTTGTGAGTCATTTTCTCTCTCCTGCAAGCGCCGCGTTGAATTCTCTCTCCAAAGCTAAATCTTCCGGCGTCTTGCTTCCTACCCCCTCGATGGGTTCAAGCGTTGCTACAATGGTCATAGCGTCGCTATGTTTGCTTGCGCCGTTTAGTCGATACTTCACATTACGGCTAATAGTCTTTTTGCCTTGAGTCATGAATAACGCACTGTTCTTGCGGTTTGAGTGCCCNTTCCACGCCCCTTCTGGATTTATCTCGAATAGATTGCGGTGGCGGCACACTAAATGCCCTGATTTTTTCAGCGTCGTTAGCGCCCGGTAAAGTGTTGCCTGAGAAATACCAAGGTCAGAGATAATTGAGCTTAGGTCCGTCAGGATTGCCCCGCTGTTGCTGTCCATGTTTCTGACTAGATGCAGGTATACCCTCGCAGCAGAGCCTTCACCATCACGCAATAAGCCATCAACAAACTCAAACCCTGCGTCATAAATCATGGCAAANTTAACGGGCTTACCTTTCGGCAAAGCCATTTCATCGATAATTTGTTTTGCTGATTTTTCGCTCACTGAGCACCTCTATTAACTTACTGTTTTTAAACACTTTCTCATNCGTGACTAATTTCGTGTGCATGGGTGAGAAAAATGCACCCTTTAACTTATTGTTTTATAACGATTCGCAAAGTGTCCCTTATCTATGTTCTAGGAGTCTAAGTATTCTGTGACTCGATCCGCCCTTGCCCTTGACCTGTGTTTTCATACCCACCAGCACCGAAAACATTAAGTTTTTTGCTAAGCCAAGAACACAGCCCAAGGCGGTGAAGCCTGTTATTCCCCGAACGCTCATTGGCCTAGTCCTTTGGCTTGGGGCCCTTTGAACGCCTGAGCTGGTTGGCATATGCCATCACTAGCCTCAGCGTATGTATCAACAAAATT
>NZ_ATYS01000056.1 GCF_000427805.1 Budvicia aquatica DSM 5075 = ATCC 35567 | reverse complement strand
CTTGCATGTGTTAGGCCTGCCGCCAGCGTTCAATCTGAGCCATGATCAAACTCTTCAATTAAAAGCTTGATGCTCAAAGATTACTTTCGTAATAAAACTATTGTAATAAATTACAAATGAATTACTGCTTGGTCACTCTTTAAGACTTAGTATATTTTTTGCCACCATTTACGTGAATAAATAGCAGCTTTGATACCGTCTTGTGAGTGCCCACACAGATTGTCTGATAAATTGTTAAAGAGCGGTGTTGTAGGAAGAAAACTTCCTGCAACACGGGCTGCGAATAATACGCTAACCCGCTTCAGAGTCAATCACTTAATTCACTCTGTCTTAATTCTTATCTGTCGGCTAATTTGTGAGGTTGCTCACAACGCCGTTCGATGGAGGCGCATTATAGGGAACGGATCTTTTTGCACAAGTGTTTTTTACTAAAATAATTTCATATGCACATTTTTTACTCTCCGGCCCCGTATTTAGTATTTTTTTTGAACAAAAAAGTCAGTTTTTTCGATCCGAATCGATAAAAAGGATCCGGATCACATAATATATCCTTTTGCGATCCATCAATCTTTAAGGTCTGAACAGATGTCAGAAAAACGATCCGACAGTTTACGCAGCTATCTTCATCATTCACCCACAATCGGCAGCCGAGTGATGATCGATCCTTCTTCTATTATTATTGGCCGGGTTAAACTTGACGATGACGCCAGCATTTGGCCTCTGGCCATAATACGAGGTGACGTTAACAACATTCGTATTGGAGCCAGAACTAATATCCAAGATGGGTGTATTTTACATGTTGCCCGTGTAACCGAATCTCACCCAGAGGGCTTCCCCCTGATCGTCGGTGAAGATGTTACGGTCGGACATGGCGTTATTCTTCACGGATGTATCATCGGTAACAGAAGCTTAATTGGTATGGGGTCCAGAGTTCTCGACGGCGCAACTATTGGAGATGATGTGATGCTTGGTGCCGGAAGCTTAGTTGCGCCGGGCAAACATCTTGAAAGCGGGTATCTCTATCTGGGAAATCCCGCCAAACGAATTCGTCCACTGACCACTGAAGAGGTAGAAGGCCTGCAAATTTCAGCTCGTAATTATGTCATGCTAAAAGATCAATATTTGCAGGATAGCCTTAAAGAATGACCCAGCCATCAACATCAAACTGTTGATCGATAATTAGGGCTTCAAATTCTTCTTCCAGATCCCAACGGTTGAGCCGGAATACAGAGAGATAATGCTCTGGTTTACCGTTGGAGCCATATCTCTCCTTCAACGATTCAGCCCTGATACAGCAATTAATCAAAAATCCATTGACCAATGCAGTACAGATCACTGCATTTCGGATTGGATCCCACTCTTCACAATCCGCAAACTGAATCGCCTGATTCACTTAGCCAGATCCTTTCTTAGTTCATCCATCACGCTTTCGATATCGGGCATTACGCCGTTCCAGAGTTCAAATGCATGTGCAGCCTGCCCCACCAGCATTCCTAAACCATCTGCATAATGGGTGGCGCCATGAGAGACGGCCCAACGAAGAAATGGTGTAAGTCCGGATTGATAAAACATGTCATAACAGGCGGTATTTTCAGTTATCAACGTCGAGCACAGCGGAGGAATATCACCATTAACGCCGGAGGATGTTGCATGGATAATCAGATCAAACCGATTACCCGTAAGTTTATCCAGTTCACTCACTTCAATTATTCCGACGCCTGAAAACAGATCGGCAAGTACCTTAGCTCTGGTATATGTACGGTTAGTAATCACTAACTCACAACCGAATGACAATAGCGGTAAAATAACACCCCGGGCAGCCCCGCCGGCACCAACTAATAGAATCCGGCTCCCCGCCTTGATCATCCCCAGCCGCTGTAAATCGCTTAATAGGCCAATACCATCGGTATTGTCCCCCAGCAATCGCCCATCATCCAATTTCTTAATGGTATTAACTGCGCCGGCAGATGCTGCCCGCTCAGTAAGCTCATCACAAAAGGCATAGGCTTTCTCTTTGAATGGCAGAGTGATATTTGCACCTTTAGCGCCGGCAGCAAAAAAAGCAGAAATTGCCGCCTCAAAACCATCTAACGGTGCTAGTTGAGTCTTGTAGCTCAGGCTAATTCCACTGTTTTGAGCAAATAGCTGATGAATACGCGGTGATTTACTGTGTCCGATCGGATTACCAAAAACGGCAAACTGTTGCATAAAACCCCTATAAAATTGTTTTCTATCCTTGCCGGAATAATTTTCCGGTTAATGCATCTCTAATCTCTGACGGGTTTTGCCTGCCACCGACATTGCCGGATAGCACGGGGAATGTATGACCAAATTGCTGATAAACGCATTCTTCAGTGCGGCAGGGCTCTAGCCCGCTCAGATTAGCACTGGTTGATACGAGTGGTTTACCAAATGCCAAACACAGTTCCCTTACCTGTAAGTGATCGCTCACTCTGACCGCAAGAGAGTTAAACCGACCTGTCAGCCACTTAGGTGTAGACTCTCGAGCAGGCATAACCCAGGTTACCGGACCCGGCCAAAAAGAAAATATATGTTCTTTTTGGCCATTTGTTAATTGCTCATCATCAATATAAGGCAGCAGTTGTTCATAGCTCGCGGCAATTAAGATAAGTCCCTTCTCCCAGGACCTTTGCTTTAGCTGTAACAGTGATTCAACAGCCTGCTGGCTGTCAGGATCGCAACCAAGGCCAAATACGGCTTCGGTCGGATAGGCAATAACCTGTTGTTCATGGAGCTGATTAACAATTGAAAGTAAATTATTCTTCATTTTTATCTGTAGATTCATCGATAGGAACTTGTTTGCCACATAGCTTACTGGCACAAAACAAACGAACACCTTGAGATGTGCGCTTTTCTAAAAGTAGAGGATAGTTGCAAACTGCACAAGTGCCAGCAACTGGCGTATGGTTCAACGTAAACTGGCACTCGGGATAACGGTCACACGAGTGAAAGACCTTACCATAACGCGATTTTCTCTGAAGCAACTTGCCGTCTTTGCACTGAGGACAGGCGATGTGGGTCTCATCCGGTTTATCGATAGATGCAATATACTCACAGGCAGGATAGCTGCTACAACCAATGAACATGCCATATCGCCCTTGACGTAAAACCAGAGTCTCATTGCACTGAGGACAATATTGCCCTTCGAGGACTTTAACAACATGACCATCACTTTGTGGTTTAAAAGAGAGTATGTAAGTACATTCCGGATAGCGTGAACATCCCTTAAATGGGCCTTGTTTCCCGCTACGAATAACTAGTGGTGCACCACATTCCGGACAAACCTCTTCATTTTTACCTGCGAACAATGCTGTTTTAGTCATAGCGATATTGTTATCCGATAAACACAATCAGAGGGCCCCTATACATTTGCCTAGACCGCTCAAGTTGATTAATGCCATTAGTCTACCTGATTAGGGATATATTTATACTGGCTTTAAAAAACTCACTATTTGATTCTGACATAGCCTCCCTGAACGGATGTAATCGCCCCCAAAAGCTCAAGATCCAATAGCTGAATAGCCACATCACTCGCCGAAAGCTTAGCCCTTTCACCAATAAGATTGGCCGGGGTCGGTTGATACCCCACATGGTCCAGCAATGATGGGAATTGAAGTTTGGATTCCACCTCATCGCTATCTTCATGCTCTTGTAATGGTAAAAGCTCCGGATATAACGGACCTAATTGTTCAAGCACCAACCAGCGCAATGAGCTATTCAGTATTTCAATAATATCCGTTGGTTGAGCAACAAGATTGGCACCTTGCTGAATAAGGCTATGGGTTCCTTCACTATTGCGGCTACCTAAAGGACCGGGTATGGCGAAAACTTCTCGCCCCTGTTCTAGTGCATATTTGGCAGTAATTAACGAACCACTACGCATTTCCGCTTCAATGACTAATACACCCAGACTTAGCCCACTAATAATTCGATTACGCTTTGGAAAATATTCGGCCCTTGCTGCTTCAAAGGGTAAAAACTCAGACACTAATGAACCACCGCTGTCTAATATTTGCTGAGCTAACCGAAGATGCCCTCGGGGGTGAATACGGGAGAGTCCGCTACCTAATATTGCAACGGTAATTCCACCACTAGCTAGCGCTCCTCGGTGGCTGATCCCATCAATGCCCATCGCTAACCCGCTGGTAATAACTAATCCTGCAGCAGCCAACTGCTGTGAAAAATAGCTGGCCCAGGTTTCACCGTAGTGGCTATAACACCGACTCCCGACCATCGCTAACTGGGGTTTACTCAGATTCCCCGGTTCACCGCTCACAAAAAGCGCTAATGGTGCACTCGGTGTATTACGCAATAATTCAGGATAATCGGCATCGATATAAGTCACTAAGTAATGATTAGGGAGTGCCAACCAGTCTAACCCTAGCTTCAGTGCAGCCTGATCCACTGCATTAAATTGTTGATGCTGTTTATCGCTAAAACCCAGCTGTAATAACAAATTGGCAGTAAGTACTAACTTTTGATAAGCCAACCCCTTAAGCCGACGGATATACTGTAATTTTTGGCCAGATATCATCAATAATCTTAGCCACCACTCTTCTCTTGTCATAGAACTCCCCATTACAGCCGCGCCATTCACCGATAGCTTAAACAGAGGGGAGAGTTGAGCCAGCTTAAAGTTTCAGCGTCCCACGGCACTACGCAAAATAAAATTACCCTAGCGGTTGAATTACATTTTCTATCGACATATATACGAAAAATAAACGAGCAGAGAAAAAACAATGAATAACAATCGGTTTACATGTTTATTCTCTGACTATATATGTAACTAACCCCCGTAGAGCGCCGCTGTCTATTGCTTCAATAGTTGACTGATACTGTCAATCAAAGCCGGAACGATCTAGAATATGGGGATAATCTTTAACACATTGAGATAGCGACCCAACGAAATATGGCCGTATTACCTGTATTACATTTTCCTGATGAAAGACTCCGGACCAAAGCAAAACCTGTTGCAGAGGTTACACCGGAGATCCAGCGTATTGTTGATGATATGCTCGAAACTATGTATGCCGAAGAAGGCATCGGGCTTGCTGCGACGCAGGTTAATATTCACCAGCGTATTATTGTTATTGATGTGTCAGAAGAACGCGATCGGCACTATGTCATTATTAATCCTGAGGTATTAGAGAAATCAGGTGAAACGGGTATTGAAGAAGGCTGTCTTTCAATTCCTGAATCACGCGGTTTTGTACCCCGTGCTGAAAAAATCAAAATCCGTGCTTTAGATCGCGACGGAAAAGCGTATGAAATAGAAGCCGATGATTTACTGGCTATCTGTATTCAACATGAAATGGACCATCTGGAAGGTAAACTATTTGTAGATTACCTTTCACCACTGAAACGCCAACGTATTCGCCAAAAGCTAGAAAAAATGGCTAAACAGGACGCGCGTGCAAAATAGCAGCGCGTCGTATTCCCTTTTTAATACAGCAGGTAATTGTGGTGTCTGAACCTTTACGGATTATTTTTGCCGGAACGCCTGATTTTGCAGCGCGTCATCTTGACGCGCTGTTTTCATCCCATCATAAAATTGTCGGCGTATTTACCCAACCTGACCGCCCGTCGGGAAGAGGAAATAAACTAACGCCTAGCCCGGTAAAACAGTTGGCGGAGCAACATCAGACTCCGGTATTTCAGCCGAAATCACTGCGCCCGATAGAGAACCAAGCGCTGGTTGAGCAGCTAAATGCAGATGTGATGGTCGTGGTTGCTTATGGCCTGATTTTACCACTGTCTGTATTAAACATGCCGCGTTTAGGCTGCATTAACGTACATGGTTCGTTATTGCCACGCTGGCGTGGTGCAGCGCCAATTCAGCGCTCATTATGGGCCGGGGACACTGAAACCGGCATCACTATTATGCAGATGGATGAAGGCCTTGATACCGGCGATATGCTGCATAAGCTGACTTGTCCTATATTACCCGATGATACCAGCGCCAGCCTGTATGATAAATTAGCCCGCTTAGGTCCACAGGCACTATTGAACACTCTGGAACAATTAGCCTCAGGCCAAACCATTGCAGAAAAACAAAATGATGCATTGGCAAACTATGCGGACAAGTTAAGCAAAGAAGAAGCCCGGATTGACTGGTCGCTGCCTGCCGTCCAACTGGAGCGCTGTATTCGAGCCTTTAATCCTTGGCCAGTAAGTTACCTCCTGATTGACGACCAACCGATAAAAGTCTGGAAGGCTGACGTTATAGACAGCCCCGCCAATGCTTTACCCGGCACAATCATCCAAGCCAATAAATCAGGTATTCAAGTTGCCACGTCGCAAGGAATATTGAATATGACAGAGCTTCAGCCGTCGGGCAAAAAGGCAATGTCAGCACAAGACCTGCTTAACTCTCGCCGCGAATGGTTTACTGTCGGTAACCGCTTAGCTTAAAAATAGCTACCCGTGAATGAGTCATTCATATAATGCGGGTAGTTTTTTATCATTATAATGAACGACCTAATGGCGCTAATGACTTTTGCCTATGAACAATAAATATAATCTTCGTGCTATTGCCGCAAAAGCTATTGGTCAAGTTCTTGACCATGGTCAGTCTTTGAGCGCTGTTCTTCCCGACCTACAAAAAACCATTTCAGATAAAGATAAAGGGTTACTGCAAGAACTCTGTTTCGGTACTTTGCGGGTTCTTCCTGAGTTAGAGGGCTATCTACAGCAGCTGATGGCAAAAGTTATGACGGGAAAACAACGCCCTCTCCATTACTTATTAATGGTTGGACTTTATCAGTTGGTTTATACCCGAATTCCCCCTCATGCCGCCGTTGCCGAAACCGTTAACGGCGCAGTTGCATTAAAACGCCCTCAAATGAAAGGGCTGATTAATGGCGTAATGCGTCAATTCCAACGCCAACAGCAAGAGTTAATTGAGCAAGCACAAACTCAGAACAGCCGCTTTTTACATCCCAGTTGGCTATTACAGAGAATACAGGCCGCTTATCCAGAAGAATGGCCGCAAATTGTCGAGGCTAACAATCAGAAGCCACCGATGTGGCTGCGCGTCAACCGCCAACACCATAGCCGGGATGAGTATCTGGCTTTACTGCAACAGGCTAATATCGAAGCCGTTGGCCATCCAGACTATCCGGATGCTATTCGGTTGTTGTCTCCATCTCCGGTTTCAACGCTACCCGGTTTTGAATTAGGCTGGGCTACGATTCAAGATGCATCAGCCCAAGGCTGTATTCCTTTTCTGCAACCCCAAAATGGTGAGTTTATCTTAGATCTGTGTGCAGCTCCGGGCGGTAAAACGACCCATATCCTGGAAGCGGCTCCTGAAGCTAAAGTTATGGCCGTTGATATTGATGAAAATCGCCTTAAGCGGGTTCATGAAAATTTAGCCCGACTAAGCCAGCAGGCCACCGTATTAACCGGTGACGGCCGAGCGCCTGAAAAGTGGTGTAACGACCAACAATTCGACCGAATATTACTTGATGCCCCATGTTCTGCAACCGGGGTTATTCGCCGCCATCCGGATATCAAATGGCTGCGTCGCAATAGTGATATAGCTGAACTGGTTTTATTACAGAAAGAAATTATTAATGCTATCTGGCCACGCTTGAAATCAGGGGGAACGATGGTTTACGCAACCTGTTCTATTCTTCCTGAAGAAAATAAATATCAGATAGATGATTTTGTCAGCAGCCACAGTGATGCTCAAGTTGTTAAAATTGGCCGTTCAGATTCACAATATCAACAAAATCTGCCATCACCGGAAGGCGGTGACGGGTTCTTTTATGCCAAACTGATTAAGGCATAAATTTTGTTAGTCGCAAAAAGCGTCTTCAGCGCTAAAAAGAGAACACCATGAAAATCATCATTCTCGGTGCTGGTCAAGTTGGCGGCACGCTGGCAGAAAATTTAGTCGGTGAAAATAACGATATAACATTGGTCGATAGTAATATCGTCCGCTTACGCCAACTGCAGGATAAGTTCGATCTTCGAGTTGTTCAGGGCCACGCCTGCCATCCGCGCGTGTTACGTGAAGCCGGTGCTGATGACGCTGATATGTTAGTGGCCGTCACCAATTCTGATGAGATCAATATGATCGCCTGTCAGATAGCCTACTCAATGTTTAACACGCCAAATCGTATAGCCCGAATTCGTTCGCCGGAGTATATCCGGGAAGAAGAAAAGCTGTTTCAACCTGAGATTATTCCCGTCGACCATATCATCTCGCCGGAAAAATTAGTCACTGACTATATTTACAAGCTAATTGAATATCCCGGGGCTCTACAGGTTGTTAACTTTGCCGAAGGAAAAGTCAGCATTGCCGGAGTTAATGCCTACTATGGCGGTCCTCTGGTCGGAAATGCCTTGTCTTCTTTGCGTGAGCATATGCCCCATATTGAAACCCGGGTCGCTGCTATTTTCCGTCAGGATCGGCCTATCAGGCCTCAGGCATCTACCGTAATTGAAGCCGGTGATGAAGTTTTTTTTGTCGCTGCCTCTCAGCATATACGCGCGGTAATGAGCGAATTACAAAGATTAGAAAAACCGTATAAAAGATTAATGATCGTTGGCGGAGGTAACGTAGGTGCCGGGCTGGCCAAACGATTAGAAAAAGACTATAGCGTAAAACTGATCGAACGCGACGCGGAAAGAGCCGCCGAATTGGCAGAGATCCTGCAAGATACCGTCGTTTTCTGCGGAGATGCATCCGATCAGGAGCTATTATCTGAAGAACATATTGAACAGATTGATGTCTTCATCGCATTAACCAATGATGATGAAGCTAATATTATGTCCGCCATGCTGGCTAAACGTCTCGGTGCCAAAAAAGTCATCGTACTTATCCAGCGGCACGCCTATATCGACTTGGTACAGGGAAGCGTTATTGATATCGCGGTTTCTCCACAACAGGCAACGATTTCAGCCCTATTAGGCCACGTGAGAAAAGCGGATATTGTCAGTGTATCAACCTTACGACGCGGAGTAGCTGAAGCTATTGAGGCTATTGCTCACGGCGATGAGACAACGTCTAAAGTTGTTGGCCGTCAGGTTGATAATATTAAATTACCGCCGGGAACAACCATTGGTGCACTGGTCAGAGGGGACGATGTCATTATTGCCAATCGGACCACCATCGTAGAACAAGGTGACCATGTCATTATGTTTTTGGCCGATAAAAAGTATATTACTGATGTAGAAAGGCTATTCCAGCCAAGTCCATTCTTCTTATAATAAGCGGGTTAGCTTATTTTATTGGCAGTAATCAATATAAATAAGCCCATCTATTTTCTCGATTATCTGGAAAAATAGTCACCTGTTGTTATGCTTATAGTACTGATTATGATTAAGGTATTTTGATATGAGTTTGCTTAAAGAATTTCGCGAGTTTGCAATGCGGGGCAACGTTGTTGACCTTGCTGTCGGTGTAATTATTGGTGCCGCTTTCGGTAAAATTGTATCGTCTTTGGTCTCAGATATTATTATGCCCCCTCTTGGCTTACTGATAGGCGGAGTCGATTTTAGGCAATTCACGCTAGAGTTACGTGAAGCCAGCGGCGATCTTCCTGCCGTTGTTATGCATTACGGCCTTTTTATTCAAAATATATTTGATTTCATCATTGTTGCCTTTGCTATCTTTATGGCAATTAAATTAATGAACCGGATGCGTCGTAATGAACCACCAGCGCCAGCAGCACCCGCTGAGCCAAGCGCTGAAGAAAAACTACTTACTGAAATCCGCGATCTGTTAAAACAGCAAAATAAGTAATCTTATCTGTTTTATCTAGAGCCTACTGTCTATCAAGCCCTATTCGTTCTCGCGAGTAGGGCTTTTTACTAAGTCCATTTATATCACCCGCACTCAATATCGGCATTCCCTAAATCTCCCCTATCTGGTTTTTATTCATTTGCACAAAAATAAACCACCAAATATGACTCAAACCCAAGCATTAACCAAATTTTAAAATTTAATTAACATTAAATGATGGCTGACCCGTGCCAGCTAGTATTAATTGGCCAAAGGTTAATTGTCGTTTTACACAACACCAGCGATGCGATGCGAAAAAGAAGATGTGAAACTTTACACGTTTTTGTAGCCATCCGATTTCCTATACTTTCCCAGTCAGATAACCATGCCGGGATAGGAAATAAAATGGCTATAGCACAACCAACAATCAAACACCTTTATCAAAGCCTGCAGCAAAGCGTCGAAGCCAGAGGTGAACACGCGGCAATCTGCTTTGAAGGGCATCGATATAGCTATGCTCAATTTAATCATAGCGTGAGCTTGAATATCCTCTGCCTGGCGGAAAACTTTAAGCTGAAAAAAGGTGATGTCATTGTGCTTGCTCTGGGCAACAGGCCTGAATTTTGCTCACTATTTTATGCAGCAATGGCCCTTGGCGTTATCGTTGTTCCTTTAAGCACCAAACTAAAATCTGACGATAGTCAGAATATTTTGGATTCGGTAGATGCCGAGGTGGTATTTTTTGACCCTGAATACCAGCCATGGCTGGCATCACCATCCCAAACTAAGCCTGACCACCGCATATCACTGTCAGATTGGCAATTTATGTTACGCAACGCTGATAATCACACCTTACCGAGCCCGATAACCGATACAGCGATTACGTCAGATGATATTGCAGCCATTATTTATACTTCAGGAACAACCGGCTCCCCGAAAGGGGCCGCTATTACCCATGGTAATTTTTTACATGCTATTACCGCTTATCAGCAAACGCTTAATTTAACATCTAAAGACAGTACCATTTTACCGATACCGATTTGTCATATTACTGGCCTTTCAGCGTTATTATGTTTATTCATTCATATTGGTGGAACTATTCATTTACACCAACGCTTTAATGCTGATGAAATACTTAAGGCCATAAGCCAATATGAAATAACGTTTCTTCATGGCTCTCCGACGGTATTTATTCTGCTAACTCAGGAAGCGGAGAAGCACCTTACTGAATATCACTATTCAAGCTTAAGAATGATCGCTTGTGGTGCCGGCCATTTAAATATAGGAATAATAAATAAACTATCTGAATTATTTCCTAATACTGAAATAAGACCTATATATGGCTTAACCGAAACAACCTCTCCGGCTAGCATATTTCCATTAGATGCCAGAGAAAGCAACAAGGTCGGTAGCTCAGGCTTACCTATTGCCGGGCTGGAATGCCAAATCAGAGATGATAGCAATCGCTTACTCACAACTAACGAAATCGGTCACTTATGGTTAAGAGGCCCTGTGGTGATAAAAGAGTATTGGAAAAATCCGCAAGCTAACCAGCAGTACTTTCAGGATGGTTGGTTTTATACCGGTGACATTGCCAGCCTAGATTCAGACAATTATCTGTTTATCAAAGATCGCAGTAAAGACATGATCAACAGGGGCGGAGAAAAGATTTATTGTATTGAAATAGAAAATCTTATATCCAATTATCCCGGCGTAAAAGACATCGCTATTGTGCCAAAACATAGTGAAATTTATGGTGAAGAAGCGGTCGCTTACATTGTTGCTCATCAAGATAGTCCATTAGTCAGCGATAATATTAGCCAATGGCTCTCAGATAAAATTGCCAAATTTAAAATACCATCAAAAATAATATTTATTCCGGAACTACCAAAGAATACAAATGGAAAAACCAATAAATTATTATTAAGACAAAAAGCCAACCTAATAAATTAATCAATAAACATTAGATAATGGAACAATAGATATAAAAGGAGATGCTCATCTGGATTTAATACGCCATTAACTTAATAAAAACAACATATATATAGCGGGTATGGATAACTATACCTAGCATGCCCATTAAGCTAATAGCACCCTACATTGATTAATAACCTCTATAAATGAGGGGAGATAATTAACCATGTCAAATACACAATCAAAAATAGCCGCATTAAGTCAGGCGGCTATAACCAATGCAAAAATATATAAGCACTTAATGCCGCTATTAATTATTGTTTATATTATCAGTTTTATTGATAGAACAAATATTGGAATAGCCAGAGCATCAATGTCGATAGACCTCGGGCTGTCGGCCACCTCCTATGGGCTCGGCGCAGGGCTATTTTTTCTCACCTACTCAACGATGGAAATCCCCAGCAATCTGATCATGGCCAGAGTCGGTGCTCGCTTCTGGATTACCCGCATAATGATCACTTGGGGCTTAATTTCCGCTGGCATGGCCTTTGTCACCGGACCAACATCGTTCTATGTGATGCGCCTGTTGCTTGGTGCGGCAGAAGCGGGTTTATACCCGGGTATTATATTGTATCTCACCTATTGGTTTGGAAGGGAAGAACGCGCCAGAGCCGTAGGTATGTTCCTTCTTGGTGTGTGTATCGCTAACATTGTTGGAGCACCGCTAGGCGGCGCACTATTAATGCTGGATGGCGTTGGCGGCTTACACGGCTGGCAGTGGATGTTCATTGTTGAAGGTATTCCTGCCGTTATTCTCGCATTCTATGTCTATGCCGTATTGCCAGACAAGCCTCGCGACGCAAAATGGCTAACCCCTGCCGATGTCGAATATATTGAAACTAAGCTGGAATCAGAACGACCTGTCGGCGTTGATAAAAACCAGAAATTCTCGTTTAAAACCGCATTTACCAATAAAACATTTATGTTGATTGTTGCGATCTACTTTACCCACCAAATCGCGGTTTATAGCCTGACCTATTTCTTGCCAAGCATCATTAATAGCTATGGCAAAATGACAACCCTCACATTGGGCTTATTAACTGCCATTCCATGGATTGCAGCCGCGATAGGCGGGTTCTTCTTACCTAAATATGCCAATACAGCAAAACGCTCACAGGTCATGTTGGTCTCTGGCTTCATGTCAATGGCTATCGGCTTTGTGATCGGTGCCCTCGGTGGCCCTGTTCTAGGGCTGATCGGATTCTGTATCGGTGCATCAATGTTCTTCGTTGTTCAGTCGATCATCTTTACCTATCCGGCCACGCTGATGAGCGGACATATGCTGGCAGGTGGCTTAGGTTTATTAGCCTGTCTGGGTATAACCGGTGGTTTCTTCGGACCTTACGTATTTGGCCTATTAGAAGATAAGACCGGATCGCCAAGTGCCGGCCTGTGGTTCGCCGTTGCCCTACTGCTCTGTGCCACCATTGGTGCGGCCTTGGTTAAACAGCCACCTAGCGTAAAAGAGATGCAGGACGCTGACGCTAAAAAATCTGAGAAGTAGTTTTATCAAAGTGGCCTTTCTAATTCTGAAAGGCTGCTGCATACCATCGGAACCATGCGGATATAAAGAAATAGAGGTTTTATGAAAAATAAAGTTATCACCGCTCAGCAGGCCGCGGCTTTAGTTAATGATGGCTCAACGCTTTGTACTATAGGGATGACGCTTATTGGTGCAGCGGAATCCATTCTTAAGGCGCTGGAGCAGCGATTTCTTGAAACGGGATCGCCCAATAACCTGACCTATATTCACTCAGCCGGGCAGTCTAACCGTGAACGTGGTAATCAACATTTCACATCACAAGGTATGGTTAAACGCATCATAGGCTCCCACTGGGGACTTGCTCCAAAATGGATGGAAAAGATTGCCTCGAACAAAGTTGAAGCTTTCTGCTTGCCTCAGGGACAGATTGTACACCTGTACACGGCGATGGCTGCCGGCCAGGCAGGGTATCTGTCAAAGGTAGGTTTGGGGACATTTATTGACCCGCGCATTGAGGGAGGAAAAATGAATAGCCTCACTCGCCAGCTTCCCGATCTGGTCGAAGTGGTCACTATGCGCGACGAAGAGTATCTGTTTTACCCTGCCCTACCGTTAGACACCGTTATCATCCGAGGAACCTCTGCAGATACCGATGGCAATTTAACCTGCGAAGAAGAAGCGATGAAGCTGGAAATTCTTCAGGCAGTACTTGCTGCAAAACGTTTTGGCGGAAAAGTCATTGCTCAGGTTAAGAACCTTGCTCAGAAAGGAACCCTTCATCCTAAGCAGGTGGTAGTACCGGGCAATTTTATTGATGCCATCGTAGTCTGTGACGATCCGCAGCAAGACCATCGACAAACGTCGTCCTGGTTCTACGATCCTTCTTACTGCGGCAACTTAGTGGCGCCTGCCAGTAAAGTCGAAAAGCTACCGCTGGACATTCGTAAAGTCATTGGCCGGCGCGCCTGTCAGTTTCTCTATCCCGAATGCGTTATCAATCTGGGTACCGGAATTCCTAACGACGTCATCGGAACCATCATTCACGAAGAAGGCATCAGCGATGAAATTACCATCACCGTTGAATCAGGGATCTATGGCGGGGTTCAAGCCGGAGGAGTGGATTTCGGTATTGGTAAAAACCTGACAGCGATGATCAACCACCAAGAACAAATGCTGTATTACAACGGTGTCGGCGTAGATATCACTTATATGGGGGCGGGAGAAATGGACGCTAACGGACATATCAATGCAACAAAAATGGGCGACCGATGCACCGGAGCCGGTGGGTTTATCGATATAACTCAAAATGCACACCACGTCGTGTTTTGTTCAACCTTTACCGCTAAAGGGCTTGAGGTCGAATTTAGTCACGGAAAAGTAAACATTATTCGCGAAGGTTCAATTAAGAAGCTAGTCAGCCATATCAACCAGATTTCCTACAACGGTGAGATAGCCCGCGGCAAAAAACAAAAGATGCATCTGGTTACAGAGCGAGCCGTATTTGAACTCACAGAACAAGGGCCAATGCTGATTGAGATAGCACCGGGGATCAACCTCGAATCAGACATTCTGCAACAGATGGAATTTATGCCACTGATCTCTGACTCCTTAAAACTAATGGATTCCTCACTGTTCTCTGAACCTAACTTTGATCTTAAAAGCACGCTGACCAACGGTTGAGCTAATTTTCTATTCATCATTAATCTGCCGTTGTCCATAACGGCTAAATAAAAATATAAGGAATGCACTATGTCATTAAAAAATAAGGTCGCCATTATCACAGGTTCAGGGCGAGGACTTGGCCGAGGTATTGCTCAGGTATTGGCTGAACAGGGGGCTGCTGTCGTTATATGTGACGTCGATAAAGAAAGTGGCACTAACACGGTACAAGAGCTCACTGATGCGGGACATAAAGCCATTTTTATTCCCTGCAATATTGCGATACGAGATGAAGTCAATCACCTGTTTTCAGAGGCAGAGCAGCAACTTGGTCCGATCGATATTTTGGTTAATAACGCGGGGATCAACCGAGATGCCATGCTGCATAAATTGACCGAAGAAAACTGGGATCTGGTCATGGATATTAATCTAAAGGGTACTTTTCACTGCATGCAGGAAGCCACTATTCGCATGCGTGAACGCTCTGCCGGCCGGATCATCAATATTTCATCAGCTAGCTGGCTGGGTAATATCGGGCAAGCTAACTACGCAGCCTCCAAAGCCGGTGTAATCGGGTTAACTAAAACAGCCTGCCGGGAGCTGGCCCGTAAAGGGGTTACGGTAAATGCGATTTGCCCGGGGTTTATTGAAACCGATATGACTAAATCTGTACCGGAAAAAGTCTGGGACATTATGGTCAGCAAAATACCGGCAGGATATGCAGGAGACCCGAGAGACGTTGGAAACTGCGTTGCTTTTTTAGCCTCTGATGAAGCTCGCTATATCAATGGCGAAGTGATTAACGTTGGCGGCGGCATGGTGCTGTAAGGAAAATAAAATGAAAAATGAAAATGATATTGTTGTTGTCAGCGGTGTACGTACTGCAATAGGTACCATGGGCGGAAGTTTTAAAGATGTCCACCAACACGATTTAGGTGCAGCCGTAATCAGAGAGGCCGTGGTTCGCGCTGGTTTAAAACCGGAACAAATAGACGAAGTTGTGGTAGGTAACGTCGGGCAAATTGCTGAAAGCGGTTTTATTGCCAGAATTTGTCAGTTACGGGCCGGATTACCTAATGAGACAACATCCTACTCCGTCAATCGCCAATGCGGCTCAGGCCTTCAGGCAATCGTCGACTGTATGATGGAACTTCAAACGGGAAATGCTGAGATTACCGTAGCCTGCGGAACGGAGAACATGACACAGCTTCCCTACTATATCCGCAAAGCCCGCTATGGCTATCGTTTGGGCCACGGCGAACTGGAAGATGGAATCATCTCTATCCTGACGTGGCCGGAAGGACCCTATCACAACGGAATGACGGCTGAGTTTACTGCTGAACGATTCAATATAACTCGCGAAGCTATGGATGAATTCGCCTGGAATAGCCAACAAAAAGCATTGGCTGCAATTAAAGCCGGCCATTTTGAATCACAGATCTTACCGTTAGAAATCAGAGAAGGAAAAAATACCCGTATCTTTGATACTGATGAACACCCGCGTGATACGCCTAAAGAGAAATATGCCCAGTTAAAACCAGCCTTCAAAAAAGACGGAACGGTAACGGCAGCGACTTCATCTGGTATCAACGATGGTGCAGGTGCTTTAGTTATCACAACCAGAGCCAAGGCAGAGCAACTCGGCCTCCCCATTAGAATGGTTATTCGTGGCTGGGCCGTTGCAGGATGTGAAGCTGAGATCATGGGCTTTGGCCCGGCTCCCGCAACTAAGAAGCTGATGAAAAAGCTAAATATGTCGGTTCATGACATTGACCTTATTGAGTTAAATGAAGCCTTTGCTGCCCAATCGTTGGCGGTGATCAACGATCTCAAACTCGATCCTGCAAAAGTAAACGTCAATGGTGGTGCCATTGCGCTTGGCCACCCCGTTGGTGCCAGCGGAGCCATCATTTCCGTCAAGCTAATGTACGAAATGGAACGACGCAATCTGAACACCGGTTTAGCCACTATGTGCATCGGCGGTGGACAAGGCATTTCCGTACTGTTTGAGCGTGAACGTTAATAAAACGATAAGGAGGAGCGTATTGCTCCTCCTCATTTAATAAACCTTCAGCCCGAATTTTTAAAGGACGGTTATGAATATTGTTATCGCTGTAGATTCATTCAAAGGGAGCTGTACCGCTCAACAAGCTTGCGAAGCTATCGCTTCTGGCTTAATCCGCTACTGCCCTGATATCACTACCAATCAATTACCGATTGCCGATGGCGGAGAAGGGTTATTACAAATACTGAATGCCAGCCCATTATTAAAGGGAAAAACAAATAGAAAAATGGCTGTCACTGGCCCTTATGGTCAGCAGATCAATGCCGAATATATCACCTTAGGCAAAGATAAAGCCATTGTAGAAATGGCTCAGGCCTGTGGATTAGAGCTGACGCCAAAAACGCTCAGAAACGCCCCAAAGGCTTCATCATACGGGCTCGGCCAGTTAATTAATCAAGTTTTAGATGAAGGCATTAGGCATATCATCATTGGCCTTGGAGGAAGTGCTACCAATGATGGCGGCATCGGGTTTGCCCAAGCTCTAGGCGTACAGTTTTTTGATAAAGATAACAACCTTATTCCCGAGCCTGCCACCGGTGAAGACCTTATTCGCATTTATCGTATCGACTTAGGCAAACTACACCCGGCAGTCAAAGATTCGCGCTTTGAAGCCTCATGTGATGTCAATAATCCTCTGCTCGGCCCCAATGGTGCAACGCATATTTATGGCCCACAAAAAGGGGCAAATCAGCAACAGTTGCAACAGCTGGAAATGGGTATGGTTAATTATCATCGGGTTCTATGCCATCAGCTAAACAATGATACAAACCTCACGCCGGGCGCGGGAGCCGCCGGGGGGATGGGAGCCGCATTAATGTGGTTTACTCAGGCAAAGCTTAGACCAGGTATCGAGCTAGTCCTTGAGCTATTAAATGCTGAGTCGCTCATACGCAATGCAGATTTAGTTATTACAGGCGAAGGGAAATTAGATAAACAAAGTAGCTTTGGTAAGGCTCCGGTGGGCGTCGCTAATCTGGCTGCAGCATATAATAAACCGGTCATAGCACTCGCTGGTACTCTTGGCGACGGCTCAGAGACTCTTTATCAGCATAATATTAATGCCATGTGGTCTATCTGTCCTGGCCCGATATCGTTAGAAAATTCAATGAAAAATGCAGAAGCACTGTTATCAGATACGGCAGAGGCATTAATCCGAACTATTCATATAGGAATGCGACTAAAGGCCCAATAAAGCACAACGCTTCAGTGACAAAGCACATTTCACATTATGATTGAGAATTTCACAGCAAAGGATAGTTAGTATGCTTATCACCTTAGAGTTAGCGAATACTATTGTTAAACGAGCAATGAGTATTATTCATCATAATGTGAATGTTATTGATCATCAGGGAATTATTATCGCTTCAGGTGAAAATCATAGAGTTGGTGAACGTCATGAGGTTGCCTATGAGGTGATCAAAAACCGCCAAAGAATGATCATAGAAAATACTCAACAAGCATCAAAATATAAAAATGTTCAACTTGGAATAAACCATCCAATTATCGTAGACGACCAGGTGGTGATGGTTATCGGAATTAGCGGCAATCCAGTGGCGATAGGCCGGTATGCGGAGTTAGCCGTATTAGCAGCCGAGCTTTTAGTAAAGCAATCGCTAGATATTCGTGAAATGAATTGGCAATATCGCATTCGAGATTTACTGCTAAAGCAATATTTAGAACTTGGTGATACACCAAAAGGAATTGAAGCCAGATACCAACTAGAACAGCAAGATATCAATTTAAGTGAGGTCGTTCTGCCACTGATAATTAATATTGAGACCGGGGGTAATCTTCAGAGTAGAACCATTGATAACATATTGAATGAACTGTCGAACATACTAAAATCCCAACGAGTGATACTGCTCAGTACCGATGAAATATTACTGTTACTCACTGAAACAAAAGAATATGAGCAATTACTTAATAAAATTAATGCTTTTATGGAAACCCAATTAAGCCATTACACCATAGGTGTAGGAATTGAATCTGATGCCCCGACAGTATTTCGTCAATCCATATTTATGACTAAGGAAATGATTAAATATTGTAAGCAATTTCACCCGATGCTTCGAATCATCAACGGAAAGCAGTTCGCTTTTAGTGGATTATTAAATGAAGTTAAAGGCAGCCATTTTACCAGCTACTTTAATCAAAGAATTAACAAACTTCTGGCATTTAGCACTGGAAATACTCTGCTCAAGACATTAAGCAGCTATATCGATAATAATGCAGAAATAAATAATACCGCCCAAACCTTGGGTATTCACAGGAACACGCTAACTTATCGTCTACATCAAATAAAAGAGATAACATCATTGGATCCGTTCGTATTTAAGGAACTTAGCCAATTAATGATAGCGTTGTACTATCATCAAAAAACCTCAGATTAAAAATGTAAATAAACGATGAAGGCACTTGGCGAGCAGAAATGTTAGGAGAGTGCATTAACAGAAGGCTGGATATAAAAAGATACTTAGAATCTTCTTATATCCAGCCTCCCGTCCCATCTTCTCTACGTGCTTCGCTTTACGCTGATAACTTCCTTTTCCCTTCACATTTTTCTCTACCCGCTGCCGAAATAAAGGATCGTGTAACAGGGCCTGCAAGGCATTATCCTGTATTTTCCCTTTCTTATGCTGATATTTAGACATTTTAACCTCGTTAATTACTCTGATAGGATATCGATAAAACCGCCGCATCATACGCTATAAATATTAGATTGACTACTTAGTACGCAAATCCACTCTTGGTAACTCATTGGTAGCCCCATGTTCTAGAGCCTCAAGAATTGAGCAATAGGCACTACTATGAATACTACCGCAACATGCATCGCTTAAACGCTGCAAAGAAACCCGCATATGCTCTAACTCCCGCAGTTTTCGTTCGACAACCGCAAGTTGAGACTGAACAATCGATTTAGACTCTTGGCAGGTGTGCTGCTCTGGCTCAACCCGGATAGAAAGCAGCTCGGCAATGGATTCTAATGTGAAGCCAAGCTGTTTAGCATAACGAATAAATTTCAGCCGCTGCAGATCCTGTTCGGTATAGAGCCGGTATCCTCCCTCGGTCCGCACGTCATGAGACATCATTCCCTGTTTCTCATAATAACGAATGGTATCCGGTGTAACGCCTGCTAGCTTAGCAAGTTGCCCAATACGAAACATAACGCCCTCCAGCTTAAGGTATTACTCAGTCGATTAGATAGATAATACCAATAGATAACGTAATAACAATTTGTATTATATCACAACCAAATTTTAGACGTAAAAAAGCCGGGATAACCCGGCTTTTTCACACAGCGGTAGATTACTCTGCAGCTGCTTCTTCTGGAGCTTTTTCGGCACGATCAACTAACTCGATGTAAGCCATCGGAGCGTTATCACCTGCACGGAAACCACACTTCATAATGCGAGTGTAGCCACCTGCGCGGCTCGCAAAACGCGGGCCAAGCTCATTAAACAGTTTTGCCACGATCTCGTTATCACGAGTACGGGCGAATGCCAGACGACGATTAGCAACGCTGTCGGCCTTGGCAAGTGTAATCAGTGGTTCAACCACGCGACGCAGCTCTTTCGCTTTCGGCAGGGTCGTCTTGATGATTTCATGACGAACCAGAGAGCCGGCCATGTTACGGAACATAGCTTGGCGATGACTGCTGTTGCGGTTCAGTTGACGTCCACTCTTACGATGGCGCATGACCTTATCCTTCTCAGTAAAACCTTAACCTGCGATCCGGTTACTCGTCAGCAATGCTAGCAGGTGGCCAGTTTTCCAGGCGCATGCCCAGAGACAAACCACGAGATGCCAGCACATCTTTAATCTCAGTAAGAGATTTTTTACCTAAGTTAGGAGTTTTTAACAACTCAACTTCGGTACGCTGTACCAGATCACCGATGTAGTGGATAGCTTCTGCCTTAAGGCAGTTAGCGGAGCGGACAGTCAGTTCCAGATCGTCAACAGGGCGTAGCAAGATCGGATCGAACTCCGGCTTCTCTTCTTTAACTTCTGGCTGACGTACATCACGTAAATCAACAAAAGCTTCAAGTTGTTCAGCTAGGATGGTAGCCGCACGGCGAATCGACTCTTCCGGGTCAATTGTACCGTTAGTTTCCATCTCGATGACCAGCTTATCCAAGTCAGTACGCTGTTCTACACGCGCTGCTTCAACATTGTAGGCAATACGCTCTACCGGGCTGTAGCATGCATCAACCAACAGACGACCGATTGGACGCTCATCTTCTTCCGTATGAATACGGGCAGAAGCCGGCACATAACCACGACCACGCTGAACCTTGATACGCATACTAATAGATGCGTTTTCGTCAGTCAGATGGCAGATTAAGTGCTGAGGTTTGACGACTTCAACATCCCCATCATGGGTAATGTCGGCTGCAGTCACAGGGCCAATGCCAGACTTATTCAAGCTAAGAATAACTTCATCTTTACCATGAACTTTCACCGCCAGCCCTTTCAGGTTGAGCAGGATTTCCAGGATATCTTCCTGTACGCCTTCTTTGGTGCTGTACTCATGCAGTACACCATCAATCTCAACTTCAGTTACCGCACAACCCGGCATAGACGAAAGCAAAATGCGGCGTAGTGCGTTACCTAAAGTATGGCCGAAGCCACGCTCTAACGGCTCAAGGGTCACCTTAGCGTGAGTCGAACTAACTTGCTCGATATCCACTAGGCGTGGTTTTAGAAACTCTGTCACAGAACCCTGCATTGTGTCCTCTCTTTGGTACTAAACTTTACTTAGAGTAAAGTTCGACGATCAGGTGTTCGTTAATGTCCGCAGACAGATCGGAGCGCTCAGGAGTACGTTTGAAAACGCCTTCCATTTTTGCTGCATCAACTTCGATCCAAGTCGGCTTTTCGCGCTGTTCAGACAGCTCTAAAGCGGCTTTAACACGAGATTGCTTTTTCGCTTTCTCGCGTACGCTGACTACGTCATTCGGAGATACCTGGAAAGAAGCGATGTTAACAACGCGACCATTAACCATAACAGCTTTGTGGCTAACTAACTGACGTGCTTCTGCACGAGTAGCGCCGAAGCCCATACGATAGACCACATTGTCCAAACGCCCTTCTAAAAGCTGCAGCAGGTTTTCACCAGTGTTGCCTTTTAGACGAGTTGCTTCTTTATAATAATTACGGAATTGACGCTCAAGAACACCATAAATACGGCGAACTTTTTGTTTCTCACGTAACTGTACACCATAGTCAGACAGACGTGGCTTGCGCGCACCGTGCTGACCAGGAGCTTGTTCAATCTTACACTTGGTATCTATCGCGCGAACACCAGACTTAAGGAATAAGTCAGTGCCCTCACGACGGCTCAGCTTGAGCTTAGGACCCAAATATCTTGCCATTTTCTTTCTCCAACAATCCTAAAAGCAGTGGCGGTTATACGCGACGCTTTTTCGGAGGACGACAACCGTTGTGGGGAATCGGAGTCACATCAGTAATATTAGTGATGCGGAAACCAGCCGCGTTTAACGCACGGATAGTAGACTCACGACCTGGACCTGGGCCTTTAACCATGACTTCCAAGTTCTTAATTCCATACTCTTTTACTGCTTCTGCGCAGCGTTCTGCCGCTACTTGAGCAGCAAATGGAGTGGATTTACGCGAACCACGGAAGCCGGAGCCACCAGCTGTTGCCCAACCCAATGCATTACCCTGACGATCGGTAATAGTCACGATGGTGTTGTTAAAAGAAGCATGGATATGAGCCATACCGTCAGAAACTTGCTTTCTTACACGCTTGCGTGCACGAACAGGTGCTTTTGCCATTATTCAATCACCCCGATTATTTCTTGATCGGTTTACGCGGACCCTTACGGGTACGGGCGTTAGTTTTAGTACGCTGACCGCGAACCGGCAGACCACGACGGTGACGCATACCACGATAACAACCTAGGTCCATAAGACGCTTGATGCTCATGGTAACTTCACGACGTAGATCGCCTTCTACAGTGTACTTGGCAACTTCGTCACGCAGCTTCTCAATTTGCTCTTCAGACAGTTCACTGATCTTAGCACTTTCAGTAATACCACTAGCTACACAGATAGCCTGCGAGCGAGTCTTACCGATTCCGAAGATCGCAGTTAATGCGATTACGGTATGCTTATGATCAGGAATGTTAATGCCTGCTATACGGGCCACTATGCACTCCTACTATTTTATACAGCAACACTACTCTGAAAAGCCCGTTTTCAGGATACTCAAATAATGTTGCCATGACATACAAAAGATTGGCTGGCTAATCTAGCCAGCTCAATCACACTTTGCAAGAAAAATATGTCAAAACTTTAAACCTAACGACAATCAACCTTGACGTTGTTTGTGTTTTGGTTCAACGCAAATCACGCGAACAACGCCGTGGCGCTTGATGATTTTGCAGTTACGACATAACTTCTTGACGGAAGCACGAACTTTCATTTTAACTCTCCGTAACTTCTCAAGCTAGCCTGAATTAACGGCTATAGCCTTTCAGGTTTGCTTTCTTCAATGCAGACTCATATTGACTCGACATCATCAGAGTTTGCACTTGAGCCATAAAGTCCATGATGACGACCACTACGATAAGTAGAGAAGTACCACCAAAGTTGAAAGGTACTTTCATTGCGTCACGCATAAACTCCGGGATCAGGCAGATAAAGGTAATGTACATTGCACCAATGAAGGTTAAACGTGTCATCACTTTATCGATATATTTAGCCGTTTGCTCTCCCGGACGAATCCCTGGTACAAACGCACCGGACTTCTTCAGGTTATCTGCTGTTTCACGAGGGTTGAAAACCAACGCTGTGTAGAAGAAACAGAAGAATATGATTGCAGACGCATAGAGTAACACATAAAGAGGTTGTCCGGGTTGCAAATACATAGAAATAGTTGTCAACCAGTTCCAACCTGTACCACCACCGAACCATGAGGCAATTGTCGCAGGGAACAGAATGATACTTGAAGCAAAGATTGCAGGTATTACACCGGCCATATTCACTTTCAACGGTAAATGGGTACTTTGTGCTGCGTAAACGCGACGGCCTTGCTGACGTTTCGCATAGTTAACGACAATACGTCGTTGGCCACGCTCAACAAATACAACAAAGAAAGTCACCGCGAATACTAAAACCGCAACCAATAGCAGCAGAAGAACATGTAAGTCACCCTGCCGAGCTTGCTCGATAGTCTGTCCAATGGCTGGAGGCAATCCGGCAACGATACCTGCAAAGATGATGATAGAAATACCGTTACCGATACCTCGTTCAGTCACCTGTTCACCTAGCCACATCAGGAACATTGTTCCGGTAACTAAGCTCACAACTGCAGTAAAGTAAAATGCAAAGCCTGGATTAATTACCAAGCCTGGCATTCCCATATTCGGAAGGCCGGTAGCAATACCAACCGACTGGAATATGGCCAGAACCAACGTGCCATATCGAGTGTACTGGCTTATCTTACGACGGCCAGACTCTCCCTCTTTCTTCAGTTCCGCTAACTTAGGATGAACCACGGTTAACAGTTGCACGATAATAGAGGCCGAAATATACGGCATAATACCTAATGCGAAGACAGAAGCACGACTGAGGGCGCCACCAGAGAACATGTTAAACATGTCAATGATGGTGCCTCTCTGATCTTCGACTAACTTAGCAAGCACAGTGGCGTCAATACCAGGAATTGGAATAAAAGAGCCAATACGGAAGACGATTAATGCGCCGACAACAAATAAGAGTCTGCGCTTAAGCTCGCCTATTCCGCCCTTTGCACTTTGAAAATCTAATCCTGGTTGCTTAGCCATCTGCTACTTATTCCTCAATTTTCCCGCCAGCAGCTTCGATTGCAGCACGAGCGCCTTTGGTGACACGCAGACCGCGCAGAGTTACCGGACGATTGATTTCACCTGAAAGCATAACTTTCGCGAATTCAATCTGTACGCCAACTACGTTTGCAGCTTTCAGCGTGTTCAGGTCAATAACCTCGCCTTCTACTTGAGCCAGTTCAGACAGACGAACTTCTGCCGTAACCATTGCTTTACGAGAAGTGAAACCGAATTTCGGTAAACGACGGTATAATGGCATTTGGCCGCCTTCAAAACCACGACGTACGCCACCGCCAGAACGTGAGTTCTGACCTTTGTGACCACGACCAGCAGTTTTGCCTAGGCCAGAACCAATACCACGACCTACGCGCTTAGGCGCTTGTTTTGCACCTTCGGCCGGAGCCAGAGTATTTAAACGCATCTCTTACTCCTCCACTTTAACCATGTAAGATACTAGGTTGATCATGCCACGTACAGCAGGAGTATCCTCGCGCTCTACAGTGTGACCGATACGACGCAGACCAAGACCAACCAGCGTTGCCTTATGCTTAGGCAAGCGGCCGATAGAGCTGCGAATTTGAGTAACTTTAATAGTCTTTGCCATTGCTAATTACCCCAGAATGTCTTCGACAGTTTTACCGCGTTTAGCGGCAACCATCTCAGGAGACTTCATATTTTCTAAGGCATCAATAGTTGCACGAACCACGTTAATTGGGTTAGTTGAACCATAAGCTTTAGCTAATACGTTACGTACTCCGGCGACTTCCAGAACGGCGCGCATTGCACCGCCGGCGATGATACCGGTACCTTCGAATGCAGGCTGCATAAACACGCGAGAACCTGTATGAGCACCTTTAACAGGATGCTGCAGGGTTCCGTTGTTTAACGCGACATTCATCATATTGCGACGGGCTTTTTCCATCGCTTTCTGGATCGCTGCTGGAACTTCACGCGCTTTTCCGTAACCAAAACCTACGCGGCCGTTACCATCACCAACTACTGTCAGTGCGGTAAAACTGAAAATACGACCACCTTTAACGGTTTTAGATACGCGGTTAACCGCGATCAGCTTTTCCTGCAGTTCGCCAGCTTGTTTCTCGATGTGAGACATCTTACACCTCTACCTTAGAACTGAAGGCCAGCTTCGCGGGCAGCATCTGCCAGCGCCTGGACTCTACCATGATATTGGAAACCAGAACGGTCAAAAGATACTTTCGTAATCTCTTTGGCCAACGCGCGCTCAGCAATAGCTTTACCTACAGCTGCTGCGGCATCTTTGTTTCCGGTATACTTCAATTGTTCTGTAATAGCCTTTTCTAATGTAGAAGCGGCTGCCAGAACTTCCGAACCGTTCGGTGCGATAATCTGCGCATAAATATGACGCGGAGTACGGTGAACCACCAGGCGAGTCGCACACAGTTCTTTGATCTTGCGACGTGCGCGGGTCGCACGACGGATACGAGCTGCTTTCTTATCCATAGTGTTACCTTACTTCTTCTTAGCCTCTTTGGTACGCACGACTTCGTCGGCGTAACGGACACCCTTGCCTTTATAAGGCTCAGGACGACGGTAGGCACGCAATTCTGCTGCGATCTGACCGATAACTTGTTTATCAGTGCCTTTCAACACGATTTCAGTTTGGGTCGGACACTCAGCGGTTATGCCTGCTGGCAGTTGGTGTTCAACTGGATGAGAAAAGCCTAAGGCTAAATTCACCACGTTGCCTTTAACTGCAGCACGATAGCCTACGCCTACCAGCTGTAGCTTCTTAGTGAAGCCTTCAGTAACACCGATAACCATTCCGTTAACCAGTGAACGCACGGTACCCGCTTGGGCCCATCCGTCTACAAAACCTTCGCGCGGAGCAAAAGTAATTGCATTATCTTCCTGTTTAACTTCAACGGCATCATGGACTGTACGAGACAGCTCGCCGTTTTTACCCTTAATTGTTATAACCTGACCGCTGAGTTTTACCTCTACGCCAGCAGGAATAACGACGGGTGTTTTTGCAACACGAGACATTGTATTCCTCCTGATTAAGCTACGTAGCAGATAATCTCGCCACCAAGACCAGCTTGGCGTGCTGCGCGATCGGTCATGACACCTTTAGAGGTGGAAATAACAGCGATACCTAAACCAGCCATTACCTTTGGTAGCTCATCTTTTCTTTTATAGATGCGCAGACCTGGACGGCTGACTCGCTGAATGCTTTCCACAACTGGCGCGCCCTGGAAGTACTTTAAAGTCACTTCCAGTTCAGGCTTGGTGTCGCCTTCAATTTTGTATTCTTCAATATAACCTTCTTCCTTCAGCACGTTGGCAATAGCCACTTTTAGCTTGGAGGAAGGCATAGTGACCGCAACTTTGTTCGCGGCCTGACCGTTTCGGATACGGGTCAGCATATCCGCGATCGGATCTTGCATGCTCATCTGTCTCTACTCCCGTGATTCAATGGTGATATTACCAACTAGCCTTTTTCAGACCCGGGATTTCACCGCGCATAGCGGCTTCACGGACCTTAATACGGCTCAACCCAAATTTGCGCAGGACGCCATGTGGACGACCTGTCTGACGGCAACGGTTACGTTGACGACTTGGACTGGAATCACGCGGAAGAGTTTGCAGTTTAAGCACTGCGTTCCAACGGTCTTCGTCAGATGCATTCACATCAGAGATAATCGCTTTAAGTTCTGTACGCTTAGCGAAGAACTTGTCTGCTAATTTCACACGCTTAACTTCACGTGCTTTCATTGATTGCTTAGCCATTAGTAACCCTACCTTACTTGCGGAACGGGAAGTTAAAGGCAGCCAGCAGAGCGCGGCCTTCTTCGTCAGATTGCGCAGAAGTGGTAATGGTAATATCCAAACCACGAACGCGATCGACTTTGTCATAGTCGATTTCTGGGAAGATAATCTGCTCACGTACGCCCATACTGTAGTTACCACGACCATCGAATGACTTAGGATTTAAGCCACGGAAGTCACGGACACGAGGTACAGCAATAGAAATCAGACGCTCTAAAAATTCCCACATACGTTCACCACGTAGGGTCACTTTACAGCCGATCGGATAGCCCTGGCGGATTTTGAAGCCGGCAACTGAGTTGCGTGCTTTGGTGATTAGTGGCTTTTGGCCACTGATCGCTGCTAAGTCTGCTGCTGCGTTATCCAGCAGTTTTTTATCAGTGATCGCTTCACCAACACCCATATTAAGGGTGATCTTCTCGACCCGAGGGACTTGCATGACAGATTTGTAGCTAAACTGTTCTACCAGTTTATTTACTACCTGTTCTTTGTAGTAATCATGCAGTTTCGCCATCGTACTACTCCAAATTACTTGATAGTTTCGCTATTAGATTTGAAGAAACGGACTTTTTTGCCGTCTTCAAAACGAAAGCCTACACGGTCAGCCTTACCTGTAGCTGCGTTGTAGATTGCAACGTTAGAAACTTGAATTGCAGCTTCTTTTTCAACGATGCCACCTGGTTGGTTCAGGGCCGGAACCGGCTTCTGATGTTTCTTAACCAGGTTAATACCTTCAACAACAATCTTACTGGAAGACAGAACATTCTTAACTTTACCGCGTTTACCTTTATCTTTACCGGTTAACACAATAACTTCGTCATCACGACGGATTTTCGCTGCCATGGTTCGCTCCTTACAGTACTTCTGGTGCCAGAGAGATAATTTTCATGAATTTTTCATTACGTAATTCACGAGTTACCGGTCCAAAAATACGCGTGCCGATTGGTTGCTCACTGTTGTTATTTAAAATAACGCAAGCATTACCATCGAAGCGAATGACAGATCCGTCAGGGCGACGAACACCCTTTCTGGTGCGCACCACTACCGCTTTAAGCACATCACCTTTCTTAACCTTACCGCGAGGAATTGCTTCCTTGATGGTAATTTTGATGATGTCGCCTACGCCAGCGTAGCGACGGTGCGATCCACCCAGAACCTTGATACACATTACGCGACGTGCGCCAGAGTTGTCAGCGACGTTAAGCATAGTCTGTTCTTGGATCATCTTAGTGCTCCGCTAATGTCAACTACTAAGGACCCTCACGGGTCGTTTAAAAACCCCCATACATCAGGGCGCGGCATTATAACACCGGTTTCTAATGTTGGGTAGAAAAAATAAACGGCTCGTCTTCTGAGCCGTTTATCTTATTTAAGAAAGAGCACTGTATTACAGAACTGCTTTCTCTACAACTCGAACAAGTGTCCAAGACTTAGTCTTTGACAGAGGACGACATTCGCGAATCTCGATCAGATCGCCAATACCACACTCATTGCTCTCGTCATGTACATGCAATTTAGTCGTACGTCTGATGAACTTACCATACATCGGGTGCTTCACCACACGCTCAATCGCAACGACAATGGATTTCTCCATTTTGTCACTAACAACACGACCTTGCAGCGTACGGATTTTATCAGTCATTACGCACCCGCCTTTTCAGTCAGTAAAGTTTTCACACGTGCAACATTACGACGCACTTGTTTCAACAGGTGAGACTGTTGCAGCTGGCCGCTTGCCGCTTGCATGCGCAGATTAAACTGTTCACGCAGCAGGCTTAGCAGCTCAGTGTTCAGCTCTTCAACACTTTTTTCACGCAGCTCTTTTGCTTTCATTACATCACCGTCTTAGTTACAAAGGTGGTTTTAATCGGCAGTTTTGCTGCTGCCAGCTTGAATGCTTCACGGGCAATTTCTTCCGAGACGCCGTCCATTTCATACAGGACTTTTCCCGGTTGAATTAGGGCAACCCAATACTCCACGTTACCCTTACCTTTACCCATACGCACTTCAAGCGGCTTTTCAGTGATTGGTTTGTCTGGGAACACACGGATCCAGATTTTACCTTGACGCTTAACTGCACGTGTCATGGCACGACGTGCCGCCTCGATTTGGCGAGCAGTCAGACGACCGCGGCCAACAGCTTTCAGACCGAAAGTGCCGAAGCTCACATCCGCGCCGGCAGCCAGACCACGGTTGCGGCCCTTGTGCACTTTACGGAATTTTGTACGCTTTGGTTGTAACATCAGCGATGCTCCTTATTTACGGCCTTTACGCTGCTGCTTCTTCGGTTGAGCAGCCGGTTTTTCCGGTTGTTCAACGGCAGCCATACCACCCAAGATCTCACCTTTGAAGATCCACACTTTTACGCCGATTACACCATAAGTGGTGTGCGCTTCAGAAGTGTTATAATCGATATCCGCACGCAGTGTATGCAACGGAACACGACCTTCACGGTACCATTCGGTACGCGCGATTTCAGCGCCGCCTAAGCGACCACTTACTTCCACTTTGATACCTTTAGCGCCTATACGCATGGCGTTTTGAACTGCACGCTTCATAGCACGACGGAACATAACGCGACGTTCCAGCTGTGAAGTGATGCTGTCAGCAACCAATTTAGCGTCTAGTTCCGGTTTACGGACTTCGGCGATATTAATTTGCGCAGGAACGCCAGCGATAGTCGCTACAGCGTTGCGCAGTTTTTCGACATCTTCACCTTTCTTGCCGATTACGATGCCAGGACGAGCGGTGTGAATAGTCACACGGATGCTCTTCGCTGGACGCTCGATCACGATGCGAGAAACGGAAGCTTTCGACAACTCTTTTGTTAAGAATTGACGAACTTTAAAGTCGCTGTCTAGGTTGTCAGCGAATTCTTTGGTATTTGCGTACCAGGTAGAGTTCCAAGGTTTGACAATACCCAGTCGAATACCATTCGGATGTACTTTCTGACCCATTGCTATTCTCCAGAGTCTCAGCGATCGGACACAACCACAGTAATGTGGCTGGTGCGCTTCAGGATACGATCTGCACGACCTTTTGCACGCGGCATAATACGCTTCATGCTAGGGCCTTCGTCGACAAATATTTTCGCGACTTTCAGATCGTCGATGTCAGCGCCATCGTTGTGTTCTGCGTTTGCAATGGCAGACTCAAGTACTTTTTTAACCAAATCAGCAGCTTTTTTGTTGTTGTAGGTTAAAATTTCCAGAGCTTGTGACACTTTCTTACCGCGAATCAGGTCTGCGATTAAGCGAACCTTCTGTGCAGAAGAACGAGCGTGGCGATGTTTAGCGATAGTTTCCATCTCTTCCTCCTACCTTAGCGCTTTTTGGCTTTTTTATCAGCCGCATGGCCGCGATAAGTACGAGTCGGCGCGAATTCGCCCAGTTTATGACCGACCATTTCATCGGATACAAATACTGGAACGTGCTGACGACCATTATGGACAGCGATGGTCAAACCGATCATGTTTGGAAAGATCGTTGAACGACGGGACCAAGTCTTAACAGGCTTTTTGTCTCCGCTTTCCACCGCTTTCTCTACCTTCTTCAGCAAGTGCAGGTCTATGAAAGGACCTTTCTTGAGAGAACGTGGCATGGCTTATCCTCTAATTATTTTTTACTACGGCGACGTACGATATATTTATCAGTACGCTTGTTGCTACGGGTCTTCTTACCTTTGGTCTGAACGCCCCATGGAGTCACAGGATGCTTACCAAAGTTACGACCTTCACCACCACCGTGCGGGTGATCGACTGGGTTCATTGCCGTACCGCGAACGGTAGGACGAACACCACGCCAACGACTAGCACCAGCTTTACCAAGCACGCGAAGCATATGTTCTGAGTTACCAACTTCACCTAAGGTGGCGCGGCAATCAGACAATACTTTACGCATTTCACCGGAGCGAAGACGTATAGTTACGTAGGAACCTTCCCGGGCAACGATTTGAACATATCCGCCAGCAGAACGAGCCATTTGGCCGCCTTTACCTGGTTTCATTTCAACGTTGTGAACCGTAGAACCCACTGGGATGTTACGCATCGGTAGGCAGTTACCCACTTTAATTGCAGCATCAACACCAGATTGGATTTGGTCACCTGCTTTTAGGCTCTTAGGCGCTAGGATATAACGGCGTTCACCGTCTTTGTACAGAACCAGCGCGATATTCGCGGAACGGTTCGGATCATATTCCAGACGCTCAACAACTGCAGGGATACCATCTTTGTTGCGTTTAAAGTCAACTAAACGATATTGCTGCTTATGGCCACCACCAATATGACGAGTGGTGATACGGCCATTGTTGTTACGGCCACCTGATTTGCTGTTTTTTTCCAGCAATGGGGCATAAGGCTTGCCCTTGTGCAACTCAGGGTTAACCACTTTAACTACGTGGCGACGACCCGGAGATGTTGGCTTACACTTAACAATTGCCATTGTTTTTCAATCCTCCGACTTACTCTGCGCCGCCGATGAAGTCCAGATTCTGGCCTTCTTTCAAAGTGACGTAAGCTTTTTTCCAGTCGCTACGACGACCAACACGCTGACCATGACGTTTCGTTTTGCCTTTAACCAGCAAAGTACGAACTTCATTGACTTCAACCTCAAACAGCTTCTGAACGGCAGCTTTTACTTCTGCCTTAGTTGCATCTTTAGCAACTTTAAGCACGATAGTATTGTGCTTTTCCATTGCGCTAGAAGCTTTCTCAGAAACATGTGGTGCGCGTAGGACTTTCAGCAGGCGTTCTTCACGGATCATGCCAGCATCTCCTCTACTTGCTTCACAGCGTCAGCAGTCATCACCACTTTATCAAAAGCGATTAGGCTAAACGGGTCAATACCAGCAACATCACGAACGTCAACCTTGTGTAAGTTACCTGCTGCCAGGTACAGATTAGGTTCAACTTCGCTAGTGATGATCAGTACATCTTCCAAAGCCATTTCTTTCAGTTTCTGTACCAGCAGCTTAGTTTTAGGCGCTTCTACAGAGAACTTCTCGACTACAATCAGACGATCTTGACGTACCAATTCGGACAGGATGCACTTAAGTGCGCCGCGGTACATCTTCTTATTGACTTTCTGGCTGTGGTCTTGTGGACGAGCAGCAAAGGTCACACCACCGGAACGCCAGATCGGGCTCTTTACAGAACCTGAACGCGCACGGCCAGTACCTTTTTGACGCCACGGTTTTTTACCGGAACCAGTTACTTCAGCACGGGTCTTCTGAGCGCGAGTACCTTGACGAGCTGCAGCTGCATAAGCAACAACAACCTGATGTACTAACGCTTCATTGAAATCACGCCCGAAGGTAGTTTCGGAAACAGTCAGCGCGCCTTGCGCGTCTTTCATTACCAATTCCATTCCTATCTCCTCGACGTTACGCCTTGACAGCCGGTTTAACGATCAGGTTGCTACCGGTAGCTCCCGGAACAGCGCCCTTGACCAGCAGCAGGTTGCGCTCAGCGTCAACACGTACTACGTCCAGGCTTTGAACGGTTACACGCTCGTCACCCAAGTGGCCTGCCATTTTTTTACCTTTGAACACTTTACCTGGGGTTTGGTTCTGACCGATTGAACCATGACCACGGTGTGCCAAAGAGTTACCATGGGTAGCATCCTGAGTACGGAAATTCCAGCGCTTAACTGTGCCAGCATAACCTTTACCTTTAGAAGTACCGGTAACGTCAACTTTTTTAACGTCGGTAAAAATATCAACGTTAATTTCTTGACCTGCAGCGAACTCTTGACCTTCTTCAAGGCGGAATTCCCACAGACCACGACCAGCAGTAACGCCGGCTTTCGCGAAATGACCCGCTTCTGGTTTAGTTACACGGTTTGCTTTTTTAGCACCCGTAGTAACTTGTACAGCACGGTATCCGTCAGTAGCCAAGTCTTTAACTTGAGTAATGCGGTTCGCTTCAATTTCGATAACTGTAACGGGGATAGATACGCCTTCTTCTGTGAAGATGCGGGTCATTCCCACTTTACGACCGACTAAACCAATCATTGTTTCAACCTCTCAATCGAATGACCTGATTAACCCAGGCTGATCTGCACGTCAACACCGGCAGCCAGATCCAGACGCATCAGAGCATCAACCGTTTTTTCAGTTGGCTCAACGATGTCAACCAGACGCTTATGAGTGCGAATTTCATACTGATCGCGCGCATCTTTATTAACATGCGGAGAAATCAGAATAGTAAAACGCTCTTTGCGAGTCGGCAGCGGGATCGGACCACGAACTTGAGCGCCAGTGCGCTTAGCAGTCTCGACGATTTCCGCGGTTGATTGATCGATCAGACGGTGATCAAACGCTTTCAGGCGGATACGGATTCTTTGGTTCTGCATGAGACCAGAGCTCCAATTATTTTATAAACGTAAAAAATTACTACTCACACCCATTTCGATTGATGGGGGAGTGTAATCGTTCTTCATGTAACCCCCAAATCGGGAGTATTGTGACTAATCAACCGGCATCGTTAGATTTAGGTATCATAGTAATAAGCTCTAATTGAACTTATACCACACCACATAAAAGTGTAGGCCTGAGCATTTTACATATCTGAGCCCCCAGTGCAAGTGCTATCTGGGATTAAATTCATTTGGCATCAATATTGGTACAGATGAGGTGGGTTTTAGGCACAAAAAGTGTTGGATCGCTTGATGATATATAGGGGTTCAATATTAAGACTAAGCATTAAAATGTAAGGCAGTAGCGTATCACTCAACAAATTATATGAACACCGCCCATAGCATTGCTTCTTTTTAACTCACCTAACTAACAGGATATACTCAATTTTAGAAAATAAAAAAGGGTGCATAAGCACCCTTTTTTCATCATAAGTAAAATGAATTACTTGATGATTTTAGCAACAACGCCAGCACCAACGGTACGGCCACCTTCACGGATAGCGAAGCGTAAACCTTCGTCCATCGCGATTGGTGCAATCAGAGTTACAGTCATCTGAATGTTGTCACCAGGCATCACCATCTCTACGCCTTCTGGCAGTTCGATAGTACCGGTCACGTCAGTTGTACGGAAGTAGAACTGTGGACGGTAGCCTTTGAAGAATGGAGTATGACGACCACCTTCATCTTTGCTCAGAATATAAACTTCTGATACAAAGTTGGTGTGCGGGTTGATTGAACCTGGNTTAGCCAGTACTTGNCCNCGTTCGATTTCTTCACGCTTAGTACCACGCAGCAGAACACCAACGTTCTCACCAGCACGGCCTTCGTCAAGTAACTTACGGAACATTTCAACGCCAGTACAGGTAGTTTGTACGGTATCTTTGATACCAACAATCTCAACGGCTTCACCGACTTTAACAATTC
>NZ_KE386589.1:24586-35521 GCF_000427805.1 Budvicia aquatica DSM 5075 = ATCC 35567 | reverse complement strand
CCACGGTGGCAGAAAAAACGGCAACCGGAGCCTATGTTATTGCCAGCTTTGCGGTGTTGTTTACCATCGGCCGTTTTATCGGTGGCTTTATTAACATTCGTTTAGGCGAACGCAATACGCTAATTCTATTCTCCGCATTATCTCTGGTAACCCTGATTATCAGCCGGATGATGGTGTATGAGTGGATCTATGCCTTTATGGCCTTTGGATTTGCGATGTCAGTCCTGTTTCCAACCGCATCAGCTATCGGTACCCGCATGACGGATAAAAGCGGAAGTATGATGGGACTTATCTATGTCGCCTCAGGCCTTGGCGGTGCATTTGCCGGCTGGCTGGTCGGATTACTGTCGGAAACTTACGGGATTGGATTTGGTTTCAATACGCTAATTGGCTTTGTCTGCGTCTTCCTTATTTTGTCCTGGTTTGTGCGGGAAACGCCCATAACCTCAAGAGAATAGACATTTGAAGAAAGGGAACGAAAAGTGCTTCCGTTCCCTTATTATTGTTAGCTTCAAATTTGGGCTGTCGGTACACCGCCATTTTACAGTCACGATAGTCGGTACGTTACCGGGTATCGCGACGGTTCTTGCGCGTTGTCGGGGGAGTTTTGGCGTTAAGATGACGGTTTCCCAACTCGAACTCAGAAAGTGAAATCGGTTAAAAATAAGATGGCATTAAATGAAGGACAGGTCAGTCACCAACTCAGTGAGTTTTACTACACTGAGTTAGAATTAAAGCTCAATTTTTATTTATTTCCTATTCATAAATTAACTGAAATCACCCTGTATATTTTTATGGGTATTACTGTGTTTCTTCATTTTTAAAGCTAGGTGATTATTTTATCAACGTCCGGTCTTGATTTTACCTCAATAAGTTCATTGGCTAAAATGTCGCTATTAATATCCATTTTAATTTTATGGATATTAAGGTGATTTATAAGTGTAACCCATAGGTTTTAAATTCTGTACATTATCTTATTGTCGATCTTAGGCGCTGGAAAAGCGTTGTTTCATGAACAATTAACCTGCTAATAGTTAGTTTAAACATATTAAGTGGTGAAATATTTCGTGATTACATATAAATACGATCTAAAGTTGCTTGTGTTGTTTTCCTCTGTATAATCGGCATTAATAAATCCATCTACGGCTTTCATTATTTTTCTGAATATTTGTAACAGTTGTTTTAATCGGTTTTTTTATTTTCATTAAAGTGAGCTAGATCACTTTAAATAAGTTTTTAATTAATTTTCGTATGGATTATTGCGCTGGTTTTATGTATTTATTTCTGGGGGTGAGTTTCGAGATAATAAATTCAGGTAGGTCGGCAATAATATTTTCATTTGATTGTGTCAAATCGTTCATTTTATTTTTTAGACCAATTTGATTGCAGGTGATATTGGATTGGGTGTTGTCGCTCAGGGTATATATCTTAGCCACTTCATCAGGACAGCGCGTTCGGCGCAAGGGAATGGAACAATGAAAATAACAATAACAATGCGTCTTTCGGTTATCGCCTTATTGCTGATGGGGAGTGGTAGCGTGATGGCGGCCGAGGTCGGCGGGCGTGGCGTCCCCGAGCCTGAGTTGGCTACCCGCCTTTACACCCTCCCCACCAACAGCAGCCTGTATCAATTAGCCCTGCAAAGCGGCATGACGGTCGCTGAATTACGGGCCCTGAATAAAGGGGGCATTGACCGTCGAGAGTCCATGAAGGCCGGTGAAAGCCTGCTGTTGCCAGCCACCTCTCCGTTGTTACCGGTGGTAGACAATACGGGTTTATATGTGAATAACCTACCGGAAATGGGGATGGGTAATGACCCATTACCCAAAGCCGATAAGGATGGCCGGATGCCCGCCTCCGCCATGGAAATGAAAGCCGCCGGGATGGCCCAGTCAGTGGGTAGTCAGGACTGGAACAACATGACCGGCGACCAGGCACAGACACAGGTTGAGAGCTGGGCAAAGAACAAAGCCAAAGCCGAAGTGTTGAATCCGGTCCAGCAGCAAGCTCAGGATTTTCTGGGCAAGTTTGGTAAAGCGCAGGTCAATATCACCGTCGATGACGAAGGCAGCCTGAAAGGCAGTTCCGGCTCATTGCTGACGCCGTGGTATGACACTGACAGCATGGTGATTTTCTCTCAGGTGGGTATTCACGGTCAGGATGGTCGAACTATCGGCAACCTGGGGGTGGGTGTGCGCTTTGATGAGGGTGACTGGATGTGGGGAGGAAACACCTTCCTGGACCAAGATATCAGCCGTAATCATACCCGAGGTGGTGTGGGCGGTGAGTTGTGGACCGATAACCTGAAGTTCGCGGCTAACTACTACTATCCGCTGAGTCGCTGGAAAGACTCTAAAGACTTTGATGATTATTTAGAACGCCCAGCCAAAGGCTTTGATGTCCGTGCTCAGGGTTACCTGCCGTCCTACCCGCACCTGGGGGCGTCGGTGGTGTATGAGCAGTACTTCGGGGATGAAGTGGCGCTGTTTGGTAAAGACAATCTGCAATCGGACCCTAGCGCGGTCACCGTGGGGGTGGATTATACCCCGGTGCCGTTGGTGACGCTGAAGCTGAGCCATAAAGAAGGCCAGAGCGGCAAGAATGAAGATAAGGCCGATTTGATATTGAGTTATCAACTGGGTACGCCACTGTCGAAACAGCTTGACCCAGACCAGGTGGCCGTGGCCCGCAGTCTGCGGGGCAGTCGTTACGATATGGTTGACCGTAATTACGACATCGTTTTGGAATACAAAGAGAAGGCTGGCGCGTTAGAGGTTGATTTGGCGGCGGTGCCGATGGATTTGCTGGAAGGCGATACCTACCTGATGCAGCCTTTGGTGCGCAGCAAGTACAAGGTCACCGCGGTGAACTGGAATGGGGACGTTATCCCGCTGTCCATCACACCGACCGCTGGCAGCACCAATACGCAGGGATGGCAGATTACCCTGCCGGTCTGGGACTCGGCTGCCACGGCGACCAACCGTTATCGGTTGTCCATCACCTTAACCAATGAGAAAGGCAAGCAAGTGACTTCCAATGAGGTGGATATCGTCGTCGGCCAGCAGCGTCAGAGTCGGCTGGATGTTGAGGGGGCGGCCAGCAAACAAGCCTCTGGTCTGGCTGCCGATGCCATTCAATTGGTGACTTACATCACCAACCATGACGGGGTGGTGATGAATGATCCGGCGTTGGTTAAACCGACCTGGATAGTGACCAACTTGGATACGGGTGCGGTGCTGACCGTCAATGATATCTGTACCAATGACACCCAGAATGTGCCGGTACCGTGTGTCAGCGTCAAGAGTGACCGAACTGAAGTCCGCGACGGGATGACGTATTACATCCGTGAAGTGGTCAGCACTCTGGTGGGTCGCTTTAGTATCGTGGCTGACTTGGGGCGTTATGGCAAAACTGCGCCACGGGAGATGGTGTTTAGCCAACAGTCTGGGTTGCGGGCTGAGATTTTGGACCCGAACGGCAATGACATACTGGTGACGCAAGCCAGTCCGACGGTAGGCGTGACTTATACGCTGAAGCTGTTTAATGCGGCCAATCAGGACATTACCAGTACGTTCGCGCCAGAGACATTGCGCTGGGCGCTGGATGGTAATGCCAGTGCGGCTGGGTGTGACGTCACGCTGACCGACCATGATACCGGCGTGACCGGCTATACCTTTACCCCGCGCACTCATGCCAACAGTAACAGTGGTGTGACGTGTGGTGATCAGGGCTTTGGTCTAAAGGTGATGTACTGATGATAGTCATTAATTCGATAAGTCACACAGATAAGCCGTCTCGGCGTTGTCGCTCAAGAGACTGTGTGGGCAACGCAGGTCAGTGGAAATACGTATCGCTAGTGGTGGTTCTGTCGGGCATACAGGGATATAGAATGAAAACTCAACGTAGAACACCGCGGGCCACCGCCCTGACGAAGTTGGCTGTCGGGGTGGGAGTCGCTCTGAGCCTAATGGGGTCAGCCTGGGCAGACAGCACGCCCACCACGACGGCGGTGGGGGGTGTCTTGCCCGTGTTAGTGGCGCCATCCAATAATACCACGCACGCCGTGGACTTTAGCGGGACCTATGCAAGGACTGACGTGATGTCAACGGGTGACACGGTGGTCTTAACCTACCGTCATGATGACCCTGACGGGGATGAGGATGATTCGTTGCCGACGGTGGTGTGGAGTTACGCTCCCGCCGGTGGTGGTGACGACGTGACGATAGCGCCAACCAGCAGTGTGCCGGCTGATGGCAGTACGCCGGGAACCTCGACTATCACTATCCCGTCTCAGGCGCTGGGTGCTGCCGCCATCAAAGTAGAAATCTGGGAACAGTCGAAAACCGGTATTCCGCGTCGAGGTCAGCAGGCCATTCTGGTGCTGGATACCAGTAAAGGGACGAATTCCGGTGGTGGGGGCGGTACGGCATCGTTACCTGGGCCGATAGTGATGGGCTCGGGTGCCGGTGACATCGTGGGTGGGATATATCGACGGGCGGATAACCCGGTGGCGGGTGGCGGAGCAACAGATTATTCGCGGACCACGGGTCATCATCCGATGGTGAGTGAGACTTACCTGTTTAGGGCTTGGCGTGATACTAACGGCAATGGCGTCTGGGATGCGGGCGAAGAGGACGTTACCCCTCACCTCAGCTCGATAAGCTGGACGCTCAATGGCAGTAACGTGACGGCTGCGGGTAGCGGCGCACCCACCACGTTAACTGCTCACGCCACTGGCGTGACGACAGACCAATATACCGTGCCGGTGAACGGTGCGTCGGGCTCTGGCGCAGCGTCAGGTGACCAAGGGTTCGGTTTGGCGGTGGTGTTTAACTGAGGGCGTTTTATTCAGGGCGGGTGAATCAGCCTGAGCCAACAATAAAAGTCCGTGATTCAGGTTCGTGATATTCAGGTTGATGGATAAATAAGCAGGGTATCGCAAGGCAGTAAGGTGTTGATGTCAAAGTGCAGCACACACGCGGGACAACTTGGCCCGTAAAACAACCGCATAGTACGCAGAGTATTTGTGCATAAAGGACTAATAAGGAAAGCAGAAGATGAAAACAATGAAGACACGTACATTCACATTAAAGAAAATCGCCCTAGCGATGATGATTGCCGCGGGTACCATGACCAGCGTCTATGCGGCAGTGACCGGTTCTACCGACACTATCCGTGGTGAAATTCCTGTATTGAAATCGGCAGGTGGTGGCGCTCACTCCGTCGACTTTACGGCCAGTGACCCGGTCAACCTGAAAACGGGCGACACCATCACCATGACCTATAAGTATACCGATACGGATGGGGATACGGATGATTCCAACACCACGGTACAGTGGTACTACGTCCCGGGTAACGGTACTGGTACCCCAGTGGCTATCACTGGCGCGACCAATAGCTTGGCCAGCGGCACTGATGGCAGCGGCAGCGGCACCAGTGCCATTATTGTTCCAGATGGGGCTGTGGGCGCCAAAATTAAAGCCATTATCACTGAACAATCTCTGACGGGTGACCGCAGAACCGGTCATACCATTACCTATAATGATGTCGGCACGGCGGGTACGTTTGGAACAGGACCTGACGGTGAGCCGGGGGGCAATACGGATGGTTCGACTGACGTGCCTGTGGGTCCTGTTGCACCTGGTACTGGTCTGATACCGAAGATTATATTGGCCGGTGATGTAACCAATACCAACCTGATTGGTTCAGGCACTAAGCTGAAAGTCGGTTCAACCTACCAGTTCAAACTGTTCGCGTCTGATGGCACGACAGACCTGACTGGTACGGTTAACTACAAGTGGAAACTGACAGGCACCAGTGCGACAACAGCGACTGCGGCGCCAGCCACCTTGTTCAACCCAGATGCTAACTTCCTTGTGCCGACAAATACCTCCGGCAAGGTGATTTCTGGTTCGGATGATGGTGTTCAGGGCTTCGGTCTGTTAGTGGATTACGTGCAGAAGCCATAATTTTTTAGGTCGTGAGCGTGGCAGGGATGCCACGCGGTAGTCGGTTTTTTGTCTCCAGCATGACAAGCAACTGAATGCCACATCAAGGCAGGTTAGTGCATCACAACGCACTAACCTGCCCTTATTGAACGAATGAGCGTGCGTCATTGGGACTTTATCACTCAAGACGACGATAAACACTGACCCAAAACGATAACGTTAGCTTGTCGCTTTGGGCCAGTGATTGCGTGATTATCAAGCATTTTAACGCGTGCTGACTGACAGGATTATCCAAACATGTTGGCAAGAAAAGCAATGAACACCCAGTTTAACGTGAAAAGGGAACAGCAAATGACAACAACGCGGCAACGCAATACCCCCGTCTCCCGACCAGCGGTTAGCGCCCTCTTCGTGATGGTGATGGCGTCTTTCTCTGCCGGTGTACAGGCTGACGTTCAACCACCACCACAGGCAAGGCTGACTATCACCGATGAGCCGTTGGCGGTGCAGACTTCGTCAGCCATAGCACCTGTGGTGGTGCAAGCTCCGCCAGTGGCAACACCGGTGATGCCGGTCACGTCATCCGCTGTTTCTGGTGAGGTCGTACCGACACCGCCGGTGTCAATGATGGTACCGGTAGAACCTATCCTTGCCAGTAGCACGCCGGGCGATATTGCCACGGTACTGGTCAGCGGTAAGATATTTCCAGTCAATGGGTATTTCCCTCAGACCGGTTTTGTGGGGGCGACGTTTCAGGTGCTAATGAATGGTCGTGACCCTGAGGATAATACTCAGTACCAGTGGCACAGTAACCAGAACTGGGTGGGTGTGGACACCGCAGGAACCGTCACGTTTACCGGTACACCTACACCGCAGACCCGGTCTGTGACGGTGACGGCCACCCCCATCACGGGCGGTACACCACAGACCCTCACGTTGACGATTAACCGCTGGTTTATCAATGCGAAAGCCGAAAAAATGACAGCGCCTGCGGCCATCGCCTGGTGTCAGTCTCAGGGGGATGGCTTTGCCGTGCCTGATGCGGTGATGATGACGGCTACGTCCGTGGGTTCGCCCTCGCTGCGCGACGCTAACGGCAAATTATGGAATGAATGGGGAACGATGGCCTTGTATCGTTCCGGCTGGCAGTTAGATAACTACTGGGGCGCGAAGGTTCAGGCTAATACTCGAGAGATGGTTGGTCTGGTGGGGGGAAGCTTCTACTGGGTGCCTGAGAGTAGCAAGTATCTTGTGACGTGTGCGCGAGCGCTTTAGCGGTCGAGATGTATTGACCAGCCTTGTACTGAGGGTGATGTGTGATGCGCTCGGATAAGGGCTGATGAAAAGCAGACTCAGCATTCAGTATAAACGCATCATTAAACACCGACTTAATATTAAAAACAGGTTAAGAGCCAATAAGGGAGAAAGGATTGCGTACTCGTATAAAACACGCTTGGGTGCTGGCGGTGCCCGCGTTATGGCTGGCGTCCTGTGATAACCAGCGCGACCTGAACACGGTCCGGTCTCAGCCATTGCCGGCGAGCGTGGCGATACCTTCATCTCAGGCCAGTCCGAAAGGTCAGGCAGCGATGACGTGGGGTGACGTGCTGGATAAGCGCCCAGCCTGTGACAAAACGACCTGGTCGCAGAGAGAAAACTCGGATAAGACGGGCTCTGCTGGCGGCAAAACGACCACGGTAGAATACCGATGTGACTTGTCGACTAAGGAGACTCAGGCGTTATTTACCTCGCAATGGGCTGCCTGGGTCGAGCGTCATCAGGGTCGTCTGGCGGACAGTGAGCAATTTAAGCAGAGCTTGCTGGATAAGAAAATACATCAGCAGGCCCAGCAAACTTTACCGACGGCCCGATGGGTCTTTGAGCAACTTCAGGCGAGCGGTGATTTGGCGCACTACAAAGCATTAGTCAAGGATTCCCCTGCTCACCACTTACGCTTGGATGCGGTGAATGCGTTCTTCGACAGCCAAGAGGGCCGTACTTACCTGACCACCACGCAGGCAACGAAAAAACAGGTGGCAGAGGCTCAGGCGGCGCTGAAGGCGGTGACCCAGGTGGTGACGGCCTCTGGACTGGCGACCGATACGGATAACATTGACGTGTGTGAGGCACCGGTTTTGTTTGTGTTAGCCGTCATTTTGACGCCTGAAGAGGTCGAACGAGGATTGACGGAGTGTGAGGTGGGTGGGCAGGCGCGCCATGAGGCGGATATTGTGTATGCCCAGAGTCAAATTGATGTGGCTCGCGTTATGTTGGATAAGCTTAAACAACCGGTCTCGTTGGTTAATGCGACAGAGGTTATCACCTGGGGGGTGTCGGCTGAAGGCATTCCCGAAGTGAGCACACATACGCTTGAGCTGTCGGTCAAGGAGGGTGAGACCGTGCGTCAGGTGGATAAGACGATGGGGGTAGCCGACAGTGACTTGGCGGCGGTGCTGGACGGGACAGTGAACCGAGCGCATCAAGATGCGCTTGTCAGTACGATGGGGGAACTGGTCAGATAATTCCATCCGGCAGACAGGTACAAGGATAACGGTGATGTACAAGTACAAAATGGTTCAAGTCCCGCCAACAATAACGATTAAGGCTAAAGATAATCGAAGTGGTCTGGCTGCGGAATATTTGGAGAATGTGGTCAATGAATGGGCCTACCAGGGGTGGGAGTTTCACCGGGTAGACACGATTGGTATTCAAAAAACGTCAGGCTTGTTGGGTCGCAAGGTTGAATATGACCATTATTACGTTATCAGTTTTCGCAAGGCGATTACGTCCTGACATGACGTAGACAATTACTGCCCATAGGGGCGAGTAACTGAATGGGGACGTCTGTGTCGGTGATGTGCTGAGAGTCAACGTCTGCTGGGAGGTGCCATTCATGGTCGGGAAGTCTGATTCGCTGAACAAGGCGTGGCACACGCAGTTGGCTGAGATTAGCCGGGGTGTGGATTATCACCGGATGAGGGTGGTTTTTTTGAACCGGATTGACCGGATGTGTGTGGTGGTGATGCTGCTTTTTTTGGTGCTGAGTGGCGCATGGGTAGGTTTTTATGGGTTGGACGTGGGTTTTTTGGTGGTGTTTTCTGCTGTTAGCGCGGGGGCGTTAATGGTTGCTTATGGGCTTAGCCGTCAAGTTCAACGGCATATGGACGTAGTTGACGAGTTAATCTCGTTACAAGCCTGGGCGACAGGGGCCTTGATGACCGCAGATAATCTGGCCGACCTCACGGCGGTGAGTGAGTTAATTGAGAAAAAGAATAATAAAGGGCGTAAATAATGGAGAATATCCCAAAACCACTTCATCGACTCACGTGGATTCGGCCTAGCCTCGTCACCTTGTCTATTTTAGTCTTATCATGGGGACTGGTGATAAGTCCGGTGATGGCGAAGCTGACTGACCCGAGTATCCCGATACACGGTCGAGCCCCAACGGCGACGGGAACGTTGACATTACAAATGCCGGGGGTGCCTGGTGTCACCCTCATCGTTGTTGACAATGCCCTGGTGTCAGGGGCCAAGAAGCCGAACGAGTTTACGTTCACTCCTGTGCCTGGGTCCATATTCACGGATGCGGATGGCGATGCGCGGGGAACGTCGGGAACGTTGGGCTTGAGCGTTGCGCCATCGGGCGCGGTGTGGACGTGGAAGGGGCCGGGAGGAACACCACTCACAGCGACCCAGCTCAATCAAACCTTTGCCACAAATTTTGCGCACAACACGGTACTGACAGTGCAGGCAACGGCGCCGGTCATTGCCACGTCGCTGACGGGCATACCGACCACATCGGGTATACCAACAGACTTCGCGTCGCCCACATATCGGGTCATAGTGAACATTCCGCCACCGCCTGTCATTCNNGTCAATGNNCATACCTTCGCGTGGAATAGCGGATTTCCGACGACGGGATTTGTGGGGGCTAAGTTCCAGCTGTACATGAACGGAGTTGATGCGGCAGCCAACAGCAACTACACCTACACTGAAACGGGCAACAAGGCGTGGGCGAAGGTAGACTCGATCGGAACGATAACGTTTATCGGAACGGCAACCACGGCCNACAAATCGTTAAACATCGTAGCGACCAACAAAAGCGACAGCAACGATAAGCATACCTTGGGCATCACGCTTGGGAGGTGGTTTGTCAATGAAGGGAAAGTAACAGGAACAGCGGCTGGCGCCGACACTTATTGTACTAGTTTAGGAAGTGGTTATAGCATACCACCCTACAGCACTATGACAAATGCGACATATAACAACCTAGGAACGCGGGCTCCAGTCGCTGGGCTTTGGAGTCAGTGGGGGGGTATGGATACGTTTGGTTCCGGTTGGGTCAACAGCTACTATTGGGCCCTTGAGCCGTATTTTAGCTCTTGGCACATCGTCAGCCTCGGCCGCTACCTCTACCCTGGACGCCTGAGCAGCAGCGATCCGACCGCCAACTTCTATATTGCTTGTTCCAGGGCCCTTTAAATTTTAGCTTTTAATATTTTAAGGAAGATTCTATTGCCTTTGAATTGCTCGCCCCTTTAGGCANCTAGTTGGTAGGTTTGATGAAATAAATCATATGCCAGAGATTGGCTGATGTTGTACCGAATTTACTGGCTTGTTAACAAACACTTACCTAAATTTCAGCAGCGCCCGACGAGTCCTTATTGCAACATAAAGACACGGGTTAGTAAGCACGGTAATTCGGTGGGTATCATTTTATCGTTGCACGGAGGCGCTGTTCTGGTTCAGGCCAAACTCACCGTGTTATTTCAATCAGACTGGACCTTTATGCCATGTTCACCGCGTTTTTAGGATTGTACAGTACCAATACAGGACGTTGACTTATGAAAAATAGAACTCTATCGCAGTGCTCTTTTGTCCATNCGGGTTTTCCACAATTAAGTGCCGTCTGCCTGGTGTTGTCCATGGGGCTTGCACTCGGCCCTGCGATAGCGGCGCAGACTAATCCCCCAGTGCCGATACACGG
>NZ_KE386589.1:0-23621 GCF_000427805.1 Budvicia aquatica DSM 5075 = ATCC 35567 | reverse complement strand
CCACAATTAAGTGCCGTCTGCCTGGTGTTGTCCATGGGGCTTGCACTCGGCCCTGCGATAGCGGCGCAGACTAATCCCCCAGTGCCGATACACGGCCATGCGCCGACTGCGACGGGGACGGTGTCGATACGGATGCCGGACGGCACGACTGCGCTGGTTGACAATGCACAGGTCTTAGGGACTAAGAAGCCGAATGAGTTTACGCTCGCTCCGCTGTCGTCGGGAGTCACGTTCACGGATGCGGATGGCGATGTAAAAGCGACTCCGGGATTGGAGATTGCGCCATCGGGCGTGACTTGGGCGTGGAAAGGGCCTACGGGTATCGCCTTAACAGCAACGCAACTTAGTCAGACCTTCGCGACAAACTTTGCTCACAACGACACCCTGACGGTTCAGGTTAATGCGCCGGTACTCAGCACTTCTCTGACGGGTATTCCGACGACGTCAGGTATACCCGTCGTGTTTTCTACCTCTATTTATCGTGTAAAAGTCAATATTCCACGCAAGCCGGTCATTCGCGTCAATGAGCATACCTTCGCGTGGGACAGTGGATTTCCGACGATGGGATTTGTGGGGGCTAAGTTCCAGCTGTACATGAACGGGATTGATGCGACAGCAAACAGCAATTACGCCTATAGAGAAAACGGAAATCAGATGTGGGTAGACATAGCGGCGGATGGAACAGTTAGTTTCATTGGTGTCCCTACTAGCGCAAACAAAACGTTAAAAATCATTGCCACAAACAAGACCGACGGTAGAGACGTTCACACATTGAACATATCACTGGGACGCTGGTTCGTGAATGACGGCGTGATTACTCGCACCGCAGTGAATGCTGACGCGTATTGCGCAGGTTTGGGCGGAGGGTATGGCACTCCGAGCATGGCAAATATGACGAATGCAACAGAACTTGGAGCGGGTGGGGTACGACACCCTACATCAGATCTATGGGGGCAGTGGGGGGATATGGGGAAAAACGGCGCAGATTGGATTTCAGGGTACTATTGGACGGGTACGCAACAGGCGATTACAGTGAGAAAGTTAGTACATATGAGATCCGGGTATCACACTTCTGACACTAATGATAAGGAATATCATACAGTGTGTGCGGTGGGCATTTAGATTATTTTAATCGGCGCTTTTAATATTCAATTTTTGGATTTTATGGACCTTGAACTAACTGGCGGCGAAAAGTAAGGGCGTAGTAGGAGTCCCCCATATGCAGAAGATTTGCAGCAGAACCATCTTAGCCACCGCCTGGCATAGCGCACCACCCGAGCCTGCTGCTGTTTGTCAGGTCGGTGTCGGTTTTGCTCATAAAGCCAGTGAAGCTTGGTCATGTGGTTGGCAAGGGCTCTGGGGGCGACAAATTGGACACCCAGATAGGTTAGCCAGTATCCCATCCAATCGATACCTTTGCGGGTGGGGCTAATGAAGGTTTTATCGGGATGTTGGCGAAAACCATATTGGTCGAAGAACTGATTGAGTTTTCGGACTGCCCTGCGGAACTGCCTGCGGGTATTGGTGATGATGAAAAAGTCATCCATATAGCAGGCATAGTCAAGATTCTGTTGGTTTGCAACGTGTGTATCCACCTCACGCAGATGGAATGCCGCCAGTAACGGACTGAGTGAGGAACTGCGGGCAATGCCGAATTCAGGGGAGGGCAGATAAGTATGACGAGGCGTGATTGTACGCTGACGGCGCGGGGTTATTTATCCCTATCACCCCAATCCTGAGTTGGTTGTGGGACGACATGATTTTACCGAGTTATCGAATGTTTACCGGGGTCACTATCCCCTGAATAAGGAGTCTGACGATGTTGATATACCGAAAATTCCCATCCGTTTGCCCGTATTGCGATGACACTACACCGGTGCGCAAGCATGGAACATCGCGCAGTGGCTCTCAGCGTTACCGTTGTAGTGAGTGTCGGCGCACCTTTCAGGATAAGTACATTTATCAGACGAGTTGCCAAGCCCCGTCAGTGGACGAGGTATAACGAGCCTAACAGGGTGTGGGTGATGAGATTGCCCTTGCCCGTGGCACTGGACAACGATAGGCCGCTTACTGGCCAAGCTCGGTCATGGAGATTTTTGATGATGATGAGATTACTCAAACAACGGCAACGACCGGGTTGCCCGCATTGCGATGAAAGTACGCAGGTTCGCAAGCACGGTAAAGCCCGCAGTGGCTTGCCACGCTATCGCTGCCTCGGCTGTAAAGGGACGTTTCAGGGCCGATATATTTACGCGGCTTATCAAACGGGTGGGAATACGCGTATCGAAGGGTAACCGACGGGGCGGGGTAACCACACGGAGAATGTGTCATGAGAGTGACCGGTTTAGATATTATGGTGAGTGCAGTGACCTTGAGGGTGACGCTGGGCCATGTATTGCTGACATTGGATGAGGTATTACGATGAGTGAAATAAGTCAAAAACCGTTAAACGTACCGTCAGGTCATACCGCCAATGCGTCAGGGCCTTGTCACACATATGCGTACGATAACGATGAGATTGACCTGTTCGAATTAGTCTTCCGGCTCTGGGAGCGAAAGGGGCTGATTGTGATGGTGACATTAGTCACCACGCTGATAGCCGGTATTTATGCCTTTACCGCCAAAGAGCAGTGGACGGTTAAAGCCTATGTCTCTCCACCCCAAATGGCCCAGTTTGACGATTATCTCCAACTCAGACGTGCCTTTGCCCGGGTGAGCGGTATTAACGCCGACCCACAGGCGATAGCCAACCATCTCTTCAGTCGGTTTACCGACATGGTGTCCAGCCCGAATGAGAAGCTAACTTACTTATTGGAGACGGCGTACGTCAAGCAACAGACTGAATCGATGGACCCGCAGACCAAACGAGTCTGGTTAACAGAGATGGCCGACAAGGGACTGGTTGCGTCCCCACCGGATGAAAAGAAGACTCTCCCTTACTTTATGGTGTCGGTGTCAGCGAATAATCCAGATATGGCACGGGTACTATTGGTCAATTACGTTGACCGTATCAATGAGAAGGTTATTCAACAAGATGATACTGAATTCAGAAACAACCTTCAGGCCATGATATTGGCGCGTAAAAAGGAACAACTGGATATCGATTTTAGCCTGCAAGCCGATAGGACAAATCAGTTGGCTAACCTGACCCGGTCACGCAGTACCGCACAACGGGCGGGGATTAAGGATTATTACGCTAATTCAGCCAGCAACGGTGGAACCAAGATTGAGCTGGCGAATTCGGTGCATCAATACATGTTGGGTGAAAACTTTCTGAGTGCGGAGATAAACAGTCTGATAGAAAGCCCGATAGTGTATCCGGTTCGGTATCATGATATTAGTCGGGAATTGAGCCTGCTTGAACCGTTACTCCAACAACAGGCGACGGCACAGGTGTATCGTTATCAGCTTTCTCCGGGTGATGATGTAAAAAAGGACCGACCGAAGAAAGCGCTGATATTGGTGCTGGGTACCTTACTGGGCGGGATGATGGGTATTGGTGCCGTACTGGTGACAGACGGTATTGCCCGTTACCGCAGAAGTTAACACCCGTGTAGTGATGGGGCAACGTACCTGAGGCTACGTCACGACTACCTTATTTTAGGGGATAATGATGACAAAGATAACGCCGTATATTGCCCTCGCCATTTTTGGGAGTGTGTTCTATCTGGTCGCGGATTGGATGGAGTGGGTGAGATAAGCCCCCGGAGAGGAGAATAACACTTGACTGTAACACGAGGGCTGGGGCTGACCTTAGCCGAAGTCAAAACGACATATTAGTCGGGAATTGAGCCTGCTTGAACCGTTACTCCAACAACAGGCGACGGCACAGGTGTATCGTTATCAGCTTTCTCCGGGTGATGATGTAAAAAAGGACCGGCCAAAGAAGACGCTGATACGGGTCTTGGGGGGCTGGGGGGATGCTCGGTATTGGGATGGTGCTGCTTTCAGATAGTGTTGTCAGGTATCGTCAGTCAGGTGGTCAAGGTCGACCCTGAGTCGGATTAAACATTTTACTTTAATCGATTGATTGTAAAACACAACGCACGAATAAAGAGAAAGCAAGACATGTCGACGGAATGTATGGAGGGCGATGTTAACTCTACCATGGTTAATTATTGGTTGGGTTTTACGGTTGCTTAGACGTATATTTATTAAAATTTATTCGATTGTACTGAGAGGAAGGAAAGGAGCAATGAATCTTATGATGAACAACGGGATGGGGCCCGCGAACGTTGAAGCCCGTAATATCGAGCTCATACGGCACAAGATTCAACCTACCTCTATCTTCGTGGGTTTGATACTGGCTGTTGCCAGCGCCCCCCCTATGGTGTGGGCCAAATTTAGCGAAACTGCTGGGCCTATAAATGGTCGAGTCCCTACCGCCACAGGGGCGTTGAATGTGATGTTTCCCGGCACCACCACACCGGTGACCAACAATGCGATCGTCTCAACAACTCAGAAGCCCAATGATTTTAGTGTCTCGGCATCGGCCCTGACGTTGCAGGACATGGATGGTGACGTGGGGTTGAGTGCGACGCTGGATGCTGCTGCGGCGACCTGGGTCTGGAAATTTAACGATGTTCCCCTAACGCCAGCGCAGTTGGCCGCGCCGTTCAGTGTGAATTTTTTAGGCAAAACACTGTCCGTTGCCGCCAGTGCACCTGTGACGGTGTCGTCCGTGACTGGAGCGCCCACAACAGGCAGCCCACAGATATTCAGTAGTGCGACCTACACGGTTAAAGTGCCCGTAAAACCGCCAATGGTGCGGGTCAATGGTTATTCGTTTGCAATGGACTCAGGATTTCCACAAACCGGATTCGTGGGGGGGGATTTCCAGTTCTGGATGGACGGTGTCGGTCCCAGCGACAATAACAATTACACGTTCAAGGGCGACCCACAGGCCCCTTGGGTCAACGTAAACCCAGTGACGGGCATAGTCGCAATCACTGGCGAACCCAAGTCCAGGCAAGCTGTCAATATCGATATTATTGACAAACGTGGGGGGGCCACAACCACATACACATTCACCATTAAAACCTGGTTCGTCAATAAAGGAAATAGCACATTAGCGGGCGCTGGGCCGGAGGTCGATGCGTATTGTGCGGGGTTAGGCTCGGGGTACGGAAGCCCAAGTTATGTAACAGTGACGAATTCTGTTGTGGGTGTAAACCCTACGCGCGCGCCCGACGGTCGGTTGTGGGATGAGTGGGGGAATTTATCAACCTTCCCTACGTCTGGTTGGACCTCCAGTGGAACCTATTGGGTGCTTGAGAGAAAAGATGCCAACAATCGGTATTACGTCTACATGTTCACTGGTCGCCTGTACTATGGCACATCGAGCTCGGCCATCAATGTCGTTTGTTCGAAGTCTCTTTGATTTTTAGATTTTGGTATTGATTACATATGATGATCAGGATGAAAAGCAAGACTCGCCACACCGATGCGGGTAAACCGTGCATTGAGGCTCAGCGACAACACCGATACGTCCAGCGGTTTTTAGCCATGTTGCTCGGACTGATACTGGTGGTGATAAGCGCCCCGAATGCTTGGGCCAAATGGAGCGAGACTGCAGGGCCAATCAATGGCAGAGCCCCAACCGCCACAGGGACATTGAATGTGATGTTTCCAGATGGTACTGCAGTGACCAATAACGCCGTGGTGAGTGCCACACTGAAGCCCACTGATTTTGGGATCTCGGTATCGGCCCTGACGTTGCAGGACCTGGACGGTGACACGGGATTAAGCTCATCTCTGGACACAGCGGCGGCCACCTGGGTCTGGAAGTACAACAATGTGGAGTTGACCGCAGCCCAGTTGGCGGCAGAGTTTAGCACAAACTTTTCAGGGAAAACGTTGACCGTGGCCGCCAGCGTCCCAGTAACGGTTTCGTCGTTGACCGGGGCACCAACGACGGGCAATCCCAGTACCCTCAGTAGCGGGACTTACACGGTTAAAGTGCCCGTGAGTCCTCCAGTGGTGCGGGTCAATGGGGCCAGTTTTGCCATGAACTCAGGCTTCCCAAAAACCGGATTCAGTCAGGCGCAATTCCAATTCTGGATGAACGGGACCAGTGCGGCCGGGAACAGCAATTATACGTTCAGCCCTGCCAACCCAGCCCCGTGGGTCACAGTCAACCCTACGACGGGTGTTGTGAAATTCACCGGTGTCCCCGCGGCGGCACAAACGGTCAATATCACTATCACTGACAATCGTGGGGGGCCGGCAACCCCATTCTCGTTCAGGGTCGGAACGTGGTTTATCAACAACGATAATATTAGGGTAACACCTGCGAATGCCGACAGTTATTGCGCCTCAAAAACGGGATACGCCACACCGAGCTATTTAAAAATGACAAATGCGAAGTACCGTGAGAATGGAACGCGCGCAGCGGATGGTCGGCTTTGGGATGAGTGGGGGAATTTAAGAGAATACAATAGCAGTTGGATGATGGACAACGGCTATTGGGCCCTTGAGCCGGATGGCAGCCTTCGATTCGGCGTCTACCTCACCAATGGCCTCCTGCTCAGCCACAGTTTGACCGGCTACTACCAGGTGGTGTGTTCGAGGACCCTTTAGCCTTTAGTCTTTAATTTTTAGCGTTGAGTTTTTCTTGCCCTGGCTCTGCTCACCCCCTTTAAAAGGGTATATTGAGTTGGATTGAAATGATCTAAATAGATATTTACATTTTTATTTCTAACTGAATACCACGTCCTATGGACGTGGTTATCGACTTTTGGCTCTGCCAGTGAGTAGATTCGAAAAAGCATCGCATGTGCTATGGCATTGTCAATACCATATAGTCTGGACGCCCAAATGCCGATTCCGAATATTGAAAAATAACGTAGGGAAAGAGGTGTACAGACAAATAAGAATTTTGAGTGAATAGCTGCATATAGAAATAGTGGAATTAAATGTTCAATTAGATCACGTTCATTTATTAGTCAAGATCCCTCCAAAGCTTTTAGTGTCAGAGGTGATGGGACACTTGAAAGGAAGAACAGCGATAAGGCTGTTTAATAAGTTTCCCTATTTAAGAAAGAAAAAGCTGTGGGGAAACCATTTTTGGGCGAAGGGCTATTGTGTAGATACCGTAGGTGTAAATGCAGAAATGATCCGTAAGTATGTCAAGTATCAAGAGAAACATGAACTTGAAGATAATCAATTAAGCTTAAAAGGGATGTGAAGCGAGGGCCCTATGGGTTCGAGCTTAGTACGCCCCTCTGGGGCGCGAAAGCAATGCCGCCTTCTATGAAGGCGGATTTCTACGTGCATAATATATTTTTACCTTCGTTCTTCTCTGGGAGGCTTATGAAAAACATAAAAATCAGCTTGGCAAGCTTATTGCTTGTTCCATTTTTTTCAATGGCGTCGATGACTGTCGTTAAGAATGACACTGTAAATAATGTGGATATAGATGTTGCAAAAATATTATATGTTGGCGGAGTTGATGAAGCTAAAGTAGTCGAGTTAATCTCAGCTATAGATGAGATTAATATAAAATATAAGAACACCAGAAAGATATTCCTTTATATCAATAGCAGTGGAGGGGATATGGATAGTGGCTATATGGCATACGAGGCCGTTAGAAACTCTACAATACCTATTGTTACTGTAAATGCATCGATGACAGGTTCATCTGCCACAATGATGTATTGTGGTGCAAAAGAAAGGCTTATGATGAGTGGGGCTTATTTTTTATTGCATCCGGCGGCCACTGCCAATAAAGGCTTTGACTACCTAAAACCTGATGTGATAAATAATCTTCATGAGGAGGTGGTGGCATATAATAAAATGTTCTTTGACATATACAAGGAATGCACTGAATTTTCAACAACTGAAATTGAACAATTCCTTAATAACGAAGGGGCAAGGAAGCGTATGGATTACAAATCTTCGCTTTTGGTAAAATTATCCTCTGGCGTTTCTATGGGGTTTGTTCCTGCACCCGTGGTGTATTACATCTCCGATCAAAAGCCCAATAACTAAGGTCATTCTAACAAAAAATGACCCACATTTTTTAGCAATTGCCACATCGTCCGGCAACGGTGATTGCGTGTGACTGTCTCATGTAAAGCCAACCACAGGCGCTCTATTCTGTTTACCCATGGAGAGTAAACCGGCTGATAAATAACAATAAACTTCGGGTTTCGTTCCAACCAGCTCAACGTTTATTTACTCTTGTAAATGATATAATTACTGACAATCAGCGTAATGGTTTTGGCACTTCGGTATGTGCTTCTCAGTTTGCGTAACAGGTTAATGAATAAACCCGAGTTTTTATGCGTCCCACTGATATAATCGGCTTTTTTCAAGGCAGCAGTCTCGAAAGAGGCCGCAGAAACAGCATTAGATGAACTGGAGGCTAAATGGGGTAGTCAGTATCCAGTGGTACTCCAGTCGTGGCGCAAAAAGTGGACAAATCTCTCGGGATATTTCAGGTATCCGGAGACGATCCGTAAAGTTATTTACACAACTAATGCCATTGAATCAGTGCATCGCCAGTTCCGGAAACTAACAAAGATAAAAGGTGCTTTCCCTAATGAAAACAGTTTGTTAAAACTGCTGTGCTTGGGGTTGATGAACGCCCAAGAGAAATGGACAATGCCCATCCAGAGCTGGAATTTGACATTGTCCCAGTTAGCGATTTATTTTGAAGGTCGTCTTGATAAAGTGATAACGTTGTAATGATTTTTTAACGTGACACAGAATTCTGAACACTCTATAAATGCTCGGCCCGTCAAGGGCTGAGCTTTACCTCTCCCTTTCTTTTTTTGTGTATCACCAAGGGGGAGATTGCTTTAGGGTCCCCTGATAAATGGCGTCAACTCAGTGAACCTTATCTGACAATCCCCCTCACTGTCGCTTAGGCTTCTTCGCCACCATGCGGTTAACCCTCTCCGCCAACTGAGAAAGCGACATCAAACGGCTACTGACCACACGGTTTTTACCCTCAAGCTTGGCGTCATACAGCGCTTGATCCACCAGCTCTATCGCTTTCCCTACCGACATGCCAGCCAGATAGAGCGAAGTCCCGATAGAGACTGTCATCCGTATCACATCCCCATTCTCGGTAATAAAATCAAATTCTTCCACCTGAGTGCGGATGCGTTCCGCCATGGCCGCAATATGCTGCGGTTCATAACTGGAAGTGATAACGATAAACTCCTCACCACCGTAGCGCCCGACAAAGTCCTCATCGCGTACACAATCCTGCAGAATGGCCCCCACACTGACCAACACGCCATCACCAGCCAAATGACCATAGGTGTCATTCACCTGTTTGAAGTTGTCCAAATCCAGAAGCATCAGGCCACAAGATTGCCGCTCGGCATGTTGCAGCATCATTCTGTAATCCACGCTGGCGCGGTTGTTGATACGGGTCAGACTGTCGGTCGTCGCTTTGCTGCGCATGGAGAAGAAGGCGTGAATATGGCGTTGTTTAAAGCTCAGAGCATGATAGCAAATAGCCAAACACAGTGCGGAAGCGACCTGATACAACAGAATATCCAACCACAACTCGCGGAAGTTGACGAATGAACCGACCACAATAATGCGGTAGAGCGCAATAATACCGATGGTGAGGTAAAATACGCGATTCGTTTTTGTCCGCCATACCCCAGATAACAGCAGCGGCAAGATGATCGAACCAATAAACAGATTATCCAGCGTAAAGCCACCGTTAAAGCCAAAGTTCACCAGATAGCACGCCACCCCACTGACTGCACCACCGAAAAATATCACAAGGATCATTGGGATCATGGCTAAGCTGTAATAAATGTTTCCGGCGAGCAACAGCCTATCCTGGTTCAGATACAGCACAGCCAGCCCGGCCAGTACGCCAAACAACACCCGTTTCCACCACGCCGATTGGTAGGAAAAAGGGGCGTTTTGGCTAAGAGCAAAGTAAGCGACCGACAGCGTGGCATAGGTGATGCACGCGTCACTGTAGAAAGACGAGAACGACGCAATATATGTCATAAGTATTCGGCATACTCCAAGATGCGGCAATGTTGTTTTTCAGGTTATTCTGGCAACGAATCCCTGTAAGACCGGTTTCAGTGTCGGTCATCATACTCAAGACAATAATAGTCAGGCAGGCATGTGCTATTGCCAAGCAATCAATGTCCTGTCTTCAGTTCAGGATAGTCTGTTATCAATCGTTTTACGGGAAAAATCTGATGAATATCGATGAAGAATTGCAAGTGCTGGTTGCACAAGAAACGGTACTTACCTTCCAACATGTTGACCAACCACGTACTCGGTACGGTAATCGTCTGCATATCCTGTTCATTCTTTACGCTTTTTATCCTGCAGGGCGATTGTGTGCGGGCCACCTTCCGCTGACGCTGCTTTAACACCCGTGTCAGTTGCAAGACTTCTGCTGTCAGTGCGGTGTTTTTCGCCTAGGTACCCCGCAACTGCTTCAGTTTCATTGCCGGCCTGCCGTTTTCTTTAGTCACCTGCTGGATACGGGCCTGCAATGCCTTGACGTCGCGCGCAAGTTGGCTGCGAAACTAACCATAACAACCAAGTGGCAGTAAGGCGTTTGGATGAGGGCAGAAACGTCAGCGATAATACCTTTGCTTTATCACCTTGCGAACGACATCCATTTGGTAGGTAGTACCACTGATAGCGGCCCGTTTGAATAATCCGCCATAGGTTTGTATCTCCGCGCCTGTCGTCTGCCTTATCTCATCAATAATGGGCTTAACCTTACGCCATTCAAACATCGAGTAGGCCAACTCCAAACTATTTACCCCTGAATTGATTATCTTCATAAACTCCTTACTTCAAAATTTATCATCAAATAGCGACGTCTGGCCGAAAGTCTCCGGCTGCTGATAGATATCCCAATCATTCGGCGGTGCCAGCTATGTAGAGGGTTGTGGAGAAACTTTTTCACCGGCTGTCTTAACGCGGATAACCGTGTCGATAACCACCTAATAGCCGGTTTATGCTACGCCGCTCTTATCCGTCCATTGCTTGACCTGAATATTACCGGACAGGCTGATTAAATGATCTTTCTCATGGTTGGCGAGTATCTCAGCTAACGGACCAAAACCCACTACGCCCAGCCATAAATCAACCTGTCCATCTGTTGCGCTATGGCAAGGTCACGAGACAGCCAGCCGCCCTACGGTAGCCCAGTCCATTTATCTTTATGATGTTGAAGCTCAACGAATACACCAGTATGCATAAAGCCAAAGGCAATCCTGTTTTTCCACCTTAGGATCACGGTGCATTTACTGGTTTTTCCATCCGCTTACCGCAGAATAAACACTCTGTCAGAGTGTGATAATCATTAAAGATATAATTTCGTCGCTGAAATAGTTGTAAGCGTACAGCGAAGACCGTATTGACAATTGTTGGGTAAATTATTTTGTTGGTAGGTTTACTCGCCACGGCAGGAGTTCTCTCACTCGGTTTACTGGCCAGTCGGCAATCTCATCCTGTCCCTGGCTAGATTGAAGTCGTTGTTCAGACTCAGTTAGGTGAGCGCGTGCTTGAGTCGCCTACATGATTTTTTCTGTACAGAGTAAGGTATCCTGATACCCCTGTTCAATCCAGCTATTGATTTTGTCTGGCTGGAACCCTAATAAATCTCTTATGCCGGAAAATGCACCCTCTGAAGAGGAAAGGGAGGATTGCGGGCGAATTTCCAGTACCTTGGTATCAGGAAAATCATGCCAGTCCCACAGCGAACCATTCGTTAAATGTGTGACGTGCGTATTACCGTTATGATGGACACCGTTTAACCCCCTGTGTCAGCATAGTTGTCGTCCCATTTTTTAAGTGGTAATACGCATGACGATCACTAAATCACATCCCGCATCAATTAACGGTGTAATGGGCGTGTTTTCCTGCATTTATTGCCATCCACCCATACCCCCCGTCACTGTAATTTTTTACTTTAAACTAGATTATTGCTTCGAAAATTTGAATATAATAAGCAAAAAAATAATTCGAGAGTGTGGTCTGAAGGAGCGCCTGCTTTAGCGCTATATCATCCCATGATGGCGGTAACGACCATTGTTTTATACCAAGCTGAGCAGTCCGATTGGTATACTGGGTTACAACAGATGGAGACGTCACTAGGCTCCGGGCGATGGCTTAAATCGAGGACATATTTAAGTCTAAGCATTTCCTTGAGTTTTCTCACAGATATTGGAATTGCTGGCATAGGAATCCTTCGCCTGATGGTAAAGGATATAGTTCAACATACCTGTGATGTCCCAGTAAAATCGATGGAGATCACTAAATAATAAAGTGAGCCAAAAGTGCTCATCATTAATGTTATTCAGCGATCCAGAAAAATGTTATTAGACGTTCTTCGGTAATGTTATTGGGTGGTCTTTTTAAGTGGTAATACGCATACGGCTATCATACTATTTAATATAGCTAGATATATACTATTTATAAAGTGGCCTTGTTTGTTTCTATATTTAGATAATGAAAGTACAATCACTAGCTTGCGCATATTAATTATCACTTTCATTATGTCAAAATTATACTTACTTAGTATTTAACAGCCTATTTCAGGCTAATAATTTAATTGGTTAATTATCCAATGATAATAATTTCATTGCATGATTGTTTAACTGACTTCCGCGCTGATGAAACGCTTCTACAATAGTAAAGTGGTTGGCCCCACTAATTAATTCACAGACAGGAACGGTCTTATCCCCCCAATGGGTTTGAATAAGTCTGTTTTGTCGAATAAATTCCTCGCTCTCTTTTTCACCCACCACAGAATATAAAATAGGGTCACTAACCAGACAAGGCAATGTGGCAGGTGAAGCGTTATTAATATCATCATCATTAATAGCCAGTATTTGTAAAAAAGGCGTGTGTTGTAGAGGAGGGATATCATATAACCCTGATAGGGATATCCCATTGTTAAACGGAGCGCTGCCTAATTCAGGATATTTCTCTTGCCAATTTCGAGTAAACATCATGGCAGTTAAATGCCCGCCTGCAGAATGACCCGCAAGGGTAATTTGATTGGCGTTTGCACCATATTGTGCAATGTTATTTTTGATCCACACCATCGCTTTTTCGATCTCATCCACAATGCCTGAAATTTTTATTTCAGGACATAAGGTGTAATTAACGATCACTACGCAAGCACCCGCCTGCGTTAGCTCAGGGGCAATAAAAGAGAAATTATCTTTATCCAACGCGTGCCAGTAACCACCATGAATATAAACCAGTACCGGTATCGGATGATTAAGATTATTATCAACAGGCATAAAAATATCTAATTTTTCTTTCTCTGAACTGCCATAAGCTATATTTATAAATGACCTTTCTTTTAATGATTTACGTGCATAAAAAGATGCCTTAGTCCACTTTTTAATATATATTTCAGCATCAGTTACTCTTACTCTATTATTATACTGATGCTCTAACCATTCTATATCCCACTTCATGGTCAACTCCTTGTTAAAATAATTAATAATTTATTTTAGTGATGCAAATAACATGATGCGGCGATAGAAAATATTTTATTTTTAAGCTCATCAGTTCTTGATGTCATAATAATGGGTGAGGCTGTTCCAACAATCACCGACGCGGTATCCAGCTTGGCATAATAATGTAAAGCCTTACTGAATGTGTTTGCTACCTGTAGCTCAGCGGCGACTAAAATATCAGCCTTGCCTGCAACGGGGCTCTCAATACCTTTTTGTTTTGCCGCGTCTTGGCAAATCGCATTATCCAATGATAAAGGGCCATCGACAATACAATCTTTGATTTGCTTTCGGCGATTCATTTGTGTCAAGACGGCACTGTCTAAAGTGTCGGGCATCGATTCGCTGACTGTTTCAATTGAACCAATTAGAGCCACTAGCGGCATGGAATATCCCATTTTTTTAGCCACAAAAACGGCATTTTCAATAATGCTTTTCTTTTCTTTAAGGTCGGGTTTTATATTGATGGCACAATCTGTTAAGAATTGCAGTGTCTTATTATAGCCATCAAATATTGTTATCTGAGATATACGCATATTGGTGGCTAAACCATGATTTTTATCTAACACGGCTTTTAGAAAGGTACTGGTATGCATGGTACCTTTCATTGGAATATCTGCATCCCCTTCAATCACCATTTTTACCGCTAAACGGGCCGCCATATCTTGGTTAGGTTCATCGATAACCTCAAATAAATCCTCAGAAAGGTTATTTTTTTGCATCATCTCTTGTATTTTATGTCGATCGCCAATTAAGACAAATGTTGCCAAACCTTGTGAATAAGCTTGATTGGCTAATAATAATTCTTCTTGTTCAGCACCTGCAATAACAATACGTTTTGGCTGTTGTTGCTTTATATGTTCAACTAATTGAGAAAGTGACGTTATCATTTTTTCTTCCTTTCATGGTGAATGGTAGCTATCTATAATTTAATCGATGAGGTTATTCATAAATACGCGCGTCTTCCTGCTGATTTAATACCCGCATTCCCCCCTCGGCCAGGGCTAATAACTCATTTTCACCCGCAAAAATATGTACCGGGGCTAACCAATCAAGCTTGGTTTTCAGCTTGTTTGTAAAATAAGTGGAATTTGCCAATCCACCGGTAAACACAATAGCATCAGGTCGAGTTCCTAAAGCACAGGCTGCGGCACCAATACCTTTTACTATTTGAAATGCCATGGCGTCGTAAATCAGTTCCGCATGTTTATCGCCTTGTTGAATACGTTGTTCAATATCAATTGCGCTGCTGGTTCCCAAGTGGGCCATCATACCGCCGCCGCCATTTAAGATACGGTGCAAATCTTCTGGTTGATTATCCCCAGAAAGGCAAAACCTCATCCAATCAGCAACGGGCAGTGTGCCTACACGGTCAAGCCCAAAAGGAGCATCGCCATCTAAGCCATTAGTGACATCAATAACCCGACCTTTTAAGTGGGAGGCAACGGAAATTCCGCTACCTAAATGGCTAATCACAATATTCAAATCTTCATATCGCCGATTTAACTGTTTAGCCAGGAGGCGCCCAACGGCTTTATGATTTAATGCTTGGAAAAAGCTTTTGCGTTGTATTGCCGGTAACCCAGTGACTCGTGCCACAGAAATCATTTCATCAACACATGGGGGATCAACGGTATAGGCGGGAACAGTATTTAAGGCTAAATCATAGGCAATCATACAGCCAATAGCGCAAGGGTGATCGCCATATCGACGGCTTTTAGCATCATCTAACATCTGCTGATTGATTTTATATACGCCAGAATGCAATGGTTTAACCGCGGGGCCCCGTGAAACAATCGCGTCGAGGCTTTTGATGTCGATATTATGCTTTGTAAGATATTCCTGTACCGCTTTTTTCCGTATATCGTACTGATCCCACAAGGAAAATGGTATAGGCAAGCTAGAGAAATCGTGGCGATAAGTCTCTGTTGAAACCACCTCGGTATTATGAAAAATTCCGAGTTTGGTCGATGTTCCACCGGCGTTGATAATTAATAACTTTTTCATATGACTCCTTTTTTACGATATGTAGATTCATTTTTCATAAATACCGTATTCATTAATTTCATATTGATTATCATCGTCACACCTATATAAGGCCTCCACACCTATCTCGATTCAGATATATGTTGTAGGTGGTACTATCATTATTTGAACAATCAATAGAAAGCGCGTAACATTAAAAGTAACACCTAAATTTCAATAAATGCACTGAAATCAAGAAAATAATGGCAAAAAAAACAATGATTACGCCAGATGAAACATATTTTAATATTGCCGAAACCGCGAGGATGGTAGGTGTCACTACAACCACCATCCGTAATTGGGAAAAACATAATTTGTTTCTCAGTAAGCGGGCCAGCAATGGTTACCGTATATTTTCCTTACATGACATTGATATTCTTAAAAAAATAAATAGTTACTCTAAACAGGGTAATGGTATGCAAGCCATTCGTGCCATCCATTACCCCAATAACTTAGCTATTTCAGATCAAAAAAAACCCATTATTTCAAAAACGCTTCTCGGTGATAAATGGAGAAACAATCGATTAAAATTGGGCTTATCTATTGATCAAGTAGCCAACAAAACAGGAATATCACCTTCCTATCTACATAAAATCGAGAATGCTCAGACCAAAAATGTATCTTTTGATATATTGCAAAAATTAGCCTCTTTTTATAATGAAAATATTCTTTCTTATTATGATAAATATACAGTTACCAAGAATCCAAAAGTTAAAAGTGGTGCTGGAGATGCCGTCAGTATTAATATTCCTGGGGTATCTCTTCAGTCAATAACTCGTTGCCGAGATAATCAGTTAACTAGCATGATTTATACTATTGAACCTGGTTACGGGCGCTTAGAAACATCCTCTCATAATGGTGAAGAGCTAGTTTATATTCTCAACGGTACTGTAGAGTTTTTCCTAGAAGATAAATCCTACATGTTATCCTTAGGGGATAGTTTACATTTCAAGTCGCAAACCAAACACAGATGGTTAAACGTAGGAAAAACCGAAGCCAAACTTTTATGGATATATACTCCAGAACCTAAATAAAATAACCTACTTATCTTTTTGTTAAGTAGTACTTACTATAAAGAAGAGTCTTCTTTAGTTATCATTGGTATGTCATCCGTTTTTTTTATATTGATGGTTAATGCGACAAGGGCAGACAATGCTAATGAAATAATAATAAAAATAAATGCAGTGGAATAATTTCCATCACTAACATCAATTAAAAATCCCATTACTGGTGGCGCGATAACTCCCGCAAGTTGAGCACCAACGTTGACAATGCCGGAGGCGGTTCCCATCACCTTTGGGTTAATACTATCCATCAATAATCCCCAAAATATGCCAACGGAAAAAAACATAAATAACATTGAAAAGCATTGGTAAATAATGGCGTAGGTTAGATTTTCTACTGAAAATGTTAAGTATAATAAGGTGGCAGAAATGATAGCCGCAACAGCGTATATCCATGACCGACCTTGTTTAAATCTATCGGAAATATAGCCACCAAATAGTCCACCTACAGTGCCAAATAGGAAAGGGACCGCAGAAACATATCCAGTGGATGTTAATGATAAACCTCGAGACTCCATTAAATAACTAGGTAACCAAGAAGTAAATCCCCAAAATGTTAAATTAAATAAGAACCAAATTCCCGTCAACTGCCAGACAATGGTTGAGCGAAACAACCCCGAAATACTGATAGCCCCTTTGCTTTCCACGGTGTTCTTTTTATCATTCTCTAATTCTTGTATTTCATGCTGGGAAATACCTGGGCTATCTTTAGGATTATTACGGCAGAAATAATAAATACCGAATGTAATCAGAATACCTGGTATACCTAGTACCACAAAGACGTGGCGCCAACCGAAGTGTGCAATAATGCTGGCGGCAACAATAGATGCCAATGCGGGCCCCAATGTACCAACTGAAGATTGGATTGCCGTTGCCCTGCCTCGTTCCTTTGATGGAAAATAGGTGGCGATGGTCTTCCAGGAACCGGAAGGAAATGCACCTTCACCGATACCAAATAGTACCCGCACTAGCAATAACATACCTAACGATGAAATAACACCGGTTAGGGTAGTAAAGGCTGACCACCAAAGTATCGCAATAGCCATTGAGATTCTGGGGCCAAATTTATCGGCTAAATAACCGCCAGGGATCTGGAATAATGCATAACCAACAAAAAAAGAAGAAATAATTAACCCTTGAGTTCCCTTATCGACACCAAGATCTTGACCAATAAAGGGCAATGAAATATTCATTACCATTCGATCAAGATAAGAGAGCATCCAAGCCAACCAAATAAGTCCTAATACAGTATAACGAGATTTCCATTTAGGTATGTAATTACTGGCTTCTGAATTTGACATCAAAATCTCCTCAGAGTTATGGTATTTTTACCATACCAACTTTAACCATAATTTAATTGGGTGATGTGGCGTCAAAAAAGCACGCCACAATATAAAAATAGGTAGCTAAGCGGCTAATTTATTTACTCGTTGTCTTTTACATAATAGAATGACTAAAGCAAATAAATATAGTCAATAACGCTACTGTTTAATATAGGTAGATATTATTACTTACTAAGTGAAGCGACAATTGCACGGAAATCCGCTTCATGGAGTGTTCTATGTTCTTCAAAGGATTTATATTTAACGCGATTAAGTAATTCCCCCAACATATCCTCCGGCACAGAGAGATTACATTTCTCTAGCCAAGTTTTAATATTATCCTTACCGCTTTTTTTACTCAGTAATAACTGAGGGACTTTATGGCCAGTCATTTCCCAGCTATAAGGCAACATAACCAGAGGATCAGTATCTTTTACATTGACCCACAAACTAGAAGGTAAGCCAGTTTCCCATAGGAAAATATCATCACCTACAATAGGTTTAGTGGCAGAAACTGGCATGCGCGCACACTGTGCAACAAACTCAGATAATGATTTAAATTGCGTCATATCGACGCCAGTATCAACGCCGTACATGGTTTTAAGCGCTAAGGCGACACCTTCTAATTGAGCTCCACCAGCACGTTCACCAATACCGTTAACCGTTACGTGGGCAACCTCGGCCCCGGCCGCAAGCCCGGCAATGGTACTGGAAATTCCCATACCGAAATCATCATGGAAGTGAATTTCCAGTGGAATATGTGGGAAGCGTTTCTTAAGTTGACGAACCCGATGAGCTGCCCCTTCCGGCGATAAAACCCCAAAGGTATCCACTAAAACTAGCGAGTCAATATGACCACCTTCCACAACTGCCTGAACAGTATCCATAAGGAAGTTCATATCCGCTCGAGAAGAGTCGGCCGGGAAAAATGATACTTTCAGCCCCAGCTCCTTTGCTGCAGTTGTCGCTTCAATGCATGCGCTAATCGCACGGTCAATGGTCCATTTTTTACCGTATTTCAGTAAATGTTCGCTACCAATGATTTCAGCAATAACCCCCTGAACACCACAGCTTTTGGCTAGCTCCATATCTTTAACCATGTTGCGTACAAAGGCATAAATTTGCGAGTTTAACCCTAAATCACTAATTTCCCGGATAGCTTCAGCGTCTTCTTTCAAAACCGCAGGGGTACCAGCTTCAATACGTTGAACACCCGCTTGTGAAAGCTTCTTGGCAATCGCGACTTTTTCTTCTTTAGTAAAAATAATACCTGGCTGCTGTTCACCATCACGCAACGTTGTATCTAGAAATTCGATTTTTTTAGGAAAGTTAAAGCCACTAACAACTTCTGGATCATAATTTGATGGACTAACCCACCATTGACCTTTCTCGTGAAAACCCATCTTCAATTACTCCTATTCTATATGAGAGACTCAAAAGTGAAAATTTTCGTTATCTGTTGATTCAATCAGCTATAACTGAAAATTCCTAACATTATAAAAGGTACGCTCAAATGCTATGATTTATTTCCTATCAATGCAAGGCAAAAATATAATGTTAGGAAGCATTATGAAGCTAATCACATTTAATTCCCTTAGTGATAAAACTGATAATTTACTTTATATTGATCAATGAATTTATTTATCTGGTTAATTAGTTGAAATGTAAAGTTTTTTATCTTTGGGTGTTTTTGGGGTTGGTCTTTGGAAATAACATTGCCGTTATTTCCTATCATTGCAATCACATCGATCCTGTGACTAATAACATCAGTCCTGTGACTAATAACATCAGTCCTATGACTGATTAGTCTTACACAGGAAGTACCTCTAAATGGCCGTTATTGGTTTGGCCGAGGTTACCCACCATCATCAGCGTTGCACTTATGCAATCTTAATGATGGGGGTATCTATTTATCGTCGGTCAGCAGTGATTACTCTTCCGGCAGGATAAACATGCCATGAGGATGGATATGCAGATAATAATAGTCACCGACATCTGGCGCTAACTGAATGATATTAAACTTAAATAACAGCGTTTGTCCGTGCCAGTTAATCGTGACTTCATACTGAGGCCCCATATAAGCTACGCTCATCAGCTGGCATTTCTGATTCTCTGCACTCTTTTCCACTAAGGCAGTGGCTTCGGGTCTGACACCTAGGGTGTAGTGACCCTTTAATTGATCAAACTCTTTTGGCCGTGGAATAGAGTAGCCAAAAATATCGACAGTATCCTTGGTTAATTCAGCGGGGAAAATATTTGCATCCCCCATAAAATTGGCTATAAAGCATGATGCAGGCTGGCGATATAACTGCTTGGGCTCTCCAAGCTGCATAATCTTACCCTTGTTCATCACCAGAACGGTATCCGATACGGCAAAGGCTTCGCTTTGATCGTGGGTGACATACAGGGATTTAATATTAAACTGCTGCTGAAGTTCTCTGATTTTATCGAGCATATTACGACGCAGGTTGGCGTCAAGGTTACTTAATAGTTCATCAAATAACAGCACCTTTGGCTTTAGAATTAGCGCACGGGCCAGCGTCACTCACTGCTGTTGACCACCGGAGATCTGATCCACGAAGCGGATGGTGGCTCTCATCACGCATCCTTTTGGCTTCTTACTTCAGAGAGCGTCATGATGAAAATGCCCAAGCCCATCTGCCATCACTGTAACCAGACACGACGTGTGAGAAAGCACGGTAAGGGTAGGATTACGGGGACGCAGCGGTATTACTGCCAGTTGTGTAAAAAAACGTTCCAGACCAAATACATTTATAAGGCCAATGAAGCTCTGATAGCCAGGCAGGTCACCCGATTATTATCGCAAGACAATACGCCTGAGATGATTAGCACGGTGCTTCAGGTGGGCCTGACGAAGGTCCGATACTATATACTGTGATGAATAGCTGATTTCAGCGACGGGTGTGCAGGTTATTTATGGTGCTGAGATAACTGTCGTGATGTCAATTAAGTAGCGTTGAGATGCTAGAGACAAATAAGACCTACCCGACCTGACCAAGTTGCCATAAAGCGGCCAACGTCCGTAAGCATGGTAAGGCACGCAGTGGCCTACCACGCTATTTTTGTAACCATTGCCAGAAAGCGTTTCAGAACCAATATATTTATATCGCTTACCAGCGTCAATCCAACAATACCCCGGTGCGCTGAGTGGTGGGATGGCGCGTCATGATGAAGAGCCACACTGTTATTGTTGTCATTATTTTCAGGGGTAACTCGGGGCTGGCAGTCAGCACCCGAGGCCCTATTACGCTTTAAAGGTATTGTTATGTCAGCACACTCAAGTCCGAAGTTTGTCAGTCGTTATGCCGAGTTGGCGCAGGTTGCCGCTCAAAAGGAAAAAGTAGGAGATTGGGGGGGAAGCGTGCATGTGTTGGGAGCGTGCCGCGAATGCAGCTAGATTGTCGGAGAATATGGATTGGACATGCTCACGAGCGCAATTTTGTCATCACGAGGCCGAGGTGTTTAAAGGGTATTCTGGCCGGTTATTGTCTTCGTCGGGCCTGAATCCCTTCGCGTCGGGGACCATAGCCGATGAAGCCTGCCCCGGTCATCGGGACAACCGGTCATGAATGCGTCCTGGCAAAGGTGCTTGCCCGGCAAGTAGGCGACAACGGGTGGTTAAGGTCACGAGGTAGTGGCCGGACCTTAACCGGTTCAATGAATGGCCGTGGTGAAGGTAATAGCGGATGTAATAGTGTGTTGACAGGGATAGTGAGCAATGAAGATGACGGGCTTGGATATCTTGATGTGTGGCTTTATTATTCTGACCATCGTAATGATGGTACCGATGCCGTGGCTGCTTAGCCCATCGCGGGGGAGTGATGCTGACGAGAATAGCCTAGATTGTGGCCTAGGCTTTAACGTGAACCACCGGACTCCCCCGTCCTCGTTCACGCGATACCCGTCGTACGCGTTTGCCGTCACAGATGTGTCATCGTCCGGCAAATGACGCGGTGAAGGTACCATCGGCGCTCTGTGGTCAGACAATCGGGGGCCATAAGACTGCCCAATATTTACCTGACACGCCCGGGTTCACCATGGCGTCCCTTCAATGACCCGCGAGAAAAAACAGCGGAGATAGCGGATGTGGTGAGGGGTGGATATGGTTATCCAGACTACCGCAGAAGACCGGTTTCTCATCGATTGGTTGGCCACGTCAACGACGATATTCTAAGGTCATAACTGCGGATAACACACCTTGGTGTTGCAGGGCTTTTATTTTATGAACTTGAATGTGGACGTTTTATGAAAAAAATAGTAATCAGTGCGGTTGTCGGGTTGTTAATAATATTTTCTATCTTTGTTTATACAAAACTCACTTTTTTTGTTGTTCAACCCATTGGCGCTATTCCCAATGGAGTCACCGCTATAACTTGGAAAAAAGGTAATCTTAAATTCGTTGAAAGCCCTGACTCGATGTGTTTTCGAACTTCCGGGGAGGTAAGTTTATTGTGCAGAGGAATGACTATCGCATCAGTTATTAATAATAATGAAGTTATTTATCGTCTACCTTATAGCAATAGATTATATTTAATATCAACGAATGGGAAAGAATTAATTTAATAATCAGCGTGGTCATGAAAAAATACCATTTGCATTATTTATCATCTCATTTTTATCCATCGGTTTTATCCGATTAATATATTACTCATTTGGCTACCGGTTATTAGGGTTGTGACTTAGATAAAAATAGGCAATACTCACGGTTAAAGAAAATAGCGTCTCAATGATTGGCGTGCCAGCGCCTCTAGGCATAGTGGTTGACAACGAGATAGTCCATAACTTTAGTGGTAAGATATATAAATAAATCTGACAATTTTTTATTACAAGAAATAGTCTGTAGATTGTAAAGCACGTATTGAACTATTGAGTAAAGAAAAGATATTACCTATAAATGACACTCATAGTGGTATCTCGTACATTATATTTGTTGGTTCTGAGACTAAATCGTCGTATTCTGTTCATGTAATAAAAGATAATAGATGAATGAGAATCCGCTTTTTTAAATCATAGTTTGAAAGAATATCGCTTATATAGCCTTCACTTACTGGGCAGTAATAACTTATTTCTATTCACAGCCGTTTATTGAGAATTTACCAACATAGTGAAGGTGGGGCTGAATAGGTAACGGCGGCTAAAGGATTGCCGAGTGCGCCCCGCCCCATGGCGGCTTATGGCAATGACTGTTTTTTATTGATTTAACAGGAACAAGATGGCTGAACTTATCCCTACGCTAAACAGTTGCACTGAAAAAATGAGGTCAGGTGAACGCCGCTTAGCCAAACGACTCGAGGCCTCTCTCGATAATGATTGTTTATGTTGGTACGACATTCCTGTCGGTCAGCAACAACGACGTTACCCAGACTTCATTATTTTGAACCCGGAACGCGGGTTGTTGTTGTTAGAAGTGAAAGATTGGCGAATTGAGCATCTGCATAACGTCAACAAAGCCTATGTGGAATATGGACATATCACAAAAGTTAATCCGATCGAACAAGTCCGTCAGTGTAGTTATGTCGTGATTAATCAGCTCAAGACAGACAAACAATTAATACAACAGGATGACCGCTATAAAGGGAGTTTGTGCATGCCATATGGTTATGGGGTCTTCTTTAGCCATATCACACGCAAACAGTTAAATAACGCCATACCTATTGATGAGCAAGCTAACCTTCTTCCGCCTCATTTGATTATTTGCAGTGATGAAATCACTGACG
>NZ_ATYS01000053.1 GCF_000427805.1 Budvicia aquatica DSM 5075 = ATCC 35567 | reverse complement strand
GTTAAAGTCGGTGAAGCCGTTGAGATTGTTGGTATCAAAGATACCGTACAAACTACCTGTACTGGCGTTGAAATGTTCCGTAAGTTACTTGACGAAGGCCGTGCTGGTGAGAACGTTGGTGTTCTGCTGCGTGGTACTAAGCGTGAAGAAATCGAACGNGGNCAAGTACTGGCTAANCCAGGTTCAATCAACCCGCACACCAACTTTGTATCAGAAGTTTATATTCTGAGCAAAGATGAAGGTGGTCGTCATACTCCATTCTTCAAAGGCTACCGTCCACAGTTCTACTTCCGTACAACTGACGTGACCGGTACTATCGAACTGCCAGAAGGCGTAGAGATGGTGATGCCTGGTGACAACATTCAGATGACAGTAACTCTGATTGCACCAATCGCGATGGACGAAGGTTTACGCTTCGCTATTCGTGAAGGTGGCCGTACCGTTGGTGCCGGCGTTGTTGCTAAGATCATTAAATAAGATTGACGCAATAGGCTTTAAAAGGGCATCATTTGATGCCCTTTTTCAACATAGTTGAAAAATAGTTGAATAAAAGAACCTATCTCATCAAGTTCTTCTGCATTATAGCTAGAAAATAAATGCGGTGAGAGCTAGGGTGAGATAGGCTCATTAGAAAATATACGGCGTATTGTGCCGAAGAAAGAGCGTTCGGCTTGGTTGCTTCGTGAATACGAAGCGAGTGATTATTTAAGTCATAATGACAGGTTGGTTTATGAGTGCGAATACCGAAGCTCAAGGAAGCGGGCGCGGACTAGAAATAGTTAAATGGGTTATCGTTGCATTGCTGTTAGCGGTTGCTATCGGTGGTAATTATATTTACCGCGGTTATAGCCTGCCACTGCGTGCGCTGGCCGTTGTTGCTATCATTGGCGTTGCTTTCGCTGTCGCGTTATTTACCGTAAAAGGTAAAGCAACACTAGAGTTTGCTAAGGCTGCTCGTGTTGAAGTTCGCAAAGTGATTTGGCCTACGCGTCAGGAAGCTCTGCACACAACGTTAATCGTTGCTGCAGTGACTGCCGTGATGTCACTGATTCTATGGGGGCTGGATGGTATTCTGGTCCGTTTGGTGTCATTTATAACTGGCCTGAGGTTCTAAGATGTCTGAAGCCCCTAAAAAGCGTTGGTACGTAGTTCAAGCATTTTCTGGTTTTGAAGGCCGCGTAGCGCAATCGCTGCGTGAGCATATCAAGCTGCAGGAAATGGAAGATCAGTTTGGCGAAGTGATGGTTCCAACCGAAGAGGTTGTTGAGATTCGCGGTGGCCAACGCCGGAAAAGTGAACGTAAATTTTTCCCAGGCTACGTATTAGTCCAAATGACAATGAACGATGCAACATGGCATTTAGTTCGTAGCATTCCACGCGTTATGGGCTTTATTGGTGGTACATCCGATCGTCCTGCACCAATCAGCGATAAAGAAGTTGATGCGATTATGAATCGCTTACAGCAGGTTGGTGATAAGCCACGTCCTAAAACGCTATTTGAACCAGGTGAATTGGTCCGTGTTAACGATGGCCCATTTGCCGACTTTAACGGTGTGGTTGAAGAAGTCGACTACGAGAAGAGCCGCCTGAAAGTGTCGGTTTCAATTTTTGGTCGTGCAACGCCGGTAGAATTAGACTTTGGTCAGGTAGAGAAAGGCTAAGCGTAAAAATTTCTGCATGTTGGTGGCGTTTGTTATTAAATTCTCAACGTAATCAACATACGGTCATCTAATAACCATCTGGTTATTGTAACAAGCGCGAGATTATTTTATAATTTCGCGCCTTTTTATTTTTGTTTGTATTTACGATTTATTCGCAGATAAGCAAAAGCAAATATTACACACGGGGAGCCTCATAGAGGCGCTATCACCCAAAACGAGGAAATCTCAATGGCTAAGAAAGTCCAAGCCTACGTTAAGCTGCAAGTTGCAGCCGGTATGGCTAATCCAAGTCCACCAGTTGGTCCAGCTCTGGGTCAACAAGGTGTGAACATCATGGAATTCTGTAAAGCGTTCAATGCTAAAACTGATAGCATCGAAAAAGGCTTGCCAATCCCTGTTGTTATTACTGTTTACGCTGACCGTTCTTTCACCTTCGTAACTAAGACTCCTCCTGCAGCCGTTCTGTTGAAGAAAGCTGCTGGCATCAAGTCTGGTTCAGGTGTACCGAACAAGACTAAAGTCGGAACAGTAACAAACGCGCAAGTTCGCGAAATCGCAGAAACTAAATCTGCGGACATGACTGGTGCTGATATGGACGCTATGGTGCGCTCTATTGAAGGTACTGCTCGTTCCATGGGCCTGGTAGTGGAGGGTTAATAGATGACTAAGCTAACCAAGCGCATGCGCGTAATCCGTGACAAAGTTGACTCAACTAAGCAGTATGAAATTGCTGAAGCTGTTGCTCTGCTGAAAGAATTAGCGACTGCTAAATTCGTTGAAAGTGTAGACGTAGCTGTAAACCTGGGTATCGACGCTCGTAAATCTGACCAAAACGTTCGTGGCGCAACAGTGCTACCACACGGTACTGGTCGTACGGTTCGCGTAGCTGTATTTACCCAAGGTGCTAACGTTGAAGCTGCTAAAGAAGCTGGCGCTGACCTGATCGGTATGGAAGATTTGGCTGACCAAATCAAGAAAGGCGAAATGAACTTTGACGTTGTTATTGCTTCTCCTGATGCAATGCGCGTTGTTGGTCAATTAGGCCAGGTTTTAGGTCCACGTGGCCTGATGCCAAACCCGAAAGTGGGTACTGTAACCCCTAACGTTGCTGAAGCTGTTCGTAATGCTAAAGCGGGTCAGGTTCGTTATCGTAACGACAAAAACGGTATTATCCATACCACGATTGGTAAAGTTGACTTCGATACAGCTAAACTGCAAGAGAACTTAGAGTCTCTTCTGTCTGCACTGAAGAAAGCTAAGCCATCTACAGCTAAAGGTATCTTTGTTAAGAAAGTTAGCCTGTCAACCACCATGGGTGCTGGCGTGGCTATCGATCAAAGCAGCCTGAGCTCAGCAGCGAACTAATTCGTTGCTTTACTATGGAGCCAGATTCGTCTAGAATTTGGCCCCTTAGATTTTATCGGTTGGAGCCTGGCCTTTTCCAGGCCTCCGTCCAAGACCGCAGGCGTGTGGCGACACACTTAATTGCTGTTCTTAGTTACTTATAAAGTACAAGGTAACGGCCTGCGTAGACGGTGAGAGAGCCTAAAAATGTCTTTTATAGAAGTTTTTGCTGGATTCTGCTCACCGTGTTTTAACGCTTGTTCTGCTACTTTCTTCGGGAAGTAGCGTGCGCAAGTGATGTGAGTTCTGGGGATTTTCCCAGTCTAATCCAGGAGCAAAAAGCCAATGGCATTAAATCTTCAAGACAAACAAGCGATTGTTGCTGAAGTTAGCGAAGTAGCCAAGGGCGCGCTGTCTGCAGTTGTTGCGGATTCCCGCGGCGTTTCTGTAGCCAAAATGACTGAACTGCGTAAAGCAGGTCGTGAAGCTGGCGTATATATGCGTGTTGTTCGTAACACCTTAATGCGTCGCGTTGTTGAAGGAACTCAATACGAGTGCCTGCAAGACACGTTTGTTGGTCCAACCTTAATTGCTTTCTCTAGTGAACATCCGGGCGCAGCTGCTCGTTTATTCAAAGCTTTTGCTAAAGAGAATCCAAAATTTGAGGTTAAAGCAGCAGCCTTTGAAGGTGAGTTTATCTCTGCGGCAAACATTGACCGCTTAGCAACCTTACCAACCTACGAAGAAGCAATCGCACGCCTGATGGGAACCATGAAAGAAGCCGCTGCCGGCAAATTGGTTCGTACCTTGGCTGCGCTGCGCGATCAGAAAGAAGCTGCTTAATAGCCTTTTTCCGTCGATGCTTTTTAACGTATAAACTATTTCTATATTTTAGGAACACTTGTTATGTCAACTATCACTAAAGACCAAATTTTAGACGGTATTGCAGCTTTATCTGTAATGGAAATCGTTGAACTGATTTCTGCTATGGAAGAGAAATTCGGCGTTTCAGCTGCTGCTGTAGCTGCGGGCCCTGCTGCCGCTGCTGAAGCTGTAGAAGAGAAAACTGAATTCGACGTAATCCTGACTGCTGCTGGCGCTAACAAAGTTGCTGCAATCAAAGCAGTACGTAGCGCAACTGGTCTTGGCTTGAAAGAAGCTAAAGACTTAGTAGAAGCTGCACCGACTCCAGTTAAAGAAGGCATCAATAAAGACGATGCTGAAGCTCTGAAAAAAGCTCTGGAAGAAGCAGGCGCTTCTGTTGAGATTAAGTAAGACTGCTTTAAAGTTTGCAGCCTGACTTTATAGGCTGATGGCTGGTGACTTTTTGGTCACCAGCTTTTTTGCGCTCTAGGGGTTCAGTGGAATTTCACACTTTTTTACTGCTGAGTAGCCCCAATATTTTTTTCGGGTAACGACTTAATATATTGCTCTCCCTGACTGTAGTAAATCCTGCAATCACAGCGCGATGAAATGATTTAAGAGTTATCGGGAAAGGATATTACGGAAGATATCTCATTCTTCCGATCGTTATAAATCGTGTTGCATGAACTGTCCCTATCTGGACGGACAGAGTGGTTCGACTTTCCAGCGAGCTGAGGAACCCTATGGTTTACTCCTATACCGAGAAAAAACGCATCCGTAAGGATTTTGGTAAACGTCCACAAGTACTGGACATCCCTTACCTTCTTTCTATCCAGCTTGACTCGTTCCAGAAGTTCATCGAGCAAGACCCGGAAGGCCAACATGGACTGGAAGCTGCATTCCGTTCTGTGTTCCCTATCCAGAGCTACAGCGGCAACTCAGAGTTGCAGTATGTGAGCTATCGTCTTGGTGAACCTGTATTCGACGTCAAAGAATGTCAAATTCGTGGTGTGACTTATTCAGCACCGCTGCGCGTTAAATTGCGTTTAGTGATTTACGATCGTGACGCACCTGCGGGCACGGTTAAAGACATCAAAGAACAAGAAGTTTATATGGGCGAGATTCCGCTCATGACCGATAACGGTACCTTTGTCATCAATGGTACAGAACGCGTTATCGTGTCCCAGTTACACCGTAGTCCGGGTGTGTTCTTTGATAGTGATAAAGGTAAAACCCATTCATCGGGTAAAGTCCTGTATAACGCGCGTATCATTCCTTACCGCGGTTCTTGGTTAGATTTCGAGTTTGACCCGAAAGATAACCTGTTCGTCCGTATTGACCGTCGTCGTAAATTACCCGCGACGATCATCTTACGTGCACTGAACTATACGACTGAGCAAATTTTAGATCTGTTCTTTGCCAAAGTTGTCTTTGAAATTCGCGACAACAAGCTGCAGATGGAACTTGTTCCTGAGCGCTTACGTGGTGAAACTGCCTCTTTCGATATCGAAGCTGGCGGTAAGATTTTTGTAGAGAAAGGTCGCCGTATTACAGCTCGCCATATCCGCCAGCTTGAAAAAGATGGCATTGATAAAATTGAAGTACCAACTGAATACATTATTGGAAAAGTTGTTGCTAAAGATTATATCGACGCAAGCACAGGTGAAATCATCTGTCCTGCCAATATGGAGCTGACGCTGGATCTGCTGGCTAAATTAAGTCAGGCGGGTCACAAGCGTATTGAAACTCTGTTTACCAACGATCTGGATCATGGTTCATATATGTCTGAGACCATCCGCGTCGATCCAACCAGCGATCGCTTAAGCGCGTTGGTTGAGATTTATCGCATGATGCGTCCTGGTGAACCACCAACGCGCGAAGCTGCAGAGAATCTGTTTGAGAACCTGTTCTTCTCTGAAGACCGTTATGACCTTTCTGCGGTAGGCCGCATGAAGTTCAACCGTTCTTTAGGTCGTGAAGAAATCGAAGGCTCAGGCATTCTGTGCAAAGAAGACATTACTGAAGTGATGAGAAAGCTTATCGGCATCCGTAACGGTGTTGGTGAAGTGGATGATATCGATCACTTAGGTAACCGTCGTATTCGCTCCGTTGGCGAAATGGCAGAAAACCAATTCCGCGTTGGCCTTGTGCGCGTTGAACGTGCCGTGAAAGAGCGTCTGTCTTTAGGCGATCTGGATACGCTAATGCCACAGGACATGATCAACGCTAAGCCAATTTCGGCTGCGGTGAAAGAGTTCTTTGGTTCAAGCCAGTTATCCCAATTTATGGACCAGAATAACCCACTGTCAGAGATCACGCATAAGCGTCGTATTTCTGCTCTGGGCCCGGGCGGCTTAACGCGTGAGCGTGCAGGCTTCGAAGTCCGTGACGTACATCCGACTCACTATGGTCGCGTATGTCCAATCGAAACGCCGGAAGGTCCAAACATCGGTCTGATCAACTCACTGTCTGTTTATGCTCAGACCAATGAGTATGGTTTCTTAGAAACACCTTACCGTCGCGTACGCGAAGGCGTGGTGACCGATGAGATCCACTATTTATCTGCCATTGAAGAAGGCAACTTCGTTATCGCTCAGGCGAACTCAAACTTGAGTGACGAAGGCCACTTTATGGAAGACCTGGTTACCTGTCGTAACAAAGGCGAATCAAGCTTATTCAGCCGTGAACAAGTCGACTATATGGACGTTTCAACCCAACAGGTTGTGTCCGTAGGTGCTTCTTTGATTCCGTTCCTGGAGCATGATGATGCCAACCGTGCCCTGATGGGTGCGAACATGCAACGTCAGGCAGTTCCTACTCTGCGCGCTGATAAGCCGCTGGTTGGTACCGGTATGGAACGTGCTGTAGCCGTTGACTCCGGTGTAACCGCAGTGGCAACGCGTGGCGGTACTGTTCAATACGTTGACGCCTCTCGTATCGTTATCAAAGTTAACGAAGAAGAGATGTTACCGGGCGAAGCAGGTATCGATATTTATAACCTGACTAAATACACCCGTTCTAACCAGAACACCTGTATCAGTCAAATGCCATGCGTCTCTTTAGGCGAGCCGGTTGAACGCGGTGACGTGTTAGCCGACGGTCCGTCTACTGATTTAGGCGAGCTGGCACTGGGCCAAAACATGCGCGTCGCGTTCATGCCTTGGAACGGTTATAACTTCGAAGACTCCATCTTGGTTTCCGAGCGCGTTGTGCAGGAAGATCGTTTTACTACGATCCATATCCAAGAACTATCTTGCGTGTCTCGTGATACCAAGTTAGGGCCTGAAGAGATCACGGCTGATATCCCTAACGTGGGTGAAGCTGCACTCTCCAAGCTGGATGAATCAGGTATCGTTTATATCGGTGCTGAAGTGACCGGCGGTGACATTCTGGTTGGTAAGGTAACCCCTAAAGGTGAAACCCAACTGACACCAGAAGAAAAACTGCTACGTGCAATCTTTGGTGAGAAAGCGTCTGACGTTAAAGACTCATCTCTGCGCGTACCAAACGGTGTTTCAGGTACCATTATCGACGTTCAAGTCTTTACTCGTGATGGCGTAGAGAAAGATAAGCGTGCGCTTGAAATCGAAGATATGCAGCTTAAGCAGGTTAAGAAAGACCTGACTGAAGAACTGAAAATCTTTGAAGCTGGCCTGTTTGCTCGTATTCACGATGTGCTGGTTTCCGGCGGCATCGAAGCTGAGAAGCTAAGCAAACTGACTCACGACAAGTGGCTGGAAATCGGATTAAGTGATGAAGACAAGCAAAACCAGTTAGAACAGCTGGCTGAGCAGTATGATGAACTAAAATCTGAGTTCGAGAAGAAACTTGACGGTAAGCGTCGTAAAATCACTCAGGGTGATGATTTAGCCCCTGGCGTACTGAAGATTGTCAAAGTGTATCTGGCCGTTAAACGTCAGATTCAACCAGGTGACAAGATGGCAGGACGTCATGGTAACAAAGGTGTTATCTCTAAGATCAACCCGATCGAAGATATGCCTTACGATGAAAACGGAACGCCTGTTGACCTCGTGCTGAACCCTCTGGGCGTACCATCGCGTATGAACATCGGTCAGATTCTGGAAACCCACTTGGGTATGGCTGCAAAAGGTATCGGCGATAAGATCAATGCCATGCTGAAACAGCAGCAAGAAGTTGCAAAACTGCGTGAATTTATCCAGAAAGCATACGATCTGGGTGACGATCTGCGTCAGAAAGTGGACTTAAGTACATTCTCTGATGAAGCAGTGCTAACTCTGGCAGAGAACCTGCGTAAGGGTATGCCAATTGCAACGCCAGTGTTTGATGGTGCGAAAGAGAAAGAAATCAAAGAGCTCCTGACTCTGGGCGGTTTACCGACCTCCGGTCAGATTACTCTGTTTGATGGACGTACCGGTGAGCAATTCGAACGTCCGGTTACCGTTGGCTATATGTACATGCTGAAACTTAACCACTTGGTTGATGACAAGATGCATGCTCGTTCTACCGGTTCTTACAGCCTGGTTACTCAGCAACCGCTGGGTGGTAAGGCTCAGTTCGGTGGACAACGCTTCGGTGAGATGGAAGTGTGGGCGCTGGAAGCTTATGGCGCAGCGTACACCCTACAAGAAATGCTGACCGTCAAGTCCGATGACGTAAACGGCCGTACCAAGATGTACAAAAACATCGTGGATGGCAACCATCAGATGGAACCAGGCATGCCGGAATCCTTCAACGTACTGTTGAAAGAAATCCGCTCGCTGGGTATTAACATCGAGTTGGAAGAGGGTTAATTCCTTCTAATTTCCACCCCGGTTCGCCGGGGATGGTTGCAGGGCACAGGGGCGCTTAACCCCTTATAATCTGTTTAAGAACAGGTTTAAGAATCAGTTGAGCGCCCAACAGGTTTAACTCCGACAGGAGCCGATCCGTGAAAGATTTACTGAAGTTTCTGAAAGCTCAATCTAAGACCGAAGAGTTTGATGCGATCAAAATAGCACTGGCTTCGCCAGATATGATCCGTTCTTGGTCTTTCGGCGAAGTTAAGAAGCCGGAAACCATTAACTACCGTACGTTCAAACCAGAACGTGACGGCCTTTTCTGCGCCCGTATTTTCGGACCAGTAAAAGACTATGAATGCCTGTGCGGTAAGTACAAGCGTTTAAAACACCGCGGCGTCATTTGTGAAAAATGTGGCGTTGAAGTGACTCAGACTAAAGTGCGTCGTGAGCGTATGGGCCATATTGAACTGGCTTCTCCGACTGCGCACATTTGGTTCTTAAAATCACTGCCGTCTCGTATTGGTTTATTACTTGATATGCCACTGCGTGACATTGAGCGCGTACTGTACTTCGAATCATACGTGGTTGTTGAAGGCGGTATGACTAACTTAGAGCGTCGTCAGATTCTGACTGAAGAGCAGTATCTGGATGCGCTGGAAGAGTTTGGTGATGAATTTGACGCGAAGATGGGTGCTGAAGCTATCCAGTCACTGCTGAAAGGCATGGATCTGGAAGTAGAATGCGAGCAACTGCGCGAAGAGTTAAATGAAACCAACTCTGAAACCAAACGTAAAAAGCTGACTAAGCGCGTTAAATTACTGGAAGCATTCATTCAGTCAGGCAATAAGCCAGAGTGGATGATTCTGACCGTTCTGCCGGTTCTTCCACCTGATTTACGTCCTTTGGTACCGCTGGACGGCGGTCGTTTTGCGACTTCTGACCTGAACGATTTATATCGTCGCGTTATCAACCGTAACAACCGTCTGAAACGCCTATTGGATCTGGCTGCGCCGGATATCATCGTACGCAATGAAAAGCGTATGTTACAAGAAGCGGTAGATGCGTTATTAGACAATGGTCGTCGCGGTCGTGCTATTACCGGTTCTAACAAGCGTCCTCTGAAATCTTTGGCAGATATGATCAAAGGTAAACAGGGTCGTTTCCGTCAGAACCTGCTTGGTAAGCGTGTTGACTACTCCGGTCGTTCTGTAATCACCGTAGGTCCATACCTGCGTCTGCATCAGTGCGGTCTGCCGAAGAAAATGGCATTGGAACTGTTCAAACCGTTTATCTATGGCAAGCTGGAACTGCGTGGTCTTGCTACCACTATTAAAGCTGCTAAGAAAATGGTTGAGCGTGAAGAAGCTGTCGTTTGGGATATCCTAGACGAAGTTATCCGCGAACACCCAGTGCTGCTGAACCGTGCACCTACTCTGCACCGTTTAGGTATTCAGGCATTTGAACCAGTTCTTATCGAAGGTAAAGCGATTCAGTTGCACCCACTAGTGTGTGCGGCATACAACGCCGACTTCGATGGTGACCAAATGGCTGTACACGTACCGCTAACGCTGGAAGCCCAGCTGGAAGCGCGTGCGTTGATGATGTCTACCAATAACATTCTGTCTCCTGCGAATGGTGAACCAATCATCGTTCCTTCTCAGGACGTTGTTCTAGGTCTGTATTACATGACCCGTGACAAAGTGAATGCGAAAGGCGAAGGCATGGTGTTAGGCGGATCTAACGAAGCTGAGCGCGTTTATCGTGCCGGCCACGCCGAACTGCATGCTCGCGTTAAAGTGCGTATCACTGAGTATGAGAAGAGTGCTGAAGGTGAGTGGACTGAGAAGACGGGCCTGGTGGATACCACCGTTGGTCGTGCCATCTTATGGATGATCGTACCAAAAGGTCTACCTTACTCAATCATCAACCAGGCACTAGGTAAGAAAGCAATTTCTAAGATGATTAACACCTGTTATCGCATCTTAGGCCTGAAGCCAACGGTTATTTTTGCTGACCAAACGATGTATACCGGCTTTGCCTATGCGGCACGTTCTGGTGCATCTGTTGGTATCGATGACATGGTAATCCCAGCCAAGAAAGCTGAAATTATCTCTGAAGCCGAAACCGAAGTAGCAGAAATTCAGCAGCAGTTCCAAACTGGTCTGGTTACCGCTGGCGAACGTTATAATAAAGTTATCGATATCTGGGCTGCGGCTAACGAACGTGTAGCTAAAGCGATGATGGAAAACCTGTCTACTGAAACTGTGATTAACCGTCACGGTGAAGAAGAGCAGCAAGTTTCCTTCAACAGCATCTTTATGATGGCTGACTCCGGTGCTCGTGGCTCGGCTGCACAGATTCGTCAGTTGGCGGGTATGCGTGGTCTGATGGCTAAGCCAGATGGCTCAATCATCGAAACCCCAATCACTGCGAACTTCCGTGAAGGCTTGAACGTACTTCAGTACTTCATCTCTACTCACGGTGCTCGTAAAGGTTTGGCGGATACCGCACTGAAAACGGCTAACTCCGGTTACCTGACCCGTCGTTTAGTTGACGTGGCACAGGATCTGGTGGTTATTGAAGACGACTGTGGAACCCATAACGGTATCGTGATGACTCCGGTTATCGAAGGTGGTGACGTTAAAGAACCTCTGCGCGAGCGCGTATTGGGTCGTGTTACTGCTGAAGACGTTCTGAAGCCGGGTACTGCTGATATTCTGGTTCCACGTAATACGCTGTTGAATGAAAAATGGTGTGATCTGTTAGAAGAGCACTCTGTTGACATCATCAAGGTTCGTTCTGTCGTTAGCTGTGATACCGACTTCGGTGTTTGTGCTAACTGTTACGGACGTGACCTGGCGCGTGGCCATATCATCAACAAAGGTGAGGCTATCGGTGTTATCGCTGCTCAGTCCATCGGTGAACCTGGTACACAGTTAACCATGCGTACGTTCCACATCGGTGGTGCGGCATCGCGTGCGGCAGCTGAATCAAGCATCCAGGTAAGAAATACCGGTACGCTGAAGCTGAAGAACGCGAAATTTGTTATTAACGCAGCAAACAAACTGGTTATTACTTCACGTAATACTGAGCTGACGTTAATCGACGAATTTGGTCGTACTAAAGAGAGCTATAAAGTACCTTACGGCTCGGTGATGGCAAAAGGTGATGGTGTTGGTGTTGTTGGCGGCGAAACCGTTGCTAACTGGGATCCGCATACCATGCCAGTTATCACTGAAGTTGGCGGCTTTATTCGCTTCACTGATATGGTCGACGGTCAGACGATTACCCGTCAGACTGACGAACTAACCGGCCTGTCTTCTATCGTTGTTCTTGAAGGCGCTGAGCGTACAGGTAGTACTAAAGACCTGCGTCCTGCACTGAAAATTGTTGATGCTAAAGGTAATGATGTACTGGTTCCTGGTACTGATATGCCTGCTCAATACTTCTTACCGGGTAAAACAATTATCCAGTTAGAAGATGGTGTAGAAATCGGTGCTGGTGATACGCTTGCGCGTATTCCACAAGAATCTGGCGGTACTCGCGATATTACCGGTGGTCTGCCACGCGTAGCTGACCTGTTCGAAGCGCGTCGTCCGAAAGAGCCTGCGATCCTTGCTGAAATCAGCGGCGTGATCTCGTTCGGTAAAGAGACTAAAGGTAAGCGTCGTCTGGTTATCACTCCGATGGACGGCAGTGAGCCGTACGAAGAGATGATTCCTAAGTGGCGTCAGCTGAACGTATTCGAAGGCGAACTGGTTGAACGCGGTGACGTTGTTTCCGATGGTCCAGAGTCTCCACATGACATCCTGCGTCTGCGCGGCGTGCATGAAGTGACTCGTTACATCGTTAACGAAGTTCAGGAAGTTTACCGTCTGCAAGGCGTTAAGATTAACGATAAACACATTGAAGTTATCGTTCGTCAGATGCTGCGTAAAGGGACTATTGTTCATCCGGGCAATACCGACTTCCTTGAAGGCGAACAGGCTGAGTACGCACGCATTAAGATTGCTAACCGCAACCTTGAAGCTGAAGGCAAACTGGGTGCAACATTTGCTCGTGACCTGTTAGGTATCACTAAAGCATCGTTGGCTACCGAATCCTTCATCTCTGCGGCATCGTTCCAGGAAACAACTCGCGTGCTGACTGAAGCTGCGGTTGCTGGTAAACGTGATGAGTTACGCGGTCTGAAAGAGAACGTTATCGTTGGTCGCCTGATTCCGGCGGGTACCGGTTACGCTTATCATCAGGAACGTACGCGCCGTCGCCACGTTGAAGATGTGATTGCTAGCCCACAAGTGAGTGCAGAAGAAGCAACGGCTAACTTAGCTGAGCTACTAAATGCAGGACTGGGTAATAATAACGATTAATTTCTCGTTATTATTAAACTGTAAAAAACCGCCTCTAGGGGCGGTTTTTTTATACCCAAAGAAAAGATATGGCCAGAAAAATATTATTTCATTTAGAGGTAATTAATATATCTATTAACCCACTATAGGTATTTTCACACCATTGCTTATAATTTTGACTTTGTATTTAAACGTAAATTTAATTTAATCACCTTAATGTATTATATGACTATTTTATATTTATTGAGATTTAAGTCTCATTAATTGTTTGACATAAATAGGTGTTTTATGTATTAATTCGCAAATTGAAATAAGTTGTAATTATATTAATCAACTGACGGATGTGAGTTGTTTTATACAGGGATGTTTATAAATGAAACCTAGCCTAACGGTAAAACCGAAGCTATTAGTGGTCGCTATTGCCTTAACATTAAATTCAGGTTCCCTGTGGGCGGCCTGCAGTTCAGGTATGAGTAATGACCTGCTATGTACTACAGACGTTGATATTCCTCATATTTCAGAATCCGTAAGCAAAACTCCATTTATTGGCATTAAAGCCATGACTGCCGTCAGTAGCAGTGAAATTGAAAATGATGTGGAAATTTCAACTGGCGGTGATGGCGAGCATGCTCTCCATGAGGTCACGGGTGAAGGGCCGATTGATATCGTTAATTCAGGTTCGTTAACCACTTCCGGCCTTGGCTCAAAAGGCATTCTTGCTGAAAGTAACGGCGCAGGAAAAATCATTATTACCAATAATGCGGATATCACCACTCAAAGCCAGAATCATATTATTCAATTCCCAACCACGCCTGAGTCCCACGGTATTCAGGCGATTAACTCTTCTACCGGGGCTTCCGGGGGGATCACTATTGATCATACCGGAGGAACGATTACCACCTCTGCCTATAACTCATCGGCTATCCGCGCGGAGAGTTCCGCATCTACCGGTGATATCAATATCTCTTCAACCAATGCGCTATTAAATGTCAATGGCATTGATAGCGATGGGATTGTTGCTGTTCATACCACGGCGATGAATGAGACCTCAACGGCTAATATTAATATCACGACTCGCGGTGGGAGTATTAAGGTATTGGATGCCCCGATAGCTAACTTGTTGAATAAAAATATATATAGCCATGGTATTGAAGCTTCTATTCGCGGTGTTAACAGCGGCGATATTAATATTATTGTTGATAAAACAGAAATTAGCGTTGGTACTCATTTAGACGGTAAGGCCCCGTTATCTCATGCGATTGATGCAAGAATTGATAATTTGGGCTCCGGAAATATAGATATCAAAAACTCCGGTAAATTAACCACGGCCGGCGCGACCTCCAGCCTTATCTTCGCTGATAATCAAGGCAGCGGTGGTGTAACTATTACCAATAGCGGCGAATTGTCTATGCTTGGGCGTAGTATTGCAGCCGTTAATGTACAGACTAATTCTGGCGATGTAATTATTAATAACTCAGGATCGGTGACCTCAAGCGGTGATATGGCTACCGCTATTTATGGCGGTTCTTTCAGCGGCAATGTTTCGGTTATTAACAGCGGTGAGATTAATTTCGGAGGCTTTGGTACCGGTATTATGCTTAGCGCCACGAAGGGTAATAGCTCATTATTTTCAACGGGTAATATCACTTCAGATCAAAATAATAGCGGCAAAGTGAATACATTTGGTAATCAAGCCATTATGGTAGGCGCCAGCGGCGGCGGAAACGCACTGGTCTCATACGATAAAGGTACGATAGCCTCCGTCGGCAGTGGCGATGGTATTCGTTCATGGGATGAATATTCGGGCACGGGGGCCAGCGCTAAAATTATTCTGGGTGCGGATGCGGTAGTGGATGCCAGCAGAGGCCTGTCTGGCATCGTCATTGGTAATAACAATAAGGGCAATATTTCTATTGCCGCCGGTGCGGTTGTTCACGGCGGAGATCGGAAAAACGATCTTTCAAGCAATCAGATTGATATCCATCAGGTTGCCGGTGTCCGCTTCACCGGGGAAGGTACGCCGGATTTCGTACTGGATAACGCCGGCGTGATTGATTCGATGAATGATGTCGTGTTGGTGAACGAACTGCATAACTTTGTAGCGCCGGGCGCCACTTTGGCCGGGACGTTGTTGGTGAATAATACCGGTACTATGACCGGTTATATGATCCTCAGCGATGAAGACACCACCTTTAATAACTTCTCATCCAACGGCTTTAATCTGCGTAACTTTACCGATGCTGATAGCGATGGGGTTCGTGATACTAAATCGATCGCTATTTCAGACTTTGGTGGCGGCAATGACGTATTCAATAATCAAACATCGAGCACCCTACGCTTATCGGCAGTCAATACCGAATTACATACTGATACTACCGGTGAATATCTGGTATCCGGGGCTTTAAGTACCGCGAATAAAGGCACGGTTCAGGGGCAGCTACTTAACCTGAATCGCTTTGTGAACAGTGGTCTGATTGATTTAACCGAAAATAATCAGGCCGGTGACGTGCTGGTTATCTCCGGTGGAAGCACTGCCGGAACTTACGGTGGTGCTCAGTATATATCTAACGGTGGTACGCTGGCGTTAGATACCGTGCTCAACGAAGGCGGAGTAAATAGCCTAAGTGATATATTAGTGCTGGATGATGCCGTCACCGGTACTTCAGCCACTAAGCTGGCGATTAATCACGTTTCCGGCGAGGGGGCGTTAACCCAAGGTAACGGTATCAAACTGGTTGAAGTATTAGGAACCTCAGATAGCGATGCCTTTACGTTGAGCGCTCCGGTAAAGGCCGGCCGGTATGAGTATGTGCTAAATCAGGGCGCAACCGATCAAAATTGGTATCTGAGCAATACGGAACCACCGGTGGTAACGCCTCCTGTGGATCCAATTAATCCGCCAACGCCTAAGCCTGAAGAAAATCAGAAGCCTATTTATAACTCAGATATTGGTGCATATTTAGCTAATCAGACTGCGGCAACCCAGATGTTTATGCATTCTTTACACGACCGTGCGGGTGAGCCTCAGTATACCGAAGGGCTAAAGCAGGAAGGCCGAGTTCCCTCGGTTTGGCTACGCTTAGTGGCGAACCATACCAAGAGTGAAGCTGCTAGCGGCTATTTCGCTCAGCGTGCCAATAGTTCGGTTGTTCACTTGGGCGGTGAGCTAGCCCAGTGGAGCAACAGCGGTGATAGCCGTTTCCATATGGGTATTATGGGAGCTTATGGTAAAACCGAAAGTCATACTACCGGCAGTTATACTAAAAGTCGTTCTAACGGCAAAGTCGACGGCTACGGCGCCGGTGCTTATCTGACCTGGTTTGAAAATGAGAGTCTGCCGACCGGTGCTTATGTGGATGTATGGTCGATGTACGGTTGGTTTAACAACGAAGTGAATGGCAGTAATAAGTACGATAGCAATACCTGGACTAATTCCGTTGAAGCCGGTTATGCCAGCATTGTGACAGAAGGTGAACGCTTCCAGTGGATGATCGAACCTCAAGCACAGGTGCTGTATACCCACTACAGTGCCGATGACTATCGTGATGTGAATGGCCTGAGCGCCAGCGGTAACGATGCCAGCGGTATAGCGACCCGTTTAGGTGCCCGTACCTATATGCGTAATAAAGTTGATAAAAATAATGCCCAGCCGTTTATCGAAGTTAACTGGCTGTATGGCGATGCTAAAAATAGCCTCGACTTTAACGGCCAGAGAATGTCAGAAGACCGGCCTAAGAATAAACTTGAAACCAAGTTTGGTTTGCAGGGCCAAGTGACCGATGGTTTACAGGTTTATAGCCATATTGGCCTGCAGTGGGGAAAAGATAGCTATGAGCGTAGTGAAGCCCAGATTGGCGTAAAGTACAGCTTCTGACATAGGATTAGCTTAGTGAGTAATTAAACCCTTAGGTTTGCCAGCGGTTAATAAGACCACGCCACCCTGTGAGCGATAAGCTGACAGGGTGTTTTCTTTTGTCGGGGCCACTCGCCAAAAAGTTACGCCTACCGATAAGCCTTTTCCCTTCCATTAGGCGACATATAGATTTTATATATAGAGATAATGATCAAACAGCTGATGACTATTTAATTTGGCATGTTTATCTAGTTTAACTAATCAATTATGGTTACTTTATTTATGTGAATAAAATTATATTAAATAATATGTTAAATATAAATTGATGGTTATTTGTTTTTATCCTTTTGTTTTCAATTGCTAATTTTTATTAATTGATACTCATGTCTCATTTATGCATTGACACTAAAGAGTGTTTAATGTATTAAGTCGGTCATTGAAAGAGTTGTCATTCTGATTGTTTGATGACGGATATTAATTATATCAACAGGGATGTTTGTAAATGAAACCTAGCCTAACGGTAAAGCCGAAGCTATTAGTCGTTGCTATTGCATTAACATTAAACTCGGGCTCTCTGTGGGCTGCCTGCACTTTAGGTACTAACAATGATATGTCATGTACCGCAGAAGCTGATGGTAATACCTTCTTTGAGTCTACCGCCGGAGCTGAATATCGCGGCATTAATGCAACTACCGTATCTGATGGGGGTAACGCTGAGCTTATTTTTAATAACAGTACCATTAATCAGCCTACCGCCGACGGTAATTCACATGGTTTGAACGTCAGATCTACCTCTGGCGACGCCACCGTATTGCTTAAAGGCAATAATAACATTACGTTGGATAACTCCGCTGCGGATACCGCTATTATTGCTGGAGCAGGTAAAAATGCAGCTATCACCATCGAGCAAGGCAGCCAGCTTAATATATTGGTGAACAACGGCAACAGCGTTAGTCGGGACGGGATTGAAGCCTGGGGTGAGAATACGTCAGTTCAACATTTAGGTAGCGGCACCATTGAGACTTATGGTGGTCACGCGATCTGGGTTTCTGCTCGTATAGCCGGCTCTATTTTAGTTAGCGATACTAATACTCAGCTAAAAACTCACGGCAATGCCACCTATGGACTTTATGGATTTGGGGTAGGCAGCGCTGGCGCTGATATTGATATTTCTAATGCCGCAACTATTTCAACCGAAGGCGATAGTGCGCACGCTATTTATGGCAAATCGCCCAGTGGCCAGATCAATATTGTTAATACCGGCACTTTGACAACTTATGGTACCGCTTCTAAAGGCATTCTGGCCGAAAGCAGTGGTGCAGGAAAAATCGTTATTACCAATAGTGGTGATATCACAACCAAAAGTCAGGCGCTAAAAGGGACTAATACCTCTAATCCTTATCTGGCTCATGCTATTTTTGCTAACAATACTTATGTCGGCGCCTCCGACGGTATTACGGTTAATCACTCTAACGGAACTATCACCACCTCTGCCTATGACGCTACTGCGCTGCGGGTTGAAAGTGTGGCAACCTCCGGCAATTTGAACGTTTCGTCAACCAACGCTAACCTGATTGTAAATGGTAATAATAGTGACGGCATTTTGGTTAGTCATAATAGCGGTAACAATATTACCGATGCGGATATCAACGTTACGACAACCGGCGGGAAGATCGTCGTTCTGGGTAATCCTACCGATAGCGGTTCATCGGCCAACTTTGGCATTGCTACCCAATTCCTCGGTGCAAGTTCAGGTAATATTAATATTATCGTGGATAACACAGAGATTAGTACCGGGGTCGGCCTAGATGGAAACGGCAGAAGCTCCAATGATATTTACGCTTCAATTAGCCAATCAGGCACGGGTAATATTGATATTCAAAACTCGGGCAAACTGTCAACGGCCGGAGAAAGTTCTTATAATATTCAAGCCATTAATCTTGGTAGTGGCGATATTGAGGTCGTTAATCAGGGCGAGTTAACCACTACCGGAAAGACGGCCTATTCAATTTATGCAACGGCTAATGCAGGTAATGTTTTAGTTAATAACTCGGGGTCAATCACTACCAGCGGGCTGAGAGGCTACGGAATTAATGCGCAGTCAATTGATGGTGATGTAACGGTGATGAATACCGGCAACATTAACCTGATTGATTCCGGTGACGCTATCTATGCCCGATCGGAGAATGGTGATGTCTCGGTATTTGCCAGTGGCAATATAACAACCCATGACGGAACAAGCCTAAATACCCTCTACTTCGGTAATCAGGGGATACAGGCTAGTGCACTAAATGGTAATACCAAGGTCTCGTTCGATAACGGCACTATGACTATCATTGGTAATGGTGATGGTATTCGCTCGTGGGACGAATATATGGGGACCGGCGTTAATACCGGTGCTAATGTAAACGTCGGTCCAATGGCTACGATTGATGCCAGCCAAGGCCTTGCCGGTATTTCTGTGATTCATAATACTCGCGGTGATATTTCCATTGCCGCTGGTGCGGTTGTTCACGGCGGAGATCGTAGTAACGATCATATGGTGACTCAGCTTGATATGTATCAGGTCTCGGGCATCAGATTTTCCGGCGTTGGTACACCTGACTTTGTATTAAATAATGCGGGCATCATCGACTCTATGAATGATGTCGTGCTATCCAGTACGCCATCAACGCTGATTGACCCTAATGCGATATTGAGCGGAACGCTGCTGGTGAATAATACCGGTACCATGACCGGCTATATGATCCTCAGTGATGAAGACACCACTTTTAATAACGTCTCATCCAACAGTTTTAATCTGCGTAACTTTACCGATGCTGATAACGATCGAGTTCGTGATACTAAATCGGTCGCTATTTCAGACTTTGGCGGCGGTAATGACGTATTCAACAATCAAACATCAGGCAGCTTACGCTTATCGGCAGTTAATACGGAATTACATACTGATACTCGCGGTGAGTATTTGGTGGACGGTGCACAGAGCATCGCTAATAAAGGTATCGTTCAGGGGCAGTTGATTAATCTTAACCGCTTTGTAAACAGCGGCCTGATTGACCTGACTGAAAATAAGCAGGCAGGTGATGTATTAGTCATTTCTGGCGCAAGTGCCGCCGGAACCTATGGCAGCGGCCAATATGTATCTAACGGTGGTACCCTGGCACTAGATACCGTGCTTAATGAAGGCGGAGTAAATAGTCTGAGTGATGTATTAGTGCTGGATGATGCAGTCACCGGTACTTCAGCAACTAAGCTAATGATTAACCGCGTTTCTGGCGACGGAGTTCTGACTCAGGGGAGTGGTATCAAGCTGATTGAAGTACTAGGTACTTCAGATAATGATGCTTTTGTTTTGAACGGCCCGGTTAAAGCTGGTCGGTATGAGTATGTATTGAATCAGGGAGTTGCCGATCAAAATTGGTATTTGAGCAATGTTGAACCACCTGTCATTACGCCACCGGTTATACCTACAGACCCTCAGCCTGAAGAAGATCTTAAACCGATTTATAACCCGGATATTGGTTCTTACTTAGCTAACCAGACCGCAGCGACCCAGATGTTTATGCATACGTTACACGATCGTGTCGGTGAACCTCAATATACTGAAGGACTGAAGCAAGAAGGGCGAGTACCGTCAGTGTGGCTACGCCTGGTCGCTAATCATACTAAGGGGAAAGCGGCTAACGGCTATTTCGATCAGCGCGCCAATGGTTCTATTATTCACTTGGGGGGCGAGCTTGCTCAGTGGAGTAACAGCGGTGATAACCGTTTCCATATGGGTATTATGGGGGCGTACGGTAAAACTGAAAGTCATACTACCGGTAGCTACACCAAAACGCGCTCTAACGGCAAAGTTGACGGCTACGGCGCCGGTGCTTATCTGACCTGGTTTGAAAATGAAAGCTTACCGACCGGTGCATATGTTGATGCGTGGTCGATGTACGGCTGGTTTAACAACGAAGTGGATGGCAGCAATAAGTACGATAGCAATACCTGGACTAATTCCGTTGAAGCCGGCTATGCCAGTATTGTGACTGAAGGTGACCGCTTCCAGTGGATGATCGAACCTCAGGCTCAAATAGTTTATACCCATTACAGTGCGGATAATCATCGAGATGCTAATGGCCTGAGCGTCAGCGGTAACGATGCCAGTGGCATAAACACCCGTTTAGGTGCCCGTACCTATATGCGTAATAAGGTTGATAACAATAGCGCCCAGCCGTTTATCGAAGTTAACTGGCTGTATGGCGATGCTAAAAATAGCCTCGACTTTAACGGTCAGAAAATGTCAGATGACGCGCCTAAGAATAAACTTGAAACCAAGTTTGGTTTGCAGGGCCAAGTGACCGATGGTTTACAGGTTTATAGCCATATTGGCCTGCAGTGGGGCAAAGATAGCTATGAACGTAGTGAAGCCCAGATTGGCGTAAAGTACAGCTTTTGACGCAGGCTGAGTTTCGTTAGTCGTAAAAACCGCCGGTAAACCGACGGTTTTTTTGTGCTAACGGTGAAGGTGCCGGAGTCCTCGATATTCTGCTTGCTGTTCCATGGACTCCGGCGGTGGGACATACAGAACTAGGGGGATTAGCTCTGGTGACTGTCACAAGCAACAACCACCGGGTAACCATAGATAGGTTATCGGCTTTGTACCAGACGGAGTTTGTCAGGCCGCGTACGACACCGAAAATATATGACTTCTGTTGCACTCTTCTTATTGATGTTGCGTAGTTCTTCCCAAAAAACTATCCCAGTCCTTCCATACCGGCTGTAATCCCTGAGCTGATAAAGCATCGGCAACCTGTTGAGGCGAGCGATTATCATGAGGGGAAAACTGTTCCAACTCTGGCTTACTCTTATCGGCATAACCGCCGGGCTGAGTTTTAGAACCTGCGCTAACGCTGTTAATCGCGAGTGGAACAACGTGATCGCGAAAGTAAGGTGACTCTCTGGTAGACAGCGACAGTTCAACTTCCGGCGCGAACAGACGGAATGCACAAATCAGTTGAACCAGTTGAGGGTCATCCATTAATGATGCGGGTTCAATACCTCCGGCACAGGGGCGTAAACGGGGAAACGAGATAGAATACCGACTTTGCCAGTAGTGCTTTTGTAGAAAACTCAGATGGGTTGCCAGAAAATAACAGTCGGTACGCCAGTCTTTTGATAACCCGATAAGTGCGCCAAGGCCTATCTTATCAATGCCGGCCTGACCTAATCTCTCCGGGGTTTCCAGCCGCCAGAAGAAATCCTGTTTTTGTCCTTTGAGATGATGATACTGATAGGTCGAGGCATTATAAGTTTCCTGATAAACCATCACACCATCAAGCCCCAGCGTTTTTAGTTCAGCATAGTTTTCAGTAGAAAGTGGCTGAACCTCCATCATAAGAGAGCTGACTTTTTTGCGAATTGATGGCAAATGATGGCGAAAGTAATCCATGCCCACTTTATTCTGATGTTCACCGGTAACCAGCAATAGATGCTCATAACCCATGGCATTGAGTGCATCGCACTCCCGGTCAATTTCCTCAGCGTTCAGCGTCTTGCGTTTAATCCGGTTACTCATTGAAAAACCGCAGTAGGTGCAATCATTGGAACATAGGTTAGAGAGATAGAGCGGAGCATAAAAGCCGACGGTATGGCCAAAGCGTTTGCGCGTCAGCCGCTGGGCTTCCTGAGCTATTTGCTCCAGATAGGGTTGCGCTGCCGGGGATATCAGCGCCATAAAATCATGTAACGTTCGCTGGTGCGCCGCGAGAGCCCGTTTAACGTCGGCGCCGGTTTTACTGTAAATGGTTAACGTGATGTCTTCCCAGTCCATTATTTGCCAGAGATCGCGAAATTGAATTTTCATTATGCACCTGCATGGCCGGTGGTGAGAAAGGAGGTCAGCGGGCTGGAGGCGGAGGCGCTGGCATTATGACGTACCGCCCCGGGGCCAGACTGGCGGGCCAGATAGCCGGCTTCAACAGCCAGCCGGAACGCCTTCGCCATCCCGACCGGATCGCCGGCAACGGCAATAGCGGTATTGACTAGCACCGCATCGGCACCCAGCTCTAGAGCCTGCGCTGCCTGACTCGGGCAGCCAATTCCGGCATCAACAATCACCGGTACCGTTGATTGCTCAATAATAATCCGCAGGAACTCTTCCGTTTTTAAACCCAGATTCGAACCAATAGGTGAGCCCAGAGGCATCACTGCCGCACAGCCGACCTCTTCCAGCCTTTTGCACAACACCGGGTCGGCACCGCAATAAGGTAAAACGATAAATCCCTGTTTCACCAGCTCTTCAGCCGCCAATAGGGTTTCAATCGGGTCGGGCAGCAGGTAACGGACGTCAGGATGAATTTCCAATTTTAGCCAACGGGTGCCCAATGCCTCTCTGGCAAGCTGAGCGGCAAAGATTGCTTCGGCGGCATTTTTGGCTCCGGATGTATTGGGCAACAGTTTGATGCCGGAGCGCTGCAATGGAGCAAGAATTGCATCATCAGCGTTATTCAGGTCAACCCGCTTCATTGCCATGGTGGCCAGCTGTGAACCGGAGGCGGCAATAGCCTTTTCCATCATAGCGGCAGACGAGAACTTTCCTGTGCCGACAAACAAACGGGATGTAAATGTAGTATCTGCAATGGTAAACATATTCAACCTCCTGCGATGGCCTGAAACAGTAAAATGTTATCGCCATCCTGTAATAGGTAACTTTGCCACTCAGCTCGTGGTTGGATGACCTGATTAACGGCCACCGCCATACCCAGCGGAGATTGATTAAGCAGGTGGATTAACTGCTGAATAGTTAACCCGGTTTCTGCTTCAAACGGGGAGTCGTTAACCATGATTTGCATGATGAGCTCCGCAGATAGCACAATCGGGGTCGCGTCGTAGCTGTAGGGAAGTCCATGCGTGCTTCTTACCGTCGAATAACTGCAGTTTTCCATCTAACGCTGACGCTGAACCGGCCAGCATTTTGATGGCTTCAAGAGCCTGCAGGGAACCAATTGCTCCGACCATCGGGCCTAAGACTCCGGCAGTTCGGCAGTTACGCGCAGGCTCCTCATGTTGCGGATAAAGGCAGGCATAACACCCTTGGTCAAAAGGCGGAGTAAGTACCAACAGCTGACCACTGAAGCTGACGGCGCTGCCGCTGACTAAGGGGGTCTGATGTTCAATACAGGCAGCATTTACCGCATGACGGGTTGCCATGTTGTCACTGCAATCCAGCACTAAATCGACCTGTTTGATGATGCCTGCCAAATTATCAGGGGTCAGTCGCTGCTCTTGTATGATGTAGTTCACTTCCGGATTAAGCGCCTGTAGCTGCTCTTTTGCCAGTTCAGCCTTAGCCCGTTTAATATCTGAGGTGCGAAATAGTATCTGGCGCTGTAGGTTGGTCAGGTGGAGTCGGTCGTCGTCAGCCAGAATCATCGTTCCAACGCCGGCAGCGGCCAGATAAAGGGAAACCGGAGAACCCAACCCCCCCAAACCAACCACTAAGACGCTGGACTGTTTCAGCCTGACTTGTCCTTCAGGGCCAATATCTTCCAGTAATAGCTGACGGCTATAGCGTAAGAATTCATTGTCGTTGAGCATCACTACCGTCCTTCTGCTCTATCAGAGAGAGCAGTTCTGCCGTTGCTTTGCGCCAGTCAGGGGCTTTAGTGATAGCGCTGACAACGGCAATACTGCCTACGCCACAGGCTAAAACATCTGCCACTTTGTCTATGCTGATTCCTCCGATGGCCACCGTGGGGTAATCTGGAATAGTGGCAATATGACGTTTTAGCTCAGTTAATCCCTGTGGGGCTGACGGCATATCCTTAGTTTGGGTCGGGAATATATGGCCTAATGCAATATATGACGGGCGAACGGCCACTGCCCGCGCCAGTTCATTATCATCATGTGTTGATACCCCCAGCCTTAAGCCGGCCTGATGTATGGCTTTAAGATCGGTAGTTAATAGGTCTTCTTGACCGAGGTGAATACCATAGGCTCGATGTTTAACCGCCAGTCGCCAGTAATCATTAATAAACAGGCGGGCATTAAAGCGTCGGCCTAATTCGATCGCCTGTTTGATGGTCTGTTCGACGTCTTCATCTTTGCAATCTTTAATTCGTAGTTGAATGGTGGTCACGCCGGCATTGAGCAGGCGTTCGATCCATTCCAGAGTATCAACTACCGGGTAGAGCCCCAGTTTTTTATCCGTAGCTAGAAAAGGGCTGTCCGGTAAAGGAGGAAGTCCGGCTAATTGATTATTTGTCATGGGTATTTTCCTCTGTTGTTATTAGTTCTTGGGCGGTTACCGTCCCGGGTTGGTAAATTTCACTGCCGTGGGAGCGGAATACGTTGGCCATTTGGGCCATACCGGACTCTTTGACGCTGATTGCCTGAGCCTCCGGTTGAGGTTGTCCTTTAGCAAAATCACGGACTTCCTGTGAGATTTTCATCGAACAGAATTTTGGCCCACACATTGAACAGAAGTGGGCTACTTTGCCGGAGGCCTGAGGCAGCGTTTCATCATGGTAAGAGCGGGCGGTTTCGGGATCCAATGCCAGATTAAACTGGTCTTCCCAGCGGAACTCAAAGCGGGCTTTAGACATCGCGTTATCACGGATTTGTGCTCCGGGATGTCCTTTGGCCAAGTCGGCTGCATGGGCGGCGATTTTATAGGTAATCAGCCCCTGTTTAACATCTTGCTTATTCGGCAGCCCCAAGTGCTCTTTTGGCGTGACATAACACAGCATGGCACAGCCGAACCAACCGATCATTGCAGCACCAATGCCGGAGGTAAAGTGGTCGTATCCCGGAGCGATATCGGTGGTTAATGGCCCAAGGGTATAAAATGGCGCTTCATGGCAGTGTTCCAACTGCTCGGTCATATTGCGATGAATCATATGCATTGGGACATGGCCGGGACCTTCTATCATTACCTGAACGTCATATTCCCAAGCAATTTTAGTCAGTTCACCCAGCGTATGAAGTTCAGCAAACTGCGCTTCATCGTTAGCATCCTGAATTGAACCGGGGCGTAGGCCATCGCCTAACGAAAGGGAAACATCGTATTGACTACATATTTCACAGATATCGCGAAAATGCTGATAGAGAAAGTTTTCCTGATGATGAGACAAACACCACTTGGCCATAATTGAACCGCCGCGAGAGACAATACCGGTCAGGCGTTTGGCGGTCATGGGTACAAAACGTAATAATACCCCCGCATGGATGGTGAAATAGTCCACGCCTTGCTCAGCCTGTTCAATCAGCGTGTCTTTAAAGACGTCCCAATTCAGGTCCTCAGCTACGCCGTTGACTTTTTCTAGGGCCTGATAAATCGGAACAGTACCGATTGGTACCGGGCTGTTACGGATAATCCATTCGCGGGTTTCATGAATATAACGGCCGGTAGAGAGATCCATCACGGTGTCCGCTCCCCAGCGAGTTGACCAGACCAGCTTCTCAACTTCTTCTTCAATTGAAGAGGTCAGGGCTGAATTGCCGATGTTGGCATTAACCTTAACCAGAAAGTTACGGCCGATAATCATAGGCTCGGATTCAGGATGATTAATATTCAGTGGAATAATCGCCCGACCGGCTGCCACTTCATCACGTACAAATTCCGGCGTGATATTTTCAGGCAGTGCGGCACCAAAACTCTGGCCGGTATGTTGTTGTTTTAGTACCTCGGTACGGATGCGCTCCCGGCCCATATTTTCACGAATAGCAATAAACTCCATTTCCGGCGTAACGATACCGGCTCTGGCATAGTGCAAGTGGGTCACTCGCTTGCCGTCTGCTGCTTTTCGTGGGGCAGGGAGGTGGGTATAACGCAGGTGATCCAGCCCTTCGTCTGCCAGACGTTGCTGGGTAAATTGAGAACTGACGTGGGTTAATAGCTGTGTATCATTGCGGTCTGCAATCCACGCTTTGCGCATGGGCGGCAGGCCGCTGTGAACGTCTAAGTTAGATTGGGGATCGCCATAGGGACCTGACGTATCATAAACCGGAATGGGTTCATTCTGTTCAAATTCAGGGCTATCTTTAGTCCCGCCGGTCAGGGTTGGCGTTAATTGAATTTCACGCATTGGAACGCGCAAATCTGGCCGGGATCCTTGAAGGTAAATACGTTGAGAATTGGGGAAGGCGCTGCCCTGAAGTTGATCAATAAATTTTTGTGCTTCAGCGCGTTGGGTTCTTCTGTTAGACATAGCAAAATCCTAATATAAAAATAAGAATTGCTTGTCTGGAGCTCGGATAGGGAGTAACGGATAAAGCAGAATAACGGTGGTTTGTACTTCAGCTTATCTGAATGGTATTACTCTTGTTCCCTTCGCGGGTATTAGCCCGATCAGGTTCCGCGGATCCCGAATTAACGGTCTCAGCCTGTGCTCCGGAAAGAACACTAGGCACTCCGACAAGATAAATCACCAGTAAAGGCGACGCATAACAGTATAGGTAACCACTCAAAAACTACAAGCGTGTGATGTGGTTAATCTATACGCAAACACCACCGATTATAGATGGTATCTGCTTATACCCCCAGTTCTTGACATGAAACACCCTTGTTTCGTGTTACGGCGTCAATTGCTTTGGGTATCAGGTATTATTTCTACTCTGTTGGTGCGTGATGACTGACCCAACTGTTAATCGCTTCCTGAATCAGTTTGTCTTCCAGAGAAAAACGATTCTCCAGCAGTTCACCAACCGTTGAAAGATCTTCATGCAGTTGTAATATGGTGTCTTCGTTGATGCCTTTTTCAACGTAGTTGTCATAAAACGCCATAATTTTTTGAGTATTTTCTTCCAGTAAAGGATAAAGCTTTTTACCGGCGATCAGGTTCGGGCTGGATTTACCTTCTTCCTGAATGATAATACGGTCATAAATATGGAAGTGGCAGGATGAGAGATAATCCACCAGATTATGGCCAAAGGCGATCAGGGCTTTCTCATCAAGCGGGATATTTTTTTCTTTGTTTGGTTTAATACCCACCAAAGCATAATAGGTAACGAGTAACGTTTTGCGCGATTCTAGCCATTGGTCAATCAGTTTATTACTACCACCAACGCGCTCGGCCAAGCTTTCCAATCTGTTTAACATATGTAGGTTCCAGAGAAATCTAAACAATAAGAGTTAGAGAGAAAGTTAAAGTAATGTAAGGCTATTGTTGTTAGATTGCCAGTAAATTAAGAGGTTAACAATAGAGTTATGGAGCAACGATTACAAGGTGATGAGTCTGGCTGGTGGTTATTAAGCTATGCGGGAAAATTGTGGCTGCCAAAAGGTGAGATACCTCACGGTTTAGCCTCTGAGTTTGGCCTTCGAAACGAGAGTGCCCATCGTATTGGTGAATGGCAAAGCGAATCCGTTTGGTTAGTTTGTAAAGAACAAGCGAGAGAAATGGCCTCGGTCCGGCAGTTGCTGGATGAAGACCGAGGGCTTTTCCAACTGGCAGGCAGAGCCGTTCAACTGGAAGAGTTCTATCGGGCGCATAAGTTTTGCGGCTACTGTGGCAATAAAATGCATGTCAGCGATCGGGAATGGGCCTGCCTGTGTAATCACTGCCGTCAGCGTTATTATCCGCAAATTGCACCCTGCATTATTGTGGCCATTCGTCGGGAAGATAAAATTTTACTTGCTCAGCACAATCGCCACCGTGGTGGAATTTATACCGCACTGGCGGGTTTTGTTGAAGTGGGTGAAACTCTGGAGCAGGCCGTTGCCCGTGAGGTTATGGAAGAGAGTAATATTAACGTGACTAATCTGCGTTATATCTCCTCTCAGCCTTGGCCATTCCCGCACTCTCTAATGGTGGCTTATTTGGCTGACTATGCTGGCGGAGATCTCAAAATAGACAAATCAGAATTGCTGGATGCCGATTGGTTTCACTACGATAAGCTACCTCAACTCCCGCCACCGGGCACCATTGCCCGTCGGTTGATTGAAGATACCATTGCATTATGTCGTTCAGAGCAATATTAATATACCCGTTCTCGTTCAAATTGCAGGGGCGTTGGCCGCGTTCCTGCACCTTGAATGATTTTGGCTATCGATACGCCGTATTCTAGAAATTCAACCGGGATACGGTAACATCATCCGTCTCTACAGGAAGTTTTCCCCGCATGCTATAATGCGCGCAATACCCGAAGGATAAAAATAATGAATGAACTAAAAAACGATCGTTATCTGCGTGCGTTATTACGCCAACCTGTTGATGTAACCCCTGTTTGGATGATGCGTCAGGCCGGGCGCTACTTGCCTGAATATAAAGCGACCCGTGCTGAAGCGGGGGATTTTATGTCTCTGTGCAAAAATGCTGAACTGGCTTGCGAAGTCACGCTACAGCCACTGCGTCGCTATGCGCTGGATGCGGCTATTCTGTTTTCTGATATTTTAACCATTCCTGATGCAATGGGGCTTGGTCTCTATTTTGAAACCGGTGAAGGCCCTCGTTTCCAGCATCCCATTACCTGTCGGGCCGATGTTGATCGCCTACCGGTACAGGATCCTGAACAAGAACTGGGTTATGTGATGAATGCTGTTCGCACCATTCGCCGTAACTTAAAAGGCGAAGTTCCATTGATTGGCTTTTCCGGCAGCCCTTGGACGCTGGCAACCTATATGGTTGAAGGTGGCAGTAGCAAGGCTTTCACTAAAGTTAAGAAAATGATGTATGCCGACAGCCAAACGCTGCATAAGCTGTTGGATAAACTGGCAGACAGCGTCATTTTATATCTCAATGCTCAAATTAAAGCCGGTGCGCAATCGGTGATGATTTTCGATACCTGGGGCGGCGTATTAACGGGCCGGGACTATCGGGAATTTTCCCTCTCTTATATGCACAAAATCGTAGATGGCCTGATTCGTGAAAACGACGGGCGCCGCGTGCCTGTGACGCTGTTTACTAAAGGCGGCGGTCAGTGGCTGGAAGCAATGGCCGATACCGGCTGTGATGCTTTAGGTCTGGACTGGACGACCGATATTGCCGATGCCCGTAAGCGAGTCGGCGATCGTGTGGCACTGCAGGGCAATATGGATCCATCGATGTTATATGCCCCGCCGGCGCGTATTGAACAAGAAGTTGCAACGATTTTGGCCGGTTTTGGTCAGGGCAATGGTCATGTATTTAACTTAGGCCATGGAATTCATCAGGATGTTCCACCTGAAAATGCCGGCGTATTTGTTGAAGTCGTGCATAAGTTATCAGGCCAGTATCATAATGGTTGATACCGCTGGGCTCCGTGCAGAACAGATCGAAAAGGCTCAGCAGATCGTTAGTAGTGACGATCTTGGTTTTACTGAGCCCCAATGGATTGCCGGGGTAGACGTCGGTTTTGAAGAACAAGGTACGATTACCAGAGCGGCGATTGCTGTACTCAGCTATCCCGCTCTGGAGCTGGTTGAGTATCAGATCGCCCGCATTCCCACTTCTCTTCCCTATATTCCAGGCTTGCTCTCTTTTCGTGAGTGCCCGGCCTTAGTTGCAGCATGGCAACAGCTGAAACATAAGCCTCAGCTGGTTTTTGTTGACGGGCAGGGCATTGCTCACCCGCGCCGGCTTGGGGTTGCCAGCCATTTTGGCTTGCTGGTGAATGTTCCGACGATTGGCGTGGCCAAAAGCCGACTGTGTGGTAGCCATCCGCCACTGGCTGATGTTGTCGGAGCACTTGAACCGCTGATGGATAAGTCAGAGCAGATTGGTTGGGTATGGAACAGCAAGCCACGCTGTAAGCCCCTGTATATCTCTCTTGGGCACCGTATTAGCCAAGAAACAGCGCTGAGCTGGGTTAAACGCTGTATGCGTAGCTACCGTTTACCGGAACCCACCCGCTCGGCCGATGCAATTGCTTCTCGTCGCCCGGCTTTTATTCGTTGGCAGGCTGAGCATCCATCATAAGTGCTTCACGTAATAAATAGATTTTAATCGCCTTCAGTTATACCAAAGTAGGGCACCAGACGGTGCCAATGATAATTCAATATTAATGAGATTCTTGCATGTTGCGTAACCCGATTCACAAACGTATGGAAAAGCTAGGCAGCTGGCAGCATTACACCTTTATGGCCTGTCTGTGCGAGCGAATGTATCCGAACTATCAGGCATTTTGTCACCAAACCGGGTTTGCTGAGGCTGCAGTTTATCGCCGTATTTTAGATTTGGTCTGGGAAACGCTGGTAGTCAAAGGGGCAAAGATCAATTTTGATAGCCAACTTGAGAAACTGGAAGATGCGATTCCCGATGCCGACCAGTTTGATGTTTATGGCGTATATCCGGCTATTGATGCCTGCGTTGCACTAAGTGAACTGGTTCATGCTCATCTTAGTGGTGAAACTCTGGAACATGCGATTGCCGTCAGTGAATTGTCGATTCGTACCGTGGCGATGTTAGAAATGAGTCAGGCGGATAAAGAAATGACCGATGATGAATTGAAGGCGCTCCCACTCATTGAAAATGAACTGGACGTTCAATGGGAAATTTTCCGCTTATTGGTAGAATGCGAAGAGCGTGATATTGAGCTGATTAAGGGTCTTCGATCTGACTTAAAAGAGGCTGCGACCAGCAATATTGGTATAAATTTAGCCCAATAGATGGCAAAACGTGATTTAGGGCCTAAATAATAGCATCTTAAGGCTTCACAGCGGTCCGCTATTGGTCTACATTTGTCTTGCCTTTAATAAAGCGGCTATCGAGACGGTTGATACAGGGTAAAACAACGATGTTTTTGCTCTCCCGGATTCGGTACATTGCATGCGATAAAATACACTGTAAGGATAATTTATGAACAAGACTCAACTAATTGATGTAATTGCGGACAAGGCTGGTATTACCAAAGCACAAGCCAAAGCGGCTCTGGAATCAACCTTAGGCGCTATTACTGAGTCTCTGAAAGATGGTGACCCAGTGCAACTGGTTGGTTTTGGTACATTTAAGGTGAATCACCGTAATGCCCGTACCGGTCGTAACCCACAGACTGGTAAAGAAATTCAAATTGCTGCTGCTAATGTTCCGGCATTTGTTTCTGGTAAAGCGCTGAAAGAAGCTGTTAAGTAAGTTAACAGCTACAGTACAGATAAAAAAAGGGGCACTATGCCCCTTTTTATTTATGTAGCGTTTAATAAGATGATTAAACAATCGATTGTTGTCAGCCTGATGATACTCCTGCTGACTGGGTGTGGCTCGACACCGCGCCCACCGGTACTGGAGGCTAGCGGTTATATTGCAGATAACGGCGTTGTACGCGTTTGGCAAAAAACCAGCGGAAATAACGGCCAGCCGATAAGGCTGATGAGTGTCTATACGCCCTATAGCGGTGACACGGTTTCTACTTACTACGAATATACTGACGGTGCCCTATATTTAGCGCTTAGTGAAGTTCAGCGTAAACAGGGCCAAAGCGTTTTATTACGCTTGGATGAACAAGGTAATCCAACTTTTATGGAACGCCAGATGTCCGATCGTAATGAGCAACTCTCCTCTGATGACATTACCCGTATTAAGTATCAAGAACAGAAAGCACGTACTATGAGTAATACTCTGGCTGCGGGTAAAATTCGGTTATATCAAGGACAGGTCCGTAACGGTATTATTACGACTTGTGCTGGAGAGGTGGTCAACGTGAATTTCCCACCACATCAAGAGGCGTGGCTTGATAAACGCGAACGTAACGGTGGCGATATTAGTTTGGCATGGCTGAGTAGCCCGCAGGGGCTGGAGCTACTTTTGGTCGCCAATGAAGATTTCTGTAACTGGCAACCTACACTCGAGAATTTCTAATTCTTACTGACAGCTACATTGGTCAGGGGTTATCTGATATAAAAAGGCCGCTCCGATGAGCGGCCTTTTTGCGTTATAGCGTTAAATTAGGTTTTCTGCTCACGTTCAATTGCCCGATAGCCGATGTCATGGCGATAGAAACAGCCATTCCAGTGAATATCATTAGCTAATTGATACGCTTTTTGTTGAGCCTCTGCGACGGTATTCCCCAAGGCAGTGGCACAGAGTACCCGACCACCATGAGTGACAACATAGGACTCTTTCAACTGAGTTCCCGCATGGAATACTTTAGCCTCGCTGGATTCTTCAGTAGGAAGGCCGGTGATGATGTCATCAATTCGATAGTCGCCAGGATAACCCCCGGCGGCAAGTACGACGCCAAGAGCTGCCCGAGGATCCCAGTCTGAACTCTTTTCATTCAATTTACCTTCAGCTCCGGCCAGACAAAGATCAACTAAGTCAGATTTCATCCGCAGCATAATAGGTTGAGTTTCAGGATCGCCAAAACGACAGTTGAATTCAATAACCTTAGGGTTGCCTTGTTCATCGATCATCAGTCCGGCATACAGGAATCCGGTATAAGAGTTACCTTCAGCCTCCATACCTTTAACCGTTGGCCAAATTACCCGATCCATGACCCGCTGGTGAACTTCATCTGTGACGACCGGAGCGGGAGAATAAGCACCCATACCGCCAGTATTCGGGCCGGCATCACCATCCTGTGCTCGCTTGTGATCCTGACTGGTCGCCATAGGCAATACATTTTTGCCATCCACCATGACGATAAAGCTGGCTTCTTCTCCGCTGAGAAACTCTTCAACCACAATTCGGTGGCCGGCATCACCAAAAGCATTACCTTCCAGCATATCTTTAGCGGCGTCTTCGGCTTCTTCTAATGTCATGGCGACAATGACACCTTTACCGGCAGCAAGTCCGTCAGCCTTGATAACAATTGGCGCACCTTTTTGACGAATGTATTCCAGCGCTTTGTTTACATCGGTAAAGTTCTGGTATTCGGCGCTGGGAATGTTATGGCGCGCTAAAAAATCTTTGGTAAAGGCTTTTGAACCTTCAAGCTGAGCTGCCGCCATTGTCGGACCAAAGACTTTTAGGCCAACATGACTAAAAGCATCAACAATACCTTTAACTAACGGCGCCTCTGGACCAACGATAGTTAAGCCAATCTTTTCACGCTGGGCGAAGTGAACCAACGCATCAATATCGGTGGCCTGAATTGCTACGTTATAGAGGTTAGGCTCCAGAGCGGTTCCGGCATTACCCGGAGCAACAAACACTTTATCTGCTAATGGTGATTGGGCGGCTTTCCACGCTAATGCATGTTCCCGTCCGCCATTGCCAATAATTAATATATTCATCTTGCAGCGACTCCCCGGAGTGATTAATGACGGAAGTGGCGCATGTCAGTAAAGATCATGGCAATTCCATGTTGATTAGCGGCAGCGATAACTTCATCATCACGAATAGAACCGCCTGGCTGAATTACGCAGGTAATGCCTACGGCAGCAGCGGCGTCAATACCGTCACGGAATGGGAAAAAGGCGTCAGAAGCCATAACGGCTCCCGCAACCTGAAGATTTTCATCTTCGGCTTTAATACCGGCAATCTTGGCGGAATAAACCCGGCTCATTTGACCGGCACCTATGCCAATAGTCATATTATCGCGCGCATAAACGATGGCGTTTGATTTTACGAATTTAGCCACCTTCCAGCAGAATAGGGCATCACTTAACTCTTTTGCCGTCGGCTGGCGCTCAGTAACCACTTTAAGGTCGGATTCAGTCACCATACCAAGGTCACGATCCTGAACTAACAGCCCACCGTTAACCCGTTTAAAGTCTAGCGCAGGAATCCTTGCTCCCCATTGACCACAGGCCAGAACGCGAACGTTTTGTTTTGCGGCTAATAATTCCAGAGCATCCGGGCTAATACTGGGCGCAATAATCACTTCAACAAACTGGCGGCTGATAATAGCTTGCGCTGTTTTAGCATCCAGCTCTTGGTTAAAGGCAATAATACCGCCAAAAGCAGAGGTCGGATCGGTAAGATAAGCGCGCTCATAGGCTTCTAGAATAGACGCTCCCAGTGCGACACCACAGGGATTGGCATGTTTAACGATAACACAGGCTGGTTGGGTAAATTCTTTTACGCATTCGAGGGCAGCATCAGTATCGGCGATATTATTATAAGAGAGGGCCTTACCTTGAAGCTGTTGTGCCGTAGCCACTGAAGCCTCATGCAGCTCTGATTCAACATAGAATGCGGCTTGTTGATGAGCGTTCTCGCCGTAGCGCATATCCTGCTTCTTTATATAGTGCAGGTTTAGCGTGCGGGAGAATTTACCTGATGGCTTATCTGTTTCGCCATAATAAGGAGCAACCAGAGCACCGAAGTAGTTCGCTATCATCCCGTCATAGGCGGCAGTGTGCTCAAATGCGCGGATAGCTAAATCAAAACGGGTCTCGTAGCTTAGCCCATTCTTCGCTGAATCCATCTCACTAATGACTCGCGGGTAATCGGCGCTATTTACTACGATGGCGACATCTTTATGGTTCTTAGCCGCTGAGCGAACCATTGTAGGTCCACCGATATCGATGTTCTCTACGGCATCCGCCAGTGAGCAATCTTTACGGGCTACCGTCTGGGCGAATGGATAAAGGTTAACAACGACCATATCGATAGGTTGAATATGATGTTCAGCCATAATGTCGTCGTCGATACCGCGGCGACCTAAGATTCCACCGTGTACTTTAGGGTGCAATGTTTTTACCCGGCCATCCATCATTTCAGGGAAGCCCGTATAGTCGGAAACCTCAGTCACCGAGAGTCCGGCTTGCGCCAACATTTTGGCTGTGCCACCGGTAGACAGTAACTCAACGCCGCGAAGAGATAAGGCTTGAGCAAATTCAACAATACCCGTTTTATCGGAAACGCTGATAAGGGCGCGGCGGATAGGACGATATGGCTGCATAACTGATGATTTCCTATTGGATTTTCAGAGTGAAAATATAATTGATAGATAACGATGTGTTAAAAATAACAAAATATTCGATCGGGTTATGTGTTTTAGCGATAAAAATTAAATTAATTTGTTAAGTCAGATTGTAACGAAAACGTTTGCGTCACGCTCGCGATATTTTTAAATTTTAGCTACTTGTGGATAAGTCTGTGTAAAACTCGGTATAAAGCGGGGTTTTGCTGTGTAATGCAGCAAACAGTCTATTTTTCTCTAATTTGCTATTGCAGCCCTCGTGAAACTCCCTATAATGCGCCTCCATTGAACGGCATTACAGATGTAGTTCAACAGAGCAAAAAACAATTTGACTCTGAAGCGGGTAAGCGTAATATACGCAGCCCGTGTTGCAGGAAGTTTTCTCCCTACAACACCGCTCTTTAACAATTTATCAGACAATCTGTGTGGGCACTCACAAGACGGTATCAAAGCTGCTATTTATTCACGTAAATGGTGGCAAAAAATATACTAAGTCTTAAAGAGTGACCAAGCAGTAATTCATTTGTAATTTATTACAATAGTTTTATTACGAAAGTAATCTTTGAGCATCAAGCTTTTAATTGAAGAGTTTGATCATGGCTCAGATTGAACGCTGGCGGCA
>NZ_ATYS01000052.1 GCF_000427805.1 Budvicia aquatica DSM 5075 = ATCC 35567 | reverse complement strand
TGTGGTGATGATTACCCATCATGCTCTGGGCCAAACCGGCCTGCTCAATATGCAGAGCCATACCGGTTTAGACCTGAACGGCAATCGCCAGACGTTAGGCTCACTGGCGGCGATGGCTGACAGCGTGATTAACNTCAACGGCGGTGANTTAACCNTNANCNNNGGCGGACAAACTGACGGNACCTTTACGGGACAGGGCAAGCTTATCCTGAGCGGCGATACCCTGACNCTTAATCAGAACAGCAGCCACTTTACCGGTACCACNGAGATTGANAGCGGGGCTACCGCCCGACTGACNAAGCCTCAAGGTTTAGGCCAGGGCATTATTAATATCCATAGTGCAGGCACCCTGAACTTAGACAGCGCTAAAGGTACCTTATTTAACAGCCTGAACGGCAGCGGTGACACGGTATTAACCCAGGGTGCGGATATGTACCTGGGCGGTAATAACGCCGGCTATAGCGGTACTTTTACCACTGAGACTGGTACCACCTTAACCGCTACTGAGAAAAATCAGCTGGGTACCGCCACGATTAGCAACAGCGGCACCTTTGCCATTGATACCACCGGCCTGTGGACGCTGGACAATAGCGTCAGCGGCAGCGGCACCTTGGTGAAGAAAGGCACCGGTACGGTTCAACTGGAGTCAGATAATGTCTCGGCCGGCCTGACCCGTATTGAGAATGGCTTATTACTGATTGGCGGAGAACAAGGCTCAGCCTCACTGGCTAACCTGACCGGTAACGTGACTATCGGCGAAGACGGGGCATTAGGCGGCTACGGCAGCGTGACCGGTAATGTGACTAACAGTGGCAACCTGATTATGGGCCATGCCTTAACCGGCGGCGGCCACGGTCAGTTCACCATTGACGGTAACTACACCGGTACTGACACCGGCACGATAATCTTTAACACCACGCTGGACGGCGATAATTCATCCACCGATATGTTACGCATTACCGGCGACACTGACGGTAAGAGTAAAGTGATGGTCATGAGCGCCCGCGGTGACGGGGCTCAGACNTCAGACGGCATTAAGCTGATTGACGTTCAGGGCAGCTCTAAGGNGCAGTTCAGCCTAAGCGGCCGGGCCATTGCCGGGGCTTATGAATACTTCCTGTATCAGGGCGGCATTGCCACGCCAACTGACGGTGACTGGTATCTGCGTTCATCCCTAAGCTCACTTAATCCGGACCCGTCGGTTTATCGTCCGGAAGCCGGGGGCTATATGGCCAATATGGCGGCGGCGGGTAATCTGTTCAGCCTGCGCTTAAGCGACCGTGAAGGCCGGGCGGAGAACTCCAGCTTATGGTTACGTCAGGAAGGCTCGCGCAATAAACACCGTGACAGCACCGGTCAACTGCGCACCGCCACTAACAGCTATGTGGTGCAGGGCGGGGGCGAAGTGTTGGCTACGCAGTTTACCGACACTGACCGCTTTGGCTTAGGCATTATGATGGCTTNCGGTCAGGCAGACAGTAAGGTTCACAGCCAGAAAACCGGCTACAAGGCCAACAGCAGCATCGACGGCTACAGCACCGGTGTGTACGGCACCTGGTATCAGGATGCCAAGACTCTGAACGGGGCTTATGTTGACAGCTGGGTGCAGTACAGCTGGTTAGATGCCGAAGTCAACGGTCAGGACGTGGCCAAAGAGTCTTACGATATNGACGGCTTCAGNGCNTCNNTTGANGCGGGTTACCGTTTNCCGGTGTATCAGGGCCTGAACGGAGATGTGTTTATCACTCCGCAGGGGCAGATAAGCTGGAACGGCATCACCGCCGATGACCATCGTGAGGCCGGCGGCACCCGGGTCTCGTCCAGCGGACACGACAACGTGCAAACCCGTCTGGGCGTTAAAGTCTCTCGCGACGGCGTCAGTGATAAAGACAAAGGCACCGATAAGCTGTTTACCGTGTACGCCGAAGCTAACTGGTTGCACAACAGCCAACAGGCCGGAGCGATACTGGACGGCACCGAAGTTAAACAGTCCGGCAGCCGCAACGTCGGTGAGCTCAAGCTGGGTGCGGAAGGTCAGTTGAACTCACACCTGAATCTGTGGAGCAACGTGGCCCAGCAGATGGGGATAACGGTTACAGTGATACCGCGGTGACCTTGGGTGTGAAGTACCGGTTCTGATAGGTTGAGCTAAAACACAAGGGCGTGCAGTCAATATGGCTGTGCGCCCTTAATTATGCAGATCAAACTTAGGCTAAGCTCAAATTAAACCACCTTACCAAACCACAGCGTTCTAAACGCTATTCATGCAACAAATCCTTATACAACTCAAACAACACCCCGTTTTTCATAAATCCGCGTTTAATCCACTGGGTTACCAGCCCCTTAATACTGTGCCGTGAGGCCAGCAGCATTTCTGACGGCTGTCGGGGGTTTTGAATTTTACGGATAATCAGCTGGCCGTTTTCAACATAGGGCCTGATTAAATAGTCAGGCAGAAAACCGATGCCGGTACCTAATATTTGGGACTGACATTTAGTTTCAAAATCCGGCACCTGTATTGCTTCTTGTCCGTGCAATAACCAGCCTACTTTTTTGGATATATCGTAAGCGGTGTCTTCAACCATTATGGTCGGGTAAATACGCAGCTGACTTTCTGCAATCGGCTCTGGCAGTAAGGCCAACGGGTGATGCGGCGGGATGGCAAACTCCCAATGGATATGGCCCAGTTTGGCATAATCAATACCACCGCCTCCCATTAAGGTATCGGGGGCACCAATGGCAATATCGGCATTTTTATTGAGCAGAGCGTCCCAAACGCCGTTATAGACCTCCGTCATAATAATTACCTGACAGGAAGGGAAGCGCTGCTTTAAATGACGTAACAGGGTAGCGGTATGATAGGGAGTATAGAGCAACTTATTAATACAGATGCGCAGCCGGGCTTCAATACCCTGATCGATGCTGCTAACGCTGCGTTCAATGGCCCGAAACTCATCTAACAGGTTTAGCGTCTTGCGGTAAAAATATTCGCCGGACTCGGTAAGCTCAACGTTTCGGGTGGTTCTGATAAATAACGGGCTGCCGAGGTAGTTTTCCATGCGCTTAATGGCATAGCTTACTGCGGAAGTGGTAATGCCTAATTCTGAGGCTGCCCGGCTAAAATTGGTTAATCTGGCAACGACGGAAAACGTATGGAGGTTCTCTTCAGAGAAAATCGAGTTCATTTATTTTGACCTTGCACCAGTTTATCAGCTGATTGTTGAATCAGTTTCACAAATTAACGGCAAATTGCCAAGTGATTTTCAAGTGGCTTTTAATAAATGAATTCCTTTGGTACTGTCTATTTAAATAATAAGTCCCACAACTTAAGGTAAAAGTATTTTTATTAAAGAATGTCGTTTTTTTGATGCAAAGGTTTTGTACTCGGGTCGTTGTTTTTCTTCATCTGTGCCGTTTTGTTAAATAATCGTGTTTTGTAAAATTATTCTTTTGATTAAAAAACGGTATAGTCGGGAAGTATAAATATTACTGGGGATCTTAATATGTCAAATAATCACGTCTTAACTCAATATTTTCAAGCGGCTACAGAAGGCGATCTTGAATCACTCAAACAGCAACTCAAACAGAATATCGATATCAATGCGACTAACCGCCAGGGCAGAACCGCTATTGTACTGGCCAGCCTGAATAAACATTACGCACTGGTTGAATATTTAGCTGCCGCAGGCGCAGATATCAATTTACAAGATGAAACCTGTTTTAATCCCTTCCTGTTGGGTTGTTTAACCAACGATCTGAATCTGATTCGTATCATGGTAAAAGCCGGGGCAGACCTGACCCGATTAACCCGTTTTGGCGGCGTTGGTATTACGCCGGCCAGTGAAAAAGGGTATGTGGAAGTGGTTCGTGAACTGCTTGAAACCACCACGATTAACGTCAACCACACTAACTTTGTGGGTTGGACTCCGCTACTTGAAGCGATCGTATTAAACGACGGCGGTGTCAGGCAGCAGCAGATCGTTAAGCTATTGCTGGAGCACGGTGCTAATCCGGGTATGACCGACAAATATGGCAAAACGCCGTTGCAGCTGGCCAAAGAAAAAGGCTATAGCGAAATTGCTGATTTATTAATTGCAGCGGGTGCATAACCCGCTTTATAAGCAGCCAATTATTTAATATTAAATAATTAAGTCACCATCACCATAATTCATTATTAGGTGAACAGGATGGTTATTGCTTTTTCCGGCGAAACTGAATTTATTCAACGATTAAATTCAGGGCGGTTTAATGGCCGTATACATAGCGTATTTAATAAAGTTATCAATATTAGCGATGCCGATAATAATCAGCTTTACACCATTGGCTGTCGTTCTGTTGATAATGCACCGAATACCCTAGTCATTAATTTAAATAATCTGAATGAATTGAATTTATTTCAGCATCAGCCGGTATTTATTAACCACAATAAATTGGTGGTAAATCATCAATTATCCGTTTCATTTGAGCGTGTAAATTTGTGGCGCTGTGAATTACCTGAATATATCAGTCACCACCGGGTTATTGAGCAATCAATTAACTTATTAACCGAACGTATTGAGCAGCAGGGTATTGGTGGCGGCATAAAAGCCATCACTGACCGAGAGATAACCCCGTTTGAGCAACAAATGTTGGTTCAGCTGTCACTGGCAACCCGAGAGCTTATCAGCTGTTTAGCCCGAGGTGATATGGCGCAGATTGCACCATGGGTTAATCGATGTGTTGGTTTAGGTATTGGTTTAACGCCGGCAGGCGATGACTTTTTAGTCGGGCTTTGTGCGGTACTGGCAATGCCGGGCAATCCGGCCCGGGGCTGCTTATCTCAGTTATATCAGGCCATTTCTCAATGTGGCTCACAAACGAATCCTATTAGCTATATGGCTATCTCAAAAGCTGCACAGGGCTTAGTCAGAGAAAGCATCGTTGATTTATTAGTCGCCATGGTTGGCGGCAATAAAAACCACCTGATAGCAAAAATAGACGCTGTTTTAAAAATAGGTTCTACCTCCGGTACCGATATTGCGACAGGGATGCTGGCCGGATTAGAACTGAGTCAAAAACTTGGAGAGGCAACATGTCTACAAAAATAGTAATTAAAAAGAATACCTATTTTGATTCGGTATCGCTGATGTCTATTTCGACCAAAGCCAACCAGATTGAACATGTCGATCAGGCTATTGTCGCGATGGCAACAGAAATGAATAAGGGCGTTTTACGCAACCTGAATTTATTAACCAAAGAGCTTGAAGAGGCCAAAAATGGCGATCTGATGATTGTCATTAAAGGCAAAGACGGTGCCGATAACGATCAGATTCTGACGGAGATTGAAGCGTTATTTAAAAAGAAAAGCTCGGGCGGCTCTCATTTTGAAGCCCGGTACGCCACCATTGAATCAGCCAAGAGTCAGGTAGCTGAAGCAAACTTGGCGGTGATTTCAGTTAACGGTGCCTATGCGGCCAGAGAGGCAAGAAAGGCGCTGGAGCAGGATCTGCACGTTATGCTGTTCAGCGATAATGTCAGTATTGATGATGAACTGGCGTTAAAACAGCTGGCTCACCGGAAGGGCTTATTGATGATGGGCCCTGACTGCGGAACGGCGATTATTAACAATAAAGCGCTGTGCTTTGGTAATGCGGTACGTCAGGGCAGTATTGGTATTATTGGTGCCTCGGGCACCGGTAGTCAGGAAGTGAGCGTACGTATCCATGACTTTGGCGGCGGTGTTTCACAGCTAATCGGGACCGGCGGTCGGGATTTAAGTGAAAAGATCGGCGGCATCATGATGCTGGATGCGATGAACGTGCTGGATAAAGACCCGAACACACAGGTTATTGTGCTTATCTCTAAACCACCGGCTGAAAGCGTAGAGCTGAAGGTTCTGGCCAATATTAAAAACTGTACCAAACCGGTAGTTGTGTGTTTTATCGGTGGTTGTGAACAGCGGGTGGTTAAAGCCGGCGGTCATTTTGCTCAGACCACCAAGCAAGCTGCGTTAAAAGCCGTGTTGTTAACCGGCATAAAAGAAGAGGATATCGATCTTCACTCTTTAAACTGGCCGCTGATTGAAGAGGTCAGGGCAAAGCTAAAGCCCGAGCAAAAGTATATCCGCGGCCTGTTCTGCGGCGGTACGATTTGTGATGAAGTGATGTATCTGGCAATGGAGAAATACCCCAATATCTACAGCAATATTCAAAAAGATCTTAACTTGCGCCTGAAAGATCTGAACCACAGTATTGAGCATACCTTCCTTGATTTGGGTGATGATGATTTTACCAACGGTAAGCCTCATCCGATGATCGACCCGTCAAACCGCATTGAGCGTTTCCTCCAAGAAGCCCGCGATCCTGAAGTCGGCGTTATTGCCATGGACTTTATTCTTGGCTTTGGTTCGCACGAGGATCCGGTAGGCGTGATGCTGCCCGCCATTTATCAGGCCAAAAAGCTGGCAAAAGAGCAGCAACGCCATCTGGAAATTTTAGGCTATGTGCTGGGTACTGACTTAGACCAGCCGGACATGGCTAAGCAAATACAGCAGTTAGAAGACGCGGGCGTCACCATTTCAAGCAGTTGTACCAATACCGGATTGTTATCAAGAGAGTTTGTTGCCAAAGGGGATGCCAAATGAGCCAGATTCAACAACTGTTTGCCAGTGATTTAAACGTGATTAATGTCGGCATTGAGATGTTTAAAGATGACCTTCAGGCGCAAAACGTTAGCGTTACTCACTTAAGCTGGACGCCGCCGGGCGGCGGTAACTTAGCGGTTATTGCTGCGCTTGATCGGCTGGAAGCTCCCGAGCTGGCAGCAAAAATTGCCGCAGCTAATCAGCAGGCGGTTGAACGCATTATTCAGTCTCAGCCGGTGTTAATTGGTTTTGATCAGGCGATTAATGTGGTTCCGGGCATGACTAAAACCACCATTCTGCACGCCGGCCCGCCGATTACCTGGGAGCGGATGTGCGGCGCAATGAAAGGGGCGGTGACCGGTGCGCTGGTTTTTGAAGGGTTAGCCACTGACCTTGCTGACGCTGAAAAAGTCGCGGCATCCGGCAAAATTACCTTTTCACCCTGTCATGAACATAACTGCGTCGGCTCGATGGCCGGGGTTACCTCTGCATCGATGTTTATGCACATCGTGGAAAACAAAACCTACGGCAACATCGCCTATACCAACCTCAGCGAACAGATGGCGAAAATATTACGCATGGGGGCCAACGACCAAAGTGTGATTGACCGTCTGATCTGGATGCGTGATGTATTGGGGCCAATGTTACGTGATGCCATGAAACTGGCAAAAGAGATTGATTTACGCCTGATGCTGGCTCAAGCGTTACATATGGGGGATGAATGTCATAACCGTAATAATGCCGGCACTACGCTGCTTATTCAGGCACTCACGCCTTATATCATTCAGACCAATTTCTCTGTGGCGCAGCAAAAAGAGGTATTTGATTTTGTTGCCAGCAGCGATTACTTCTCTGGCCCGACCTGGATGGCAATGTGTAAAGCTTCACTGGATGCGGCACACGGCATTGAATACAGCACGGTAGTGACCACCATGGCGCGCAACGGCGTTGAGTTCGGTCTGCGCGTCAGCGGATTACCGGGCACTTGGTTAACCGGTCCTTCTCAGCAGGTTATTGGCCCGATGTTCGCCGGTTATAAGCCGGAAGATTCAGGGCTGGATATCGGCGATAGCGCGATTACTGAGTCTTACGGTATTGGCGGCTTCGCGATGGCAACGGCTCCGGCAATTGTTGCTCTGGTTGGCGGAACGGTAGAAGAGGCGGTCGATTTCTCCCGTCAGATGCGGGAAATCACCTTAGGCGAAAACCCTAATATCACTATTCCGTTACTGGGCTTTATGGGGATTCCGACCGGCATTGATATTACCAAAGTGGCTTCCAGCGGCATTCTGCCGGTGATTAATACCGCCATTGCGCATAAAGATGCCGGTATCGGCATGATTGGGGCAGGTATTGTTCACCCGCCGTTTGAGTGCTTCGAGAAAGCATTGCTGGCCTTCAGTGCGCGTTATGTTCAACGAGAGTAAATAGGGCATGCCCTTCGACTGCGATGGTTGAAGGGCATCAGTACAGGTGGTAACTCCCTGTTTATTTTACTCACCAGGGAAACATCACCATGACTTACAAGACATTAAGTGTCGTTCAGTCACTGCCTGAGTGCAGGCGACCTGAAGTGACATATAACAATTAAGATCTTCTTTGTAAGGTATATTCCCATGAAATTAAATATCGGATGGAAAAGAGGCGACTGGGCGGCATATTTTGGCCTGATGACCAATAACCTGACTAATTTGTTAACCATGATGGGGCTACTGATTTTTGTTGTCGGTATTCCTACTGAAATCGTTTATGGCCGGATTGCACCTGCGTTCGGATTTGCCGTTCTGCTCGCCAGTATCAGCTATGCCTATTTTGGTGCTCAACTGGCCAAAGCAACTCAGCGCAGTGATGTTACTGCTCTGCCTTCTGGCCCTAGTGCGCCGTCGATTTTTACCGTCACCTTTCTGGTTATCATGCCGGTTTATCAGCAAACCCAGAACGCCGAGTTTGCTATTCAAATCGCGCTGGTCTGGTGTTTTGTTGAAGCGATGATTCTGGTGGGCGGTTCATTCCTGGGTGAAACTATTCGTAAGATGATCCCGCGTACCGTGCTGCTCTCTTGTTTATCAGGTCTGGGCCTGCTGCTGCTGGCGATGAACCCGATGCTGCAATCGTTTGAAGCGCCGACCGTCTCTTTTATTGTTCTGCTGCTGATCTTTATTAACTGGTTTGGTAAGTCACCGATATTTGCCCGTATTCCTACCGGTTTATTACTGTTGGTTGCCGGTACGGTTCTGGCTTGGGTTTCCGGTCTGCAAAGCCCTGAGGCGATTAAAGCGTCGATGGCATCATTTGGCTTTAACCCTCCGGGGATCCACATTGATAGCTTCTTGCAGGGGCTTCCTCATGCCTTGCCATATCTGGCATCGGCAGTACCGTTAGGGCTGGCTAACTATATCTTCGACTTGGAAAACATCGAAAGTGCTCACGCCGCCGGGGATGAATACAACACCCGTAACGTGATGCTGGCCAACGGTCTTTCTTCTACCGTGGGTTGCTTCTTAGGCAATCCGTTCCCGGTCACGGTGTATGTCGGCCATGCGGGCTGGAAAGCGATGGGCGCAAGCATCGGTTATACGCTGGCTTCAGGTATTACCATGTTTATCGTTCCGCTGTTTGGCCTGGGCGCCTTTATGCTGGCGATTATTCCGATGACCGCAATCGTGCCTATTCTGGTGTTTATCGGCGTGGTTACCGCCAATCAGGTGGTGCGAGAAACGCCGAAAAATGAAGTTCCGGTTATCTTTATCTGTCTGTTCCCGTGGATAGCCAACTGGGCACTAACCATTGTTAACAACGTGCTGAGTGCGGCAGGAACCTCGGGTGCGGCTATCGGTTCGAAGGTATTAGCCAGTAAAGGGGTCTATTACACCGGTTTAGTTCACTTAGGCAACGGCGCGCCGCTGGGCAGTATGCTTTGGGGCTGTATTGCGATTTTCGCCATTCTGAATAAACCGCTGCGTGGGGCCATTTCTGCGGCAGTGGGCTCGGTGCTGGCCCTGTTCGGTGTGATTCACGCGCCGGTGGTCGGCTTTGCGCAAGGGCCGTCAATGATGTTTGTTTACGCCTATCTGATGATGGCGGTGATGTTTGTGATTAAGCACTTTATCGATAGCAAACAGGCTGCGGCCGACAACACTCCGGGCTCTGCATTATCGAAATAGCATTACTGAAATAGCTAACATTGCTGAACTAAGCAGTAACCCGTTCGTCATCAACCTGACCGGTGGATAAAGCTTTCCCACCGGTTAAACCAGTTCCCCTCGCGCAGGATATAAGGCATGAAAAAACTTGTGGTGATAGCCATTGGTGGTAACAGCATTATTAAAGATAACGCTCACCAAACGATTGAACATCAGGAGATTGCGGTCAAAGAGGTGGCAAAACATATCGCCGATATGCTTCAACTTGGCTACAACATTGTGCTGACACACGGCAACGGGCCTCATGTCGGTTTAGATCTGCGCCGTGCTGAAATTGCTAATGAACGTGAGCATCTTCCTTTAACGCCGCTGGCAAACTGTGTGGCGGACACTCAGGGAGGAATTGGTTATTTGATTCAGCAAGCGTTGAATAATGAACTGGCTTCCCGTCAGAGCGACAAAAAAGCCATTACGGTGATTACCCAGGTTGAGGTGGATAAGCTGGATGCTAACTTTGCTAACCCGACCAAGCCGATTGGTGCTTTCTTTACTCAAGCGCAGCGCGATCACTTACTGAACGAATATCCGGACTGGTGCTTTGTTGAAGATTCAGGGCGAGGATATCGTCGGGTGGTGGCATCACCGGATCCGATAAAGATCATTGAAACTGAGGCGATAAAGTCGCTGATTGACAGTGGTTTTGTGGTGATTAGTGCGGGCGGCGGTGGGATCCCGGTGATTAAAGATCGGGACGGGCAATATCACAGCGTTGATGCCGTTATCGATAAAGATTTATCGACTACGCTGTTAGCTGAAACCCTAAATGCCGATACCTTGATTATTACTACCGGCGTTGAGAAGGTTTGCATCAACTTTGGTAAGCCGAATCAGCAAGCTTTGGATTCAGTCACCGTGGATGAAATTAAGCAATATATCGCCGAAGGGCATTTCCCGGCCGGGAGCATGCTGCCGAAAATAGAGGCGAGCCTCTCTTTTTTAGCCAATGGCGGTAGCAAAGTGATTATTACGGTACCTGAAAAACTACCTCAGGCGCTGAAGGGCGAGACAGGCACTCATATTATTCATTGATTTTATTGGTCAACTATTATGATTAAGGAGTAAAAATGGAAAGTACTCACCAGAATAAAAGAAGACAGTTTCTTACTCAGGGCGGTAAACTGGCGACGGTTTTAGCGGCTATCAGCGCCACCGGCGGTCTGGCTTATGCCGCACCTGCGTCTACGTCTTCGGTGGACTGTAAAACAGCGGATAACTCAGCGAGCGCTATGACTTCAATTAACCATCCCCACTATTATCTAAAAAATGTCAGGCTGGAGAAGGGCTTTGTTTATGAGGGGAGTGTTGTTACTGCCACAGAAACTGACTTAGCGACTCTGGAAATTAAAGACGGGAAGATTATTCAGATTCACTCATCTGGCAGCGGGCTAAATAACAGCCTTCCGGCCTATGACGGGATGGGAAAACTACTGTTACCGGCCTTCCGCGATATGCATATCCATTTAGACAAAACCTTCTATGGTGGCCCGTGGCAGGCTCCCCGTTCCCGTAAGGGAAAAACTATTATGGATATGATTACGCTGGAACAGCAGCTGTTGCCAACCCTTCAGCCAACCACGCAAGAGCGGGCGGGTAAACTGATTGATTTACTCCACTCAAAAGGTTCGGTGATTGCACGCAGCCATTGCAACGTTGATCCGGTTTCAGGGCTTAAAAATCTGGAAAATCTGATGGTGGTATTGGAGCAACGTAAACCGGAGTTCAGCTGTGAAGTGGTTGCCTTCCCACAGCATGGTTTATTGCATTCCCAATCAGAAAATCTGATGCGTGAAGCCATGAAGATGGGGGCGCAATATGTCGGCGGGCTGGATCCGACCAACGTTGACGGCGCGATGGAAAAATCCCTCGATACCATGTTTCAGATTGCGCTGGATTCTCACAAAGGGGTAGATATTCATTTGCATGAAACCAGCCCGGCAGGCGTGGCAGCGGTTAATTATATTATTGATACCGTAGTAAAAAATCCATCGCTCAAAGGTAATGTAACCATCAGCCATGCTTTTGCTCTGTCGACGCTGAGTCCGCAGCAGATTGAAGAGACCGCCACGCGACTGGCTGAGCAACAAATTTCTATTGCCTCATCCATCCCTATCGGCACCCTGCATATGCCGTTGCCGCAGCTGACGGAGAAAGGGGTTTTTGTCATGACCGGCACTGATAGCGTTATCGATCACTGGTCGCCTTTTGGCTCCGGCGATATGTTAGAAAAAGCCAATCTCTACGCCCAGCTTTACACCCGACCGGATGAATTCACCTTATCCCGTTCTTTGGCCATTGCTACCGGCAACGTATTACCGCTGGACAGCAAAGGGCAGCGAGTTTGGCCAAAGGTAAATGATAAGGCTGATTTTGTTTTGGTCGATGCCAGCTGTTCCGCCGAGGCGGTAGCCCGAGTGTCGGGTCGACAGGCGACCTTCCATCAGGGGCGTTTGGTTTATGGTTCTGTGGGTAAGGCAGTGTAGGTTAACCCTCTTTCCGTCATCCCTGATTGCACAGGGATGACCAGAGTGTGGCCCCGTCATCGTCGTCATCCCGTTGAAAAACGGGATCCAGCCTTTAGGCCTGGAGTTAATTGGTGAGCTAAAACCTAGATGATTCGCTGCGCTCACCTTACAGGCCATTCGCGATGCGAATGTTTGCTTCGCCTACGGCTATGCGTTTTCATTTACACGGGGATTGGGGGGACGCCGGAATCCCCCCCACACAGTAACGACAACAGTGCTCTGTGTTTTTCCAGTGCAATAAAGAATAGCGATTCTCTCAGCGCAGGGTTTTCAAGGCTCGATAGTATGCTGATAAGCGTAAAGCATTGCTCGGCCAGTTCCTGTACCGTTAGCGGCGTATTACCTGTACGCTTAACTATGCAATATCCCTCCAAAAAGTAGGGAGTAACCGACTGAAACTAAATGAAGATTTTTCGATACGCATCGACTATTTGATCAATATTCCGGTACAAATTGTGAGTGAGTTTGAGTATGCTCATTTGCAGCCGTGATGTTACCTCGTTTAACGTTGTGGTTAGAAACCCCGTTAGTGTTAGCGCACTGCGGGGTTTTGCATTTCTGCTGACGGCCAAATAATAGCGGCTTTAAATCGGGTATATCGCTACGGCTAACGGGTTAATTAATGGGCAACGTAATTGACGGAGGAATTTTGGATTTTGGATAAGGGGTGCAAAAAGCTGGGGGAGGCGGTTTCTTTGTAGGGCCAAAAGAGGGCATTTATCACCGCTGGTGAGTATATCGAGCCCAGGCAAAAAATTAAGCCGATAATACGTCGCTAGCGCTAGCGACTCATTTTTTCATCAGCCAGTCAATAATCACTGTTGCCAGCTTCTGAGGCTGTTCCAGCGGTAGCATGTGCCCACTATCGGTAATAGACTTAAGTAAGGCTCCAGGAATTGCCTCGGCCAGTTCTTTTACTTCTTCGAAAGGACGCAGGGAATCATCGGAGCCCGCAATAATCAATGTCGGGCACTGTATCATTGCAGCCGGGACACCTTCTCTGCGCAATGCCGATTGAGTCACAAGCGCCTCGTACCCCAAACGGTTCCCCATCTGTTTAATATGAGCAATCAGCTCTGATTTTGATGCATTACATGGGTGTAATGACCTTGCTATAGATGTGCTGCTCAGTCCTTTAAAATTTGATGCTGATAGTGACTGTATGAGTTGTCGCTTTGCTTCAATCTGATGAATCGTGTCTTCACGAAGCGAACTGGCAATAATGACTAACGAATCGACTTGATCGGGAAAATCCGCAGCCAACTGTCGGGCAATATAGCCACCCAATGAAAAACCGATTACTGTCATTTTGTGCGGCGAAATAGCGGCTAAGTGTCGTGCTATCTCACGGATTGTTTTCCCTCCTTCAAGGGGACCATGAAGAACAGACCACTCTTTAGGTAAATATATTTCAAATTCATCCCATAGCTTTTCATCCAGCATGTAACCTGGAATCAGTAATATTGAGCGAGGGACATAAATCATATTTATCTCGTTGACTGAGTAGGTTTTGATAGATAATCACACCTATCTCGTTGACTGAGTAGGTTTTGATAGATAATCACACCTATCTGCTAAGTTTGTTTTGCCCTTGTAGTTAACCTTGGTGGTCAAAAAGAGCTGTTAGGGTTATGGATAGCCCGGACGGAAGGGCTAAATTCTGGTTGTCCGTAAGGGCCTAACTAAAAACTGGGGAATACAGGGTATTTTGTTTCCCAAGCGGACAACTTGGATGGCATCTAGGCTATAAATTCTATTCTCCTCTCCGCTCTGCATCAGAAAATCGCTGTTGCTCTTCCATCACGAGTATTCCCAGCTCACGTTTTATTTCGTTGAATTCGGCACTACTACTATCACGCGGCCGCGGTATTTCAATAGCAATATCCCGCTTTACACTACCAGGACGATAAGTCAGAACGACAACTCTGGTTCCAAGATAGATAGCTTCTTCAATAGAGTGAGTAACAAATATGATAGTTTTGCGGCTTTTTTCCCATATGCGTAATAATTCGTCTTGTAATGACCGACGCGTCAAGGCATCAAGTGCACCAAAAGGCTCATCCATCAGCATGATAGGAGGATCAAGAGCTAAAATTCGCGCTATTGCAACGCGCTGACGCATACCGCCAGACAAATCTTTCGGGAATCGTGTGCGAAATTCACTTAAACCCAAAGTATTCAGTAAATCCTCAACGACTAATTGACGTTTCTCATTTGACTCGCCTTTAATGTCCATACCGAATGCGATGTTGTTCTCTACATTCATCCATGGAAACAGAGCGTATTCTTGAAAAACCATTCCTCTCTCCGGGCCTGGTTTTTTAACAACTTCACCTTTAACGATAATTTCACCGCTGGTTGGTAGAGAAAATCCCGCGATGGCATTAAGCAGGGTTGATTTTCCACAGCCTGACGGGCCCAATAAACAAACGAATTCACCATGTGAGATCTGAATGTTTATTTTATTCAATGCAGTGACGATATTTTCCCCATGACCAAATATTTTATCAACATTATTAATGCTGATTTCACTCATCTCATTTTGCGCAATAGTATTATCTGATATTTTCATATTATTTCCTCAGTTTTCCATTCCGCGGTGCCAACGTAAAAGATGTTGATTTAGATAATTCATACATAAATCAATGATCAGGCCGATAAAACCAATGGTAAGCATGCCCGCAATGACTTTGTCGGACCACATGTATTCGCGAGCTTCCAAAATTCGATATCCTACACCGCTATTAACGGCGATCATTTCGGCTACAATCACGCAAATAAACGCAGTTCCTATACCAATGCGCATGCCAGTCAGAATATAAGGGGTAGCCGCAGGAAGAACTACACGTCGGAACATCGTGAACTGGCTAGCGCCCAGATTACGCGCTGCCCGAATATATATGCTGTCAACATTACGAACACCGGCGATGGTATTAATAAGTATTGGAAAAAAAGCACCGATGCTTATCAGGAAAAATGCAGGGGGATCCCCTAAGCCGAACCACAACATTGATAATGGAATATAAGCAATGGGGGGAATGGGGCGTAAAAATTGGATTAAAGGATTCATTAGGTCATTACCCAACTGACTGGAACCAATCCATAGCCCAAGGGGTAAAGCAAGAATAAGACCTATCAAAAAACCGATAATAACGCGATAGATGCTAGCCCAGGCATCATGAAGTAACTCGCCGGAAAGGCTCCACTTCAGCCAGCTTGACGTTTCCGGATTGAAGGGTTCATAGGGTAAAAGATACTCGAACCAGCGCACGACAACGGCTATTGGTGATGGCAATATTGTCGGTTGTATCCAGCCAGACATCGAAAGTATTTGCCAAAACAAAAGCACAATGACCGGTACCGTGATCCACTTGATATATTGATAAATATTCAGATTCTTCATCATTTAGAATCCAGCGGTAACAATGTTTTTTTCGCGGCATCAAGCAGATCTACTTTAACCCAATCAGCGGCAACCGGGGGAGAACTCATACGGCCTATACCGTATTTCTTCATTAGATCTGTCGTTATTTGAACGTGCTCTACTGTAATATCGTAACTAAATGGCGAGTTGCCTATGGCATCCTGATAATCTTGTGAGGATATTTGATTTTTAAACATTTCTTCGCGAACATATTTTTCTGCGAGTTCAGGCTGTTGAATAAAGGTATTCGTTGCTTCAACAAATAATGCAAGTACACGAGCAGCAACATCAGGCTTATCTTTATACATCGCTTCGGTCATTACTAAAGCGCGAATTGGCATTCCAACAGGGGTATCATAGGGTTTCAACAATTCGACACCATAACCCATATTAATTGCCTGACTGGCTTGAGGCTCTGATTGGCTGATAGCATCCAGATTACCAGCCTGAAGGGCCTGATTAAGGTCGGCATAGGCCATATAAACAATTCTAACGTCCTTTCCTGGTCGATCAGACCACGTTAATCCATGTTTATCTAACTCCGCCAGAATAAGGAGTTCCTGAGCACCACCTCGTGCTACACCCAGCTTTTTACCTTTTAAATCAGAAACTGATTTAAAAGTGCTATCCTTGCCAACGACGACACGAGCTCCGCCTTTAGCAAATCCGGCAATAATATATATTGGGATGCCTTGAGCTCGCGTTGAGATTGCAGCATCAACGGCACTGGCTGCTATATCAATTTGGCCTGATACTATTGCTGGAGCAATATCAATTCCCTTCGCAAACATGAACTCTTCAATCTTTAAATTGTATTTTGGCGCAATCTCTTTCATATAAGAAATTGCACCATAATGTGCAAATTTGAGATTTCCAAGCCGTACTACATCTGGTTTTTCTGTAGTTATTTGTGCTAGAGCAACATTGGATGTGAAAATTGATAAAGTTAATATGAGAGCAAATAAATTAATCAATGCGCTTCCGGACGAATTAACAAATTTTATAGATTTTAATGTGAATTTGATCATCTGTTTTTCCTTATATTTAAATTATCTAAATACCTTAGCCTTTCAATAATGATGAATACTACTGAATTAAATTTAAACAAGGTCGAAACAAAACATTAACACATAATTAACTTGTCGGTGTGAATAATTATATTTTTGTGATAAAAATCACGCACCATCAATGCTTATTACATCCTTAGCGGTTTCCTAATACCTAAAAATGATTGTTTCTGGCGTCAATCAGGCTAATCATGGTTAAATGTTGGCGTTAACAATAAGAGGCTGTTCCCGTTTTTATATAAGTACGCTTTTTTTAGATTATCTTATTGATTAAAAATGAAATGTAATTTAAAGGGTAAAATATAATTAAAGCGTCAGCTTCTGAGCTAATTAAAAATAGAAAGGGGCTCAATGATCTTTCATCTGCACTAAAAACTTCGCCATTGAAACCGCATTTACCGCTGCTGATTATGAGGGAACGATAAGTTGCAGCATGGGATAGCGTTCAGCCCACCGTTTTGTGGTTAAACGTTGCCTAAAAATATTCAACTTTTCTCCCTCAAATTGAGGTGTTGGCCTTAGACGTAATTCAAACAGGTCGCCAAGCCCATAGGGCGCAATAATCTCAATAATATGGGTATTTCCCACTCTGACTGCGACAGCCGTTGCTGTCTCAGGCCAATACAGCAGAGCATTCTCTGTTGAGAGATAGGGGCCATTACCATTACGTTGATGCATTCTGGCTTGATTCTTCACCGACCAATTGAACACTGAAGATTGTTGACTCAGCTTCTCTTCCAAATAGCTATCCTGAGCTGGATCACTGCGTTCTGAGTCGAACCAGACGACGTCCACGTCACCAGCGACGGGTCTTTGCCCATATCCGTGTAAGCGATCCCATACTGCATCCCGCACAAACCCGGCACCGATCCAGCCATCACTAAGGTTTAATGCCCGAACAGCGTAAAGGGCCTTCATTCTTATAGGGTCATCTAACAATAATCTCTGCAATTCCTTCTGATACTTCATAATTCTCCCGATTAGAAAAATTGTTACATATATTGGTATCTGCTGGAGGGTAGAAATAATATCAGCATTACTTCACCGTGCACTCATCAACGGGGGCGCTGGCTACGACACCGTTATAGAGACTTTCGCTGTCAGAACGGGCTGGCATTGTGTGCCTTGATCGGCTCTTGGCTGACGGGATGAACAAAATGCAGCTGACTGGCGTGCAGCATCAATCGTGGTGTCCGTTCGGTGCCCGGCAGCATCAGGCCGCCATACAGGTCGCAGCCCAAAATAGGGTGGCCCAACTGCTGGCAGTGGATACGCAGTTGATGAGTGCGTCCGGTCTCCGGGGTTAGCTCGACCCGCGTCAATGGTAGTAGCGCTCCGTCTTCCAACTTATGATAAAAGCGCTCAACGACCCGGTAGTAAGAGCGAGCGGGCTTGCCGTGGATTGCGCAAATCGACATCAGCGGGAATAGCGCCGGGTCTTTGGCAATCGCCGCGTCTATTATTCCTTGGTTGTCTTCCAGATGTCCGCACAGCAGGGCGCTGTACACTTTGGTCACCGTGCGCTGGCTGAACTGTTGGCAAAGGGCGGCATTGATCGCCTTATTGCGGGCAATCACCATCAGCCCTGAAGTCCCGAAATCAAGGCGGTGGATCAGGGTACAGCCGGGAAATATCTCTACCAGCCGATGATGCACCGAATCGAGGTTTTGTGGATTTTTCCCGGAGAGGCTAAGCAACCCGGCGGGTTTATTGATCAGCACCAGATGATCGTCCTGATAGAGAATCTCGATCTCGTCATGGCACGGCGGGGCAATAAAGGTATCAATAATCTTAGACATCAGGTTAGCCGGATGGAGAGTGGGAGCGGATGATAACCAATTTTAAACCGACTGGCGAATCTGGCCGTTCTCACCGCATCCGGGAAATTTATCATCTAGACTTAAACCAAAGACGTAGTCTGCGCAGCCATTGTGCTTTACACTGCGCGTTGCAAAAATTGAGTTAATAAACGATTAAGTAGGCGGTAATGGCGATGAATGGAACGATCACAACGTGGTTTGAAGATAAAGGTTTTGGATTTATCAAAGATGAAAACGGGGATAACCGTTATTTTCATGTGATTAAAGTCGCCAATCCTGAGCTGATTAAGAAAGATGCGGCGGTAACTTTCGAACCTACTACCAATAACAAAGGGTTGTCAGCTTATGCTGTAAAAGTCTTACCGGAAAGCAAATACATCTATATCGCCGGCGAGCGCCTTAAGCTTACCTCGATTAAGTCTTACCTGGTTTTCAGTGAAGAAGTGTCAGCCGATAGCCATATTGATAAAGAAAATGTGGTGATGTCTGTGGGTATATTGATGAATAGTATCAGGCCGAAATCAGCCGCTAAGCCCGGTGAAATGCGTTCGCTAAAAAAATTAGCGATCACCACCTTCCAGGGATCAACGTTAATCTTCACGGAAGATGAGATAGACGTGGATGCTACGGTGAAAATGCTTAAGGTCTGAGCCAGTACGGCTGATAGCAGGGCCAATCACTTGGAAACACTATTCTCTGCTTTGCCAAGGTTCCGGCTTTGGCGGCGTGAATGCTCGCTTTTAGCTGGCTAAAATCCTTTCTGGTAACCGCCCTATGCCAGCAGCGAATATGACTCACTGAACGTTATAGCTAAACCTAAGTGCAGGTCACGCCAGCCTCTGATAGATCTCTCCTTATACCGCGATCGGGTCCTGCATTCTGGTACAGCCTCAACGATTACGGGTATAATCCGATAAATTATTCAACGGGTTTGGAAATAAAGATGACAAAACTCACCTTACAAGAGCAGATGCTAAAAGCCGGATTAGTGACCGGTAAAAAAATGGCCAAGGTCCAAAGGACGGCTAAAAAATCGCGGGTTCAGGCTCGTGAGGCAAGAGAGGCGGTGGAAGAAAATAAAAAAGCCCAGCTTGAGCGTGATAAACAGCTAAGCGAACAACAAAAACAGGCGGCGTTATCTAAAGAGTATAAAGCTCAGGTAAAGCAGCTGATTGAAATGAACAGAATCGATATTTCAAAAGGCGATATTGATTTTAACTTCACCGATAATAACTTAATTAAAAAAATAGCGGTGGATAAGCTGACTCAGGCTCAGCTGATTAGTGGTCGCCTCGCCATTGCTCGTTTGGTGGTTGATAACAGCGGAGAGAGCAAATACGCGATTATCCCCGCCAGCGTAGCCGATAAAATTGCTCTGCGGGATGCGAGCAGTATTGTATTAAATAGTGCGTTGAGTCAGGAAGAGCTGGATGAAGAAGATCCGTATGCTGATTTTAAAGTGCCTGATGATTTGATGTGGTAATTCGCGTTTTGCAGATGCTTATGCCCGGCCTGACTTGAATTAGGGGATCGGTATGCAATCAGTACGACTGATGGGGGATGGATATGAACCCCATGTCGATCGGTCAGGCGATCGGTTGACCTACTCCTTGCCCGTCGACTCAGGGATTGTCAGCTTTAGCTTCACGTTTGATATTTGTCAGGCCGATTTGGATGTTCTGCTTGCCGATGGCTACAGGCGTGCTGCTCTTGAAGTCATAGCGCACACATTGCTGCAGCATTCGGCGCTTAAGGGCAATGATTGTTTTACTCAAAGCGACTTTGATAGCCTTGTCGCGGATACGCTTTATTCCACGTCCGATTCTCTTCAGGCGTTTATTGGCCGGGTGAGTCGGGAACATAACATTGTTATTGATCTTTATATGAAAGAAGTCATAGACCGACGATCCGTCGCAGGCTAAGCGTGTCGGAATCTATTAGGCCAGTGTTTACCCCACCATATTCATCATCAATACTAAAGGCGCTCGAAAGCGCCTTTAGTGTAACTTTAATGGTACAGAACCAAGCTCAATTGATTAAAGCGAGATGGTCAGTTCACCGAGCTTATTAACTAAGTTCATATTCTCACTGTAGTCCACCGGGCAGTCATTGCTCTTCTGGCCCTTATCAGCTCTTCAATATGTAATTTACGAATATTTGATTCTGTCGGCAGAGAGTTCAGCGGGGCCGTTCCTAGCTGCTCGGTGAGCGTAGCGATAATTGTTTCAGTCACTGGATCCTCTCTGTTATTTTTTTAATAAAAATTGAATGCCGCGGTCATTCAAAATTATTTCTTAAATTTTCAACGTGGGATTTAACTTTTTGAATAAAGCTCTCTTGTTTATCTTTAGCGCATTCCTGAATAATGATCGGCGTAATTTTCACTATTTCATCGATATCAAGAATTGAGTCTTCTAATGTACCTTTTTTATTATAAGCTTCTGCATAACCCACGGCGGTAGGTTGAAAGCTTTCGTCCACCAAAAGAAAATCTTCACATGTCCATTGGACAATGGGTTTAACCCCTTCTTTATATTGCTCAGCTGATTGAGCGATAAATTGAATTAAGCATACGGTAGCCAGAATAATTAATTTATTCATATAGAATGCCTTTTTTATAAATATAGTAATATCCGCGTATTGGTAGGCGGATATTATTAATTATTTGTGGTTCAATGATGGTTATATAGTTAAAAACGATATTCTATATTTCAGGGTAAGACATTGAGTAATAATCGTTATTACTGTTTTAGCTCAGCGGTGAACATATTAATTGCGATGTGGCTGTTTGTGTTACTGAACTTTATCTTATTAAGAAAAAATCGTAGTGGGGATTGAATACCAAAAGATAACTTTCAATCAGGCGGCAGTGATAGCGATCTCGATGGCCTGTTTAATTGCTTCAATAAGTTGCTGTTTGTTTAACTCCGTTTCTCTTGTATAAACGGGATTCTCCCAGTCGGCGTCTTTAATGACATAGACGCGTGGCTTTTTTACTTTCCCGTTGCCAAAGGAACCATAGTAACCGACATCAACAATGTACCCATTTTTATACTCTATTTGTAGCAGGTCTTCATCAATGTCTTCATCGGGATTTTCAATATCAGTAACCAGAATAGTCGGGCCAAATACTTTTCCACCTTTCAGATCTACATCAATACCGTATATTTTCATCTTAGTAGCCACTTCGCATGGATTTTGATAACCATTCTTATAATGGTTATGGTGCTGTTAGTAAACACCGGGTGTTAATGGATATGTTTTGATGTTTTCATATATAAACTATTTTAAAGTGAGTTAATCTGTAGCTAACCCGTTCCTACCACTCATACCTCGCACAATGCCAGCGAATAATATCAATCATTTTGGGCGGTTTGGGTTAGCAGTATTTTTCGCGGATATATCAGTACAAAGTGCGCGGAGGAGGAAGGAGAAGAATGCGCGACTTGCTTTGACCTTCACTCTTCTTATCTTCGCATTAAAGCGATTAAAATATTAATTTTATTTTATAAGTAAAAGCAACTTATTTCAGGTCTATTATTTTGTTTTTAGAAACTTATTTAAATGAAAAAATTGTTATTTCCTCTTTTTGGACATTATAGATAATAATTAATTTTATTATTTCAATTATCGTTATCTATGATGTTGCATTTCATGGTTAATTCGATCTAACATTGCTGTTAATGGTTTTTTGTTTGGTGTTATATTCTGTTTTTATTGGCCTTTTAAGAGTTAGTGAGGTGTTTGAGGTGGCGGTAGTTTAAGCGGTGGCGTTCTCTATCTTTTATCTCTAGCTGGTAACTATAACTTACTGGTTTATCGGAAGTATTTAACATCAAGATTATTTAATGATATGAATAAAAAGGAATATATTCATGCTTGAAATTATAATTCAAGGACGAATCAAGAGATTTAAATTCTCAACTCTATTTGTTGTTATTTTAACCACTCTTTCGTCTGATTTAGATGCTGCTGGTAATATGGGAACTTATGGCATATTTGCTCAAGATGGCAGCCAGGTTACGTTAGTTTCAGGTGAAACTTATATACCTAAAGGCCTTTCTCAGCAGGGGCTGGTATCATTAAATAAAGCGAAAGACGGGCTGACTCCAAGTCGGATTATTGGTGATAATATCACCCTCTCCAGAGATTACCGCGAAAACCCTAATCGTTACTCTTTGATAAGAGTGGCCGGAGGGGCGCAGGTTATTTTAACGAACTCTGACATATCTTATACCAATCGTTCTGACGCTACTATTTTGGCAGGGACGAATGCCATGTATGCCGTCGGGCAAGATTCATTGCTTGATATCTCCAATTCGAACATCAATACAATTGCTCGTCCTTTCTATGTCGGAGCCGGGGCAACGCTGCGGCTTAGTCACGTTACACTAAACTCTAATGAAAGCGTGGCAGCAAGTAATATTGGTGTATACGACTTAAATTCTGACCTTTTCGTTGATAATTCCGAATTGACATTCGCGGGTGTCGGGGGAATAGCTATATCGAACGGAGCCTCAGCAACCTTGTCGAATAGCAAAATTTTTATCAACGGCATGACTAATGGAAACACTGGGGCGGGTATTCACTTAAATTGGTTTAATAATGAGAAGGGAATCAGCTCATCAACGAGAGCTGATAATGTGTTAATTGAAACTAAAGGCGATAATGTTCACAGTCTGTACATGATTAACCATTCTCAGGCGATTGTTGATAATTCGCAATTTATTACTCATGGTAGCGGCGCTTTTGGTATTTATGCCAATAATAGTAAAGATATTTCACAAATTGATAAAACGGCTATAGAGACCTTCGGTGATGGAGGCATTGGTGTCGCGATGTATAAAGGAGCTCAGATAGAGCTCGAAGGTGGCCTTAAAGACGGAGTTCAACTCGGTAGCATTACCACTCACGGTATTAATGCTCATGGTCTCTATGCCAAACATGATAATGCAGTAACGCCAACGACCATTAAAGCTTCTGATATCGATATTAAGATCGAGAATACGGGCTATGGCGTCTTTGCCGACTCTGAAGGTTCAGATATTCAGCTAAATAATGTTCGCCTTATGATTAATGGTGATAAGGCTGCCGGACTCTATGCCAAAAACGCTGGCGCAATTCTCTATGCCGATCGAGTTAATGCTGAAATCAATGGCTATCAGTCAATGGGTATGCATGTGCAGGACGGCGCCTCGGCCAGACTCAATCAGAGCCGATTAAATGTGGCAGGCACTGATAGCTCTGGGGTGGTTTTTAGCGCGTCTTCCAATGTCATGACCAACAGCATGGATATTACCGATAGCGTTATCGAAACTCAGGATGGCTATGCGATAAAAAATTGGGGCGGTGCGCTGGACTTAACGTTGAACAATTCATTTATAACGGGTAAAGCTCAGGAGAACCAAGGGGGAGCGATTGGTATCATGGATAATGGGACGATTCAGTCCGGTCCAGTCACCATAGCGGCTAATTCATCTCTCATTAATGGAGATATCATTTCGCTTTCCGACAGTTCAGCGGCAACTGTCGATATCTCACTAAATCAGGCTTCAATATTTAGCGGCGCTACGGCTGGTGTCAATCAGCTCTCGATTGATTCAAATAGCCAATGGGTAATGACTGACGACTCTGCGCTAACCACGCTGAGTAATCGCGGAACGTTAAGCTTTGAGGCTCCGGCCCGTGGCGTATTTAAAACCCTAACGGTGAGCGGTGATTATATCGGTGGCGGAACGCTTATTATGAACACGGTATTAGCCGATGATAATTCTGATACTGATAAACTCATTGTGACAGGCAACACCAGTGGCGAAACGGGACTCATTATTAATAATATCGGTGGTGGTGGTGTTCTGACTACTGATGGTATTGAGGTTATTCAGGTTGGCGGGCGGTCTGATGGTCTTTTTACGCTGAAAAACCGTGCGGTTGCAGGTGTTTATGAATACTTCTTACATAAAAATAAAGTGAGTGACGAAAATGGTAATTGGTATCTTCGTTCTGAGCTATTGCCTGAACCACCAGTAACCTATCCACCAGCTGAGATTAAGCCTCCGGTTGTAGCGCCAACTCAGCCAGAAAATAAACAAAATCCTATTTATCGGCCAGAGGCAGGTAGCTATATCGCCAATATGGCCGCAGCAAGTAGCTTATTTAATCTGCGTCTGGAAGATCGGGAAGGACGGGCTGAAAACTCCAGTATGTGGTTAAGGCAGGTGGGTTCTCGTACCAAGTTCCGTGACTCATCAAAACAGTTACACACGTCAACTAATCGCTATGTGATCCAAGGTGGCGGGGAACTGGTTAATACACAATTCAGCGAAGTGGACCGTTTAGGCCTAGGGATTATGCTGGGTTACGGGCAAGCCAGTAGCCATACTTCATCGAATAAGAGTCGATACTCTTCTAAGGGGGATGTCGACGGTTATAACGCCGGGCTCTACGCAACCTGGTATCAGAATGCCAATACTATGGATGGGATGTATGTAGATAGCTTGGTCAACTACAGCTGGTTAGATGCGAAGGTTCAGGGCGAACGATTGCATTCTGAAGATTATAATATCAATGGATATAGTGCTTCACTTGAAATGGGTTACCGTTTACTAGTGTATCAAGGTGAAAATAGTGGTGTATTTGTGACACCGCAGGCGCAGGTCATCTGGAATGGGCTAAAGGCTGACGATCATACTGAATATAATGGTACCAGAGTAAAATCCAGTGGTAGTGATAATATTCAGACCCGTCTGGGCGTGAAAGTATCCCGCGATGGCGTCAGTGATTTTGATAAAAATTCAGATAAATTATTTACGGTATATACCGAGGCGAACTGGTTGCATAACAGTCAGCAGGCGGGTGCTATGCTGGATGATGTTGAAATTAAGCAAACGGGCAGCCGTAATTTGGGTGAGTTAAAACTGGGTCTGGAAGGGCAGTTAAGTAGAAAGCTGAATGTCTGGAGTAATGTATCTCAGCAACTGGGTGATGATGGTTATAGTGATACTGCATTAACTCTGGGTGTTAAATATCAATTCTGACAATTGGATTAAGGCGTGCGGGCGTAAAGAATATTTATGGCCCGCACCTACCACTCATATCTCGCACAATGCCAGCGAATAATATCAATCATTTTCTGGGCGGTTTGGGTTAGCGGTATTTTTCGCGGATATATCAGTACAAAGTGTGCGGAGGGAAGCTTTTCTTGTATAGGCAAAATGCACAGCTTATCTTCATATTCGCTTAACTTGACGCGAATGGTCGACAAGATACCCAAATAGTCACTGTGCATCAGAAGCGGTAATCCGCAGACTAACGAATCAGACCTGACGGCAATCGATGGCTTATTGTGCTTAAAGTAGGGGACCTGTTCTTCTATCTGTTTAAAAAAACCAATATGGGCATCGGTAAGCCACCATTTAGCATTAACCAGCTCATTAAACGATGTGGATTTTGCACAAGGATGGTCTTTGCGGGCAATAACGCCAAAGCTGGTGGTAAACAGAGGCTCAACAATAAACTCGCTCAGCGAAACATCCTCAGACTTTACCCCAATCACAAAATCTAATTTACCTTCTCGCAGGCGCGGTATATGCACCGGTAGCTGCGCATCTTCAATAATGATTTGGGCTTCAGGCCGCTTGTGGCTAAATTCACCGATAACCTGCGGCAAAATGCTGATTGCCAGAATTGGGGAGATGCCGAACGCCACCGACCCCTGCGAAAGCTGCTGAATAACGTGGATCTCTTCGCTGACTTTCTCCAGCTCTTCTAATATCAGGCTGGATCGCGAGGCTAGGGCTCTCCCGGCATCGGTCAGCGTTACCCCGAAGCTGCCTCTGATCAGCAGTGATGCCCCCATAGTATGTTCCAGCTCTTTCATTGAGCGGGTTAACGCCGGTTGCGTTTGCTGCAAGGCTTTTGCTGCGGCACGAATACTACCGTGCTGCACGATAGCTTGAAATGCGAGCAACTGATTAAGTTTAGGTAAGTGCTTCATAAGTCATCACCCTATGCTAAAAAGGCATCATGCATAAGATAATACCATCTGGTCAAAATACTAAGCCTGTATACAATCAACTTTAAGTGATTAGCGCTGATGAAAAGATAAGAAGATGAATATCTATTTGATTAAATAGTAAAAAAATATCTTGAATTGGCTCGCCAGCTACCTACAAACGATCCCGCCTGTTGCTCAACCGAAGCGTATAAAAACTTAGCCGTTACTCGGCTGAGGGGGCCGGCTCAATTGTAATTTATGCCAAGCGTGATTAGTGCGCCAAAGTAAACTCACCGTCGGCATAACAAACCGGTAGCGGTAACCCTATGTAAGGTAATCATAATTTCCACGCAGTGGCATCTGAATTTGAAGTATTAAGGAGCAATATAAATGGTAATTTCTACTATCCCTTGGGGCCGTGACCTACCTCATTCGACAAGTGATGAAGCGGAAGCCAAAAATTGGGGCTACTGGCAAAACCAAATCAACCGGGCTTCATTAGTGATGCTGCTAGAGGTGGGTATTATTTCCCGACAAGAGGCCAGAGCGATAGCTGGTGCTCAATTGGATGCAGAAGCTAAACAGGCCGAGCCTGATGTTGAGCCATTTACCGACATTATGCCGCTTGAAAAGCTGCTGATAGAACAGTGCGGTCAGATGGCGACGCTTATTCATACCGGGCGCAGCCGTCAGGATATTTTTGCTACCTTAAATCAGGCTCGCTTACGCCTGTCGGTGCTTGATTTTGCGCAAAACCTCAATCTATTACGTGAAAATATTTTAAACATTGCCAAAGACAACGTCGAAACGTGGATGCCCGCCTATACCAATGGCGTTCAGGCGATGCCGATTACCCTTGGCTTCTATTTTTGGGCATTTCTCGAATCTTTTGAACGGGACTTTGACCGCATCCGTGAGGCATGGCAGCGCATCAATCGTTCTGCTTTAGGCTCTGCGGTATTAGCTAATTCTCATTGGCCGATTGATCGCAGCCGTTTAGCCGAACTGCTGGGTTTTGATGGCCCGATAGTTAACGGTCTGGATAGTACTCAGGTCAGCCTTTTTGATATCCCAGTGGAAGCGGCGGGTATTGCCCAAAATGTTGCTATTCGCATGACTACTCTGATGCAAGACATTGCTCAACAGTACTCCCAAATACGTCCCTGGCTGCTGTTAGATTCGTCTGCTGCCTACAGCTCTTCGGCGATGCCGCAAAAGCGCAATCCAGGGATTATCCAAAAGACGCGAGCAAAGGCCAGTGACGTTATCGGTGCCGCCCATACGGCCGTTATCCGTGCGCATAATCTGCAATTGGGGATGTACGATAACAAAGAGAGTGTCTCAGAAGATAACTCCGCGGTTTTTGTTCACGCTGTACATATGCTTCAGCTCGCCAACTGGGCTTTCTCCATGCTGAAGGTTTTACCTGAACGGGCGCTTGAAGAGCTGAATAATGACTGGACCTGCACGATGGCACTGGCCGAAACCCTCCAGCATGTACACGCGGTGCCATTCCGGGTCGGGCATCACTTTGCCAGCGATATGGTAACGGTTGCCCGAGAGGATGGGTATCTGCCGACGACATTCCCTTACGCAAAAGCCGTTGAAATCTATGCGCAAGTAACGGCACAACTCGACTGGCATGACGGCGCTCTGCCGCTAACTGAAATGCAGTTTCGTGAAACACTCAGCCCGGCACACGTGGTTTCTACCCTTCAAGGGCCGGGATCTCCGGCGCCTCAAAGCACTAGCGTTGGTCTGAAAAATATAGAGCAGAAACTCGAAGCCGACAAAGCTTGGCTAAATGAGAAGCAGGGGGCGCTTAACACCAAAGATAACTTACTGGATTCGCTATTTAAGGCGTTGGCTCAATAATAACTAAAAAAAACAAATTACCTTTATTTAATACCAAGGAGTAACGATATGACACTGATTGTTATAGGTTTGCTGATAATAATAGCCACTTTTTGGCTGATTATAAAAAACTATGAAACGCGCTTGGTTTTGGCTCTCTCTGGCGGACTGATGGCCATTCTGGGCAGAGATTTAGTCGGATCTGTAGACGCATTTATCCAGCAGTTTGTTAATAGTGGTTTAGTACCAACCATCTGTACGGTGTTGGGTTTTTCCTATGTGATGAATTATACCAAGTGTTCCGATCATCTTGTGGCGATGATGACCAATATTTTAAAACGCGTTCCGATGATTATTTTGCCGAGTACGGTTATCGTGACCTTTTTCCTGAATATTGCACTGCCATCGGCTGCGGGTGTGGCCGCCGCTGTGGGCGCACTGTTAATTCCTATGCTGCTGGCCCTGAAGGTAAAACCGGGCATGGCCGCTTCTGCGGTTTATTTAGGAACATGGGGCTCGGTTATTTCTCCGGGCCTGATGTTTAACCCACAAATTGCCGATATGGCAAAAGTTGACGTGATGACGGTCATTGCCAGAACGACGCCTTCGGTGCTGATTAGCCTGGGCGTTGCGGCTGTTCTTCTGACGATTATGGCGATAGTGATGAAAGAGGGGGTGGGCTCCAATAAGGATGCTCTGGCAACGGATGAGGGCCAAGTCGTGAAGGTGAACTATCTGTATGCTGTTGTACCGGTACTTCCACTGATACTTTTAGTGATCAGCTCTAAACAAATCGGCTTAATTCCTTTTATATCGGTACCGCAGGCAATGCTGTTGGGTACCATGATTGGCTTTGTTGTTACTCGCTGTAATCCGGGAGAGGCGACGAAAAAGTTTTTCCGCGGAGCCGGTGATGGCTTTGCTGATGTGGTTGGCCTGATGGCAGCGGCGGCAATGTTTTGTGCCGGTATGGAGTCGATTGGTTTAACCGGTGCGCTGGTCAATGTGATGAAAGAGTCTCAGGCAGCGGCCCAGTTTGCTGCAGCTGCGGGGCCTTTTGCGATGGCTGCGGTATCCGGCTCGGGTAACGCTGCCGCTTTAGCCTTTAACGGTGCGGTGGTGCCACATGCGGCTGATTTTGGCTATGAGATAATTGAACTGGGTTCCGTGGCACAAATCGCTGCTGCTCTGGGGCGTACAATGTCTCCTGTTGCCGCTGCCGCGATTATTTGCGCCAAGCTTGCCGGCGTTAACCCGATGGAAATTGCTAAACGCAATGCAATTCCTACCATCGGTGCGACAATCGTGGTGACTTTGCTGCTGCTTTAGGTTTAGAACCGCTAAGTAAAGAAATTCAGGCAAATCTTTAGGTTTTTTACTGGGGATTTGCCTGGTTATATAGACCAAACATTGCATGTAATATCGATTACCACTATTCAAATAGTCTTCCGCCAGTTCAACTTACTTTAAGTACCCTCGTAGCTATCTCCGATTACCTCATTATCTCGTTGAGTCAATGGGGGGGGATTTAGTGATAACCGGACTGATGGTTATTTTATATTTGTAACCTAGCGTCAGATTTGTATGTGAGGTTTTTAGCCCGCCCTTTAGATCCTTAACTGAGGATTCTGTTGGCAAAACGCGGCTAAATGTTCAATCAGTGCCCGGACTCTGGCCGGAACATAGCGTTGCTGCGACCAGACGGCATAAATCTCCCGCGGGGCTCCTCGCCACTCGGGTAATACTTGGACCAGTTCGCCGCGTTGGAGTTGGCTATGGCACAAACTGGTCGGGCAGAACAGAATGCCTAATCCGGCTATCGCGGCCCGTAGCGCCAAATAAACGCCGTTAACGCAGAATTTCCCCTGCGGTTGCCAGCGTACGGTTTCTCCCGACTGGCGGTGTTGCACCTCCCAGGTCGATATAGGTGCGCTGATCACCAAGTCACGTAGCTTCAGCTCATCCATAGACTCAGGCTCGCCGTGCCTTGCCAGATAGTCGGGGGACGCGACCAACAGCAGTTCTTTAGCCTGCCCGAGTTTACGCATATTCAGTAACGAATCAGGCTGAGCACCCACGCGGATAGCGACATCAGCACCGCTGCCGATCAAATCTTGAGTGTAATTATTCAGTTCCAGCTCAAGCCGGGTTTGCGGGTACTGCGCCAAAAACGACATCCAGGCCGGTGCCAGATTATCATTGGCTAAATCAGCCGGGGCCAGTATACGGATCAGGCCGCTGACCTGATTGAGTGTCACGTCCAGCTTGGCGGTTGCTTGCTGTAGTGAATGTACCAGCGGGCGACACTGCTCGTAGTATTGCCAGCCTTCACGGGTTGGTGTCATTCGTCGGGCGCTGCGGTGCAGCAGGCGACAGCCTAAGTGCTGCTCTAACTTCTGCAGGCGACGGGTTAGCGTAGGCGCAGGGATCGATGCCTTTTCTGCCGCTGCCCGCAAGCTTCCGGTTTCTACAATACTTACAAATAGCGCTAATTCATCCAGCATGATTTCATATTCGGAATTTAAGATTGAATTTATCAATCTAGTTTCATTAACTCGCTTTGTCTAGAATTTCTCCATCGTTGTGATGACCGTATTTTTCCAAGGAGAGAATAATCATGAGCCATAAAACTGAAGCAACGGTATTGATTCAAGCAAAGGCGGGTAAAGCTGAAGAACTGAAATCGGCCATGCAGGAGCTGATTGACGAAACGCTAAAAGAGCCGGGATGTGAACTGTTTAAAATCTTTCAGCATGATGGCAATCCGGAGGCGTTCACCCTGTGGGAAATCTTTAGTAACCCGTCAGCGCTGAAAGAGCATATGGATAAAAGCTACACCCAAAAATTCTTTTCACTTGGGCTTACTGAGCCCTTATCAGCAATTCATCACGCCCAGTTAAGCCGATAAACAGGCTGCACCATCACCTTTCTCTCTAATTCATTATTGCTACATAAGGGACAGTTATGAAAACTCGCACATTAGGCAAAAACGGCCCGCGGATATCGGCAATCGGGCTTGGCTGTATGGGGATGAGCGCATTTTATGGTGCTCATGATGATAGTGAATCATTGGCAACCCTTCACTATGCGCTCGACCGTGGCCTTAACTTTCTCGATACCGCCGATATGTATGGTCCTCACACCAATGAAATCTTGGTCGGCCGTGCCATTCAGGGGCGACGCGATGAAGTATTTTTAGCCACTAAGTTTGGCATTCAGCTCGATCCTAATAATCCTCAGCTGCGCGGAGTTAACGGCCGGCCGGAATATGTTCATGCCAGCTGTGATGCCAGCCTGAAGCGCCTTGGGGTTGATCATATCGATCTTTATTACCAGCATCGTATTGACCCTAACGTGCCGGTTGAAGAGACGGTCGGCGCCATGGCCGAATTGGTTAAGGCCGGTAAAGTACGCTACCTCGGTTTATCTGAAGCTTCCGCCCAAACATTGGAACGGGCTCATCAGGTACACCCGATTACTGCACTGCAAAGTGAATACTCACTATGGACTCGGGATCCGGAAAATTCGGTACTGGCCGTTTGCGAACGTTTAGGCGTTGGCTTTGTGCCGTACAGCCCGTTAGGCCGCGGCTTTTTGACCGGAGCAATAAAAAGCCCGGAGGATTTTGACGCTGATGATTTTCGCCGTGACAACCCGCGTTTTCAGGGCGATAACTTTGCGCGCAATCTTCATCTGGTTGAACAAGTCAGAACGCTGGCGCAGGACAAAGGCTGTTCCCCGGCACAGTTAGCACTCGCTTGGGTTCTGGCACGCGGTGAGTATCTGATACCCATTCCCGGCACCCGAAGAATCAAAAATCTGCAAGAAAACCTCGGTGCACTGGACGTCATTCTGACCGACAGCGAATTAGCCGCTATTGAGGCGGTTTTCCCGTCCGATGCCATTAGCGGTACCCGCTATGCAGAGAGCGTTATGCACCTGCTTGAGTATTAAGTACAGGTTATCCCAATAGGAAACATCATTATGCAAAGCTATCGTTTCAAACAGTTCGGTAACCCTGATGGCTTAGAGTTGCATCAGGAAGATATGCCGGTACCTCAGGCGCGGGAAGTGTTAGTTCGAGTGCGCGCAACCTCGCTTAACTACCGTGATTTGGCGATTATGAACGGCCAATATACGTTACCGTCAGAACCAGGGTATATTCCGTTATCGGATGCCGCCGGTGAAGTGGTTCAAGTGGGTGAACGGGTCGAACGTTTCAAGGTAGGCGATCGGGTAGTCAATACCTTTATGCCACGCTGGTTTGGCGGTACTTTTCAGGCTCAGGCGCGTGATGAACTTTATGGCAGCGATCGTGACGGCTGGCTGACGGAATATAAAGTCGTGAGTGAGGAGTCACTGGTATCGTTACCTGATTATCTTAGCTTTGAACAGGGGGCGACGCTTCCTTGTGCCGCCGTTACCGCCTGGGCGGCGCTTAACGGCGACCGGCCGATTAAAGCCGGTGAGACGGTATTAACCTTAGGTTCCGGCGGGGTTTCACTGTTTGCTATCCAACTGGCAAAGGCCATGGGGGCAAGGGTTATTGCCACCACGTCGAGTGAGGCTAAAGCTGAACGATTAAAAGCACTGGGTGCCGATGAGGTTATCAACTATGTTCAGCACCCTGAATGGAGTAAAGAAGTTCAGCGATTAACCTCGGGGCAGGGAGTAAATCGAGTGGTTGAGGTTGGCGGGCCGGGCACGTTGAATCAATCCATTCGTTCTATCGGTATCGGTGGTGAACTGGCGCTGATTGGCTTTGTCGCTCAGGATGGGCTGGCAATTGATTTCTTTAGCCTGTTTAAAAGTGCCGCCCGATTTAGGGTTATTAGCGTGGGCTCGCGTGAAGATTTTGAACAAATGAACCGGGCGCTGGTGCAGCATAAAATTATACCGGTTATTGACAGCGTGTTTTCGTTTGCCGACGCTAAACGGGCCTGGCAGCATTTTGACTCACGGCTGCACGTCGGCAAGGTGGTTATCAGTGACTCGGTGATATTACCCTAAGTATTATTTAAGTTAACAAACCCCGTCAGAGCTAGCGCCTGCGGGGTTTTTTCTGTTGGTTTATCGCCTGATTTGAACGATAAATAATTAGTTAGCCACGCTAACTGTTTCATCGTGAAATAGCCGTATAACTTTTTTAATTTTCACTAATTTATATTTTACAACATTTTAGATCGTTAAATTATTGGATCTTAATCTATAGGGCTGGTAGAGTTGGCCCACAATGTTCAGATCAATATTTTATAGTGCTTGAAGTGGGTAGTAGGCAGTTTTTCTGTCTATATCTACCGATTAGAGTTCCAAATGGAATAGTTGTAGTTAAGGAATAACAAATTGAAAATTAAAGCTTTATCATGTTTCTTGCGTAATCAATTCATTTCTCCCTCAATCGTTGTGGCCGGAAGTATTATATTTTCGCCACTTATTTACGCTGTGGATTATACCAATACCGTAAACTTGGCTAATCAGGCCATTAATGCTAATGACAGCGTTAATACAACCGATATTAATGGCATTATTTCCGATAGCTCTGATACTACCGGCTTGCAGTTAGGTAGCGGTAAAATTAATGTTACTGTTAACAGCGCACCGGCAAATAACAGTACTGCGGTCATAGGCATTAATCTTGCGAAAAGCGGCAGTTCTTCTCACCATCTGGGTACCGGCTCATCAATTGACGTTACCGGTGATTACTATGCCTATGGCGTGAAGGCAGACAACAATGTTAACGTTTCGGGGTCAAATCTCACTATTAATGTCCACGGTGGAAACTCGACTGACGGTATTTTAGGTGGCTTAAATAGCGTTTTGAACCTGGGTGTTGATAGTGTAATAAGTACCTCATCTCCAGCAGGAACAGTCACCTCAATTACCGTTGGTGCTGGTGGTTCATTAATTGCCGATAATCTACAGATCACCACAGAAGGTGGCAACAGAGCTAAGGGCATTGCAACCGGTTCCGGCAACTCTACCGTTGATCTTGGTAATGGCGGCAAAATCGTGACGGTGAGCGGTTTCGACGGCGGCACATCCGCAGCAATCGAAACCAATGGTAATACCACCTTTAAAGCTAACGGGCTGGTCATTGACTCCACAAATGCCGACGGGATTAGTGTGAATAGCGGTAAGGCCAATATTCATTTAGGCAATAATAGCTCTATCTCAACAACCGGTCGTCACTCCTCAGGGATCACCCTTGGTGGAACTAAGCTTGCTTCAGACCTTACCGCCAGCGGGCTGACTATTCTAACTACCGGTGATTTTGCTTATGGGCTGAATCTTAACTCGGGCACGAATAAGGTTAATCTTGGTAGCAATTCATTGATAGCCACGACTGGTAATGATGCTCACGGCATCTGGTATGTCGGATCCTCAAATATGAAGTTTGAGGCAGATGCCTTAGCCATCCATACCAAAGGCAGTAGAGCCAATGCATTAGAAATCGGCACCGGTACTATGACCATCGGCGGCGGTAGTACGCTTATCTCCGAAAAGGCCGGTGGTGTGATGGCATCGAGACTAAGCGGCTCAAATAATGCACCAACCGTGAATATTAACGATACAAAGATCACTACATTGAGCCATGCCGTAAGCGCCCAACAAACGGGTACGGTGGTTAATCTTAATAATGTTGACGCTAAAGTTTTGGGTACCGGCACCTATGCATTTTGGGCCGTTACAGACGGTGTGATTAACGCAACCAATACTTCGCTGGTGTCTAAAAACTCTTACGCTATGGTAGCTAATGTCGGCGGTAAGGTTAACCTGGCGGGTAATATTACGATTGATACCAATAATGTTGCGATGATCACCGACAGTTCCACCTCTTGGATTAAGGGGCGCGGAATGATGCAAATCAACGGTGGCCTGTATGCTCAAAATAGAGCCGTGATTGATTTAGATATGACCAGTGGTTCAGCGTTGACCGGTCTGGCTAATCAGGATGCAACCGCCACCGTTAATCTGGCGATGGACGATAGCCGGTGGAATATGAACGGTGATTCGTTGGTCAACAACTTACAGTTAACCAATGGTTCTACCGTGGCCTTCACCGGCACGACAACCCCTAACGGTATTTTGCAGGTTGCTAACCTAAGCGGTAACGGCCACTTTGTTATGCGCAGCAGCCTGGTGGAAGGCGTTGGTGACTTACTTTCCGTTAGCGGAACAACCGCTGGTAATCATCAGGTTACCGTGGTGAATAACGGCAGTGAATCCACTGACGGAACGGAAGTTCTGACCATTATTGAAACCGCAGACGGTGCCGGTAGCTTTGCCCTGACTAATCAGGTTGAGCTGGGGGGCTATTTATATGATATTCAACAGTCGGGTAATGACTGGCAGCTATACGGTGCGGGTACCGTTCCGCCAGAGCCTGAACCAACGCCCGATCCGGACCCAACGCCGGATCCAGACCCAGTGCCAAATCCAGATCCGGGAGTTGAGAAACCAACCCCGCCTATTACTTCAACCGCCAATGCTTCAGCCAATAGTCTGAACGTCGGTTATTTAATGAATTATGCGGAAACCCAGACTCTGATGCAGCGTATGGGGCAGCTGCGTAGCACTGACGTTGATGGCAACGTCTGGCTACGCGGCTATGCCGGTAACTTTACGTCGTTCGGCAGCGGTAAACTAAGCGGATTCGATATGACTTATAACGGCACGCAGTTAGGGGCCGATAAGCAGTGGCAGTCTGCCAGCGGCATGATGTATCTGGGCGCTGCACTGGGGCAAAGCAATTCTAATCAGGATTATCAGAACGGTGACGGCGATATGAGAAACCGCCATGTCGGTCTGTACGCCGGTTATTTGGATAACAGTGGTCTGTACGTTGATACCTTGTTGAAATATAACCGCATGCGTAACGAAATTAACGTAAAAGATACCGCCGGTAATGGGGTCGATGGCAGTGCTTCATCTAACGGTATATCACTGTCGGTTGAAGCCGGTAAGCGTTTTCATTTTACGCCTGAAAACAGCGGGTTCTATATCGAGCCTCAAAGCCAGCTAACCGTTGCATGGCAGGACAGTAGTCATTTCAATAACTCCAACGGTTTAAAAGTGGATTTATCCAGCTACACCTCTACCTTGGGCCGCGTCGGCGGGCTGATTGGATATGAAGTGACAGAAGGCGTTACCCCGGTTAATGTTTACCTTAAGAGCAGCTATGTTCATGAGTTTAACGGGGATGCTGATTATCGTTTAAACGGTAATAAAGAAGCTCACTCCTTCAAAGGTGACTGGTGGGCAAACGGTGTTGGTGCCAGCGTAGGCATTGGCAAACAGCATAATCTTTATTTAGACCTGGAGCAGGTTAGCGGCAGCCAGTTTAAACAGAATCAGATTAACGGCGGGTATCGTTTTAGTTTCTGATTTGGTGTGGGGGAATGATTTTCTATTCCCCCCGTTATCTTGTTTTCCCTCTCTTCCGTCATTCCCGTGAAAACGGTGATCCAGGTTTTAGCTCACAGGTTAACTCTCGGCTTAAGGGCTGGACCCCGTTTTTCAACCTGTCTCTTATACACAAGTCCCCGACCTATTCGTTGGGGATTTTTTTGAACTTTTTCTCTGTCTGTTGATCTTTCTTTATATTTCCTCTCATTCTTGATTTTAAAATGTTACTTTCTGACTGCTATTCATGGGCTAAACAGGTTTTCGGGCTGGCNAAACTTGGCGATCCCCGCCGTACCCGTCGTCTGGTAACTCTCGCCACTTCTCTTGCTCAACATACCGGACTTTCTATCGTGAAATCGTCTCAATCTACTGCTGAAGTTGAAGGCGCTTNCCGCCTCATTCGTAACCCCTCCGTTTTACCTGAAGCGATTGCTGAGGCTGGCTTTATTGCCACTGNTGAAGAGGCTACTCGCCATCCAGTCCTGCTTGCGCTGGAAGACACCACTACCATCAGCTTCAGTCATCGCACTGCATCCGATACGCTGGGTCATACCGCTCCCGGCCGACATACCCGCGGACTGCT
>NZ_ATYS01000051.1:35067-38309 GCF_000427805.1 Budvicia aquatica DSM 5075 = ATCC 35567 | reverse complement strand
GATAGCCTGCGAGGCCGGTTGGGCGTGTCATTGGATAAGGACATTGTCTGGCGAGCTGAAGATGGCACAACCCGCCGGTCACATGTTTACGGTAATGTCGATGTGTACAACGAGTTTATGAACGGGACTAAAACTCACGTTTCCGGTGTGGATTTCAGCACCCTGGATAAACGCCAGTCGGTCGGCGTGGGCGTTGGTGGGACCCATGAATGGCAGAACGGGCGCTATGCGGTGTACGGCAATGTTAACTTAATCAGTGCAACCCATAACGTCAGCGATAACTATTCGATTGGTGGTACCATTGGGGTACGAGTTGGCTGGTAAGATTATTATCTCTGTGACCACTGCCGTAGTGCATAATACCGAACGTTTAAAAGGGATTGAACAGTTAAGTAGCTTTGAGATAAACCGGAGAACCATTGACGTTCCGGATTATTTTTATGTTCCAACGGGATATTGAACTGGTTGCCGAACCTCTTGATTCAGAGCCGTCTGGTTTTCGACGTTAAATTAATCCACACTGGATTGAAGGTGTACTGTTAGGCCGTTTGCTCTGATGATGGGGCTGTTGCGAGATATGTTCATTAAATCCGTATGTAACACATTCTCTCTTGCACTTCAGATATCTACTAATTTTGAACCTATAGCCCCATGCCCCAGTATTCTTAACGACTGGCATAAACGTTTAGGCCACTGGCAGCATCAGGCGCGGACTGTTCTCAACCGAGTAAAGAAAATGAAGCCTGGCTGATACGCATACCTGACAGCCAGTGCAACTGGATATTTGGCTTGTGCTTTTTATACCTTCGTAACGTAAAAAACTTCCGATTCAACCATAAAAGGGTTTACCGAATTTATTGCACATTGTCGCTGAGCATGTGAAGGAAGTCGAAAAAGCGTCTGAAACCTGAACCACTGACGGTATCCTAAACCATCCTGACGTTTGTGGTTTGATTGTTCTAGTACACCGTTTAAGTGGTGTCATTAGTCTCTCAGGTTAAAATTGAAACATCAGTAATAGGTGTCATCAGTTTAACCCGCCATCTCATCCCTGTTTGTTAAGCGCAGTCTGTTTATTCCTTATTGATTCAACTCAAGGGTGATTAGCCCGTCAATTCATCACGATGTCCACTAATCGGGTATTCCCGTCAACCTGCACCGTCTGGTAGTGGGTCTGTCCGACCCTCACCTGTTGTAAAAGAGAGTGATTTACAGCCTCATGGCTGGGGAACAGTGTCTGTGGATTGCTGCCTGTTCGCATATTGCCCAATGTGATGTCTTGGTGGTGATGGTTGACAATCGGAATGTGCATATTGATCTTCATTGACAAACCTTGTCGGGGTTGGTTTTTTAATCTCAGTAACTTCATTGTCTTGATCGATTATGTCGAGATATTTGCCATATTCCCGGTTTAGCTGTTGTTGATAATTAATAATGCAAAATAAGGTTTCAGTGGATTGTATGAAATTGAAATAATACACCGGTCTCTTATTGTTTGTTATTCGACGGTGTATGTATATTAAATATGGATAAAATAATTTTGTTAATGCGATTCGATATTTTTGTTACCTTGCATTTTTAAATTAGTTTTCATGTTAAATGAAGTGTTGTCATTTATTGTTTTGTGTTTGATTTAATATTAATCAATTAATTTTTCTGGCATTTATTGGGGTTATTTTTATTTGAAATCCCAGCTTAAAATGATTGCATTTATTGATTTTTGTCATGTTTTTTCGTTTTGAATATAGCGGTTAACAACTGTCTTTTTTGATCTAAAAATCTGCTCATGGAAACAAATTCAAGTAATGATACTTTTATTGGTTTATATTTTAATCAATAACAGGATATTAATCTGTATTAATCATTAAATGCGATCAATTGATCTGCATTCATTTTTATTATGTATAATCGTCATCAATATCACTCATGGCTGGTTACTTGACGGATTAGTGATATGTCTGGTGCTGATTGGTTAATATATTTCTTATTTAAATTATAATCCAATGCGTTGCTATGATTGTGTGACGCTAACCTTTTTTGTGTATTTTTTGTTCGCTGCCATTTCGCTAATTTCGTTTCATTGTTTATGGTTATCTATTCTCACGCCCTGACTGATTAATGATTAACTGTGAATTTAGTGACTGGCGGAGAATGTGATTATTGATTGGTCATTATATCTACTGAATCGTCTGTCCATATTTGTGATGGCAGTGGAAAATAATTGAATGTAATTCTGTTTGGCGTTACTCGTTCATCGGTACATATTCCGATTCGATGACCATTTAATTAGGATAGCGCGTTCGGCGCAAAGGGAATGGAATAATGAAAATAACAATGCGTCTTTCNGCTATAGCAATTTGTGTCATGAGTANTGGTTTTTCGACCGCGGNTTTTGCTGCACAGAATGACATCTCTTCTGCCACCTCAACAACCCGCCTCTATGTCGTCCCGGCTGACAGTAGCCTGTACCAGTTAGCCCTGCAAAGCGGCATTACGGTGGCGGAGCTGCGTATCCTGAATAACGGTGGGCTTAACCGTCGGGAGGCGATGAAGGCCGGTGAAAGTTTGCTCTTACCTGTGGACTCCCCATTATTGCCGACCACCGATGAGTCGGGTCTGTACGTGAATAATTTGCCGGAACTCGGCATGGGCAATGACCCATTACCGAAGGCCGACAAGGATGGCCGGATGCCTGCCTCCGCCATGGAAATGAAAGCCGCTGGGATGGCCCAGTCCGTGGGTGGTCAGGACTGGAACAACATGACCGGCGACCAGGTGCAAAATCAAGCCGAGAGTTGGGCAAAAAATAAAGCCAAAGCTGAGGTGTTGAATCCCGTTCAGCAGCAGGCTCAGGACTTACTGGGGAAATTTGGTAAAGCCCGGGTCACGCTGACGGTGGATGACAACGGGGACCTGAGCAAGAGCTCTGCCTCCTTGTTCACGCCGTGGTATGAAAATGACGATGTGGTGACCTTCTCTCAGGTAGGGGTGCATGACCAGGATGGGCGAACCATCGGTAACTTTGGTCTGGGTGTGCGCTGGGAACAAGAGACCTGGTTGCTGGGCACCAACACCTTCCTTGACCAAGACTTTAGCCGCAATCACAGCCGTCTGGGNCTGGGGCTTGAGCTGTGGGCCGACTACACCAAGCTGGCCACCAACTATTACCATCCATTGAGTAGTTGGAAAGACTCCAAAGATTTTGATGATTACTTAGAGCGCCCTGCTGAGGGTTACGATGT
>NZ_ATYS01000051.1:0-35059 GCF_000427805.1 Budvicia aquatica DSM 5075 = ATCC 35567 | reverse complement strand
ACTACACGCCGGTCACATGTTTACGGTAATGTCGATGTGTACAACGAGTTTATGAACGGGACTAAAACTCACGTTTCCGGTGTGGATTTTAGTAGCCGAGATAAACGCCAGTCGGTCGGCGTGGGCGTTGGTGGGACCCATGAATGGCAGAACGGGCGCTATGCGGTGTACGGCAATGTTAACTTAATTAGTGCAACCCATAACGTCAGCGATAACTATTCGATTGGTGGTACCATTGGGGTGCGAGTTGGCTGGTAAGATTATTATCTCTATCGCAGTCAGTTTTTATCTTGTATTGATCGGTGGCAGTGAAAATTCCTAAAAACCAGCCTACGACCACGTCCATAGGGCGTGGTTTTTAGTTATAAATTGATCGCCGCTTTGAATATGGTTTTCAAGGTGGCGATCAATTTTATCGCTTGCAGGCTTTTGATTAATTTTACGAAGTATAGATGTACGTATAACAATCAGCTCAGCTTGAACATTCTCCAGAAATTATTTAACTCAATAATTTATAGGACACTCTAATGAATAATGGGAAAGCCTTCCTAAAGCGTTGTTTTTGTCGGTTTCGTTGAGTTAAGTATAATTAAATCAATGGGATGGTGGTTTTGATTCATTACTATAACCACGCAAATGCCTAGACTAAAACGGTGGAATGTATTATATTTAATATCAATAAATTAAAATAATGGATTGAAATTTTTGTGAAATATCTTATCAATAATACCGTTATTTTTGTAGAGGATGAGGGGCTTTATTTTGTTCACTCAACTGAAGTTGAAATAAAATTATCTTCGTTATCATCACGCATTCTTTGTCTTTTGATTAAAAATAAAGGACAACCGGTTTCAAGAGATTTGATTTACGCTTTGGTGTGGGAGGATTGTGGGTTAGTCCCCTCCAATACCAGTCTGAATAATCATTTAAGTTTTCTGCGCAAAGCATTCAGGGATTGTGGTATCGAGGAGTTTATTGTTACCGTACCTAAAGTCGGTATATCAATTCATAGTGATATAAATATAGAGTCTATTTCTGACGAAGAGCAACCAATAGAAATAAATAAAAAAACAAGTAAACGTAATAATATCCTTTATCTATTTGTTTTACTGGTAATAATATCTTTTTCTCTGCTTTCAGTTTCTTATAAAATTTATAATCAAGAAAAGTACCCGGCGCTTAATGATGTGGGGGTTATTCATGGGTGTCATGTCTACTCATCGAAAAAATCATCGCCGAATGACGTTGCTAACCTAACATTTGCAGCGAATCAGTATATTGCTGAAAAAAAGATTAAGTGTTCAGATACCCATGTTTTTATCATTGATTTACAAGACGATAGTTTAAGCAATCAGTCTAACTTAAGGAATAGCCGTGCCTTTTATGCTCTGTGTGAAATTGATAATGGAAAAATATACGCATGCGATAATTACTATTATTTGAAGGGTATGCAATGAGAACAATTAAAATATTGTTATTGATAGCAATTGTATTGCCATGGGCTGCTTTTGGTCTTTATGTTTTAAATCCTAATAAAAGTAAAGTTGATGGACTGAAATGTTCAGCAAATATCAATTTATATTTATCGGATGGCTTTTCTGAAGGTCCGATTATACAGGGTGTGATTGCAGTTAATTTGAACAAAAATGATGAGAATGGCTTTTTTTCACTCTCTGGGGTGGTGGAATGGCAAGGTGTTGAGTACCCAGTGTCAAAACTGATCAGTGTTAAATATAAAAATAACGATGATGATTATGTTTCTTTCTATACGGTGAATAGTATTTCCTTGGAGCATGATAAATCACCTCCTAATGTTATTGAGACATTTGTCATGGGGAATACATCACAACCACTACGCATTTTTAAACTTAAAAAAATATATGATAATGCTTATATCGTGAGTAACTTTAACTCCCCGGTGACGATTTGTATAGAGAGATGATAAGATTGTTTATCATTAATAGGCTGAGTAGGAGAATAGATAGCTATCCATAAGGCCTTATGGATTTTTACGTAATTTCTAACTCTATGATATATCAGTCCCAATAATTAAGGGGTATTGATCGAGTCCAATTGATATTTTTTGTAACGCTTACGGTCTTGTGGACGTTACTCACAATAAAGAACAGAGGATTCCTGATAATGTTCAACGGCAATGACCGTGAGTAGTTCCGAATCTTGGGTATTTGGATTGACTTTATCACCAACGAAAACAGGATTGACGAACGTATGAAGATAGTTGGTGTTCATGGTTGGTGAGGCATTGATTCTGACAATTTCATATCGGTATACAGTACTCATTGGGGGCCTCTTATTCAAGATAATGGATAGTCGTATTATTTATTGTTGTTTTGAGTGGAGGAAAAGCCGCTAAATATATGCTATTAAGCTATTAATTAAATTATTGAGATCTGATGCCTAGCTAAAGTATTATAACAATATTATCATGAGAATATTGTTATATACAATAGTTATATTTAAGGATGTTGGTTAACCAAGGATGTGTTGTTAATGGCGTGTTGTTCATTTAAGGCCATTTTAAATAAATATCTCGATTATCTTTGGGTTGGGAAATATAATTAATCTATTAACGGGGTTTGCTGTGTATCAATGCATTAAATGTTAATGGAATGTTTTATTTTTATTTGTTAATCACTAACGGAGTGATTGAATTTTTATTGTTATATAAGGCCCTTCTTCTTTCTGTGAGCACTATATAATAGACTTTCACTCTGGTATTTATTTTCTTAACTTTCCTGATGTTAATATATTTTCTGTCTACAGGGGGCGTGAGGGGATAACTGGCTCATTATCTAAAGCAGGACGATGAAGTTGCTAAGGACAATACCCCACATTTCTAAATCAGATGGGTGCCGTGCTTATCAATCTGCGAGTATTCCCAATTTTATTCCTTTGATTTTGCCAAATTAAAAAATAATAAATCTAATTAATTTGATGTTTAATTCTGTTTTTGCTGGTATCGGTGATATTTGATTTTAAGAATATGATTTTCTCGTATAGTTATCATCAAGGTAAATGATGCTGTTTTGAACTGAACCTTTTGTTAAGTAGGCGACTTTTGATATCAATCATGCTTATTTGGACATAATGTATCAGCTCAGTAGCGGTTTACGTTATCCCTACTGATGGGGAAACTAGCGTTGGAGACAGGTTTTACTACTCTGCATTTGATTGGTAATAGAACATCAGTCCCAATTTTAGTTTTGCCTCTGGAGATGTAGCACATGCATTATCGGCAATACTTTCTTCGGTCAGCGTTAATGTCGACATGCATAGTGCATTAATAACCCGAATAATTGACTCCCAATCAATGGTCTTATTGGGGGAGGCTATTCACTCTAGTTGTACTGTGATTGATATAAATATAGTAACTAAGAATGAATGTCGAAAATATTAAAATGATTCAGCCTAATTATTTTATTTATAGGACTGTCACATAATGAATGTTGCTAATCTAATGAGAATATTAATGCATGTAAATCAGGTGTTATGTCGTTATTGCAAGAAATCAGGGGCGATTAGAAAGCATGGTAAAGCTCGGTCTGGCTATCCCCGTTATTTTTGTACTGATTGCAATAGAGCATTTCAACTGAATTTTATTTATAAAGCATATAAAGAGAGATATGAATAAATACTATCTAATAACCTATATTTTAATAAGTTTCATTTTTACTTGATTAAGTAGGTGATGTTTATTATCGGGTTGAATTGCGGAGTTTACATCAAATGGATATTTAAAATTAAGTAAGCCTGTTGTTTTGAGTATGTTGTGCAACGTATTAGTTACTACCCTTTTTAGGTGATTGATAGTGTTCAATGTTGCTGGGATAATAGGTGTGATAAAATTTAACCCCACTGATTTCAGAATGTTCATTCTGAAATAATTAGTACAAAACTCCATTTTAAAGTACGGGAAAAAAGATGAAAATTAAAGCTAGTGGTATTTTAATTGCTGCTATTACCAGCGTGTTTATTACCCAATCGACATTCGCTACAGACGGAACTATTACTATTAATGGTGCGATTACTGATACCACGTGTGGCGTTTCAGTAAACAACGGTACAAACGATGCCACAGTTACATTGCCGACTATTTCTAGTTCGGCACTGGGATCGGCTAATGCCGTTGCGGGTACCACGCCATTTACTATCGCATTAACGGGTTGTACTGGCTCAACATTAAGTAATGCATATGCCCATTTTGAATCGGGTGCTACCGTTGAAACAGCGACAGGCCGTTTGAATAACAGCGGCAGTGCAGCGAATGTTCAGGTTCGTCTTTTAAACAAAAATAGCCTACCAATCTTCGTCGGATCGGCGAGTCAAAGTGATGTGAAGGAAGACATTTCTACTGGCAGTGCAACACTAAACTATTATGCGCAATACTTTACACCTAATGGGAGTGTTGGCCCGGGTACAGTAGCGGCTCAGGTTGAGTATACAATGATTTATGACTAATCGTTGTTGATGGCTCATCCGGTCTAATAATGACGTTGATCTGTTACAAACAGGGAACTTATCGTTCCCTGTTTCACTCGTTCTATCACTGAGAACCTTATGCGTAGAAAATTCTTTACAGCATTTACCTTTGTTACATTATTTCTGGCTGTATCAGTTGCCCGAGCTGAAGTCATCATCAGTGGTACACGTGTCATTTATGAAGAGAAACTTCGGGAAGGGATGGTAAAGATATCCAATACGGGCAACGTACCGGTTCTTCTTCAGGCTTGGATTGACAATGGTGATGCTTCCGCGAGCCCGGAAACGATTAAAGTACCTTTCAGTATGACTCCCCCCGTAGTACGTCTAGACCCACAAAAGGAGCAGACGATCCGGCTCTTTCGCACTGGTGCGGGGTTACCTGCAGATCGGGAATCATTGTTCTGGTTTAACTTATTAGAAATCCCACCAAAACCAACCAAGAATTCGGCTGGGGATGAGAACAAACTGCAACTAGCGGTGCGTACTCGAATTAAAATGTTTTATCGGCCAGAACAATTAGCGCTGTCCCCTGAGCAAGCCGCCAAGAATCTCAAGTTTACCATCAGCGGCAAACAGGTCGTTATTAAAAATGCGTCGCCATATTATATTACTTTTAGATCGCTGGAGTTTCGTGCGTTAGAAAAAGGACCTATTTTGGCTAACCTGAATAAAACCAATAATAAAATGGTAGCTCCATTTAGCGAACTGAGTTTACCGATTAATGTGAAGTCTTCAATTAACGCTTCCACACGCGTTTATTATTCTGTTATCAATGATTTTGGTGGTGAAACGCAGAGCACCCAGTCACTGACGCCATAAAAATATAAAGACATAAATAGAGTCAATATGTCTTTACCAACGTTCTTTATGTTATATATTTATTTAATGGCCTCGATATAATGCTTTGTTATTTCATATATTATCTAAAAAGCGAGTGCCTAAAATCGTTGTCAGTATGCTATTTAGCTATTTTCAGTTTTTGGGGCATGTTTTTTCCCCCGTATTCTGCTGCTGAAAATCTTGAATACGTTGAATTCAGCGATGCTTTTCTCCGTTTCTCTGTTGATGCAACCCGTTACAGTGAAGGTAATCCGGTTTCTCCCGGCGAACGTCGTGTGGATATTTATCTGAATGAGCAATGGATTGGGCGCCAGAATATGGACTTTAGGTTGCCATCGGCAGAATCAAAAGTTGCCTCCCCCTGTTTTGATTTAAAGTTGTTTGATGAGCTAGGTGTAGACTCCAGCAAAGTGACTGCTGAGATGCTGAAGCAGCTAAGTATCGCGGCTATTTGTGTACCGTTTAACCATATTTTGCCGGCAGGAAATGCCATTTTCGACGAAAATAAGCAACGGCTGGATATTCAAGTTCCCCAAGCCTATTTGAATCGCCAAGCGCGTGGTTATGTTAATCCTAAATATTGGGATGATGGCGTGACGGCCGCTACGTTGAAATATGACTACGCAGGCTACAGCAGTCGTAATAATGAAAGTGCCAACCAGACTTATCAGTATTTAGGGCTATTGGGCGGTTTAAACTGGCAAAGTTGGCGTTTGTATTACCGTAGCGCCTTAAATCGAAATGATGCCCAAGGTTTTGATTATCAAAATCTGGCTACTTATCTTGAGCGTGGTGTGCCATCTTTATACAGTAAATTAACGCTGGGTGATTCAAATACGGATGGACAAGTGTTTGACAGCCTTAGCTATCGCGGATTTGAGTTGACCTCTGATGACCGCATGTACGCTGATTCTCAACGGGGTTACGCACCAGTTGTGCGAGGTATTGCCCGTACTCAGGCTCGCGTGGAGGTACGCCAACAAGGTCAATCTATTTATGAGACGACGGTGCCGCCCGGACCTTTTGTCATCGATGACCTTTATCCCACAGGTCAAGGAGGCAACCTGAATGTCATCATTACCGAGGCGGATGGTAGTGAGCAGACATTTACCCTTCCTTATGCTTCGATTGCCGAGTTGCTGCGACCGGGAACGACTCGTTACTCATTCATGGTGGGCGAATATCGTGATAATTCTATGGTCGAGAAACCGACTTTAGTTATGGGGACGGTGCGTCACGGCCTATCTAATTTAATCACGGCTAACGGCGGGGGCGTGATGGCTGAAGGATATCTTTCAGCATCTACGGGGATAGCATTCAATACCCCGGTCGGTGCACTGGCATTCAATGTGACTCAGGCACAAACTAAGTTGCCAGATGAAGGTAAGCAAAATGGTCAAAGCGTCGGTGTTACTTACGCTAAATCATTACCAGAAACCAATACCAATCTGACGTTTGCCAGCTACCGTTACTCTAGTGATGGTTTCTATACGCCCGCGGAAGCTATGCGTATGCGTGACTATCTCCAATATGGTGAAACTAAGAACGTTGACTGGAATTCAAGTTTTCCTAACGATAATTTCCGTGATGATGACAGTTTTAAATATCGTCGTCGTAATCAGACACAAATCAGCATTACCCAAGGATTACCGGATAGTTATGGCTCATTTTATGCCAATATCAATACTCAGGATTATTGGGAACGGCACCGCCGCGATATGAATTTCCAGCTCGGTTATAATAATAGCTATCAATCGTTGAGTTATAACGTCTCTTTTAATCGGTTACGGAATCTATCCACGGATAACTGGAATAATCAGCTATCCGTTTCTTTCTCACTTCCATTGTGGACAAAAACAGGCGCACCTCGTTTGAGCAGCAGTTATGCTACTGCGCGTGGCAGCAGCTCGGTTCAAACAGGTATTTCCGGCTCAGTCGGTGACGATAATCAATTTAACTACGCTGTCTCGGCTGCGAATAATCGGACTGATGACAACGGCAGTTATCACTCCATGGGGGTGAATGGTAGTTGGTTGGCACCTTACACGACGGTGGGCGGCAGCTATTCGAAGAGTCGTGATTATGAGCAAGCGAGTGCCAGCTTGTCGGGCGGAGTAGTGGCTTACCGTGGTGGGGTGGTACTGGCGTCGGCTCTTGGTGAGACGGTGGGTATTGTCGAGGCTCCTGATGCCGCAGGTGCGCGTGTTGCTAATTATTCCGGTATGCGCCTGGACAGTCGTGGTCGGGCGGTGGTGCCCTATTTAAGTCCGTATCGCCAGAATGACATTGAACTTGATCCGAAAGGCTTGTCATCGGATGTGGAGTTTAAGAATACCAGCCAGAAAGTCGTACCAACCGCGGGCGCTGTTGCACTAATGAAGTTTGAGACTTCGTCAGGTTATTCGATCTTATTGACAGCACGCCTTATAGATAATAGACCCTTACCGTTTGGTGCAGAAGTGAAGGACGCTAATGGTGCCAGCGTCGGGTATATCGCTCAAGGTGGACAAGCCATGATACGGGTCAACCAAACGGAAGGTAACATGCTGGTGAAATGGGGCGACGATATCGATGAACGTTGTCGTTTTGATTATATATTACCAAGTGCTATACCGGCTCAGGGCGAATTCCGCCAATTAGAGGTGATATGTCAATGAGTTCTTATTTCAATCCAGTCAATTATTGCATCGATAATCTCTGTCGTGTTGTTCGGCATTCTATAAGGCACAGATATAACCTGCGGAGAATGGTTTTGCTGTTGGTGGTATTGGGCGGCTTAGGTGTCAGCCACTATACGCATGCCGCAGGTAATGCGATGGATTGCGATTATACGGGCACTTATTATATTTTTGGTCCGTCGACAACGCTACGTGTTCCACCTAATACAGCAGTCGGTGATACCATAGGTTCGTGGATAACGTTCCCGGCTTCAGGCTGGCAGTGTAAGATCTTGTCTACGTCGATGAATGACAGTGTTAAGGCTGGAATAGGGCTGTATTCACCTTATAGCATCGACAGAACGATTGATATTGATGGGAGTAGCCACAGTGTTTTTTCCTACACCGGGAAAGCAGGTTTAGGCTATGCATTGCGTTTTCGTGCAACCGGTGCGGGGTTCAGTAGTGATTGGAAGCCAATGAATGGGTACTCGGCAGCCAACATGGTTTATTCCTCCCCTTTATTAGGTCCTATTCCTTATAATAACAGTAGTGCTTTCAATTTGAATGTAGAAGTGCAGATTCGTTTCGTTAAAACTGCAACGACATTAACGACTGGTTGGGCAGCAGCATTCGATCCTGCATATGCCTATAACTATCGTACTTATAATAATGGTACCAGTAATGGTACTGAGATTTTCCGATATCGGTTACTGCAATTTCCTGAGAGATCGTTAAATATCCAGTTAATGACGCAAACCTGTACGACACCCGATGTCACGGTAAATTTACCTGATGTGGGCATTAATCAGTTTAAAGGGATTGGTGATGTGAAAGGGTTGAAAGCGTTCAACTTGAATTTCAATAATTGCCCTGGTGGATTAGAGGGTATTCATTATAAGTTCGGTGCTACAAGCAGCGTGCTGAATGCGGCTAATGGTGTGGTGGCATTGGATAGCAGCTCTACCGCAAAAGGGGTGGGGGTTTTATTACGCAGCCAATCCAATATGCCAATCACGCTGAATACGGAATATACGTTAAGTGGTTATAATGCCAGCAGTATACAAAGTTATACCGTACCAATGAATGCCGGTATTTATCAAACAGAAAATACCGTAAAAAGTGGCACTGTCAAGGGTGCATTTACTTTTACGTTGATCTATAAATGAAAATCTCACCGTATAGCTTGATTTTTTGGGGCAGACGAGCCAATTGCTGGCTCGGCGTGTTTAGCGCAATTATTCTTGTCAGCTTGCTGAGCAGTTCTGTCGCTTGTGCCGGCATTGCCATTGGGCTGACCCGGGTGATTGTTACGGGTGATGACCGTTCAGGTAGCGTACAAATCCTCAATAAAGGTACCCGACCAATATTATTACAACTTTGGATTGATAATCATATCTCCGAAATGGATAAGCCGATTGAGGAAATAAAGGTTCCATTTGTGGTTGATACCCCAGTATTCCGCCTTGATCCCATGACTAATAAGTCAGTCCGTATTTATTATACTGGTAATATCAATCAGTTGCCGTCCGATCGTGAATCGATGTTTTGGCTCAATGTATTAGAAGTGCCTGCAAAAACGGGGTTGGGTCAGGCGCAGCAAAATGAAGTACAAATAGCCTTTCGCTCGCGCATTAAGTTGTTCTATCGTCCGGCAGGAATAGCGGCCAGTTCATTAGGCGTAGTAGATCATTTATCATTTAAATGGGTATCTAAAGGTAATCGTTACGTTTTACAGGTGACTAATCCCACGCCGTTTAATGTGACATTCCAGACGTTATATATTGCGGAGGGCAAAAATACTACGGAGCTTGCTGTCAGGTTGAATAATGATGATATGGTGGGTCCAAAGGACAGTATTGATGGTGTATTAGTTGACTATAAAGTGCCCACCAAGAATATGATTGTGTACTTCTCAATTATTGATGATTTTGGTGCACCGATTGAAGGTCATCAGGTGCTGGAGTTACCCTAGAGGGGGAGCCAGTTCCAGCAATTTCATTGCGATGTTTAGGCGAAGTTTCGGTGATTCACCGGGGGGGGATTTTTCTAAGCAACAGCGGCTGTAGTTAGGCATTGAGCTTATGCCACTTTTAAGTAGCAAGCTCAAGATGTGTGGTTTGGGGCGTGTTGCCAATTATGCAACCGGTTGTATGACGGGTATTGACACTAAGCCTAGTGTTTATGAAAAACAAACTTTGGTGAATAACCAAAAAATTTATTAAATGCCACACTAAAGTTATTCGGTTGGCTATATCCCACGTTCCAAGCCGTTTGCGCAACTTGATATCCTGATTCTAATAATAAATGGGCTTTACGCATTCGGATTTCTAACAACATTTTATGTGGGGTTGAATTAAATAGATAACGAAACCCTTCTTTAAGCTTACCTTTATTCATACCTATAGCGGCACACAGGTACTCTTCGGTTATGGGGTCTGCCATATGCTTTTGCATAATATCCTGTACCTGCTCTAATTTTCTAATTTCTTCAGGTGATAGCTTTTGTCTGCTTTCTTTCGGCTGTGGCAATAAGAGTTCGAGCTGCTCGGATAATAAACAAAGGCTGTGGGTATGTAGGGTTAAGCGATTCATTTTCGCTGAATGGCGGCTAAGATGGCGCATTAACACTGCGGCATGAGAGAGGCTGGTGGGTGATGTTCTCTGATGCAATAATTGATTTAGCTGTCCGTTGCCTAATAATAAATTAGCGCATTCTTTACCGGCATATTGATGCAGTAAATTTTTTCCTATAATTAGTCGCAGTTGTGAGGTTGTTTCTCCGGATTTGTAGTGGCGCTGGCCTGTACTATGGTGGAATGAATTAATCGTAGTGTATCCGGCGATGAAATTAACCATTGAAGCCGATTGAGTGGCCTGATAACAAGATTCGCCATGGAGTCCTAAAGTAATAACCAATACGTGGCTATTATGCGGGTTATCTAATTCCTTGATCGCCAGATCGCATACCGGGCTGTAGTTTAAATAAACTAAAGTGAGGTCGGGTGCAACCACCAAGCGATCTGAATAACACTTGCCCAAATTTTCAATGGGTTGGCTGCGCAGTGAACCGAATTTCTCACTGCTGTGAAGGTGAAAATCTTCTCGGTTAAGCTGATATTCCTTTTTTAATAAACCATTCATGATTTTTCACTTCCTTTACCCATTTGCCTTGAACTAAATACGCATGGTGTTATATGAATACTTGGATGAAATGATAATTATTATCATTTGCGTTATAGCACAACCATTTTTTATGCACAAGAATGGTACAAATTTTGATTGGGAAATAGAGGTTTTTTACTGATAGGAGAACAAGGGCTGCGATTAGGCAACTTAAGAACGTTGAGTATTCACGGGACCTACACCACCTGAAAAATCCAAAAATTGCATACGTAATAAGACCTATTTCATAGTAATCCAAACGGTATTGATAATCGTTATCAAATAAAATGGCATGGCTCCACTTTAAATAAACCAGCTAATTGGCCTTATTAACGCCATTGATTTTTAGTGCCGGGGAATAAACGTATGGACAAATTTAACATAAGAAAACGTATTCTTTATAGAACAGCCTGTTTTGGATTTTGCGGATTGATGTCTTCATTCAGCTATAGTGACGAGGGCGTAATTATTGTTACTGCAGATAAAACGGAGCAGCGAGTAGAGGAGGTACCAACCAGCCTTTCAACCTTTTTTGGTGACGATATGCAACGTCAGGGGATTGAAGATCTGGCCACGTTGGCACGTAAAACGCCCAGCTTTAGTTTCCAAAGTACCGGGCAATCTGGGTTTAATCCTCCGGTGATCCGCGGCCTGACCTCCTATGCGACAGCATTTTCCTCCTCGATGTTGATGACGGTTGATGGTGTACCCACCTTAGTTAATCAGGGATTCGAAAATAGTTTGCTGGGCGTTGAGCGAGTTGAAATCTTAAGAGGGCCTCAATCTGCGTTATACGGTAAAAATGCCGAAGGTGGGGTATTAAATATTTATACCCGTCAGCCGGATAATCTGCCTTATGCGCAGGTTGATGGTGAGCTTGGTAGCCGTAACAAGCGAATTTTACGACTAGATGCGTCACATCCTTTAGTTGAGGATATCTTGTATTTAGGTATCGCCGGACAGTTTCGTGAGCAGGATGGTTTTATTCACGATCGCTATAATGGTGGCTGGGCTGATGACCGAAAAAGTTATGATGGACGAGCCGTTATTCGCTGGACGCCAAATGAAAATAGTGACATTTCACTACGTTATAGCCACCTCAATTATCGTGATGGCGCAGCGTTATGGGGGAGCGTTACTGCGCCGCGATATGAGGTTAATTCTGGCACGCCGAGCTGGAATCGTTCAGAGGAAGAGGCCTTCTCTTTAGACGTTGCTTATCAGTTTGATTCAGGCATATCACTGCGTTCAATTACGGCTAAAACTGATTATTATGACAAGCTAAAGCAAGACACAGACTTTATGCCTGCTGAACGTTTTTTTATCCAGCGGGATTACCATCTTAGCAACTTATCTCAAGAATTAAGGGTGTCCGGTGAACACCATGGTGCAACATGGTTGGTTGGCGTGTATGCAGATAAAACGGATAACGATTTATCTTTTACCAATAAAACACCGTTAAAAACTCAGACCATTGATGCCACGTTAGAGGGAAGTTCAGTCTCCCTGTTTGGACAATGGTTACAGCCGATAGCCTCACAGTGGTCTTTTACATTGGGGGGGCGTATTGAACAAGATCGTATTGAAATTAAACCGCAAGGTTCTTCGACACAAAGCCAACGTTGGCATCAGTTCTCGCCGAAAGCGTCTCTCCAATATCAATGGATGCCCGAACAAAATGTGTATCTGAGCTATGCCGAAGGGTTTCGGGCTGGAGGATTCAATCCGTTTTCACCGACGGTTAATTATCCTGCATATGCACCTGAAAAAGTGCGTTCATATGAGTCCGGTATTAAAGGACTGATTAAAACGCTCAATCTGAGGTATTCGGTCGCGGCATATTATATGCAGATTAATGATATGCAGGTTCAGCAGTTTGTAGGGCCGGGGGTGACGTCAATTACTAATGCTGCCACAGCCCATTCCAGCGGCATTGAGGCTTCGCTTGATTATTGGCTTAATTCACAATGGCGTTTTGATGCCTCTATTGGACTAAATAAGACTCGTTTTAAGCACTATCGAGACGGTGATAATAACTATGATGGTAATAAAAATCCTTATGCTCCGGATCTGACTTTTCATGTTGGTGTTCGCTATGACGCTGATAGCTGGTATGCGAATGCTTCTGTGGATGGTGTCGGAAGTACCTATTTAGATCCGGGTAATCAATATCGTCGTGGTAGCTATCAGTTGCTCAATATTTCAGCAGGTTATCCGATTGATCAACATGTTACGTTGAGCGCATATGCTCAGAATATCACTAATGAACATTATGATGCGGTTGGTTTTATGAATGGCAATGTGACCGTTTATAGCCCACCTCGGGAATGGGGCGTGCGGGTAAGTTATGAATTTTGAACAAGAGATACAGCTACAATCTTATTGGGATTTGGTGTTAGCGAACGTAAGTGCTGACGTACTGCGTGTTGCCATTGAGTGGGATCTGTTTCGCTATCTAGAGAGACCCAGGGCGGTTGCTGATGTTGCCGCACGGCTTGGCTTAGATCCAGTTAATATGGGCTATGTGTTAGATATGCTGTGGAGTATGGCGCTGGTAGCCCGCAAACCTGGCGATCCGCTTCGTTACTTCAACCAACCGATAGCGAAAAAATATTTTTGTTCTGGCTCTGCTCATTATTTGGGGGATGCTTTCCTTTTTCGACTGAAAGGATTACGTCATTTTGGTCATCAGCTCGCAGAGCAGGTTCGGTCTGGTGTGAGCTACAATCAGGCGGTCGATGTGAGCACAATACAGGCAAATTGGGCCAAAGCCGCCAGTTTACAGATAGCACAGGAGCAGCGTGCCATAACGGCGGGTGTTGTTATAGCGTTGATGAAAAATATACCTGAGTTTCAATATGGTGGACGATTATTGGATTTAGGCTGCGGACCGGGATTGATCGCTATTGCCATGTTGCAAGCTTGTCCTGCGTTCTCTGGCGAGGTGTTTGATTTTCCTGCAACGGTAAAAGTCGCGCAAAACAACATTAATCAGGCCGGATTAGCGGATCGCTTGCAGGTCAGATGTGGCGATCTTGAGGTTGACCCAATTGGTGACAACTTTGATTTGATCTGGTGTTCATCCGTATTGCATTTTATGCCTGATATTAATGCCACTTTAGCCAAAATATGGTCAGCGTTAAAACCCGGCGGCGTATTTATAAGCGCACACGCAGAAGTGCCATCAACCGCCTCTGAGGCAAGAAAAGTCCTGCCTTATTACTTATCTATGCAAATGAAAGGGTGTCACGTTACGCCTAAGGGCGAACTCTCTTCCGCTATGGCAGCAGCCGGTTTTATTGATATTGAACAATATGACGATGTTGTATTTCCAGTGGCGCCGGTCTCGGTTCTGGTTGCCAGAAAAGAGGGCGTATGAATCAAATAACGACTCAACGATTTGCTTTATATCAGCTGATTTTCGGGTGGATGAACTTTGTGTTAGTTATTCCCGGTATTTATCTGTTACTTGGGCTGCCACTGACCATGCGAGAGTACGGTTGGTCTGGTACAGATATTGGGCTTTTCCAATTGGCAGGGCTACCGGCAGTGTTCAAATTTCTGTTGGCATTACCTATTCAACGTTTTAGTCCGGGGAAACGTCACTATAGTCATTGGGTATTATTACTGGTGCTGGTATTAGTATTTTTGCTTTATCTGATCAGCAATCGGGGGATGTTGGAACGTCGAGTACCATTATTTCTATTAGCATTTGCCATTAGCCTGTTGTCAACCTGGGCGGATATTCCTCTGAATGCCCTTATTGTTAAACTGCTTCCTCGTTCAGAACAGATGCGGGCAGGTAGCATCCGCTCAATGGCGTTATTCTTAGGGGCAATTGTCGGCAGCGGTTTTATGTTAGTTCTTCAAGGGCTATGGGGGTGGCAAGCCCCATTTTATCTCATGTCGGCCAGCTTATTGTTCGGTTTATTGCTAATGGTATTGCTTAGAGAAGGACAACAAAAGGGTGAACTACCAGTTCAGATTAACAAACAACCGATAATGGATTTATCTGGCTATTTTCGTCAACCGGGGGCCAAGCTTTGGACCTGGCTGTTGATGACCAGCTTTCCCTTTATTGGCGCTGTCTGGCTATACCTTAAGCCAATGTTACTTGATTTAGGGATAGAGGCTCAGGATGTCGCTTGGATTGTTGGTGTTGGCGGAGGGACAATTGGTGCTATTTCTAGCCTATTGAGCGGGCGACTGGTTCAATATTTAGGGGTTGGCAAAGCTATTCCCGGCTATTTATTTGGTGCCTTGTTAACACTTATCGCTTTGACTGCATCTGTTTTGCTTAAACTGGATCAGATATGGGTTATCGCCAGCATTTTTTTAGTAGCTATTTCTATGGGGGCTATTTCCTCTCTTCTATTTGGCCTAACGATGTTTTTTACCCGTCATCAGCGGCGAGCTTCAGATTATGGTTTGCAGGCAAGTCTGTTTGTGATTACTCGCCTGACGTTTCCCATTGGGGCCGGGATACTGTTAGACGTTGGGGGATACTCTTTAATGTTAACAGGGTTATCTTGCGGAGTATTACTCGTTCTAATTATTGCGCTGTTAGCCAGAAGCCATATTTACCGCATGGCTGAGTACACGTCACAATTATCTCGGCGAGGTGTTTAGGGGTATCATCGTGTTGAGAACAGCTTTGAGCCTGAGCTCTAAGCTGAAATTATGGTTATCAGGTTTGGCTATAGTGTCACTTCTATTCAGGTGGCCTAATTTACTATGCTATTACACTATGAGAAAAGCGGGAAACTGATAAAAAGAGTAGGAGAGTGGCAGACAAAACCATATTGAAATAACCTTCAATATCAATGTGATTAAAAACCTGCAGACACAAAAAAACCCGTAACGTGAGTTACAGGCTTTCTTGTTACTATCACCGGGTCTATCTGGTATCACTGGTGACATATTTGGTGGGCTGGCGGAGTCTGAATTGGTGATTTAGTTGATTGTTAATTAAGTGTTTTATATAAATTCAATTTATCAAGAGTACCCAAACGAGTACCCATAATAAAAAGTTACCATGAGTTTTAAAATTAGCTCAAAGAAACTGGTAACTTTTTTTACCCTAGGGCTGGGGGCTGGGGGCTGGGGGCAGGGGGTACCCCTTTGGACCGTAGATTGAGGAGGGGGGTATCATTTATTACATGGTATTGTGTATAAGGCTGAGCGTATTTGAAATTTTTTTTTATTTTTTCATGCTCTCTTCTTCGAGAGCCTTTAATGACTTACCTTCTACATTTACCCAGATTTCTCTGCCATTTACCGAATAACCAAGAACTACGGATGCTGACTGGCTAGGGCTGGCAAGTAATACATCTTTAGTAAAAATATAGTAATTACCTTCTTGGCGGAGTTGTCCTTTTTCTACAAGAGCGACTCGGAGATCTTTATTTCCATTAGATAGCGACGAGTATGTTTCAATAAGGGCTCGTGAGTTTGCCAGAATAACCATTCCTTCATCTGTACGTTGTGCAGTCGCTAAATTCTTTTCATTTTTAGTATGAATATAGAAGAGGTTAGGATTAGCCGGTATTGTTGAATTGGATGTTGTCGGTTTATTTTCAAAATCAGCGAGGGGCTCCAGAACTCGGTGGCCCAAACTTCCCAAAAGAACCGATAAGTTTCTAATAAACTCTTCCATTGCAGCTTTGTCACTGATAGGTAATGAAGAGCAAGTTGGGGTATTTGAGTTCAAAACTAAATAGCGCCCGGCTATTTTGGCTATATCAACTAAGCGGGACTCAAGATATTTAATGTGGGCTTTAGTTAAATTCTCGTCTTTATTAGTAAAAAAGATGACTTCTTTCCAAAAGTTTTTCTCTTTTTTAATGTGTTGTTGAAGGCGCACATAAACATTTTCTGCCTCACCAATATATACAGTTGGCTGGGCTGTCTCATCATCAAGGCCGAAAAGGAAATAGACGCCGGGCCTTGTGCTTTCATGCCAATTTGCAAGGGCGCTTAGATGGTTACGAGGACAAGAAATCGCTTGGCCAGTCCAGTTAATTAGCTCAGCATGACGGATGCCTGCAACCGTACCATCAGTTAAGTAGATACGAATTGTTTTACCTTTATCCATACTGAGCTCCATTTGTTTTAGTTAGTGCGCGATACTTTTATATCTTAAGTCTGCGTTAATAATCTGCTAAGGATAACCTAAGCCCCTTTTAGCATATCGAATACCACTCGGGCAAAACCTTTGGCAAGTTCAGGGTTTGAAAGGTATTGCATCATCATCTCATGTTGCGCTTCGCTGCTGTCCATCACCGCGTCATCAATCGCTTTAGGGAAATCCCCAAGCATGGCTTGTTCACGGGTGTTATTAGCAATCTGCGTCATGACCGCCTGGTTTTCTGATAACTTGTCGCGTACGGTAAAGGCATAGTTGATCATGTCTTTGTCGCTAAGGTTATCCGTAATAAACAGGTCATTCAGACGCGCCAGAATATTGGACAGAAACTCTTCTTTCTTATCCTTCGGCTTGGCTGTGCCGACGTCATTACCCGGCTCGATTTTGTATTCTTCGGCATCTTCCTGAAGTTTGAGATGCTGCTCATGGAGTTTTGATAAGCGGTAATGGCTCATCTCCACGTTGCTTAAATCAATCTCGTCTTCTTCAATGCGCTGCTCATGGAGTAGCGGACGCAGATGGCGGGCAAACAGGCTGAGCTTCTCCAGTTCCTTGTCATCGTACTCAACGATTTGCGACATAAACTCATAGAAGCGGACAAAACTGCCGAGATCTTTCTTGAAGATATCCAGTTTGTCTTTCTCTTGTTTGCAATCTTTGAAGCTGTTTTCAGCATTGGTGATCAGCACCACATCATTGGTTTTTTTCGTGCGTTCAAAGATTTCTTTTGCCAGCTTATAAGCCTCCACAGCGGAGGTATAACGCTTCTTCCAGCGCTCAACGGCAGGTTTACAGATATTGCTTATCGCGGCGTTTGATTTGTTTTTGGTGAAGAAGGCGTCACAGAATTGCTCGACTTCATTCCACTGGAAGATACCACTGGTGCGGAGCTTCTGGAATAACTCAAAGACCAGTTGTGGATCGCTGACATCAGTCAGTTCAGCCGTTTGATAGTAAGGCTGGAAAGCTTCCAGGATCTCGTCGGGTTCGTTGTAGAAATCCAGCACAAAAGTGCCCGACTGCGCTTTGCCGGGATAGGTACGATTCAGACGCGAAAGCGTCTGTACGCACTCCACACCACCAAGCGCTTTATCCACATACATGGCGCATAGTTTTGGCTGGTCAAAACCGGTCTGGAACTTATTCGCCACCAGCATCACCTGATAATCATCGCTATCAAAGGCTTTACGCATATCCCGGCCTTTCAGCCCTGGGTTCATATTGGTTTCGGTAAACTTCTGATTCAGCAGTGCGAGGCTATTGTGGTCACTCTCCACAAATTCCACTTCCCCAGAAAACGCCACCATGGCGTTAATTTTCTGGTAGTTGTTCTCTGCAATGTACTTATCAAATGCCAGCTTGTAGCGCACTGCCGCTTTGCGAGAACTGGTGACGACCATCGCTTTGGCCTGCCCACCCAGTAAATGCATCACATGTTTGCGGTAGTGCTCAACAATCACTTTTACTTTTTGCGACACGTTATGGTCGTGCAGCGTGACCCACTGGTTCAGTTTGATTTTGGTTTTCTTGCTGTCCACTTCCCGGTCAGGATCGTCCAGTTTTTGCAGCAGCTTATACGCCACTTTGTAGTTGGTGTAGTTCTTGAGAACATCAAGAATAAAGCCTTCTTCGATGGCCTGGCGCATGGAGTAAACATGGAAGGCTTCGGGTTTATTGGTCTTTGATGCAGGTTCGAGAGGGTTTGGGCGGCGGCCAAACAGCTCGAGTGTTTTAGCTTTTGGCGTGGCGGTAAACGCATAGTAGTTAAGATTACTGCTGTTTTTACGTGCAGCGATGGTGGCATCGAGAATATCTTCCGACGACAGCACCACATCATCATCCGCCTCTTCTTTCATCAACACTTCTTTAAGCTGACGCGCCGTAGAACCGCTTTGCGAAGAGTGTGCTTCATCAGCGATAACCGCATATTTACGCTGCTTGAGGCTGACGCTGTTTTCAATGGCTTTCAGAACGAACGGGAAGGTCTGGATGGTAACGATAATAATCGGCTGCGAGTTTTCCAGGGCGCTGGCGAGCTTTTCCGATTTCGATCCATCGCCTTCTTTATTGTTAATGCGCCCGACGACGCCATCGGCGTGTTCAAACTGGTAAATGGTGTCCTGGAGCTGCTCGTCCAGCACGGTGCGATCCGTTACCACAATTACCGAGTGGAACTGCTTCTCGCCCTTTTCATCATAGAGTGTGGAAAGCTGGTGGGCGGTCCAGGCAATAGAGTTAGATTTCCCGGAACCGGCACTGTGTTGAATCAGATATTTATGACCCGTGCCTTCTACCGCAGCGGCGCTGATCAGCTTATTCACCACATCCCACTGGTGGTAGCGCGGGAAGATCAGGCTTTCTTTTTTAACCTTCAGCCCGTTCCAGTCCTCTTTTTCTTCAATTTGCAGATGCACAAAACTGGCAAGGATTTTCAGCAGATTGTCCGGCAGCAGGACTTCATTCCACAGGTAGCTGGTGGCGTATTCGTTTTCATTGTCGGGAGTTTCATTACCCGCGCCGCCTTCTTTGGTGCCTTTGTTAAACGGCAGGAAGAAGGTGTTATCACCCGCCAGTTTGGTGGCCATAAACACTTCATACTGGCTGACGGCAAAGTGCACCAGCGCACCACGTTTAAAAGTGAGCAACGGCTCAGGCTTATTGGTTATCGGGTCTTTCGGCAAACGCGTTTTCTTATATTGTTTAATCGCGTTATGTACCGCTTGCTTGAATTCTGATTTCAGCTCAAGTGTGGCAATCGGCAAGCCGTTGATAAACAGCACCAAATCGATACGCCATTTCTTTGCTACTGAACCCGTTTCATCCAGTGCCGCTTTGGTGGCATACGGGCTGTAAACCAGTTCTGGCACAATACGGCAGATATTCTGTTTATAACGCGCCAGGGTTTCCGGGTTGAGATTGTGCTCGGGTTTAAACTGGCATAGCGAAAAGCGCGCATTATGGCTTTTGATACCGTGGCGCAACACGCCCAGCGTGCCGTAAGTGCGCGATAGCTGGTCTGTGGCGTTGTTATCGGCTTTTTTAAGTTGCGCCACCAGCAAATCAAGGAAATGACGCTCGGTATCGGTGGGGTAAATCTTAGAAAATTTTTCCCACTCCAGCGGCTGAGTGTTTTGCACAAAGGCGATGACATCCTGCGAGTACAGAGCACGTTCGCGGTCATAGCCTTCTGGTTTGCCTCGAATCCAGCCTTTGTCTTCCATTTGAGCAATCATTTCATCCTGGAAAATCAGCTCTTTGGTGGTATCCATACTCATGCGGTCGCTTCCTCTGTTGCCTTGATATCGCTGATGTCTGGTGCAATCCAGTCGCGCACGTCTATTTTGCCAGTGACGGCGGCGGAGATAAGGGCAGTGCGGCGTTCTTGGAGGAGCTGAACAGCATTCGTAGCATTCTTCTCAATCAAATCGTAACGAGCTTCCTGTTCACCGAGATAGTCAACAATTGCATCCATTTCAGATTTTGGTGGAATGGCAATAGGATAGTTAAGCAGAAAATCTGAAGGAACACGTTTCAGCCCGCCAGCACCAGTCATTGCTCCTGTTGCTGCCCGAATGAAATTATCTTCCTGAAGTCGATATAATAAGTAATTTACCTGAACTTTTTCAGTAGGCCTAAGAACATATATTTCCGTAGAACCGAAACCGACCCTATTAACCAACCCACAAGCCACTGCAATGTTTTTATTTTCAAAACATGGTGTTACCTTGGCTAATAAAAGATCATTTTCTTCAAAATAGGTATAACCATTTATAACTTCTCTTATAAATTTACTTTCATCCGTTACAAGAGAGTTCCTTTTCAACTTCTCCATCGGGATGAAAGTACATTCATCATTCGGTTTAAAGTTTGCAGCTGATTTTTTAGGCGTCAATAATGCTATATGCTTGATTTTTGAGCATAGCCAGTGCTCCGGCACTTCCCCCAGCCACTCAACACCAGAATCCTTCATCAGCACATCTGGATTTAGACCTTTGGTTACAGCATGGCTAATCACTGCCTGATGCTTTTCTTTTAGCAGTTCAATCAGTTGCTGCTGTTTCTCGATCAGCTTATCGATTTTTGCGGTTTCATGATCGAGGAAATCCGCTATTTTAACTTGCTCTTCTAACGAAGGTAGCGGATATATAATCTCGTTAAACGCCTCTGTAGGTAAACGCCATCTACCTAAGTGCGCACTTCCTTGTCCAAGATGGAAGAATCGACGTTGTTTGTAGCCATCTTGCAATAAATAAAGGAAATATCGGCTATAAAAATCATTATTATCACGAACAGAGAACACCCGATAGTCAGGACTTGTAACGCCATCATACTTTGATATATCAACATACCCAGTCAATAAATCCATATGATTCATTGCAAATTCACCGGGCAATACTCTCTGGTATTTTGAATAGTCCATTGATAGTTGCCCTTCACCACTATCAATATCTTTTATTTTAATACCCTTCTGAGTCACAGAAAGAATATCGAACCCGAGTGTCCCTGCAATTCTCTTTTTTATTTCAAAAATATATTTAAGTCTAAGTGCTGACCATTTTTTAGGAATAGATCCAAAGGAGTCCACCCCAGAATCCTTATACTCAGGATAAGCCTTATACTTAGCCATCAGGAATGTACCTCCTGCAGCAGCTTCATAATCTCAGCACTTACGGCATCCAAGTCGGCATCAATCTCTTCTAACGGGCGCGGCGGCTGATAAACGTAAAAGTGGCGGTTAAACGGAATCTCATAACCAACAATCCCCACTTCATTATCTTTCGCATCGCGCTTATCGGCGTTAATCCAGGCATCGGCAACGTGCGGCAATACTTCTGCTTTAAAGTAGTTTTCAATCAGATCGCTGGTGGCAATAGCAGGGTTTAACGGCACGTTTTCGTTATCACGCAGATCGCCGTCCTGATCGAATTCCACCACTTTGCCTTTGTATTCAAACGCACCGTACAGCGGTTGGGCGGCTTCTTTCAGTACCTTTTTCACCACCGGTTCAGCGGCAGGATTTTTGGTGGTGATGGCATCGATAAACTGTTTGTTCTCTTTAGTATCCAGCTTAACGCCTGCGGTTTTGATCGCGCCTTTGAGTGTCAACTGGAACTCATTAAAGTCGTTGCTCACCCGCTCTTTGCCACCAGCTTTAGCGCCTAACGCCGTCTGGATTTGTTGCGCTTTATCCATCAATGCACGTTGTGCCAGCCACAGTTTGCTATCCAGCAGGTCTTTAATTTGCTTCTCTTTCAGTTCAGCAAATTCCGCTTTGATAATCGCGCGAGCTTCAACTTCGATATCGGTAAAGTCACCATAGTTATCGTTTTGCCACTGTTCGGAGAACTCTTCATATAAACGTTCCATCGGTGCATTCAGTGGTTTGGTGGCAAAGCGCAGAGTGGCAATAGCTTCATCGGTCACCTGTGCTGACAAACGCAGCGGACGCTCAATGGTCAGGCGGCGGTAGCCAAAATCAGTGCTGTTAAAGATTTTGCTGGCGAAGGTTTTCACCGCTTCGGTTTTGGCTGTAGCAGACTGGCGGCCACGGTTAGATTTTTGTTCCGGCGCTTTCTCAAGACCTAAATCTTCAAGAGAAGTGGCATCCACTACTTCAAACTCACCAAAGGTGCGGGTGATAAGCTTAATGTCGTCCTCGCCCATCAGGTTACGCTTGGAGCCTAAAGACTTGCGCATCTTACCGCACAGGTTGGTGCCATCAATCAACTGGACTTTGCCTTTACGCTCTGTGGCTTTCTTGTTCGATAGAATCCAAACATAGGTAGCAATACCGGTGTTGTAGAACATATCCGTTGGCAGCGCCACAATACCTTCTAGTAAATCGGCTTCCAGAATATAACGGCGGATTTCACTCTCACCGCTTCCTGCCCCACCGGTAAACAGTGGTGAACCGTTGAGGATAATACCGATACGCCCACCGCTGCTCACAGAACCATCGACTTTATCGCTATCGCGCATTTTGCTAATCAAGTGCATCAGGAACAGCAGCGAACCGTCAGAAACACGCGGCAGGCCGGGGCCAAAACGCCCGTTAAAGCCTTTTTGCTGGTGCTCGTCGTTAATCTCGCCTTCAATTTTTTTCCAGTCCACGCCAAACGGCGGGTTAGAAAGCATGTAGTCGAACTGGTCTTGCGGTAACTGGTCATTGGAAAGCGTGTTGCCCAGCTTGATGCGGCTAACGTCCTGACCTTTGATCAGCATATCTGCTTTACAGATAGCGTAAGACTCTGGGTTCAGCTCCTGGCCAAATGCGCGCATCACCGCTTTTGGGTTCAGTTCGTGCACGTATTCCATACCAGAAGAGAGGAAACCACCCGTACCCGCCGTCGGGTCGTAAATGGTGCGGATGATGCCGTCTTTCGACAACGCTTCATCATCTTCCATAAACACCAGCGAAGTGGTTAAGCGCACGATATCGCGTGGAGTAAAGTGCTCCCCGGCAGTCTCGTTTGAGCTCTCCGCAAAACGGCGGATTAACTCTTCAAACACCAAGCCCATTTCATGGTTAGAAATGGCTTTCGGGCTCAGGTCGGTAGTCGCGAATTTCTTAACGATTTTAAACAGTAGGTTTGCATCATCCAGCAGGCCAACAAACTCGCTGAATTTGAAATGCTCGAAGATTTCGTGTGCATCCTTTGAGAAGCACTGAACGTAGTTCTCCAGGTTTTCTTTGATGTCGTTCTGCCCCATCTTGCCGAGATCCATCGGCGAAGTATTGAAGAACGACAGTCCTTTGGTAGCACGTAACAGAAACTTCTCTCGCCCTTCTTCCGACAATGGGCTGGCCTTCAGTTTTTCCGCTTCCGCAACCACTGCCTCTTTGGTAGGTGCTAACACACACTCAAGACGGCGTAGCAGAGTGAAAGGCAGAATCACGCGTCCGTACTGCGATTGTTTGAAATCACCGCGTAACAGATCGGCAACTGACCAAATAAAGGCCGCTGTTTGAGAAAAGTTGGTGTTAGTCATAGAAGAACCCGAAAACGTACATAAAAAGATGGTGTGTATTATACACACGTCGATAGGTTTTACTGTGCCATTAGGCATATACGAAGAATTTGTTGGAAGATATAAGCATTGCCTATAGCCCTATAATCTTCCATAACTAAATACTCCCTGTTTTTTCAGAACAGATATATATGAGTGCGATTGATCGTTTAAATCGATCACACTTACCTTAATTGATCGAAACAAACGATCAATCGTTCCGTTTGAATAACATACAATAGACTTCCGATAATCATGTACATCTAGTTCATGCAAGGATGATTCAGAAATGAAGAGATACGCTTGTGTATTGGTTTTCAGCCTCTCGTTATTGGGGTGCTCAGCTACACCAACCCATGAAAATTTTGCGAGGACAATGGATTCATGGATTGGAAAAAGTTTGGACAAGTATGTAGATAATAGAAGTTATCCTGATGGTTTCATAACCGCACCTAACGGTAACAAGGTATATTATTGGTCTCATCGTTGGTCTCATTCTTCTTCTGGTATGGCCGTAAAATCAGGGTCAATGATTTTAAGTTCGCCAGCATCAACGTATATACAGTATTGTGATATTTTTGTTGAAGTTAATGAACAGCGCGTTATTCTCAAGTGGTCATCGAAAGGTAAATGTGAAAAGCGCGAAGTTGAATTAGCAGAATAGCTGTTACCTATAAGTAAAATATTTTTAATGCTAAAGATTCATTGTTATTAATGGAAGGTATTGCTATGTCTATAATTTGGGTCGTGGTTCTCTTATACATATTTGTTGGCGTTTTTGCTGCGAAAATAATATTTATCAACGGACAATCTCGTGGTAGTTCCAACGTGGTTATATCATTTATTATGGTAATGATAATTTGGCCGCTATTTGTTTTTTATTTCAAAAATGTCTTCTTGTTTAAAAGAAAGTATTTTGTTTTTTATGAGTCTCTTGATAGGGCAGTTCAAGGGCACGTGATTATGAAAGTTCATCACAAAGGGGAAATATATAATGCTAACTACAGAGCTATAGGAATCCCTGGGAACTGCTATATAACTGGGTTTAAGGCGATATGATGATTAGTTATCTAAGATGGATAGTGGTGATGCCGGTCGCAGTTCTTGCCTCAGTTATTGTGCCAGTTATATATAAATTTTTTTTAAAACTGCTAGGTCCTGAGCACGGAATAATTGGTGATTTTTTATTAGAGGCTGGTGTTTCTTTCTTTATGGGCGCTATATTTATTCTGTCTGGCACTTATACAGCACCAAGTAATAGAATTAAAACTGCTAGATTACTTTTTGTATTATTACTAATAGTACTCGTGTTTCTATTTATATTTAACCTTAATCTTAATGAGTATTCGGCTGCCTTCTATGTCATACCAACGGCGTTGGGAGCATATGCGGCAACCAAATATGATTATTCATAAGACACTAAAGTATTAAGTACATATTATTAAATGTGCTGGAGTGATTGGATAATAGGAGTAACCGTTGTTACTCCCAGTTATACCCCATATTACACAAGACTTGAGTAGTGAATACCTGACGAGCTTCATTAAGAGAGAGTAGGTCGTAACGCCATACATTGACGGACCCAGCGCTACGCCGCTTTACTGCTATACCGGAGCTAAGTACATCCCTGCCAAACGATCTGTCTGAACCAGCTTCGTGTTCAGGGCTATCAATAAACATCTCATATAGCGTTCTACTGGGTATTGATTCTGGCCATCCATCTTGGTTATTGCCAATGCTGCCTTGCGTTAGCAGCTTCAGTAAGAAGCGTTGACCGTCGCTAAGCTCTGAATAGCTTGTTGGCTTTGGCTCAATAAAATAGGCTCGGACTAACACACCGCAACGATTAATCTTCTTACCTGAAATGCCAATTGCATCCATGGCAATAGCAAGGTCTTCTTTATGACATTTAAATGTCCGGCATAAGTCGGTCTCATATAACTCTTGCTGCCTACTGGCTGTGGATAGTGTGTTCACCCACTGCTGAATTTGCTCTTTTAGATGGAGGGTGTGTGGCTTATATTCCCTATCTACCTGAGCAGCTTTTTCAACTTCAATTTGTTTTTGGATTACGCTTAGGTACGTTCTCATTTAAATCTCTCCATATGTAACTTATGTAATTAAGTAACAGATTAATAATTTCAGATAGTTAGGTGGTAACGATCATATGTAGTTGATGTAACCACCGTAACCAACGGGGTTTAATCATCCTGATTTTGTAGACAAATGGGATATACGCGGTGCGTTTGTTTACCAATCTTTTTGGAAACTGCCTTATTACTCGTATCCGTGAGTTTCAGTATTTTCGCGTCACGTAGATTCTTTAATGCACGTTGGAAGTCTAGACCGGTTAACGCTTCACGCAGGCCACTGGAGGTAAATAAATAAACTCTCTCACCACTAACCGGTTCATCCTCCCACCATCCAGCACGATCGCGGATAGTTATTGAAGAGGTTTCAATTTTGGGGGCGAAACGGCTATCACCGTGCCGCTCTATAAATGATGTTAATTGATTGATAGTTTGTTGATATTCGGTACTGGTATCACCTCGTAATGATTTCCAAGTATTGAATGTGGCTACCGCGGCGTTTAGAGCTTCACCTGCTTGCCATTTAGTTATGCCATAAACTGTAGCGGACTCGCCAGCAAGGGCTAATAAAGCAAACCTACGAGCAACGCGTTTGATTTGTCCTTCGGACGAATTACCACTAAATTGAGGCAAAGCAACAAGCTTATTCAGTGCATGGTTAAAATCACTTTTGTCTTTAATTAGGGATTCTAGAAAAGCCCTACCAGCGTGACCATGATGCAGTGCACTTTGTGCTTTTAGGTGATCTGAAAATTGATTACCAGTTTCAAATCCATGCAAATTGTCCCATGCCCCGTAGGCCATTTGTACTGGAATATCAATGAGGCGAACAGCTTGCCCAGCTTTAACTCGAATATTGCTTTGCTCAATTGTGGCTACGGTAGTTAATTCTCCGCTGGATATTACGGAACAGCGCCAACGTGCAATAGCACGAGCTAAGCCTGTACGGCTCGCACGTTGTTTACCTACACCATTACCTAGCGAATATATGATATTTCCAACTTCCTGAGGCGCACATTCACTGATCTCATCAAGTGCTAGCAGGGTATCGTTGAACATCATAGCGGCTCCTTCCATACCATTAGACGTAGCCCGCCAGCTACGTTTATAGTTTTTTCCTCCCCAGACGGAACAAGCCGCCTCAACGAGCGTTGTTTTACCGGTTGATGAATCACCATAGAAGTGTATGCCTCCACTTTCTGCATGGCATTTTTCTAGCAAAGGACCAGCGAAAGCAGCACAAAGTCCAAGAACAAACAGAGGGTTCCCTTGGGCAAGAGCCGCTACGTTTTCTTGCCAGCCTTCGAGAGTACCTCCCACAGTATATTCTTCTTGAGGTCGTTGGCCTGACTGGAAGATAACTTCAGTATTGGTTGTATCACTAATAGTACTGTCGGGTAGGATAAATACATTACCTGCCCAGCCGATCTGTAAGGCACAGCGCATACGGCGTTTAGGTGTTACTTGTTGTAAATAATTCATTAAGAGATTTTTTTGCTTAAGAGAAATCCCTACACCCATTGATAAAAGGATTGCTCGTAGTTCATCACCGCTACCAGCCAATAGATCCATCGGCATTGCCCATGTATGCCAAATGCCTAGAGTGTTTTTAAATCGTAGCAGGCGGCCGAAGTTCCTTTCTTCCAAATCACAGGTAACCGCTTCTACATGTATCGGTGAACAGATATACAGATGATGTGTAGTTGGTGATTCGCCAGGTTTAATATCAAAAAACCAGACTCCAGCTGTGAGCTTTTGCCCTTCGTATTCAATATTATTATCGAATACCCTGAAGCATGGGCGTTGGTCATCACTCGGTACCGTGACATTTTTGAGTGCTGTTGAGTGATATGTTTCACCTTTCCATCCCTGCGATTGCGCATGGTGGTAAAGTGTCGCAGCATGGATACCGCCGTTAGGATCAAAGCTTTCCCACGTAGATTCAAAAGCGTTCTCATCAAACTTCTCTTGAGATTGTTTGCTCCACTCCTTTGCTATCTCTTTACCAGCATGAATCTGATGATCGCGAATAGCCCAGAGAACATCCCTCCATAACGGATAGTCACAGTTGGGGTTAATAAATGATAGAGCTTCTTTCATCGATGCTAATACTTGATCATTAGCAAGAGAATCAATTATAGGATCAGTGTGTTTAGCTTGTGCTCCCTGAGTATGAACTTGTTGCTCTGTTAGCCGCTTTAACAGTTCCGCCGGAGCATCCATAATATTATGGCTAACCCTACGATAAGATAATCCTGTTTTAGGATGGATAGTTGGCGGTGACACAACCTGCTTACCTTTACCTAATAGCTCAATTATCCAGTAAGGTTTTCCATCAGTATTCTTATGCTTGGATTCAGATAGTTTAAGGGCTGCTTTGTTAACCGATCCAATATCACTGAAATGGATATAGTAGTGACATGAATCATCGCAACGGCCTGTAATCACGTTGGGTACTGTGGGAGAAAGCCCTAATGATAATAATGCCTGATGCAATTCGGCTCGTACTTCTGGCGTGAGTTCACCTGCGTGGGGATCAACGTCAATGACACCGAGAAATCCCCCTCCAGTGAGGGGGAAACCAGTGCGTATGCCAAGGCCATAATTATGTTTCTCCCAATCAGGTAAATATGCTTTTACTTCTTCCTCTGTCAATATAGGGGCAACTTGCCAGCCTTTTTGGTTGGTAAATTTTTGGCCTAAAGGGATAGGGTGAACAGGTATTCCTTGTTCTGCTAGCCAGACGACTTCGTTTAGGTAAACATTATTTAAGATGGTCATTACTTAATCTCCTTAAATATATTAAGAAAATGGTCCATCTCACTGATTAGTTCAGTATTAAGAATTAAAATAGGTTCATTATTTCTTAGCATCACGTTGATGCTTTTTAATAATTCTTTTAGTATAGGTATACCGTCGATTAATGCTTGTTGGGTTAGCGTTCGGTTTTGATTTATCAATGTACGCTCTAAATTTTTCCCCTTGCTTATTGCTATAGCAATTACTGGTTTTATTTTTTTTGCATATTCTCTATGTATGACTTGCACTCCACATGACGCCTCAAAGGAATCAATAGAAATATAGTTCCCTTTGTCATCGATGATAAAATAATCATGTTCTAAAATTTCTATATTTTTAATAGCACGAGGTACTGAAATATGATTTTTCATTTATTTAACCTTACGTAATTCGATAAATTTAATAATGTCGGATAAGCGCCAAGCGACGCAGCGCGAGCTAAGGCGTATGGGTTGTGGCGCGATGCCTTGCTTAACCCAAGAATAGAATGTTGATTTGCCGATTGAGAGCAGTTCGATAACCTCACATATGCGGAGCAGACGTTCGGCATGAAGAGGTTGGGAGTCTGTGATTATCATATAATCTCCTTTAGTTCCTAGGACATCTAGGAATGTGCGGAGATTCTTAATGTTTTGATGTGAAATTAAAACGGGGATAAATAGACTGAATTATACCCGTATAAGGAACTACTTAGATGGTAGGTATGCCACTGGGATTGAGTCAACATGAGATGATATGTAGCTAACATCTGGTGTTCGAAGAAACGTATTGAGTTGTTTGCTGAACTCTTTTTCATCAACCATGATGTGGACACTATTAATGTATTCAATTACTTCAATTAATTCAGTTGGGGCTGGCACAGTTCTCCAGATTTCGGATATAGTGATGGAGCTGGACTTTTTTAGCTCTTCATACCAATCAATATTAAATTGAGATTCATAGCATTTCTTGTTTATTTCTTTCAATATAGGAAGTCCAATTTTTACTAAATTATTCAGCTCACTCATTGCAAATTTGATAGCACCACGAGGGCCATTATTCTTTTCGTACACTTTATATAATAAAGCCGCATGATAAAGGAAAACGCGTTTTAGTTGGTACTGAGGAGCACCTCTTTTAAGATCTCGTTTTATAATATAGAACCCATTAACTTGCTTCTCTACATCCTTCCTTTCTAATTCAATATCTATCTTATCATTTAGAATAGCGTCAATGATTATAGCTGAAGCTATCGTGAGCTCTGTGCTTTTTCTTGTTGAGCGTAATGTCATTCTTGACCAAGCACGAGTGACATTGTCAGCAATAGCTTCATGTATTGGTGTATTATTCAGGTAGAAATCTATGACCTCTAATGCATCCATTCTGTCTCTGTAGTCATCGGGTAATAATAATCTGAATCTATTTAGACTAAGGAGATAAGGAGGCGAATCACCTTGAACCGGTTGTAAAATCTTTAATAATGAGTCGCATTCAGGATTTTTGCTTTTTTCTTCTATGGCCCATTTAATTATATCTGAAGTAAATGACTGTTTGAGTTCATCTAAAGTTTCTTGAGATAATTGCATATTCAAATCCTTTTAAATTAACTAATTAACGTTAAGAGTTACTTGGTTACTTAATACTAATGTACTAAGTAACTGCTTAAGTGCTTATAGCTATTGGGTTGTAACATGGTTACATAAGTTACGCATTGAAATGCTTAACCTACAGCCCTTAATCCCTTAATACCACTATTCATAACACTACCGCTATCAGCTGCCGAAATAAAATCAGCCCACCACTGCATCATCGGTTTACGCTTTTCCAGATAGTCACTGCGGTTATAGGCACGTCTCACTTCATTCTTATCAACATGAGCAAGAGCCGCTTCGATGACATCAGAATCAAAGCCTTCTTCATTAAGAGCTGTACTACCGATAGAGCGTAGACCGTGAGAAACCAGCACTCCGCCAAATCCTGCACGTTTAAGCGCTGCGTTAACAGTTTGGCTATTCATAGGTTGAGTTGGCTTAATCCGACTAGTGAAGACGTATTCTCTGTGACCACTAAAAGGCTTCATTCGCTCTAAGATATTTAACGCTTGTTCAGATAATGGGATTATATGTTCTCGGTTCATTTTCATTCTGCCAGCAGGAATGCGCCATAGTCTGGCATCAAGGTCTATCTCATCCCAGCGGGTACCCGATGCTTCAGCGGGGCGGGTCAGTGTAAATAATTGCCACATAAAGAGACTGCGGGTGGGTAGTTCTATACTGGCAAGGCGCATAGTCTGCATCAGTTCTGGTAGTTGCTCAGGACGTATACTTGGCATGTGTTTTTTTTGGGGTTTCTCAAATGCCTTACTGATGTTAACGCTGGGTGCGGCGTCAATGAGGCCAACGTTCATTGCATATATCATTACTTCATTAATCCGTTGGCAAAGGCGCCTAACAGTTTCAAGAGCGCCACGAGCCTGAACCGGTTCAATAGCTTGGACTAGAGTACGAGCCTTGATATCAGCTATGGCAAGATTACCAATCATGGGGAACACGTCTTTCTCTAACGAACGCCAGATATCGTTAGCGTAGTCTTCGGTTACGCTAGCCTTTTTGACTTCCCACCACATACCTGCGACAACTTGAAATGTATTGGCTCTTGCTTCTTGTGTCTGTTGAAGTTGCTCGCGCTGGTGGTCTTGGGGATCGATGTTCTTAGCTATTAACGATCTGGCTTCAGCTCGAAGTTTACGAGCATCTTGCAGAGTAATCGATGGATAAGAACCAAAGGTAAGCTTGGCTCGTTTTTTATTGATAGGGCGATAATAGCGGAACTGCCAGATCTTACTGCCAGTGGCTTTTATTAAAAGCTGTAAGCCGTCACCATCATGAAGGGTATAGTCACTCTCTTGAGGTTTGGCTGCTTTAATCTCTGTATCAGAGAGAGGTCTAGTCTGCTTTGCCATAGGTACCATCCATCTTATAGGTACCTGTTGAATGGGTACCTTTCCATCGAGTACCTATAAGGGTACCCAAAACAAATAGATTTCACAAGATGACACAAGATGACACAAGACTACACTAGATAAAGAAAAGCCCGTAAACCTTGATGGCTACGGGCTTTCTGGACTTTCTTAGACTTCTTTAGAACTTAATGTGGTGGAGCTGGCGGGAGTTGAACCCGCGTCCGGAATTACTACACCGTCGGCACTACATGCTTAGTCAGTCTTTACATTCGCCTACCAGCTGCGGACAGACACGCCACTAATAAACTAGCTTGATTAGTTTTAATGCTTCAACCCCAAGCAAGGTATCCACACGATCTCTTTTGGATTTGACTTCTCTTGATCCCCGTCCTAAGAGCGGAGGCTAGGGAGAGAAGGCTCTAAGCAGGTTATTAAGCTGCTAGTGCGTAGTTTTCGTCGTTTGCGACTATTTTTTTGCGGCTTTTTACGAGGCCAACCGCCCCTCGGCATGCACCTTGGGCTTCGCCAATCCCGTCGAATCCAGAATCAGCCCCAAGTTGTTACTACTGGGCGAGTATAACAGAGTTTGCCCTTGGTACACCAGTGTCTTAACCCGGACTTAGCTATTTTTAACTTTATAGCGATAGGCGATTTTTTTAAGTTTATACAAAAAGGTGCGTTTTAGCCCAATGTCGAAAGAACAGTCGCATACATCGCAATGGCCAAAGTCGCTAAGATCTTTGCAGGCGCGGGTCGGGACGCATTCAGTCATATCAACACAGTCGCCGCATCTCTCACTTTTTGGTTTTTTTTGTGGCTTTTGGCGCTTATCCGTTTGCTGTAAATAGGTTTGGTAAGCACTGCTGCATCGTGAAAACTGTTTTGGCAGCGCGGTAAATAACGACATCACGCCGTTGCGTTGCACCATTTTAAGCGCATAGCTTGAACAAGAGGATTTGCCGGTCATTTGGTGATAGGCGCAGCTGAATCCCTTATGAGGCGAGATATAGCGTTGATAAAACCGAATAAGGCCAACGGCCAGTGCTGATGAAATTGACATAAACGCTTTCCTTGCAGTTTTCTGTCACTAAATAGATAAAGTTCAGAGCAGGGGGGGATAGCTCACTATCTATGCATACAAATAGTATAAAAGGGCGTTTAATGATTCATGCCCCCCTAAAATACTATCTGCATTTTTATCGTATAAAATTAGCGATTTGCATGCTTCATAATACGGTTCTTACTGACCTGCCATTCGCGGTCTTTAATATCCGTACGTTTATCGTGCAGCTGCTTACCTTTAGCTACGCCAATTTTAACTTTGGCCCAGGCATTTTTCCAATACATGGAAAGGGCAACGATGGTATAGCCATCGCGGTTAGAGAGGCCAAACAGTGAATCCAGCTCTCTTTTCTTAAGCAGCAGCTTACGCGAGCGGGTTGGGTCGCACACGATATGTGACGACGCAACGTTAAGCGGCGTAATGGTAGCGCCAAACAGATAGGCTTCGCCGTTTCTGAACACCACGTAGCTGTCCATAATATTGGCTTTGCCTGCGCGCATGGCTTTAACTTCCCAACCTTGCAGGGATAATCCTGCCTCGATTTCATCTTCAATGAAATACTCGTGGCGGGCGCGTTTGTTCATCGCAATAGTAGCGGAACCGGGTTTGTGAACTTTTTTCTTTGTCATAGTGGTTTTATTATACTTAATGCTGATTTGAAAGATATCCCTTAACCCTTTAAGCCACCAATTTTTCTTCTATTGTTGCCGCTTAGGCTGATAAAACACGTTAGCAATTCCTATATCATATGATATCGATTTTGGTCAGTTTCAAGTTAGATGATATGATTTGCGGCGTTTTATCGTTCAGACATCATCAGATATAGAGATTAGGAAAGGTTATGAAGCATATCAGCCGTTCGGCATTGGTAAATTATAGTGCCGGGCAAATGTATCAACTGGCTAACGACGTTCTCTCCTACCCGCAGTTTTTGCCTGGTTGTGTCAGTAGTCGAATTCTTGAGTTAACTGAAGATACGATGACAGCTTCGATCGATGTTTCTAAAGTAGGGATTCGTAAAACCTTTACCACCCGAAATAAAATGGTCAAAGATAAAGTTATCGATATGAAGCTGGTGGACGGTCCTTTTAAGGTGCTTCAAGGCGGCTGGCTGTTTACCCCTTTAACGGAAGATGCGTGTCGTATTGAGTTTAATTTGGAGTTTGAATTCAGCAGCCGGCTGGTAGAGATCGCTTTCGGGCGAATTTTCCAGGATCTGGCCGTCAACATGGTGCAGGCTTTTACCAAGCGGGCTAAAGAGATCTATGGTGTCTGATATTCATATTGAGGTGGTTTTTGCTCTGCCAGAGCGCCAGTACGTTAAGGTGCTTGAGGTTGCCGAAGGCTGTACGGTAGAGCAGGCCATTCAGGCCTCGGGCATCTTAGATATCCGCAAAGATATTGATTTAGCCGTGAATAAAGTCGGAATTTTTAGCCGGGGAGCTAAGTTGACCGACGTTTTGCAGGATGGCGATAGGGTAGAAATTTATCGCCCCTTAACCGCAGATCCTAAAGAACTCCGGCGAATTCGTGCTGAGAAGTCAAAAAAGAAGACGCCCTAAGGCGTCTTCTTCAGACTGATGACAAAGTCCTAGTCAAAAGGCTAGGACTTTGATCTAATAAGGTCAGTACAAAAAATGGACTGACTACCATGCTTAGAGACGCCTCCCCACAACAATACCAGTTTGAAACTATCNCCCTTGATGAACTCGTCCCCGAAGACCATCTGGTACGCAAAATTGATGCCGCCATCGACTTTGGCTTTATCCGCGATGCTGTCGCGCACCTCTACTGCCCCAATAATGGCAGACCGGCCATCGACCCCGTTCGCCTGATTAAAATGATGCT
>NZ_ATYS01000050.1 GCF_000427805.1 Budvicia aquatica DSM 5075 = ATCC 35567 | reverse complement strand
CGTAAAAAAACCTGCTCGAAAGCAGGTTTCTTAAAATTGGTCGGCGAGAGAGGATTCGAACCTCCGACCCACTGGTCCCAAACCAGTTGCGCTACCAAGCTGCGCTACTCGCCGAAATTTACTTCTTTATTTCTTTGCTACTTTAACTACTTTTTACTTTCGCAACTATAAGAAATTCAATTTGTGTGGTGCGAAGAGAGGGACTTGAACCCTCACGTCCGAAGGACACTAACACCTGAAGCTAGCGCGTCTACCAATTCCGCCACCTTCGCAATGCCACAAAACTTTATTTCTTTAGTACTAAAATGGGGTGGCTAATGGGACTTGAACCCACGACAACTGGAATCACAATCCAGGGCTCTACCAACTGAGCTATAGCCACCATAAATTCTTGCTCAACCCGGTATTTAAACCGTAGAGACCATCTCAGCCCTTTCGCACTATAAATGGTGCGCCCGACAGGATTCGAACCTGAGACCTCTGCCTCCGGAGGGCAGCGCTCTATCCAGCTGAGCTACGGGCGCGTAGTAGTGCGCCGTTGCGGATGAGGATACTACGTATTTAGCGCCCGTCTGTCTAGCCCTTTTTTAAGGATTTTTCTCATTTGCTCACTTCATCAACGATTAGGATACTTTTTTATCTGAAAACAGTGATAAATCACTATCGTTATAGAATTAATTCATCACGATAGTGATTTTTTGCTTCCAGAAAAGGCTAACCTCTTTTAAAGTCAGACAAGCAGACTCAAATAAGTGCCTGCATATAATAAATTAAAGCAAACACACACTTCATGTTAGATCTCTGCGCCTGATAATCAGGTGTAAAGATGCTATCGGCCAAAGAGCTAACCCGAAGTATTGGCGTGGAAAAGTTATATCTATCTTAGGGAAGTTTCACCGTGAGTAATTTAAGTAAACCATTTCTCTTTATTCGTCGTAGCCTGGTCACTCAGATTTTAATAGGCCTGTTCGCCGGTATCATTTTAGCCTTAGTATCGCCATCCACAGCAATGGCAGCCGGATTGCTGGGAAGTTTATTTGTTAGCGCATTAAAATCTGTCGCTCCAATATTAGTCTTTATATTAGTTGCCTCTTCTATTGCCAATCATAGAAAGGGACAAAAAACCAATATGCGGCCTATTGTCGTTTTATATTTGATCGGTACGTTTTCGGCGGCTCTGATTGCCGTTCTTGGTAGCTTTATGTTTCCTTCAACGCTAATTTTAGCCTCTTCAGAAGCAAGCATCACCCCACCGGGCAGCGTAATTGAAGTATTGCATGCCGTGCTGTTTAAGATGGTAGACAACCCAGTCAGAGCACTGATGGATGCTAACTATATTGGCCTGCTGGTATGGGGAATCGCGCTTGGTGTTGCTTTACGACATGCTTCAGATACCACTAAAACCGTTGTCAGCGATTTATCCTATGGCATCACTTTTATTGTACGCCTAGTGATTAAGCTGGCTCCAATCGGTATTTTTGGCCTGGTCTCTTCCACGCTGGCCGATCCGGAAACGGGTTTTGAAGCCTTCAGAGGTTATGCCCATCTGCTATTTGTTTTGATCGGCTGTATGTTTGTCGTCGCCCTAATACTCAATCCGCTGATTGCTTATTTAGTTATGCGTCAAAACCCTTATCCACTGGTTCTTGTCAGCCTGCGAGATAGCGGAATACCTGCATTCTTTACCCGCAGCTCAGCAGCGAATATTCCGGTGAATATGGCGCTATGTAAGAAGTTAAACCTGAAAGAAGAAACATATTCCGTTGCTGTTCCATTAGGAACTGCTATCAATATGGCCGGCGCAGCGGTGACGATTACCGTGCTGACGCTGGCTGCGGTTAACACGCTGGGCATTGCCGTTGATATTCCTACTGCGCTGTTGCTGAGTGTAATTGCGTCTATATGTGCCTGTGGTGCATCAGGCGTTGCTGGAGGCTCTCTGCTGCTGATTCCGGTTGCCTGTAGTATGTTCGGCATCCCTAATGAGATCGCGATGCAGGTTGTGGCTGTGGGCTTTATTATCGGGGTATTGCAGGACTCGGTAGAAACGGCGATAAACTCATCAACAGACGTCGTCTTTATCGGCGCAGTGTGTAAAGCTGAAGAACAGAAAGCAGCGACACAAGCGACTGCCGATGCCATTAATCAAGCCTAAGTTAGATTGCATCAGACAATAAAAAAGCCCGCAAGGGCTTTTTTATTGATCGTCAAAACAAAATCATCACAGCTTATTACCATAGTGATAGGCAACATACTTTAATAACTTAAACTGACGCCGCCAGCGAGTAGGCTGCGAAAGTAAGCGATATAGCCACTCCAGCCCCATATCTTGCCAAGCCTTTGGCGCACGTTTTACATGACCGGTAAAGACGTCATAGGTGCCGCCAACGCCCATGTATAGCGCATCAGGATAAACCTTACGGCAATCTCGCATAAGTAGCTCTTGCTTTGGTGAACCCATAGCGACCGTAACGAACTTTGCACCACTGGCACGGATACGCTCAAACAGAGCGTCACGTTCTTCGGGCTTAAAGTAGCCATCCTGACTTCCCACAATGTTGACATTCCATTGGGATTTTAATTTATGTTCTACTTCTGACAGAATCTCTGGCTTACCGCCGATTAAAAAAACGGGCGTTCCCAGGCTGCCAGCACGTTCCATTAGCGCTTCCCAAAGATCTGCACCGGCAATGCGTTGCATATCAGTTTCAGGGTATTTACGCCGAATAGAGCGCACAATACTAACGCCGTCGGCATATTTGTATTCAGCAGCGTCAATCAACTCACGCAGCGGCTTATCTTGCTCTGCGGTCATGACTTTCTCAGCGTTAATGGCAATTAACGTCCCGGTGCGCACATTGTTGCCATCAAATAGATGATCAACAAACTGAGCCATCGAACGAAAGCCCCAGATATCAATACCGCGGATACTATACTTAGCAATACTCACATTGCTCTCCTAAACCACTTACGCATCACTAATTTTAGCCTGTCTGGCAGACATTGAGTTACGAACCCTCTGCCGGACCATTCCACAAGCGTCAAATGCCCAGTACAACAATTTCGCCATAACCAGACATAATAAAAACACTAGGCTGAAGAATACTACCCGGGAAACAAATGAATCCAACCCTTCTCTCGCCAGTACAATGATATTGAATATTGCACCAAAGCAGAAGGCCTGCAAGATAGCACTCTTATAACGATTTGGCTCCGCTTTCCCTTGCTCATACACCCAGTCGAACCATTTAATAATCAGCCCAACCCCGATCGCGCCTAACGGAATAAACCAAATTCCCCCCATGACGACCAGCGATCCAATCAGGGTCGGGGATATCGCTAAGCCGGCATGATAATTCAGCACTTCCCAAGTAAAATAGTTAGCGGTGTTTACCACTAAGTCAGGCCTTTCAGGCCATAGCCAAGATGGAATAAATACGTAGAAGTCGCGGACTATTGGCGCAAGCCCCTGAAACTCAATTTTATCGTAATTCTGCAGCAGTAAAGCCAAGTTTTCCCATGGAGAGAACGTATCCCGGGTTAGGTATAAAAAGGTATAAAATGCCTCTTCACCGGAAACATTCATACCGTAGCGCTTAAGCGCCAGCCAGAACATACCAACAACGCCCGCAACACCCGCCATAACCAGCATCCAGAGAGTAATATGGCCTCTGGCAATACCGATAAATAAGAACAGGGCAAAAGCGATCAGAATATTAGCTCGGGTACCGCCAACAACGATATAGGTCAAAATACCAAAGGCGACGGTACTGGCTAAAAATAAGAACCAGCTGCGCGTATCTTGTTTAAGAAAATAGACAATCAACATTGCCGGAATGAAAAAATAGAAAAAGCGTTTTAACGCCACACCGCTGACATCGCTGGAGAATATCTGGCTATACTTCTCTAATTTGAACAGTAAAAACCCGTTTTGTAAGAAGAAAATGCCTACCGTTGAAATGGCTACCAGCGCCAGTAACATCCATGTCAGGTTAGTTTCAACCCGATTCATGGTAAATATCGGTGCCCGCGGCGTCGCACGAGGTTTTAATAACCGCGTTTTATAGCAAACATAATAAATAGCGTAAAAGCACGTCGCTGACAGCATTGCATTAAGTAAGGAATCAACCTCGACAACCTGTACATCAAATTGAAAGACCAGCAAACAGGTCAGAGGGAAACCAAAATAAAATGTTAATAAATAAAGCAAAGAAAACAGAACGTTAAAATTAAAACGAACCCGTCTAAACTCTTTATAAGTTAAGAATAGAATAAAAACCAAAGAAATTAAGTAAACCGCAAACAAACCACCGAACTGTGCGGGCATCATTATTTTGTTTCTCCAGCAGCCACACCAAGGGCCTGCTTCCAACCTTCAATATAGTTCGGATTAAAGAACGCGATATGACTTTTATCTAAGGACTGTAATTTAGTCTGAGCATGTCTAACTGTCACTTCATCAACCTTATCACCATAAAACAGGAATGGAATATTCTGTTCCTCAAGATCGTGCCAAAACGGATTATTCCGGCTAATCACAAACGGAACACCGCTTTGAATAAGCAGACAAAGTGTACCAATACCTTGCTGGCGATTAAAAATAAAGTAACCTACATCACAGCCGGCCAGTATAGACAAATAGTCATTAAACGGAATTTGGTTAAGTAAAAGCTCAACCTGCCCCTGAGGGAATAATAGCTTGGCACTGGTACTAATTTCATCAATATAAACCTGATTATTAGCCGGATAGCCTAAGGGCACAATAACCCGAACGTTATCAGTACCAAATTTGTCATGAATCTCTTGTAATGCCTCAATATGGCGATTAGTCCGATCCCCGGAGTTACCCACTAATATCGTCAGGGGCTTCTGCTCATCCTGCGCCGATGTTTTCGGCAGATATAACGGATCCATTCGGGTCGGAAAATAGAGAAGCGAGTTTAAAACGTCCGGATGGCGCTGCTGGTAGTGAAGTAAGTCACCACGGGTGGCAAACACGTGCCCGACCTTACCCTGGGCGATTCGGCGGAGCTGATAAAACAGACGGTATTTCCAACTGGTTGAATTTTCATATAAATCAGCCCCCCAGATATGCCAACTCACCTGATGAGGTTTAATCTGATTCAGCAATAACGCCAACCATAGCTTAGGGTTAAATTGCCCATGAAATAAAAACCGCACCGATGCGTCTGATTTTGCCCGAGTAATAACCGCCTGAGCCAGTGATTTTTTGTCATTATAGCGTTCAATATTCAGTCGACTGAATGCTTCAAACGGTGAAGTATCCTTGGCTGCAACCATAAAATACTTCGCATACTCATGTGGAGTCTGCTCTGACAACACATCATTAAAAAAACGTAATACAGTAACGTTATGATGGGGAATGTCTGAACCTAATATATGAATCAAAGTTGTCATGATCGTCTACGATAAATAAAGAAAATGCAGCTACAAAGCATAAAATAGATGATATAGGTAGCCATATAAGACTGGGCGGCACCTAATGCCCCATTCTGCGGTATCAGCCAATGAGAGAATCCGACCAATAAGATGAACTGGCTAACCTCGGTCAGGATATAAAACCGTAATGACGCCTTGGCAATCACTAAATAGCCGAATACATAGGATCCAACCTTCAGGACATCCCCCACCAACTGCCAGGCGAATAAATCACGCATCGCCACAAATTTGCTAGAAAAAAGCAGCCAGATAGCAAAATCACGTAATACCCAAACGCTAAAACTCACCAATGCAACAGCCGGCAGAACAAAACGCAATGAACGTAAGATTTCTCTGGAAATATCCTGCTTATTAGTAAGACGAGACAGGGTCGGCAATAAATATACGGTAAAAGAGGCGGTGATAAATTGAAGGTAGGCATCAGAAATACTACTCACCCCTTGCCAGATACCAACGTCATCCCAGCTATAATTCTTCGCCAGCAGATTACGCATCATCACATAGGCTACCGGTATAGTAACCGAAGTAATCAACGCCATGATGGTGAATTTACCCAAATTGCTGGCTAATGCCTTATCCCACATTGGCTTAATATAATGCAACGGGATTGTTTTTCTACGCCATAGAATAAAACCGGCCGGTATAACCACTAGAGCCGGCACAAGCGCTAAACCAGCCAGTGCACCTTCATAACCGCCCAGCAGGTAACAAACAACGTATCCTATTACGCCAAATAAGCTTCCCCCAATAACGCCCAGCGCATTACCAACGGCATCTCTATAGCCTTTAAGAATAGCGAGGAAGAAATTGGCATAGGCGATCCCCATCTGGATAAAAGCCACCGCCCTGACGACATTCTGATATTTAACGTAACCAAACAGAGCGGCGCTAATAGGTTCAGCAAATAGCAAAAAGAGAACCGCCAGCAGGGTCGAGAAACCTAAAATAATGCTGGCTGAAGTTCCTAATGCTTTACGTAATTGCTCTGGCTCTTGTTGGTATTGGGCAACATATCGGGTAATTCCATTAAATATACCCGCTCCCGATAATACGCCTAATACCGTAATCAACTGCCGAAAATTACCGGCCTGTCCGACGCCACTGGGACCAAACGAAACGGCGAGTAGCTTGACGATCAACAGCCCTACGCCAATCTTAATTAGCGTAGAGCCGGCCGTCCATATTGAAGCTTTAGCCAGAGACATATCAGGCGAAGTAACTCAGGATTGTATTAATCACCGTACGTTGATTGATATCTGTCATATTAAAGAACAGCGGTAAACGAACTAAGCGATCGCTCTCTTTGCTGGTATAGCGATCTTCGCCATGGAAGACGCCAAATTTCTCACCGGCAGGACAAGCATGCAGCGGAATATAGTGGAAGACCGCCATAATTTCAGCCTCTTTCAGATAGCTGATAAAGCTAGTCCGGTCTTCAACGTCCCTAAGTTTAATATAAAACATATGGGCGTTTTGTTTGCAGTCAGCAGGAATAACAGGCAGCTCAATGCGCCCTTTATTCGCTAATGGCTTAAACGCATCGTAATAATTATGCCATAGCTCAAGGCGACGCTGATTAATCGTCTCAGCGGCTTCCAGTTGCCCCCAAAGATAGGCCGCTTGTAGGTCAGCCATCAGATAACTGGAACCAATATCACGCCATGTATACTTATCGACCTGTCCACGGAAGAATTGACTACGGTTAGTGCCCTTTTCGCGAATCACTTCAGCCCGGTCAATTAACGATGGATCATTAATTAATGTTGCACCACCTTCACCGCCGGCTGTGTAATTTTTAGTCTCATGAAAGCTAAAGCAGCCAATGTGGCCAATAGTTCCTAAGGCTCTGCCTTTATACGTCGACATAACGCCTTGAGCCGCATCTTCAACAACAAAAAGATCGTGTTTTTTAGCCAAGGCCATAATCACGTCCATCTCACAGGCTACGCCCGCATAGTGAACGGGAACAATAGCTCGGGTATTTTCATTAATGGCAGCTTCAATCTTGGTTTCATCGATGTTCATGGTATCCGGGCGTACATCAACAAATACCACTTTCGCACCGCGTAATACAAAGGCATTGGCGGTGGAGACAAAGGTAAAGCTCGGCATAATCACTTCATCGCCGGGTTTGATATCTAACAGCAGCGCGGCCATTTCTAAAGATGCAGTACAGGATGGTGTTAATAATACTTTATGGCTACCAAAACGCTGTTCCATCCACTGCTGACAGCGGCGGGTAAATCCGCCGTCACCACATAACTTACCGCTGCTCATTGCGGCTTGCATATATTCTAATTCGGTACCAACAACGGGAGGGGCATTAAACGGAATCATTTTTTCCACCTAAAATAGTTATCTGTATAACCAATATGCGGTGCTGCTTATTGAAGCACCGCTACGAATATAGAGACGTAAAGCTGCAAGATTTCCCATCTGGGTAGCAACGCACAGGCGCTTTAGCCCCTGTTCTGCACACCAACGCTTTGCAACTTTCATCAATTCAAGACCAATACCTTTGTTACCGCCTTCTGGCCAGACGCCTAATAAACCGATACGCCCCTGTGACTCATCGATAGCGCGTAGCGTGACAAATCCTAAAGATTTGCCCTGCGCATCCTCAAGCAGTAAACATTGGCGATCAAAAGTGCCCAACACGGCTTTTTCTATCCATAATGCATAAAACCGGCTGCTGTCATCAGGCTGGTACCAAGGCGTACGAAATCGGCTATGCCGGAAAATATCAGACGCAACCGCTCTTAATTGAGGAATGTCATTCTCAGTCGCTAAACGACATGAAAATCTCAGTTCCGGTGTTAAATCAGCGCCACGGTCGACCACTAAAGAAAAATCAACCTCGCCTTCGACAAAATGAAAATCTAGCGCGCTTAATTCATCAATAATATCAACCCGATTGGCCGGTACCTTTGCCTGAACAAGACTAAAATCAGCCAATCGCTCACCGTTCAGCAAAGGGGCTGATTCAGAAAAATTAAGCCTAGCCGTCGGGAGAGTGAAAAAATCGCTCTCCCACTCTAACAAATCAATACTGGCGCGGACGGACATTTAACAGATCCTGTAGATACTTACCGTAGCCAGTCTTTGAGAGTAGCTTGGCTGTTTTCAACACGCTTTCATCCCCCAGCCAGCCGTTACGCCATGCAATCTCTTCCAGACAGGCAACTTTAAATCCTTGACGCTTCTCTATCGTTTGCACAAAAGTACTGGCTTCAATCAGGCTGTCGTGAGTGCCGGTATCTAACCATGCAAAACCCCGGCCAAGTAGCTCAACGCTAAGCTGGCCTTTTTCCAAATACATTTGGTTAATCGACGTTATTTCCAGCTCACCGCGCGGCGATGGTTTCACTTGCTTAGCCAGTTCAACCACCTGATTATCATAAAAATAGAGCCCGGTAACAGCCCAGTTTGATTTAGGGTTAACCGGTTTTTCTTCAATAGATAACGCTCTGAAATCATCATCAAATTCAACAACACCAAAACGCTCCGGATCCATAACCTGATAGCCAAAGACCGTCGCTCCCTGCTCTCGGGCGGCAACACTGCGCAATTTTGGACTAAAGCTCTGACCAAAAAAGATATTATCGCCCAGCACCAAACAGCAGGAATCACCGTTAATAAACTCTTCACCAATCAAGAAAGCCTGAGCAAGCCCGTCCGGGCTTGGCTGAGCGGCATAGCTTAAATTAATACCAAACTCTTCCCCATTGCCTAACAGGCGCTGAAAAGAAGGCAGGTCTTCTGGCGTAGAAATAATTAAAATATCCCGAATGCCCGATAACATCAGCACGGACAAGGGATAATAAATCATTGGTTTGTCATAAATAGGAAGTAATTGCTTCGATACACCACGTGTAATCGGATAGAGACGCGTACCGGAACCGCCCGCAAGAATAATGCCTTTCATTGGCTTCACCGTTTTCACCGGCCATTTTAATCAATAACCGGGACTAATCTTAATAAAGGATAATACGGGAGATCGCTAGCTTCGATGCCCCCATATCATTGAATATTAGAACTAAGACTCAAGTCCTATACGTTCCCTGGCATAAGTACCATCCTGAACGCGTTGCCACCAAGTTTCATTCTCTAAGTACCAGGCTACCGTTTTACGAATGCCTGACTCAAAGGTTTCCTGAGGCTTCCAACCCAGCTCGCGCGCAATCTTATCGGCATCAATAGCGTAACGCATATCATGGCCGGGACGATCGGTCACAAAGGTAATTAAATCTTCATATTTAGCTAAACCGACAGGTTTAGCGGGCGCTAACTCTTCAAGTAACTGACAAATGGTACGTACCACCTCAATATTCTTGCGCTCATTATGACCGCCAATATTGTAGGTTTCGCCAACGACGCCTTCAGTCACCACTTGATATAATGCCCGAGCATGATCTTCGACAAATAACCAATCCCGGACCTGAGCACCGTTGCCATAAACCGGTAATGGTTTACCTTCCAGTGCATTTAAGATCACCAGAGGAATCAGCTTCTCCGGGAAGTGATAAGGACCATAGTTATTAGAACAGTTAGTCACTATCGTAGGTAGGCCATATGTTCTCTGCCACGCCCTGACCAAATGGTCACTTGAGGCCTTAGAGGCTGAATATGGGCTACTTGGAGCATACGGAGTAGTTTCAGTAAACAAATCATCCGTTCCGTGTAAATCACCATACACTTCATCGGTAGAAATATGATGAAAACGAAATGACTGTTTTGCTTCTGTACCAAGATTTATCCAGTAATGACGCGCTGCTTCAAGCAGGGTGTAAGTACCGACGATATTGGTTTCAATAAAAGCCGCAGGCCCATCAATTGAACGGTCGACATGACTTTCAGCAGCCAGATGCATCACTAAATCCGGACGATGCTGTGCAAATACACGGTCCAGCGATGCTCTGCCGCAAATATCCACCTGTTCAAAAGCATAGCGTTCAGAGTTTGAAACTTGATTCAATGAATCTAAATTGCCGGCATAAGTCAGTTTATCAACCACAATAACGCTATCGGTCGTGTCGTTAATAATATGTCTTACCACTGCAGAGCCGATAAATCCGGCCCCACCGGTAACTAGAATCTTACTCAACGCCATACTCCTTTAGTATCGATAATCCACTCTTGCTTAACCTGATCCGGACTGATTGCTTTAAATTGGCTGTGATCAACTAACATCACCAGTACATCAGCATCAACCAAAGCCTGTGCGGTATCAGTTAGCGCCACTTTTTCTGCCAACACTTTAGGCAATTGATGAACGTTTGGCTCAACGGCTAAGGTTGTACCCGCATGCCAATCAGCAATCATATGGGTAATTTCAAGTGCCGGGCTTTCGCGTAAATCATCAATATCGGGTTTAAAAGCTAAACCAAAGCAGGCGATTTTTATTTCAGCCGCACGTTTTCCTGTTGCGGTAAGGCAATCAGCAACCGCAGATTTAACCTTATCTAACACCCAATAAGGTTTGCCGTCATTGACTTCACGGGCGGTACGCACCAGACGAGCCTCTTTAGGATTCTGAGCCACAATAAACCATGGATCAACGGCAATACAGTGCCCGCCAACGCCCGGTCCAGGCTGGAGAATATTGACTCGAGGGTGGCGATTAGCTAAACGAATTAATTCCCATACATTAATATTCTGATGGTCACAAATCAGTGATAATTCATTAGCAAAGGCGATATTGACGTCGCGAAAACTATTTTCGGTCAGCTTACACATCTCTGCGGTGCGCGCGTTGGTAATAACGCACTCACCTTTTAAGAAAATTTTATACAGCGCACTGGCTCTTTCAGAGCAGCGGGGAGTCATACCACCAACCACCCGGTCATTTTGAATCAGCTCAACCATGACTTTGCCCGGCAGTACACGTTCAGGGCAGTAAGCGACATTAATATCAGCAGCTTCGCCAGCCTGCTGAGGAAAAGTCAGGTCTGGACGAGCAGCGGCTAACCATTCAGCCATTTGCTCGGTAGCACCAACCGGTGAGGTTGACTCTAAAATAACCAAGTCACCCTTTTTCAGCACCGGCGCGATTGATTTAGCAGCCGCCTGAACATATACCATATCCGGCTCATGATCGCCTTTAAATGGGGTAGGAACTGCAATCAGGAAGGCATCCGCTGGCTGAGGCTTAATGACAGCCTGTAAACATCCGGCTTCAACGGCTTCTTTAACAACTTTATCTAAATCTGGCTCAACAATATGGATCGCACCGCGATTAATGGTATCAACCGCATGCTGATTAACATCTACACCGATAACTTTCTTTTTACGTGATGCAAAGGCCGCTGCGGTAGGTAACCCAATATATCCCAGACCAATAACAGAAATTGTTTCAAAACTCATAGCTTCACCTGATTGTTTTTTAAAGCGTCGAGAATACGTTGACAGGCTTTTCCGTCACCGTATGGATTATGAGCGCGACTCATTAAGTGATATTCGTTTTCATCAGTTAAAAGTCGGCTAACTTCTTCCATAATTAATGCAATATCCGTACCAACTAATCTAACCGTCCCGGCTGCCAAGGCCTCCGGACGCTCTGTTGTTTTTCTCATGACCAATACCGGTTTACCTAAGGAAGGCGCTTCTTCTTGAATCCCGCCTGAGTCGGTAAGGATTAAATAAGAATGGTCCATCAGATAGACAAAAGGTAAATAGTCCTGCGGATCGATTAAAATGACATTATCAATATCGCTCAGGATGCGTTTCACCGGCTCACGCACGTTAGGATTAAGATGAACCGGGTAAACAACTTGAACCTCAGGATGGGTACGGGCAATATCCGCTAAAGCACCACAAATACGCTCGAAACCATCGCCAAAACTCTCACGGCGGTGGCCGGTAACCAAAATGACTTTTTTCTTTTGTTGCAGGAACGGATAGCGTTGTTCCATCTCGTTGCGCAGTGAACTGTCATTCTTAATACGGTTACGCACCCAGAATAAAGCATCAATAACCGTATTCCCGGTAACAAAAACTCGGTTTTCAGGTATGGCTTCGGTAAGGAGGTTTTGCTTTGAGGTTTCGGTTGGCGAGAAGTGATACATGGCTAAATGGCCAGTAAGCTTACGGTTGCCCTCTTCAGGCCAGGGAGAATAGATATCCCCAGTACGTAAACCCGCTTCCACATGACCAACAGGAATTCTCTGATAGAACGCAGCTAAGCTAGTGGCGAGTGTGGTGGTGGTATCACCATGCACTAATACCACATCGGGCTTGAAGTCTTCTAATACAGGTTTAAGTCCTTCAAGTATCCGGCAGGTGATCTCTGTTAGCCCTTGCCCCGGGCGCATAATATCTAAATCATAATCAGGTTTAATATCAAATAATTTTAGTACCTGATCCAACATCTCCCGATGCTGGGCTGTCACACAAACTCTAGATTCAAAATAGGTGTCGCCAGCTAATGCATGTACTAGCGGTGCCATTTTAATCGCTTCAGGCCGCGTACCAAAAACAGTTAACACTTTCACAGAGAAATCTCTTTAAGTCATCAATTGCGGTAACTAACCGCTATTCAGGCGCCTTTAGGCGCCTATCCTTATATCTTTATTTACTTCCACCTACGACTTAAGGCAACGCCAGCACCAATTAACCCACCGATTCCACCCCACATAATCAATAAGAATAGGCGACGAGGTTTATCACGAGTAATTGGATCTTCCGGCGTGCGTAAATAACGATAAGTCTTAAATTTAGCATCCGGCGTTATGCCATCGCTTAACGAAGAAAGTACAGCGCGATCCCTATCATAATCACTATCAAAATCCGGACCATTCGCCTGCAATGTTTCAAGCCTTGCCTGCAGCATTGGTTTACCTAATAAGAACAGCTCTGAATTAGGTAACTGCTCTGCGGGGGTGTCAGTCTGCAAACGGCTAATGCCCTGCTGTTGAGCAATTTTTAACGCTTGTTCAACACGTTTAAGATCGCGTTGATAGACTGAATTGGCGATATCTTCCTGGCGTTTAATTTGATTGCTCAGCGTGGTTTGGCGCGCGGACCAAGTACCTAAAAGCTCTTCATTTAAATGTAAAACAGCTCTCTGGCTGGCAAAATCAATATATTGGCGCAGCAGTTGGTTAGCATCACTTGGCGTTTCTGCTGATAGCTTAATGCTATCATTTATTCCCTTTTTATCATCACGGGGAATAAAGGTAATATTGTTAATTAACTCATCCAACAATACCGCATCAGCGCGGGCATCACCTTCTTTACGCTGCTTATAATAATCAGTTTGTAACCAAAAATCCCGGCGTGAATCATAAGATGACAACTGCCTGATAAACTCACTATAGACATCGTCAGGAATCGGATTTTCGATTGTTTGAGCGCTATTATTCATATTGCGCACTAGCCCGCGAAGAAACTGCTGTTGAGAATAGTATCCCCCCAGCATATTCACCGTAGGCTTATCGGTAATCGCCGTAGTACTCCACTCTTGTTTCACTAAATAAGAATAAGCGAGGGCGGCAGAGGCAAAAATAAGTGCTATACCAATAATCCAGGCTTTCCCATACCACAGTGAGTAGCATAGCCCGCGAATATCTAATTCATTATCAACTGACTGGTTCTCTGGTTTCATGTCTGCGACAAAAGCCTCTGGTTAGGAAATACGTTGATGTTTATCGGTCCGCCGCATACGACGCTTAGCACGTTTAATAAAACGGGCAACGCGCCACGCATGCTTAATGCAGAAGCCATATAACATAAATGCAAGCAAGAAAAGTGCCAACATCATCCATTCAGAGAGATAAAGGATGTGTTCACCGATAACGCCAACGGCAGCCAATATAGCAGCGGCCAGGGTAATTAAAATAAATGCCTGGCGGGAGGTGAACCCGGCACGCATAATTAAGTGATGAATATGTTGCCGATCGGCAGAAAAGGGACTCATCCCCTTACGTAACCGACGATACATAATAGCAATCATATCAATTAAAGGAATGGCAATAACCCACAAGGCCGTTACCGGATTCATCGGATGACCTACGCCTTGCGTACTCTGCAACAAAATCCAGATAACGGTAAACCCAATCAGAGTACTGCCGGCATCACCCATAAATACTTTATAGCGTTTACCGAATGCCCCCAAATTGAGTAATAGGTAAGGGATAGTGGCTGCGATAATAGCAAAACAGAAGTAGCTTAAATAAGCTTGGCCATCAATAAGCAATAATATGCCCAAAGCACCAAAAGTGACGCTGCTTAATCCCCCTAATAGGCCGTCAATACCATCAACCATATTAAAGGCATTAATCGAAGCCCATACTGCAAATAACGTTACCAGATAACCTACCGGGCCAAGAACTAACTCCCATGGACCCAGTATTTTCCCTAAGCTATGCAAATAAAGTCCGGCAAAATACATCATTGCAACCGCAACGAGTGCCTGAACAGAAGCGCGAAATTTAACGCTAATATCGAACCGATCGTCTACTGCGCCGACAAAAAGTAATAAACCGGAGCACATAAGATAAATGCCGGGTTGTTCAACCTCATTCCAATTCAGAAATAGGTATAAACAAATCCCAGCATAGACGGATATACCGCCAACTAAAGGAATCGTTCCCTGATGGCGTTTTCGATAATTCGGTTTATCAACTAAACCGATTTTTTTGGCTACTTTCCTGGCAACAAATAAGAAAGCCAAAGAAAATAAAAAGACGATGGCAAGATCGCCACTCATATTGAGTAAATTCACGATTAGCGGCTCTCAATAAAATTATGAGTGCTAGGATCTTACCCTAACACTCATAAATATTTAATCTATTATTATGAACGCTTCATCATATCAAAGAATTCATCATTAGTTTTAGTCATTGCTAACTTGTTAATCAGGAATTCCATCGCATCAATTTCACCCATAGGGTGGATAATCCGACGCAGGATCCACATTTTTTGCAATTCTTCTGACGTAGTCAGTAACTCTTCTTTACGCGTACCAGAACGGTTGTAATCAATTGCAGGGAAAACACGTTTCTCAGCTATCTTACGAGATAAATGCAGCTCCATATTGCCGGTGCCTTTAAATTCTTCGTAGATAACTTCATCCATTTTAGAACCCGTATCAACTAAAGCCGTAGCGATAATTGTCAGGCTTCCGCCTTCTTCAACATTACGAGCAGCGCCAAAGAAGCGCTTTGGACGATGAAGGGCGTTGGCATCCACACCACCGGTTAATACTTTACCGGAAGCAGGAACAACGGTGTTGTAAGCGCGGGCTAAACGGGTAATAGAATCCAGCAAAATAATAACGTCTTTTTTATGCTCAACCAGACGTTTAGCCTTTTCAATAACCATCTCAGCAACCTGAACGTGGCGTGAGGCCGGTTCATCAAAGGTTGAAGCTATCACTTCACCTTTAACCAAGCGTTGCATTTCGGTGACTTCTTCCGGACGCTCATCAATCAACAACACCATCAACACACAGTCAGGGTGATTGTAAGCAATGCTGGTAGCAATATTCTGTAACAGCATTGTTTTACCCGCTTTTGGCGGAGCAACAATCAGGCCACGCTGACCACGGCCAATTGGCGAAGCTAAATCCAGAACCCGGGCGGTTAAATCTTCAGTTGAACCATTGCCCCGCTCCATACGTAACCGAGAGTTAGCATGTAGTGGCGTTAAGTTTTCAAATAGAATTTTATTACGCGCATTCTCAGGTTTGTCATAGTTAACTTCGTTAACTTTTAGCAGAGCAAAATAACGTTCACCTTCTTTTGGTGGACGAATTTTTCCTGAAATGGTGTCACCGGTACGGAGGTTAAAACGACGAATTTGGCTAGGAGAAACGTAGATATCATCAGGACCAGCAAGGTAAGAACTGTCTCCTGAACGGAGGAAACCGAATCCATCCTGTAATATTTCTAATACGCCATCGCCAAAAATATCTTCTCCGCTTTTTGCATGCTGTTTCAGAATGGAGAAAATTATATCTTGCTTGCGCATACGGGCCAGGTTCTCTAGCCCCATATTTTCGCCGAGAGTAATCAACTCAGAGACCGGCGTATTCTTTAGTTCGGTAAGATTCATAATGGTGGGTTCTTTAACTCGGGGTCTGTCTCGAAAAGTCTTTGTGAATAGCTGGCAGTGCACGCCACGCCTGTATTATTAGAATATCCAATCACCATAGTTCGATATCAATCAAATAATTAAGTAACATGTAGAATCTGACTGCGTATCAGAAAACGTAGATATTAATGTTTGGATATACACTCTAAACCTGTTTTAAAATCATAGCATCTACAGCCTTAGATGCTGAAGTTAAACTACACGAAGTGCCTTAAGCTACGATTTTAAAACGAGTACATATATAGATAAGATCGCATGAAGCGTTATTAAAGGTAGCATGCTTTATTCACGTCGTCTATCGATCTTAGAATAAATTACCCTGTGTAAAATTATTTTTTAGCTGAAAATAACTCATAACGTTTTATAACGTTGATCTGATGATGTCTTTACTCCCCCCTTGCTTGTCCATCGAACTTCAATCAACAAGCAAGGAGTAACACCAGATGTAAGCGCTAATTAGATGCTGGCATCCAAAAACTCTTTTAACTGAGATTTAGACAAAGCACCCACTTTCGTTGCCGCAACTACGCCATCTTTAAACAATAACAATGTTGGAATACCACGAATACCGTACTGCGGTGCGGTAGCTGGATTCTGATCGATATTCAGTTTAGCAACCGTCAGCTTGCCTTCATATTCAGTCGCAACTTCATCCAGTATTGGGGCGATCATCTTACATGGACCACACCACTCAGCCCAGAAATCAACCAGCACAGGTCCTTGCGCTTTTAAAACTTCACTTTCAAAGCTGCTATCGGTTAAGTGAATAATTTTTTCGCTCATGTTTGACTCCACAGGATTAGATCTGTTTCATTGGTGTTATATTAACCAATAGAAACGTTGAATATATATTGACTTTATTTCAACGGATACGCTTTCGTAAAGCAATACTTTCGTGAATACGGGGTTAACTGATATTCTACACCACTATGAGCAAAACACACTTAACAGAACAGAAGTTTGCCGACTTCGCACTACACCCTTCGGTAGTAAAAGCCCTTGAAAATAAAGGGTTTCACTACTGTACGCCAATCCAAGCATTGGCGTTACCTTATACGGTCATGGGTCGTGACGTTGCAGGACAGGCACAAACCGGTACCGGAAAAACATTAGCTTTTCTGGCATCTACCTTCAATTATCTCCTGACTCACCCGTCAAAAACTGACCGCCAGGTGAATCAACCACGCGCTTTAATTATGGCACCAACCCGCGAATTAGCGGTGCAAATCCATAATGACGCTGAAGCATTAGCCCAAGAAACCGGACTAAAAATTGGCCTGGCTTACGGTGGTGACGGCTATGATAAGCAATTAAAAGTTTTAGAATCAGGCGTCGATATTCTGATTGGAACCACAGGCCGACTGATTGATTATGCTAAACAAAATCATATCGATCTGGGTGCTATTCAAGTTGTTGTTCTTGATGAAGCCGATCGTATGTTTGATCTTGGATTTATCAAAGATATCCGATGGATCTTCCGTCGCATGCCTGCGGTTGACCAGCGACTGAACATGTTATTTTCTGCAACGCTTTCGTTCCGGGTTCGCGAATTGGCATTCGAGCACATGAATAGCCCTCAATATGTCGAGGTTGAGCCACTGCAAAAAACAGGACACCGCATTCAAGAAGAGCTTTTTTATCCTTCTAACGAAGATAAAATGCGCTTATTGCAGACATTGATTGAAGAAGAATGGCCCGATCGCTGCATTATTTTTGCCAATACTAAGCACTCCTGCGAAGATATTTGGGGTCATTTAGCCGCTGACGGCCATCGTGTTGGTTTATTAACCGGCGATGTCCCTCAGAAAAAACGCCTTCATATTCTTGATGATTTCACCAAGGGTAATCTCGATATTCTGGTAGCAACCGATGTTGCAGCCCGTGGTCTGCATATTCCTGAAGTCACTCACGTATTCAACTACGATCTGCCTGACGATTGTGAAGATTACGTTCACCGTATTGGCCGTACCGGCCGTGCTGGCGCAAGTGGTCATTCCATTACGCTAGCCTGTGAACAATACGCGCTCAATTTACCGGCAATAGAGCAATACACCGGGCACTCAATCCCCGTAAGCCGTTATAACTCAGATGCGCTGCTGACTGATTTTCCTGCGCCAAAACGTCTTGCACGCCCACGCAGCACCGGTGGCCCTCGCCGTAATAGCAGCGGCCCTCGTCGCAATGGCCCGATGCGTAACAGAAAGCGTCCTAGTTAATATGATGCAACTGATGCCGATGACGTATTAAGCAACATGAAAAAACGAATAGGTGAATCGTCTCTTTATGCCGCTATCGACCTTGGTTCGAATAGCTTCCATATGCTGGTTATCAGAGAGACGTCCGGTCAGATTCAAACTCTTGACCGAATCAAACGCAAAGTCCGGTTAGCCGCCGGACTAGATAGACAAAATCACCTATCCGAAGAAGCAATGCAACGTGGCTGGCAGTGCCTAAGATTATTTGCAGAACGGCTGTATGATATTCCACCACAACAGGTCCGCATTGTTGCTACTGCGGCCCTGCGTACAGCCACTAACTCAGCTCATTTTCTCCGAATAGCAGAAGATATTCTCGGCTTTCCGGTTAGCGTTATCAGCGGTGAAGAAGAGGCCCGATTAATTTATCAGGGCGTAGCTCACACTACCGGTGGCGCGAAATCACGTTTAGTGGTTGATATCGGTGGCGGCAGTACAGAATTAATCACCGGCAATGATTCATCGGCCTCATTATTATTTAGCCTTCCTATGGGCTGTGTAACCTGGCTTGAAAATTATTTCAGCGATCGAACCCTCAACGCTAACAACTTTTATCAGGCTGAACTGGCCGCAAAAAACAACCTTAAACATATTACTGAACGGATAAAACATCAGGGATGGCAAGTTTGTGTTGGCGCTTCAGGTACGGTTCAAGCTTTGCAAGAGATTATGGTTGCTCAGGGAATGGATGAGCAGATCACGCTAGATAAATTACAGCAGCTAAAAGAACGCGCAATTCAATGTGGAAAATTAGAAGAGCTAGAGATTGAAGGCCTTACATTAGAAAGAGCCTTAGTTTTCCCCAGCGGACTTTCCATCCTAATCGCCATTTTTGAAAGTTTAAATATTGAGAGCATGACGCTGGCCGGGGGGGCGCTGAGGGAGGGTTTAGTCTACAGCATGCTCAATCTGCCTGTAGAAAATAATATTCGCCAAAGGACCATTCAGGCAATCCAGCGGCAATATATGATTGATACTGAGCAAGCCTCATTGGTCTGTCAAACAACCAACAATTTTTGTCAGCAATTACAACAAAGTTGGGATATCAACGAAACGATGTCTGAGTTGCTATATTGGGCCAGCCAAATTCACGAAATCGGCTTAAGCGTTGAATTTAAGCAATCAGCTCAGCATGCAGCCTATTTAGTTAACAATATGGATATGCCCGGCTTTACCCCCGCGCAAAAAAAGTTATTAGCTGCATTATTGCTAAATCAAACTAATCCACTCAATCTGCAGGTGCTTGCCGAGCAGAATGCACTGTCTCAGCAACAGGCCATTCGGCTGGTACGGCTACTGCGTATTTCCATCCTACTTTGCCGTTCTCGCCACCCGGATTTAATTCCTGATATACGGCTAGAAAATAACGGCGAACAGCTGAGTTTCAATATAGCCAAAGTGTGGCTTTCACAGTATCCTTTACAAGCCGAAAACCTGCTGCAAGAAAGCCGCTGGCAGAGTTATAGCCATTTACCACTATCAATATTAGCCATTTAGAATATGTTTATTTTCATGACTATCAGTCATGGTCAATGAAGACAAACTATCAATAATTAATGCTGTTTTTCTTTAGTTATTAAATGGATTTATCAAAGGATGTCCAGACATGAGTAAACTAACAACCACTAAAAAACTATTGCTGGCTTCACTCGTTGCAGGATTACTTGCCGGGTGCGATGGCAAAGATAATGATTCATCTAAAGCAGTTCAACCGCCACCGAAGGTCGTTGAATCAGTGACAGAGCCTAAAGTTGTAGAATCAGTACCTAGCGTAACGAGCACCGCGCCAACATCAGAAGAAGAATTAACCGCACAACAGGCAGCAAAGGGTAATTTATGGCTGGATGTTTTTAACAATAACTCATTAATAAATATTAAAAATCCTAACGGAAAAGTCAGTGCGCCCGTTTTATTAACGAATATCACCAAAGTCCCCGACCTGGTTGAGAAGTATATTGAAATTTCTGAAAATAATGGAAAATTTACGCTTAAGAAAATAAGAGCAAAAGAGAATACGCTAGATAACTTTTTTACTATAAGTGTGTTCAGCCCGCTAGGCAAAATTAGTAATAAAGAAATAGAAGGCTTTCGGGCAATCGCTCAAAAAATAAAAAGCATGAAGCCGGATATGCCAGAGCTAGATAAAGCCGGTGTTGAATATGTTGAAAGTATTATCAGCATGAGTAATGCCCTTAACCAATTGATGGACTATTACAAAACCAGCGAAGAATTCAAACTTGATGACTTTAAAAAGTCGCCGGAACTCCACAAAATTATCACCGAAGCCTACGAAAAATATCAGGCTGCGAGTGAAAGCGCTAAACTTGCACACAGTAATCTGTATGAACAACTTCATGCTAAAGAACTGGCGACCCTGAAAGCCAGAGGCTTTGATACCATGGTTGTAATCTATGAAAGTGTGGATGACGTTTCCGCTATTTTTGATGGTCTGGTCAATGATTACAATGAAAACCAAAATCTAAAAAAATCAGATAAAGCCGCCTATGAAGCAAAATCTAAGCTCATTGACGATGCCCTAACGGCGCTGAAAAAAGCACAGCAAGAGCCGGCAACGTTAGCCAAAGAAGGATTAAGCGAAAATAAATTAGCCTCCTATATTGAAGCGCTAAATGCTTACAGTATCGCAATTAAAGTCACGCTACGTGATATGGGTAAAAATCAGGATGAAGATCTTTTAGACGATCTTCAAAATAAACAGCTAACCGTTATTGAGCGTTATAATAGTATCGTTCAAGGCTAGTAAAAACGGGCATCATCAAGATGCCCGCTTTTATATACACGCTATTTTCCGCCAGCTCTCGATTTAGCCAGCTGTTCACGAATATTGGCCAAATGACTCTGGCCTTTCTCCATTCGTTCTTCCGCACTAACCGGCTTACGCACCGTTTCCCACTCTAAATCATCCTGAGGAAGTTCCAGTAAAAAGCGGCTGGGCTCCGGCCGAACTAACTCACCATACTGACGGCGTTCGCGGCATAATGTAAATGTCAGCTCTTTCTGAGCCCGGGTTATTCCGACATAGGCCAAACGTCGCTCTTCATCAACATTATCTTCATCAATGCTACTTTGATGAGGGAGCAATCCCTCCTCCATTCCCACCAGATAGACATAAGGGAATTCAAGGCCCTTAGAGGCATGGAGCGTCATTAGTTGAACCTGATCCAACTCTTCATCACTTTCTCCCCTCTCCATCATATCCCGCAATGTGAAGCGGGTTACGACCTGAGTTAACGTCATCGGTTCATCCAACTCAGACCCCTCGAGCATCTCCGTCATCCAGCTAAATAATTGATTAACATTTTTCATGCGCATTTCTGCCGCTTTGGCGCTCGGCGAAGTTTCATACAGCCAACTTTCGTAATCAATACCGTGGATAAGATCGCGCACCGCAGCAACAGGTTCTCGTTCAACGGTATCAACAACGGTTGATAACCAACGGGTGAATCGTTGTAATGACTCTAATCCTCGCCCTGTCAGTGATTGTTCTAGCCCGACGTCAAAACTGGCCCTAAATAAGCTAATTCCCCGTTGATTAGCCCAATTACCCAGTTTCTCCAGCGTTGCCGGGCCAATCTCACGTCTTGGCGTATTAACGATACGTAAAAACGCACTGTCATCGTCACCGTTAGTCAAAACTCGAAGGTAAGCCATTAAATCTTTGATTTCTGGCCGAGAGAAAAATGAAGTTCCACCAGAAATTCGATAAGGGATCCGGTTTTGCATGAGCACTTTTTCAAAAATGCGCGACTGATGATTACCCCGGTACAAAATAGCGTAATCTTTATATTCGGTTTTATTAATAAAATGATGGGCAATTAATTCACCGACAACCCGCTCAGCCTCATTATCTTCATTATTCGCGGTAACGACCTTCAAAACCTCGCCATAACCCAGTTGAGAAAATAGTCGTTTTTCAAAAACGTGCGGATTATTAGCAATTAAAATATTAGCCGCTTTTAAAATTCGTTCAGACGAACGGTAATTTTGCTCGAGCTTAATAACCTGTAACTTTGGGAAGTCGGTGTTGAGTAACACCAAATTCTGGGGTCTGGCACCACGCCAGGAGTATATCGACTGATCGTCATCGCCAACAACGGTAAATCTGGCCCGGTTTCCGACCAATAATTTAACTAATTCATACTGGCTGGTATTGGTATCCTGATATTCATCCACCAGCAAATAGCGCAGCCGGTTTTGCCATCGCTCTCTGACTTCTTCATTTCGCTGTAGTAACAGCGTAGGCAGCAGAATCAAATCATCAAAATCGAGAATACTGCAGGACTTAAGCTGTTTATCATAAAGATCATAGCAGTGGGCAAACAGCTTATCCCGCTCTGACTTGGCTAATGTTGCCGCACCAGCGGGATCTATCAGGTCATTTTTCCAATTGGAGATAGTAGAAACTAACTGAGATAATAGTGTCTTATCATTTTCTAACCATTTCTCAGTCAGCTCTTTTAATAATGCCATCTGATCTTGATCGTCGAACAGGGAAAAATTTGATTTCATATTAAGCGCAGCAAACTCACGCTTAATAATCTCAAGGCCCAGCGTATGGAAAGTGGAAATAATAATTCCCCTGGCCTCTTTACGCCCCAGCGTCTGAGCCAGACGCTCTTTCATCTCTCTTGCAGCCTTATTGGTAAAGGTTACTGCTGCAATATGGCGAGCCTGATAGCCACACTCTCTGATTAAATAAGCTATTTTATTAATAATTACCCGCGTTTTACCCGAACCCGCCCCTGCCAGAACCAAACAGGGTCCGGTAACAAATTCGACAGCTTGTTGTTGGCTGGGATTCATGCGCATAGCGAAGTTACTTACTCAGAAAATAGAGAGGATGGATTATAGCAAAATTCTGGTGTGCCTATACACCAGGAAGGTCCGGAGAATGGCGGAAATAAAAAAACCCGTAATATATACGGGCTTATAGCTTAACGAGTAAAGCGTCATCTTATTTTGGTGATGGACCAAACTGATTGTTACCATTAGTTCCTTCCAGCACGGTGAATACAAATATAACTAATCCACCAAAAGGAATAAACGCTAACAGTAACCACCAGCCAGCACGGTCGGTATCATGCAAACGACGTACGGTCACGGCTAAGGTAGGAACTAAGATAGCTAAATAATAAAGGCCAACCACAATCAGGCTAAAAATACCATCTGAACCAAAAACAGCATCTAATATTCCGGCGATAATGCTTAAAACAATCATCGCAATCACATTGAAAAGAGTAAACATCCAGTACTCTTGACGGCGCGCACGACCGGAAAAATCAGCATACTTTTCTAACAAACACTTTTTGTACCATTCCACGATTTCTTTCCTTGAAAAAAATAATAATAAATTGCCAAAAATAAGCCTGTGCAAGTATACAGGAATTGAACGCATTAGTAGAAATTTTTGAGTGTAAATTTATCGAAAAGAATGGCGTGGCATAAGGGTTTTAACCTTGTTTCAAGTAACTTGTTTATATAAAAAGGCCAGAGAATTATTCTCTGGCCTTTTTATGTTTAATAACGAGTATTAGTTATTAACCGGCAACGGAAATACGCTTCATATCAGTCATATAACCGCGTAATTTTTTACCTACAGTCTCAATCGGATGATTGCGGATTGCTTCATTAACATCGCGTAATTGAGCATTATCTACTTCAGTAGTCGCGACAGGCTTACCTAAATCCCCCGCCTGCAGTGATGCCATAAACTTCTCACGCAGTAATGGTACCGCCGCATTAGAGAACAGATAGTTACCGTATTCAGCCGTGTCCGAAATAACAACGTTCATTTCATACAGGCGCTTACGGGCAATCGTATTGGCAATCAACGGAAGTTCATGCAGAGACTCATAATAGGCTGACTCTTCAATAATGCCTGAAACAACCATTGTTTCGAACGCCAGTTCAACGCCCGCTTTAACCATGGCAATCATCAGTACGCCATTATCAAAATACTCTTGCTCGCTGATTTTACCTTCTTGCTGAGGTGCATTTTCAAATGCACTACGGCCGGTCTCTTCACGCCAACCTAACAGTTTTGCGTCATTATTTGCCCAATCAGCCATCATACCTTCCGAGAAGGCACCGGAAATAATGTCATCCATATGTTTTTGGAACAAAGGAGTCATCAGGGTCTTTAATTGCTCAGACAGAGCAAAAGCACGCAGTTTAGCCGGATTAGATAAGCGATCCATCATCAGAGTAATACCACCCTGCTTTAGCGCTTCAGTAATGGTTTCCCAGCCGAACTGAATCAGTTTTTCAGCGTATGCCGGATCGGTACCTTCAGAAACCAGCTTATCAAAACATAACAGTGAACCAGCCTGCAGCATACCGCACAGAATAGTTTGCTCACCCATCAGGTCAGATTTAACTTCAGCAACAAACGAAGATTGCAGAACGCCAGCACGATGACCACCGGTTGCCGCCGCCCATGCTTTGGCAATGGCCATGCCTTCACCTTTAGGATCGTTTTCAGGGTGAACGGCAATCAGAGTCGGAACACCAAAACCACGCTTATACTCTTCGCGAACTTCAGTACCCGGGCACTTAGGCGCGACCATTACAACGGTAATATCAGAACGAACGGTTTCGCCCACTTCAACAATATTAAAACCGTGGGAGTAACCTAACGCAGCACCTTGCTTCATTAACGGCTGAACCGCCTGAACAACAGATGAATGCTGTTTGTCCGGAGTCAGGTTAACAACTAAATCTGCCTGAGGAATCAGTTCTTCGTAAGTTCCTACTTTAAAACCATTTTCGGTCGCTTTACGCCATGAAGCACGTTTTTCATCGATCGCTTCTTTACGTAATGCATAAGCGATATCTAAACCAGAATCGCGCATGTTCAGACCTTGGTTCAGACCCTGAGCACCACAACCGACAATAACGATTTTTTTACCCTTTAGAAAACCTGATTCATCAGCAAACTCATCACGGCCCATAAAGCGGCACTGACCTAACTGTGCCAACTGCTGGCGTAAGTTCAATGTATTAAAGTAGTTAGACATTATAATTCTCCGTTGTGCATACATGCGGTGTTTGTTTGTTACGCCGGCCTGGACCGCGTTATTGAATTCATAATAAGACAAGATTCACATTGCTTAAATTGATATATTAAGAAGATGATATTGCAATTTATGCAACGTACTATAGGTAACTGATTGTGGACTTACGTGATTTAAAGCTTTTTCTTCACCTGGCTGAAAGCCAGCACTTTGGTAAAACAGCCAAAGCAACCTATGTTAGCCCGTCCACACTATCACGTCAGATACAGCGAATGGAGGATGAACTGGGCCAAATGTTGTTTTTGCGGGATAACCGCACAGTTCAATTAACCGATGCCGGTCAACAATTAAAAATCTTCGCTCAAGAAACGCTACTACATTATCAGCAACTGCGTAACTCACTGGCTCAGGAAGGGCAGTCGCTTAACGGTGAGCTACGTATTTTCTGTTCTGTTACCGCTGCATATAGCCATCTGCCGTCAATTCTCGATCAGTTCAGGGCTTTACATCCTAACGTTGAAATAAAATTAACTACCGGCGATGCCGCGGATGCCGTCGATAAAATCCAGTCTAATGATGCCGATTTAGCCATTGCTGGCCGGCCAGAGAACTTACCTTCTACCGTTGATTTCAGAAAAATAGGCGAAGTACCGTTAGTGTTAATTACTCCGGCGCTCCCCTGCCCGGTACGCACTCAAATGATGGAAAATAAGCCTGACTGGGCAAATATTCCTTTTATTTTGCCTGAACACGGGCCGACAAGGCGACGGATAGACCAGTGGTTTCGGCGTTATCACATCAGTAACCCGCAAATATATGCCACGGTAGCTGGCCATGAGGCCATTGTATCGATGGTGGCATTAGGATGTGGTATCGCGTTAATTCCTAGTGTAGTACTAGATAACAGCCCTGAAACTATACGTAACCGGATTCATGTCGCCGATAATGTTACGTTAACCGCAACCTTCGACTTAGGGGTATGCGTGCAAAAGAAACGCCTAAATGAGCCGTTGATTCATGCCTTTTGGCAACTGATATAAATACCCAACACCATGCAGCATGGCGGATATATTAATCTTCTGGATTACGCTTAAGCTGCTCAACCCGCATCAAATAATCATATAGCGGAGCCAGTTGCTTAAATCCTTTTTCCAGATGGGTAATCAGCCCGTTATCAAAAACCATTTCCATATCCCTGCTGGTATGCATAACGGCAAAGCTTTTACGGTTATACCAGTCGGCTAACTTAGCAGCCTGCTCCTTCACTAGCGGGCGTTTATAGCTTTCCCCGACCAGTTCAAAGGGTGATTTACAACAGCTAGCCACCTTCAAAAAAGCCTTTTCATCCCGGTTAATCAGTTGACGAAATAAATCCATCGTTGACTTACTGGCTGAATAATAACCCAGACCATAGCGATAAAAATCCGGTGCAATTTCAAAAAAATAAACCGGTGCATCTTTCCAGTCTTTACTATGACGTTTAAACGTTAGCCACATATGGCTACGGTAGCGAGATTTATCATGACTAAAACGGGTATCACGATGGATCCGCGACAGGGTTTTGCCAATAGCCGGCCGGGTTTCAAATTCAGGATCAATCATAAGCATCGACTGGCTGAGATCGTCAACTAATAGACGAAACGGCGTCAATATTTGATCGTCATAAATACTACGGTGCTCATCAAACCAGTCTTTACTGTTTTGAATTCTGACGTCTTGAAGAAACGTGAGAGCCTGTTGATTAAACCCGGAAAATCCCGACATCGCTTGTACCTGCAATTTATCGATAGTGAGTTTTGATATATTACCTTCGAAAGAGGGCAATAAGCCACCGGTCATCGTCCGGTGGCATTCAGATAGCCGAGGTATTAACCCGCTAAAAAGAAGCGAAATGCAGGATTATCCGTCTCATCATGGCAAGCATAACCCAGTTGTTTAAGATGTTGCTCAAACTCAGGGCTGCGCTCATCCAATTCAAATCCGGCAAGTACACGACCATAATCCGTACCGTGGCTACGGTAATGGAACAACGATATATTCCAGTGAGTGCCTAAAGTCTGTAAAAACCTTAACAAGGCTCCGCCTGACTCCGGAAACTCAAAGCTATATAAACGTTCACGTAATGGTTTAGCCGGGCGACCACCAACCATATAGCGAACATGTAGCTTAGCCATTTCATCATCAGATAAATCGACAATCTGGTAGCCACCATTTTGCAGCTCACTGATTATCTCTTCTTTTTCTGACTGGCCACCTGTCAGCCTGACACCGACAAAAATACAGGCATCTTTATCACAGGCATATCGATAGTTAAACTCCGTCACTGAGCGACCGCCCAATAACTGACAGAACTTAAGGAAACTTCCTTTTTGCTCAGGAATAGTAACGGCAAACAAAGCTTCCCGCTTTTCCCCTAGCTCACAGCGTTCAGAGACATAACGCAGCCCATGGAAGTTCAGATTGGCACCGGATAACACACAGGATAAACGCTCACCGGTTATATTATGCTGCTTAACATATTTTTTTAGCCCGGCCAGTGCCAACGCCCCTGAAGGTTCTGCAATTGCCCGAACGTCTTCAAACAGGTCTTTTACTGCCGCACAAATTGCATCGCTATCGACGGTAATAATATCGTCCAGATATTCCTTACACAGGCGGAATGTCTCATCACCAATACGCTTAACGGCTACGCCATCAGCAAACATGCCTACACGTTCAAGCTCAACGGGCTGACCGGCATTCAGCGCAGCGGCTAAACAAGAAGAGTCTTCCGGCTCAACGCCAATAACTTTTATTTCCGGCATCAGCTGTTTTATTAGCACGGCGACGCCCGCGGCTAAACCACCACCGCCAACGGGAACAAAAATACGGTCAAGATGGGCATCTTGTTGTATCAGCTCCATACCTATGGTTCCCTGCCCGGCGATCACTGCAGGATGATCAAAAGGAGGAATAAAGGTATAACCCTCCCTTTCAGCCAATTCGATAGCTTTAGCTTTGGCATCATCAAAACCAGCGCCGTAGAGTAAAACTTCTCCGCCAAAATTTCTTACTGCATCAACTTTAATATCCGGCGTTGTTAATGGCATAACAATCAGGGAACGAATACCTAATCCGGTGGCTGAAAGCGCAACACCCTGAGCGTGGTTTCCGGCAGAGGCTGCGATAACACCCCCCGCTTTTTGCTGCTCATTCAAGCCCGCAATCATGGCGTAAGCACCGCGTAATTTAAAGCTATGTACCGGTTGACGATCTTCACGCTTAACCAAAACGATATTTTTCAAACGTTCTGACAGTTTGTTCATCTGCTGTAATGGCGTAACCTGAGCAACGTCATAAACCGGTGAACACAATATTGCACGGAGATACTCCGCACCCGTAGGTGCGGCAGATAAGGGCAAAGGAACGGCCATGATAATTAGCCTCCCAGCTTACTTTTATCCCGGACAGCACCTTTATCAGCACTGGTCGCTAAACTTGCATAAGCGCGTAATGCAAAAGATACCTGACGTTGGCGAGATGTTGGTGTCCATGCTTTATCACCCCGAGCCAGTTCAGCATCACGGCGTGCAGAAAGCTCACTATCCGCAACATCCAATGCAATAGTGCGCTTTGGAATATCAATATTGATAATATCGCCATTGCGTACCAGACCGATCAGCCCACCGTTAGCGGCTTCAGGTGAAATATGTCCAATAGAAAGGCCTGAGGTGCCGCCAGAAAAACGCCCATCGGTAATCAGCGCACAGCTTTTACCCAATCCCATCGACTTTAAATAGGTGGTTGGATAAAGCATTTCTTGCATGCCCGGACCGCCTTTAGGTCCTTCATAACGAATAACAACCACATCGCCGGCAACGACTTTTTTGCCCAAAATTGCATCAACTGCATCTTCCTGGCTTTCATAAACCTTTGCCGGACCACTGAAGACTAAATACTCTTCATCAACGCCGGCTGTTTTAACAATACAGCCGTCAATAGCCAAATTACCGGCCAGAACGGCAAGACCACCTTCCTGACTATAGGCATTTTCACGACTGCGGATACAACCCTCAACGCGATCGTCATCCAACGAGTCCCAGCGACAATCTTGAGAAAATGCTTCTGTGGTACGGATCCCGGCAGGGCCAGCCCTGAACATTGACTTAACGGCATCATCTTTCGTTAGCATGATATCGAATCGATCTAGCGTTTCATTCAGGCTTAATCCCATAATATTTTTAGTATTACGGTTCATCAGATTTGCACGATCCAGTTCACCTAAAATACCCAGAACGCCACCGGCACGGTGAACATCTTCCATATGATACTTCTGAGTACTTGGTGCAACTTTGCAAAGCTGTGGCACTTGGCGTGATAAGCGATCGATATCCGACATATCAAAGTCGACTTCGCCTTCCTGCGCTGCGGCCAGTAAGTGTAAAACCGTATTGGTTGAACCGCCCATGGCAATATCTAACGTCATGGCATTCTCAAATGCGGCCTTGGTAGCAATTGAACGCGGCAGAGCACTGTCATCATCTTGCTCATAGTAACGCTTGGTTAATTCAACGATGCGTGTACCGGCATCAAGAAACAGCTGCTTACGATCGCCATGAGTCGCCAATAGAGAACCATTACCCGGCAACGCAAGACCCAGAGCCTCGGTTAAGCAGTTCATCGAGTTAGCGGTAAACATACCGGAGCACGACCCACAAGTTGGGCAGGCAGAACGTTCAATTTGTTCACTGTCAGCATCACTGACGTCAGGATTGGCGCCCTGAATCATGGCATCAATCAAGTCCAACTTAATGATTTTGTCAGATAGTTTAGTTTTTCCGGCTTCCATCGGGCCACCGGAAACAAAAATGACCGGAATGTTCAGGCGTAATGCAGCCATTAACATTCCCGGAGTAATTTTGTCACAGTTAGAGATGCATACCATGGCATCTGCACAGTGAGCATTCACCATATATTCTACGGAGTCAGCAATCAGTTCACGTGAAGGAAGAGAATAAAGCATGCCACCATGGCCCATCGCGATACCATCATCAACAGCGATAGTATTAAATTCTTTAGCCACGCCGCCTGAAGCATGAATTTGATCGGCAACCAATTTCCCCAGATCGCGTAAATGAACGTGTCCCGGCACAAATTGAGTAAAGGAGTTCACAACGGCAATAATCGGCTTACCAAAATCGGCGTCGGTCATACCTGTTGCGCGCCATAATGCGCGAGCTCCCGCCATATTGCGGCCATGAGTAGTAGTTGCTGAACGATACTTAGGCATGCTTTATTCACTCCATTATTATTTAGTCACGGGCGGAGGACTCCGCCCGTTTCTCATTATGTTTGCTTTATCTTTTCTTATTATGGATTTACTAGATCTAACCAGCCGTACTTGTCTTCAGTCTGACCATTAAACAGGCCAAAGAAGCTTTGCTGAATCTGCTTGGTGATAGGGCCACAGCGACCAATACCCACTTGAATACCATCAACGCTACGCACCGGTGTAATTTCAGCAGCAGTACCCGTCATAAACACTTCATCTGCGAGGTAGAGCGATTCACGTGATAAGACTTGCTCACGAATTTCGAAGCCTAAATCTTTGGTTAACTTCATGATAGCATCGCGGGTAATACCCGGCAGAGCAGCAGATGTCAGGGTTGGTGTGAAGATAACGCCGTCTTTAATCAAGAAGATATTTTCGCCAGCACCCTCTGAAACATAACCATGTACGTCTAGTGCTATACCTTCAGCATAACCATGACGACGAGCTTCACTACCCACTAACAGAGATGAAAGGTAGTTACCACCGGCTTTAGCGGCAGTAGGAATAGTGTTCGGCGCTGAACGGTTCCATGAAGAAACCATCGCATCAATACCCTGTTCTAGCGCTTCGGCACCTAAATATGCACCCCAAGGGAAGGCAGCAATGATAACGTCAGTGTTATAACCGGCAGGTGGATTAACCCCCATACCGACATCACCAATAAACACTAATGGACGAATATAAGCACTGGTCAGATTATTTTTACGTAAAGTTTCACGGCAAGCAGACATCAGTTCATCAACTGAGTAAGAAACCGGCATGCGATAAATTTTTGCAGAATCACGTAAACGTTGCATATGTTCACGATGACGGAAAACGGCCGGACCTTTATGAGTGTCGTAGCAGCGCACACCTTCAAATACCGAGGTGCCATAGTGCAATGCATGTGACATTACGTGAACTTTAGCATCAGCCCAAGGAACCATGTCACCATTGAACCATATAAAATCTGCTTTTTTCGTGCTCATTATTTCTATCCTTGTCGCGCTAAGCGCGTATTTGTTGTGATGTTTGGGTGAGGATTTCAACGCTGTTGACATCCACAAGCTTACTTAATTGAGTAGACAATAAATTTACAGGGCGCTCACTGGCAACTGTTAAATGAATACTTATGTTATCGCCATTGGGCATTTGATTCATGTTCATTTTACATACCTTAAAGCCTCTGTGGCGAACAACACGTAATAATCGTTCTAAAATTTCTGAACGGAAGCGTGTTTGTATAAAAAGTTGATGTTCTATCATGACACTTTCTCCAACATAGTTTCATTACCAGCCCCGGGTGGAACTAAAGGCCAAACGTTTTCAAGTTCATCGATAGAAACATGAAGTAAATAAGGACCCTCACTGGAAAATAAGGCGTTTAATGCCTCATCAACCTGATCTTTACGAGAGATAGTTTGTCCGGGAATGCCAAATGCACTGGCTAATACAAGAAAATCAGGGTTATCTGAAAGATTAGTTTCGCTATAGCGGCCATCAAAAAATAGTTGTTGCCACTGTCTCACCATGCCTAAACGCTGGTTATCCAGTAAAACAATTTTAATCGGTAGTTTCTTACGCTTGATGGTTCCTAGTTCCTGAACATTCATCATGAAAGAACCATCGCCGGAAATACAGATAACCATATCATCAGGACGAGCCATTTGAGCGCCAACGGCTGCCGGAATACCGAACCCCATAGTGCCTAATCCGCTTGAAGTTATGAAATTCTCAGGCTGACTAAACGACATATGCTGGGCAGTCCACATCTGGTGCTGGCCAACGTCAGTAGTGATTACGGTATGCTTAGATTTACGTTCAGAGAGTTGTTTCAGCAGAAGCGGGGCAAAAATAGGTTGTCCTGGATGGTCATAACGCGCAGCAAGTTCAGCCTTCATTGATATTACTTTGCTACGCCACGCAGTAATATCTATCAATTGCTGCAATTCGGGTAACATTTCATTCAGATCTCCCTGTAGTGCAATATGAGGAGTCCGAAGCTTACCTAATTCAGCAGGATCGATATCCATATGAATAACCTTAGCATTGGGTGCAAAGGTATTTAATTTTCCGGTGACCCGGTCATCGAAACGAACGCCAATAGCGACTAATAGATCGCATTCCTGTACTGCTAAATTCGCCGCTTTAGAACCATGCATACCGAGTAACCCTAAATAACAAGGATCTTCGGCATCCGAAGCCCCTAAGCCTTTTAAGGTAGATACGCTTGGCATACCGGTCATACAAGTAAAAGCTCTTAAAGCATTAACGGCCTGTGCCATTCCCACGCCACCGCCTACATATAGCATTGGCTTTTTAGACTGAGAAATCATCGCGCTGGCTTTTTGCATGTCATCACTTGATGGCTTAACTAACTCTTCCACAGGCAATAAGGCTGGCTTTAAATGCTCCCCGATAGCCAGTTGAATATCCTTTGGAATATCAACTAATACAGGTCCTGGGCGACCGCTACAGGCGGTTGCAAATGCCTGAGCAATAATCGTAGGCAATTCTTCAAGAGACTCAACCAGATAGCTATGCTTGGTACAGGCTAATGACAAACCGAGAACATCAACCTCCTGAAAGGCATCAGTTCCAATCAAGGGTGCAGCAACTTGGCCGGTTATAGCAACAACGGGAACTGAATCTAATAGTGCGTCGGCTAAACCCGTAATCAGGTTAGTCGCACCAGGGCCAGATGTCGCAATACATACACCAACTTTTCCGGTTGAACGTGCGTAACCAATCGCAGCAATCGCAGCCCCCTGTTCATGCCGACAGAGTAAATGCTCAACGCCACCATCATACAAAGCATCATAAACCGGCATAATTGCGCCACCGGGATAACCAAAAACAGTATCAACGCCCTGTTCACGTAATGTATGTACTACCCACTGCGCACCATTCATTATTCTTACCCCGTCATCTTATTCTCTAAGCAGATTTTTATAGTATTTTTCCGATCTGCTTTCTGCTGGTTCTAACTTTTTATTGTCATAAAAAAACCCCCGACTTTTCAGTGCGGGGGTTCTTGAATTTTGGACCTCTAATCAGGTCTTTCTTTTTCCAAGTGCTGCCCCGCACGGTGGGATAATAATCACCACCACACTAATAATCACGAGGCTAATCACTTGGCTTATGGACTTCATAACTGAATCATTTATCTTCATAGGTCTAACGAATGACTACAGAGTTACCATAGTTACGCATTTATTGACAACACCTTTTTTTCTGAGTCAACCAACTCCGACAAAGAGTATTATTAAAATAACCTTATATTTCATTTTGATACAAAGATATTATGAAGGTGAAAATATTTTTATTCGATATACATCAAAATTAACTAGTGATAAACACCATAAAAACAAATAAAAATGGAATACATATCTAAATTTAAACACCAAACACCTAAATAGAGCAATTAAATCCGCCAATTTTTGACAGTATAATCTGAAAAATAGATCGGGATTTATTATGTCACTCGCTATCATTCATACTCGAGCATCGGTAGGAATTCAGGCTCCGGCGGTTAGTGTAGAAGTTCATATCAGCAATGGAATGCCAAATTTTACACTGGTAGGATTACCTGAAATAACGGTTAAAGAAGCAAAGGATAGAGTAAGAAGCGCACTCATAAACAGCGGATTTAGCTTTCCACCCAAAAGAATCACGGTCAACTTAGCCCCTGCAGATTTACCCAAAGAAGGGGGAAGGTTTGATCTGCCGATTGCTTTAGCCATTCTTGCCGCATCAGAACAGATACCAATAGCAAAACTAGAGCAACATGAATTTTTAGGCGAACTTGCTTTATCTGGCGAAATAAAAGGAATCAACGGTGCAATACCCGCCGCGTTATCCGCCTTTAAAGAGGATCGAATACTCATCTTATCCGTTGATAACGCCGACGAACTCGCGCTAATCAAAGAAGGGAGTAACTTAGTAGCCCACAGTTTAATTGATGTTTGTAACTATTTAGCTGATGTTGAAGATAGCTCGCTCTCTAGTCCAATAGCCGCTGAATATGTTGATAACTATCTTTCACAACTCCCCGATCTAAAAGACATTATCGGACAAGAGCAGGCTAAAAGAGCTTTAGAAATCGCCGCAGCCGGAGGCCATAATTTACTGTTGCTAGGACCACCGGGAACAGGAAAAACAATGCTGGCCACTCGCTTAAATGCATTATTACCACCTCTAAGCGATCAAGAGGCTCTTGAAAGTGCAGCTATATCAAGTCTTATACATAATCCCCAAAACGCCTCAAATTGGCGAAAGAGGCCTTTTAGAGCCCCTCACCACAGTGCATCAATGGCAGCACTCGTTGGCGGTGGTTCAATTCCCCGTCCGGGGGAAATATCTCTGGCACATAACGGAGTACTTTTTCTCGATGAGCTACCAGAATTTGAAAGGAAAGCATTAGATGCGCTCAGAGAACCCTTAGAGTCAGGAGAGATCGTTATTTCTCGGGCAAACGCAAAAGTGTGCTTTCCGGCAAGAGTACAATTGATTGCAGCCATGAATCCAAGCCCGACCGGTCACTATCAAGGAATACAGAGCCGCTCCAATCCACAACAGGTTATGCGCTACCTGAACAGATTATCCGGCCCCTTCTTAGATCGCTTTGATTTATCAATTGAAGTTCCTTTACTTCCTCAGGGCATATTAAGTCAACGCAGAGAAGAAGGAGAGCCCAGCCAAGCTGTTCGTCATCGGGTTCTTAAGGCCAGAAAAAATCAAATACAAAGAAACCAAAAAATAAATGCCCAATTAAGCAGTAAAGAAGTAGAAGAGATTTGTCTGTTAGAACCTGCTGATGCGCTTTTTCTTGAACAGGCTTTAGTAAAATTGGGATTATCAGTACGAGGATGGCATCGAATTTTAAAAGTCTCTCGCACCATAGCAGACTTATCGGAGAGCGAAAGAATTAAGAAAGAGCATTTAGCCGAAGCGCTAAGCTATCGTAGTATGGACAGATTACTATTACAGCTTTATAAATCCGTTGGATAAAAAAACGGGGCTTAAAGCCCCGTTAATTAATCATCACTATCATTAAAGTCTTCTACAGTATCCACCTGCGGTTTTCCGCCGGATAATGTATGAAAACGTTTAGGTCGACGAATGCGGAAAATGTACTTAGACCATACTTTTTCAGCTTCAGTCACTGGTTCACGCTCGCCACGACAGACCGCAACAAAAAGCTTTTCTTCGTCTGTTACAGGTTCGCGCTTGCCTAAATCAAGTTCATTAAAGGCATAACCTAAACGTTCTAGCAATTGCGCTTCTTTAATGGTGAAATCCCCGTGACGAGAAAAACCGCGAGGATAGTTTTTATTGTCAAAAAAACGATGCGTCGTAATGAAGCTTTCCGCCATCTGACATACTCCTAAGTATCTAAATTAATGCCGTTATGGCGCGGAGTATTAGTGAGGCTTGCTGGCGTGTAAAACAAAAAATTTAAATCGTCACGATAAAATATTTGGAGATTACGTGGATACAGAGTTGCTTAAAACGTTCATAGAGGTCAGTAAAACCCGCCATTTTGGCCGGGCGGCTGAATCCCTCTATCTAACACAATCAGCTGTCAGCTCGCGTATCAGGCTGTTAGAAAACCAACTAGGAGTGAATTTATTCACTCGCCACCGCAATAACATCCGACTGACGCAATCTGGCGAGCAATTATTGCCCTATGCAGAAAATTTGATAAGCACATGGCAGCAGGCACGTAATGCAGTGACTAAAAATAATTATAAAAATAATACGTTATCAATCGGTGCCGTTGCATTAATTTGGGAAACTAAACTCAATGACTGGTTAGAGTCTCTATATTCGCAGCATAAAAACTTACAGATAGAAGCCAGAATCGCGTCAAGAAACATACTGGTACAACACCTCCATGAAAGGCAGTTAGATCTATTTATAGCGACAGAACCGCCTAAAATGGACGAATTATCCAGTGAACTATTAGGCAGCATTCCATTACGACTATTTACTTATGACAAGAAAGGAAACGATAAAAAACGGACGTTAATATCGCTGGATTGGGGAGTAGATAGCGTTCAGCAGGAACAAGAAATCCTTTCGCAGAATAATGGCATATCCCTAATAACATCATCGGCCAATATGGCAAAACAGATGTTAAAAAATACCGGAAGCTGCGCGTTTTTACCGGAATATTGGCAACAGCAAAATCACGATCTTAAAATAGTGCCGCAATCGGCGACTATTCATCAATCAATATATGCAGTCTGGCTTCAGAACAGCGAACAAGAATCACTTATTCGTAAGTTATTAAAGAATCCCGTACTAGTCGTGGATGAATAAGAAGATTATTTTATTTAACACAACAAAAAACCCTTTGTTTTCACAAAGGGTTTTTATTATTTGGCAGGGGCGGAGAGACTCGAACTCGCGACACCCGGTTTTGGAGACCGGTGCTCTACCAACTGAGCTACGCCCCTAAAGAACGCTTTTTATATCAGCTAATTTGCTGAATATAACTAAATAAGTGGCGGAACGGACGGGACTCGAACCCGCGACCCCCTGCGTGACAGGCAGGTATTCTAACCAACTGAACTACCGCTCCACCGATTCTGCTTCTCTATCAGAACGTATTCTAAACACATTCTAATAGTTACTAATTTAAAGCCTGGCAGTTCCCTACTCTCGCATGGGGAGACCCCACACTACCATCGGCGCTACGGCGTTTCACTTCTGAGTTCGGCATGGGGTCAGGTGGGACCACCGCGCTAGTGCCGCCAGGCAAATTCTTCGAATTCTTATTATTCGCATCATCCTGATGCTCACCCCTTCGGGGCCAACGCTACGCGTTGTTCAAAATCGTTCCCTACGATTTTGTCTGTTTCAT
>NZ_ATYS01000049.1 GCF_000427805.1 Budvicia aquatica DSM 5075 = ATCC 35567 | reverse complement strand
TAAGGAACGCCAACCTGACGACCTAACAGGATGTGCTCACGAGTCTGTGGCATAGGACCATCAGTTGCCGCAACAACTAAGATCGCGCCGTCCATTTGAGCAGCACCGGTGATCATGTTTTTCACATAGTCGGCGTGTCCTGGGCAGTCTACGTGTGCGTAGTGGCGAGCAGGAGTATCATACTCAACGTGAGAAGTATTGATGGTGATACCACGCGCTTTTTCTTCTGGTGCATTATCGATTTGATCGAATGCACGAGCCTGACCACCGTAGGTTTTAGCCAGTACGTTGGTGATAGCTGCTGTCAGAGTTGTTTTACCGTGGTCAACGTGGCCGATAGTACCGACGTTTACATGCGGTTTTGTACGTTCAAATTTTTCTTTAGACATGATTGTCCCTCTAAAACACGATAGATCGTGGGTAAACCACATTAACCAAGCAAAAGCTTGTGATATCAGCGAGTCGAAGAAGAAATCAGGGAATTAAAATCAGAGAAGGGAATTTTGGTGCTGATAGGCAGATTCGAACTGCCGACCTCACCCTTACCAAGGGTGCGCTCTACCAACTGAGCTATATCAGCACTTGGAGCGGGCAGTGGGAATCGAACCCACATCATCAGCTTGGAAGGCTGAGGTAATAGCCATTATACGATGCCCGCAGTTCCGAACTCAGCGACCTGGTGCTTCAACACTCTTTAAACCTTGGTGGTGGGGGAAGTTTCACTCGGAAGTTTTGGCTTCCCCTTTCGGGTGTCTTTTCAGACACTGCATTGATGCCACATCGCGTCAACGCAATCAATAATGGTGGTGGGGGAAGGATTATTCATCGCTTCGCGATTCACCCTACGGGCCGTTGCCTTTGGCAACGTTGTCTCGCTTCGCTCGGCTCAAACCTTCATCGAAGATTCTCAGCCTTCCCCTTTCGGGTACCTTTTCAGGTACTGCATTGATGCCACATCGCGTCAACGCAATCAATAATGGTGGTGGGGGAAGGATTCGAACCTTCGAAGTGAGTCACGGCAGATTTACAGTCTGCTCCCTTTGGCCGCTTGGGTACCCCACCGGGAATTCTTGATTGGTGCCGGCTGCCGGAATCGAACTGGCGACCTACTGATTACAAGTCAGTTGCTCTACCTACTGAGCTAAGCCGGCATCAAGTGCTGCGCATTCTAGGGAGACCTGAGAGACGATGCAACAAAAAAATTAAGATAAATGCGCTATCGCTCATATTTTGCACGATTTTATCTTTTTTTCACCATCTGCGTATAGATTATAGCCAATTATCCTGTTCTGACAGAATAAAAATTGACCGCTATTTTCCCTCGTTTTTTTATCACACACATTTTCACTCTGACCTTCAATAATCAGATCTATATCAAAGTGCTAATTTTTCATCCTTGTTATAAAAGCAGATGAAAAAGTATGAAGTTTTAACCAAAAGTTATGAACTTCACCAAAATAAAGACTAAAATAAAAAAAACGCGGGAGTGAGATCATATCATGAAGGTTAATTTATGCCCTTTAGCTTTTTGCTTATTCACTGCTCTTTCAGTCTCTGGAGCTACTGCTCAAGCACATACGTTAAAATTAGCCGTCGGTGCTGAACCCACTGAAGGATTCGATCCTCTCCTTGGCTGGAGCCATGGAAGCTATGTTTTACTTCATAGCCCATTACTCCGCCAAAATGCTGACTTAAGCTGGCAGCCGGTATTAGTCGATAGCTATACGCTCAGTAAAGACGGTCTAAGCTGGACTATTCATCTTAAACCTGACCTCAAATTCTCTGACGGCTCACCGCTCACCGCAACAGACGTGGCTTATTCCTATAACCAAGCCGCCACCAGCGGGGGAAAAGCAGATATGGGAAGCTTTAAGCAGGCCAAAGAGATTGATGACAGAACGGTTGTTATTGAGTTAAAACGCCCTGAAAGTACGTTTATTCACGTATTGGGCGCATTAGGCATTGTACCTAAAGCGAAATATGGCGCTGATTTTGCCCAACATCCTATTGGTGCAGGCCCCTATAAACTCACCAGCCTCCAGCCGGGGCAGCAATTAATCGTTGAAGCTAATCCTTATTACGCCGGCAAGAAGAATGATTTTGAAAAATTGGTGTTTGTCTTTTTGGATCAAGACAGTGCATACGCGGCCGCCAGCAGTGGGAAATTGGATTTAATCAGAATTCCGCAAACGCTGGCCAATCAGCCGGTCAAAAACATGAAATTGCTTGTTCAAAAAAGCGTTGAAAATCGGGGAATCATGTTCCCGATGACCCCTTCAGGAAAAAAAGATGCTCAGGGTAACGATGTGGGTAATGACATCACCTCAGACATCGCAATGCGTAAAGCCATTAACTATGCCGTTGATCGTAATATTTTAGCGTCTCAGCTGTTTGACGGACAAGCAACGCCCGCGTTTACTGCCGTAGAAGGATTACCATGGGATAACCCTGAGGCTAAATTTAAAGACGGAGACATCATTCAGGCTAAGAATATTCTGGATCAGGCCGGATGGATCGCTAAAACAGCTGATGGTATTCGTGAAAAAAATGGAATTCCGGCTAAATTAACGCTGTGGTATGCCAGCGGTGACAGTACTCGCCGAGATTTAGCGCAGGCATTTAGCGCCATGGTTCGCCCGCTAGGCATCGAAGTGACCCTCAAGTCGGGCAGTTGGGAAACCGTTGAACGCTATATGCATGCTAATCCGACCCTATTTGGCTGGGGCAGTTTAGATCCAATGGAGCTTTACCATCATTATGCAGGCAGACTGGGCGGTGAAGGTTATTTTAACCCCGGTTATTATGCCAATGCACAGGTTGATAAAACGCTACAACAGGCTATTTCTGCACCTGACTGGCAGGCTGCGATTCCTTTCTGGCAAAAGGTAGACTGGGACGGTAAAGCAGGAGCAGGTGTCAGGGGCGATGCCGCATGGGTATGGCTGCTAAACCTTAATCACACTTATTTAGTCAATCCTTGTGTCAGCCTTGGGGAAGGCGCGCCAGAAGCCCACGGCGACTGGACAGTACTCAATAACCTTCAAGGCTGGAGTTGGACCTGTCAGTAATGCGCCAATTACCGATGCTTAGCTTAAGACTTATTAGCCTGCTGCTTATGGTAGCGGCAGGTACGTTTATTTTATTAAGCTTTTCGCCGGTCGACCCTATTCGGGCCTATATTGGTAATGACTTACTGCACGTTCCACCTGAGCAATACGCACAAATCGCAGCGCGTTGGGGTTTAGACCGTCCGTTATGGGAGCGATTCCTAACCTGGATCGGCCAAGTTCTTCAGGGCGATCTAGGTTATTCGATGGTGTATAACGCCCCCGTAACGCAGGTAATTGCCCAGCGTTTTCTGACCTCATTTTCGCTTCTGGCTTCAGCCTGGACACTATCGGGCATATTAGGTATCAGCTTAGGATTAGTAGCAGGCCGCTATCTTAACCGCTGGCCGGACAGCTTAATTCGTACGCTCTGCTATCTGCTATCGTCTCTGCCAACGTTCTGGATTGGCATACTCCTGCTGGCATTTTTCTCCGTTAAACTAGAGTGGGCACCGATATGCTGCGCATGGCCTCCCGGATTAACAGCAGAGGAAACCTCACTGTTTCAGCGAATTCAGCATCTGATTCTGCCCACTATCGCCCTTGGTCTACTCGGCGTCGGTAATATCGCATTACATACGCGGGCAAGAATTGAAGAAATCAGCCAAAGTGAATTTATTTATTATGCCCATGCTCAAGGAGATAAGGGCTGGTCGCTGATGAGATTTCATATGTTGCGCCATGTCCTGACGCCGGCAATTTGCCTGCAATTTGCGTCGCTGGGCGAACTGTTAGGTGGAGCGTTGTTGGCAGAAAAGATTTTTGCCTATCCCGGTTTGGGTCAAGCCACTATTGATGCAGGGCTACGGGGCGATGTCCCGCTATTACTCGGCATTGTATTATTTATTACCATATTGGTTTTTATCGGAAACACTATCTCAAGCGCCCTGTTGCATAAGCTGAATATGCCGCTGCGGAGGGCATCATGAAAGGCCAAGCCAATAAATCCCTTATCCGTTTGCTTATCACGCTATCACTGCTCGGGACGCTGCTATTTCTCGGAATACACAGCAATCAGCAGGAAGCGACGCTCAATTTGCTAGCCCGGCGCAGCGCGCCTTCCGCAGAGTTCTGGTTTGGTACCGATAACTTAGGCAGGGATCTCTGGCTGCGCTGCCTTCAAGGCATGATGACCAGTATGCAAATTGGGTTGATTACCGCACTTATCAGCGGGCTGCTAGCCTTGGTTATTGCCATTATCAGCCAATGCGGGAAAGTCGGTGACTATCTGACACGCGCGCTAATCGACACTTTTATCGCTCTGCCCCACCTTCTGCTGCTGATACTGATCTGTTTTACTTTTGGCGGAGGAAAGTGGGGAGTGATTCTGGCGGTATCCCTAACTCACTGGCCCAAATTAGCATTAATTCTGCGATCTGAACTTCTGCGCATTCGTCAGGCTGATTACATCCTGCTCGCTCAGAGAACGGGAAGTAGCCACTGGCAATGTTGCTATAAACATTTTCTTCCCTTGCTCTTACCCCAACTGATGGTCGGAGCGCTTCTCATCTTCCCTCATGCCGTATTACACAGTGCCGGTCTGAGCTTTTTAGGTTTTGGACTGGCACCTCATGAACCTTCTCTCGGGCTGCTGTTGTCTGATGCTCTTCGCTACCTGAGCAGCGGTGACTGGTGGCTGGCTTTTTATCCGGGACTGACCTTAGTCATACTGGTTCTGACTATCGATCAACTCGCCCGAAGCCTGCAAAGAATCTGGCTAAGGAGATCGTCATGCTACAGCTAAAAAATGTTGAATTATCCTGCGCGAAAGAGCGTTGGTTCCGCTCACCAACCTGGACACCGATATTACGTAATATCAATCTTAACGTTCAGTCAGGCGAGCTGGTTGCTTTAGTGGGCGGAAGCGGTGAAGGGAAGAGTCTGTTATTGCAAAATATTCTCGGCCTTCTGCCAACGTCTATGCGCTCATCGGGCCAAATTCTAATTGACGACCAAATTATTAATACCGGACAACAGCGCCATCTTAGGGGGAATACCCTTGGCTATATTCCGCAAAGTATTAGTGCGCTTAATCCGCTGCTGAAAGTGGGTAAACAGGTCCAGCGAGCCGCCAGCCTGGGTGGAAAAACGCCGACCCGAGATAGGGTTGCTGAACAGCTACGCCAATATAACCTGTCAGAAACCATACTCGATCAATACCCTCTTTCGTTATCCGGTGGCATGGCTAAACGCATTCTGGTGAGTTGCGCCACGCTAAGTCAGGCACGATTTATTTTGGCTGATGAAGTAACCGCATGGCTGGACTTACCTCATGCAGAAATATTACTCCGCCATTTAAAAACGCTGTGTCATCAGGGTCAGGGGGTATTATGGATTACTCACGATCTGCATTTAGCCGCCAGCTTCGCTGACAAAATTGCCGTGCTTCATCAAGGGACTATCAAGGAAGTGGTCGGAGCAACTGAACTACGCTATGGCGGCGGCAGCGACTGGCTACAGTCTCTATGGCAAACCTTACCTGAACATAATTTCATTCATGCCGGAGAGCCGTTACCCTATGCTGCAAGCGCGTGATCTGGACATCATACAAAATGGCATACCGTTATGGCAGAAGCTCAATATCTCGGTCAAACCGGGTGAACGCCTAGGCATTTTTGCCCCTAGTGGATACGGCAAAACAACCTTAGGCCGAGTTTTTGCCGGCTGGCAGCGTCCTTCGGCAGGTTCAGTTTTACTAGATAACCAACCGCTTCCTGCTACCGGCTATTGCCCGGTGCAGCTCATTCCTCAACATCCGGAGCGCACGTTTAATCCATCAAGAACAACCGGAGCAGCCTTAGGTGATGTATGGCAGCCTTCACCACGCTTACTCAGTGAACTGTCGATTAACCCTGAACTACTCACTAGATTTCCTGCAGAAGTTTCAGGTGGAGAGCTCGCCCGCATCGCCCTGATTCGGGCCCTCGACCCACGTACTCGCTACCTGATTGCTGATGAAATCACGGCCCAATTAGATCCTCTGATGCAGGCCCAAATCTGGCGGGTGATATTAAGACAGGCTGAACAAAGAAACCTTGGTATGATAATTATCAGCCACAGTAAAGCCTTACTGGATCGGGTATGCTCTCGCGTATGGACACCGTAGTTTTTATATCTAATTAACTTCCCAACTAACACATTTAGCATCTTCGTATACATTCAGAACAAAATTTAGTGATAAAAATTATTTCGCAGAGAATTTATTTTCTGCCTGTTAGATATCTCTCACACTTTAATATTAATATGCTTGTCCTGTGTGACCAACCCACTATAGTTCTCAGCAATAATCCATAACAACGCTTAAGTGACAAGGCTTCAGTGATAACGGTAGAAGCTGAAACTAACACCTTCTATCAGGAAAAATCTGACGCTATGGCTTCAATCCAATCAAGTTTTAAACGTTACATCCGAGCCCACTGGCCACAGACGTTACGCAGCAAAATGATATTTTTAGCTATCATGATGATTTCGTTACCCACGATGCTCATCGGCTATATCGTTGAAGTTCAGGGGCGAGATGCGCTGCTACAAGAAAAACAGATCAAACTGTATGCCGTCACCAACTTACTGGATCAAGCGCTGGCAGAATCGTTTGAACGCTATCCTAATTTACCCCGCGAGCAACGTATTAAGGCGCTCAACGAACAACTCTCTCCGATAACGGATGAAATAACCAAGGCGTTTTCGGGCGTAGGAGCCGGGTATTACAACCGCGAACTGGATGCCATTATTACCTATGCACCACAACAGCTGTACGGCAAAGCGGTAGGTGTCACCATTGATGAAGAGCATCCGGGCCGAACGGTTATGGCAACGGGTCGTCCCTTAGTCAAATCCGGCTCCCAGGTTCGGGGCAACATCATGAATGCGATGAAACCCATAGAGCGAGATGGCAAAATTCTTGGCTATATCTGGGCCAATGAATTATCCAATGACATCGACCAGCAGGCGCTGAAAATGGACATCAGCATCATTATCGTCATTTGTCTTGGCATGCTCTGTAGCGTCTTGCTTATCGTGATATTCTCGCGCCGCTTTGCCTCAGATATTGACACGATAAAAACCGGCCTGGCAGAACTTCCGCTCAATCTGAACACTAAGCTACCGCCGCTAAAAGGGGAAATGGGTGAGATATCCGACAGCGTTAATGCTCTATCCCGGGCGCTGCGGGAGGCCAAAACCCTGAATGAGCTGATTATTGAAAATGCCGCCGACGGCGTGATTGCCGTTGATACCGACGGCTGCGTGACCATGATAAACCCGGCGGCGGAAGAAATTACCGGTTATAGCCAAAAAGAGTCGATGGGTAAACCTTATGAAAACGTCTTCGGAGGCAGAGGTTACCGCAGCCCGATATTAGATACGTTAGAGCACGGTATTGACCATGTGGCGCTGGAGGTTGACTACCCGGCCAAACATCAGGTAATTCAGATCAGCGTCAGCACCAGCCAAATGCATAACGCTCAGGGTGAAATTATTGGCGCCTTAGTCATTTTCAGCGACTTAACGGCCAAGAAAGAGGTTCAACGACGCATTGAACGTGCCGAGCGCTTGGCGACGTTAGGCGAACTGATGGCCGGTGTCGCTCATGAAGTCCGCAACCCGCTAACGGCTATCAGCGGGTTCGTTCAAATTCTGAAAGATAGCGAGCAAGACCCGCAACGTCTGGAATATACTCAAATTATTCTAAAAGAAGTTCATTCGATTAACCGTGTCATTCAGCAACTTCTGGACTTCGCTCGCCCGCGCCCCGGCCTCTATCAAAAAATATATTTAAATCATATAATTAATGAAACGCTGGTGTTAATAAAAACCAAAGGGGTCGAAGCCAGAATTGATTTTGACGTTATTCTGGACCACAGTCTGGACGCGATTGATGCTGACGGAGAAATGCTAAAACAGGTATTACTCAATTTATTGATTAACGCGGTTCAGTCTATTTCCGCCAGAGGACAAATCACCATTTCAACTCAGGCTGTTGGCCAAGATAAGCAGATGATAAAAATTCAGGATGATGGCTGCGGTATCAGCGATGATATTAAAGCTAAAATATTTACTCCGTTCTATACCACCAAGCCATCGGGAACCGGATTAGGGCTTTCTATTAGCCAACGAATCATCACCTCCCACGATGGTGATATTACACTGGAAAGTCAGCCTAATCAGGGTACGACCTTTACCATTGTCTTGCCGGTCAGGCTTGGAGAGAGGAATCCTACATGAAAAAATCCTATCGCATTCTCATTGTCGATGACGAAGAAAACGTCCGCCGAATGCTGACTGCCGCTTTTACGCTGGACGGCCACCAGCCTATTTGTGCGGCAGACGGTCAGCAGGCGCTGGAAGTGTTCGGACAGCAGAAGCCTGATATCGTGCTGATGGATATCCGCATGCCAAGACTCGGAGGCATGGAAGCATTGCAGGTAATGCGTAAAACGCACCAAGAAATACCGGTTATTTTGATGACCGCCTATGCGGCAGTAGAAACCGCAGTGGAAGCTTTACGCTTTGGCGCTTTTGATTATGTTATCAAACCCTTCGATCTCGACGAACTTAAGCTGTTAATCAACCGTGCTCTGCAGTTAAGAAGTATGAAGCAGGAGATCAATCTGCTGCATCGTGAACTATCAGATAGCTATCAATGGGACCGGATACTCACCAACAGTACCAAAATGATGGAGCTATGCCGGGACACGGCAAAAATTGCCCAAAGTAATGCCAGCGTGTTAATTACCGGCGAAAGCGGAACGGGTAAAGAGCTGATTGCTAAAGCAATACACTACAACAGCGCCCGGGCCAAAGGGCCGTTTATTAAAATCAACTGTGGTGCCTTACCCGAGTCGCTTTTGGAAAGTGAACTTTTTGGTCACGAAAAAGGGGCATTTACCGGCGCACAAATGCAGCGTCAGGGGCTATTTGAACGAGCTAATCAAGGTACTCTACTGCTTGATGAAGTGGGAGAAATGCCCCATAACCTACAGGTTAAGCTGCTGCGGGTGTTACAGGAGAGAGAATTTGAACGCTTGGGAGGCAGCCAAACGATCAAAACAGATATCCGCCTCATCGCCGCCACTAATCGCAATTTAGCTGCCATGGTGGAACAAGGTGAATTTCGCCAAGACCTCTTCTATCGGCTGAACGTTATACATCTGTCACCGATTCCTTTAAGGGAGCGCCCTGAAGATATTTCACTGCTGGCTCAGCATTTCCTGCAAAAATTCAGCGCTGAAAATGGCAAAGAAATGATCGAGCTGGATGCCAGTACTTTAGCGGCCTTAGAATCCTATAGCTGGCCGGGTAACGTTCGTGAACTGGCCAACGCCATCGAACGGGCGGTGATCATGAGCACCGGTTTTATTATGTTCCCGGATGACTTACCTGAGCATTTACTGCAGCGTCATAGTACAGAGAATAGTACTCAGCGAAATAGCGATCCCATCCATACTTCGGAACAGGGACAAAGTTTGAAAGAGAGTATGAAGGCCTATGAGCGTGAGCTTATTTGCGTCGCACTAGCCAATAACCAGGGAAATAGGGTGCAAACAGCCAGAGTATTAGGTATCAGCCGCCGAGCACTAATGTATAAATTACAGGAATATAACATCGAATAAATAATCAAAAATTTCAATATAAATTAAATAGATAAATAACAAGGTTGGGCACATAACAGTATTATTTTCCTGCTGACATAATAACGGCTGGTTTTTTTGCTCATGAATAGCGAAAATGACGCAAACGATTACGTAACCAATAACAGGAAATATTGTGATGTTTAATAACAAAGTGCTCTCGCTGTTTGCTCTTCCCCTGCTTATGTCCGGTCAAGCATTCGCCGATGATGCACCCATAAAAGTCAAAGTTTTTATCGGTTCAATGTTTGAAATTGGTAAAAACACCGGCGATAAAGCCGGTGAATTCCAGCACTGGTATGAACGATATTTTAAAAACAGCCAGCCTATAACCGTTAAAGGTGCCGCATCACCGGTTTTCTGTAACGATGATGGCGTGTGCGGTTCGGTACTGGGCATGGGTAAAGTGGCTTCTTCTTCTTCGGTACAGGCGATTTTGCTTAATCCAAAGTTTGATATGTCTGAAACCTATTTCATGATCAATGGCGTTGCCGGTACTCCGCCATCTCGCGGCACCATCGGCGATGTAAGTTGGGGCACCTGGGCCGTTGATTACGATCTGGGGCACCGCTGGGCACCCGAAGAGGGATTGCATGACGGCCAAGCTTTCATTCCGCGTAAAGGCTATGAGAATATCCGCAGCTATCAGTTAGATCCGACGCTGGTTGCTTGGGCCATGAAGATTACCGATAAAACTCCGCTACTGGATTCAGAAGAGGCACAAAAGTATCGTCAGCGTTACCCTGATGATAATGCCAGACGTTCACCCAAAGTGCTGACCGGTACTCATATAACCGGTGATACCTTTTTCCACGGTCCGGGAATGTCAAAAGAGGCGCAATATATTGCCAAACTGTATGGCGCCGATGACTATGTGGCAACAGAAATGGAAATTGCAGCTATCACTCAGGTAATTGCTCGTACCCAAGGCACCACTCAACGCATACTCAGCCTGCGTGGTTCAGTCAATTTCGATCAGGGCAATCCTAACGAAACTACGTTAGAACACTTAGATCCGGCTCCGGGGCAAACCGCGGGGGGTTTTAAAGAAACGGTAGATAACATTGCCAAGGTTGGTGGTGAAATGACGGATTATATTGTTACCCATTGGAATACATGGCAAAACGGCGTACCTCCGCTGAAGTAATTTAGAAATAGAAAAGGGATGGCGCTAATCGCCATCCCTTTTTTTCTACATAAATAAACGCATATCCCCCTTGACTAACCGTGATCAACATCACATTATCTAGCTGTTTTTATTGGCTATTTTCCCTAAGGAGTGAACCAAAAGGTGCACACCTGTGCAAAATTTTGCACCCTTTCTCTAAATTTTCTTTAAACGAAAAATGACGCCTTTCACCACCCACAGATTTAAAATAAATAAATTTCATTATTAATCATTTAGTTAATCAACGAATAAGCACAAAAAGATAATTAGCACACAACTGGCACAACCATTGCTATTCCTTAGTTGAATCCGGGTTCGGATATCAAACCAAAGGAATAATTATGAAAAATAAACATATAGACATACAACAGGCCGCTGAACATTTTCGTGATGGAATGACCATCATGGTTGGTGGCTTCATGGGCGTAGGTACCCCGCCTAATTTGGTTGAGGCATTACTTAACTCAGGCGTTAAAGATTTAACTCTTATTGCGAACGATACCGCATTTGTGGATACCGGTATTGGCCCTCTGATCGTCAATGGCAGAGTGAAAAAAGTTATCGCCTCTCATATCGGCACTAACCCAGAAACCGGTCGTCAGATGATTGCCGGTGAGTTGGATGTCGAGCTAGTTCCTCAAGGTACGCTAATCGAGCGCATTCGCTGCGGCGGTGCTGGTTTAGGTGGTTTCTTAACCCCAACCGGCGTTGGTACCGTAGTCGAAGAAGGCAAACAAAAAATCACTATTGATGGCACCGAATATCTTTTAGAGCTCCCGCTACGTGCCGATCTGGCACTGATTCAGGCTCACCAGTCTGACCGTCAGGGCAACCTAACATACCAACTGACAGCGCGTAACTTTAACCCTCTGATTGCGCTTGCAGCAGACCTTGTTATGGCTGAGCCAGATAGTCTGGTTGAAGTTGGCCACATTGCACCGGATGCAGTAATGACCCCTGCGGCCCTGATTGATCACATCGTTTATCCTAAGGAGAGCTAATCATGAACGCAAAAGAACTCATCGCTCGCCGCGTAGCCCTTGAACTTCATGATGGTGACATTGTGAACCTCGGTATCGGCTTACCAACTCAAGTTGTCAACTATTTACCGACAGATATTCATATCACCCTTCAGTCAGAGAATGGCTTTCTGGGACTCGGTCCGGTAACCGAAGCACACCCTAATCTGGTTAACGCCGGTGGGCAGCCTTGCGGCATGTTACCGGGTGCAGCTATGTTTGACAGCGCATTCTCCTTTGCATTAATTCGTGGTGGTCACGTTGATGCCAGCGTATTGGGTGGCCTACAGGTTGACCAGCAGGCTAATCTGGCTAACTGGATGGTACCGGGTAAAATGGTACCGGGCATGGGCGGCGCAATGGACTTAGTGACCGGTGCCAAGCGAGTCATTATCGCTATGGAACACTGTGCAAAAGATGGTTCATCGAAGATCCTGAAACACTGTACTTTACCATTAACTGCAAAAAGCAAAGTCAGCATGATTGTTACTGAACTGGGCGTATTCAGCTTTGAAAACGGTCAGTTAGTACTGAAAGAGCATGCGCCTGATGTCACTCTTGAGACTATTCGTGAAAAAACCGACGCTGAATTTAGCGTTGCGCCTGACTTCAAAGTGATGCCAATCGTGGTCGCGGAAGGTGTTGCATGATTAGTCGCATCTCTCGCGTATTAACCGGATTTGTGAGTCGTTATTTACCCGACCCGCTAATTTTCGCCATGTTGTTAACCATGCTGACCTTTGTGATTGCTCTGGTACTAACACCTCACGGACCGGTAGAAATGGTCAACATGTGGGGTAACGGTTTCTGGAACCTGTTAGCATTCGGTATGCAAATGGCGTTAATTATCGTTACAGGGCATGCACTGGCCAGCTCTGCACCGGTAAAACGCATTCTTAAGCAAACCGCTTCTGTGGCAAAAACCCCGGCTCAGGGCGTTATGCTGGTGACTTTTTTAGGCTCTGTGGCCTGTGCTATCAACTGGGGCTTTGGCCTGGTTGTTGGCGCCATGTTTGCAAAAGAAGTTGCCCGCCGTTTGCCTAAATCTGACTATCCTCTGTTAATTGCCTGTGCTTACATCGGCTTCTTAACTTGGGGTGGTGGTTTATCCGGTTCTATGCCACTGCTGGCAGCAACCCCGGGTAACCCGGTTGAGCATATCATTGGTCTGATTCCGGTTTCTCAAACCATCTTTACCGGCTATAACATGTTTATCACCTTCGGCCTGATCGCTCTGATGCCGTTCGTGACGCGCATGATGATGCCAAAACCGCATGAAATCATCACCATTGACCCATCGTTATTAGAAGAAGATCCTGATTTCCAGAAGAAACTACCTGCTGACGCGCCTATTGCCGAAAAAATGGAAGAAAGCAGAATTATCGCACTGATTATTGGTGCCCTAGGTATTGCTTATCTGGGAATGTATTTCTGGGAAAAAGGCTTCAACATCACGATTAATACCGTCAACATGGCATTTATGATCGCCGGTATTTTACTGCATAAAACGCCAATGGCTTATATGCGCGCTATTTCAGCTGCGGCCAGAAGTACTGCGGGTATCTTGGTTCAGTTCCCGTTCTATGCCGGTATCCAACTGATGATGGAACATTCCGGTCTCGGCGGATTAATCACCGAGTGGTTTATTAACGTCGCAACCAAAGAAACCTTCCCAATCATGACCTTCTTCAGCTCCGCGCTGATCAACTTTGCTGTGCCATCAGGCGGCGGTCACTGGGTTATTCAAGGTCCTTTCGTTATGCCTGCTGCACAAGCGCTGGGCGCTGACTTAGGTAAATCGGCCATGGCTATCGCCTATGGTGAACAGTGGATGAACATGGCTCAACCGTTCTGGGCATTGCCTGCTCTGGCGATCGCCGGTCTGGGCGTTCGAGACATTATGGGCTATTGCGTAACCGCTCTGCTGTTCTCCGGCGTGATATTTATTATCGGCCTCACCGTATTCTGACGCAGAAATAAGGAATTTAGTTATGAACAATATCGTTATTGTCAGTGCAGCCCGAACCGCAATTGGTAGCTTTAACGGCGCTCTTGCTTCGGTATCCGCTGTAGATTTAGGTTCGATTGTTATCCGTGAGGCTATGGCCCGCGCAGGCATCGCCGGCGATGCCATTGATGAAGTCATTTTTGGTAACGTTCTACAGGCTGGCTTAGGACAAAACCCTGCACGTCAGGCGCTGCTAAAAAGTGGTATTCCTGAGAGCGTTTGCGCCTATACCGTAAACAAAGTATGCGGTTCCGGTTTAAAAAGCGTTGCGTTAGCGGCACAGGCTATTCTGGCCGGTGACGCCAGCGCTATCGTTGCCGGCGGTATGGAAAATATGAGTCAGGCTCCTTACCTGATGGATAGTAAGGCTCGCTGGGGCTACCGCTTAGGCGACGGCAAGCTGATGGACGTTATTTTAAAAGACGGCCTGATGTGTGCAACCCATGATTATCATATGGGTATCACCGCTGAAAACGTGGCAAAAGAGTACGGCATCACCCGTGAAGCCCAAGATCAACTGGCACTAGCCTCACAACAAAAAGCAGTAGCCGCAATTACCAGCGGTGCTTTTGCTAAAGAAATCGTACCGGTAACCATCAAGACCCGTAAAGGGGAACTGGTTATGGACACTGATGAGTTCCCGAAAGCAGACTCAACGGCAGAAGGCTTGGCTAAACTACGTCCGGCATTTGATAAAGAAGGCACGGTAACTGCGGGTAACGCTTCAGGTATCAACGATGGCGCGGCAGCGCTGGTAGTGACGTCTGAAAGTCGCGCTAAAGAGCTAGGATTAACGCCTCTGGCCCGTATCAGAGGCTACGCTAACGGCGGCGTCGCTCCGTCCCTGATGGGAATGGGCCCGGTTCCCGCCACGCTCAATGCATTGAAGAAAACCGGCCTTGCGCTGTCTGATATCGATTTGATTGAAGCTAACGAAGCCTTTGCTGCCCAATTCTTAGCCGTAGGCCAAACCCTTGGTTTTGATCAGGCTAAAGTTAACGTTAACGGTGGCGCTATCGCATTAGGTCACCCGATCGGTGCCAGCGGTGCTCGTATTCTGGTGACTCTGCTGCATGCTTTACAAGCCAGAGATAAAACTCTGGGACTGGCAACGCTATGTATTGGTGGTGGTCAGGGTACGGCAATGATTGTTGAACGCCTGAGCTAATCAATAGCTTTTCATGTTCAATATTAATAATGCCGGGGCCTGTATGGACCGGCATTAATCATATTCCACTTAGGTCACTTTTCTTATTCAGCCGTATAAATGCCCGGTATTAATAAACAGAAAACGGCATCAATATGCAGATGATAGCGTCAATATTGTGGGAAATAGGGATAGAAAGGTCGGAGGAAAAAAACAGATGGGCTATAGCATGGTAAAACGCTAAAACGCCTTCTTAACCCTCAGTTGAGAAACCAAATCAGTGATATAAAGCACCAGTGAAGAGTGAACCATTTGCTGATAACGACGCTGCTGCATATCAACGAATACATCATCAGCACCATCTTCTACCGAGCTGAATACCGGCGCTTCGGGTAGCGTTGCAATTCCATGCAGCAATCTTAAATTGCCCAGTACTTCTTCAGAAGTAAAGGTATATTCACGAGAGTCGTGGCCAAGCCTTTCACTCAATATCATCAGGCATTCAATATCTTCATATTCATCGCGTGAAATGATGCCCAGAGCATAAATCAGCTTTAAACGAACCGGCAGTTCCGCTAAAGGTCCTGTACCGGCTAGTAATGGCTCTACCGCATATTTAACGGCATAGTCATCTTTACGAAATACTTGTAACACCAGAATATCCACAGCTTCTGACAGCAACTCAATTACCGTTAATAAAAAACCGCGCACAGATTTTTTCTTATTCAGCCGTTCAAGTATCCGGTTTTCTAATTTCTGGGTATCTTCAGTCATCACTTATTACAATAATGTCATGTCCCGGGTATCTCTTTCGCCAAACGGATACCCGGCTTGATGTTTCTGCAGTTGGCGTGCAGATATTTTAACTTTCAGAACGCAATATTTAAGCGGCTAATGATGTTTGTATTACACGATAGGCTTGTGCAATCTCGGCAACGATGTTGGAGTCAGTTAGCTCAGACACGGACATTAACGCCCCTTCTACGCCCTTTTCATCTAACAAAGAAACCAACGTTAACGCTTGTGGATCATGTTGATTACGATAACACATTGCCGCAGCAATACCTTTGACTAAATTATTGTGTGGCAGACCAAATTCAAGGGTCCCTAGCAACGGTTTAATTAAACGATCGCCGGCACTTAGTTTGCGTAAAGGCTGGCGGCCAACCCGTTCTACATCATCACGCAAATAGGGATTTTCAAAGCGGCTTAAAATTTTCTCAATATAAGCAGCGTGCTGAACCGGATCAAAACCATAGCGCTGAATTAGTACCGCACCACTCTCTTCCATTGCACCTTTAACAACCTGACGAACGAGGGGATCGCAAATCGCATCACGGATAGTTTGGTGACCCGCTAATTTCCCCAAATAGGCCGTAATGGCATGACCGGTATTTAAAGTGAATAGCTTACGCTCTACATAGGCCATTAAGTTTGTTGTAGTTTCCATGCCGTTAATATCAGGCGTGGTTCCCTTAAACTGAGTGCCGTCAACAATCCACTCACTGAAAGTTTCTACCGTTACAGACAGAGGATCATCGTTAGCAGCGTCTCCCGGAGGGACAATACGATCAACGGCAGAGTCAACAAATCCAACGTGCTCTTCAACCCATAAGTGTAAATTTTGCGGAATCAGCCTCATTACATGCTGTTTTAGCTGGCTGGTTCCCCGAACCATGTTTTCACAGGCAATAATATTTAGCGGACTTTGGTTGCCCTGAGCATGACGCTCGATCAATCCCTTCGCCAAAGTATTGGCTATTTTTTCCAATATTTGAGGGCCGACCGCAGTGGTGATTACATCGGCTTCACTAATATGCCTTACCGCATCCGGGCTATTACTATGCACTGCCCGAACGTTATTAACACGTTCAACTTTGCTGTTCTCACCAACAACGTTAACCTGATAACTTTGCTGATGATCCAACTGATCGATTAGCGGTTGGTTAACATCAGCAAAGGTCAGCGTTGCATCCGCATCGGCCAATAGCTTACCGATAAAACCTCTGCCAATATTACCTGCACCAAAATGTATTGCTTTCATTATGTTAGTCTCTAAATAAAGTTGAATCAAAAAACTTAATGGCGATGACCCGCAGGAACGGGCCCGATAACATCAGGCCCGTTAGCGCAATAACTTAACTTATGCCGCCTGCTCGCCGGAAAGCAGTGATAGCGCCTCCTGAACATCGCGCGTTGTCATTAAACGTTCAACCAACGATTCATCATCTAACAAATTTGTTATCCGACTAATCACCTGAATATGTTCATTATTACGGGCTGCAATGCCAATAATTAAGTGGGCTACGTCTTCAGGGTCATCGCTAAAACTAACGCCTTGCGGATACTGGCAAATCACAATACCGGTGCATAACACCCGATCTTTTGCCTCCACGGTTCCATGAGGAACAGCAATCGACTGACCGAGGTAGGTGGATACTAACGCCTCCCGCTGTAACATCGCGTCAATATATTCCGGCTCAACATAGCCGCTGTTAACCAGTTGCTGACCGGCAAAACGAATAGCCTGCTCTTTGTTATCAGCCTGTAAGTTAAGAAATATATTGTCAATACTCAGCTTAAACAGGTTCTTTTCCTGCTCTTCAGGATCGAAATGGTCATCATTAGCCGCAACCAGCATCTGCGTCACTAGCTTGCTGTCATTAGCCGCCTGCGCATGCTGAGTGGCAAACAGGCGCGTCACTAAGTCGCTATATACCTGACCATCGAGGAAGTTGCGTAAAGAGATATGTTCCGCATGAGGAGCGTGATTCATTGCCCGTTGGGTCAAATCCTGATGGGTAATAACAATATCTACATCTGCTGGTAAGCTATTGATTGCACAGTTAGTTACCGTTATGTGATCTAACTTCGCGTCCTTAATTTTTTTACGTAGCAGGCTTGCCCCCATGGCACTCGACCCCATACCGGCGTCACAGGCGACAATAATCTTGCTGATTGGCTTTTGTGCTGTATTACCCGGTTGCAGCAAGCTGATGTCCGTTGCTAAACCGCTGGCCATCTCTTCATCACCCGAAACATGGCTTTTCGGATTCTTCATTCCTTTCATTCTGCGGGTGGCTTCATCAAGGCTCTCTTTTTCTTCATCACCAACCCGAATGCCTTTAAGCATCACGGCAGCAACACAGAAGGTGACTAAGGTAGAGGCTATAATTGACAAGATAATGCCCAGCATGGACGATTTTGGCGCCATCAACATAATCGCAAAAATAGAACCGGGAGAAGCAGGAGAAACCAAACCGGCATTAAACAGACTCATTACCAATACGCCTGTCATACCACCTAAGATAACCGCCAGAATCAAACGCGGATTCATCAACACGTATGGGAAATAGATTTCGTGAATACCGCCAAAGAAATGAATAATGCTCGCACCAGATGCTGACTGTTTAGCTGAGCCTTTACCAAAAAACATATACGCAAGTAATATACCCAAGCCCGGACCTGGATTTGATTCAATTAAGAAGAAGATGGATTTGCCGGTTTCTGTCGCCTGCTGAATACCCAACGGAGAGAAAATGCCGTGATTTATCGCATTATTAAGAAACAGAATTTTGGCAGGTTCAACAAATATTGAGGTCAGAGGTAACAGATTATTCTGCACCATAATATTAACCCCGGCGGCTAATATTTTAGACATCGATTCAACAAGAGGACCAATTGCCATAAACGCCAGAATGGCTAATAGCATACCGATGATGCCGGCAGAGAAGTTATTCACTAACATCTCAAATCCGCTCTTAACTTTTCCGTCAACCCAGCGATCGAAATGCTTAATAACCCAGCCGCCTAACGGACCAACGATCATCGCCCCCATAAACATCGGCATATCTGCACCGATAATAACGCCCATGGTGGTAATAGCGCCAACAACGCCGCCACGCTCGCCGCCGACTAAGCGGCCACCGGTATAACCGATAAGCAATGGCAGTAAATAAGTAATCATCGGGCCAACCAGCTTGGCTAACGTTTCATTAGGCAGCCAGCCGGTAGGAATAAACAGTGCCGTAATCAGGCCCCAGGCGATAAATGCGCCAATATTGGGCATCACCATATTACTGAGGAAACGGCCAAAATTTTGTACCTTAATCTTGATGTCAGGTGATAACATAAAACACCCCTCTGTGGTTCGCATAAGTACCATTCACAAGTACAACTGCGCATGGTCATTGGTCGGGACGGTTCGGCCAAACCGTCAATCGTTTAGTTTGAGTACAAAACCGACTCTATCATGCGTTTTTGTTATTGCGTACCACAGGGGGGATTTGTGACTTACATCACTATACGAGGGGTAGAAATAGGCCACTTACAGTGATAATCATCACAATTATTCATTGAAATAAAAATACATATGGTGAGAACTGGCGCTTAATGACAGTTTTATGTGATTTATATCACATTACAAAAACACACCTTTGTTTTTGATTTGTGATAATACTCACAATAAATCGTTATTTAAATTCTTACTCACCTCTATTCCCCTCTTAAACTGGCTCGCTAATAATAAAATTACTCTTTCATCGCTAATATTATGTAATTAAATTACATAATATCAAAAATCATTTTATTACAATGAATTACATTTTATTTAGCATAAAAATAATAACGCCAGAAGTTATATTCCGGCGTTATTAATCATTAGAAGGCCATAGGCCAATATGTTGGCTTAGCAAATTCTCGGCAACGGTTCGCTGTGTGGTAAATCTAACAGCCGGGAAGCCCCGAAGATGCCGGTCAATTGAACCCGCGGATTTTCACTTACGTTTCCGATAACCGCCGCATCAACGCCTAACGGATGAGCGCGTAAAGCAGCCAGCGTTGCCTGTTCCGCCTCCGGCGAAACAACAATCACCAGCTTACCTTCATTAGCGAAATTAAGCGGCTCCAGGCCCAGTAGTTCACAAACCCCCCTCACGGCAGATTTTACCGGAAGATCGCCTTCGTTGATCATCATGCCACAGCCGCTGGCGGCGGCAAATTCATGCAGAATGGCAGTCACACCACCACGGGTAGCATCCCGCAGAGCCCTCACACCAACAATGTCACGCAGCGGAGCAATCAGAGGCGTCAGTACCGCACAGTCGCTACAGAGATCCGCTTCCAGCCCCAGATTTTCACGCAGGTTAAGAATGGTTGCACCATGATCGCCTAACGTCCCGCTGACTAGAATGCGATCGCCGGGGCGAATATGTTGAGCGCCCCACTGAATGGCTGAAGGAATAGCCCCGATTCCGGCAGTATTAATAAATACTTTATCGGCGGCCCCACGCTGGACCACTTTGGTATCACCGGTAACGATCTCAACGCCGGCAGCCGCCGCCGTTTCAGCCATCGCAGTGACAATTTGTTCTAAATCCTTCAGCGGCAGTCCCTCTTCCAGAATAAAACCACAGGAGAGATACTGAGGAACCGCACCACTTACTGCGACATCATTGACCGTGCCGCATACCGCCAGTTTGCCAATATTACCGCCGGGGAAAAATATCGGATCAATCACGTAACTGTCAGTACTGAAGGCTAGCCGGTCACCAACTGCCGTCAGTAAAGACAGCGGTATGCGGGCCTGATCTTCACGCTCATTCAGCGCAGGATTAGAAAACGCCCGCAAGAAAAGCTGTTCAATTAACTGCTGCATTGCCTGACCACCGCTACCATGAGCCATGGTGACAACATCTTTTTCAGTGTAAGACATCAAGCAAGTCCTCTACGATATTGGTAATAGGCCGCACACGCCCCTTCGGATGACACCATTAATGCCCCAAAGGCATTCTGAGGGGTACAGCGATTGCCGAACAGAGGACAATCATTGGGCTTACAGCGGCCGGTTAGCACATCGCCACAGCGAGCCTGAGGATCGTCAGCCACCTGATGAACCTGAGTATTAAAGCGTAGCTCTGCATCAAACTGTTGGTATTCAGCCGTTAGCTGAACGCCTGAGCCCGCAATTTCACCTAATCCGCGCCATTCACTGGTCTCTTTCAGCTCAAACACTTCATCCATAGCCTTAAGCGCCAGTGGGTTGCCCTGAGCAGACACAATACGTTTGTACTGATTTTCAACCTCACAGCGGCCATCATGAATCTGATCAACCAACATTGCCAATGCCTGTAAGATGTCTAGCGGTTCAAAGCCGGTAACAACCAACGGCTTGTGAAAGTCATTAGTAATAAAGCCGTACAGCTCAGTGCCAATCACCATGCTGACATGACCCGGAGCCAGAAAACCGTCGATTCTGACGTCCGGCTGTTCCAACAGGCTGCGTAAGGTGGGGATAATGGTAATGTGCTGGCAAAAAACGGAGAAGTTAGTCAGCCCGCGACGCTTGGCCTGTTGTAAGGTCAATGCGGTACTTGGCATCGTGGTTTCGAATCCAAGACCGAAGAAGACCACCTGTTTATCCGGATTTTGCTCAGCAAAGGTTAGGGTATCCAGCGGAGAATAGACAATACGGACGTCTGCCCCCCGGCGCTTGGCGTCCAACAATGAGCCATTACGACCCGGTACGCGCATCGCATCACCGTAAGTGCAGAAAATCACATCCGGCTTTTCTGCAATCTCAATACAGCCATCGATCCGCCCCATCGGCAACACGCAGACCGGACAGCCCGGGCCGTGAACAAATTCAATTTCAGGTGGTAATAACTGATCGATACCGAATTTATAGATAGCGTGAGTATGACCGCCGCAGACTTCCATCAGTTGCAACGGGCGATTGCTCGCCCGTGAAATATCAGCAACTTTGTTACGTATGTGGCTTAGTAACGCCTTAGCTAATTCCGGATCGCGAAACTCATCGACGTACCGCATCATCTGCTCCGGAATTAATACCAAGAAAATCACCGACTTCGTGTTCCAGTGCACTCATCGCCAGCAGGGCTTCAAGCGTCGCCTGAGCTTCTTCTTCGTCGATAATACTCATCGCAAAACCGACGTGAACTAATACCCACTGACCAATGAGATCGGCAGGTTTTCCTTCACAGACTAACGCGATATTCACTTCCCGTTTTACACCGCAAACATCAACCTGCGCCATTTGGTGAATGTCTTCACCAACGGCGACAATCTTACCTGGGACGCCTAAGCACATAGCTGAGTCTCCAACCATGAAATCCATTCATCCATGCCTTCACCGCTACTGGCAGAAAGCTGGATAACATGAATATTTGGATTTATCCGGCGGGCATTGGCAATGCAAGCCTCTACATCAAAATGCAGATAAGGCAGTAAATCGATCTTGTTAAGAATCATTAGCTCTGAAGCGGCAAACATGTGCGGATACTTAAGCGGCTTATCTTCACCTTCCGTCACTGACAGCACGGCAACCTTGGCACGTTCACCTAAATCAAAGCTGGCAGGACAAACTAAATTACCCACGTTCTCAATAAACAGCAGGCTTTTTTCTTTCAGTTCAAGACGGAAAGCCGCGTCCTGAACCATTTGAGCATCCAAGTGACAACCTTTTCCGGTATTAACCTGAATAGCCGGAACGCCGGTAGCCCGAATACGTTCAGCGTCATTGGTCGTTTGTTGATCCCCTTCGATCACTGCACAGGATAAACGATCCCGTAAGCGCATCAGGGTTTCAGTCAGTAACGTGGTTTTACCCGAGCCCGGGCTGGATACCAGATTCAGCGCCAGAATATGCTTGCCGGCAAAGTAATCTCGATTATGTTCGGCCAAATGGTTATTTTTACTTAATACATCCATTTCAATCTGCAGCATACGGCGCTGGCTGATGCCCGGCGCATGAGTACCGGCTTCGCCTTTTCCATAATCTAAATCTTTTTCTACTGCCGACTCAGCCGGGCGAAATTTATGCTCTTTCAGCTCGAGTTCGACTTCAACATCACCCATTTTTGTCGCTACGGTGGTGTTATGAATATGGTGGTGAACGTCACCCTGATGATGGTAATGATGATGAATAATCACCGTGCGTGGCTCTTGTGCCTCATCATGATGGTGGTGGCCGTGGCGATGTTTATTATCATGTGAATGAGCGTGCTTATGCCCGTGCTCATGATGCTTATGATCGTGAGAATGACCATGTTTATGCCCGTGGTCGTGATGTTCACGATCGTGGTGATGGCCCTGTTCATGCCCGTGGTCGTGATGGTGGTGGTGCTCATGTCCGTGATGGTGAGAATGTTCGTGGTCATCGCCTTCAATTCGCTGCTCGCCCGCAGCACATCCGCAAGTACTACACATATGGTTATCTCCCTTCAGGACATTATCGATAACGTCATCATTTATTTATTAGCAAGGCCGTGATGCGCAAGCCTTCCTACATCATTAATTTTAATCTAGGTTTTACCGCTTATAAGCCGCCGTCTATTTGATATCTGAATCGGTGTATTTCACCGTAGGCCAAATCTGGCCTCACGGGATTACTTGCCAGCTACTCGACTTCCAGCTCTTTAATTTGCAGGCTATCACCGCTGTCAATTCTCAAACTAAATCCCTGACACTTAGGACACTGAGCTTCATGTTGAGAAATCTCAACTTCACTGCTGCAGTCCCAGCACCAGGCTTTAGCCGGAATATGAATAATATGGAGTTTGCAGCCATCAGCAATGGTACCGCGGCAAACAATATCAAAGCAGAAGTGCAGGGAACTTTCCTCAACACAAGACAGCGCGCCAAGCTCTAACCATACGCCTGTCACACGCTTCACTCCATGTTGCTTCGCCTGCTTTTCAATAATTTCTAAGGTACTTTCACACAGTGACACTTCATGCATTGCTGCAATTCCTACGGCCGGTCAATAGTGCGCGCCGTCCTAGTTGCGTTGGTGCATCAGGGTCGCTGACGGGAATCGACAACAACATGCGCGTACAGTCATCAGCTAATTGTACGCCCTGTTCCGGTGTCAAAGTATGATCCAGAGGGGACATTAGTGAACAAGTCAGATATTGGCTAATACCTTCCAGCTCACCCACGGTGAATGTCAGATTGCCATAGGGCAACGCAAGGCCAACACGATCGCTAATGGTGCGTACTGGCCAAATTTGATCCGGACCGGGCAAAATTAATGCGCTCAGCATCCAGGGAGTAACAACACAACTGAACCACTGACCTTCAAATAGCTTAAAGCCGGAGACGTGCACCGGCATTTGAGCATGGAGAAAAGAGAGGTTATGCATTGCCTTGTCAGAAACGGTCTGAAAAGCCGACTGCACTAAGGCAGTCGGATCGTCTATGTAACCGTAAATCTCATCGCTCATCTTTAGGCTCCTTCGGTGGACGTTTTTGCCACTACTTCAACGCCGGACGAGCGTAAAGCCGCAATAACCTCAGCCAGAGCCGGTTCCAATACGGCAGAAACCGTTGGCGTTAAACCGATATGCGGTTCTAAAGATTCAGGAATAACACCGACAAGGGTTAGCTTACGGGGGAATTCCCCCGTAAAACGGAGTGCTGACAGAACGTCAGACAAACCTAACTGATGTGGAGATATTTTATTAGTAAACAGCGCAGGCACTTCTTCATCGCGCAATACCATGATGCTTCCCGGCGTCCGCTTTTTGGAGAGAACGGCATCGGCGATAATTAAATGATCGCGGTTTGCCATATCGTCCAGCAGTTCCATTCCGGCGGTTCCGCCGTCCAGAACGTCAACATAGTCCGGTAAGTCGTAGTTTTGTTCCAGTGCTTCAACAATACGTACGCCAATCGCCTCGTCGGTTAATAAAACATTACCTACGCCTAATACTAATATCCGCATCAGAGAACCTTCACCTTTGTCACTTCGTTACCATCAGTATCAACAATATGCACTGCACACGCCATGCAAGGGTCAAATGAGTGAATGGTACGGACAACTTCCAGTGGCTTAGCTGAATCAGCAACCGGAGTCCCGACTAAAGAACGCTCATAAGGGCCAACTTCATTGTTGAAGTTACGCGGACCGGAGTTCCAGGTTGAAGGAACAACCGCCTGATAGTTATCAATTTTACCGTCTTTGATCACAATCCAGTGAGATAACATACCGCGTGAAACCTCGGCAAAGCCAACGCCCTTAACGGTACCGGTCTCAGGAATATTTGGTTTCACATAGGTGGTGTGATCCCCTTTACCAATATTGGTAATCAATGCCTGATACTGATCGTTAAGGATTTCTCTCAAACCGCAGGCATTAACGGTACGACCGATAATACGCCCTAAGGTTGAGTGAAGCTGTTCTACTTCAATCGTATTGCCGGTTAAGGTTTTATAGATACCGACGATATCATTTAAGTGCTTCTTAGTTGGCTCATGGTTAGCCGCTAACTTACACAGCATGCTGGCCAGCGGACCCACTTCGACAGTTTTACCGTAGAATGTTGGTGCCTTAACCCATGAGTATTTTCCATCAGCATCCCAACCAGTATAGTTAGGTATGGTGGTACCTTCCCACGGAGCCTGAGGTTCTTCGTCTTTATACCATGCGTGTTTTGCGCTTTCCTGAATGCCTTTAATAATAAACTCATCAGTATGCGACGTAACCGGACGATAAGTTGATAAATCACCGTCGGAGATATATCCCCCTTCCATGATAAAGCTACCGTTTTTACCGTCTGTCGGGAACTCAGGCGTACTTAAGTAGTTTACTGCACCTTTACCCATTTCCAGCCATTCAGGATAGAACGCGGCAATAACGGCAGTATCAACTTTATAGACCTGTTCAACGAAATCGCCTAAACGGTCAATAAAGGATTTGACGTACATCAGGCGCTCAAGGTTCAGCGTACCCAGCCCATCCAGGTTGATGGCGTTTGCAACACCGCCAACGGCTAAGTTTTGAATATGTGGCGTCTTACCGCCCAGCAAGGCGACGATGCGGTTAGCATCGCGCTGACATTCCAGCGCCTGCAGGTAGTGAGCCACAGCAATCAGGTTAACTTCCGGCGGTAGTTTCATTGCCGGGTGACCCCAATAACCATTGGCGAAAATACCCAACTGACCGCTGGCAACCAGATCTTTGATCTTGTTCTGTACTTTAGTGAACTCTTCAGCGCTGTTCATTGACCATGAAGAAACGCCCTTCAGCATGGCTTCGGCCTTGGCCGGGTCGGCCTTCAGAGCAGAAGTAATATCCACCCAGTCCAGCGCAGATAGCTGATAGAAATGGACAATATGGTCATGAGTCATATGCGCCGCTAATATCAGGTTACGGATATATTGGGCATTGACTGGTACATCAATTTTTAATGCACTTTCAACTGCACGCACTGACGCAATCGCGTGAGTTGTGGTACACACACCACAAATACGCTGCACAATCATCCATGCATCGCGGGGATCTTTTCCTTTCAGGATCTCTTCCATTCCGCGCCACATCGTACCGGATGCCCATGCTTTCGTGACTTTCCCGTCTTCAATTTCGCAATCGATGCGTAAGTGACCTTCGATGCGGGTTACCGGGTCAATGGTGATACGTTGGCTCATACTTTACTAGCCTCTTGATTCTTATTGATGTTTCTTAGAGAAGGAATAATCGGCAGCAGACGGATTAGCAAGATATAGGCACATATCTCGATAGCCACAAAGCCAATTGAAATTAATAGTTCTTCCCAAGTAGGGAAGTAGTGATAACCGCCACCCGGATTAAATGCCACTAATGAGTAACACATACGCCATGTCGCACAGCCCAGCAGCATGCTGACCGCACCGATAAATAGCATGCGTGAATCATTACGGAATTTACGTGAACGGAAGACCACTAACGGGAAAATCAACAGTGCGCTTTCGACCCAGAACAGAATTGAGTAGAAGTCAAAGGCAAACACGTACCCCATTTTCCCTCTGAAAATCAACTCGCCGAAACGCAATACCAGGAACAGCGCCAAGAAAACGCTCAGTATCGTCATTAATTTCCTGAACAGATCTTTCTCATTTTGCCCCTTCCCTCTCAGTCCGGCCTGCACTAAAGATCCCTCAAAGATAACGATAGAGAAACCCATAATAAAGGCAGTCAACAACGAGAATAGCGGTAGCATTTCATAGCTCTGCCAGATCGGATGTACCTTATTGCCCGCAGCAATCATCAGCGAACCCATTGATGACTGGTGCATCGTTGGCAACAAAGCCCCTAAAGCAATAATAAAGAACATCGCTTTATTAATACGCTTCAGTGATACCTTCCATCCCAAGCGTTCAAACAGTGCCGGAGCAAACTCCAGAGCCATAACGCCGATGTAGATGGTCATACAGACCGCCGTTTCAAACAGCACCGAGTTCACGTTAAAATGCCCCGGAATGTAGAAGTACGGCAGGTTCCAGTAACGGCCTACGTCGATGGTGATCGATAAACCACCTAACGAATAACCAAACAGACTGGCTAACAGCGCAGGGCGAACCAACGGATGGTATTCACCTTTATTACACACGTAGACCAGCCATGCCAGCGCCCAACCGCCACAGGCAAAACCTGTACCAATTAACAGGTCAAAGGCGATCCAGACACCCCACGGGTATCCCCCGTTTAAATCGGTTACTGAACCCAGTCCGAATATTAAACGCTTAACAATAAAAATCAGACACAACACGATCAGTGGTCCAAAAACCACAATCGGCCAGCTGACTAATTTTCCGCCTAGCGGCACTGGCTTATGATGCGTCGTCATGATCGTCTCCTTCATCGTGATGGTCGTTTTTAGTGTTACGCCGAACCAACACGGTTAAGCCCGCTAAAACGGCCAACGGCAGCATCATACCCTTGTAGACGGTATGCTGAATATTTTCAGAACGCGCACCGGTAGAGAGTTCATCCAGCTTCGGTAAATCAAAGTTTTCGTAAGGAACCCCACTTAATACCAAAACCTGAGTTCCCCCCCCCTCTTTCTCACCATAAAGATGTGGATAGTAATGCGGAACCGTATGCAGATAACCATCGTTGCTGTGCAAAGTCTGGCGCGGGAAGCTGTACTGATCGCCCGGCTTGAGCGCTAAGCGTTTTTTAGCTTCGTCCATCAGCTCTTCACGAGTACCGAAAATCACAGCGCCGGCAGGACAAACTTCAACACAGCCCGGTAAGCCGCCTTTATCTAAGCGCTCAACGCCCTTTTGATTACACAGTTCGCACTTATGCAATTCACCAAACGGGTTGTCATAGTCATACTTAGGAATATTGAACGGGCAGCCCACCATGCAGTAACGACAGCCGGTACAAACGCTGGCGTCATAATGGACAATCCCAGTCTTAGGATCTTTTTTCAGTGCCGAAACAGGACAAACGGATACACAGTTAGGGTCAACACAGTGCATACACTGCTTCTTGATATAAGCGTAGCCATCCTTTTCCTGATCTTTATTGACTCCGGTACCGGAGGTCCAGACCTGAATAATATTATTGGTATAAGGCGTCAGCTTATCGTTATTTGACCAAGTTTGTGGTCCCTTAGGATTACGTACCGGATGGTTAATATCCTGACACTTAGTGACACAGGCCTGACAGCCCACGCACAGCGTCGAATCATAAAGCATCCCTAAGGAGCCCGGAATTGGCGGTCTATTCTCTGCGGCTGCCAGACAGGTAGAAGTACTCCCTGCCAACAGCGCACCGCCCGAAGCTAATTTAAGAAAATTGCGTCTATCCACGGTTATTCTCCCCGTGAGTCAGCATCGTCTTTCTTTTGCTGACGTCCAAGTTCACGAACCGTCATCACGCTTACGCCTGCAACCAGACCAACAATACCGCCAATCAGGCCGATAGCCGTTGGTGATATGACGCCGCCCTCTTTGTTACCGACATCCGGCTTATCAACCCGAGGAGTTGGATTTTCAACGCTGGCCAGTTGGTGAATACCCTTATGGAAACCGACACCCTCTTCGTTACAGCCGTAACACGGATGACCGATGGCTACAGGCCATACGCCGCCAACATCGCAGAACTGTAATGTTGAGCAGTTACCGTAAGTTTCAGGACCTTTACAGCCTAAGTGGTATAAACACCATCCTTGACGATGCCCTTCATCACCAAACTCTTTGGCAAAGCGACCGGCATCAAAGTGAGGGCGGCGTTCGCAGTGTTCGTGAATTAAGCGGCCATAGGCAAAGGTCGGACGATTTTTAGCGTCTAACTTAGGCGGAGTACCAAAGGTAATTATATGAGCCACAGTGGCTAAGAAGTTATGTGGGTTTGGCGGACAGCCCGGAATATTAATCACGGTTTTGCCCGGCAGAACTTCTTGAAGTCCAACGGCACCAGTCGGGTTATCGCCCGCAGCGGCGACACCGCCCCAAGCAGCACAAGAACCGATAGCAATAATCGCCGCAGCACCTTCAGCAGCAGCACGAATGTGCTCAATAATAGGTTTACCGGCAACGATACAATAAATACCGTCGTCTTTTAATGGAACTGAGCCATCAACAACTAAAACATACTGGCCCTTATATTTCTCCATCGCATTGTGTTTGTTTTCTTCAGCCTGATCGCCAAAAGCCGCAGACAGAACTTCGTGGTATTCAAGAGAAATGGTATCTAGCAAGAGGTTTTCAATCGTCGGGTGGGTTGCCCGTAGCAGGGATTCGGTACATCCCGTACATTCCTGAGCGCCAATCCAGATAACTGGCGGACGCTGTGGATTACTAACCGATTCTGCAATCTCTGCAGCTGCGTTAGCACTTAAACCCATTGTCGCGGCAAGTGCAGTACACAACTTCATAAAGTCACGGCGATTAATACCGTGGGAAGGCAGAAGAGGATTGTCTTCTATCATTATAATTATTCCTTTACCGTGGCTAACGACATTATTCACTTGTTAATTATTTTGTAGGCAAATGTTAGGCTTGTGAGGCATGAAGCACTTGATCTTTATCAAACACAATGAAACGCGATCTTAATATTTCATATATATGTGACTAAAAACGATTCAGCAAACGTTGATACCAAACAGAATAAGTACAATAATTTAACACTCGGTAACATAAACACATTCGTTATACTACTTAATAAGTATACGGCCGTATTAATAAAGGAATTTTGACATCGATCAGGAGAGAGGTGACATTATATAAAGGGACAAGAAAATTATTAGAATGCGTATATTTTGGGCATCTTATAAATGATTAAAATATACTCAATTTTAGGTATTAATTCATTCTAAATGATATTCATTCCACTCGGGATGAATCTCTAATAACTAAAGAAACAGGTAATGTCATAATTATTTCGTTATTATTTACATTTTGTTTCAATTCACTTGGATGCCCTATTTGAGCTAATAATTTATGAGCCGCACACTGGCCCATTTCTCGACGAGGAATAGCCACCGTTGTCAAAGAAATATTAAGATTTTCAATCAGATCAATATCAGAAAAACCAACGACAGCGATATCTTCCGGCACTCGAAGGTTGTGATTATGGCAATAATTTAATACGCCTAGAGCGGTTTCATCATTAACGACAAACAGTGAAATAGGCAAAGCGTATTGATTTAGAATTGATGGCATTATTTCATAGCCGTCTTTTGCCCGTAATTTATCGACAAAGAATATGCTGTTATTCGGATCAAAATTTTTATCCGCCGCGTTCATTGCCTGACAATATCCCTGATAACGTTGCTGAATTCCGGATTTATCATTAATCGGCCCGGCAATATGTAAAACGGGTCGTCGGGTTAATAATAAATGTTCCGTCGCTAAAGCAGCGCCAACAATATTATCAGCGACAACCGCAGGAAAATGATCGTCAAGTGAATGACTGATCAGAACTAAAGGAATATTAAATCGAGATGTAATTTCTGTTAGATGGGAAATCTCTCTTGAGCAGGGAAGAACAATTAATCCATCAACGCCCATTTGTGCTAATTTTCGAACCTGTTGTTGTTCCTGTTTTAAATCATCCCAAGTTTGAGAGACCCAATAAGAGAAATCAATTTTATTGGTAACGTCTTCTAATCCCATAAAAAAATCATGGAAAAATGGGTTATTAAAATAGTTAATTACAACGCCAAATGATTGAGTAAAACTCCCGCGTAACGAACGTGCACCGGCATTGGGCACATAGCCAAGTTCAGCCGCAACACGCTTAATCTCTTCGCGGCGGCCCTCGGTCAGCGATCCCCGATTATTGAGCGCCATCGATACTGCCGTTGCCGACACTCCAACTATTTTAGCGATATCTTTGACGGTAATCCGGCTATTGCGCCTTTCACTCATAACAAACCCTGACTGATTAAATCCCGATCTAGAGGGCACACAGTATACGGAAATGTGTCAATGGCTTCATCTGTTGACATGCGAAAATAACAAATAATTAATTCATTGTTTTATAAATAGAAAATTTATTAATTGTTAGACAGCTCACAAACCATAATTTTTATGTGGAATTATTTTACCACCAAGTTTAACGTTAAAGTGATTTTATAAACTAATCAGGAATAGGTAGAAAAACCAGAGGCTATCGATGATTTACATCCGTACTCGATAAGCGCTGCTCTCATTCCTGATTATTTTTTCCCCACTAAGTTTAACGTTAAACTGGAGATGTAAAATGAACTCAACGGTTATCGATAGTCAAGTATTTGGCCCTCTGTTCAGCACTGAGGAGATGCGTAATATTTTTAGCGATCGCAATCTTGTTCAGTCTTGGCTGGATACTGAAGCAGCCCTGGCCAAGGCTGAAGGTACTCTGGGAATTATTCCGGCAGATGCCATGAAAGAGATATGCAGCAAGGCTAACGCTGACCTGCTGGATATCCCTTCTATTGGTGAATTTTATAAAAGCTCCATTACCATTGTTCCCCTACTCAAAGCGTTTAAAAACGTGCTGGATAACAACGCGGGAGAATTTGTCCACTGGGGCGCAACCAGCCAAGATATTGTCGATACCGGTTTAGTGCTCCAAATTCGTCAGGCTCATGCCGTATTGCTTCAAAAAGTTCAGCGGTGCGAAGCCGCCTGCTACGTATTAGCAGAAAAATATAAGCATGTAGTCATGGCTGGCCGAACCCATGTGCAACACGCACTTCCTATTACTATGGGCTTTAAAGCCGCCGTTTGGGCCTCTGAACTTTCCCGTCACGTCACCCGTTTAAATGAAATCACACCGCGTCTGTTTGTCGGCCAGTTCTCCGGTGCAGTAGGCACTCTGGCATCGCTGGAAACCGAAGGGCTTAAAGTTCAAGAACTGATGATGAAAGAGCTGGGCCTCAATGCACCTGATATCGCATGGCATTCTGCTCGTGACAATATCGCCGAATTTATCAGCGTACTTGCGCTCATTGCCAGCACTATAGGCAAAATTACTCGCGAGGTTCTGACCTTACAACGCACTGAAATAGGCGAGCTAGAAGAACCATTCTTTATGGGCAAAGTCGGCAGCAGCACCATGCCGCATAAACGCAATCCTCAGGTATGCGAAAACGTCATTGCTCTGACCCGTAGTGTTCGTGCCCTTGCCCCGTTGGCGGTAGAAGCGATGAACTGCGAAAACGAGCGTGACTGGAGTTGCGAAATTGCCGAGTGGGATTTCGTTCAGAGAGCTTGCCATCTGCTGGATGCCGCGCTGGAAAAAAGCGTTGATATTCTCGAAAACCTAATGGTTCATCCTGAAAAAATGGAGAAAAACCTCAACCACCTTAAGGGGCTCATGCTGTCTGAATCAGTAATGATGCACCTTGGTGCCAAAATGGGTCGCCTGACTGCCCATGAGATCGTCTACACCATCTGTATGGACGCATTTGAAAAAGATATCGCCATGGAAGATGCCTTGCTGGCCCATCCGGAAGTGATGGAATACTTCAGCATCGAAGAAATCAGACAGATGCTCAATCCACATAACTATATCGGACTCGCCACGACGTTTGTCGATCGCGTGTTAGCTAAACGGACCAACTCACAATAGCGCCACCAGTGACTAAAGCCCATTGCCCTATTCGGGAATGGGCTTTTATTACCAACTTCCTACCAAAAATAACAATAAACATGGCGGAGATTACCGTCATAAAACGGAGGTCATATGTCCAATAACATAACTAAGGGGCTGGCAACTATCCTGATCGGGATGATTATCTGGTTTATACCGGTTCCCGACGGATTAACACCCCAAGCCTGGCACCTGTTTGCCTTAATGGTTGCGATCATTATCGGATTTATTCTTCAACCCGTTCCGGTCGGTGCCGTCGCTTTTATTGGTATCACCGTCATTGTATTAACCGAAACGCTTAAATTATCGGAAACCCTATCAGGATTTAGCTCCGGTGCTATCTGGCTAATTGTTTCCGCATTTCTTTTTGCCCGGGGATTTATTAAGACGGGTCTGGGTCGGCGTATTGCCTACCTGATTCTACGGGCCATCGGTGACAGTACCTTAAAAGTCGGTTATGCACTGGCGCTTAGCGATCTGATTCTGGCTCCGGCGACGCCTTCCAGCGCAGCCCGTGCTGGTGGCATCATCTTCCCTATCGCCAGAAGTTTGGCTTCAGCATTAGATTCAGAGCCGGGGCCAACCGGCCGTAAAGCCGGGGCTTATTTTCTACAGGTTATCTATCAAACTGAAGCCGTCGTTTGTGCCATGTTCCTGACCGCGATGGCCGGAAACCCAATGATTGTCGAACTGGCAGCAAAAACCATTGGCGTCGAAATTACTTGGGGAACTTGGGCACTGGCCGCCTGTGTCCCCGGGATCATCGCCTTTATTACCATTCCATGGCTGATGTATATCGTTTACCCGCCTGAGCTAAAAAAAATTCCACAGGCAAAAATCATCGCGGATACCGAATTAAAAAAAATGGGCGCTATTTCGTTCCATGAAAAAGTTCTGGCAGCCGTATTCTTCGTGGCCCTAATTCTTTGGTGTACCTCCGGCTGGAATGGATTAAATGCCACCACAGTAGCAATGGTGGCAGTTTCATGTTTACTGATAACGCAGGTATTAACCTGGGACAACGTGGTTAAAGAAACCGGCGCATGGGACACGCTTATCTGGATGGGTAGTTTAGTCGGTTTAGCAGGGCAGCTTTCAGTTACCGGATTTATTCCATGGTTTGCCGATGCGGCCAGCCATTCAATGAGCGGGTTTTCATGGATAAGCACCTTATTGTTGTTAGTGGTTATTTATATGTATTCCCACTACGCATTTGCCAGCCTGACGGCCCATATATCGGCCATGTACGCAGCCTTTATCGCCGTTGCCGTTGCCGCCGGAGCTCCGCCTTATCTGGTTGCGCTTTCATTAGCCTTTACGGCAAATATTTGCCTGCCTATCACACACTATAGCGGTGCTCCCGGACCTATTTACTACGGCGCTGGCTATGTTGATTTAGGCACATGGTGGAAGCTCGGGTTTTTATTTTCAGTCGTTAACCTGATTATTTGGATTGGCGTCGGCTCAATGTGGTGGAAAGTATTGGGCTTCTGGTAATGGCTAACGTTAATGAATTAAATCGATAATATTGCACTTAATCCGGCCCGGTTTTCATCTATATCGTTAAACCGGGCTATTTTTATTAAAAATTTCATGAAAGATAAAACAAAAGAGTGATGCAAGCGCCACATTCAGCCCTTTAGCTCAGCTATAATGGGCAGGCTAATTTGATAAATTCACTGATATATATCCAAAGTCATTGGCGTTGCAGCCAGCACGGATGCAATTTCACGAACAAAGGGTATAACACAATAACAAAGTTCGTTATTTACACTTAAACTGGAACATTTGGAGGAATGCAGTGCAAACCTTTAACGCAGATATTGCTATCATCGGCGCCGGTGGTGGCGGTCTTCGTGCAGCCATCGCCGCTGCTGAAGCTAATCCCAACCTCACTATTGCGCTCATCTCTAAAGTCTACCCTATGCGGAGCCATACCGTCGCCGCCGAAGGGGGCTCTGCCGCAGTAACGCAAGCCCACGACAGCTTTGAATCCCACTTCCACGACACCGTCGCCGGCGGCGACTGGCTCTGTGAGCAGGACGTCGTTCAATACTTCGTTGAACACAGCCCGCGTGAAATGATTCAAATGGAACAATGGGGCTGCCCGTGGAGCCGTAAACCCGATGGCTCCGTCAACGTCCGTCGCTTCGGCGGCATGAAGATTGAACGCACCTGGTTTGCCGCCGATAAAACCGGCTTCCACATGCTTCATACCCTGTTCCAGACCTCACTCAAGTACCCTAACATTAAACGCTTTGATGAACATTTTGTTCTCGACCTGTTAGTGGACGAAGGCCATGCCCGCGGCTTAGTTGCCATGAACATGATGGAAGGGACCCTGATTCAAATCCGCGCCAACGCCGTGATTATGGCCACCGGCGGCGCCGGTCGCGTTTACCGTTATAACACCAACGGCGGTATCGTCACCGGTGACGGTATGGGTATGGCCTTCCGTCATGGCGTGCCGTTACGCGATATGGAATTTGTTCAGTATCACCCGACCGGCCTGCCGGGCTCCGGTATTCTGATGACCGAAGGTTGCCGCGGTGAAGGCGGAATTCTGGTCAATAAAGACGGCTACCGTTACCTGCAGGATTACGGCATGGGACCGGAGACCCCGCTGGGCCATCCGGAAAACAAATACATGGAACTCGGTCCGCGCGACAAAGTCTCTCAGGCCTTCTGGCACGAGTGGCGCGCAGGGCGCACCATTCCGACTCCGCGCGGCGATGTGGTCTATCTCGACATGCGTCACCTGGGGGCCAAAGTGCTGCATGAGCGTCTGCCGTTTATCTGTGAACTGGCTAAAGCTTACGTCGGCGTTGACCCGGTTAACGAACCTATCCCGGTACGTCCGACCGCCCACTACACCATGGGCGGGATTGAAACTGACCAGAACTGTGAAACCCGTCTGAAAGGGCTGTTTGCCGTCGGCGAATGTTCGTCTGTCGGTATGCACGGGGCTAACCGTTTAGGCTCCAACTCCCTGGCTGAGCTGGTGGTGTTTGGTCGCTTAGCCGGTGAACAGGCGGTTGAACGTGCCCGCACGGCGGCGCCGGCCAACGGCAGTGCGCTGGATGCTCAGGTCTCTGATATCGAAGGTCGTCTGCAAGCCCTGTTGAAACAGGAAGGTACCGAAAGCTGGTCAGCCATCCGTGATGAGATGGGCATGAGCATGGAAGAAGGCTGTGGTATTTACCGCACCACCGAGCTGATGCAGAAAACCGTCGACAAGCTGGCTGAGCTGAAAGAGCGCTTTAAGCGCATCAAAATCACCGACACCTCCAGCGTGTTTAACACTGACCTGCTGTACACCATTGAGTTAGGTCATGGTCTGGACGTGGCGGAATGTATGGCCATTTCAGCCCTTAACCGTCGTGAGTCTCGCGGTGCCCATCAGCGCTTAGACGAAGGCTGTACCGAGCGTGATGATGAGAACTTCCTGAAACACAGCCTGACATTCTTTAATCCGGAAGGCGGCGCGCCGCGTCTGGAATACAGCGATGTGAAAATTACTACCCTTGCCCCGGCTAAACGCGTCTACGGGGCAGAAGCAGAAGCCCAAGATGCTGCAGACAAACTGAAGAAGGAGCAGGCCAATGTCTGAGATGAAAACCCTCAAAGTTGAAGTCATGCGCTATAACCCTGAGCAGGACAGCGCACCGCACTTCGAGGCGTATGATGTGCCTTACGATACCTCCACCTCCCTGTTGGATGCATTAGGGTATATCAAAGACAATCTGGCTCCGGACCTGTCTTATCGCTGGTCCTGCCGGATGGCGATATGTGGCTCATGCGGCATGATGGTCAATAAGGTGCCGAAGCTGGCCTGTAAGACCTTCCTGCGCGAATATGCTGACAGCGGTCTGAAGGTCGAAGCCTTAGGTAACTTCCCGATTGAGCGGGACTTAGTGGTGGATATGACTCACTTTATTGAGAGTCTGGAGGCGATTAAGCCTTACATCATTAATGACAGCCTGAAGCCGGAAAACGGCGCCACGCTGCAGACCCCGGCCCAGATGGAGAAATACCATCAGTTCTCGGGCTGTATCAACTGTGGCCTGTGCTATGCGGCCTGTCCGCAGTTCGGCTTAAATCCGGAGTTTATCGGTCCGGCCGCCATTACGCTGGCCCACCGTTACAATCTGGACACCCGTGATAAAGGTAAGGCTGCCCGTATGCCTCAGTTGAACGGCAAGAACGGCGTGTGGTCTTGTACCTTCGTCGGCTACTGTTCTGAAGTCTGTCCGAAGCACGTTGACCCGGCCGCTGCTATTCAGCAGGGCAAGGTGGAAAGCTCGAAAGACTTTATGATTGCCATGCTGAAACCTCAATAAAGGAGAGGGATACTATTATGATGACCAAACGTAAACCCTATGTCCGTGAGGTGAAAGCCGACTGGTGGAAAAACCTCGGGTTCTATAAGTTTTATATGTTCCGTGAGAGCACCGCCGTGCCGGCAGTGTGGTTCAGCATTGTGCTGATTATCGGTCTGTTTGCCCTCAAGGGCGGTGCAGAGAGCTGGGGAAGCTTTGTCGGCTTCTTACAGAACCCGATAGTGATGGTGATTAACATCATTACCTTGATTATGTCAGTCGTTCACACCAAGACCTGGTTTGACCTGACGCCTAAAGCCGCTAACGTGGTGGTGGGTGACAATAAACTGGGCCCGAAACCGATTGTGACCGGTTTTTGGGTGGTAACGATTGTGGTGAGCCTGGTTATTCTGGCCATTGCCCTGATTTAAGCGGAGGAAGAACGAGATGAATCAAGTAAACCCGAAGCGTTCTGACGAACCGGTATTCTGGGGTCTGTTCGGAGCAGGCGGTATGTGGGGCGCGATTGTGGCTCCGGTGATTATCCTGCTGGTGGCGATTATGCTGCCGCTGGGCTGGGCGCCTGAAGCATTGAGCTACCCGCGCATTCTGGCGTTCTGCCAGAGCTTTATTGGCCGGGTATTCCTGCTGCTGATGATTATCCTGCCGGTATGGTGTGGTCTTCACCGTATGCACCATATGACCCATGACCTGAAGTGGCATATCCCGGCCAGTAAGCTGGTGTTTTATGGGATTGCGATGATACTGACCGTAGTAACGGTATACGGCGTATTTAGCCTGTAAGCCAATGAATAGGTTGTATCAATAAATAGTCAACGCCCCGCAAGGGGCGTTTTAGTGTCTGGCATAGCCATTAAATTTGATTGCAGCGCCCATTTCGTCCGCATCATCAACAGCGGAATATGGATACTTCCTGGCGGCCGCGGG
>NZ_ATYS01000048.1 GCF_000427805.1 Budvicia aquatica DSM 5075 = ATCC 35567 | reverse complement strand
CGGTCGGTTCTGTTTTTGGGATCGACTTGGGCGATAACGTTGCTTTTTGCGTGCTTTGGGAGACATCGAATGATTTCCTCAACCAACAGATCAATGTTGTATTTATCGTTTGCGGATACGGCTACAATTTGATTTCTTGGATAGTGGAAGCATTTTTCAACGTAGGCTTGTTTTTCTTTGATATGTTGGCGCTGTAATGGAGAAGGACGGTTATTTGCTGTATCCCATTCTCGGTAGGGTTCAATTTTGTCTATCTGATTTAAGACAAAAACAATTTTCTCATCTCCCTCCTGACTGGTTTTTATGACATGGTGATAAAAATATTCATCGGATGCGAAAGCACGGTCATCCCCTTTTAATACCCAAAGTACAATATCTAACTCGGGTAATAGTGAGCGATATAACGTCTTATACTCTTCATCACGTTCCTTGCTTTCACCGACGCCCGGAATATCGATTAAAATAAGAGACCGTTTGCCAAAGGTCAGCTTCATTCTTTTGACTTCACGGGTACAGGCTCCTATATCGCTGACTTCACAGATATTGCTGCGAAAGATTGCATTACATAAACTTGATTTTCCAGCCCCTGTTTTCCCCATGACACCAATAACAGGTTCGTAGTTAATCGTGTGTTTTAATTTATCAATGATTTTGTCACTGAGTGATTTAGGTAAAACATCTAAGTACGACCGAACAATTTCAATACCGGATTTATCATCCATAACGCTTTCCTTTGGCTGGTTTTTAAAGGGATTTAGTCTATCAATTCACCGGTTGGTGATTGATCGTTTGTAACAATGAAAAAATGTGATATTGGTTGCCGCCGCCGATCAATGCGGTTAAAAACAGCTAAACGTTATTTAACCGGGAGAATATGCTTAATATTCCTCGGTATTGATTATTTATCTTTGTTGGTTTTGTCGATATTTACATAAATGAACTATACCGACGGAGTGTTAGCGCCAGAATGAGGTGTANCTAAACGATATAAGAAGAGAAGGNNTGAAGAGCGTACTGACATAATAAAGAATGGTTGTACGTANGTTATGCCTCCTCAATGCGGGTCTTACACTGATAAANGTCATGGGAATGGTAACGGCAGAAGTTACGTTGCCAAAGGCTATACAGGGGGCCGTAGGCAGCAATAGGCTCCTGTCGCATACCAAGCTGATACCCCNAGCCCCGACTNAAGTCAAAATCNATNGCATANGTTGATTCTTGACCAAATGGTGTGGNTGTATAGGTAAACTCGGTTACGTAACAGATATACCATCGATTATCCTGTTTCCTTTCTAGTCTAATTTCCACAGGGCGGTAACCGCCCGTTTCTGCCGTGTAGTCCGCATTACTGTAATTGAGTGTGATGCTGAAGACTTTTGGGTGACGTTCGATGACGTTAGCCAGCAGGGTAATGAAGGGTTTAAAAATCGGTAAGTCACAGGTGATGGTTAAGTGCGATGCTTTTCGTTTTAGTCGAGTAGATTTTATTTTCATAAATACGTCTCATTCGCATAGTTTAATATGAACAAATAGAGGGGAGGCTAAAAAGCCTCCCCTCTATTTTCTTTATTTTACTGACTGCCTTAGAACGCCAAATACCTTTTCTTCAACAGACTACGCCTTCCTTTTCGAGTTTATCGATATAGTCGGCATACCACTGCAACATCTCACGCCGGCCATCCAGATACTGAGCGTGGTTATACGTTCCACGGATAGAGTTCTTATCCACATGAGCAAGCTGGGTTTCAATCCATGCGGTGTTATAACCTTGCTCATGTAATATGGTACTCATCGTGTGCCTGAAGCCGTGGGCTGTAATTTTGTTCAACCAGCCTAATTGTAGTAGACAATAGTTAATAGCGCGTCGGGCTCGGGGTTTTTGGGTGTCAAAATGGCCTGGCAGAATGTAAGGTGACTCCATTTTTTTGGTAAAAATTTTAATAATTTCAATTAATTCTATGGTTTGTTTACAAAGAGGAACAATGTGTGGACGCCGCATTTTCATTCTCTCCGAAGGGATTACCCATACCGCTTTATCTAAGTCAATTTCGTCCCATGTACCGTAACGAATTTCTTGAGAACGCAATCCTGTAAGTAGTAATAGTTTTACAGCTAATTGCATTAGAGGATTTACCTTTAAGTAACGCAAGTCTCGCAAAAATTTCGGTAGTTGATCAATAGTCAGGCTAAGATGGTTTTCACTCTCTGGAGATGCAAGAGCATTGCTTAGATAATCTGCGGGGTTTGATTTTGCCCTTCCTGTTATTATTGCATATGCGAATACTTGGAGGCAGGCGTGTCTTGTTTTACGAAGAGTTTCGAGTTTTCCTGTCATCTCTACTTTCCTTAAGCATTCTAATACATTCATTGGAGTAATATCTGTGATGGGGCGTTTGCCAATGAAAGGATATACATACATTTTAAAACGATTTTCTGTACTCTTTTTGTATTCTGCGCTCCATTGCCGCTCTTTGAATATAAGCCATTCGTCAGTAATTGCTTTGAATGTATTAATATGAATGGTTCGGTGGGCCTGTTTTTGGTTCTGTTTTACCTGTGATGGGTCTGTATTCTCGGATAGTAGTTTACGGGCCCCATCACGTTGTAAGCGTGCTTGTGCAAGAGATATATTAGGGTATACACCGATAGCTAGTTTTTTTTCTTTTCCTGCAAAACGATATTTATAACGCCAATATTTTGCGCCTGATGGTTTTACTAAAAGATATAGCCCCTGAGCATCAGTAAGCTTGTATTCTTTTTCTTGAGGTTTAGCAGCTTCAATCTGTTTGGCTGTTAAGGGCATAATAGCATTCCTTTACTTATCATTAGGGGGCCTCATAAGGGCCCCCTAATGATAGTTGATGTGCATTGAAGTTGGTAGGTGGGAGTTGAATGTTTTTAATTTTTTTTACAATAATATCAGGTAATTGTTTTAAATTTGTGGAAGTGCGTTGATGTGCGTTGACCTGTTGGAACTTCCAGCAACTGTAAGGTCAAGGGGATGTTTTACTTAAAAGGATAATAATTTTATCAGTTGGTTTTTATATGAAAATTACCCGCGATTATTTCCCCATATGCTTTTTAATTATTAAATATGTCTTTCCATTCTTTAATCTAATTAAACCAGCGGGATACTCTTAGGCGTATTAATTCTAAGGGATCCGCATAATGATGTCTGATAAGGCTATACCTACCCCTGTTTTACCGTTATCACAGGCGCAGTTGGAACAGTTAAAAACCATAACCTCGAGCCTGACGCCGGTTCAGGTAGCCTGGGTATCAGGTTATTTATGGGGATTGACCAGCCAGCACACAGATGAAATATCTGCGTTGCCTGCTCAGGCTTCATCGGCTGCTACGACTGTTCGACCGATAACGATCTTGTCGGCCTCTCAGACCGGTAATGCACGACGGTTAGCCACTCAGCTACGAGACGATCTGGCCCATGCCGGCTTGCCGGTGTCGTTGGTAAATGCCGGTGATTATAAATTTAAGCAAATCGCTCAAGAAAAACAGCTGATTGTCGTCGTCTCTACTCAGGGAGAAGGTGATGCGCCTGAAGAGGCTATCGCGCTATACAAATACCTCTTCTCTAAAAAAGCGCCGCGGTTAACCCAAACTCAGTTTGCCGTTTTTGGTCTGGGGGATACTTCTTATGAAAACTTTTGTCAGACCGGGAAAGATTTTGACACCCGACTGGCTGAGTTAGGTGCCGCTCGTTTAATTGACCGGGCTGATGCGGACGTCGATTATCAACCACTGGCAGAGCAATGGCGCAAACAGGTCGTTGAAAAACTGAAGTCAGTGGTTGAGGCTTCTGCTCCTGCGGCTACGTTGTCGTCATCAGTTAACTCGGCAGTACATCACAGTCAGTACAATAAAGAACAACCGTTAATTGCTTCGCTGTCGGTTAATCAAAAAATTACCTCCCGCAGCTCAGATAAAGATATTCGTCATATCGAAATCGATTTGGGGGATTCGGGGTTAAGCTATCAGCCGGGAGACTCTCTTGGTGTCTGGTTCCAGAACGATCCACAGCTGATTGAACGACTGTTGTCCGAGCTGGGCTTGACCGGTGACGAACAGATTGAAGTTCAGGGCAAAATTGAACCGCTGCGTGATGCTCTGCGCTATCACTATGAGCTGACGCAAAATACCACCGGTATTGTGGAAGCTTATGCCGTCCATTCGGGTAACGCCCGCTTAGCTGAATTACTGCAAGATAAGTCCCGATTACAGGCTTATGCCCAGAATACGCCCGTAGTGGACATGGTTCGCCATGCTCCTTGCCGGTTAGACGCTCAAACGCTCGTCAGCCTGTTACGCCCGATAACGCCACGCCTCTATTCGATAGCCTCCTCTCAGGAGGAAGTAGGGAGTGAAGCTCATCTTACCGTTGGGGTAGTGCGTTATGACATTGACGGTCAACCTCGTACCGGCGGTGCTTCAGGCTTTTTAGCCGACCGTCTGGAAGAAGAGGGCGAGATTGCCGTATTTGTTGAACATAACGATAACTTCCGCCTGCCGGACGATCCTGAAAAACCGGTGGTAATGATTGGTCCGGGAACCGGTATTGCGCCGTTCAGAGCATTCTTACAGCACCGGGAAGCCACTGACGCAGGCGGTAAAAACTGGCTGGTGTTTGGCAACCCTCATTTTACCTCTGATTTTCTCTATCAGGTTGAGTGGCAGCGCTATGTCAAAAGTGGGCTGCTTAACCGCGTTGATTTGGCCTGGTCACGGGATCAGGAGCAGAAAGTCTATGTTCAGGACAAACTGCGTGAAAACGGCAGTGAACTGTGGCAATGGATTCAGGATGGCGCTCATTTGTATGTTTGTGGTGATGCCAACCGTATGGCGAAAGACGTAGAGCAAGCGTTATTGGACGTTGTGTCAATCCATGGGGCAATGGACCTGGAGCAGGCCGACGAGTTTTTAAGCGAATTGCGCCTCGAGAAGCGCTATCAGCGGGATGTTTATTAATGAGCAATAATACTGAGTTAAATTCTACACATCAGGTACAGTCAAAGCTGTCGGACAATGAGCGGCTTAAGGGCGAAAGTAACTTTCTGCGCGGTACTATTGCTGAAGACCTAAAAGACGGGTTAACCGGTGGTTTTCGCGGAGATAACTTTCAGCTAATTCGCTTTCACGGCATGTACCAGCAAGATGACCGCGATCTGCGCGCTGAACGCACCGAGCAGAAACTCGAACCTTTAATTAATGTCATGCTTCGTTGCCGCCTACCGGGAGGAATCATTACTCCACAACAGTGGTTAGGCATCGATAAATTTGCGGCGGAAGACACGTTATATGGCAGTATTCGCCTGACTACTCGCCAAACCTTTCAGTTCCATGGCGTGCTGAAAAACGATATTAAACCGATGCATCAGTTACTTAACCGGCTGAATTTGGACTCTATTGCCACTGCCGGTGACGTTAACCGTAACGTACTCTGTACTTCCAATCCGGTTGAGTCAGAGCTCCATCAGCAGGCCTATGAGTGGGCGAAAAAGATCTCAGAGCATCTGCTGCCAAAAACTCGCGCCTATGCTGAAATTTGGCTGGATGGCGAGAAGCTGGAAACCACGGACGTTGAGCCAGTATTAGGTTCGACCTATTTGCCGCGTAAATTTAAAACCACGGTAGTGATTCCTCCGGATAACGATGTCGACCTGCATGCCAACGATCTCAACTTTGTTGCCGTGGGTGAAAATGGTCAACTTATCGGTTTTAACGTACTGGTTGGCGGTGGTCTGGCGATGACGCATGGCGATAAGCTGACTTATCCGCGTAAAGCCTCAGAGTTTGGCTATATTCCATTAGAACACACCTTGGCTATCGCTGAGGCGGTTGTCGGCACTCAGCGTGACTGGGGAAACCGCTCGGAACGTAAAAATGCAAAAACCAAATACACGCTGGAGCGGGTTGGGGTTGAGGCATTTAAACAAGAAGTTGAGAAGCGGGCAGGGATTGTTTTCGCACCGATAGTCCCTTATGAATTTACCTCTCGCGGCGATCGTATCGGTTGGGTGGAAGGCATTGATAATAAATGGCACCTGACGCTGTTTATTGAGAATGGCCGGCTGCTGGATTATCCGGGCAGAACGTTAAAAACCGGTATGGCTGAAATTGCTAAAATCCACCAAGGGGATTTCCGCCTGACGGCTAACCAAAATCTGATTGTGGCGGGCATTTTGCCTGAAGATAAATCACTGATTGAAGGCTTAGCACGTCAACATGGACTGATTAGTGACGGCGTCACTGAGCAGCGAAAGAACTCGATGGCCTGCGTCTCTTTTCCTACCTGCCCGCTGGCAATGGCTGAGGCTGAACGCTTTTTGCCGGAATTTGTTACGCGGGTAGAAGACATTATGGCTCAGCATAAGGTTGCGGACGAACATATTGTACTGCGGGTTACCGGGTGCCCTAACGGCTGTGGTCGGGCTATGTTGGCTGAGGTCGGGCTGGTGGGCAAGGCTCCGGATCGCTATAACTTACACTTGGGTGGCAATCGCGAAGGAACGCGGATCCCGAGAATGTACCGAGAGAATATTACTTCGGCAGAGATATTGTCTGAGCTGGATAACCTGATTGGCCGCTGGGCCGAACAGCGTCATTCTGATGAAGGCTTTGGTGATTACACCATTCGCGCCGGTATTGTTAAGCCGGTAATTGATTCTGCCCGTGACTTTTACGATTAAGGTGAACCTATGTCTGATATTGATTTAGCCGCGCTCAATTTGCTATCTCGTGAGGAACAGACGGCACGACTCGTCGATATTAATCAGCGCTTAGAGTCGCTGTCTGCCGTTAAGCGGGTTGCATGGGCGTTGGAAAATCTGCCGGAGAATAAGGTGTTGTCTTCCAGCTTTGGTATTCAGGCCGCGGTTTGTTTACATCTGGTATCACGTCAGCGTCCTGATATTCCGGTGGTGCTGACCGATACCGGCTATTTGTTTCCGGAAACCTATCAGTTTATCGATCGCCTGTCTGAACAGCTCGGTTTAAATCTAAAGATTTATCGTTCACTGTATACTCCCGCATGGCAGGAAGCCCGCTATGGCAAACTGTGGGAGCAGGGCGTCGAAGGCATTGAACGCTATAACCAATTGAATAAAGTTGAGCCAATGAATCGTGCATTAGCTGAGTTACAGGCTCAAACGTGGTTTGCCGGTTTACGCCGTGAGCAATCGGGAAGCCGGGGGGCATTACCGGTTCTGGCTATTCAGCGTGGCGTATTTAAATTTTTGCCAATTATCGACTGGGATAATCGGCAGGTTTATCAATACTTGACGGATAACGGATTAAGCTACCATCCGCTATGGGAGCAAGGGTATTTATCGGTTGGCGACACTCATACCACCCGTAAATGGGAGCCGGGAATGACTGAGGAACAGACCCGGTTCTTTGGCTTAAAGCGCGAGTGCGGACTACATGAAGGATAGGGCCAGAGTCGCCCGATAGGTGAAAACCCGATATTTCGTCGGGTTTTGAAATCAGCGGATCGATTACTCACACTTGGTGTAGCAAGTCTTAGGGCTATTTATCTTATAGCTAAAATAGGGCAGCAGGCTGATTATGCCAAGCACAGCCAGCATAGCCCCTACCCAGAGCGGAGCCCGCAATCCATAGCCACTGCTAATTGCTAACCCTCCCAGCCATGACCCCACGGCCAAACCGATATTAATCACCGATGTATGAACCGTGTTGACCAATGGTCCGGCGCGGGAATTTCTCATTACCCGAATGATGAGTACAGGATTCATTGAAATGCCGACTAGCCCGATGAGCATCATGGCAGTAATAGAGATAATTGGATTTTGAGTGAACAGGGCGAAAAGCGTCAGTGCAGCCAAGAGAACCAATAATCCGGCAGTGGTAATTGGCAGCATATATTTATCAGCCAGTCTCCCGACAATGATATTTCCTAGTAAAGCCGCAATGCCGTACAGTGAAAATAGTAAGGGCAGTCTGTTTGATGCTATGCCGGTAATTTCGGTCAGTATTGGCGAAAAGTAGCTAAATGCAGCGAAGGTTGCCCCCAGCACCAGCCCGCTGGTGGCATAAGCAGCCCATAGATGAATGTTTTTGAAGTCGTCTAACTCTGCCGCTAAATTAGCTTCTTCCGGTTTTGATGACGCAGGCAGCATCACCGAACTAATTATTCCGCACAGCGCGGTAAGGGCAACCACCAGCCAGAAACTGGCTCGCCAGCCAAACTGTTGACCGACCACCGTGGCAATTGGCAAACCGAGCATGGTAGCAAACATAAGCCCGCTAACCACTACCGCCGCAGCCCGGCCACGTGATTCCGGTTTAGCGATGTTACTGCAAATAGCTAATGCCACGCCAATACAGGCAGAAGCAGCAACGCCGGTAATGATACGGGCGATAACCATTAAACCGTAACTATTGGACATCGCACCAACGCTCTGGCCTAACGTATAAATAACAATAAGGCTGAGTAAGGCGCGTTTATGCGGGATCCTCATTTTAATTAATATTGCGGTTAAGATAGGGCCACCGATAACCATGCTGGCCGCATAGATAGAGATCAGATAGCCCACTTTTGTAATGCTGACATTAAATGCTGCGGTTAATGAGGGCATCATGCCTGCAATCATAAATTCCGAGGTAGCGACGGAAAATATGGTCAGACCTAAAATATAAACGGCTAATGGCATGAGATATTCCTTAGACACCGATCTTTACTGATCGGTACAAAATGGATTAAAAAATAAAAGCCCTCAGGCCCTATTTCAATGAGAATCTTTATCTGAAAGGCGGTACTTATAGCGCGGCGAGAGTGCCGTTAAGAACATCACGTAAAAAATGCTTATCGCGAATCGTTTGGCCCATAATGCGCAGACCGTAATAACTGCCAAGAAACGCCCGGGACATTTCAAGCGCCGGACAGCTTGCCTTGATTTCACCTGAACGCTGTCCTAACTCAAATAGGTGGAACAGAGCCTGCTCTAATTTTGCCGAATAGATGCGGTTGAGCCGTTCAACTATGGGGTCTTGGCGGCTAAGCTCCAGAGCGGAAAATAGTGCCATACAGGTACGAGGCTCACTGCGGTCCAGGTCTGCATTAATGCCCCATTCTAGCAATGCTCTTAGCTTTTCTTTTGCAAGGCCGGGGCCATTAAGGATATCCAACTGGGTTTTGACTGCCAGCTCATGGTAGTACTCTAATGCTTGCTGATATAACCCTTGTTTATTGCCGAAGGCGTTATACAGACTGCCTTTTCCCAATCCGGTATATTCACAAAGCTCTTGAGTGGAGGTGGCTTTGTAACCTTTTAACCAGAACAGTTCCATCGCGGCTTCAATAACCTTCTGCCGATTAAATTCACAGGGTCTTCCGCTCGTTATCATTGGCTTTTTCTCAACGTCATCATTTAGGTTATGGAATCTGCTGATAGATAATAACCATGATTTGTACCGATTGGTCAATAATTATTTTGTATTGTGGATGTTTAAATGCTTATCCATTTTATTTAGATCCGAATATCAGTTTCTATTCCATTCAGCTATATGAAATACTTTTTCATCATTTCTATCACCGGGCAGGACTCTCTATAGTCAGGTTATAACTTTGTTAATTGAGCGAAGCCTGCTGTGGATTACTTACCGATATTTGCCGATCTTAAACATCGCCCGGTGCTGGTTGTTGGCGGCGGGGAAGTGGCTGCCCGTAAAATAAGCTTGCTGCTGAGTGCGGGAGCCGATGTCTATGTTGTTGCGCAGTCATTAGCGGACGAAGTTAATCAACTGCATCAAAAGCAATCTATTCACTGGCTGGCAAAAGTTTTCGATGTCACTCAGCTTGATGATATTTTTCTGGTGATTGCTGCAACCAATAACAGCACGCTTAATGCTCAGGTCTTTCAGGCTGCCAACCAGCGCCGTCGTTTGGTTAATGTGGTTGACGACCCGGCGCGCTGCTCATTTATTTTTCCTTCCATAGTTGACCGTTCTCCTTTGGTTGTTGCGGTTTCATCCGCGGGTAAAGCGCCGGTATTAGCCCGATTATTACGCGAAAAGCTAGAAGCATTATTACCTGCGAGTCTGGGAACCGTCGCTGAAATCGCCGGTAACTGGCGCGATCGGGTTAAACAACGATTAAGCACCCTCAGTGAGCGTCGCCGCTTTTGGGAGCGCATTTTTAATGGACGCTTTGCCGCTTTGGTTGCGGCTAACCGTATTGACGATGCTCAGGCTGAACTTGAATTCCAGCTGTCACAAAATCAAGGTCAGACTGGCGACGTTACGCTGGTAGGGGCAGGGCCGGGCGATGCAGGATTACTTACGCTGCGCGGTCTACAGGCTATTCAGCAGGCGGATGTGGTGCTGCACGACTCTTTAGTCACCGATGAGATTCTGGCGCTGGTGCGTCGAGATGCAGAGCAAATTTGCGTTGGTAAAAGGGCCGGTGCCCATTCAGTGGCGCAGGAAGAGACTAATCAGCTGTTGGTTAAACTGGCCCTTGAGGGAAAGAGAGTGGTACGGCTGAAAGGCGGAGACCCGTTTATATTTGGCCGGGGCGGTGAAGAGTTAGAAGTTTTGGCCGATGCCGGTATTCCTTTTCAGGTTGTACCGGGAATTACAGCCGCCGCAGGCGCTACCGCCTATGCCGGAATTCCGTTGACCCACAGAGATTACTCCCAAAGCGTGACTTTTATTACCGGCCACTGCCGCCCGGAATCGGATGGCCTTAACTGGTCTCAGCTGGCCCAAGGACATCAGACGCTGGCTATTTATATGGGGGCAGTTAAAGCGTCAGATATCCAGCAGCAATTAATTACGCACGGGCGCTCGCCGTCAACGCCGATAGCGGTTATCGGGCGGGGTACCCGCGCCGATCAACAGGTTCTCACCGGCACACTATTACAACTCGACGATTTAGCGAAGAGAGCACCGTCACCGGCCTTATTGGTTATCGGTGAGGTTGCTGCGCTGCATCAGCGCCTTAGCTGGTTCGGTGAGTCGGCTCATCATCAAACATTGCAACAGAATCAACCGACACAATGGCAGTCGGTAGTCAATCTGGCTTAACCGCCGTCAGACAGCGAATTGAGGTATTAACGTGGACGAAAAACGACTGACTCACCTGCGCCAACTGGAAGCAGAAAGCATACACATTATCCGTGAGGTGGCTGCCGAATTCTCTAATCCGGCCATGCTTTACTCTATCGGTAAAGATTCATCGGTGATGTTGCATCTGGCGCGTAAGGCATTTTTCCCAGGCAATTTGCCGTTTCCATTGTTGCATGTAGATACCGGCTGGAAGTTTCAGGAGATGTACCAGTTTCGTGATAAAACGGCAAAAGCCTATGGCTTTGACCTGCTGGTTCATCAGAATCCGGAAGGCGTGGCGATGGGGATTAATCCGTTTATTCACGGCAGTGCCAAGCATACTGACATCATGAAAACTGAGGGCTTAAAACAGGCTCTGAACAAATATGGTTTTGATGCGGCCTTTGGCGGAGCTCGTCGTGATGAAGAGAAGTCCAGAGCCAAAGAGCGTATCTACTCGTTTCGTGACCGCTTTCACCGCTGGGATCCGAAAAACCAGCGCCCGGAGCTATGGCATAACTATAACGGCCAGATTAATAAGGGGGAAAGCATTCGGGTTTTCCCGTTATCTAACTGGACTGAGCTGGATATCTGGCAGTACATCTTTTTAGAAAAAATAGACATTGTTCCGCTGTATTTAGCTAAGCCGCGCCCGATTCTGGAGCGTGACGGTATGCTGCTGATGGTCGATGACAACCGAATCGATCTCCAACCGGGTGAGGTGATTGTGAAACGTAAAGTTCGTTTCCGTACTCTTGGCTGCTGGCCTTTGACCGGCGCGGTGGAGTCTGAGGCGGAAACTCTGCCTGAGATCATTGAAGAAATGTTGGTCTCAACAACCAGTGAACGGCAGGGGCGGGTTATTGACCGCGATCAGGCCGGTTCTATGGAACTTAAAAAACGTCAGGGCTATTTCTGAGGGGAAATATTATGGGCGCAGTTATTGATCATCCGCCGGCAATTAACGATGTTATTGCCCGGCAAATCGCTGAGCAGGGGGGTGTTGAAGCCTATCTTCATGCTCAACAAAATAAAAGCCTGTTGCGTTTTCTAACCTGCGGTAGCGTTGACGATGGTAAAAGTACCCTGATCGGGCGCTTGCTGCACGATACCCGTCAGATTTATGAGGATCAGCTTTCTACCCTGCACAGCGACAGTAAGCGTATCGGTACGGCCGGTGAGAAATTAGATTTAGCCTTACTGGTTGACGGACTTCAGGCGGAACGGGAACAGGGAATTACTATTGATGTCGCCTATCGCTATTTCTCGACGGAGAAACGTAAGTTTATTATCGCCGACACGCCGGGGCATGAGCAATATACCCGTAATATGGCTACCGGAGCGTCGACCTGTGATTTAGCTATTTTGTTAATTGATGCCCGTAAAGGCGTTCTGGCTCAAACCCGTCGCCACAGTTTTATTGCCACCCTGTTGGGGATTCGTCACTTGGTGGTCGCGATTAATAAAATGGATCTGGTGGACTACAGTCAGTCGGTATTTGAACAGATCCGCAGTGATTACTTGAGTTTTGCTCAGCAGTTACCGGATGATTTGGATATTAAATTTGTTCCGCTGTCGGCGCTGGATGGCGACAACGTCGCGATTACCGCGCCAAATATGCCATGGTATTCCGGCGCGACTCTGCTGGAGATTCTGGAGTCTGTTAACGTTATTGCCGAGCGCGAACAGCAGCCATTACGCTTTCCGGTTCAGTATGTTAATCGGCCTAATCTGGATTTCCGTGGTTATGCCGGAACGCTGTCTTCGGGCGTAGTTCAGGTCGGGCAAGCGGTTAAGGTATTACCTTCCGGGGTAACCAGCCAAATTAAACGTATTGTCACGTTTGACGGCGATCAACAGCAGGCTTATCCGGGGGAGGCTATTACTCTGGTATTAAACCATGAGATTGATATCAGCCGTGGCGATCTGTTAGTTGCCGCGGATGATAATAGTCTGCAGGCCGGGCATAGTGCCTCGCTGGATGTGGTATGGATGGCCGAAAATCCGTTATTAGCCGGACAAAGCTATGATATTAAAGTCGCCGGTAAGAAAAGCCGGGTCAGAATTGAGCGCATTCAGCATCAGCGGGATATCAACTCGCTGGAACAACGTCAATCAACGGAACTGCCTTTGAACGGTATTGGCGTTGTCGATGTGGCTTTTGATGAACCCTTACTGTTTGACCGTTATCAGACTAATCAGGATACCGGCAGCTTTATCTTTATCGATCGTCTAACCAACGTGACTGTCGGTGCCGGTTTAGTGCGGGAAACCTATTCAGCTAATCAAGACAGGGTGGAAAAAACCGCCGCCGACAGTGAGTTTGAAAAAGAGCTTAATGCACTGGTACGTCGTTATTATCCACACTGGAATGCCAGTGATTTGTCTCAGAAAGGCTAAGGTAGCAAGGGCATGGAACACAATGTTGTCTGGCATCCTCATGCCATTACCCGAACGGACCGGGAGGTCGCTAATCAGCACTGTGCGGTGGTGGTGTGGCTGACCGGATTATCCGGTTCGGGAAAGTCGTCGATCGCGGGTGCTCTGGAGCAGGCGCTACACCATCAAGGCGTACGAACCTATTTGTTAGACGGCGATAACGTTCGCCATGGACTCTGTCAGGATCTGGGGTTTTCTGATGATGACCGGCGAGAAAATATTCGTCGCGTCGGTGAGGTTGCCGGTTTAATGATGGATGCAGGGCTGGTCGTGATTACCGCATTTATATCTCCTCATCGCAGCGACCGAGAGAATGTGGCACTGCGTTTACCCGAAGGTAGCTTTATTGAAGTGTTTGTTGATACACCGCTCGAAGTTTGTGAACAGCGTGACCCCAAAGGGCTCTATAAGAGAGCCCGGAAAGGTGAGATTAAACAGTTTACCGGTATCGATCTACCCTATGAACAGCCCCTTAAGCCGGATATTCATTTAAACGGAGAGTTACCTCTGGGGCAATTGGTTGATCAACTGGTTGATGAATTACAGCGCAGAGCGGTGATTTCGTAATAACTGAGGTGGTTTTTTCTTTGTGTTAGCTGTTGCTCTTTAGGGCATTGCTGTGAAAAGCAGAGTGCCCTGTTTTATCTCCCCGACTTATTTTTCTATTTGCGATTTACCTCAATAAACCCCCAAAAACCTCACTATTAAGTTTTCCATTTTTATTCTATGGTATTGACCCTAACCGGCCGCCTACAGTGTCAGACAAGGAATATCATGAAAGATTGGAATCCTGAGCTTTATCTTCAGTTTGAGGCAGAAAGAACCCGTCCTGCCCGTGAGCTATTGGCACGAATAGATCGCTCTCATGCCCGATATATTAGCGATCTGGGCTGCGGGCCGGGAAATAGTACCGAGCTGCTGCATCAGGCTTATCCTCAGAGCGCTATTACCGGCGTTGATAGTTCTGCCGCTATGCTGGCTCAGGCCAAGCAACGTTTACCTTTATGTCAGTTTCAGCAGGCTGATATCAGCACTTGGCAGCCGGATGTTCCCCAAGACATTATTTACGCGAATGCATCGTTGCAATGGGTTTCGGACCATCAAAAATTATTACCTCATCTAGTGCGACAGCTGGCTGACGGAGGTTCTCTGGCGCTACAGGTACCGGATAACTTAGAGCAACCGTCTCACGCGCTGATGCGTAAAGTGGCGATGGAAGGCCAGTGGGAAGATAAAATCGGCGAACAGGCTTTTCGCAGTAACCGACTGCTGGCTACCGATGAGTATTATGACCTGCTGGTCAGCCATGGTTGTAAAGTCGATATTTGGCGGACGACTTTTTATCATGTGATGCCATCGGTTGAGGCGATTATTGAGTGGGTTCGTTCAACCGGCTTACGCCCGTTCCTCAATCCACTCGATGAATCGGAACAGCAAGCATTTCTACACCTTTACCTCAGTGAACTTCAGCAGGCATATTCAGTACGCCAAGACGGAAATGTACTATTGGCATTTCCTCGGCTGTTTATGGTGGCCCAGCGCGGATGAGTCAGATTATTTCGCTTATTGACCGCTATCTGTCGAACAGGATGCCTTTTGCTGAGTTTGAAGCGCAGCTTTATCATGATGCAGAGCTTGAAAAATGGCTCTCAGATATTCCTGCGCCACGAAAATCTGAAGCCGGTGAATCACTGTATCTGCATCTTATTTCTCTTGATTACCGTCAACCGGCATCGGTTGTGCAGTTAAGGCAACTGTTGAGTGATGAACTGGCCAAGAGAAGCGTAGTTACTGAGTTACAAAAAGCCATTCGCAATAATCCATGCGGGCAACTTGTTGATAGTAATAAAGTGCTGGATTATAAAATTCAGCAAGGTGGCTTTTGTCTGGAAGAGAATAGGCTCTGTTTTTCAGTGGAATACTTACCAGTGAAGAAATCTGGCTTTCCCTATGACTATCAGCTGTCAGTACAAGATATTGAGTATGTCGCGTGCGATGAGCTGAATATTGTCGAGTTAAGCAATAATAGTGGCGTAGACATTACAGTATATTCAGCGGGATATTTTGCCAGTGATATTGCTGGTCAAGTGAGGTTTAGGGTTGCTGATAATTTGATGATGCTGACATTTTCCGTTATCTCCGATCTTCCTGATTTTGAGGAGCGGGTGACTTTTATGGGTGAATGTACTTTGCCGATGGTGATTAAATCCGATCTTTACTTGCCGTCTTAATTGGCTGAATGGTGGCCGATTATACGCTGTGACTCTATTTTCTTCGGCTGACAATATTGGATTAACCCTGATTACTGACAAATTTTTGTTTATAATCCTCAGCCTGCCAATGATTCAAATGGAGGACTGATGAGCGGTTTATTAGATGAAATGAAAATGTTGTTAAAGAAAGAGGGGCTTCTTCAGAAAGATCTCTATTTTGCCGATTATGAGACGTTTGAAGAGGTTCCGCTGTTTTCTCTTTGGCACCATATCGATTTTCTTAAAGATTTTACCTTCGATGAGAAAAACACCATTCTGATTAATCAGGCTATCGGTCTGGCCGACAACGCGCATAAAAACTCTGTCGATAGCTTAGCTCAGGATGCTGATGAGTATTTTATTTGCGTCAGCGTGACCGGTTGGGATGAGGCAGAAGAAATTAACTGCATTACGCCTAACTTATTTATTTCCAGACGTAAAACTTGGCTGCTTTCCTGTTTGGCGCTGGAACAGCATCACACCCCGCAGGAGGTGCTGATTAACCGTTATCTGGCCGCGTCCGGGCTGGAAGGGTATCAGGCTTACTCGTCAAAAAGTGCTAAAGATGACGAAGTACGAATTTATATTGTCCATCAGCGTTACTTCCAGATCCACTAACCAATAGTATCATCATGCCGGCCAGCGCTGGATAGCCGGCATGATTGAGTATCCGTTTAGCGTTTGCTGATCTGATCAAAGGTTCCGTCGGTGGCAAAGTGGGTTTTCTGCGCTTTTTGCCATCCGCCAAATTCCTGATCGACGGTGAACAGATCCAGCGTCGGGAAGCTGGCAGAAAACTGTTTTAATACTTCAGGATCGCGCGGACGGTAGTAGTTTTTAGCCGCGATGGTCTGGCCTTCTTGAGAATAGAGATGTTTCAGGTAGGCTTCAGCCACCTCTTTAGTGCCATTTTTCTCTACGACACTGTCGACGACGGCTACGGTTGGTTCCGCCAGTATTGATACGCTGGGCGTAACAATTTCAAACTGATCTTTACCCAGTTGTTCAATCGCCAACAGGGCTTCATTCTCCCAAGCAATTAACACATCACCAATTCCGCGTTCTACAAAGGTCGTGGTCGAGCCTCTGGCTCCGGTATCCAGTACCTGTACATTGTCATACAAAGCCTTAACAAAAGCCTGCGCCTTGGCCTGATCGTTATTATTATGGCGCAGAGCATAGCCCCAGGCGGCAAGATAGTTCCAGCGGGCGCCACCGGAGGTTTTCGGGTTTGGCGTGACAACGTTAATGCCCGGCTTGATTAAATCATTCCAATCATGAATTTGCTTAGGGTTATCTTTGCGGACTAACAGAACGATGGTGGAGGTATAAGGTGCCGAATTATCGGGTAATCGGCTAATCCAGTCTTTATTCAACTTACCGTGCTCGGCAATGGCATCAATGTCATAAGCCAGTGCCAGCGTTACGACGTCGGCCGAAATACCATTAATGACGGAAGATGCCTGTTTACCTGAGCCACCATGAGATTGCTTAACGTTGACGGTATCACCGGTTTGATTATGCCAATAGGTTGAAAAAGCCTGATTGTATTGCTGATAGAATTCACGGGTCGGGTCATAAGATACGTTTAATAATTGAATATCCTTTGCCGACACGCCGGCCGCAGTCAGAAAGAGTAAGATACCTATATTCCAGTTTCGCATTTAATAGTCCTCATGATGTGTGATGTATGGGTTGGCTACTACACAGAGCGTGCCAGAAAAAGGACTGCGAGCGTAAAGAATAAAAAGATTCTTTTTATGCTTATTTGTAATATCAAAATTTTTACTTTTCGACTAAGAAGTCGCATAGTGGCCTTTTGATTTGTATTAGCGACGTATCAACTTAACGTTAGGGGCAAAGAGTGCAGGGATTTAAGCGTTTTCTAAAGTATTTAGTGATTCTATTGGTGATTATTGGCGGGCTGATCTTTTGGCTTTTTCATAAAATGGAAAAGAGTGCTGAAGCCGCGTTGAATCAAAGCCCGATAGTGGCTGAGTATTTAGGGAAAGTGACGGTTGAGGATATGGCGATCAGTATCTATTCACCGCAGTGTGAAGGCGGCTGTGAGCACCATGTAATCACGTTGAAAGGCGAAAAAGCGAATGCTAAAGCCGCGGCTGACGTTATGTATGATGGCAGCGGAATAGGTTATGCCACTCTTTGCTTGCCGGATGGCACTAACATTGCTCTGACTGATGATGCTAAACAGATTGTAGCCAACAACAGGGATAATCCTTGTCAATAATTAAACGTATTAAAAGGAATTTTCAGTGATAAAACGAAATATATTGGCAGGTCTTATATTAGGGGTAATCAGCATTGCTGGCTATGCTGAGAGTGCTCATGCTGATGATAAAATTGATTGCGAAAAGCCTACCGGCAACACCATTGAGATGAATATCTGTGCTGAAAAAATATTGGATGAATCAGAAAAATTACTAAATCAGACCTATAAAAAAGTGATGGCTCTTCTAGCTCATCCGGATGAAGAAAGCATTCCTTATTCTAAGGTAAAGCAAAATTTGCTGGAGTCTCAGCGGGCGTGGGTAACGTTTCGTAAAAAAGACTGTGATGCTCTTTATTATGCCTATTCCGGCGGAACAGTGAGGGATGTGGTTTATCTTAGCTGTATGTCTCAGCATGCTGATAAGCGTACTGAAGAACTGAAAGGGTATATTTCCTATTTTGAGGTTTAATGGTATCTATTGCGCTAAACAGATCTCTGTTTAACAGTATAAGGTGATGATATGAATATCAGTCAGGTGGCAGAAAAAACAGGTTTAACCAGTAAAACCATTCGGTTTTACGAGGAGAAGGGGCTTATTACGCCGCCAAACCGCTCCCTGAACGGTTATCGTACTTATAACCCGCGTAATATTGAGGAACTGACTTTACTACGCCAGGCCAGGCTGGTTGGCTTTACGCTGGAAGAGTGTAAAGAGTTATTGGCGCTGTTTCATAATTCCGATCGCCGTAGTTCTGATGTTAAAGCCCGTACGCTGGAAAAAGTTTCAGATATAGACCGTCATATTCATGAGCTCACCCAAATGCGCGAACGACTGATGGCATTGGTGGCACTTTGTCCCGGTGATGATGGCGCAGATTGCCCGATTATGGACAGCTTTACCGGCTGCTGTCAGCACGCAAAAAAATGATATGAAAAAGCCTTCTGCCGGATGAGTGACAGAAGGCTTCTTTAAACCAGTCGATTAAGTGGCCGAGGTGTTTATCGGCTCTACAATCAGCGTAATGCTTTCAACCGCAACAATGGTGATTTCAGTTCCGGTCGGCAGATCCTGACTACACTGAATTCGCCAACTGCCATCGGCAAGAATAATACGGCCAACGCCGTGAATTATTGGCTCAGTCAGCGTCATTCTTTTTCCAATTAATAACCTATCCGGCTGGTTAATATGCTGAGTTTCATCCCGTGCCCGGCTTTTCAGCCAGTACCACCAGAGAACAGCTACCATCAGCGTAAGGACAGCAAAACTGACCCACTGCCAGCCCCAGCTCATGGGAATAAGCCAGGTAATCGCGCCGATAATAATGGCTGACACACCGCTCCAGAGTAAGTAGCCATAGGTACCCAATAGTTCGGAAGCGAGTAATACTCCGCCAAAAATTAGCCAGAATTGATATGGCTGGGTAAGTAGGTCATCAAAGATTTCCATTACTTTTTAGGCTCACTTTTAAGTAATTCTGCAATGCCTCCGATACTGCCCATCAGGTTACTGGCTTCCAGTGGCATCATAATGACTTTGCTGTTATCTGAGGCACCAATAGTTTGAAGCGCATCGGTATATTTTTGAGCAACAAAGTAGTTAATTGCCTGAATATTACCGGCAGAGATGGCATCAGAAACCATCTGGGTTGCTCTTGCTTCTGCTTCTGCCGCACGTTCACGAGCCTCAGCCTGTAAGAATGCAGCCTGCCTTTCACCTTCAGCCTTAAGAATTTCTGACTGTTTTTGGCCTTCGGCACGAAGAATTGCAGCCTGACGAATACCTTCGGCTTCCAGTATATCGGCACGCTTATTACGCTCAGCTTTCATTTGGGCGTTCATTGCCGCAATCAGTTCAGTTGGCGGGCGAATATCACGAATTTCAATACGGGTGATTTTTACACCCCAAGGATTAGTTGCTTCATCAACCACCTGTAACAGACGGGTATTGATGTGGTCGCGCTGGGAAAGCATTTCATCCAATTCCATTGCACCCAGTACGGTACGGATATTGGTCATCATCAGGTTAAGAATGGCAACTTCAAGGTTGCTTACCTGATAGGCGGCCAGCGCTGAATCTCTGACCTGAATAAAACAGACGGCATCAATAGTGACGTTGGCGTTATCTTTAGAGATAATTTCCTGAGAAGGGACATCGAGCACCTGTTCCATCACATTAATTTTACGGCCAATACGGTCCATAAACGGGATGATGATATTCAGGCCCGGCATCAGAGTAGTGGTATAACGGCCAAAGCGTTCAACCGTCCATTGGAAACCTTGTGGTACGACTTTGATACCGGAAAAAACAATAAATATCACCAGTAAAACCAATACGGCGACTAACATTGTTTGTGGTGAGAACGGCATATCTAGTGGCATGAGATAATCCCTTAAGTTGATGTGTGGCCAGTCTACGCGAAACTGAGTATTTAGACAGTAATGGAATCCATATCACCCCACATATCACCATGCCGCTAAGATATTATTTTTCCCAAAGCAACCCGGTACGTTGTTCGTTTAGTGGTGCACTACGTCCATCTTTAAGTGTACAACTCAACTGCCATTTACGTTCGAAAACGGCGCTTTTATTTTCGCGGGCGCTGATATTCAGTGCCATGGTGGTATCAATCATAAACGGAAAATCTTTTCCGTTATCCAGTTTGGCATTTTCAGGGCGGAAATGACCGCAAATAACGCGTTTATTGCCCTGACCATATACAACAATATCGCGATAGCGCAATATCACCGGCTCTTCTGAATCAGGCATTGGTAGCAGTAATCGTTCGGTCTTCTTTTTTATCTCTTCTATGACATGAGCCGTCCAACTGGCATCCTCTTCGGTAAACGGGTTGGCACTAGCCTGAAACTGTTCAGCAAACTCCTCGACATAGTCTTCAGCGTACTCTTCATCATTATCTTCACCGATTTCTTCTGCATCATCAGCTTGGCCTGCGTCGACAGAGTCACTTTGCGCTTTATGGGGCGGATCGGTTTCATTGGCGGCTGATTCTGTAGCCGTTTGCTGTGTCGCGTCTGGCTGAGGCTCGGACTCAGCTCCCCGCCACTGGCAACCTGACAGCATCAGGCTGACTAACGCAAGTGTAAATATTGTATGGTGAATCTTCATTTCAGCTCAGTTCTTCATAATAAAAAAGGGAAAACACAACGCATTGTATCATTGTTTTTTTTATGATTTGTTGGCCGTGTTGTTTTTTTGCTCTGGTTTATTTGTAACCGAATAAGAATGAAATCGATATAAAACGAGAAAAAGCTATAAATTAAAAATCATCCTGCTATAATCAAAAGGTTTGGCCCTAATCCTTAATTAACCAATGATTTTATTCTATTTTTTCTATCGCCTTTGGTCGTTATACCAATAGGTGCGTGTTTTTCTACGCCTAAAAAACGGTATAGGGCCTATAGAAAAGAGCAGTTCGGCGTGATTAATATTATAGATGTAACACATTAGCCTAAATAAAACGGGTGATTAAGAGTAAGGCTGGCAGGGTGGTATCAACAGAAGGTGATTTTTGCCAATAAGACAAATCAGAGCTAATTAATGTGGAGATAGGTAGCTGTGAGTAATGAATCAATAAATCTGACGGATAGTCAAAAAGTTCTGGTCTTAGAAGAGGCAAAAAGAAGAAAGTATGCGTATAAGGCAGTGGTTGCATCAACCGTAGGTTATGCAATGGATGGGTTTGATTTACTGATTCTTGGCTTTATTTTGAATGCGGTTGCCATGGGGTTAGATTTAACCAGTAGTCAGGCCGGTTCTCTGGTTACTTGGACGTTAATTGGCGCGGTGGTCGGTGGCTTAGTCTTTGGCGTTCTGAGTGATTATTACGGGCGAATTAAAGTATTAACTTGGTCAATTGTCTTATTTGCCGGATTTACCGGGATGTGTGCTTTGGCACAGGGATATTGGGATCTATTATTTTACCGCACTATGGCCGGTATCGGGTTAGGTGGTGAGTTTGGTATCGGAATGGCGTTGGCCGCCGAGGCATGTCGCCCTAATGAACGGGCCAGAATGTCTTCATATGTGGGTTTAGGCTGGCAGGCGGGGGTTTTAGCGGCGGCTTTACTCACGCCGGTGTTACTGCCGATTATTGGCTGGCGCGGAATGTTTGCCATCGGCGTTATTCCTGCGCTGGTTTCGTTTGTTATTCGTCACTATATTGATGAGCCTGAAATTTTCGTTCAGAAGCAAAAAGAGAAGCGAAAAAGTAATCCGTTTAAAGCGCTGGTTGCTGATGCTCAAGCCGTTCGGGCAAGTATTGGTATCTCCATTCTTACCTCCGTTCAGAACTTTGGCTACTACGGCATTATGATTTGGATGCCAACCTATCTCAGTAAGCAATTCGATTACTCATTAACTAAGTCGGCGATGTGGACTGCGGTCACGGTTGTTGGTATGGGCTTTGGTATTTGGCTGTTCGGCCAGTTAGCGGACCGGTTTGGCCGTCGTCCGATATTCCTGATTTATCAGGTGGGTGCCGCGTTAATGGTTCTGGCATATTCCCAATTGACCGACCAATATAGTCTGCTGATTGGCGGAGCCATTATGGGGATGTTCGTCAATGGCATGATGGGCGGTTACGGGGCGTTGATTTCTGAGGTCTATCCGACAGAAGCCCGGGCTACTGCACAGAACGTTTTGTTTAATATCGGTCGGGGGATTGGTGGATTTGGCCCACTGGTTGTCGGCATGATTGTTGCTCAATATTCATTCCAAGTGGCCATTGCCATGCTGGCCTCTTTGTACGTGTTGGATATTCTGGCAACCTTATTCTTAATTCCGGAAAAAATGGGTAAGCCATTGGAATAATAGCGACGTAGGTTTGAATAAAAAGCGCGATAATTATCGCGCTTTTTGTCTTTTATCAACCCGGTAAAATAGTCCGGCAACGGCCATTTCTACTCTAATGTCAGAGTCTGTCAGTGTCGGCTTACAATTACTTTTCACTTACTTTACTCCTGCTTATCTTGAGCTAACACCCTGACTGAAATAGGGTATTGATAGTTTGATTTAACGATCTCGCTCATAATAAAAAGGATAATTTGTCATGGTTGATTCATTTAGAAAATCCCTTATTGGTTTGCTGTGTTTGTCGATGGTTGGATGCGGCAGTATGAGTGACGGTGATGCTGCGGCTACAGGTATGGTGGTTGTCGGATTAGGCGCTCTGGCAGCACTGATATTGTTAAGTGATAGTGATGATGACAAAGGGTACAAAGGCCATGGCAGCAGAGATAGCTATAAAGGTGGCCATGGTAAAGGAAACGGACATGGTAAGGGGAATGGCAAAGGCCATTCAGGGCGTCGTTAGTCATTTATAAAAACGCGGCAATAAGCCTAATGCCTGTCAGTTAAGGGCAGTCAATAAACTTAATCCAATGATTCGACTGGTTATTACGGAACCATTACCCTCGTCACCCCGTTGAAAACGGGGGCCAGCCCTTAGTCTAAATGCCTGCGGGTTAGCTAAAACCTGAATCCCGGCTTTCGCCGGGATGACGATTGAGTGGAGTCACATCATATAGAAATGCTTAACTGATAAGTATTAGGCAATAAGCCGCGTTGATATTTGGTCGTTTACTCAGATTAATTAATACAGTAATGAATACAGCTGACGGCGGTACTTAGCGGCCAGTGCATCACCGGTACCCAGGGCCGCTAAGATATCCAGCATGGTTTTCTTAGCGCTTCCGTCAGCGGCATCCAGACTCTTTTTAAGGTGTTTTAACAGCAGGGTCAGGGCTTCTTCATTGCGTCCAACCGTATGCAGTTGAAGCGCTAATTGTACGGCCAATTCAGCGTTGTCAGGCTCAGCATCAACTTGCAGCTGTAGCTGTTGAATTTCCGGCGTATCGGCGGCTTGCTTAAGTAATTCAATTTGTGCAATTAACCCTTGATAGCGAGTGTCTCGGTCTTGTAACGGGATGGCTGCCAGAACGACTTCAGCCTCTTCGCTACGAGTCAGCGCTATTTGTGTTTCAGCCAGTAGCAAGCCGATATCACTGCGCTGATTGCTGAGATGCCACGCATCTTTAAGCAGCGGCAGGGCATCAATATATTTGCCTTCACGGATCAGTTCTTCCCCTTCGGCCGCTTTTAAATCTTCTTCTCTAGGCAGAAAACGGTTTAACAGTTCACGTATTGCTTCTTCTGGCTGAGGGCCTTGGAATCCATCTGCCGGCTGACCATCTTTAAACAGATATACGGTTGGAATTGCGCGAATACCAAACTGCGATGCAATCATCTGCTGCGCATCACAGTCGATTTTTGCTAAGGTAAATTTACCTGCATATTCAATAACAAGTTTGTCTAATACCGGATCCAGAAGCTGGCAATGCTGGCTGCGCTCAGACCAAAAGTAAAAAAGTACCGGAACCTGAGAGGATTGCTCCATAACTTGCTGAAAGTTCGATTCGGTAACGTTAATCATAGAATTCGCTGGCATACTGCACTCTCTTTATCAGTTGTATATTTATTGTTGTATCTGTGTATATCAAAGTATATGAGGGCATATCTTTAGGCTTCAAGCGCTATTAGCCTTTATCTCTTAAAATCATATCCATACAGCGGTCAGGAAGCAGGCGTTTACAGATTGCCATGAGCTTAGTCACCATGGTCACCCGATAACGAATTTTAGCCCGCGGGTTTTCTAAAGCATGGTGGAGAACCGGAATCAGTACCTCAGGCGGAAGCGTAAAGCGCTTGGCTACCGGAGGGTTATGAATCGGGCTATCGACCTGCGTTTGATTAACATTTTGGCTAAATGAGGTGCTGATAGGACCGGGCTCAATCAGGCTGACCTGAATGCCGGTACCATGAAGCTCTAAACGCAAGGCGTCTGACCAGGCTTCTAAGGCATACTTACTGGCGGCATAAAGGCCGCGGCCCGGAGTAGAAATAATGCCCATTACTGAGCTTGTTTGAATAATTCGACCTTCACCTTGCGCAATCATGGCCGGAAGAAGATGCTGGGTAAGCTCATGTGCCCCGAACAGATTAGTTGAAAACTGTTGTTCGAACTGCCGGCGGGTAATGGTATTTAAACGGCCGTAAATGCCGAATCCGCCGTTATTAAATAGCGCATACAGCTTGCCCCCGGTCAGCGCGAGAACGTCTTCCGCTGCCTGTTTAATGCTGTCACTGTCGTCTAAATCAAGCTTAACAACTTCAAATCCTTTTTGCTGCAAAGTTTCTATATCTGCAGGTTTACGGCAGGTTGCTATTACGCGGTAGCCACGCTGCTTTAGATCCGTTGCAATCACTAAGCCGATACCGCTGGAACAACCGGTAATTAAAATCGCCTTTTGCATAACTTTACATTCTCCGTTGGGGCAGTTTATTTGGCCTGTTTTGCCGGTGTAAGACCGACATAAGGCGCAAGAGTTTGCTCCATAAAATCAGCGATAAACGGTTGGACATCGGCAGTGGGGTGCAGGCCGTCAGGCTGCATCCACTCTGGTTTTATAACCACCTTTTCCATAAAAAAAGGCAGGAGAGGAACCTGATACTGTTCTGCTAATTTAGGATAAATAGCAGCAAATGATTCGGTGTAACGACGGCCATAATTAGGGGTGATGCGTATTTGCATCAGCAGCGGCTGTGCCTTGGCTTGTTTCACCAATGTGATAATCTGTGAAAGGTCCCGTTCTATATCAGCAGGCGGGAATCCGCGCAGTCCGTCATTAGCACCCATTTCGATTAAAACCCAGTGGGGCTGATGATTTTTAAGCAATTCAGGTAAACGATCAAGACCTTGTGCCGCAGTGTCTCCACTGATGCTGGCATTGATTATCTGTGGGGCTCCGGGGGTATTCTTCCAGCGCTCTGACAGTTGAGTCGCCCAGGCCTGTTGAATGGGAAGCTGATAGCCTGCGCTTAAACTATCGCCCAGAATTAATAGCGTATCTGCCGCCGCGATGCGCATAGATGACAATCCGAGTAATAGAAGGATCGGGATATGCCTGAAGAAAATGTTCTTGAAGTTCATCATTTGAATAAATTTGTTGGTGAAGGGGAGCATAAGCTAGACATCCTTACCGGAGTTGAGTTAGTTGTCAAATCAGCTGAAACAATAGCACTAATTGGCGAATCGGGCTCAGGAAAATCTACCCTGTTAGGAATTTTAGCCGGACTGGATGATGGTAGTAACGGCGATGTAAAACTATTAGGCCAGTCATTACCTACTATGGATGAAGAAGCCAGAGCCGCGCTGCGGGCTAAAAATGTTGGCTTCGTATTTCAATCATTTATGTTAGTCCCTACCTTAACCGCACTGGAAAACGTTCAGCTTCCGGCGTTGCTGCGCGGTGATAACGAACGTAGTAGCCAGGAACAGGCCCTTCAGCTATTACAACAGTTGGGATTAGGTCAGAGGGTGGGGCATTTACCCGCCCAGCTATCCGGCGGTGAACAGCAGCGCGTTGCTATTGCGCGTGCTTTTATTGGTCGCCCTAAAATTCTTTTTGCTGATGAGCCTACCGGCAATCTCGATCGTCAGACCGGCGTTAAAATTGCCGATTTGTTGTTTTCACTTAATCGGGATTTTGCCACTACGCTGGTTTTAGTCACCCATGATGAAACTCTGGCGGCCCGCTGCCAGCGGCGTTTACGTTTAGTCGACGGTAAGCTGCGGGAGGAATCATGATTTGGAATTGGTTCTGGCGGGAGTGGCGATCTCCGTCGTTATTGATCGTTTGGCTATCGTTAACGCTGGCGGTTGCCTGCGTGCTGGCGCTGGGCAATATCAGCGATCGAATGGAACAGGCCCTCAGTCAGCAAAGTCGTGATTTTATCTCTGCCGATAGAGTACTCACATCCAGCCGTCCTGTAGCGGAAGAGTGGCTGCAACAAGCAGAGAAAGACCAACTGACATTGAGTCGTCAGCTCTCTTTTATGACCATGGCATACGCTAATGATGTGCCGCTGTTGTCGGCTATCAAAGCGGTAGATCTGAATTACCCTCTTTATGGCTCGCTTGAAACGGCTCCGGCTAATATCAAACCCGAGGCAGGAACGGTACTGGTTGATCCGCGATTGCTGGCGCTGATGAATACAAAAGTCGGCGATAGCATTGACGTGGGTGATGGCACTTTTCGTATTGCCGGTGAAGTGGTTCAAGAACCGGATGCCGGGTTCCATCCGTTTCAGACAGCGCCACGTATTTTAATTAACTATGCCGATATCGATAAGACCGGTGCAGTTCAACCGGGCAGCCGGTTAACCTACCGTTATTTATTTAGTGGTAGCGAACAAAACTTAACGCGCTATGGGGATTTTTTGGCCGGCAAGCTAAGCCCCGATCAGCGCTGGTTTGGTGCTGAACAATCGGGTACCGCCGTCGGTAAATCACTGGAGCGGGCACAAAACTTCCTGCTATTGTCCGCTATTTTGACGCTGTTGCTGTCAGTGGCCGCCGTTGCTGTCTCGATGAGTCACTATTGTCGCAGTCGGTATAACTTAATTGCCGTGCTTAAAACCTTAGGGGCAGGGCGAAAATCGTTACGCAAGCTAATCATTGGTCAATGGCTCTCTGTTTTGACGCTGGCGGCGTTGGCCGGCTGTAGCTTAGGCTTGTTGTTTGAAAGAGTTTTGCTGATTTTACTATCACCCATATTACCGAAAGTAATGCCTCAGCCGGGTCTTTGGCCATGGTTCTGGAGTATTGGTGCCTTAGTCTTTATTTCGCTTATGGTTGGCCTGCGACCGTATAAACAGTTGCTGGCAACTCGCCCTTTACGGGTATTGCGTAAAGACACTATTTCAGACGTTTGGCCGTTAAAAGTGTATTTGCCTGCCATGCTGTTGGTTGTGCTATGTCTGCTCACGGCTTTAGTCGGTTTTAATAGTATGTGGTGGGGCGCATTACTGGGTATTTTAGCGCTGGCGCTACTGTTAGGTGCTCTGGGCTGGTGCAGCTTGCTGCTGTTACGTCGGGTGACCTTAAAAAGTCTGGCGTTGCGGTTAGCGGTGAACCGGCTACTCCGTCAGCCTTGGATTACGACCAGCCAACTGTCAGCTTTTTCCTTCTCTTTTATGTTGCTGGCACTCCTGTTTGTACTGCGCGGGGAACTGCTATCACGCTGGCAACAGCAGATACCGCCGGATAGTCCGAATTATTTCGTGATGAATATAACCAAACAGCAGTTGCCTGATTTACAGAATTTTTTTGACGAACACCACATTAAGCCGGGTGAGTTTTATCCGATTATTCGGGTGCGTTTAACTGAGATTAATCAGCAACAGGCGACAGAACGGGTGAAAGAGAACGATCCCGCCGGTGAAGCGGTTAACCGTGAGCTTAACCTGACGTGGCTGTCTGGCGAAAAAGCCTCTCCCAATGAAGTGACTGCCGGAGTCTGGCCGCCGAAAGCCGGTGAAGTTTCTATCGATCAGGGACTGGCTGAGCGATTGGGTGTCAGTATTGGCGATACGCTGGCGTTTACCGGCGATACCCAACGATTTGAGGCGACGATTTCTAGCCTGCGAAGGGTTGACTGGGAAAGTCTGAAGCCTAACTTCTACTTTATTTTCCCTGAGGGGGGATTAGATAATTTACCACAGACTTACCTGACCAGTTTCCGTTATCAAGAAAATGGTGTCGTGCTGGTACAGCTTAACCGTCAATTCCCGACCTTAAGCCTGATGGATATCGGTAATATCCTTAAGCAAATTACAACGGTATTTCAGCAGGTAGGCCGGGCTCTGGAAGCCATGGTCGCTCTGGTGATCGCTTGCGGTACGCTGTTGTTATTCGCTCAGGTTCAGGTGGGGATGCGTCAACGACGTCAAGAACTGGTGGTTTATCGCACATTAGGAGCGGGTAAACGTTTATTGCGTAATACGTTATGGAGTGAGTTTGCTTTACTCGGACTGGCTGCCGGTGTTACCGCTGCGCTGGGGGCTGAAATTTCGCTGTGGTGGCTACAGTACAAGGTCTTTGAATTTCCATGGCAGCCAAACTATATGATGTGGATACTGTTGCCGGTTATCAGCGCGGCGCTCTTATCATTATGCGGAGGCTGGTTAGGCGTTAGTCTGTTAAAAGGGCAGGCGTTATACCGACGCTATCAGGAGTAGTTTTCGTTGTTTAACCACCATCCTGACCGCTGTCGGGATGGTGGTTAAAGTGCCATTATTTGATAGTTTTGATAGTTTTGATAGTTTTGGATAGTTCAGTAAAATAGTGACATCAACTCACTAAGCCAGCTTCTGTATCGCCCACTCAATTCCTGAAGTATAAACCTCGCCCAGCATCGGTTTAATTTTTTGTAGATTCTCTTTTAATATTTCAGCCTGAGGATGATTCAGGTTCAGGTGCCCGACCTTACGGCCCTGATGCACCTCTTTATCGTACCAGTGCAAATGAACCAGTGGCAGAGATAGCCATTGATCGTTCACTTCGGTGCCAATCAGATTAATCATCACTGACGGTGTTGATACATCCGGCTGCGGCATGGGTAAATCTAAAATAGCCCGTAGGTGAAGTTCAAACTGGCTGATTGATGCACCATTTTGCGTCCAGTGACCGCTGTTATGAACCCGCGGAGCCAGCTCATTAATGAGTAATCCATCGCCTACGATAAAACACTCCATCGCCATAACGCCGACATAGTTCAGGTCGTGCAAAATAGCCGAAAGCATAGCTTCAGCCTGTTGCTGAAGGTGGGTGTCCACAACCGGCAGGGCAACGCTGGTGCGAAGAATACCCTCTTCATGCAGGTTGTGGGTCAGCGGATAAAAAACGCATTTTCCGCTCTGGTTACGGGCACCAATGAGCGAAACTTCGCCGTCAAAATTAATTCCCTGTTCAACAATACATTCGCCGTATACCTCGGCAGGTAACTGTTGTTGTTCGTCAGGGCGAATACGCCATTGCCCGCGACCGTCATAGCCACCCACCCGACGTTTAACGATGGCTAATGTGCCAAGTCGGGTAAAAATATCCGGCCATTGGTCTGCCGACGCTAATAATTGCCACGGAGACGTTGCCAGATTTAATCGATCTAATAACTGCTTTTGACTAAGGCGGTCAGCCAACTTGGGGAAGATATCACGATTAACGAAGCCGGTATGGCGAGATAACACTTGGGTAAGGGCTGTTTCTGGCCAGCGTTCAATTTCTGCAGTAATTACCGCATGTTGATAAGGAACCGCTTCGGGTTCGGCATCAAGACCTACCGGATAAACGGTGATACCTAAAGGTTCTCCGGCCTGACGTAACATACGCCCTAGTTGGCCATTACCTAATACGCAAACAGGCTTCATGCCGGCTCCCTAGGATCGGGGTTATTCAAAACATCGTCGGTCTGGGCCTGACGCCATTCAGCCAGTCGGGAGTGAATGCTTTCATCGTGCAGGGCTAATATTTGTGCAGCCAAAAGGGCAGCATTAGCCGCACCGGCTTTACCAATAGCTAAAGTACCTACGGGAATGCCTCGGGGCATCTGAACGATGGAATATAAGCTATCTACGCCGCTGAGCGCTGCACTTTGAACGGGAACACCCAATACCGGAACCAGCGTTTTGGCAGCCAACATACCGGGTAAATGTGCGGCACCGCCAGCCCCGGCAATAATCACGTCAAATCCGTTCGCCTTAGCCTGTTCGGCGAAGCTGAATAATTTGTCCGGGGTGCGGTGGGCAGAAACCACTTCAGTATGAAACGGGATATTGAGCGATATTAATATTTCAGCAGCGAATTGCATGGTAGCCCAGTCACTTTTGGATCCCATAACAATAGCAATTTTTGCCTTGGCAGCGTTGGCTGGCATAGGTGTGATGCTCCTGTGTTGGTGCAGGCGGTAGTCGAAACCTAATAACGGACATTATGCCATAGGTTAGTCTATTTAAGATTAATCCGTAGCATCCGTCATTCATAATCTGAGGGCAGAGAGAATAGCATGGCTTTATAGTAAGGGAAACGATTGCGTAAGCGGCATAAGCGAAATTATTTCGGCAAAGACGGAAATAACACCGTGTATTGTGCAATCAAAAAATAATGCCTATTGGCAATGTTAAAGCGGGAAGGTTGCCAGTTCGAGACTGTTGTTTGGCTTAATTCTTAGCACTGAGCCATTTTCATGCCACGCCCCTAATACAACCCGCTGGGACAGCCGTCCTTTAATGGTCATATCGTGGATCGCCGGGCGGTGGGTATGCCCGTGAATAATTTTATACACGTGGTTTTCTTTCAGCTTGGCGATCACCGCCAGAGGGTTAACGTCCATCATGACTGAGGATTTAGTTCGATTAGTCATGGTGCTTTCATTGCGCAGCTTAGAGGCAATTTTCTGGCGAACAAAAAGCGGCAATGCCAGATAGATAGCCTGAATTATCGGGTTATGCATATATTGACGAAAGCGCAGATAACCGGGGTCATCGGTACAAAGCGTATCGCCATGCAGGATAAGAACTGATTCACCGTATACATTGATAACCAGTTGCTCCGGCAATAAGGTCATTTTACATTTTTTGGCAAAGCGTTTGCCGAGTAAAAAATCTCGATTACCGTGAATAAAGTAGCAGGGTACGTTATGTGAGTGAAGTTCAGCTAAGGCTTGTGCAACCTGAGTATGAAGTGGATTGGGATCGTCATCGCCAATCCAGGCTTCAAATAAATCGCCGAGTATATACAGCGCATCAGCGTGTATTGCCTCGCGTTGCAGAAAATCCAGAAAACCGGCAGTGATTGCCGGTTCATGTTCACTGAGATGGAGATCGGCGATAAATAGCGTCGTCATTACTGAGGGAGTAATCCTTATTCGCTGATAGTGACGCTATTAATGATCACGTCTTCTACCGGTACATCTTGGTGCATGCCGCTGCGGCTGGTTTTAGCGCTTTCAATGGAGTCAACGACGTCCATGCCTTCTACGACTTCAGCGAATACACAGTATCCCCAACCGTCAGCATTTTCAGCGCGGAAATTCAAAAAGTCGTTATTAGCAACGTTAATGAAGAACTGGGCAGTTGCAGAATGCGGCGCTGAAGTCCGTGCCATGGCTAAAGTACCACGGGTGTTTTTTAAGCCATTGTTGGCTTCGTTTTTAATGGTGTCTTTGGTTGCTTTTTGATCCATGCCTGAAACAAAGCCACCGCCTTGGATCATAAATCCTTTGATTACGCGGTGAAAAATCGTGCCGTCATAAAAACCACTACGGCAGTAGTCTACAAAGTTAGCTACGGTTGCAGGTGCTTTATCAGCAAAAAGTTTGATAACAATATCGCCATGATTGGTATGAAGAGTGATCATTAAACATCCTAGAAGTAAGTGATAAATAAATTAGGTGCTAATTGTATATTAAGGCGGCTTAGCCTGCATCCCTTGGTTTATGATATTTAAGCCTGCAATTTTGGCATTTTGCTCTAATTTTTTATTTTTAGCATGGCAATTAAACCATAAAATTGAATTTGTTGAGAGGTTTTATGGTTATTTTTATATAATATTATTAATTATCATATGGTTACTGTGGATAAGCTGATAGCCTAATAACCGCCGACTGTTTTATATGGCAGCGGTATTTTATTTTTAAGCAACGGTTATAGCTTAAGATCTTGTATTGTAGATATCAGTTGTTGTGCTAACTGGTGTAACTCTTGTTTCGAGTCAGGCAGTAATCCCATAATAACCGCTGCGCCGATCAGCCGGGAATCCTGAGTTAATATCGGGCAAGCAATGGCCCGATAGCCGGGAATTCCTTTGGTTTCACTCAGCCGTATTGAGTACCCCTGTTGCCTGATACTCTGTTGTTCATCTAAATCTAATGAATATTTATCGCGATGATTCTCTGTGAAGGTTAAAAATACCTTACCTGCTGCACTGTTGATCAACGGAAGCGGGGTATTATCCCGATAGTCGATTTCAATATTTTTATTACTACGGTTATATCTGATTAAACTCAGTCCATCCCCTTTCTGAATGGCCAATCCGGTCGAAATGTTGAGCTTATCCCTCAGTTGGCATAGCGCATTATTTATCGTAGTGAGCAAACCGTTTTGCTTATCTGCCGCTGAGCCGAGAACCGATAGCTTATTACCAAGGGAATAAAGGTTGGTTTCAGGATCCTGATAAATCATATCGCAGCGGCACAGCGAGACCAGATACTTATGAATCGACTTAACCTTTATTTATAGGGAGCTTTTTTAATTATGCGTAAAACGGGTTGGTTTTTTATTATTGCGGCGACTCTATTTTCAGCAGGCGTGAGCCAAGCGGCGCAACGAAATGTGATTACGCCTGAAGGGGCAAAACCATCAAAATTATTCTCTCCGGCTATTGAGGCTAATGGCCTGATTTTTACTTCTGGCCAGCTTGCTCTGGATCCGGCTAGCGGCAAAATCGAAGGGGATATCGAAGCTCAGACGCGTCAGGCAATGAAAAATCTCCAGACCGTACTGGCAGCGGGAGGTTCTTCACTGGATCATTTAGTCAAGATTAATATCTACCTGAAGAATATCGATGATTACGCCAAAATGAATCAGGTATATGTGACTTTTTTTAACGGTGCACCACCTGCACGTACAGCGTTACAAGTGGGTAACATACCCATGGACGGGTTGATTGAAATTGAAGGTATTGCGGTTAAACGGTAATTTATTACCTGATTGAATGATATATACCTCATGAATCATGGGGTTCCTCTTGCAATGCCCTGACAATCAGGTTTCAATATATCCTTCCATCTTACCCAATCAACAATCAAACGGTCATAGGCTTCCGATGCTAAAGATTTTTAATACCCTGAGCAGACAAAAAGAGGAATTTAAACCCATTCATGCTGACAAAGTGGGCATGTATGTGTGCGGGGTAACTATTTATGACTTATGTCATATCGGGCATGGCCGTACTTTTGTTGCCTTTGATGTTATTTCCCGCTATCTGCGGTTTTCGGGCTACAACCTAACGTATGTGCGCAATGTGACCGATGTCGACGATAAAATCATTCGTCGGGCTACGGAAAATAATGAAAGTTGCGAAAGTCTGACCGAGCGAATGCTGGCTGAGATGCATGCTGATTTTGATGCGCTGAATATTGCCCGCCCGGACCTTGAGCCGCGAGCTACGCACCATATTCCGGAAATTATTGATATCGTTCAATTGCTGCTAAAACGCGGCCATGCTTATGTAGCAGATAACGGTGATGTGATGTTTTCGGTCGAAACCGATCCTGACTATGGCCTGCTGTCTCGTCAGGATTTAGATCAGCTACAGGCCGGTGCTCGGGTTGAAGTTGCTGACGTGAAGCGCAATCCAATGGATTTCGTGCTGTGGAAAATGTCTAAACCCGGCGAACCTTCCTGGGAATCTCCGTGGGGGCCTGGCCGCCCTGGTTGGCATATCGAATGTTCTGCCATGAACTGCAAGCAGTTAGGCGAACATTTTGATATTCACGGCGGCGGATCCGATTTGATGTTCCCTCATCATGAAAATGAGATTGCTCAATCAAGCTGTGCTCACGATGGGCCATACGTTAATTACTGGATGCACTCCGGCATGGTCATGATTGACCGTGAAAAGATGTCTAAGTCGCTGAATAACTTTTTCACTATTCGCGATGTGCTCAAGTATTACGATGCTGAAACCGTCCGTTATTTTTTGATGTCCGGTCATTACCGTAGCCAACTGAACTATAGCGAAGAGAATCTTAAACAGGCCAGAACGGCTCTGGAACGGTTTTATACTGCACTGCGTGGTACTGATGAGGCCGTTGAAGCGACCGGCAATTCTGAATTTGAATCGCGTTTCCGTGAAGCAATGGATGATGATTTTAATACGCCGGAAGCATACTCAGTACTGTTCGACATGGCTCGGGACGTTAACCGCCTGAAGGCTGAAGACCTGAATGCTGCTAACCAACTTGCCGCAGAATTACGTCGTTTAGCCGGTGTTTTAGGCCTGCTTGAGCAGCAACCAGAAGCTTTTCTGCAAGGTTCTGCACAAAGTGACGGCGATGACGAAGTGGCTGAAATAGAAGCGCTGATTAAACAGCGTAATGATGCCCGACAGTCTAAAAACTGGGCGCTGGCTGATGAAGCTCGCGATAGGTTGAACGAAATGGGTATCGTGCTGGAAGATGGCCCAGGCGGAACAACCTGGCGTCGGACTCAGTAAGTATTGTTCTCGTAGTCATAATCTTATAGTCATAAAAAAGGCGCTAAAGCGCCTTTTTTATTGCCTGCCGGAATAAACAATTACATTGGGTCGTGGTAAAGCTCACAGGCCTGTAAAGTATTCTGGATCAGGGTTGCGACGGTCATTGGACCAACGCCGCCCGGCACCGGAGTAATCCAGCTGGCGCGCTCTGCTGCTATATTAAACTCAACGTCACCCACTACTTTACCGCTTTCTAAACGGTTAATACCCACATCAATAACGACGGCTCCCGGCTTGATCCAGTCACCGTGAACAAAACCAGGGCGACCAATAGCGGCGACCACTAAATCGGCGCGGCGAACTTTGTCTTCCAGATTTTGAGTAAAACGGTGAGTAATTGTAGTCGTACATCCTGCGAGTAAGAGCTCCAGTCCCATCGGGCGACCGACGATATTGGATGCGCCAATGACTAATGCATCTAAGCCGTAAGTATTAATCTCACAGCGCTCCAGCATAGTAATAATGCCGCGCGGAGTACAAGGACGTAGCTTTGGCGTGCGTTGGCACAGGCGACCTATATTATAGGGGTGGAACCCGTCGACGTCTTTCTCCGGAGAAATACGTTCAAGTACTTTAATCTTATCGAAGCTCTCTGGCAGAGGGAGCTGAACCAGAATTCCGTCAATTAACGGATCGTTATTGAGTGAGTCGATTAATTCAAGTAGCTCTTTCTCAGTCGCGGACGCATCCAGGTTAAACGAGCGCGACAAGAAACCAACTTCTTCACATGCGCGACGCTTGCTGCTGACGTAAATTTGAGATGCGGGATTTTCACCAACTAAAATAACGGCTAAACCCGGAGCTCGTTTACCTGCCTGAATGCGCTGTTGAACGCTGGCGGCAATTTCAGTTCTAAGCTGCTGGGCAATCGCTTTACCATCAATAATCTTTGCTGACATCTGAGAATAGATCCACTTTTTAACCACGGGGTACATATTCTGGCAGAAGCGGAGGGTTCTGTCAGGGATAAGTTGTGAGAAAGTCAGTAAACAGGGGATTTGAGTATGAAATCAGGGGATTATCGCCGATCGTTGTGCCGTTAGCTTACCGGTTACCAGGTTTACATTGTGATTATCTTCTCATTCAGAATGCTTTATTAATATACCGTGTAGGTAAATCAAACTTTGCTTTTTGGCTTAATTTGAATGCAATGCCTATTTTTAATATCAATACTTTTAGTTAATAACTGGCGTAACTATATTTATCATTATTCGTAATTAATATTTATTACTTCATGTCGAAGATTGATTGAAAATTATATTTTAATATTGATATTAGGCGTTTAATGTGAGTAATTTATTGACTATTATATAAGTAACGCATTGGTATTATTTTGTATCAACTCTTTTTGCATGGTGTATCTTTAAATGCGTTAGTGTCATTATTTTTTTGTATTTATGTTATTATTCAATTTGTTATGTTTATTTTTTGTGTTGTTTTGATTAAATCCTCTCTTATGATAGAATTCTTTTACATTGCATTTGACGATCGATAGGTATCTTTTGATAGATTATTGTTATCAAAAGATATAAATCGATCGTTATTAACAATTTATTAAAAAATCGATAGTGATCTACTATTGTCGATGTATATAGGACGATTTTGTTTATGGATGATAATTCCCTTCGTGTGGTTTTAAACAGTCCATAAGTAGATTCCTATCGATTTTTGGACTTGAACATAGGGAATTGTATCTGTGAATAAAATCTATCGAATTATTTGGAACAACGCGTTAGGTGTGTGGGTTGTTACTTCTGAGTTAGGGCGTGGAAAAATAAAAAGCGCTACTTCTAAAGCGTTAGCTGCCGTAGCATTAACAACCGTTATGTCTACATCTGTACTAGCAAGTGATTGTAGTTCCTCAACGTTTATTTGTAATTTAGACTCAGCCTGGTCATTCTCTAATAATAATCGTGGTGTAGGTTCGGTAACCATTTCAGATGGACAAACTTATCATGTTAATGGACCAAAGACTTATGCCAGTGCAAACGGCAGTTCTATTGGTTATAGCACCATCAACCAATTGATTAACGGCGGATATATTAACGCACCGCTATTGCCCGCCGATGAGATCCAGATGGTCTTGGGGGCAAAGAGCCAAAATATTACGGTTATCGATACTATTACTCATGCGACTAAGGTCGTTGCAGTTTATAACTCTGGCGGAATGCAGGAGTTTGAAAGCGGCTATAAAAATGGTGGTTATGCAGTCGCTAGACTCGGGCCTGTAAACGCTTATTATCAGAGCCGGTTGGTAACCGTAGAATCCGGTACGGCCGATATTTATGCCGATGGGCTGAATATTGGTGCGGCTCATAGGGACAGCCAATTAATTTATGTAGACAGTACCGCGTCTAATAAGGCGGCTAGCGCCAACTGGCACTCAACAAATCTGATTAATATTTATACGGAAATTGATTACGCAACCACGCCAACTCAAGTGGCAAGCGCTAATAAGACCACTTATACCGGTAGCTTTACCTCATTTAACGGCAGCACAATCACGGTGAGTTCACTCAGTGAGCTCTCGGCCTATAATAATTGGCTCATTGGCAAAATGCAGACGGGTGATCTTGAGTCATCACGCTATGATGCCGAGTTGGCTAAAGCTTATACCACCGTATCCAGTAGCTATACGATTAATAGAGTACCTGCCGGGGCGGATCCTATGCTTGCTCTGCCGGCTAATGTCACCGCTGTATTTATGGCTAATGGTGATAAAGCAACGGTGCGCCTTGCTGAAACAGGTCGAATTACCGGTGATATTCGAGGCACATTCAATCCAGATACCAGTTTATTCCGATTAACCAATGGGGGTAGCGGAATTAACGATGGTGAAATTGAAACAACCATGTATGCCGCTAGCGTATTATCAGGTTCTCATTTTATTAATAACGGTTCACTAACGACGGGGCTGGTTAGTACCGGCGTTGTTGGCAACGGTGTCTACTTATCAGGTTTAAACAGTTTATTTACCAATAACGGTACATTAAATGTATCTCCATCATTTTCAAGTCCTACGCCAGGCGGGAACGGTGGTTCAATAGGTATAAACTCAACGGGCAGATCTAGCGCTATAAATAATGGTGCCATGAACATCGGGATTACCGAAGGCAATAAGGGACGGCCGGTCGTCGGGGTGGTATATGGTGTTATTGTTAACACTGACGGTAACTTTACCAATAGCGCCAGCGGTGTAATGAACATTGGTCGAGCAGCGGACGGTAGTGATGTTTATGTTACGGCTGGCTCTTCTGCTATTCGTATCAATGGTACGTCAGGGATAGTGAATAATCAGGGTAACATTGTATTAGGTACCAAGGTTGAGGGCTCTGCAGGCATACATGTGACTGCGGGCTCAATGCATAATGTCACCAACAGCGGGACGATTACCCTCCTGAGCAATGGGGATAATGGCACCTTTATCCCTAAAGAGAACTACGGTATCTATGCCCTGAACAGCGCCCGGGGAATAAAAAATACCGGCCTGATTGATATTCAGGGAATTAATGCCATCGGCATTAAAAGTTTATCTGGTGGCCAGGTTGAGTCCAGTGGTGATATTAATATTACCGGCGGTGCCGATCCGTCTACCGGGCTGCGTAACTATGGTGCGTGGTCTGAAGGATTAAATTCACTGGTTAATATTTCCGGCAGCGTTAAGCTAAAAGGTGACGGCGCCATTGGCGTTCATGCCCGCGGACAGGGCACCATTGGCTTATCCGGTAACGGTCAGGTCAACTTCTCTGACGGCGAGAACCAGATCGGTTACTTTGTTTACGGTGCCGGCTCTAAAATAAATAACACCAGTACCGGTACCCAAGACGTTACCACTAAAAATTCTACGCTAATGCGCCTTGACGGCGGGGCAGCCTTTACCGGTTCTTCTGCTTCTACTTCGACCATGTCGGCCTCCGGCGATAACTCCACGGTTATTGTGGCGACCGGTACCGGTACCCGCGTTGATTCGGGCGGTATGACGGTCAATGTGAACGGCAAAAACGCCACCGGCTTCCTGATTGAAGGCGGCGCTACCGGTAATATTGGCAGTACCGCCAGCATAAAACTCTCCGGTGAAGGGGCGATTGCTGGTATCGCCGACGGCCAGGGCCATGACCTGACCGGTGCCGAAAAGATAATGACCGAGGCGGAGAAAAAAGCCACCTCGCTGACCGCCGGGGCTAATCTTAACTCATCGCTTAACGGCGTTGTCGGCTATATTGCCCGCAATTTAGC
>NZ_KE386588.1:46265-261443 GCF_000427805.1 Budvicia aquatica DSM 5075 = ATCC 35567 | reverse complement strand
GCCAAGTTTGGCCAGCCCGAAAACCTGTTTAGCCCATGAATAGCAGTCAGAAAGTAACATTTTAAAATCAAGAATGAGAGGAAATATAAAGAAAGATCAACAGACAGAGAAAAAGTTCAAAAAAATCCCCAACGAATAGGTCGGGGACTTGTGTATAAGAGACAGGCCTAATTTAGGGGGTTGTAGCCTTTAACTGGCTAAGTTTAACGGCAGGGTAAGACGAGCCCATTTCAGTTTCTTGTGCTGCCGCTAAGAGGGTATTAGCCATTTGGCTCTCCTTCTTTTGCAGATATCCGATCAGGCTGATCCGATAACGGCGAATATTTTCAACAAACTGATAGGCCTGATGGCCGCGAGCATAGCCATAGCGAGTTTTACTGTAGTATTGCTTTTGACTCAGCATCTTCAGTCTTTTTTTAACATCAGCCCAACTGTCCGGATTTGCTCCCTGCTGAGCGGTGAGACTACGTGCGTCAAGCATGTGGGCATATCCCATATTGTAGGCAACCAGCGCAAACCATATTCGGTCATCTTCAGGCACAGTTTTTGGTATCTTCTCAATAAGCTGCTGGAGGTAAGTAATCCCGCCTTTGATACTCTGCTCCGGATCAAGACGATCGGTCACTCCCAATGATTCTGCAGTATTACGCGTCAACATCATGATCCCGCGTACGCCGGTTGGCGAGGTTGCCAGCGGATCCCAATGTGACTCTTGGTAGGCAATTGCCGCAGCGAGCCGCCAGTCAATTTTAGTTGCATACTTTTCAAAGTGGGGCTGAAGTCCCGGGAGGACATTATCAATCGCATCCAAGAACGTTTTTGTATCGACATAGTCGAATTCGCCAACGTGTCCCAGATACTTTTCTTCCAGCTTAGCCAGCGTACCGTCTTCAATAATTTGGTTGAAGAAATCGAGCATGGCGGCATTTAGACTATTGTCATCGCTATTTCTGACATACCACATCACCGGTTCTTCCTCTGTTATATCAAAGGCAACGGCAAGATTCGGGTAAACCCGTTGGAGAATAGCAATAGTGACAGAGTCTGCGATGGTGTAATCGAGTTCACCGTCAGCAACTTGCTTAAGTAATTCAATCGATGAACTGGTTGATGATGAATTCCATGCCAATTCCGGATACTTGCTCTTTTTAAGCTGATGGAGCGTTGAAATACTGGCTGCACCGGTTACTACGGTTAGCTGGCCTTTTAAATTCTCCAACGATTTTGGCTTAGGCGTGTTTTGCCGGTAAACCAACTGCTGGGATACCGAGTAATAAGCAGGACCTGTGCTGTACTCTTTCATTCGATCGGGGTTGTATATCAACCCGGCAGCTAAAATATCTGCTTGTTGATTTTCAAGTTCAGGGAAAAGGTTAGTAATGTTATGTTTGGTCTCAACATTAAGCTTAACGCCTAGGTATTCGGCAAAGAGTTTAGCCAGTTCGTAGTCTAAACCTCCGGGTCCGTTACTACCTTTGTAATAATATGGGGTCGCATTGAGCGTCGCGACATTCAGTACGCCACGGGCTTGAATTTTTTGAATCTGAGACTCCTCGTTACTATGCCAGTGGAACATGGGCCACAGTGCTAAAGTCACGAGTAAGGTCACGACACCAATAAACAGATAACCGATCTTTAGTGGTTTCAAATAATTTTCTCTATAGGTGGAATTTTTGCTGAATACGGCCAGAACGAATATTTGTATCGATACAAACTGCTCTGGTATGAATTATCCCGTACAGCTGTTTATCTATTGATATTAAATGAAATTATCTATCTATTTGTCGCTAAGGAATCGATGAACTTAAATGCTAATGACGCATTTTGCTCAACTCAGTGCGACTTGGCAAACACTATGTATTCAGGATGAGATTCCTGCTTCAAAAAATAATAGCTACGCAAACGGTTTCGTCATTGTGATTGATTCTCTATAATGGCGGCAGTTTTCCTTCGCTCAGCCTTAGACTAGAGACAATCTACTATGGAAATTTTGCGCGGTTCCCCAGCTTTATCCGCTTTTCGTATCACTAAACTATTATCACTTTGTGAAGAAGCCCAACTTCCGGTTAGTGATATTTACGCTGAATATGTTCATTTTGCTGACCTGACTGCTCCACTATCCAGTGATGAAACTATAAAGCTGGAGCGTTTACTTCAATACGGTCCCTCCTTGGCCGGGCATCAACCGGAAGGTCGCTTATTATTGATTACACCAAGACCGGGCACCATTTCTCCATGGTCATCTAAAGCGACGGATATCGCACATAACTGTGGTTTAGTGCAGGTTGAGCGCCTTGAGCGTGGAATCGCCTATTACATTCAATCTGACACCCTGTCCCAAGCCCAGTGGTTTACGCTGTCCGGGTTACTACATGATCGTATGATGGAGTCGGTGTTTACTGATTTCAATCAGGCCGAAGCCCTTTTTTCTCATCATCAGCCAGCACCACTGGTTGAAATCGATATTTTAACCAATGGCCGTCAAGCATTAGACAGTGCCAACCTAAAGCTGGGATTAGCTTTAGCGCCGGATGAGATTGATTACTTATTGCAAGCCTTTAACCGTCTGGGTCGGAATCCGACGGATATTGAGTTGTACATGTTTGCTCAGGCCAATTCAGAACACTGCCGCCATAAAATTTTCAACGCCGACTGGATTATTGATGGTAAAACTCAAACTAAGTCATTATTTAAGATGATTAAAAATACGTTTGAGCAAACGCCTGATTATGTTTTATCGGCATATAAAGATAATGCGGCAGTAATGGAAGGGTCAGAGGTCGGCCGATTCTTTGCCCAACCGGCCTCAGGTATTTATGATTACCATCAGGAAGCAGCACATATTCTGATGAAGGTAGAAACGCATAACCATCCGACAGCTATTTCACCTTGGCCGGGGGCTGCAACCGGTTCCGGCGGTGAAATTCGCGATGAAGGTGCTACCGGACGGGGAGCCAAACCGAAGGCGGGTCTGGTTGGTTTTTCGGTTTCTAACCTGCGTATTCCCGGTTTTGAACAACCTTGGGAACAAAACTTCGGTAAGCCTGAACGCATTGTAACGGCTCTGGATATTATGACAGAAGGGCCTTTAGGCGGAGCTGCGTTTAACAACGAGTTTGGTCGCCCGGCAATTCTGGGTTATTTCCGTACTTATGAAGAAAAAGTCTCCAGCCACAATGGTCAGGAACTGCGCGGTTATCATAAGCCAATTATGTTAGCGGGTGGAATTGGCAACATTCGAGCCGATCACGTTCAGAAAGGCGAAATTGTCGTCGGCGCTAAGTTGATCGTACTGGGCGGACCATCGATGAATATAGGCCTCGGCGGCGGAGCTGCTTCATCGATGGCCTCTGGGCAGTCTGATGCCGATCTGGATTTTGCATCCGTTCAGCGGGATAACCCTGAGATGGAACGACGCTGTCAGGAAGTTATCGACCGCTGTTGGCAAATGGGTCATAACAACCCGATTCTATTTATTCATGACGTTGGCGCCGGTGGTTTATCAAATGCGATGCCTGAATTAGTCAGCGATGGCGGGCGCGGTGGCAAGTTTGAACTGCGTGATATCCTTAATGACGAACCCGGTATGAGCCCGCTGGAAGTTTGGTGTAACGAATCTCAGGAGCGCTATGTACTGGCTGTCTCTGCGGATCAACTGCCTTTATTTGATGCAATTTGCCAACGTGAACGGGCACCTTACGCTGTCATTGGTGAAGCAACCGAAGAACTCCAGTTGACCATGAATGACAGCCATTTTGACAATAAGCCGATTGATTTACCTCTCGATGTCTTATTGGGCAAAACGCCAAAAATGGTACGGGATGTAAAAACACTCAAGACAAATGGACATGGGTTAGACCGCTCGGCTATTACCCTTGAAGATGCTGTTCATCGGGTCTTCCATTTGCCAGCGGTGGCAGAGAAAACCTTCCTAATCACCATTGGCGATCGTTCAGTAACCGGTATGGTTGCCAGAGATCAAATGGTCGGGCCGTGGCAAATTCCGGTTGCTGACTGTGCGGTAACGACGGCCAGCTACGATAGCTATTATGGCGAAGCTATGTCTCTGGGAGAAAGGTCACCCGTTGCATTATTGGATTTCGCCGCATCGGCCCGTCTGGCCGTAGGTGAAGCGCTAACGAATATTGCGGCAACGCAGATTGGTGAGCTTAAGCGTATTAAACTCTCTGCTAACTGGATGTCGGCTGCCGGGCACCCGGGAGAAGATGCCGGTTTGTATGAAGCCGTCCGGGCGGTCGGTGAAGAGCTTTGCCCTGCGTTAGGGATTACTATTCCGGTAGGTAAAGATTCCATGTCGATGAAAACCCGCTGGCAGCAGGATGATAAAACCGTTGAGATGACATCTCCTCTATCGTTGGTCATTACGGCATTTGCTCGAATAGAAGATGTTCGGGCGATGGTAACGCCACAGTTACGTACAGACAAAGGTGATAATGCACTACTGCTTATCGATCTTGGCGAAGGGCGTAATGGCTTGGGTGCAACAGCGCTGGCTCAGGTTTATCGCCAGCTGGGTGAGAAGCCTGCAGATGTTCATGATGCTGATAAACTGGCCGGTTTCTTCAATGCGATTCAGAGATTAGTTGCAGAGCGTGCCTTGCTGGCTTACCACGATAAGTCTGACGGTGGATTAATCGTGACTTTGGCTGAGATGGCTTTTGCCGGTCACTGTGGTCTGGATATCAATCTTAAATCGCTAGATGATGATATGCTATCGGTGTTGTTTAACGAGGAATTAGGCGCAGTTATTCAGGTTACTCAGGATAAGCTTGAGCACGTTAAGCAATGCTTAGCTGAATTTGGCTTAGCAGATTGCGTCCATCATATTGGCCAAGCGGTTAGCGGAGACGATATTTGTCTCCGTCATGGTAATCACCTTGTGTATCAGCAAAGCCGACAAACGCTGAGAATGTGGTGGGCTGAGACTACGTGGCAGATGCAACGTTTACGCGATAATCCGGCATGTGCTGATTCAGAACATCAGTCTAAGCAGAATATCCAAGATCCGGGTCTGAACGTCAGTTTAACCTTCGATCCTAATGAAGATATTGCGGCACCTTATGTTCTCACGCAGGCCCGCCCGCGTTTAGCGGTACTGCGTGAGCAAGGGGTTAACTCACACGTTGAAATGGCGGCCGCATTCCATCGTGCCGGTTTTGAGCCGGTAGATGTTCATATGAGCGATTTGCTGGGTGGTGCGCTTTCACTGGACGGCTTCCATACTCTGGTCGCCTGTGGTGGTTTCTCTTATGGTGATGTCTTGGGGGCCGGTGAAGGGTGGGCTAAATCTATTTTGTTTAACGATCGGGTCAGAGACCAGTTTGAAACCTTCTTTAACCGACCGGACACGTTGTCTTTAGGCGTCTGTAACGGTTGTCAGATGATGTCTAATTTGAGTGAACTGATTCCGGGAGCTGAATACTGGCCGCGCTTTGTTCGCAATCTGTCAGACCGTTTTGAAGCTCGCTTTAGCCTGGTTGAAGTTGCCAATAGTCCGTCATTATTCCTAAATGATATGGCAGGATCGCGATTACCGATAGTGGTCTCACACGGAGAAGGGCGAGTGGAAGTCCGTGACGCACAGCATTTATCCGCGCTGGAACGGTCAGGTCTGATTGCTTTACGCTATGTTGATAACTTCGGCAAGGTCACTGAAAATTATCCGGCCAATCCGAATGGTTCTCCAAATGGAATTACTGCGGTGACCAATAATGACGGCCGTATTACCGTAATGATGCCTCATCCTGAGAGGGTGTTTCGGACCGTCAGTAATTCATGGCATCCGGAGGAGTGGGGCGAAGATAGTCCGTGGATGAGACTGTTCCGCAATGCGCGTAAACAGCTAGGCTAAATTCACCGATGGCGTTTTAGCTATTGAAGTAAAAACAAAATCAAAGTGAAAACATAAAAAGGTGACGAAAGTTGCCTTTTTTAATACTTTGATTTTATAGGTATTTTAATTTTATGTTGGGAAATACAGACAATGCGGGTATTCGGGTGTCTCAAAAGAGAGACATTTAATTCATTGATTTATATTGTAAAAATAACATCAGTCAAAGTATGTCGGTATTTGGAGACAAAAAGGCTATCGTTAAGCCGGTCTGGTTAACTCAATCAGTGGGATAACGAAGTGATAATTATATTAATTCATATATATCATATAGTTATTTGATTCACCTAAAACTTGGCACGCCATGTGCATTAAGTAGTTCGTCGCTCATTCAACTATTTATGTCAGAGCAGTGAAAACTGAACTACATAAGCCTCCGAATGATGCCAAAGCCATGGTACCTATCGTCTACGACACCGATATCAACTGCTTTAAGCAGCTTATCAAACATCAGACGACACGTTGAGTGAGGTGCCAGCCTGTGTCTAGCTACGATGAACAGTGTTTCATCAATAATTGACACATTTGGATGTTATTCGTCAAGTCTACCGATGATTGGCTTAGCCTTCATCAACCAGAAGACGAAAAAATAAGGACATCCACGTATTCCTCCCGAAGGGTGTGAAAGCATTCTTCGGGAACACCAATTACAGATAAACGATATTCGTTAAGCACTTACCATTTATTGGATAAGTGCTTTTTTTTGCGTTTAAAACCGATAGGTTAACCCGTGCCGGACAAATCCTTGGTTAAATAAGTGAATAAATCTATTTTCTTACGTAAAGGTCGGTTAGCATCTATATCCGTCATACTTCAAGTTGCATGTGTGTTGGCTACATTCATTCACCCCGGTCACTTACTTTAGTCAGCGCCTAGGGATTCATTCACTTGCAGCCTCCCTGCAACTCGAATTATTTTGGGTATAACAAGAGCGATTTATTGTGAGAGCGTTGCGTTGAAAAAGTTTAGCCGTTTTCCTCATTCCCTGCGTCAATTAGTATTACTGGCTTTCTTGCTGGTGCTGCTGCCCTTATTGATTCTGGCCTATCAGGCATATAAAAGTTTGGATTTGCTCAGCGAACAAGCCGCTGAGATCAACGGAACGACTCTGAAAGATGCTCAGCGCAGTGAGGCAATGACCAACTTAGCGCTAAGCATGGAGCGGAGTTATCGGCAATATTGCGTACTGGGTGATAAAACGCTGGAAAAACTTTATCTCAACCAGCGTCAGCAATATGCCGAAATGCTGAACGTTCATGCGGCTATTTTGCCCGATGAAAAATATTATAAAATGTTGCATGAACAGCTGGCCGGGCTATCTGCGATTAGCTGCAAAAATAGCGGGCCGGATGATAATTCATCACTTTTATTGGAGGCTTTCTCCAAATCAAATACCGAGATGGTTCAGGCCACCAGAACGGTTATATTTACCCGCGGTGAAAAGCTTCAGCAGGCGATAGCCGATAAAGGTTATTTTTTCGGCCAGCAAGCGTTATTGCTATTTTTACTCAGTATTTTCTTGGTATTTCTGTTCACCCGAATGATTATCGGCCCGGTTAAAGCGGTGGAGCGTATGATCAATCGGTTAGGTGAAGGGAAGTCATTAAGTCATATTTCTCTGTTTAAAGGCCCGCGTGAAATTCAGTCTTTGGCTCAACGAATTCTCTGGCTAAGCGAGCGTTTATCGTGGCTGGAGTCACAGCGCCATGAATTTTTACGTCATATCTCTCATGAACTTAAAACACCGCTCGCCAGTATGAGAGAAGGTACTGAATTATTGGCCGATCAGGTTGTTGGTCCGTTAACCGAAGACCAAAAAGAAGTGGTCGAGATTCTTGATAAGAGCAGTCGTCATCTACAGCAGCTAATTGAACAGCTACTGGACTATAATCGTAATCAGTCTGACTCACTGACAGAAAAAGAGCATATCGATCTCGAAGAATTAGTTTCTGCCGTCGTTTCAGCCCACAGTCTGCCTGCCAGAGCTAAATCGATGCGTACTGAGTGCCAACTGGCTAAAGACCATTGTTGGGCAGAATCTGTGCTATTAATGCGCGTTCTTGATAATCTCTACTCCAATGCGGTGCACTATGGTGAGGAATCCGGTACCATTTGGATCATGAGTCGTCAGGTTGGACAATCTATTCAAATCGACGTAGCCAATACCGGTGATGAAATTCTGCCGCAGGAAAAAGCGATGCTTTTTGAGCCCTTTTATCAGGGTAGTCGCCAGCGAAAAGGCGCGGTGAAAGGGAGCGGATTGGGGCTGAGTATTGCTCGCGATTGTATTCGTCAAATGGATGGTGAGTTAGTGCTAGTCGATGTTGATTACGCTAACGTGTGTTTCCGAATTGAATTACCGTTAACTGCTGAGAAGTAATGCATAATGCGAAAAAGGTCTATACAACACAATTCAGACAGCAGATTAAAATTAACCACAGTGGCGGTGTCCTCTGTGTCGAGTAAGCTTAAGGCCGTTCTGGCACTGGCTTCAGTGTTAGCTATACCGGTTATGTTAGCTGGCTGTAGTAATCAAACGTTAAGTAATAGCCTGTCTGGTTCCATAAAAACCGAAGCGCCGGATCGTAAGATCAGTGATTATTCCCGCGTTAGCTGTGACAGCGCTATTTGGCAGAATCAAAACGATGACACTAATGCCAATTCGCTATACTGGCTGAGACTGATGAGCTGCGTTCAAACATTGACGCCGCCAGTCGCTCGAATTCAGTCCTATGGCTATGAAGTGGTCAAATGGGATCGCGCGTTTAAACGCGCCATTTTGTTGGCCCGAACTGAGCCAACCAGCAGTGAACGCCGAAAATCTCTGGAGCAGCTAAAGAGCTTCAGAGGTGTTTATCCGGATAACGTCTATCCGTTGATTCAGCTATGGAGCGATGAACAGACCCTTGAGTTAGCGCTGTTTGATGAGCGGCTTCGTTCCCAGCGATTAAAAGAAAGTAGTGATGCGCTGCTTGGCTCTTTACAAGAGCAGCATCAGGAACTGAAGCACCAGTTGAACGAGACAACCCGTAAGTTGGAGAACCTGACGAATATTGAGCGCCAGCTCTCTTCGCGTAAAACGCCTCAGACTGAAGCTTCTCATAGCGAGGCTATCGAAAATCCGAAGCCGGATGCGGCAACTGAGCCGTCAGTTACTCCTCCAGCAGAAAAAACAGAGCCGCCTAAAGCGCCTGTACCCCCTGAAGTGCCTGAGAAAAGTGCAGTAAAGGAAGAGGTTAAATCACCAACCCCGAAAACGGCAGGTGAGCAGCCGGTAACCTCTCAACCTGCGGCTACTTCTCCGGTACCAGCTAAGCCAGATACACCGCCACAAAAACAATAAGCCTCTATAAGGAGCTTGGGTGATATGACACAGCGTAAGCCAGCAAATTTATTATTGGTCGATGACGATCCCAGTTTATTAAAGCTTTTAGGGATGCGCCTGACCAGCGAAGGCTTCAATGTCACAACCGCCGAAAACGGACAAGAAGCTTTACGTCGTTTGGCCCGCGACCCGATTGATCTGGTCATCAGTGATTTACGTATGGATGAAATGGACGGCATGGCGCTGTTTGCTGAAATTCAAAAACGCCAGCCGGGAATGCCGGTGATTATTCTTACCGCCCATGGCTCAATTCCTGATGCGGTCGCCGCAACTCAGCAGGGCGTATTCAGCTTCCTGACCAAGCCGGTTGATCGTGATGCTTTATATAAAGCGATCGATGAAGCACTGATTCTTAAAATCCCGGCGGGTGATGATAGCTGGCGGGAGCAAATAGTTACCCGTAGTCCGATTATGCTCCGCTTATTGGAGCAGGCTAAAATGGTGGCACAGTCTGACGTCAGCGTTTTGATTAATGGTTTGAGCGGAACCGGCAAAGAAGTACTGGCTAATGCGATTCACCACGCCAGCCCGAGAGGAAATAAACCTTTTATCGCCATTAACTGCGGCGCTTTGCCTGAACAGTTACTGGAATCGGAGCTGTTTGGTCATGCTAAAGGGGCTTTTACCGGCGCCGTCAGCAGTCGTGATGGCCTGTTTCAGGCGGCGACCGGCGGTACGCTATTTTTAGATGAAATAGGCGATATGCCTTTGGCCCTTCAGGTCAAATTGCTGAGAGTATTACAGGAGCGTAAGGTTCGCCCGCTGGGAAGTAATAAAGATCTGGATATTGATGTGCGCATTATTTCCGCGACGCACCGTGATTTGCCGAAAGCAATGGCTAAAGGTGAGTTTCGTGAAGATCTCTATTATCGCTTAAACGTAGTAAACCTTAAAATACCGGCATTGAATGAACGGGCTGAAGATATTCCGTTATTAGCCGACCACTTATTACGTGAGTCAGCTAAGCGTCATAAGCCATTTGTTCGCAGTTTTTCTACCGATGCCATGAAACGTTTAATGGCCGCAAGTTGGCCGGGCAACGTTCGTCAACTGGTTAACGTAATTGAACAGTGTGTCGCCTTAACCAGTACGCCAGTCATTAATGAATCACTGGTTGAGCAGGCCCTTGAAGGTGAGAATACGGCATTGCCTACTTTTGCTGAAGCCCGTAATCAATTTGAACTGGTTTATCTGCGTAAGCTGCTGCAAATGACCAAAGGAAATGTGACTCACGCCGCTAGAATGGCCGGGCGCAACAGAACCGAATTCTACAAATTACTGTCGCGTCATGAACTGGATGCGAATGATTTTAAAGAGTAGAACTTAATCTTTTTTAATCCGGACGAGAGTCATCTATACTTTCGTCTTTGTAATCAGATAGCGAACAGTGAATTGATATGAGCAGAGCTCTCTCTATCGCATTAGCGCAGTTAAATTGGCTGGTGGGTGATATCGAAGGTAACGCCCAGCGGATGTTGCATACTATTAATGAGCAACAGCAAGCAGGTGCAGATATTGTGATGTTTTCTGAGTTGGCCCTTACCGGGTATCCACCAGAGGATTTACTTTACCGCGACGATCTTTATCAGCGCTGTGATGAGCAGCTAGCCAGGTTACAGGCAGCCTCCTCCGATATTGCTATTATTGTCGGCCATCCTTTTAAGCAAAGTGGCCAGATATATAACGCGCTATCCTTATTTTGGCAGGGAAATCTGGTTACCCGTTATTATAAACAGCAGTTGCCTAATTACGGCGTATTTGATGAGAAACGCTATTTCAACGCCGATAATAAAACCCGCTTTATTGAGTTTAAGGGATACCGATTAGGGCTACTGATTTGTGAAGACCTCTGGTTTAACGGGCCTGTAGATGAACTCAAAGCGGCCAATGTGGATATGATTCTGTCGATTAATGCTTCTCCTTATAATCGTGAAAAGCCATATATCCGTAACCAGTTACTGTCTGAACATTGCCGTCGTACCGGATTGCCATTGATATATTTAAATCAGGTTGGTGGTCAGGATGAGCTGATTTTTGACGGCTGCTCCAAAGTTTTTGATGCCTCTGGCGATATGACTCACCGTTTGGCTGCTTTTCAGGAACAGATCTTACAGGTAAAATTTAATAATACTTGGATCGAACCGATGCCAGACCTTGCACCTCAGGCTTGCGATCTGTCATTGATTTATGATGCGCTGGTTTTAGCCGTTCGCGACTACGTCACCAAGAATGGATTCAAAGGCGTCATCCTTGGCCTTTCCGGTGGTATTGATTCAGCCTTAACGCTGGCTATCGCCGTTGATGCTTTAGGCAAAGATAAAGTTCAGGCCGTGATGATGCCTTTCCGCTATACCGCTGAAATGAGTATTCACGATGCGAGGGAAGAGGCGGAGATCTTAGGTGTCGAGTTCGATATTATCTCTATAGAGCCAATATTTGATGCCTTTATGACTCAGCTAGCCCCGATGTTTGTTGATACTAAGCGAGATACCACCGAGGAGAACTTACAGGCTCGTTGCCGTGGCGTTATCCTGATGGGTCTATCAAATAAACGCGGTAGCCTTGTTTTGACAACCGGAAATAAAAGCGAAATAGCCGTAGGGTATTCTACACTTTATGGAGATATGGCCGGTGGTTTTGATGTATTAAAAGATGTGCCAAAAACGCTGGTGTTTAAGCTGTCTGAGTACCGAAATACCCGCTCTTATGTTATTCCACAGCGGGTTATTGACCGTCCACCGTCAGCTGAGCTGGCTCCTGACCAGCGGGATGATGATAGTCTTCCTCCTTACCCTGTTCTGGATAAGATTTTGGATGGCTATGTCGAACATGATATGTCGGTAGAACAGCTGGTTGCCGAAGGATTTGACGAGACTATTGTTCGCAAAGTGATTCGCTTGGTCGATATTAATGAGTATAAGCGTCGTCAGGCTCCTGTAGGCCCGCGCATAACAGCGCGTAATTTTGGCAAAGATCGGCGTTATCCGATCACCTCTGGCTTTGGCCGTAAAAACTGGTAAGGATTTGCTGTTATGAAAAAGATTGACGCTATCATCAAACCATTCAAATTAGATGACGTCCGGGAAGCGCTGGCAGAGGTTGGTATTACCGGTATGACAGTGACCGAAGTCAAAGGTTTCGGGCGCCAGAAAGGGCATACGGAGCTGTACCGCGGAGCCGAGTACATGGTGGATTTTCTACCAAAGGTAAAAATTGAAATTGTCGTCGCAGATGACATTGTCGATACCTGTGTCGAAACAATTATGAATCGGGCTCAGACCGGGAAAATCGGTGACGGTAAAATTTTTGTTTTTGACGTTGCCAGAGTTGTCAGAATTCGTACCGGCGAGCAGGACGAAGACGCAATCTAACGTATTTATTTATCGGGTAATTTATTTAATTGCCCGATAAATCGTGACCTTTTGTAAAATAGGGTTTTACTGACTTCTTACGCTATCTTATCAATACCTTGCCTGTATTCATGCTAATGTCTTGTTGCTTCTGCCAATTTTTAATTAACAGGACGTTATCATGTATCGATTATCTTTTTTTATCCTGATTATTTCATTGCTCTCCGGCTGTGCTATTCAGCAAGCTGAAAATGCTTATAAAAGTGGTAATTATCAAGAAACAGTTTCCATCATTGCAGACTATCTGGATAAGAAAGGGACCCTGCCTAACGAGAGCGATTCTGAAAGCATGTTTTCAATGGTGAACAATATTGTTATTCGCTATGAGAATAAGATTGCTACCGCTTCTGATGGGGACTATGGCACTAAAATATCTGCCTATGACAATTTATTATCGATGCGCAAGCGCTTAAATAATCGGTTCTACGATAATCATATTCGCTTTCTTACCGGAAAGTACTCGATTGAACAACTGAATAAAAATATCGCTGAGCAATACTATCTTAAAGGTAAAAGCATTAAGCCAAGCGGTAAGGATAGCCACTTAGCCATTGCTAAGGCATTTTCTTCCGGTGCTGAATATTATGACTACCAAGATATTAAACAACTAAGAGATAGCCATTATAAAAAATACGCGACGCTCAATGCTGATGATTTTTACCAACGTGGATTAGCTGCGGTAAAAACTCAGGATTATGCTTCAGCAGCAACGGCATTTTTCTCTGCTGAAGAAGCTTATAGGCAATACGGGAGTTATAAAAACAGTAGCAGCTTAGCGGTTAAATATGACAAGCAGGATAAAAAACAGTTATCAGATCAACACTATAAAGATGCGGTAGCTCTGAGTCGTACGGCAACCTCAAAATATGATTATCGCAGAGTGGCTGATAAGTATGCTGATGCTTATAAAGCGTATGCCAAATATGGGCAGGTTAACGATGCTCAGCTACAAATGAATAACTACAAAAATAAGGGACAGATTCGAGTTTATATTGCGGCTGATTCAGGTCTGCAATCTAAAGTAGAAAAAGAGCTCCGCTATACGTTTATTGATTTCACTAGCTCCGCCGCATCTGCTGACGTGGTAATCAATTTATCAATCGACTCTGATTATAAAAAAGAACATGAGAAACGCCGTACTGAAGCCTTAAGCGAAAACATTGTTGTCAGCCATGAAATGGTTAAAAATGATAAAGGCGAGTTAGAAAAGAAAAATGTCTATAAAGAATATAAATTCAACCGCAAAGAGATTGAAAATCGAAACCGCCTAGATCTTAGTGCCCGGCTAAACGTTTCCGGCGCATTTTCTTATCAGAATAACTATCAAGAAAAGGCCTCGTCCTACTACACTGAATTCAGCTATTCGGGGGATGTGCCGAAAAAATATAAGGATTATTCTGAAGGGCGCTGGAAATCAGAAGATCAACTCTATGATGAGGCTAATTCAGATGTGTGGAGAAAGATAAAAAAAGATATTGCGATTGTCTATGACCGAATTACTGATATTTAGCTATGGCTATGGTGCCACCATGGATAGCCGTGGTGGCATCTTTTACGAATTAAGATTAAACAATTTTATGCGGGCCGAAGCACTCATAGTGTAACTGCTCGGTTTTTACTCCACGCTGAGTAAGCTGCTTGGCAATATATTGCATAAACGCAACCGGCCCACAGAAATAATACTGCATATCCCGGCTAAATAGACGGTGCTCCGACATATCAAGCTGCATCAATCCCTGATGATGATAGTCAATGCCGGCAATATCATCTGAGTTGGGTTGGTTATACCAAACCTGTTGGCGCACGTTAGCCATAGCATCAGTAATCTCTGTGACTTCATTACGGAATGCGGCAGCCGCGCCGTTTTCTGCCGCGTGCAGCCAGTAAATATTCCCCTGATGATTTTGTGCTTTTAGCGTATTTAACATGCCTAACATCGGGGTTAGCCCTACGCCGGCCGAGATCAAAGCTACCGATACTTCCGGTTTTACATCAATAAAGAAATCTCCGTATGGCGGTGCCAGGCTCAGAATGTCACCTTCCTGAATAACATTATGCAGGTAGTTCGACGCCTTACCTTGATCCTCTCGCTTTACGGCAATTCGATAAGTTTTACCATTTGGTGAGCGGGTTAGTGAGTATTGACGAATTTCTTGATTTTCCAACTGCTCACCTTGCAGATAGACAGCAATATATTGGCCGGCAGCATAATCGACAACAGGCTTATTATCGACCGGAGCCAGTTCAAAGCTGGTGATAACATCACTTTCTTTTTGTTTTTTAACGATGCGAAATTCTCTTAGTCCTTTCCAACCCCCCTGTTCATCAGCGGTTTGCTGGTAGATCTGGGCTTCTCGTTGAATAAACACGTTGGCCAATACCTGATAGGCTTTACCCCAGGCTTCAATGACTTCTGTGCCCGGATGCAGTAATTCATCAATGGTCGCCAACAAGTGATGACCTACAATATTGTATTGCTCTGGCTGAATATTAAAGCTGGCATGTTTTTGTGCAATACGTTCAACGGCAGGGAGTATTGCCGACAGGTTTTCAATATTTGAAGCATAGGCACAAATAGCACCAAATAATGCTTCTCGCTGAGCCCCGCTTTGCTGGTGGCTTAGGTTAAAAATATCTTTTAGTTCAGGATTATGTTTGAACATTCGCTCATAAAAGTAACCGGTTAATTTAGGTCCGGTTTCAACCAGAACAGGGATTGTAGATTTAACAATAGCGATAGTTTGGCTGTCTAACATGGGTGTTCCTCAATATTTTAGCTATGCATTAAGCTGTATTTAAAATGCATCTTATTATTGATTTATATCAATGTAAAATATTTTTAAATGGCTTTCAGCGGCTACCTTGAATATGCAATCGTTTGCGTAAAAACCTTCATTTGGGTCTATTTAACAAGATGAAAACATATTACACTGGAACCACGTTGCACTTAGTTGCACCTTTTGCCAGTTGAATTAGCTTATTCAGGAGATGCGGATGTTAAAGCGAGAAATGAACATTGCCGATTATGATGCCGAGTTATGGCAGGCCATACAAAAAGAGAATGTTCGCCAAGAAGAGCATATCGAATTGATTGCTTCTGAAAACTACACCAGCCCGCGTGTTATGCAGGCACAGGGTACCCAGTTAACCAATAAATATGCAGAAGGGTATCCGGGCAAGCGCTATTACGGTGGCTGTGAATACGTAGATATCGTAGAACAACTGGCTATCGACCGCGCAAAAGAGCTGTTTGGGGCTGATTATGCCAACGTACAGCCACATTCAGGTTCTCAGGCTAACGCCGCTGTTTACATGGCTCTGCTGAACCCGGGCGATAAAGTGCTGGGTATGAATCTGGCCCATGGCGGTCACTTAACTCACGGTTCACCGGTTAACTTCTCCGGTAAATTGTATGACATCGTCCCTTACGGTATCGATGAAAGCGGCAAGATTGACTACGCCGATCTGGCAGCTCAAGCGCAAGCACATAAACCAAAAATGATTATCGGTGGCTTCTCTGCCTATTCAGGCGTGGTTGACTGGGCCAAAATGCGTGAAATCGCAGACAGCATCGGAGCATATCTATTTGTCGATATGGCCCACGTTGCGGGTTTAGTTGCTGCCGGTGTTTATCCTAACCCGGTTCCCCATGCTCACGTGGTGACCACGACGACGCACAAAACTCTGGCTGGCCCGCGCGGTGGACTGATTTTAGCCAACGGCGGTGATGAAGATCTGTATAAGAAACTGAATTCAGCGGTGTTCCCCGGTGGCCAAGGTGGCCCATTGATGCATGTGATTGCGGGTAAAGCCGTTGCATTAAAAGAAGCCATGGAGCCAGAGTTTAAAACTTATCAACAATTAGTTGCCAAGAACGCCAAGGCAATGGTTGAAGTATTTCAATCTCGTGGATATAAAATTGTCTCCGGTGGTACTGAAAACCACCTGATGCTGCTGGACCTGGTTGATAAAGATATCACCGGTAAAGATGCTGATGCAGCACTAGGCAGAGCTAATATTACGGTAAATAAAAACAGCGTACCTAACGATCCAAGAAGCCCGTTTGTGACTTCAGGCGTACGTATTGGTACGCCGGCCGTCACCCGCCGTGGTTTCAAAGATGCTGAAGTTCGTGAACTTGCCGGCTGGATTTGTGACATTCTTGACAACATGGGCGATGAAGCAACAATCGAACGCATCAAAGCCAAAGTTCTGGATGTTTGCGCCCGTTACCCGGTTTACGCATAATATTGGCAGCTTATAGGCTCATTTTCATATATACCCGTCATACTTCAAGTTACTTGGCTGGTGACTAGAATTATTTTGGGTATAGTGTGAAATGTGACTTAATAAAACAGGCGTTATATTTATACATATGGCGCCTGTTTTTTTTAGCTGTACCCGTCATACTTCAAGCTGCATCTTTGCAGGTTGCGCCCGGTCACCCGAATCACTTCTCTGAGTAAGTGATTCGGGACAACATGGTCTATTCATTGGCTTTGCCTCGATAAGGCCGCTGCAAGCAGCGATGCAACTCGAACTATTTTGGCTATAAAATTGGTTTGAATCTGATGAGAAGCGATAACTTCTGATAATAAAGGTGAATTTAATGAAGAAGCATAATCCTGGTTTTGAACAACTATGTGAAGCGGCTCGTAAGAATGTAGATGAAATTAGTATCGGGCAGGTTAAGGCGATGATTGATTCAGGTACCGCTCCTCTGGTGCTCGATGTCAGAGAAGAAAGTGAGTGGAATAAAGACCATATCCCGGGTGCTCAGCACTTAGGGCGAGGCGTATTAGAACGAGATATCGAAACCCGAGTTCCTGATAAAACAACGCCAATTATCCTCTATTGCGGTGGTGGTTACCGTTCGGCGCTGGCAGCAGAAAGCATCCAAAAAATGGGGTATAGCCAAGTGTTATCAATGGACGGCGGCTATCGTGCATGGAATGAAGCAAACTACCCGCTAGATAAACAATAATTAGCCGTGATAGTTTATACCCGTCATCCTTCAAGTTGTTTGGGTGTTGGCTGCGCTCGTTCGCACCTGTCACATAGTGGGCGATGCTCCTGCCGACTCTCGAACTTGCCGGCTTCAAGCAACTTGAATTATTTAGGGTATAGAATGATCAGAATACTGGCGTTGATATTGAGCATGATAAGCCCGTTTGTCTGGGCCCACCCTCATAGTTTTATTGATTTAGACTCCAGTTTAGTCACTGAGAATCAGACAATCACGGGCATCAACATGGTCTGGTCGATGGATGAAATGACTTCGGCTGAATTATTACACGATGCCTCTCTGGCAAAAGATAGCCCGGCCATATGGCAATCTATGGCGGATGAGCTTATCGCCAATGCTGCTATTCAGAACTATTTCACCGAGATGCGCTCGGGCGGACAGCCGGTTGAATTCGGCAAAAAACCGGAAAAATATGCCCTATCCCGAAAGGGAAACAAAGCTATTCTGAGCTTTGTGCTACCGCTGGAAAAACCGGTATCGCTGGTCAATAATGTCATTACTATCTCTACTTATGAGCAGAGTTATTACGTCGATATGAGCTATGTAGAAGATGATAATTTCCGGCTGCCGGCTGATATTGCCGCTAGCTGTAGTGTTAGTATCGATACACCGAAACCTGACGCCTCATTGTTGGACTATGCCCAGTCTCTGGATAAAGATGATGCGCCTGAAGAGGATATGGCACTGGGAAGTCAGTTTGCTCAAACCGTGACGATTACATGCAAATAACCCATTCAGACAAAAATCAGAAAAAACAGAGCAATCAGAGTTTATGGCCGCTCTATGTCTGTTTGGTGGTATTGCTACTGTTAGGCGGGGTGATTTGGCTAAAGTGGCCGGATCTAGTATTACAAAGCGCTCTCTGGCAGAAGTCCCTTCATCAGCAACTGGTAGGATTATTACAGGAAGTTAAAACACATCCTCTGGAAACTGGCGCCATGCTGATGGCGTTCAGTTTTGTCTATGGCGTACTTCATTCAGCAGGACCCGGGCACGGTAAAATTATTATTACCGCCTATCTGGCAACCCACCCGTTAAAACTTCGCAATAGCCTGTTACTGACCATTGCAGCATCAATGGTGCAGGGCATCGTAGCGATTGTATTGGTGACGACGGTTACTTATATATTGCAGCTCTCTTCACGCTCTTTACACCAAAGTAGCTTCTGGATGGAAAAGGGGAGCTATTTATTCATTGTGCTAATTGGTGGAATTATCAGTTACCGGGCTTTGCGTAATCTGATGGCGACGTCAAAGGCCAACAGAATTAACATTCGCTCTCTGACGCCCATTGATGCAGAACATGTGCACAGCGCTGATTGTGGCTGCGGGCATCGGCATCTTCCTACCGAGAATGAGCTTTCAGCCGGCGGTGGATGGAAAACCAACCTGGCCATTATTTTTTCTATTGGTTTACGCCCGTGCTCCGGTGCAATATTAGTGCTGTTATTCTCAAAAGTGATTGATGCCTATTACTGGGGCATGGCTTCAGCTATGGTAATGGCAGTTGGAACTGCAACTACGATTTCATTATTAGCTCTACTGGTCCATTTTTCTCGCCGTCTGGCCGAACGTCTGACGGTAACCAGAGGCCGCAAATTATGGGGGCGAGTCGCGATATATTCTCTCTCATTTACAGGTGGTGTGTTGCTCATTCTGGCTGGAATGATTCTTTACTATGCGGCTTCTCCCGCGGCTATGGGTGGTATCCGTATTTTTTAGATTCTTAATAGTCGTTATTATTAAATAATAAGGATGCGTTATGAGAACTATCTATGCCCATCGCGGCATGTCTTCACTGGCTCCTGAAAATACACTCTCGGCTTTTAAACTCTGTGCCGATTACCGTGTTGGTTGGTTTGAGTGTGATATCGATATTCTGCACGACGGTACCATTGTCGTTTCCCATGACTCAACGCTGGATCGCTGTACTAACCGTTCCGGCCTGCTATTTGATATAAATAAACAAGACCTCGCTGATATTGATGCCGGTAGCTGGTTTAGTCACGATTATTTGGAAGAACCCATACCGACCTTAGATCAACTGATTGAGGTCATGAATCGCTATAAGCTGAATGCCAATATTGAAATCAAATCTTGTGAGTCTAACGTTCAGGCTAGCCGTGATTTACTCGATGGGCTGAACGCGGCGCTAGAACAGCTTGCTCCTGAACGTGAATATATTATCTCTAGCTTTAACCCCATTCTTCTAGCCGAATTTAAAAAAATCCGACCTGAAGCCCCAATCGCTTGCCTGTTTGAAAATCAGACTTTAAATGATGACTGGCATGTGATTATGGAGTGGACCGGGGCGCAATATATCCATCCGCAAAACGATGGATTAACTCGCGAACAGGTCAAAATGTTTAAGGATCGAGGGTATAAAGTCAATGTCTGGACGGTGAACGCCAAAGATAGGGCTAATGAGCTGTTTAACTGGGGAGTCGATGGGATTTTTACTGATTTTGCCCAGAATTTTTCACGCTAGGTGCTTGGTCGATCTTTTGCCTTTGAGGATTAAGAGGCTTATCGGGCAATAACACTATATTTATTGCCCGATAATAAAATGATTAACGCTTAAGTGCATCACTCAGTTCGTCACGCATGGTGGAAAGCAGCGCTTTCACTACCCGCGGGTTTCCTGCAACGATGTTGCCAGAAACATACGAATTATGGCCGCCAACAAAGTCAGTCACAATACCACCAGACTCGCGAACCAGTAACTCTCCGGCAGCAAAATCCCAAGGTTTCAGACCAATCTCAAAAAAGCCGTCAACGCGAGAAGAGGCGACGTATGCCAGATCTAACGCAGCTGAACCGGTGCGACGGAAGTCGGCGCATTGAGTAAATAATTTACCCACAATATTGATATAGGTTGCTGAGTGTTGCTTCAGTTTGAACGGGAAACCCGTAGCAAGAATAGTACCGGAAAGATCTTTAGCATTTGAACCGCGCAGGCGGTAACCGTTTAGTTGAGCACCCTGACCGCGGGTAGAGGTAAAGAGTTCATTGCGCATTGGGTCATAAACAACGGCAACTTCGGTACGGCCTTTAACGCGAACGGCGATAGAGACACAAAAATGTGGAAGGCGTCTGATGAAATTGGTGGTGCCATCTAGTGGATCGATAATCCATTGAACGTCCGGATCTTCTCCGGCCATTTCACCGCGTTCCTCGCTGATGATGGTGTGTTGAGGGTAAGCTTTGCGAATCACTTCAATAATTAAATGTTCAGCTTCGCGATCAACGTTAGTAACGAAATCGTTGTCACCTTTTTGGCTTGCTTCAACGGCGTCAGGTGTTTCATAAAACTTGGCGATCAGGTTACCGGCCTTGCGCGCAGCGCGTACGGCTATGTTCAGCATAGGATGCATGGGTATCTTCCACTAAATGTTAAAGAACAGGAGAAACTTAAAACGGCGCAAAGTATACCAGAGGATCGGCAAAATACATAGGCTGTGTTACCATTCTTCTCCACAACTTTTAGCGCGCAGAATTTTGTTCCTATGTCAGAGCTTACGTCACAGATAATCACCGGATTAGACAATATCCGCATTGTTTTGGTTGAAACTTCTCATACCGGCAATATGGGCTCTACTGCCCGGGCCATGAAAACCATGGGACTGACCAACTTATATTTAGTTAATCCATTAGTCCGGCCGGACTCTCAGGCTATTGCCCTCGCCGCGGGCGCCAGCGATATTATTGGTAAGGCTTCAATTGTCGATACGCTGGATGAAGCCTTAGTTGGCTGTCGCTTGGTGGTAGGTACCAGTGCCCGATCGCGAACCTTACAATGGCCAATGTTGGAACCGCGTGAGTGTGGAGTCAAAATGACCCAAGAAGCCGCTCAGGCGCCGGTTGCTTTAGTCTTTGGCCGTGAGCGTGTCGGTTTAACCAATGACGAGCTACAGAAATGTCATTATCACGTCGCTATTCCGGCTAACCCTGATTACAGTTCGCTAAACTTAGCAATGGCAGTACAAATTCTAGCTTATGAAATTCGGGTGGCGTGGCTTGACCAACAGGCTAATCATGCTGAACCACAGCCGACTGAAGCAGAGGTTTATCCCTTAGCGGAGGATCTTGAACGTTTCTATCAGCATCTGGAAACTGTATTGCTTGATATCGGTTTTATTCGAGCTTCCCATCCGGGACAGGTGATGAATAAACTTCGCCGTTTAATTAACCGTTCTCGGCCCGAAAGTCAGGAAATTAATATCCTGCGGGGGATTTTGAGTGCGATTGATAATCCGGATGACAGAAATAGGCATAAATAATACCCTTTAACGCCTTTTCAATTGTTACAATACGCGCGACAATAGCGACCACACATTGTTTTCAGTCGTTCTAGCCCATTGTTGTTGCGTGTTTTAGTCATCGAAATAATACCTGACTAAAATAGTCAACTAAATAGTTGACTGAAATAGTTGGGAATGCCAAACTATCTGCATATTCACTAACAGATGGGCATTATCAATGAGACTGACTTCAAAGGGTCGCTATGCAGTAACCGCCATGTTGGACGTGGCTTTACATTCTCAAGAAGGACCTGTCCCCTTAGCTGATATTTCCGAACGTCAGGGGATTTCTTTGTCGTATCTTGAGCAATTGTTTTCCCGTTTGCGTAAAAATGGGTTAGTCAGTAGCGTGCGCGGGCCCGGCGGTGGTTATCTGTTGGGAAGAAATCCTGCTGAAATTGCAGTAGGTTCTGTAATTAGTGCAGTAGACGAATCAGTAGATGCTACTCGTTGTATGGGGCGCGGTGGATGCCAAAGCGGCACCCGTTGTTTAACCCATACGTTGTGGCACGATCTCAGCGAGCGGATCAGTAGCTTCCTCAATGATATTACTCTGGCTGAGCTGGTAAAAAATCAAGAAATACTCGATGTTGCTGACCGTCAAAATAATGATACTCAAGGTTCAGCAACCAGTTCTCATCGTCTATTCGATGAAGCGAAAAAAATCAATCTGCGCGCTTAATCGCCAGTGATTATTTGCATTATTTTGAAGTAATGTACGGAGCAAAGAATGAAATTACCTATCTACCTAGACTACTCTGCAACAACTCCGGTCGATCCGCGTGTTGCTGAGAAGATGATGCAGTACTTAACCCTTGATGGCATCTTCGGCAATCCGGCTTCCCGGTCCCACCGTTTTGGCTGGCAGGCTGAAGAGGCTGTTGATATTGCCCGTAATCAAATTGCTGATTTGGTTGGCGCAGATCCGCGTGAAATTGTTTTTACTTCTGGTGCCACAGAGGCTGATAACCTAGGTATTAAAGGCGCAGCTAACTTTTATCAGAAGAAAGGTAAGCACATCATTACCAGCAAAACCGAGCATAAAGCGGTTCTGGATACCTGTCGCCAGTTAGAGCGCGAAGGTTATGAAGTGACTTATTTAGCGCCACAGGCTAATGGCATCATTGACCTGAAAGAGCTTGAAGCGGCGATGCGTGAAGACACCTCGGTGGTTTCTATCATGCACGTAAATAATGAAATCGGTGTGGTTCAGGATATCGCGACTATCGGTGAAATGTGCCGTAGCCGTGGCATTATCTTCCATGTTGATGCGACACAAAGCGTCGGTAAATTACCGATCGATCTGTCTCAGCTTAAAGTCGATTTAATGTCTTTCTCTGCACATAAAATTTATGGTCCTAAAGGTATCGGTGCTCTGTACGTTCGCCGTAAACCTCGTATCAGAATTGAAGCTCAAATGCACGGTGGCGGCCACGAACGTGGTATGCGTTCAGGTACGCTACCTGTACACCAAATTGTTGGTATGGGCGAAGCTTATCGTATTGCTAAAGAAGATATGGACTCCGATATGGCCCGTATCCGTGGGTTGCGCGATCGCCTGTGGAACGGTCTGAAAGATATTGAAGAGACTCATTTGAACGGCTGCCTTGAGCAAGGCGTTTCTAACATCCTCAACGTTAGTTTTAACTACGTTGAAGGTGAATCTTTAATTATGGCACTGAAAGATTTAGCCGTTTCTTCAGGTTCAGCCTGTACTTCTGCCAGCTTAGAGCCGTCTTATGTTTTACGCGCTTTGGGAATGAGTGATGAATTGGCTCATAGCTCGATCCGTTTCTCTTTGGGTCGCTTTACCACAGAAGAAGAAATTGACTACACAATTGATTTAGTTAAGAGATCAATTGGCCGTTTGCGTGATTTGTCTCCTCTTTGGGATATGTTTAAGCAGGGTGTAGATATCAGCACCATCGAGTGGTCTCACCATTAATTGACTTAATATCGCGTCATTATCGGTGGCGCGGTCAAAAGCAGGAGTAATATCATGGCTTACAGTGACAAAGTAATAGAGCACTACGAGAATCCACGTAACGTGGGCTCTTTTGATAATGAAGATCCTACCGTTGGTAGCGGTATGGTTGGCGCACCCGCTTGTGGTGACGTAATGAAATTGCAGATTAAAGTTAACGATGCAGGTATTATTGAAGATGCGCGTTTCAAAACTTATGGCTGTGGTTCAGCAATTGCTTCCAGTTCGCTGGTAACCGAGTGGGTTAAAGGCAAATCACTGGATCAGGCTGGTGCCATCAAGAATACTGAAATTGCGGAAGAGCTGGCATTGCCACCGGTTAAAATCCACTGCTCTATTCTGGCAGAAGATGCAATTAAGGCAGCTATCGCGGACTATAAAAATAAGCATAGCAGCAAATAAGAACTAAAAAATTGAGGTTTGGTTATGGCGATTACCATGAGCGACAGCGCAGCGCAGCGTGTTCAGACTTTTTTAACTAACCGGGGAAAAGGCGTCGGCCTTCGCCTTGGGGTAAGAACGTCGGGCTGCTCCGGAATGGCTTACGTTCTTGAGTTTGTTGACGAATTATTCGATGAAGATACGGTATTCGAAGACAAAGGCGTTAAGGTAATTGTTGATGCAAAAAGTCTGGTTTATCTGGACGGCACCGAGCTTGATTTTGTTAAAGAAGGCCTGAACGAAGGGTTTAAATTTAATAACCCGAACATTTCTAGTGAATGTGGTTGTGGCGAAAGTTTTAACGTCTAGTCTGCTTTCGTAGTATGCCAACGGCATACACAGCGTATTTTAAGTTTTGACTATACCGTTGCTCCTTTACTTCACTTGGTGGTGAAGGAGCTTTCGCCCAACTACTATCATCAGAGCATGTCATGGATTATTTCACTCTATTCAACTTACCCATCCATTTTGTTGTGGATACCCCATCGCTCTCCGCCCGTTATCAAGAACTTCAGCGCCAGTATCACCCCGATCGTTATGCTACCGCTTCTGACAGCGATCGACTTCAGTCGATTCAACAGGCAGCGACCATCAATGACGCTTACCAAACGTTAAAAAATCCGCTGCGGCGGGCAGAGTATCTGCTGTCTCTCAAAGGCTTCGACGTAAGAAATGAACAACAAACCATGCACGATACTGCTTTTCTTATGGAGCAGTTGGAATTGCGTGAAGAGTTAGATGCCATTGAGCGTAAATCAGATGCAGAATCTGCACTGGCTAGTTTTAGCCAGTGGGTAGAAAAAATGACTCGCCAGCGCAGTGAACAGCTAGTCAAAGAATTAGATGATGAGAATTGGCAGACAGCGACGGATACAGTCCGTAAACTACGCTTTCTGGATAAGCTTCAACAGCAAGTAGAGCAGCTGGAAGAAAAGCTGCTGGACTCCTGACGGATACTGAACATGGCTTTATTACAAATAAGTGAGCCCGGATTAACCGCGGCTCCACATCAACGCCGGCTTGCAGCCGGTATTGATCTTGGCACGACTAATTCTTTGGTTGCCACTGTCCGTAGTGGACAAGCTGAAACACTTCCTGATGAGCAAGGTCGCCACCTTTTACCTTCAGTGGTTCATTATCAGACGGATGCCATTGACGTTGGTTGGGACGCTCGCGCTCAGGCTGCGCGCGACCCTTCAAATACAGTGAGTTCCGTCAAACGTATGATGGGCCGTTCGCTGAACGACATCGTTCAACGTTACCCTAATTTACCTTATCAACTGCAGCCAAGTGAGAATGGATTACCGACAATCGTTACGGCTAGCGGGGTGGTTAATCCGGTTCAGGTTTCGGCTGAAATACTGTCGGCACTGGCTAAACGGGCTAAGGAAACGTTAGCGGGCGAGCTGGAAGGCGTAGTCATTACCGTGCCTGCCTATTTTGATGACGCTCAGCGCCAAGGTACTAAAGATGCCGCCCGTCTTGCAGGGTTGCATATTCTGCGTTTGCTGAATGAACCGACTGCTGCGGCTATTGCTTATGGTCTGGATTCAGGTCAGGAAGGTATTATTGCCGTTTACGATCTGGGTGGCGGTACTTTTGATATTTCTATTTTGCGTTTGAGCCGTGGCGTATTTGAAGTGCTGGCGACCGGCGGTGATTCTGCTCTCGGTGGCGATGATTTCGACCATCTACTGGCTGACTGGCTGCGTGAGCAAGCCGGATTAGGTGAACACAGCGATCATCAGGTACAGCGCCAGCTATTAGATACGGCGATTGCCGCTAAGATTGCGCTGAGCATGAGTGACAGTACCGAGGTTAAGATTGGCGACTGGCAGGGGGAGGTTACCCGTGAACAGTTTGATAGCTTAATTGCTCAGCTAGTTAAGAAAACCCTGATGTCGTGCCGCCGGACCTTAAAAGATGCGGGCGTTACCGCCGATGAAGTTTTGCAAGTGGTGATGGTAGGCGGGTCGACTCGAGTCCCTCTGGTTCGTTCGATGGTTGGTGAGTTTTTTGGCCGCACGCCGTTAACTTCGATTGACCCGGATAGAGTGGTGGCGATCGGTGCCGCTATTCAGGCAGATATTCTGGTCGGCAATAAGCCGGATTCTGATATGTTACTGCTCGATGTCATTCCTTTGTCATTGGGCATTGAGACTATGGGCGGATTGGTTGAAAAAATTATTCCGCGCAATACCACGATTCCGGCAGCCAGGGCTCAGGAATTTACGACGTTTAAAGATGGTCAAACGGCCATGATGGTGCACGTTTTGCAAGGTGAGCGTGAACTGGTTGATGACTGCCGCTCTCTGGCTCGATTCACGCTGCGCGGTTTACCTGCGATGCCTGCCGGTGGCGCTCATATCCGAGTGACCTATCAGGTTGACGCCGATGGTTTACTCAGCGTGACCGCGATGGAAAAATCGACCAACGTTCAGGCATCTATTCAGGTCAAACCATCTTATGGTTTAAGCGATGATGAAATTGCTACCATGATTAAAGATTCGATGGCTAATGCGCAGCAGGATATTAATGCCCGTATGTTAGCTGAGCAAAAAGTTGAAGCAGCTCGCGTACTTGAGAGCTTAATTGCTGCTCTTAACAGCGATGCAGATCTGCTAAATGAAGCAGAGCTTAGCCAAATTAATGCCGGAATTGTTCAGTTAGAAGCTATTGCACAGGGCGATGACCCTGCCGCTATTGAGGCGTCTATCAAGGCGCTGGATTCAGTCACCCAAGATTTTGCCGCCCGCAGAATGGACTCTTCCATTCGCCGCGCTTTGGCGGGTCATTCTGTAGATGAGGTTTAAGCATGCCTAAGATAGTTTTTCTGCCCCATCAGGACCTGTGTCCGGAAGGTGCCGTTGTTGAAGCCAAAGAGGGCGAGACCATATTAGATGCCGCATTACGTAACGGTATTGAAGTTGAGCACGCGTGTGAAATGTCCTGCGCATGTACCACTTGCCATTGCGTTGTGCGTGAAGGCTTTGATTCTCTGGATGAAAGCAGCGAGCTGGAAGATGACATGCTGGATAAAGCATGGGGGTTAGAGCCAGAAAGCCGCCTCAGCTGCCAGGCTAAAGTCGCTAACGAAGATTTAGTTGTAGAGCTGCCTCGCTATACGGTTAATCACGCACGCGAGCATTGATCCTTAAATCTGTTGTTACTAAATCGGTAACGCCTGACTTGATGAGGGCCGGAGTAATGAATTTAACATGGCAAAATACGCGTGAAATTGGTGAAGCCTTATATGACCAGTTTCCCGATTTAGATCCAAAAACGGTACGGTTTACTGACTTACACCGCTGGGTCTGTGAGCTTGAGGATTTCAATGACGATCCTGAAGCTTCAAACGAAAAAGTATTAGAAGCTATTTTACTGGTTTGGTTGGATGAAGCCGAGTAAATGATATCGATTAGGGTCACCTTAGGGTGGCCCTAATTATACCCGTCGCGGGTGCGTTGGCTGCGGTCATTCACCTTGATTTATTTCGGGTATATTAATTTTCTATCCATCACAAGATTAAAAATAAAAAATCGGGAGCAATAAAAAATGACCAATCAATTTATGCCTGTTTCGATTTCCCATGAGCCTGCCAGTGCTGTCTGGGGTGAAAAAGCGCTGTTAAGCGCAAATAATGATGGTATGACTATTCATCTGAGTGGTAATGGCAAGCTAGGTGCGATGCAACGTGCCGGGCGTAAGCTGGATGGACAAGGTATTAAGCAGGTTAAGCTTGTTGGTGACGGCTGGGATTTAGAGCGAAGCTGGAGTTTTTGGCAGGGTTTTCGCGGGCCAAAAGGTGAGCGAAAAGTTGAATGGGCTGAGTTAGATGCCCAAGACCAACAAGAGTTAGAACGTCGTCTGCGGATTATTGACTGGGTACGTGACACCATCAACATGTCAGCGGAAGAGTTAGGGCCTGAGCAACTGGTTAAGCGTTCAATTGATCTGCTTTGCAGCCTGTCTTGTGATTCAGTTAGCTATCGTATTATTAAAGGTGAGGCACTGCGTGAACAGGGCTATATGGGGATTCATACCGTTGGCCGCGGCTCTGTGCGTGAACCTGCATTTTTAGCGCTGGATTATAATCCAACCGGTAACCCGGATGCGCCAGTATTAGCCAGCCTGGTCGGCAAAGGTATTACCTTTGATTCCGGTGGATATAGCATGAAACAAAGCGCATTTATGGACTCAATGAAGTCTGATATGGGCGGCGCTGCAACCATTACCGGTGCGCTGGCGCTGGCTATCAGTCGTGGTTTAAATCAGCGAGTAAAACTATTCCTGTGCTGTGCAGATAATCTGGTCAGCGGTAATGCGTTTAAGCTCGGCGATATTATCCGTTATCGCAATGGTAAAACGGTTGAAGTGATGAATACCGATGCTGAAGGGCGTCTGGTGCTCGCTGACGGACTTATTGATGCCGAAGCGCAAAATCCTCAGTTGATTATTGATTGTGCGACGCTGACCGGCGCAGCTAAGACCGCATTAGGCAATGATTATCACGCTTTACTAAGCTTTGACGACCAACTGTCTGATGAACTGCTGAGCTGTGCGAGCAGTGAGAATGAGCCGTTCTGGCGTCTGCCTTTGGCCGAGTTCCATCGTAGTCAGTTGCCGTCTAACTTTGCTGAACTAAACAATATGGCCGGTGCTGCATACAGTGCGGGCGCCAGTACTGCGGCAGGCTTCCTGTCCCATTTTGTGAAGAATTATCAGCAAGGCTGGTTACATATCGATTGTTCTGCAACTTACCGCAAAGGTGCCGTTGAGCAATGGGCTGCCGGAGCCACTGGTTTAGGCGTCCGGGCTATAGCTAATCTATTGTTACAAAAAGCTAAGTAATACTTTAGCGTTATTCGTTGATTTAAGATGGCCAATCCGTTAGGGTTGGCCAGAATTTAAGCACAATGATGTGCTTTAGAAATATCACTCATGGATGAATTGATGGACCACTCCTTACTCGAACAGTTAAACCTGTTATCTGATACTTCTAGCACTGGCGATCTCGACCATTATTTACAGCAATGTGAAGCTTTTCTCGAGGCTTTTGAGCCACATCTTTTTTGGGTGTTGTGCGATTCTTCCAACCATGAAAATAATAGCGAGATGGTTAATCTGATTCTTGAAGATTTGGATTCCACTGAGTTACCTATTCTGTTTGCGACCTTAGGTCATCAACCAGGGGTGCCGCCTTTATCGCTACCTAAAATTCACCAACCCGATAAATTACAATATCTGGAAGTGAGTGGCTCGACAATTATAGGATTTGCCCGTCAGCAGCGTTTTAATACCGCCCTGATAGGTGATGAGGATAATTTCGTTATTCTGGAACATTCGTTAATGAACCGGCTAATCACTATTTCTTTGATGCCGGAAATGGACGCTAATCCCTCAGCATTTTCTGGCCACAATATCAGGCCACAAGATATGCCGGTGACGTTTGCTAAAGCGCTCTATCAATATTGCGTTTCCCAGCCAGAGATTAAAGATTGTCGATTAGCTATGGTCAATATGGGGGCCGAGCGTTGGTCATTGCTAATGTTACTAGACTGTATTGATAATGCCGAACGGAGCGGATTGATTGAGGAAATTACAAATTTATCAATTAAGCTTTTACCGGTAAACGTTGAATTAAGCTGTATTGCATTAAACAATGAAGGAATGGATCACATTGTCAGCGGTATGAAATCCTATCCTGCATTTTATCGCCACACTGATTCTCAAGGATGGTGGGCTAGGTTAAAGCGCCGGAGTAATCCTCCGTTACCGATTGTGCTGACTTTTAGCGAAAGCTAATTCCTTATGTGCATCCTTATCTTTTCAGATGCGTAAGGGCTAAGTATTATTTATATTGTTATCGAGCTAGTATTGTATACCCGTGATACTTCAAATTGTATCTGTGTCGGCCGCCCTTCACAGCGTCTCGAATGATTTGGGGTATACCACTCATATATTTTTATCCGATCGTTTTCAGAGAGAATCGCTTATGCGTCAGGGAAGTTCTGATTTTATGTGGCTAAAGAGTTTACTTTTTGCCTCCTGCCTTGGGTTGGTCTCTGCGCCGCTATATGCTGCCCCGGAACCCGCTGGTAAAACCACCGAACAATCTGCTGAGCGTTATGCCGGTAAAGAGTTCACCATACTGGATGCTTCCGAAGTTCAGTTAGACGGTGCCAGTGCTATGGTAGTAACCTTTTCCATTCCGGTAGCCTCGAACCAACAGTTTGCTTCTTTGCTGCATCTGGTTGACGAAACCAGCGGAAAGGTTGACGGCGCATGGGAACTTTCTGACAGTAAAACTGAGCTTAGACTCCGACATTTGGAGCCCGCCCGTAAGCTAATTCTGACTGTTGATAAAAATCTTGCCGGCGTTAACGGCGCTAAACTGGGCAAAGAACTACAGCAAAAACTGACTACCCGTGATATCGAACCTTCCGTTGGCTTTGCCAGCCGTGGCTCTTTATTACCGAGCAAGGTGATCAGCGGATTACCGGTGATTGCTCTCAACGTGAATAAGGTTGACGTTAACTTTTTCCGTATTAAGCCTGAAGCTCTGACGGCGTTTCTGGCCGAATGGGAAGGAACTGGCGCTAAGAGCTATTGGGAATCAAATGAATTCCTGAAAAAAGCAACTTTAGCTTACACCGGACGTTTTGATCTAAGTCCACAGCGTAATACGCGTGAGCAAATTTTGCTGCCGCTAAACGGCGTGAAAGAGTTAAGTCAACCGGGCGTATATTTGGCCGTGATGCAGGAAGCAGGCGCCTATCAGTACAGCAATCCGGTGACTATTTTTACGTTAAGTGACATTGGTATTTCCTTTCACCGTTACCACGACCGCCTTGACGTATTTACTCAGGCGCTGGAAGGTGGCCAAGGTATTGAAGGCGTCAAAATTGAGCTGTTTGATGAAAAAGGTCATTCTCTGGCACAGGCCAAAACCTCATCAGACGGCCATGCGCAGTTAGTTAAAGACGTTAAAGCAAAAGTGATGCTGGCGACTAAAGACGGTCAAACCAGCATGATTGATTTAACCAAGTCAGCGCTGGATTTATCCGAGTTTGATATTGCCGGCCCGGAAGGTTATGCCACTCAGTTCTTTACCTTTGGCCCAAGAGATCTTTATCGTCCGGGTGAAACACTGATCGTTAATGGCTTATTACGTGATTCTGACGGTGCCGGGCTACCGGATCAGCCGATCAAAGTCGATATTCTTAAACCTGATAATCAGGTGATCCGCAGCTTTGTCTGGCAGCCAAATAAAGGTTTATACCAGTACCAATATGAGATTCCGGCCGGAGCACCCACCGGCGAATGGTCACTGCGCTTTAATCTAGGCGATAAACAACCGCGTTTCTATAAGTTTAAAGTCGAAGACTTTATGCCTGAACGTATGGCATTAGAGCTGAAGTCTGTTGAAAGCGAGCCGGTTTCACCAACTCAGGAAATTACTTTTGATGTAACCGGCCGCTATCTTTATGGCGCACCCGCATCGGGCAATCGCCTGCAGGGGCAGATGTTCCTGCGACCGGCCAGAGATGCGGTTGCTAAACTACCGGGATATGAGTTTGGTTCAGTGCTGGAAACCGACGGTTTCCGTTCACTTGACGAGTTTGATCTTAAGTTAGATGAAGATGGTTTAACCAGCGTCACCCTACCAAGCAGTTGGGATAAGGTGAAGTCACCGCTTAAAGTGGTGATTCAAGCCAGTCTGATGGAGTCGGGCGGCCGTCCTGTGACGCGTCGGGCAGAGCAGGCCATTTGGCCGGCAAAAACCATGCCGGGCATTCGTCCTCTGTTCGTTAAAAAAGAGACCTATGACTATAAATCCAATAGTTATAAGCCTCAGTTTATGGTCGATTCCGACAGCCTTGCCGGTTTTGATGTGGTGTATGCCGACGCTAACGGTAATAAGCTTGCCGCTCAATCACTGAACGTACGCTTAGTGCGTGAACGTCGTGATTACTACTGGGAGTGGTCATCTGATGGTGGCTGGAGTTCCCAATACGATCAGAAAGATCTGGTTGTTTCTCAAGAAACAAAAAGTATCGCTGCCGATCAGGTTGTTAAAGTCAACTATCCGGTCGAGTGGGGCTCTTATCGCCTTGAAGTTGAAGATCCTAGCACTGGTGTAACCAGTAGCCTGCGTTTTTGGGCTGGCTATAGCTGGCAGGATAATACCGATGGCACCGGTGCATTAAGACCGGATCAGGTGAAGCTTAAACTGGATAAACCGGCCTACAGACCGGGAGAGAAAGTAAAAGTTAACGTTGAGGCTCCGACAGCCGGTAAAGGTTACCTGATGCTTGAGTCTAGCGATGGCCCGCTATGGTGGAAAGAGATTGAAGTTCCGGTAGGCGGCGCTGATTTTGAAGTGCCGGTCAATGAAGAGTGGAATCGCCACGATCTCTACATTAGTGCTTTAGTTGTACGCCCGGGAGATAAGACGTTACAGGCAACGCCGAAACGTGCAGTTGGCCTGTTACATCTTCCGTTGGTTGATATTAATCGTAAGATTTTTTTAGCGCTAAGTACGCCTGAACGTATGCGCCCGAATCAAACATTGACGGTAAAAGTGAAAGCCTCAATGAAAGAGGGTGAGCTGCCGAAATCGATTAATGTACTGCTGTCTGCGGTAGACAGTGGCGTGCTCAATATCACTAATTTTGTTACGCCGGATCCTTACGAAGCCTTCTTTGGTCGTAAACGCTACAGCGTCGATCAGATGGATATTTATGGTCAACTGATTGAAGGGCAGGGGAAGACAGCCAAACTTAGCTTCGGCGGTGACGGTGAAGACGATGCGCTGTCTCGCGGTGGTAAGAAACCGGTTACCGTGGTCCAAATTGTGGCGCAGCAGGCACTACCTGTCGTGCTGAACGATAAAGGTGAAGGCGAGATTAAACTGCCTATTCCTGATTTTAACGGTGAGCTTCGCTTAATGGCTCAGGCCTGGAGTGATGAAGAGTTCGGCAGCGCTGAAAGCAAGATTATTGTCGCTGCACCGTTGATTGCTGAGCTGTCTATGCCGCGCTTTATTGCCGGTGGTGACCGCAGTATTCTGGCGCTTGATCTGAGTAACCTAACCGACGCTGAACAGACCTTAGATGTAAAAGTTATGACTAATGGTTTGATTAAACAGACCGGTACAGCAACGCAAAACGTGAAGCTAGCCAAAGGACAGCGTAAAACGTTAAGTATCCCGATTGAAGCCTTAAATGGATTTGGTCAGGGTGACATTAAAGTGACGGTTAATGGGTTAGTGTTACCTAATGAGCCAACCATGGTTATTGAACGACACTGGACATTAGGCGTTCGTCCGGCAACGCCGGCTAAGACTAACAGCTATGCCATGACATTAAGCTCCGGGCAAAACTGGGTATTACCCCCTGATGCATTACAAGGACTGGCGACTTCTACCATTGAAGGCCAAATGACCTTAACCGGCACGCCGCCATTGAATGTGGCACAGCATATTCGTGAGCTGTTTGCCTACCCTTATGGTTGCCTTGAGCAGACTACCAGCGGGCTATATCCATCGCTTTACTCTAATCAGGCTCAGTTAGCTGCGTTAGGAATTAAAAGTGACAGCGATGATGTTCGTCGCAAAAATATCGATATCGGTATTGAGCGTTTGCTGGGAATGCAAAAAGGGAACGGCAGCTTTGCACTTTGGGACAAGCAAGGCTATGAAGAGTACTGGCTGACAGCCTATGTCACCGACTTCCTGATCCGTGCCCGTGAGCAAGGTTATTCCGTACAGGAAGATGCGCTGAACAAAGCAAATCAGCGTCTGCTACGTTATCTGCAGGACCGTAATCAGATTGAAACTCGCTATAGTGAGAGCAGCAAGACGGCTGATGCTTCGCGCTTTGCCGTTCAGGCCTATGCCGGACTGGTATTAGCTCGCCAGCAGCAGGCTCCGTTGGGGGCATTGCGCCAGCTTTACGATCGTCGTGGTGAAGCGATGTCAGGTTTACCATTAGTTCAATTGGGCGTAGCTCTGCAACTAATGGGCGATATGCCAAAAGCCACGCAGGCGATTAAGCAAGGCGTAGCCATGGGTGGCGCTCAACGTAATGTTTGGTTGGGTGATTACGGGAGTGAATTACGGGATAACGCATTAATACTGTCGTTATTAAACGAGTACAATCTGCTGCCTGAACAGCAAGGCAGCGTATTGATGGGGCTATCAGATAATCTTATCTCTGAGCGTTATCTTTCTACTCAAGAACGTAATGCCGTTTATCTTGCCGGCCGGAATTTATTGAATAAGCAGTCTGCAGACTGGAGCGTTGACGTTTCAGGTGTAGAAAGCAAAGAGGTAGAAAACAATAAACCAGTCTCTTTCCTCTATGATGCTAATCAACTGGCGAAAGGTATTAATCTGACTAACTCCGGTGGTCTGACGGTTTATCCTCGCGTTGATATTACCGGCTATCCATTGAAGCAGCCGACTCCGGTCAGCAATAATCTGCATATTGAGCGCAATTTCCTTAATCTGGACGGTTCTCCGGTTGCGCTGAATCAGGTGAAAAGTGGCCAACTGATGGTGGTTCACTTAAATCTGTGGGCCGATCGTCAAGTGAACGATGCCTTGGTTGTGGATTTACTACCGGCCGGTTTTGAACTGGAAAATCAGAATCTTGGCGATAGCAGTGCCAGTCTGGGTGACAGTGCCGGTGAGCTAGCCACGCTACAAAGTAAAATGCAGAGTGCTGAAATTCAGTATCAGGAATACCGTGACGATCGCTATGTTGCCGCTGTGAAAGTTGACGGCAGCCGTAACTATCCGGTAACGCTGCTGTATTTAGTGCGGGCGGTTACGCCGGGAAGCTACAGCATTCCGGCTCCGCAGGTGGAATCAATGTATAAACCTGAATGGCGGTCTGTTGGTTCGACGCCGGCCCGTTTAGACGTTAAGTAGAAATGACTAATCTGCTTGTGTAATAAAAGGGCGCCGTATGGCGCCCTTATCGTGTTGATGGCGTAGTTTAAATTTCGTCTCTTTAATTTGGTACTAATTTCAATGAGTAGCCCTAATTGCGTTGGATATTTTCAAATATAATCACACTTCGGTTTTTGCGTAGATCGCTGGCCGCATTGATACTCATGGTTGGGATAATCGCTGCCGGGCTGTGGGGCGCGGATAAAATATGGCCTTTGCCGGATACCAACGTACAAACAGCGCGAGTGGTGGTTGCCGATGATGGCACTCCGCTTTGGCGCTTTGCCGATGCTGAAGGGGTATGGCGCTATTCCGTTTCACTCGATCAGGTATCTCCTTATTATATCGAAGCCTTGCTGACCTATGAGGATCGCTGGTTTTACGAACATCCCGGAATTAATCCACTGTCTATCGGTCGGGCCCTGTGGCAAAACCTGACAAATCAACGCATTGTTTCCGGCGGAAGTACGCTATCAATGCAGGTTGCCCGCTTAATTGAACCCCATGACAGGACGCTTACCGGCAAGCTGCGTCAGGTTTTTCGCACCTTGCAACTTGAGTGGCATTACAGCAAAGATCAAATTCTTACGCTGTATATCAATCGGGCACCCTATGGCGGAACTTTGCAGGGTATCGGTGCCGCCAGCTGGGCCTATCTGGATAAACCGCCGTCAGAGCTAACCCGGGCTGAGTCGGCCTTGTTGGCGGTGTTACCACAGGCGCCAAGCCGTTTACGACCGGATCGTTATCCAGAAAGAGCCCAGTTAGCCAGAGATAAAGTGCTCTCACGCCTGGCCGAATATGGCGTATGGAGTGAGCAACAGGTTGAAGAGATAAAAGAGGAAACCGTCTGGTTGGCAGGTCGTCAAGCGCCACAGCTGGCTCCTCTGTTAGCTCGTCGTATGTTGTCTGAAAGTAAGTCCGATGTGATTGAAACCACCATTGATGCCTCGTTGCAGCGCCGGCTTGAAGATATGACGATGGGGTGGAAAAGTCAGCTGCCTGAAAATACCTCAATGGGAATTTTGGTAGTTGAACATTCCACCATGGCGGTTAAAGCCTACATCGGTTCCGTCGATCTTAATGACGTTAGCCGCTTTGGTCACGTTGATATGATCACCGCGTGGCGCTCTCCGGGCTCTACGTTAAAACCATTTGCTTATGGAATGGCGTTGGATGACGGCCTGATTCATGCCGAATCATTATTGCAAGATGTTCCCCGCCGTTTCGGTGATTACCGGCCCGGTAATTTTGATACCGGATTTAACGGCCCGGTGAGTGCGTCAGACGCTTTAGTCAGATCGTTGAATCTGCCCGTAGTACAGGTTCTTGAAGCCTATGGCCCTAAGCGTTTTACCGGCAATATGCGTAATGCCGGCATCACTTTACGTTTTCCGCTTAATAGTGAACCTAACCTTTCCCTTATTTTGGGGGGAACCGGCATGCGAATGGATGAGTTAGTGAGTGGTTACAGTGCCTTTGTTCGCCATGGCAACGTTGCCGCTTTGCGCTACCGGCCACAGGACCCTTTAATTGAACGCCCTCTACTTTCTCCCGGTTCTGCATGGATTGTACGGCGGATATTGGCCGGCGAGGCTCGCCCGGTTCCTGATAACCAACTCTCTGATATTGTTCCGTTAGCGTGGAAAACCGGGACAAGCTATGGCTATAGAGATGCATGGACCATTGGTATGAATGGTGGTTATCTTATTGGTATTTGGGTTGGTCGTCCCGACGGTACTCCGGTTGCAGGGCAGTTTGGCTACGCGACAGCAGTACCTATTCTGCATCAGATTAATAATTTACTGGTTAACCGAAGCGCTCAGACTGCAAGATTTTGGCCAAGAGATCCCCGGCCTGATTCAGTCGGCAGGGCAGTTATCTGTTGGCCTCAGGGACAGAGTTTGGAAGCCGGTGACCCTAACTGTCGTCAACGACGTCAGGCATGGATTTTGGACGGTACCATTCCACCGACATTATCTGCCCCGGGGCAAGATACCGGTATTGGCGGCTGGTTAAGCCTATGGGTAAACGCTGAAGGAAAACGCGTGGCTCCGGATTGCAGCGGGGCAATTAAACGCCGTATTGCTCTATGGCCAACCCCTCTGGAGACTTGGCTGCCGTTAGCTGAGCGTAGAGACGAGCGCCTGCCGGTACGTGATGAAACGTGCCCGCCAATCGGATATGACACTAGCCCGCCCTTGTTAATATTGGGCATAAAAGAAGGGGCTATATTAAAACGTATACCGGGTTCTCTCTCACTGGATCTTCGCCTTGATACTCAAGGCGGCAGAGGTAAACGCTGGTGGTTTATTAACGGCGAGGCAGTCACCGAAACAGAGCAAACAGATCCATTCATTCAGACATTGACCGTTTCGGGAAAATATCAAATCAGCGTATTGGACGAAAGCGGTCAGGTGAATAGCGTAAGCTTTGTGCTGGATTGATTGGGTTATTAGATTTGTAAACCACAGACATAAGCCCAGATTAGGGCTATCTATGCATTATACCTTCGGCCTGTATTCTACAGGCCGTTATTTTTATCATTTCTGCTATAGCTAACTAACATATGATTTATTTATTGTTCATATGTTCAGCCGGAACGCGATTTTTACTCACATCAATTTGCTGAATCGTTTATCCATAGTTTAAATTAAGTTTAACAAAATAAACCCAATCAACCATATTATTTATCTCAACGGTATATTTTGTGAGCTTGATTGCAATATTATACTCTAATTCAGGTAACTGATTGACCATCCAAATCCATAATGATAGTTATCATCATACTTCTAAAATCCACCCAATGTTTAAGTTGTGAACAAAAGATCACGACGATCGTTTTTATAACCGTATTTATTCATCATGTCATCATACCAATGACTCAAGCTGACCAATAATTAAAAAACCAGGCGTTCAGTTTTGAAAAATACGTTTATAAAAATAAGTATCAGATTGATGAGATAGATACATAGTCATCGGAATTATAAAGCATCTAGCCACCCTTAATGGATAGCTATTTGAACCGCCTACGTTTTTTATTTGTAGGCATATTGTTAATCTTAATTAGAAGTCACGTCATCATACCACTGAGGCTGTTTTTTTAACCGCAGGCTCAGCAGCCAGTATAGGTAGTGATAGTGTGAAAGGAATAATTATGAGCGAACATTCTCCACCGAGCAGCGTAGAAAAATCAGCGATTAATAAAATATCTCTGCGGTTGGTCCCTTTTGTTGGTTTGATGTTTTTTATCAATTTCTTAGATCGTACGGCAATTTCATTCGCAGGGCCGAATGGGATGAGTCAGGATCTTGGGTTGACGATTGCACAATTCGGACTGGCATCAGGCATATTTTTTATCGGATACATACTACTTGAAGTCCCGAGTAACCTAGCATTGCACCGTTTCGGAGCCCGTAAGTGGCTGGCTCGAATAATGGTGTCATGGGGTATTGTTTCACTGCTGTTTACCTGGGTATCCGGAATTAAAGAGCTCTATATTCTACGGATATTGTTAGGAATTGCTGAAGCGGGCTTCTTCCCCGGAGCCATTCTCTATCTTAGCCTTTGGGTACCCGCCAGCTATCGGAGCAAAATTCTATCGTTATTCTATCTGGCTCAGCCTTTAACGGTGGTTTTTGGTGCGCCTTTAGCGGCTGTACTTATTGGACAGGATGGTTTTTTAGGGTTGGCCGGTTGGCGGGTTATGTTCCTCGGGGTATCGATTCCAGCGATCCTTGTGGGCCTGATTGCCTGGTTCTGGTTGGTTGATAAGCCTGAGCAGGCACGCTGGCTAAATGATGATGAAAAACAGTGGCTGGTGTCTGAATTGGAACGGGAACATGCGACCAAGCAAAATAGCCAGCATCCCAGCGTATTAACGGTAATGTTTAATGGCCGTGTGTGGATGCTAAGCCTGATCTATTTTGGCTTTATTTATGGGTTGTATGCTTTAGGTTTCTTCCTGCCGACAATCATTGCCGGTTTCCAGCAGCAGTTTCAGGTTACCTTCGACATCTTTGATAAAGGATTGATTACCGCTATTCCTTATCTACCTGCAGCTTTAGCTCTTTATCTCTGGTCAAGGGATGCAACGCGACGAGGTATTCGCCGCTGGCATATATATATTCCAGCTATTACTGGTGCAGTAAGTATACCGCTCGCATTATTTATGGAATCACCCTTTGCGATTATGGTGGTTATTACCATCACCGCATGCTCCATATTTTCTGCACTTCCTAACTTCTGGACCCTTCCGACACAGTTCCTGACCGGAGCATCCGCAGCGGCGGCAGTAGCGCTAATCAATACCATCGGCAATATTGCGGGGTTTTCCGCGGGCTATATTACCGGAATTCTGCACGACCTTAGCGGCAACTATGAGGTTCCGATGTTTGCCGTCGGCGGGTTTATGCTGCTGTCCGCAGTGCTGATGCTAATGATGAAAAGCTATCAAAAACCCGCTGATGCTCCTTCAATACCCATCGCTTCTCAGTCATTACAGGAAAAATAATATGGCTATTGGTTTGAGTACTTATTCGTTTTTCTGGCGCGGCTCTGAACGTGTTCCTACGCCGATGACATTAGTTCAAATGTTAGAACAGTGCGCTGAGTTAGACGTTAAGCTTTTTCAGATTTGCGACTATGAAAAAATTACCACGCTGTCTGATGCCGAGTTGTTGGAACTACGCAAACAGGCTCAGGCGTTAGGTATTGAGTTAGAGCTGGGCACCAGAGGATTAAAGGCTGAACACTTAGATCCTTATTTGCACATTGCCCGCAAACTCAATGTCCGAATATTACGCAGTATGTTTAATACGCCAGTGCATCAACCGACAGCTAAAGAGGCTGAAGTCTTCATTCGTCAGGCGTTACCTCGTCTTGAAGCAAGCGGTATTCACCTCAGTTTAGAGACTTACGAGCAAGTGAACAGCAAGACCATGGTGTCGGTGATAGACCGTATCGACTCCCCCTATGTCGGAGTCTGTCTCGATCCCGGTAACTGTGTGGCTGCATTAGAAAACCCTAAAGACGTAATTAACAACACTAAGCATCGAGTCACTAATCTTCACGTTAAGGATTTCCTCTTCTCCCGTCAGGCGGGGTGGGTGGGGTTCAATCTTGTTGGCTGTCCGCTGGGTACCGGCTTGCTGGATTACGACTATCTAATCAAGCAGGTCAACCCGGAACCACGTGGGATTAATCAAATTATTGAACACTGGCTGCCGTGGCAAACCAATGCCGTTACAACCTGCCGGCTAGAGAATCAATGGACTCGTCATAATCTGAATTACATCCGTAATAGACTTAAACAGGAGCAATAACATGTTAACTGAATTGAAAACCATCACTTTACTGGGTGCCGGCGGTAAAATGGGCATGCGAATTTCTGACAATCTTCAGAAGAGCCAGTATCAAGTCTTCTATTGTGAAACGGCTCCGCAGGGACAACAGCGGGTAAACGATGCTGGCAGGGAAGTGACGGATGCAGATACTTCTATTGCTATCAGTGACGTCGTTATTCTGGCGGTGCCAGATATTATTTTGCAAAAAATATCCTCTGTTATCGTACCTAAAATGAAGCCGGGTGCGATATTACTCACGCTTGATCCTGCGGCATCCTATGCCAATTTGATCGCTCAACGGGCAGATATTCTCTATGCCGTGGCCCATCCTTGTCATCCGTCGGTGTTCTTAGAACGATACACCAAAGCAGAGTATGACGATGCCTTCGGCGGCGTGGCTGCGGTTCAGTCCATTGTTGCTGCATTTGAGCAGGGAACGGCTGAGCAACGTAGCGCGTTAGAGAATATTGTGCGCCAGATGTATGCTCCTGTGGATGATGTTCATTGGATTACCGTCAAGCAGTTAGCCTATTTGGAGCCGACGTTGGTCGAAACGGTGACTTGCATGGTCGGGACTTTAATGAAAGAGGCTTTAGATGAGACCGTTAAAAGCTGCGGGGTTCCTGAGGCAGCCGCAAAAGCGATTATGTACGGACATATTCAGATTGCGTTAGCCGTTGCCTTCCGTAGTACTAATCCGTTCTCTGATGCCTGTATGATCGCGATTGAGTATGGTAAAGAGAAAATTATTAAGCCTGACTGGAAAACGATTTTTGATGAAAAAGAGCTCGATTTAGTCTTAGCCAGAATGCTTAAGATTAATGCGGTTCGTCGTTAATTTTTAGTAAATCACCCTTATTCGGACGTCTTTATATTGCATAAAGACGTCCGGTTTTTTGTTCAAGTTGTGACCCTCTGGTTATATCGATAGAATACTGAATACTCAATCAGATACGCAAAGAGTGGTATTCAGATGCCCGTAACTAAAAGTCGATTAATCCAACGTAAAAAACTCTCTGATGAAGTTTTCGAACAGCTATTGAATATGATTCGGGAAGAGGATTTACAACCCGGCGACCAGATGCCGCCGGAAAGAGAACTGATGACTCTATTCGGCGTCGGGCGACCTGTAGTGCGTGAAGCTATGCAGCGCCTGTCCGGGATGGGAATGATCACCATCCGTCATGGCGAAAGAGCATGTATTGAGCGTATCGATATGCATTCAATGATTGAACAAATTGATGTTGCTGCTCGCCATATGCTCTCCAGTTCCAGTAAAAATATTGACCACTTATTAGAGGCGCGAATATTTTTCGAATCGGGTTTAGCCAGAATGGCGGCAGAAAAGGCCAATGCTATTGATTTAACCCGTTTGAAAGTCGCGCTTAAAGCCATGCATGATGCGGTTGAAAACGATGATTTTGTTATGGCCGATATGGCTTTTCACCAAGAGGTTGCCCGAATATCAGGTAATCCTATTTATTTGGCGGTATCACAAGCGGTATTTCAATGGATGTCAGATTATCGTCAGGAGATGCTCAGGTTTAAAACCCGTGAAGTCACCCTTCAGGAACATGAAAACATTTACCGTAGCATTACCGAACGCGATCCATTAGCCGCAGAAAAGGCGATGTGTGACCATCTCAATAACGTTCTGGAAGATAAAAATAGCTAATTTTTAGAGCTATTGCCTAGTTCTTCTAGTGCATTCGAGGCGATTTTTATGCGGTCATGCTCGAACTTTTTATAGATATCCTATTTAAAATATCAATCGAAATGCGCGATGGACTGAAAAGTGTGTAATAAGATGAGTTTATTTTAAAAAAATGTTACATCTGAGATGGTCAAGGTTAATATCTCTTCGTATAATCAGCCCCGAATAGCGTATTCCTACAATGCCTTATCCAAAAAATACAAAATGATAAAACATATACATATGTATCATATGAGGTGAACATGTCTGCTGAACGTACTCTTTCTATCCTGAAACCAAATGCAGTTGCTAAAAATGTGATTGGCTCTATCTATGCTCGCTTCGAAAATGCCGGTTTTACTATCGTCGGAGCCAAAATGTTGCATCTGACCCGTGAGCAGGCTGCCGGCTTTTATGCCGAGCATGACGGAAAACCTTTCTTTAATGGTTTGCTGGATTTTATGACTTCAGGACCGGTTGTTGTTCAGGTACTTGAAGGTGAAAACGCCGTTCAGCGTTATCGTGACCTGATGGGAGCGACTAATCCGGCAAATGCATTGGCTGGTACATTGCGTGCTGATTATGCTGACAGCCTGACTGAAAATGCGGTCCATGGCTCTGATTCAGCGGCTTCAGCGGCGCGCGAAATTGCTTATTTTTTCAGTGAAGGTGAAGTTCATTCACGTATTCGCTAAGTTAAATACCAGTAAATATCATGGCCTTTTCGGGCCATGATATTTTTGTAAACTCTGAAGGCGGTTTATCTGGGCAGTAATTAAATTCGAAGGCGTAGTGATATTAAGATAGCGTTACATTTATCTTCATCTAACCAGACAATACTCAGTTATTATTGCTAAATTATGAGTCGGTATAAATATTTTTTAACTCTGATTATCTGCATAGAAACTTAGTGTTAAAAGCAGTACAATGCACCGTGTGCCGTAGTTTAATGCGGTTTTTGTTAGGTATAATTTTATCATCCTTTAATTCTCTAGATTTTCTAGCGCCATAAAGTGTAACAACGAGGCCTTTATTACCATGTCCGAACATGTTTCTGCTCAATCTGAAGCCAGCATTTTAATTGCTAATCCATCAGAAAAAATTAATTTATTAGATCTTAATCGTCAGGCAATGCGTGAGTTTTTTGCTTCACTGGGTGAAAAGCCATTTCGTGCCGATCAGGTAATGAAGTGGATGTATCACTTTGGCTATGATGATTTTGAGCAAATGACGGATATAAATAAGGTCTTGCGGGCAAAGCTTCAGCAAATTGCAGAAATTCGTGCACCGGAAGTGGTGACCGAACAGCGTTCCGCTGATGGTACCATCAAATGGGCTATTGCCGTTGGCGATCAGCAGGTTGAAACCGTTTATATTCCGGAAGAAGATCGGGCTACGCTGTGTGTATCATCGCAGGTTGGCTGTGCTCTGGAATGTAAGTTTTGTTCTACGGCCCAACAAGGCTTTAACCGCAATTTACGGGTTTCAGAGATTATTGGTCAGGTATGGCGCGCGGCTAAAATTATCGGTCCATCCAGACTGGCCGGACAACGCCCGATTACTAACGTTGTCATGATGGGAATGGGCGAACCGCTGCTGAACCTGACCAACGTTGTACCTGCGATGGAAATTATGCTTGATGACTTCGGCTTTGGTTTATCTAAACGTCGGGTAACCTTATCGACCTCTGGTGTGGTTCCTGCACTGGATAAACTTGGCGATATGATCGATGTAGCATTAGCGATTTCATTGCATGCACCAAATGACCGGATTCGCGATGATATTGTGCCGATCAATCGTAAATATAATATCGAAACATTTCTCTCTTCTGTTCGCCGTTATTTAAGTAAATCAAATGCGAATCAGGGGCGTGTTACCGTTGAGTATGTGATGTTAGACCATATTAATGACGGTACTGAACATGCACATGAGTTGGCGGAGTGTCTTAAAGACACACCTTGCAAAATTAACCTGATTCCATGGAATCCGTTCCCCGGAGCCCCTTATGGGCGTAGCTCTAATAGTCGGGTTGATCGTTTTTCTAAAGTACTTATGGAATATGGTTTTACCGTTATTGTGCGTAAAACCCGAGGTGATGACATCGATGCCGCCTGTGGCCAGTTAGCCGGCGATGTTATTGATCGGACTAAGAGAACGTTAAAAAAGAAAATGAACGGTGAACCAATTGTAATAAAAGAAGTCTAAAACCTGATGCGTAACAATTAGATGCCTATCTCTTTGTCGTAGAGCGCTTCTGATAACGTATCGCCTTGGCCCGTCGTCAACAGGCAGGGAAGATAAGTCTGATGCAAAAGGTATTGCTACCGGTATTGTTAGTCATCAGTAGTTTAGTGGGTTGTAATAGCCATTTATCAGGTGACAACGCGGTTGATAAAAGTAAGGCTGCTCAGGCGCGTCTTGCTTTAGGCATGGCCTATTTTAGCGATGGTGATATGCGTGCTGCGCGGAGCAATCTTGAACGTGCCGTAAGTTATGCGCCAAAAGATTACCGAACACAGTTGGGCATGGCGATATATCAGCAGAGCATCGGTGAGAATGATTTTGCCGAGAGCCGTTTCCAACAGGCTTTAGCGTTAGCGCCAGATAATGGCGACGTAATGAATAATTACGGTGTCTTTCTCTGTAGCTTAGGGCAGTATGAATCAGCCTTAGCCTATTTTGATGATGCCGTTAAATTACAAAATTCCGAAAAAATAGCCGATAGCTTTGAGAATTCAGGCTATTGTTTGTTAAAGGCCGGGCAGTTTGAACGGGCAACCGAGACACTGAGCCGGGCATTAAAGCAAGATCCACAAAAAGGGGCGCGCTTGTTAAGAACAGCAACTGAATATTATCAGCGTGATCAACGCGCGGAGGCGATGGCTTTGTTAAACAGCTACCAAGATACCTTGCCGGACAGCGCCGAAAGTTTATGGATGCAGATTCAATTTGCTGCGTTAGAAAGTCGTTTAAATGACGTACAACGTTATGGTCAACTACTAGCGCAAGATTTTTCACAGTCAAAACAATACCAATTATTCCTAGCTCATGAATATTGATGCACCTAAAGAACTAACCCCGCTGGCTGAAATCGGGCGCCGACTCGGCGAAGCCAGAGAATCATTAAATCTCAGTCAACAAGTCGTGGCTGAACAACTGCGTTTAAAGGTTACTACGGTTCGTGAGCTTGAAGAGGGATTGAATCCTTTGGGCTTAGCTCCGACGTTCATTCGCGGTTATATCCGTTCTTATGCCAAATTGGTTCAGGTTCCTGAAGAAGAACTGATTGCACTATTACCCAGCGTTCTTGGTGATAAGAATATTGTTGAATCCAACCGGATTAAAGGATTTACGCTAGGAAAACCGCGTAAGAAACTCGACCGCTGGTTAATGATGTTCACCTGGATGATACTGTTTGTGGTTCTGGGGCTGACTGGCGCATGGTGGTGGGAGAACCACAAAGCTCAACAAAATGAGATGACATCCGCTTCAGAGCAAAATCAGATTGCTATTCCGGCTCAGCAGCAACAGCCAGAAACTACCGGGCAGCCTACCGGTAGCGATCCTGCTCCAGGCACATCGCCAACTCAAAACGTTTTACCTACCAATAACACATCGTCAAATGCCGTTCAGGGAACGCCAACGCTGGAACAGGCTGTTGCGGCTCAAATTGCAGAGAATGAAGCCTCTAGCGGCAGAGAAACCGCGGTAATGGCCACTGACTCGAATGACATTAATATGACATTCACGGCGGACTGTTGGGTTGAGGTTATCGACGCCAGAGGTAAAAATCTCTATAGCGGACTGCAACGCAAAGGTGGCAAAATGTCACTGACCGGGCAGGCACCTTACCGCGTTAAGCTAGGTGCCCCAGCCGGAGTTGATATTGTGTATAAAGGCAAACAAGTAGATTTGACTCAGTATAAAAATGCGAATCGGACTGCTCGCCTGACGTTAGCGGCTGAATAAAGTGAACAATCTCTATTCTGCCGTGATTGTTATTGTGGAGTTTTTATAATGCATAGCGAAACGCCGATAGTTCGTCGTCAATCAAAACGTATTTATGTCGGTAATGTACCTATCGGTGATGGCGCGCCTATTGCCGTTCAATCAATGACTAACACTAAAACCACTGATGTTGATGCAACGGTTAAGCAGATTGAAGCTCTGCAACGCGTTGGGGTTGATATTGTGCGGGTTTCTGTTCCGACAATGGAAGCAGCTGAGTCATTTAAACTTATTAAGCAGCGTGTCTCCGTACCTTTAGTCGCCGATATTCATTTTGACTATCGTATTGCGTTACAGGTTGCTGAATACGGCGTGGATTGTTTACGTATCAATCCCGGCAATATCGGCCGAGAAGATCGTATTCGGGCGGTTGTTGAATGTGCCCGAGATAAAAATATTCCAATTCGGATTGGTATCAATGGCGGCTCGCTGGAAAAAGATATCCAGGAGAAATACGGTGAACCTACGCCGGAAGCTTTAGTGGAGTCAGCGCTGCGCCACGTAGAGATTCTTGACCGCCTGAATTTTGATAATTTCAAAGTGAGCGTTAAAGCCTCGGATGTGTTTCTTGCCGTCCAGTCTTATCGTTTACTCGCTAAACAAATTATCCAGCCTTTACATCTGGGTATCACTGAGGCCGGCGGGGCACGAAGTGGTTCGGTTAAATCGGCTATCGGTTTAGGCATGCTGCTGGCAGAAGGTATCGGTGATACATTACGTATCTCACTGGCTGCAGATCCGGTAGAGGAAGTGAAGGTTGGCTTTGATATTTTAAAAGCGTTACGTATTCGTTCCCGTGGTATCAACTTTATTGCCTGCCCGACCTGTTCCCGCCAAGAGTTTGACGTTATTGGCACTGTGAATGCGCTGGAACAGCGTCTTGAAGATATTATTACTCCAATGGATGTTTCCATTATTGGCTGTGTTGTTAACGGGCCGGGAGAGGCATTGGTTTCTGATATCGGCGTCACCGGTGGCCATAATAAGAGTGGCTTTTATGAAGACGGTGAAAGGCAAAGAGAACGTTTTGATAATGATAAAATGATCGATCAGCTAGAGGCTAAAATTCGCGCCCGAGCATCAATGATGGATCAATCGAAGCGTATCGATATCACTCAGGAATAATGTTAAATCTCAGTAATATTGAACGCTGAGAGTAAAAAAGACTTATTATGGCGGTATTACTGTGTAACAACTGCCTGTTTACGTTGATGTCGAGTGTGTATAGCTCCTATAATCAGCAAAATTTTAAAGATATAGAGAATTGACGTGTCAAAGAAAATTCAATCTGTACGTGGCATGAATGATTACCTGCCAAAAGATACGGGAATATGGCAACGAGTAGAAGAAATCATTAAGCGTGTCGTAGAGTCTTATGGATATAGTGAGATCCGTACGCCAGTTCTTGAACAAACGCCATTATTTAAGCGAGCCATTGGTGAAGTTACTGATGTTGTAGAGAAAGAAATGTATACCTTTAACGATCGTGAACGCGATGGTGAAGAGGTGACATCACTCACGATGCGCCCGGAAGGTACCGCTGGTTGCGTTCGCGCTGGAATTGAGCGTGGTCTTCTTTATAATCAAGAACAACGTCTTTGGTACTTAGGACCCATGTTCCGCCATGAGCGCCCGCAGAAAGGCCGGTATCGCCAATTTCATCAAATGGGTGCCGAAGTGTTTGGTCTACAGGGACCGGATATTGATGCCGAACTGATTATGCTGACTGCACGCTGGTGGCGTGAGTTGGGTATTGCAGAGCATGTGACTTTAGAGCTGAATTCTATCGGTTCACTCGATGCCAGAGCAAAATACAAAGAGGCATTAACCGCCTATCTGGAACAGTATAAAGATAAACTGGACGAAGACTGTAAGCGCCGGATGTATACCAATCCGTTGCGGGTACTTGATTCTAAAAATCCAGATGTTCAGATATTACTTAACGATGCTCCAACGCTTCCTGATTATTTGGATGAAGAGTCAAAAGCTCACTTTGCGGGCCTGTGCAAGTTTTTAGACAGTGCGGGTATCGGATATAAGATTAACCCACGTTTAGTCCGCGGCTTGGACTATTATAACCGGACTGTATTTGAATGGGTAACGACCAGCTTAGGTGCGCAGGGTACTGTTTGTGCTGGTGGTCGTTATGATGGGCTGGTTGAGCAACTTGGCGGTCATCCTACTTCAGGCGTAGGATTTGCGATGGGGCTTGAGCGCTTAGTGCTATTAGTTCAGGCGGTTAATCCAGATTTTCAGGCAGATAAAATCGTTGATGTTTACCTGATTTCATCAGGTGAAGGAACCCAGATAGCAGCAATGCAACTGGCAGAAAACCTGCGAGATACCTTGCCTAAGTTACGTTTGATGACTAATTACGGCGGTGGGAACTTTAAGAAGCAATTTTCCCGTGCTGATAAGTGGGGTGCAAACATCGCATTAGTCATGGGTGAAAATGAAGTTGCTGCGGGTCAGGTTGTAGTAAAAGACTTGCGTAATGGTGAACAACAGACGCTGGCTCAAGCTGAAGCAGCCACGTATTTAGCAACATTGATCGGTTAATTTAAGAGGGACACCGTGGAAATCTATAATAATGAAGACGAACAGCTAGATGCGGTGCGCAGCTTTTTCCGTGATAACGGAAAAGCGATGGTTGTCGGGGTTGTATTAGGTATTGGTGCTTTATTTGGCTGGCGCTATTGGCAGTCTCATGAGCAGCAGACATCTGCCGTTATATCAATGTCTTTCGATCAGGCTATTGTGCACAGTGATAACACGGCTAATCTTGAAGCTTTCATTCAAGCTAATGACAACACCTATGGTGTTTTTGCTGCGATGAAGATGGCTCAGGAAGCTGTTGATAAAGGCGATTTTGCTAAAGCGAAACAGCAGTTGTTATGGGCCCAGAGCCACACTAAAGACGACAACTTGTTGCCAACGATCAATCTGCGTTTAGCGCGCATTCAACTGCAAGAAAAGCAGTATGATGAAGCACTAAAAACGCTGGATAGCGTACAAAAAGGTGGTTGGTTCGCTCAGGCGCAGGCCATTCGTGGCGACGTGCTGGCAGAAAAAGGTGATATCAAAGGGGCTCGAGAAGCTTATAGCCAAGCCTCTGAAGCCGATCCTTCACCGGTACTGAAAGAATTACTGCGTATAAAACTGAATAATCTGGCCGCTTAAGGGGACTTGAATGAAATTACGTAGGATTTTTTGCGTAGGATTGCTTTCTGTAACGATGCTGAGTGGCTGTTCGCTGTTTGGTGGTGAAGAAGACGTAGTGAAGATGTCTCCGCTGCCGAAAGTTGATAACCAATTTTCTCCGAATAAAGTTTGGAGTACTTCGGTTGGTAGTGGTATCGGTGAATATTATTCTCATTTACGCCCAAGCTGGCAAGATGGCCGTATTTATGCGGCAGATCGTGACGGCATGGTTAAAGCGATGGATGCAGATACCGGTAAGCAAATCTGGAAAACCAACGTCGTTGATAAAAACTATTTCTTTTCTTCAACGAAATCAGCCATGTTATCCGGCGGTGTAACCGCAGCGGGTAACCATGTCTACGTTGGCAGTGAAAATGCGATCGTTTATGCGTTAAACAAAGATGATGGTTCTATCGCGTGGAAAACGACCGTTGCCGGTGAAGCAATGTCTCGCCCGGTTGTTGACGGTGGCTTAGTGCTAATTCATACCACTAACGGCATGCTACAGGGCTTAAATGTAGAAGACGGCTCTATCAAGTGGACGGCTAACTTAGATATGCCACTGCTTTCTCTGCGCGGTGAATCAGCCCCTGCAACTGCACATGGTGCAGCAGTAGTTGGTGGTGATAATGGCCGTGTGAATGCTGTTCTGCTAGACCAAGGCCAATTAATCTGGCAGCAAAGAATTTCTCAGCCAAGCGGCGCGACTGAAATAGATCGCCTATCTGACGTTGATAGTACACCGATCATTTTAGATAACGTTATTTATGCCATTGGTTATAACGGTAGTTTTACCGCGTTAGATCTGCGTTCAGGCCAGATTTTATGGAAAAGAGATATGGGGTCAGTCAACGACTTCTTTATTGATTCCGGCAAGATCTATCTGGTCGATCAAAACGATCGCGTAGTCGCATTAGATATTAACGGTGGCGCCATTCTGTGGACTCAGAGCGATCTGTTACACCGCGGATTAACGGCTCCGGTTATTTTTAATGGCTACGTCGTTGTTGGTGATGCCGAGGGCTACTTACACTGGATGGACAGCGCAAGCGGTTATTTTGTTGCTCAGCACAAGGTTGATGGCGATGGTTTCTTATCATCCCCAATCGTAGCGGGTGACAGACTGGTAATTCAGGCTCGCGGTGGTTACGTTTATTCTTTCACCCGCTAAGGCTTTAGTTTATCAGGCGAACATAATGATTTAGTTTTCAACTATGTTCGTTTAAAACGGCTCCTGACATCAGGGGCCGTTTCGTCTTATATAAAGCTGATTATAAAAACTCGATATTCAGCATAAAATCATAGAGTTATAAAAGAAAGAGGCTTCAACAATGATACCTGTTATCGCGCTGGTCGGGCGTCCGAACGTGGGTAAGTCCACGCTATTTAACCGCTTAACGCGTACTCGTGATGCATTGGTTGCTGATTTTCCAGGGCTAACCCGCGATCGTAAGTACGGCAGAGCTGAAGCTGCCGGACATGAATTTATTGTTATTGATACCGGTGGTATCGATGGCACGGAAGATGGCGTTGAAACTCGTATGGCCGGGCAGTCCTTGCTGGCCATCGAAGAAGCAGACGTTGTGTTATTTATGGTCGATGCTCGTGCCGGGTTAATGGCCGCAGACCAAGGTATTGCACAACATCTTCGCATGCGTGAAAAGGCGACGTTCTTAGTCGCTAATAAAACGGATGGTCTGGATCCGGATACCGCGGTTGCTGATTTCTATTCATTAGGTTTGGGTGAGGTTCACCCGATCGCTGCGTCTCACGGACGTGGTGTGACCTCGCTGATTGAACAAGTATTAGGCCCGGCTATTGAAGAAGAAATCGATGAAGATGCCGACGATGCTTGGGGTGATGAGGCTGAAGAAGAGCTGCCGGATGAAGATGCCGTCGAAGACACTTCTTATTTAGAAAATTTACCGATTAAGCTGGCGATTGTCGGTCGCCCTAACGTGGGCAAGTCAACGCTGACCAACCGTATATTAGGGGAAGACCGGGTTGTTGTTTATGACATGCCGGGTACCACGCGGGATAGTATCTATATCCCGATGCAGCGAGATGAACGTGAGTACATACTTATTGATACTGCCGGCGTACGTAAGCGTGCGCGGGTAACTGAAACCGTTGAGAAGTTCTCAGTGATTAAAACGCTACAGGCGATTGAAGATGCCAACGTAGTGCTACTGGTAATCGATGCCCGTGAAGGTATTTCCGATCAGGATTTATCTCTGTTAGGTTTTATTCTGAATAGTGGGCGCTCACTGGTAATTGCCGTGAATAAATGGGACGGGCTAAGCCAGGAAATTAAAGAGCAGGTTAAAGAAGCGCTGGACCTGCGTCTGGGCTTTGTCGATTTTGCCCGGGTGCACTTTATTTCTGCTCTGCACGGCAGCGGTGTCGGTAACCTGTTTGAATCAGTTCAGGAAGCCTATCGCTGTGCAACTCATCGTGTAAGCACGTCAATGCTGACCAGAATCATGCAAATGGCGCAGGACGATCACCAGCCACCGCTGGTTCGCGGCCGTCGGGTTAAGCTGAAATACGCCCATGCCGGTGGTTATAATCCGCCGATAGTGGTTATTCACGGTAATCAGGTAAAAGATTTACCAGACTCCTACAAGCGTTATCTGATGAACTATTTCCGCCGTTCATTAGAAGTAATGGGAACACCGATTCGTATTCAGTTTAAGGAAGGGGATAACCCGTTCTCTGGCCGAAGCAATCAACTGACCCAAAGCCAGCAGCGTAAACGTAAGCGTCTGATGCAGCACATTAAGGGCCGGAAATAGGGCTACCTTAGACTTAAAAATAAGAAGGGCGCCTATTGGCGCCCTTCTTGTTCGCTATCTAAGCTTAAGCCACCGCCGGTTTATGGTCGGTAAAATCATCTTGTTGAACATCATCCTGACTTTCATCCTGAGTTTCATCTTGCTCTTCAGATTCAGCAGAGGATGACATCGATTCATCTTTACGTAATGAATCGACGAGCTCTGAAACCTGATCGTCTGCAACCCCCAAGACTTTCAGCGCTTCGGCACCAATATGTAAGCTACTTTCTAAGGTTTCAACTACCACCCAGTTAGCGCCGGCCTCAATTAATTTATCTTTCAGTTCAAGGTCTAAAACCCGGGCTAATATTTTTAGCATCGGGTAAAGCGTTCGCAGGGTAGAAACTGCTCGCAGAGCGCTGGCACTGTGATCGATAGAAACAATCACCATCTGAGCTTGCTCAACCCCAATCACATTGAGTAGTTTAGGATCGGTAATATCGCCAAAGTAAGCCGGAATTCCTGCTTTTTGGGCCTTTTTCACCACTTCTGGATTCTTTTCAATCACGATATGCGGAATCGCAGAGTCTTGCAGCATTTGAGCCAGAACATAGCCGGTATCACCATAACCAGCTACCACCACTTTGGCACTGTGGGCCATATCTTGCGGAGTCAGCGTCGGGTCAATATCAGACTTGGCGTTTCTTTTCGTCAGGTTGCAGCCGAAGGCATACAGGCTTGGCGTAAAGGCCATGCTGACAGAGATAACGCCGATACCCATAATAAATGTCGCGTCATCGATCACGCCGAAGGCCTTAGCGACGCCAAATAATACAAAGCCAAACTCACCACCCTGACACAACAGGAAGGCAATTTTCGTTGAGGCTTCTTTTGATGCACCAAATAGCAACGATAGTATAAACAGCACGGCTATTTTAATTGCCAGCACAACGGTCACGTGCATGGCAAACAGGAACGGAGTCTGTGCCAAGGTGACAAAATCGATAGACATGCCCACCGAAATAAAGAAGATACTCATCAACAGGCTTTTTGCTGACTCGACGCTGGCATGAATCTGAAAGCCGTATTTAGACGTTGAAAGCATCATGCCCATAATAAAGGCACCAAGGGCCATCGATAGCCCAAAGTGGTCCATTACGTAGGCAGCAAGCATAACGGCAAACATCACAAACAGGGCAAAACTTTCACGATAGCCATTTTTTGCCATGCGGTTTAATACCCACGGCACCACGATACGGCCAAAGGCAATAACTAATAAAAGCGCCCCGATAACCGAAATAGTCTGCATCCACATCGGTGAGTCATCGGGTAAAACGGCAATCTTATCGGAAAGCAGAGGGACTAAAGCCAGCAGCGGCACAATAGCCAGATCCTGCATAAGCAAGATAGCAAAACCAATTTTGCCGTGTTCACTGGAGAATTCGTTATGTTCCTGAAGTATTTGAATAACAAACGCGGTAGAGGATAGTGCTAAGGTTAACCCGATGATAATCGCGGCATTCACATTGCTACTGAACAGGTAGAAATAACCGCCAATGGCGGCACCGCTGAGTAATATCTGCCAGGAACCCAGACCAAATACCACTTTACGCATGGCCCAAAGCCGCTTGGGCTGCATTTCCAGACCAATGATAAAGAGTAACAGTACAATACCAAATTCAGAGAAATGAAGTATCTGACCAACGTGCTCCTTCAGGATAACCTGGCCGGGAGTATGAGGGCCAATAATCACACCGGTAATGAGTAAACCAAGAATGGAGCCTAATCCGACTTTTTTAGACAGAGTAACGGCAATGGCGGCAACAAAGAGAATAATAACTAATAGCAGAAGAAGATCATTCATGGTGGGATCTTCCTTCACTAAGTTGAGAGAGGATTCTTATGTTTAGTCGGCGCCTTATCATTAAGTTACAGTCCTTTTTCGTCTTCTACTTCTTGTTTATGCAGTCACTTCACCCGAATATTTAGAACAAAGCATGATTATCTACAGTTGAGTGGATATTATACTCAATATGGCCCCATTGGTGCAGGGTGTTTTAATTATTAATCATTACTCGGCTTTCTGCCTACCAGAATAATTATCAGTTGGTATAATCATTGAAACGAAATAGTAATATGACGTTGATTTGATTATGTTCGAATGATAATAATTGGGATTATAATCAATTGTGGTTAACAACCGCGTTTTTCTAAGAGTTTAGATTGTTATTATTTGATAGATAAGCAGAATATTGCCTAACTAACCATTTTATTATTTTGCTAAAACGGGTGTAACTGGAAATGATGTCATGGGAAGCATGGAACTTTGCATTTAACGTTACCGTGCCTAATTTACTGATGTTGCTTATGGGCATCTTTCTACGTCGTTTCCGTCTGATTGATGATAACTTTTGCGACTCTGCCAGTCGGCTGGTATTTAATCTGGCCTTACCCTGCACGCTATTCTTTAGCATTGCTACCAACCATGGCGACCTCCAGCAACATATACCTATTATTATTTATGGGGCAGTTGGAACGATTGTTACATACCTGATGCTTGAACTTGTTGCACCGCTTTTGGTTAAAGACCCCAGAGAGCGCGGTATTTTTGTTCAGGGCGGCTTTCGTGGTAACGCCGCGATATTAGGCGTGGCGTATTGTGCAATGGCCTTTGGGAGTGAAGGCGTTGCTATTGCCTCATTTTATATCATTGTTACGGTGATTCTGTTTAATGTCTTATCCGTTATCACCTTGACCCGGTCTTTATCTTCCGGCAGAGGCGGGGCCCCCGGTTTTTTAAGTATGCTGCGCGGTATTGTTACTAATCCCCTGATCATCGGTATTTTATTCGGCTTACCTTTCTCCCTTTTTTCTATATCGATGCCGGAATTTGTTGTTAACACGGGTAAATATATCTCAGGTATTGCTCTGCCGTTGGCCTTGTTGTGTACGGGTGCCAGCCTTGATTTTCGTGCTATGTTCAGAGCGTCTAACGTGGCGGTTTTATCTTGTATTGCCCGAATTATAGTGGTTCCCGGCGTGCTGTTTTTGGGTGCCTGGCTGTATGGTTTTCGTGGCGTTCCGCTGGGAGTAATATTTTTGCTGACGGCTACGCCAACCGCGTCTGCCAGTTATATTATGACCCGTGCAATGGGGGGGAACTCTACGCTGGCCGCCAATATTATTGCCTTAACAACCTTGGGATCATTTTTTACCACCGCTTTCGGCCTGCTGTTTTTCCGCGCTGCCGGACTATTTTGACGGGAGAATCAAATGGACGTATTTTGTCCACAATGTCACCAGACGTTGTTATGGCAGCAGGGTAATATTTATCATTGTGCAACCTGTGATAAAGGCTATCTACAAGTAGCTCCATGCCCGGAGTGCAACAAGCCACTAGAAAAAATGCAGGCCTGTGGTGCAGTTGATTACTTTTGTCAGCACGGGCACGGGCTGGTATCAAAGAAAAGGCTTCACTTTATCTATGTTGAACAAGAATAATTGATTATCAGCATGATGAATTTAAGGCCGGCCAAACGGTTTTACCGGCGATGGCATGGTTAGTCGCTACAATATATTCAGGATCATAAAACGCTTATATGGATAATTCTTCATTTTCCCAAGACCCTTCAGTAACCGCCCAGTTTTGCTCTGCCGGCGTTGACCTTAGTGGATTAATGCAGGTACTGAGTAAACATCTTTATTCTACGCCCATGGTGGCTTTGCGCGAGCTGGTACAGAATGCACATGACTCCATTATTCGTCGTCGCCTTGAGCATGCCGGCCAGCCTGATACCGGGCGCATTCAGGTTATTGGCGATGCTAAAAATGGCCTGATTCGTATTATTGATAATGGTGCCGGGCTGACTGAAGATGAAATTCATGCTTATTTAGCAACGGTCGGGGTTGGCTATACCCGTACATTACGTCAGCAAGATAATGACACCGGATTGATCGGGATGTTCGGGCTGGGTTTCTTGTCTGCCTTTGTGCTGGCAAAACAGGTAATGGTAACCACCACATCCTATCAAAACCCGCAGCAAGGTTGGCGTTATCGCTCAGCGAACGGTGAGAAATACTCTACCGAACCGGTGAACTGCCGTGAGATCGGGACTGAGGTTACGCTGCTATTACGTGATGAATTTAGCCATCTGGCTAATGAAAAAGTGCTGAACGATATCCTGAGCCGTTATTGTGTTCTATTACGTGAACCGATCTTTATTGGCCAAAATTTAACTCCGGTTAATCCGGATATGCCGCCATGGCGCAGGGATGGCGATATTGCTGTGCATCCTATTCAGGATCGGCGGTTACGCATTGAGTTTGCCGCCCGGTTTGAACAAAACTTTGAACCTATTTGCACCGTACCTGTTGTTCCGGATGGAAAAAGCGATGCCATTGGTATGCTTTGGGTGCAGGATGGCTCGACTTACGGTACCAGTGATAATCGCAATCTGTCTATTTTTCTGCGTGGCATGCTACTGGACGATGATGCGCGAGATTTATTACCGCCCTGGGCCGGATTTATTGGTGGAGTGATTGAATCTAATAAGCTGACACCAACAGCCAGCCGTGAAGATCTTCAGCGTGATAGCCACTATTCAGCCGTTCAATATGCCCTGAGTGAATCACTGATTACCGGTTTGGCAGAGATTTCACGCAGGCAGCCAGAGGTTTGGCGGCGTATTATTGTTCGTCATAATGAAACCCTGCTCGGCGCCTCATTGTGCGATGAACGTTTGTTTGACCTGTTAATCGATACTATCAAAGTGCCGACTTCGCAAGGCGATCTGCGTGCTCAAGATTTGCGTTCCAAAGGGGCTATCCATGTGATTCTGGATGCCAAAGAAGGATTTGAAGAAACCCTGTTTCAGGCTTTGGGGGTACCGGTAGCCTATGGCGATCGCTATGCGGTAGTGCCATTTTTACGGCGCTGGGCGACGGCAAAAGGCTGTCAGTTGGTTGAGTTGGGTACCAATGCCGGTAACAAGCAACTGTTTAAACTCGATGATTTACCAATTAACGAAAGTGAGTGGTTACTTTCGGTATTGGGTGACGGAGAGAAGCTTATAACCTCACGCTTTGAACCGGTTGAATTGCCGCTGGTGGTGGTTCATGACCGCGAAGCAGAGCTGAAGAAGCGTCTTGAAGACGATGAAACCGATAAGCGAGTATCGATCGCCGCCCTGCATTTAGCCCGACAATTCACGGCAAAAATCAGCGCCACCAATACCCGGCAGCTTTATGTGAATCTTAACAATCCGGCGGTGAATGCATTACTGGAAGGGTTCCGTACTCATCATGTTGGCTTGAATGATGCAGCCCGTATGCTGAAGGCGCTGAAAGTGATTATGTCGAGCCGCGGTAGCCAGACGCAGGCGATGGCCCTTAACTCTGCCCTGTCTGATTTTAGCCAACTGATTCCACAGATGCTGGCCCGATCGGGTGGCCGGGTAACAGAAAACGGTGAGAGTGAGTAGATACTCGCTATTTTGCTAATCGCGTAGTGCCCGGCCGTGCGGGTATAAAATAAAAATTATAAAGGATGACAAATGGATATTTGGAACTGGGTTAATAAATTAGAAGATGATTTAAAAGAGGCCGGACAAGGCGAGGCGGCCCGAATTATTGACCGATTTACCGATGACGTCGCAGAGCTGAATATTGATAAAGCGGACGCTTTATTTCCAGAAGTACTCGCCCTGAGCCGCAGCCTGAAGAATCCATGGCTGGAAGTGTTTGTCCGGCACTGGCATTTACGTAATCGGGTAGGTAGCCGGCTTGAGGGGGAATCTGCACTGGCTACTTCCGTTGAGCTATTTGAGTTTGCTCATCGCCCGGAAACCATGGAGTGCCCGCAGTCAGTATGCGTTACTCAAGATTTATCCGGCTGCTATGCCAATATTGATGGCCCAGGCTGGGTTGATGAACGAATTGCGGTATGTGAAGAGACGTTGGCCAGAATTGATGCCAGTTGGAACTGTTTTCACTGTCTGTCCTGTGAATACGCCGAGGCCCTGCTTGACGACGATCGGCCAGATGATGCGCTGGCATTTTTACAACAGCAGGAAGAGAAAATCACCTCCACGACGGCAGACGACTGCCTGTCTATCCATAACTTCCAGATCAAAACCCTGCTAAATATGGGGCGCTATTCTGAGGCGATGGAACTATTTGATCGCACCGATGAGCTGGCTAAGACCTATCAATGGCAGAAGAATAACCAGTTTCGTAGTTTATTAAAGGCACGGTGTTTGGCAGGATTAGGTCGTGATGAAGAGGCTATGGAGGCGATTCCGGCATGGTCAGACTTGGTGCCTGAATTTTATATGGACTGGGTGGATGCCAGTAAACTACTGCTGAATAACTCATCGGAAAGAAATAACTGGCAGTTAGGCCGTCTGATCCAAAAAATGTTAGACCATGTTAGTCAGGTTGGCGCTCACCGCCACACTATTACGCTGGCCGTTTGGCATGCAAAACTTGCTCTAGCCCGTGGTGCAGTCTGGACGGCACGACGTTCTCTGGATGTTGCTTATCAGCATTTGCCTAAGTTAAATAAGGTTCGCGGAGCCGATCTGTTATTAGATAGCCTGAAGCTATCTATCGATCAGACGAACGATAATTCATCTTTACCGGTGGCTGCCGATCAACTATTAGCTTGGTTGGAGCAGCGGGCTGGCGAAGGTGAATCGCGTAATCCGGAAGAGGAGGCGGAGTGGTTATTACAGGCCACTTTGGCGCGCCCTGACGATGAAGAGTTGATTGAGATGGCGTCATCGGCTTTGGTGGCCTGTGGTGCCGTTGCTCAGGCTAAATCAGTGCTTTGGACATTTGTTGAGACTCATCTGTCCGTAGAATCAGTGCTAGCCTACCGGCTGCTGGATATTTTACTGGATGAAAAGTCCGATCCTTCGAGCCAGTCGGAAATCGTTCGCCTAGCCGATGCCTATCAGCCAACCTTACCGGCAGTTGCACTCTGGTGCCGAATTAAACAGGCTCAGCATCAGGCCAATTGGCCGGAAGTTGAACGGCTATGTAAGCAGATGATTGACGTCGTTCCTGAATATCGAGGCCCGAGGATGATGCTGGCTGAAGTGTCAATGCAGCAAAAACTATTTCAACAGGCCATCGAGTGTTATCAGCAATTGGTTGAGCAAACGGATGAGCCAAGGAATATTCTTTGGGATCTGATGACCGCCGCCAGCGCGGCAGAACAGTGGGATCTTGTTCGTGAAACGGCCGAAAAAATCGATATTAAATTGACTCCGGGAGAAGGGGAAATTAATGAAGATTGGGGCTGGGTTCGTTTACGCATGGACGATCGTGACGATGAGGTTGAATACTACGGTCAATTTATTGGCCCTGTAACGGCTAAAGTACTGCAACTGGCCGCGCCGAATAATAGCCAATGCTACGGTGATGTGGTGGTGATTGATGCCGGCATGTTAGAAACACCCCCGGAGGATGAAGAACAGCGTAAAGAGTACACCGCAGTGTATCGAGTGGTACACACTCTAAAACGTGGGAATTATGGTGATAGCTGGTTTATTGATGGTGTTATGCCAAGCGAAGAACAATACCAAGATTTTGTTGATGCCATTGAGCAGCTTGGCTGGCAAATTCGGGTCAGAAGTTCGACAGAATACCAGCTAACCGATGCACAGAATCCTGAAGCCGAACCACTAAACGGCATCTATTTTTATCTGGCTGCCCCAGCGAATGTAACTGCTGCAGAAATCAATGCCAAGCTGCTAGAACTGACAGAAAGCTGGCAGCACGATTGGTGTTGGTTTACGTTGGCAGAGAAAGCAGATGCCCCCGATGTTGAGCGGCATCGGGGATTGATTGAGCGCTACGGCTTATAATCTATTTGGCTTATATGTTCTGTTGAATGTTCTGTTGATCGAGCGAACCGTTTTTATTCAACGGTTCGCTTTTTTTGTATGACTAAAGCTGTGCGGATTTTTTGATATTGCTGACGCTGCTTTCTACCCATCCGTCGCTCAGGCGGGTTTTTAACACATCACCGACTTTAACCTGTTTGGTCTTTTTCAGCGCGCTTCCGTCCGGCGCACTGGTGACGCTATAGCCTCTGGCCAGCGTGGCTAACGGGCTAACGGCTTCTAGCTGTGAATAGCTAATGCTAAAGCGCTGTTTAGCCGCATTCATCTGGCGTTCTAAGGCTTGCTGAAGCTGATATTGGCGCTGCTGAAGCAACTGCTGGTAACGATGAACACGTGCCTGTGGCTGAGTCTGGATTAAACGCTGTTGTAAGCGTTCAGATTGGCGACTCTTTAGCCGTAGCTGGGTTTGAATGCCATCTTCCAGTCGATTGTGTAATTTTAACAGTGCAGTTTGCTGGCGTGACAGGCGTAGTTGGGGGTGTTGCTGCTGTAACCGACTGTCTAAACGGTTAATGATTTGATGCTGACGAGAAAGATAGTAGTCCATCGCCATTTCTAAACGCTGTTGCTGGGTTTGTAAGCGGCGTACCAGTTCGACCTGATTACGGCTGACCATTTCAGCCGCGGCCGACGGCGTAGGTGCCCGAAGGTCGGCAACAAAGTCAGCAATGGTCACATCAGTTTCATGGCCGACGGCGCTGACTATCGGAATTTTACTGTTAAAGATGGCTCTGATGACCAGCTCTTCGTTAAAACACCACAGGTCTTCTAACGACCCTCCGCCTCGGCCAACGATTAATACATCGCATTCATTACGTTGATTAGCCAGCTCAATGGCTTTGACTATCTGCATAATGGCATCGGTGCCCTGAACGGCGGTCGGATAGATAATGACCGGCAGTGAAGGGTCGCGACGGCGAAGAATCTGCAAAATGTCATGTAGTGCCGCACCGGATTTTGATGTAATTACTCCGATACAGGCCGCCGGAGAAGGGAGAGGGCGCTTGCGCTGCTGGTCGAATAACCCTTCATCAGACAATCTTTGTTTTAGCTGCTCAAAGCGCTGTTGTAGCAGGCCGTCTCCGGCCGGTTGCATACTTTCAGCAATAATCTGATAGTCACCGCGTGGTTCATACAGCGTTATGGTTGCCCGAACTAAAACCTGCTGGCCATTTTGAGGTTGGAAGGTGGTTTTTCGGTTAGCAGTACGAAACATAGCGCAGCGAACCTGAGCTCGGTCATCTTTCAGGGTGAAATACCAGTGGCCGGAAGAGGGCTGGGATAAGTTTGATATTTCGGCCGAAAGCCATATCTGACCCATTTCCATTTCCAACAGTTGGCGGACCGTCTGATTAAGGCGGCTTACAGTAAAAATTGGTGGTGATGTAGGTAGTGACATGTGACGGAGATCAAACTCTAAAACAAAGACTTAATCTTTCGATACTACATAGGTGTACAGGCTAATCAAGTATTATTTTTAAAAATGAGTGGCGGCAAGGGGCATGGCTCTGTATAATGCCACTGCAATATTTTATCTGTTTCCAACCCACTGTCGGTGAGATATTGCCATGCTACGTATCGCTAAAGAAGCCCTAACATTTGATGATGTTCTATTAGTTCCTGCCCACTCGTCCGTGCTACCAAATACTGCTGAATTATCGACGATGTTGACCTCAACAATTCGTTTAAATATTCCTATGCTTTCAGCAGCGATGGACACCGTAACTGAGGCCAGTTTAGCTATTGCTCTGGCTCAGGAAGGTGGAATCGGTTTTATCCACAAAAATATGTCGATTGAACGCCAGGCTGAAGAAGTTCGCCGGGTGAAAAGACATGAAAGCGGCATCGTAACCGATCCTATTACCGTGACGCCTGACACTACCGTTCGTGAAGTTAAAGAACTGGCGGTGATTAACGGTTTTGCCGGTTATCCGGTGGTTGGCGAAAATAACGAGCTGGTTGGTATTATTACCGGCCGTGACGTACGTTTCGTCACCGATCTTGATTTACCTGTCAGCGCGCTGATGACCCAGAAAGCAAATCTGGTGACGGTAAAAGAGGGTGAAACCCGTGAAGTTGTATTCCAGAAAATGCATGAAAAACGCGTAGAGAAAGCGCTGGTTATTGATGATCAGTTCCATCTGTGCGGCATGATCACGGTTAAAGACTTTCAAAAAGCAGAACGCAAACCGAATGCCTGTAAGGATGAACACGGTCGTTTGCGCGTTGGTGCTGCTGTCGGTGCCGGTGGCGGCAATGAAGAGCGCGTTGCTGCGCTGGTTGAAGCTGGTGTTGATGTGTTACTGATTGACTCTTCTCACGGTCACTCCGAAGGCGTTTTACAGCGTATTCGTGAAACTCGCGCCGCCTATCCTGACCTGCAAATTATTGGTGGTAACGTCGCCACCTCTGCCGGCGCTCTGGCGTTAGTTGAAGCCGGTGTGAATGCGGTTAAAGTTGGTATCGGCCCGGGTTCTATCTGTACTACCCGTATTGTTACCGGCGTAGGCGTACCGCAAATTACGGCAATCGCTGATGCGGTTGATGCTGTAGGCCATTTAGGTATTCCGGTCATTGCCGACGGTGGTATCCGTTTTTCCGGTGATATCGCTAAAGCCATCGCTGCCGGTGCCTCCTGCGTTATGGTTGGTTCAATGTTAGCCGGTACTGAAGAATCTCCGGGTGAAATTGAGCTGTATCAAGGTCGTTCATTTAAGTCATACCGCGGAATGGGGTCTTTAGGTGCAATGTCCAAAGGTTCGTCAGACCGTTATTTCCAGACTGATAACGCGGCAGATAAATTAGTTCCTGAAGGTATTGAAGGCCGTGTGGCTTATAAGGGCCTGCTGAAGGTTATTATTCATCAGCAAATGGGCGGATTACGTTCATGTATGGGCTTGACCGGCTGTCCGACCATCGACGATCTGCGTACCAAGGCTGAGTTTGTTCGTATTACCGGTGCCGGTATTCAGGAAAGCCACGTGCACGATGTGACCATTACTAAAGAATCACCGAATTACCGTATGGGCTAATTCAGATAGCCTCTGAAATCAGCCATATTTGCAATATCGATAAGATACGAGAGTCTGAGTAACAGATTCAGCTCTCGTAATCTTTGCCAACGCAGTTATAATACCGAAAAATTCCCAGTCGGGTCTGTGCTCAGATCCCCCACTACAGTTTTTGGAAAGCTATTCATGTCAAAAAACATCCATAAGCATCGTATCCTAATTCTGGATTTTGGTTCTCAATACACCCAATTAATTGCCCGCCGAGTACGTGAAATCGGTGTTTATTGTGAACTATGGGCATGGGACGTGAGCGAAGCTCAAATTCGTGAATTCCAACCAACCGGTATTATTCTTTCCGGTAGCCCTGAAAGCACCACTGAAGCCGGAAGCCCGCGCGCACCGGAATATGTATTCAATGCCGGCATTCCTGTATTAGGTATTTGCTATGGTATGCAAACCATGGCCGTACAGCTTGGCGGTCAGGTTCAGGGGTCAACTGAGCGTGAGTTTGGCTATGCTAAAGTTGATATCGTTGAACAAAGCGAGTTTGTCCGTGATATTCAGGACGCGCTATCTGCTGAAGGCAAACCTCAGCTTGACGTCTGGATGAGTCATGGTGATAAAGTGACGGCTATTCCGGCCGGTTTTAAAACCATTGCCCGCACCGATACCTGTCCGTTTGCCATTATGGCCAACGAAGACAAACACTTCTATGGCATACAGTTCCACCCGGAAGTTACCCATACCCATCAGGGGTTAAACCTGTTAAAGCGCTTTGTGCTTGATATCTGCGGATGTGAAGCCCTTTGGACCCCGGCTACGATTATTGATGATGCTATTGAGCGCATTCGCGAGCAGGTGGGTGAAGATCAGGTCATTCTTGGTTTGTCTGGTGGTGTCGACTCTTCGGTTACCGCCATGCTATTACACCGTGCTATCGGTAACCGCCTGACCTGCGTGTTTGTTGATAATGGCCTACTGCGCCTGAATGAAGCAAACCAAGTGATGGAGATGTTCGGCGATCGCTTTGGTCTGAACATTATTCATGTTGAAGCTGAACAGCGCTTTCTGAGTGCTTTAGCCGGCATTGATGAGCCTGAAGCTAAGCGTAAAACTATCGGTCGGGTTTTTGTTGAAGTCTTTGATGAGCAGGCAACTAAGCAGACTAACGTTAAGTGGCTGGCTCAGGGCACGATTTATCCTGATGTTATCGAGTCTGCTGCTTCTGCAACCGGTAAAGCTCATGTGATTAAATCTCACCATAACGTTGGTGGCTTACCGGCTGAAATGAAGATGGGCCTGGTTGAGCCATTAAAAGAGCTGTTTAAAGACGAAGTGCGTAAGATTGGTCTGGAGCTAGGCCTGCCGTACGACATGCTGTATCGCCATCCGTTCCCGGGCCCGGGTTTAGGGGTTCGCGTTCTGGGTGAAGTGAAGAAAGAGTATTGCGACTTACTGCGCCGTGCTGATGCGATCTTTATTGAAGAGCTGCATAAAGCCGATCTGTATAATAAAGTCAGTCAGGCGTTCACCGTATTCTTGCCGGTGCGTTCCGTTGGCGTAATGGGCGATGGCCGTAAGTATGACTGGGTTGTTTCACTGCGCGCAGTCGAGACTATCGACTTTATGACCGCGCATTGGGCTCATTTACCGTATGACTTCTTAGGCCGTGTTTCTAACCGGATCATTAACGAAGTGAACGGTATTTCTCGTGTGGTTTATGATATTAGCGGTAAACCACCGGCGACGATTGAGTGGGAATAAGACCCTAGTTCCCATAAAAGGCTAGTTGATATCATGCCCAGATTAATCGATGGATTATCTGGGTTTTTTTATTTGTGTCACATCATTGGCGAGTTATCTGAATGATAAAAGCTTCTAAGAGCAAATATTTGTCGCAACTCGGCACACAGCATTGGCGCACAATCTATATCCCTCTGTCCCAAATCGAAAGCATATACGGCCATGGTAATTTCGATGATGCCGGTGATGAACTGGTATATACCCTGGGTGAAATTTGTGGCATCGAAGATATTGAACGTGGTTGTCGGATCGACATTGACAGCAGCCATGCTAATCCATGGTTTCATGTGTTGATCTTTGAGGTGGCTGATATGTCTGAGGAAGAATTCGAAAAGCTTATCGCTGGCGTTAAGAGGCTGAAATTGTGGGATGAGAGTTTTCAGACAATTAAGTGAAATTAACAAGGTGCGATGGTTTCGTGAGGGAAAGGGCAGACAACGAAAAGTAGCCATTGATGGATAACCGAAGAGGACATGCCTGAATTCAGTAACGCGCTACATACAAGGCTTGCTATAGCGTGATGTGGCACAACCACAACGCATGGTTAATTGTGTAAAATAGATAATTATTAATATTAGCAAATAAAGTCAGTAATTAAGGTAAATATCAAATGGAATTGGATCATAAGAAAAAATACTCTGAAATTATTGAGTTGGGTAATGGGGAACAGCTGGTTTCCTTTTTTAAGAAGTTGAATGCTGAGGACAGAAGAGCGCTAATACCTTCGATTAAACAAGATATAAAGCGTTTATACACTACCCGTGAATTGAGCAGAAGAATTTGGGGATATGCTGGCACAAGAGAACAGCTCAATATGTTAAGCATTGCGATGTTTGTATGCTACGGAAAAGCTGATCGTAAGTTAATAAAGCCTCATTTATTGCCTGCCGATAAGCAGATTGATAATATTTTATCGTGGTATCAACCGGAATGGTTTAATCAATATGTTAATGAGTTATCTAATCAGGAATATATACCTATTCAATATGAAAGCTTGGCTGATTGGATAGCTAAAGGTTATTTGTTAGACGTTGTTCCTGAATTAATCGCCCAAAAAATGGTATTGGATGTGAGTTGTCTGGAAAAATATCCTTTTATTTTAGATAAGCATATCTGGTTTATTTTCCAATATCCTAATACTATTTCATGGTCGGACTATTGGTCGCCAAAAGAGAATAAGCCTATAGATGCGGATGACCGAAAGTGGATATATATTTTTAAGAAAATTATTAATAATAAACTAATAAATCGGATGCAGGTGCTGAAGGAATGTCTGCTGTCCGTAAACCGCAATTTTGATAAAAATCAGACCAATTGGTATGCCGATTTGTTTGTTGCTCTTGAGCCAACTGTTGAAGAATGTATCCATTTGCAGAATGAGCTATTTTCTGTGTTTCACTGTCCACAAAGCAAACCGATAAACGTTGCGCTGAGTATGATTAAAAAAATAAACGCTCAGCCAAAATTTAGTGCCGGTGAGTTTATTGCGTACATGCCGTTATTGTTATCTTATGAAACCAAAGGTATTGTAAATAACACCTTGATGATAGCCGATAGTTTAGCAAAGCGATCTCCTGAGTTGGCTGATGATATTGCGGTACTGCTACCTAATACATTCTTGAGTAAAGACCAATCTTTGCAAACGAAAGCGGCCAAGCTTATTGTTAAATATGCAAACCCTGCGGACCAGAACCTTATAGCGAATATCTGTGATTATATTGATAATCTTTTGATGGATACCCGCCTTTTATTAAAAGACTTTCTTGAGATACCGGCAGTAGTTGCTGAATCCTCTGTCTATAAAGAAAAAGAACGGATAAGAATCGAACTGATTAGGGAAGATAACCGTATTCCTGAAATTAGCACCTGGGATGATTTTGTTTTTCTTTTAGGTCAGGTATTTTTTAACGCAGAACCCTATCATTTTGATCAGTTGCCCACCTATCTTTTACAATTTTCCGGACAGATTAACGAAGATACGGTTCAACAGCTGGAACCCGCTTTCTTACAGGCTTACAAAACAATTGATATATGGAATTCAACCATTGGATTTTTAGACCGAATATCAGCCGCTTTCTTCTTAGAATACGGGCGTCGCTTGATCGAGCGTTACCCGGAGCAAACGAGAAATCTGCAAAAATTAGCCGATAAATATAAGCATATTACTTTCAGCCCCGAGAACTGGAAAACGTCGAAGATGGAAAAATATATCCCATATATGGATATATTTTCATACGTGTTAGAACAACTGAGTAATAACTCAAGGTTACCACTGTTATCAACGCCAACTCATTTACCGTGCTTTATTGATCCCATGGTCTTAGCGGAAAGACTATATCTTTATCAACAACAAAACGTTGAACCCAGCAGCTTTGATTTACAGCTAGCGCTACAGCGCTGTGCATTGGATGCAGATCTCGATAAGCTGAAGCCGGTATTGAAAACTCTTAAGGGCGATGCTCCGTTATTACTGAGTTATTTACTTTCAGGTGATGCAGGTTGCCTTGATAAGGCTGCCAATAAGGACTGGAAATTAGCCGCTGTCATTACTCGCTATAGCTATAGCCCTGATGAAACGGCCTTTAATATGGGTTGTTCTCTATTAGAAACTAACAATATCCCTATTGAGCTTATGACTCAAATATTGCCTTGGCAGATAAATTGCAGAAAACAGAATGTGAGTATTTTGAATAATGAAAGTAAGGATATTTTTACCAAAAAGCTACGTATTGATATTGCCGATTATTCACTTAAGGTAGATAGTCCTCTGTTTTACCAATATATGTGTGCGAGCTACAGTTATAGTTCTTTCGAGTGGTCTGCAGATAATAGACGGCGTATTTTTAGCTGTCCTTATGTTCCCGATATTATTCTGAGGCGGTTTATATCCTCAAAGTTTGAATGCTCTGATATAAAAGAAGTCAAAGCGATTTCAGAGGTGTTGCAAACAATTTATCAATTGCCTTTTCCGTTAACTGATACGTCGTATCTGCTGATTGCATTAAGTATGTTGCACGGTGATAAAACAATACGAACGCTAGCCGGTGAAATTTGGATTGATAAATTAGGCCAATATTCACCCGTCAACAATCAGTTAATTGGCGATATTATCGGAACGTTGGAAAAAGAAGAGTGGGCGCCGTTAAAACGCTTTACTGACTTAGCGTCTCAAACGCTGGTTGGAGTGAATCCCGACCAAAATAAAGCGTTGGAGGTGATAGTCTCTAATATATTATCTCACCTGTCAGAGACTAATATTGCCAATTATAAAAAGCTAGTCATGCTTCATGATGATTTAAAGGCGAGAATTCAATAAGATGGATGATCTATTAACCTATAACTATTTAGCACCATCAGCCTTGCTTAAAGATAATGGCTCAGAAGCGCTTTTTTTATCTCAATACAGTGAGATTCAGAAAAGTACCGATGTGCCCTGTTTTTTTCTGGGCAGAGTGAAAGAACCGTTTACGATGGCGCGATGTTTGGTCGCTTTATCAAACGTTGTTAAATCAAGTTTTAATCTTTCACCTTTCCAATTGGCGCTGTTAAAAGATCCTATTGTTACCGCTGGCAATAGCTGTGTACGGTTTGAGGGCTTTTCCCATTGCGCCGGAGTTTATGCCCGGGTTGACCTATTAGCTGATGCACTAGACGGTGAGTTTTTGGCTAACGGGACAACGAACGTTGATTTTAATCAGCCGATGCTAACGGCGTTAAGCAGCATTCAGAACAATGAAAACGTGATGCTTTCTATTGGGCAGAAAGAGGTGGGGCTGGACGTTGAAGGTAAGACTGTCGTTGAGCGAAAAGTACCTCTGCCGGTTAAGTGGATTAAAGGCCTAAGTTCGGTACAAATCTATCTATCGCAATCAGAAATAAGTCATACGTTCAATAAAATTCAAACCCAACAGCTGTTTAGGTCAATGCCAAAAGGGCAAGTAAAAACGGATTATTTTTTAGTTATTAAAGGCAATACGCCACTTTTTTCACCGATGAAATCAGAAGGGGCGATTTGTCTGGGGGGGCTACATCGATTGAGATTGCTGGAGCCATTATTACCATTTATAAAACAGCTACAAGTTTTTGCCCATTCAGAGATGCAGGCGACGACCTGGCAATTCAGTTTTGGTAGCCTGAGATTTAGCCTGTCATTGTCCAGAGATCCTTGGCGAGGTTTCTCAGGAGAAGGTGCGACGTTAGATGCGCTTATTGATAACGTTTCTCAAGGGTGGATGGATATTTTTGAACAGAATGCCTATGCCAATCAGACTTTTGATCCTTCACTTTTTACTATTAAAGAAAGTCTCTATTTAAGTAAAACAGAGAATGTATCTGCGCAATTAGCGGCTATGGGACTATTAGGCTTTGATCTGAATGATAATGTTTTTTTCTATCGACAGCTCCCCTTCAAAATCAGTCGTATCATGCAGTTAAATCCGCGTTTAAAAGGTGCGGAAAAACTGATTGCTGGTAATAAAGTTGAAATTATTCAGAATACTTTAGGACGGATAGAAGCCCGGGTTGAAGGTAGTGGTATTTTTCACACAGTGATATTTGATGGTAATAATCAGCGTTGTACCTGTGAGTGGTATGGTAAGCATCAGGGGGCTAGGGGGCCTTGTAAACACGTATTGGCGGTGAAGAAAATAGTCATGGTTTGATTATGCTAGATTAATAAATATCGCTATTTTCTCCTAATTGAGGCGACTACCAGTACTGATTCAACTTAGGCCAATAGAGTTTTAAGCAAAGGATGCTTTATGTTCAATTCTTTGATTTTTATCTATACCCCAATTCCAATGAGTTTTGACAGCCATTTTGATCTACCGACTTGATTAGAACGATCGAATAATAACATCAGCCAAAAGAGACTATTCCAAATACCGGTAGAAACCGGTGTGGTGGGGCATGCTTCTGAATAAGCTAGTAAAACCCAGCTTAATCAATTGATTAACTGGGTTTTGTGTGTGAATTAAACATATCTATTTAGTATAACCGTATATTACAGTGCTCAGTTATTGCTTAATTTATGGCGTTTATTCAGGTCGTCAATGATTTCATTAAAGGGTTTTTCATATTTAAAGAAAAATAGAATCAAAACGCAGACTAGAGCAAAGGCGATAGGGATCCAGATATAGCTGGCAATAATGGCATCCATTGAAGCCTCAGTCTGAGGCTGATTCGCGACGTAACCGCCGGCCGCCATAACCCACATAGGTATAGCTCCACCAAGGCCTGCTCCAAGTTTTATACCAATTCCTGCGGCCGTCGATACCAATAGCCCTTGGGCTCGGATACCTGATTTCCATTCACCAAAATCAACGGTATCAGCGATAAGAACGAATAATAAACCGGAGGTAAACCCTTTGCCTATTGCGCCGAATACGGTACCAAAATAGATCAGTGCAATATTTTTATCGCCAAGGTAGATGATCAGCTGACCCAGAGCAAATACGCTAAAGCCAACTAAAATAACCCAGCGCTTATCAAATCGCTTGGTTAAAAATGGCACCATAAATAAACCTAAGATGCTGCACATAGCTAATGAATTTACAATCGGGACAAGCTCAGGTTGACCGATATAGTAAGTCACATAGTAAATAGCCGCAGTAGAGCGTTGGGTATAACAGATATAACAGAAAATTGTTAATAGCAGCGCCATAAACCAAGGGGTATTGCCTTTAATCGCTTTTATCCCCTCTTTTAGTGGCAGTGATTTTTGGCTTGAATCAGTATGAACACGCTCTTTGGTATTAAAAAAAGTAATAAGTAATAGCGCAACGGCGACAATGGCATATAAACAAATTGTGGCAAAGAAGCCTTTTTGCATATCCCCAGCGCCAAAGAAAGCAACTAAAGGTAAAAGGGTTAAATTGACAACAAGCCCACCAAATTGGCCACCTAACATCCTAAACGTATTGGCGACGGTTCTTTCCTGTTGGTCATTGGTTAAGCTGGGTAAAATAGTTGATAAAGGGTTATTGACTGCCGAATACAATACGCTGACTAAAATATAGGCCGTGAAGGCATAAATCATTTTTCCTGACGGGCTTAGATCGGGCCCCCAGAATAACATAACGCAAGCGGCAGCAAAGGGAATACAAAACCATAATATCCATGGACGTGATTTTCCCCAGCGGGTATTTGTTTTATCAATTAACATACCAAGAATAGGGCTATCAATCATATCTAAAAAGCGGACTGCTAGCATTAATATACCGACAGCCCCAAGGCTAATACCATATACATCAGTGAAGTAATAGGTTAAATAGGTCGTTACCACAATATAGACTAAATTACAGGCGGTATCGCCTAATCCATAACTGATTTTTTCAAATAAAGGGATTTTCTGATCTTTAGCTGTCATTGATAAAATCTCCTATATCAACAAATTATTATTTTTAGTTTTACTTTAGAAAGCTTATTTCTCCTCTATCATGATTTTTCTTATAATATTAAGAAACGCTTTCATCGAATATTGCATTGACTCCTCATTGATATTGAATTTAGCGTGATGATGGGGGTAATCGGCACCCGGCGAGCGGGTACCAATAAATAGAAAACAGGCGGGTATACCCTGTTTGGTATATTGAGAAAAATCTTCACCAGCTAGCGTTGGATCGGTGTATTGACAATGTTTGGCACCCATCCCCTCAGTGAGTGCCTCTTCGACCAGTTTCGTGGCCTCAGGATTATTATAAAGAGGGGCTGAGTTATGGCGCTGCTCAAAGCACACTGTTGCAGTTGCACTATGCATATGGGCTATTTGAATACTTAATTTTTCAATTTCGTCATAGATTTGATTCATGGTCTCCATATCTAAAGAGCGTAGAGTACCGCCGAGAGTGACTTTTTCTGGGATGACGTTATAGGCAGAATCGGATAAAAAGCGGGTGACGGAGATTAATCCTGTACGAATCGGATTAATTTTACGAGAGATAATAGTTTGTAGAGCTAAGACTAATTCAGCTCCGATAATGACGGGATCAATGGCTTCTTGTGGGATTGCTGCATGGCCACTTTTTCCCGTGATGGTAATGGTAAAAAAATCACCTGCGGCCATCATTGGACCATAACAAATACCAATTTTCCCAAGCTCTAGCGGTGACCAAATATGAGCGCCAAACAGGTAATCCAAACCCTCCAAAATGCCATGTTCAATTAGTTCAAGCGCTCCGGTACCAATTTCTTCTTCGTGTTGAAATATTAGCTTAATTGTCCCTGTTATTAGATGTTGATACTGAGCCAGAATACAGGCAATACCTAACAGGGCTGCGGTGTGGCCGTCATGGGCACACGCATGCATAATGCCAGGATGTTGAGATTTAAATTGACTATCACTCTCTTCCTTAACCGGCAAGGCATCAATATCGGCTCTTAATGCAATGGTTTTGCCCGGCCTATGGCTTTTTAAAATAGCAATAACGGACGTTTCTGTGGGGCGTTGTAACTCAAAACAATTTAGCTCGGTTAAAATCTGGTAGATAAAATTAGCAGTTTTAAACTCTTGACCGGATAATTCGGGATATTGATGAAGATGCCTACGCCATTGAACTACCTGAGGATATATCTGTTTTACAGATTGATTGATAATGGTAATAAAATTAGACATATAATACTCCCTTATATTATTTTAATATCAATGCAGATGAATGGCTTATTTATATTAAATGCTGCCATCTAATAAATAATTGGAGATGCTTGAGGTGTTTTAACAAATTTATGATGAGTTGGCGTATTACTAAATCTTACAAGCAGGTTATGATTTTTTATTAATGTGATGTTGTCGGCAAAATTAGCTAATTAATATGCATTAGTAATGAAATAAAAAATATTTAACCATGGTTTTATTTCTTTGGTAATAAATCATCTATCAGTCATGTTATTTTTACCCTTACTGCTTATTAGTATTATTATGAGACAGTAACATAAGTAACTTTGTGTTTGACTTATATATCGATGATATATAAATATGATTTAATTTATATTGCTCCCAGGTATTGAGCGTAATTATCTGCGATGGGGCTATTTGGCTTTAGTCTGAACGATAAAGTTTTTTCTATCAATGGTTCCTCTTCAAAATCAGCCGTATTATGGTGCTAAATCCACGCCTAAAGGTGTGAACAAGCTGATTGTTGGTAATAAAGTTGAAATTATTTAGAATATCTTAGGACGGGAGAGCCAGAGTTGAAGGTAGTCGCGTTTTGCACACAGTGATATTTGATGGTAATAATCAGCGTTGTACCTGTGAGTGGTATGGTAAGCATCAGGGGGCTAGGGGGCCTTGTAAACACGTATTGGCGGTGAAGAAAATGGTCATGGTTTGATTGTGTTACGTTAAAAAATAGCACCATCGTGTCCTAATCGATAGCTAGCACCAGTACTAATCCCATTGATGCCTATAGAATTTTAAGCAAAGGATGCTTATATGTTTAAATTTTTGAGTTTTATCTATACCCCTATTCCTATCAGTTTTGACAGTCGTTTTGACCTATCGACTTCATTAGAACGATTGAATAATGGCATCACCCAACGCCGACTATTGCAAATTCCGGCAGAAACCAGCGTTGTGGGGCAGGTCTCTGAAAATAATGTAGTACTTAAAAAAGTGACTCCTAACGTTAGGAATTCATTTAGCTTAAATTTTACCGGTCGTTTTGAATCCATTGATAATAAGATCGTTTTGAACGGTAATTTTGAAATGAGCACCTTTGTCGTCGCCTTCGTGACTGTGGCGATGTTGCTATCTCTGCTGGTTACTCTAGGTTCTATCGTCGCGCTGGTTGTAAACCATTCCGCGAATGTATCTGCTTGGTTTGTTCCTTTAGGCGGACTGGCCGTTGGAACCGGCTGTTATGCCATAACCTATATAGGGTACTCAATTTCAAAAAGTAGCGTATTCCTTATATTTCAAACGTGATTAAACAGGCATTTTCCAGAAGATAGCGTTACTTGTCGCATTTTTATGCTAAAGATTAGGTCAATAAGCTTAATACTTCGGTTTCCAATCTATGGTTGTTAGAGGAAATTTATACAATGGCCAAGAAGAAAAAGATGCTACCAAAGAATATCAACGACTTAATAGAAGCCGCTGATATTGCCGCCTTGAAAGCGGTTTATGATACCTGTGAACTGGATGCCCGAGGTGGTTCCGGTAAACGGACGGCTTTAAGCCTGTTTCAGATACCTGATGAATTGACCCGCTGGTTAGTTGCACAAGGGGCATGAAGCAAAGCACTATCGACAGAGACATCACGCCGGTATGGGGACGCAAGCTGCTGTCAGAGATAATGCCCTCTCTTACGTGAGTATTGTGACAAGATAAAAGCGCGTGGTGCGCCAGCGGCGGCGATTCAGGTTCACAAAATGCGGTTTTGATACCGGTGGCTTTTAATACACCGGAGCGAGGATCGTACTCCACCACCGTACCGTCCGGATAGGGGAGCTGGTGTACTTGTTCATCCATCAGCGGGGAAAGAGGGAAGGGAATTGACTTGTAGACGACAGGGTTACAAGTTAAGGTAATAAATAGTGTACTCCGTACATGTAAGTGACTTGAAATATGTACGGAGTACATTTATTCTACTGTGTAAGGACAATAATTAATCAGGGAGTATGATGTTCACTTTTATTGAACTGCAAGGTTTCAGTAAACGGCGGCGGGAATTATTACCTGATGATGAATACCGGGAATTTCAGGAAACGCTGATTAATGATCCTGACATCGGTGACACCATCGCAGGTACCGGTGGATTTCGCAAAGTACGCTGGAGCCGTTCGGGTATGGGTAAGCGCGGTGGTGTGCGGGTTATATACTATAATGTAACAAGTAATGGACGTATCTACCTTGCTTTGGTATATCCAAAGAATGAGCAGGATAATTTGACTGAGGAACAGAAAAAATTATTGAGGCAACTGTCGGATATACTGAATTAGTTGCGTTATCTTGGGAGTAACTCCCAGGCCAGAGGGCTGAGAAAGAGTATGAAAGACGAACTATTTGCCGATCTGCTGGCTAGTGCAGAAGAGATGGTAAGAATTGAAAAGGGCGAACAGACGCCGAAGCCGGAGCATGTTCATACTTTTAGCGAGATTGACGTTAAGGCGATACGCGAGGCAACCGGGTTAAAACAGCAGGATTTTGCCGTCGCTGTTGGCGTCAGTTATGATCTTGTGAAAAGCTGGGAAACTAAGCGTCGCCAGCCTACGGGGGCCGCGCGTAAACTACTTATCTTATTGCAGGCTAACCCCTTTATCATTAATCAAATTAAAGTTGCATAAACAATGAGTGCGCCTGTTCTGTAGGCGCACTAGATATTTAAGCGATAGCATTTAACCTAGACCGAAGTATCCACAAAGCAATCTGGTTACTACTCCGGCAGCGACAGCACCTGACATTTTTAATGAACCTGCATATGCTTTACCTACAATTTTTCCAAGCCATGCGCTGGTTTTATTGCCCAAGGCGTCTATCGAAGGTAGTAACCGTGCGATTAAAAACAATTAAGTCAGCATAATGTTGTACGCCTACGGCTGATTTTTTCTCGATGAGGAGAGAGTGGAATTCTAACGTTTAAACCTCTCCTGACTTTCTATTATGCTGAACCCATCTAATCAATCACTTGGCTCATGCATTACGCCAGATATGCGCTATGCTCTGAGTATTCCTTATGGGTAGGTATCCGTTTTTGACTTGATGAAATGATAATATCTACCGCTGCTGTTTTCTAAAAAGGCACTTCTCTATGCGTGGTCTTGGCATATTAATCGTACTACTACTTACCGGCTGCCAAGGTGACCAACAGGCCCAAATATCCGATCTGAGCGCCGAGATTCCCGATAAAATCTCCCATATATGGCCGATTCCCGCCCCATTATCTCAACCCGACGGGCTGCGACCGTGCTGTGCTTTTGGCTATGATCTCAAGGCTGAATTGTTAGGTGTTCCGGTTCCTTTTTATCATGCTGAAAATGTGATTGATGCCGATCAGCTTGGCGCACACGTTTATAACAATAGCGAACTGAGCGGAATTACTAATCTGATGGGAATGAGCAGTGAAAATCTGGGTTTGCTGTATACACGGCGCGCCGGGTTTATTGATATCGCCCATATCAGAGATACGGCTGATAATACGCTATTTCTGTTTAGCCAAATCTGGCCTCGATTAGGTGAGGAGTGGCAGTTGGAGTTGGGGACAGAGTTAGCCTCTAGGCGTATACAGTTCAGGGCTTTTACTCCGCCAAAATCAGAGCAGCAGCGCTATATTTTAGCCACTTTCTTGGCTGCCCGATTAGCCTATCAAATGGCAGTGTGGCATGAAATAGCCCAGTGGTATGGTTATCAATCCGTATTTGGTTTTTCAGAACAGGTATCGGCATTTTCTCCAGAGGACCTCTACTCCAATATGATTGGCGCAAAATTAAGTGCCACGCTGATATTAAGCGGGCGGGCAACTTCATTGGATCAATACAACCTTTCGATGATGGCAGCATTACCACAGGTACTGCATCAGTTGGGGGCAGTAAACCAGACTGAGACTCGCCTGCAGTTTGACTATGTCGATGGTACGTGGTGGGACAGCAAGCGCTATTTACCGCAAAAGTTTCTGCTGTTATTACGTGACTATGAAACCGGAAATGCGCGTAAGCCGATGATGGTACCGGGTGAGAATATGCCAGCAGCTAGTCTGGCACTGCCAACCCGGTTTGCTGACGTCAGGCTGGCGGATATTGCTGAATTACAAATGAGGCCCGGTAAACTGATGGAAAATTTACCGGTGCCTAAAAGTTACTACACGGCTAAAGACTTCAGCCGTCTGGCTCAATATGCAGAACGGCAGGATGCCAAGCAACTGCTACAAAACAAGCGAAATTAATATATTCACCATAGGTTAAGTCGCTGTAGGGGCTTAGAGGATAGGCTTCACGTTACTCGAAAGATTAAGCTGGACTAGATACGTTTAGATACGCCTGCCAGCACACTTTCTAATAAACCGTAGCGAAAGTATTTCGCCCAGATATTCGCGAATACCACTGCGCTGAAAAAATAAATTAACGCAGTCAATACGGCTCTCGATAGCGATTGTCCGTATAGCCACCCGAGATATTCAAGGGTGCCCATAGCTAAAATAATATGAAAAATATATAAGGTTAATGTCTGGCGCCCGGCGGGAATTAACCAGTTAATGGCTCTTACATGAGGGAAGTTTTGGTAGAGAAGAAGGCACAAACCAATCGTGGCTGTGGCAAAACCACCGGCGGCTATTAAATAGAATGGTGTCGGTGGAACGGGGGAGGTCGCAAATATCCAGCCTAATGAATGGTTATTTAGGTATGGAGTAAGCTGAGATGATAGCAGTACTGATAATAGCCCCGCGGACAAACCAATATATAACAAACAGCGCTGAACCCGTTTTGTATTGAGTGATAACCGGCTGAGATAAATGCCGAATATCAGAAAAGCGAGCCACGGCAGTACCGGGTGAAAGCCATTAAACCACAGATTACGCATAAATCCGTGAAACGTCCAAAAGTCGCTATAGGTTAACGTTTGCCAATTCCAGCCAGTATTAAAGTTGAATGTATCAATTAAAAATACCGACGTGAGAGAGAGTAGGGGTATTAACAGCAAGAGTAGGGGGGAAGGCAGCTTTAGGCATAATGCGCCTAATAAAAAATACGCGGCATAATAGTGGATTATATCGGCCGGGAATATTGCTACGTTTAGCATGCCAATGAGGAATAAAAGAATGGCGCGTGGAAATATCTTTTTTTGTGCTGCTGACCAGTCGATATCTGTTGTCGATATTCCCAAGCCAATGCCGGCTAGTATAACAAACAGAGCCGATGCCTTCCCTTCCAGTGCGGTTATTATGCTAAACAGCCAGCCTGATGTGCGATCGCTGCTTTCTACCATAGCCAGACGAAAATTGACCAATACCATGCCTAGCAGCGCGATACAACGGGCGAGGTCTAATCCATAAATGCGCTTTTGTTTATTACGGGTCATGATTATTTTTCAGTATTTTTCAGCAAGGTGAGTAGCAACTGAATCAACCCATGGCCTGTGGTTGAAGTATCGCTAAACAGTGATTTCCTCATAGCGAAACCTTCTATTCCATCGATTATTAGTTCGGCTAATATTTCTGATTGAATATCTTGACGGATATCCCCGGATTGAATACCCCGGGTGATAGTTGTGGTTAACGCTGAGGTAATAGTCCGCTGATTGTCAGCAAAAATCAGGGCAATTTCAGGATCCCGAGTACACTCTGCGATAATTTCAACCGTCAGTTTTATTCTGTCTGGCTGGCTTAACTGCTCCAGATAGATTGCCGCAAATTTCTGAATTGCCGCTAAAGGTTGTTGTTGTTCCAAGGTAGAAATTAATACGCTTTGTTCTTGGCTCTCTAATCCGGCAATTTCCTTAATGATCTCCCCTTTACCGGTAAAGTAATTATAGAGGTTACCTAAACTGACCTTTGCCTCAGTGGCAATGTGCCGCATGCTGGTTTGGTGAAAGCCGTGTCGGGTAAAACAGTGAAGCGCTGATAGCACGATTAATTCACGGCGCCTGCCCTGCGTCCCTTTTCCTTGACTCATATAATACCCCAGCAAAAAACGAACGTTCGTTCATTTTGGGCGAGAAAAAATAATTGTCAATAAGGAAATGGGTAACCGGACTTAGTGAAGAAGGGGTGATTATCGGTCTGGCAGCTTTATTTAGTGCTTAGAAATGACTTTTGATAGGAAAAACAACCATGGCCGTTTGGCACCTTATGTAGAAATGTCTGGTGCCAAACGGTGATGAGAAATCTATCAGGCTAGCTGCTTCGGTTTCTCTGTAACAAACAGCATTGCGACAATACCGATAACGGTAATCACCGCTGCACAGTAGAAGCCGGTATTCAGGCTACCTGTTTTATCCGCTAAGAATCCGGTCATGATCGGTGCCACAATCGATGAGGCCATACCAAAGAAGTTATACAGGCCGAATGCCGTACTCAGTGATGCTTTAGGCGCATTATCTGCGACCAGTGCCACCAATACCGGATTCAGGCTGATTTTGCCGATAAAACCATACAGGATTAATACCACGATAAGCATAACTTCAGTCGTTGAGTAAACAATACCGAAGATAGCGACTAATGATAAAGGCATCATAAACAGAACAACCGGCTTTCTTCTGCCCATCTTGTCAGAAGCGTAGCTGCACAGCAGTGTACCGATAACAGAAATCCAAGGTACGATAGAGGCAATTCCGGCCGCGTGAACAATATCCATTCCGCGTTCTTGCTGCAGGTAGTAAGGCAGCCAAGTGATAATTACGAAGAACCCGTAGATAGAACAGAAAATGGTAATGTAGGCTAAAACCAGATTGCGGTTTTTAAACAGATCCCAGAAGCTGAACTTCTCGGCGGGTGCTGCTGCCGCTTTGCTTGCTGCTTCATCAGTAGCCGGTGCTTTTTCTTTAATAAAGATCAGCATCATCATGGCGATAATAAAGATTGGGATGGCGATGGCCAGGAACGGCATTTTCCATGAGGTGTTATAGGTCTGAACCATGGTGCTCGACAGGTTATAACCCAGAGCAATACCAAATGACATTCCGCTACCGATAATTGCGCTGCCTAACGTAATCCATTTTTTAGGAATGGCTTCAGAAGAAAGTGCATATTGTGGGCCGTAGTAGGCGCCTTGAGAAGCACCGGTTAACATCCACAGAATGATAAACAGAATAAACGACGATGAAATACTGATCGAGGCAATAAAAATAGCAAACAGGAAGAAGCCCTGCACCATGATTTTTTTACGGCCAATTTTATCGCCTAAAATGCCTGCCGGGATTTGTAGCGTGGTATAGGCAAGAAAGAACAGGCTACTGATCATACCCAGCTCTGTTTTTGATAAGCCAAATTCGGTCTGAATCATTGGCATGATTGGATTAAGCACCGTCCGGCCAGCATAAATAGCCACCCACCCGAGGAAAAAGATGGTCACCATCTTTATCCAATAGGGAATCAGAGGGTTTTTATTGTCATTATTCATAGAGTTTTCCTTATAAGGAGGCTATTTTATTGGAGTATGATTAATTTTTCGCGCTTGGTTAAATTAAGTACTGTTGGTTAAATGGTCGTTATGCTCTTTATTTTTAAGACACATTTATGGTTGTTCAATATAGTTGATGAAAATAATGATTTTCGCTAAAAATATATGTGACAGGAGTCAAAGCCCGAGTATTGGTGATTTTAATTTGAGAATTACCCTTTGATTTTTAAATAATATTGAATGAATGGTCGCCAGTCAGCTAACTTTTATTAGCATATTGATTTTTATATATTTTTTTGTTTTTTATATTCTTTGCCTCAACGGGCATATTATCATTATGAATTGTACTGTTATATTTAATCTGTTCCTTTTTTCCTCACAGGCTGGATTCTATATTTCTCCGTTGTTAAGGCTATATTTTTATATTTGATATGTCCATCACTCCGTAAATGCTCTAAAGCATTGCGCCTATTAGCCTTATTAATCCCGTGTGATTTATTCATATGGATTGGCCTATTGGGGTGATGTATCTTATATACCTGTCATACTTCAAGTTGCTTGGGTGTTGACTGTGCCCACTCGCACCAGTCACATAGTCAGCTATGTTTCTGGCGACTCTTGGGCTTGTCGCCTACAGGCAACTCGAATTATTTTGGGTATACAGTCTGTATGGCATTCATTTTGCGAGGATTGAGCTGGCTGATATGAATCGTGTATTTGTTATTCTTGGGGTGATGGCATTTCTTTTCGGCATGCTTCTTGGTCACGTTAAAGATCAAAATCCTCAACCGTCGGTCAATGTGACTTCATGGCAGCATCAAGCCTATATTTGGCAGAGAGTGTGGACGCCTCAGCACCGTGAGGCTCTTCAACAGAGTCACGAGCTATTTTCCGGCCTGCGTATTCTGGCTGTACAGCTCAATCATGGTGAAGGAATCCGTAAGATCGCCGTCGATACTAGACTGTTGCAACAGGATGGGCGACCGGTCTGGCTGGTGGTTCGTATTGATGGCCAGCTACCGTCTATCGACTCATCGTTAGTGTATGAAAATCTGTTTAATCAGCTACACCAATGGCAGCAGGCTGGATTAACCGTTGCCGGTATTGAGATTGACTACGACTCAGCCAGTTCAAAGCTGGCCATTTATCAACAGTTTCTAAAGCAGCTGCGCATGAAGCTACCGGCAGAGCAGCAGTTGAGCCTTACTGTGCTGCCGTCATGGATCGAATCCCCCGATTTGCCCGCACTGTTACAGCAGACAGATACCTCTGTACTACAGGTACATGCGGTTCTTTCACCACAGCAAGGGCTGTTTGATGCAAAACTGGCATCAGGCTGGATAGCGCGTTATAGCCAGTTGGCTCCCAAACCCTTCTTTGTTGCCTTACCCGCCTATGGTATGGGGCTGGCAGGGTATCAAGACCAAAAACCCATAGTTGAGAGTGAAACGTCGGTGCGTGTTGCCGGTCAGATGCAAGAGTTATCGGTTGAACCTCAGGCTATGGCTGCTTTTTTATCTCAGCTTCGGCAGCGGCATTTGCCTAATTTGAATGGTTTGATTTGGTTTCGCCTGCCGTTAGAGAACGATCGGCGGGCATGGTCAATGTCGACGCTGAAAGCGGTTATTCTTCAGCAACCTCTGGTTTCTGAATGGACGGTAGAAGTGCAGGCCCAACCTGCCGAGGCCGGTCAGAACAATTCATTATATAACCTGATATTACGTAATACCGGCCAGATCGACGGCGTTCTGCCGGAAGAAATAGTCTTACCTGAGGGTAAGTGCCAGATTGCCGATGGGGTTGGTCACTATCAGGTAAACTCTGGTAATCAAATAAATTCAAATGGCCAACGGTTGAGCTTTGTCCGTATGCATTCTCAGCAATTACGGGCAGGCCAAAGTCAGGCTCTGGGATGGGCCCGCTGCACTTCCCTTATTCAAGGAGATATTCATGTTAATCCCTGAACGACTCACGATAAAATTTCCCCGCAAATCGCTATCGTGTTTAAGCCTGCTGATGGCAACATCGCTGGCGGTATCCGTTCCTGTGAACGCCTGTGGCCCGGATTTTATTAACCGCCTGCTGGTCGATCGTAATAGTACGCTGTTGTATATGCCTGAGGGCAATTTCTCGTTTGAAGCCGGCAAGCTGGTCGATATTGATAATAAACTTCCGCGCTGGAAAGAGGTAAAGGCCATATCGATGGAAGAGTTCAGATCTCGCATGAGCGCTGAACAGCTTCGCCAATCAGATATTATCGACCAGATGCGGGCTAGCCATAGCATTGAACAGGCTGAGGCGTTGAGTGCAGGATTAGATCCGGAGCAACGGCTATATACGCTCGGTGCGGTGGCTTTTAAGCTGATGGACCCAAAGGCAGTTGATTATTTCTCTCAGGTGCTGGCCCTACCGGAAAGTGAGCGGCAGCTTTATGGGCTGGACGCTCAATACTCTTTAGGCCGGGCTTTGATGGGGGATTACTCCAGTGAAACGGAAGATGAAACCGGCCGTTCGATACCGCCTCGACCTGATGACGCCCAGCTCAAACTTGCATTGGTGGCATTTCAGAATGTGATAGACCGGGTTAAAAATGGCGAAGCTGATGAAACGTTATTGTCGCTCAGCAGCCTTGGTCAGCAGGCGCGAATCCATATCTGGTTAGGTGATATGGTTACTGCGACTCACCTTTACGCGCAGCAGGCGGCGCAGGGGGATAACACCGGGAGCCGGTCATTGCGTTATATTTCCAGCACCTTGATGAATCCACAAAATGAACGGCTGGTAGTAGAGGCTATTAAAGATCCACTGGTGCAACAGCTGATGACAATCCAGCTGTTTACCAATAACTGGAACTGGCTTGGCTATGAGCGTGAAAGTGAGAAGCCCAAAATTGTCGCTAAAATGCTGGCCTTAATTAACTCATCGGCAACGACCGGATTTAAGGGGAGCGATCGTCTGGCTGCGCTGGCATATCGTTCCGGTGACTATGATATGGCGGCGGCACTGCTGAAAAACTCCGGTGACAGCGCGCTGAGCTGGTGGCTGCGGGCAAAAATGGCATTACGTAATGGCGATGAAAAAACGGCAACTGCGGCTTATGCTAAAGCAGCCGAAGGATTTCCATCCGATGAATTTTGGGGCGAATCCGCTGAAGATCGCGAGATGATTCCCCAGAGTAATTTACTACCCGGCTGTCGGGTTGCCGGAGAACAGGGAATTCTGGCCCTTAATCGTGGCGATTATCTGCAAGCCATGGATTTATTTTATCGGGGTAAAGATGTTTACCGCGCAGATGTCATGGATATCGCTGAGCGAGTATTAACTCTTGATGAGCTAAAAGGGTTTGTTGATAAAAATGTNCCTGCCGTTGCTGAGTTGATTAACAGCGATGCCGGAAACGACTATTACTACGGTATAGGGTTTGCATCAGACGTAGAACTACGTGAAGTGCTGGCCCGTCGCTTGATGCGGGCAGGGCGCTATGATGAAGCACTGGCTTATTTTCAGTTTGCAAACCATCAGCAATTGGCCAAGCAGTATATTGATAACCTCAAGGTTGCTAATGACATCAAAGTCGATAAGTTAACTCGTGCTCAAGCCTACTATCAGGCTGCGCTGTTATTACGCGAGAAGGGAATAGAATTAATCAGCTATGAGATGACGCCGGATTATGCGATTTACGGTGCAGATTATTCATATGTTGGTGATGCTTTTGATACTCGCTATCAACGCAGCAATAATTGGTTACGGGATGAGAAAGAGCGGGTTAACGGTATTGAGCCTGATAGCCGCCCGATAAAAATCAAAACCTGGATTAATCCGGCTGAAGCCGCCAGAGCTAAATCAGTATTGCCGAAAACCAATAATAATTATCTTCACTACCGCTGGAAGGCGGCTGATTTAGCGGTGAAGTCAGCCGATCTTCTGCCGACCAAAAGCCAAGCCTATGCGGCGGTATTGTGTAAAGCGAGTAGCTGGATTATTCACCGAGATCGTAAGGGCGGGCTAAAGCTATATCAACGCTATATTAAAAATGGTGCCAGCTTTGATTGGGCGCCTCAGTTTGGTTATCAATGTCCGGAGCCTGAATTTAAGGTGAGTGGCTAATACCTGAGCTATATTAAAAAAGTGTGATCGTGATGAGACCGCTATTTACGTTTTGCGATCACATTTTTTTCCTCAAGAGTTATTTATCATATGGTACTGTTTTACAAGGCAACGGCCGACAGGCTACGCATTAAAGAAAGGATGATTATGTTCAGAACATGTTTAGTCGCTATCACTCTATTGCTTGGTTCCGCTTCAGCCTTAGCGGCTGAATATTGGATCGACGTGCGCATTCCGGAGCAATATCAGACCGAGCACATTGATGGTGCGATAAATATTCCATTAAAGCAGCTAAAAGAAGATGTTGGTCATCAGGTTAAGAACAAAGACGATACGCTACATCTTTACTGTAATTCAGGCCGTCAGTCAGGAATTGCTAAACAGGTTTTACTCGATATGGGTTATACCAATGTGTTGAACGAGGGCGGTATTGATCGGGTTAAAGAGCGATTGAATGCCAAATAGGGCAGTATCAAGGCCGAAGAGCTGGGATGGCACAATATCGGCAACAGTGCCACCCTTGCGGCTATTTATCCATCACCTGCTGCCATTGGTGTTTTAACTGGGCTGAATCAGCTACGCTGTTGCAACTGGCCGGAAAATCTTTTCCTGAATTGGCGAAAGCCGTAATGTTGTCAGGCAGGCAAAAGTCTTGCTGTCCTTTGGCATATCCCTGTAAATAAGCACTGCGATTGATCTCAGCCTCACCATACCATTCAGCCAGCGTGGTGTTTTCTTTAACGCCGTTACCACCCAGCGCTTCGTTATACCCAATATCAAACCATTTAGACTGAGGAACGGCGCTATCGGTATTTTCAACCTGATGACTGCTTGAGGATGAACAGGCGGTAAGAATCAGTGCTAATGTCAAAACAAGGGCGTATTTCATCACTCAGTCTCTGTCGGTTAGTATGACATTCTGCCAGCAGGCAAAGGCTCATTATTAATTTTATCGGTTCAGGTGATACCTAACTGCTCTTTTAAGGGCTTTAAGTAGCGACGGCTGACCGGAATGCGTTTCCCTGTTCGGGTGATGACTTCAGCCGATCCGTTATCCATCAGCTGAATTTCATTTACCTGATCCAGATTAACCAAATATTGGCGATGGCAGCGGGTATATGGCGTTTTTTCTTCCAGCATCTTTAGCGTTAGTTGGGTATAGCCACTTTGTTTTATACCGATAACATGTACACCGCTGAGCTCTGAACTAAGGTATTCTACTTCGTCCAGGCGCAGTAAAAAAATACGGTTATGACCATAACAGGGAATGTGCTTTAACGGAATGTTCATTACATCGTGTATATTATTGTTTACACCTTTACTGCTTTTTAATCTCTCGATTGTTTTTAATAGTCGTTGGTAATCGATAGGTTTTAGTAAATAGTCAAAAGCATGCTGTTCAAACGCTTTGATGGCATATTCGTCATAGGCGGTAGTAAAAACGATGTAGGGCATCTTGACCGGATCGAGCATGGCCGTCATTTCTAATCCGCTGATCCTGGGCATTTGAATGTCTAAGAAGACAACATCGGGCTGAAGCCGATGGATATCTTGAATAGCTTCTAAAGCGTTACTGCACTCGCCGACAATGGTCAGATCTTCTATTTCCCTGAGAAGTTCAGCCAGCTCTTCTCTGGCCGGTTGTTCATCATCAACAATGATCGCTCTAAGCATGTTCCCTCCACCAATTTGGTGTAGTTTAACATGGGCAGCTTTAACTGCGAATGACCATATTTAGCGATCTAAAACAGAGGGGAAAATAGCGGGGCATAAGGCCGGTTTTTAAGTGAAAAATATTTAATAGTAAAAATATGTTTACATCAATGGAGTTAAAAGTTTACACTTATTCTCGTGGTCTTAATCTCTTCCATATTTGGGTGTTTTATCATCGTTAAGCTCGATGGTTTAAGGAATAAAAAATGAACATGCAGAAAGATAAATTGAATAACGTCAACATTAGCGCAGAGCAAATTTTAGTCACGCCGGAAGAGCTTAAAGCAAAGTATCCATTGAGTTTAAATGATGAAGCTAGCATCTCCGCAGCCCGCCAGACAATTTCTGATATTTTACACGGTAGAGATAATCGCCTGCTGGTCGTTTGTGGCCCTTGTTCTATCCACGATCCTGAAGCCGCGTTGGAATACGCTGCACGCCTGAAGAAACTGGCGGAAGATACCAAAGATCGCCTGTTTATTGTGATGCGCGTGTACTTCGAGAAGCCGCGTACAACGGTTGGCTGGAAAGGCCTGATTAACGATCCTCATATGGATGGTTCATTTGATGTGGAGCACGGTTTACACCTGGCCCGCCAACTTCTGCTCAAATTAGTTTCTATGGGGCTACCGCTGGCAACCGAAGCGTTAGATCCGAATAGCCCGCAATACTTGGGTGACCTGTTTAGCTGGTCGGCTATCGGCGCGCGTACTACTGAATCACAGACTCACCGTGAAATGGCATCAGGCCTGTCTATGCCGGTAGGCTTTAAGAATGGTACCGATGGCAGTTTAGGTACGGCAATTAATGCAATGAAAGCGGCATCTATGCCTCACCGCTTTATGGGTATCAACCAGTCAGGTCAGGTTTGCCTGTTACAAACTCAGGGTAATCCGAACGGCCACATTATTTTGCGCGGTGGTAAAACGCCTAACTACGAAGCTGAGCACGTTAAAGAGTGCGAAGTTCAGATGGCTAAGGCCGGTCTGAATGCTGCCCTGATGATCGACTGCAGCCACGGCAATTCAAATAAAGATTACCGTCGTCAGACCGAAGTAGTTAACTCACTGATTGAGCAAATTAAAGCAGGTAACACGTCTATTATTGGCATGATGCTGGAAAGCAATATCAACGAAGGTAGCCAGTCGTCTGAACAACCTCGGGCAGATATGGCTTACGGTGTTTCAGTGACCGATGCCTGTATCAGTTGGGATACGACTGATGTACTGTTGCGGAAAGTACATCAAGAACTGAAAGCGCTGGAATTAGTGTGCCAATAAGCGCTGCCTCAACGCAGAATTATTTTGGGTCTAGCCATAGAAGTCTGCGTGTTTATTGATATATTAAGTTATCGATTTCTGGTTTACCAAACTTCGTCGCCTAAGGGCGACGAAGTGCTTATTAGACGGTAATATCCGGCTTTATTTTTAGGAGACATACGGAATATGGTGGCTGAACTAACGGCTTTGCGCGATCAAATAGATGACGTTGATAAAGCGCTGTTGAAATTGCTGGCTAAGCGACTGGATTTGGTCGCGGAAGTGGGAGAGGTTAAAAGCCACCATGGTTTGCCCATTTATGTTCCTGAGCGTGAAGTGAGCATGCTAGCCTCTCGGCGTAAGGAAGCTGAAGCTTTGGGCGTTCCGCCTGACCTGATTGAAGATGTTCTGCGCCGCATCATGCGCGAGTCTTACACCAGCGAGCATGATAAGGGATTTAAAACCCTATGTCCTGAAGTAGGGCCGATTGTTATCGTCGGCGGGCAGGGCAAGATGGGAGAGTTGTTCAGCAGAATGCTACAGCTTTCGGGCTATCAGGTTCGCGTTCTGGAGCAAAATGACTGGGATGATGCCGAGGCTATTTTATCCGATGCCGGAATGGTGATCGTCAGCGTTCCTATTCATGTGACAGAACACGTTATTCGTCAGTTACCTAAGCTGCCTGAACACTGTATTTTGGTTGATTTAGCGTCGGTTAAAGGTATCCCTTTAGAGGCGATGCTGGCCGTTCATCATGGCCCTGTTTTGGGGTTACATCCGATGTTTGGCCCGGATGTCGGTAGCTTCGCTAAACAGGTGATTGCATATTGTGACGGTCGAAGCCCTGAGTCTTATCAATGGTTACTGCAACAACTTCAGGTTTGGGGCGCTAAGCTACATGCGATTAGTGCGGCAGAACACGACCGGAATATGGCATTTATTCAGGCTCTGCGTCATTTTGCGACCTTCACCTATGGTTTAAATTTGTCTCAGGAAAATGTACAGCTTGAGCAATTATTAGCGTTATCGTCACCAATTTATCGTCTGGAGCTGGCAATGATCGGCCGGCTGTTCGCTCAGGATGCTCAGCTTTATGCGGATATTATTATGTCGTCTGAGGATAATATTGCCCTTATCAAGCGTTACTATACCTGTTTCGGTGAGGCAGTCAGCCTGTTAGATAACGGCAACAAAGCCGAGTTTATTGAACAGTTTAATAAAGTTAAACAGTGGTTTGGTGACTATGCGCCGCGTTTCTTAAATGAAAGTAAAGCGTTGTTACGCCAGGCAAATGATAGCCGGCAGTAAAATAAAACGTTGAATAGAGAGATTTCGGTTATCTGATTTTGTTAAGGGCCACGCTGTGTGGCCTCAGACTGCTGACAAACCCCAATAATTAAAATATTGGTCTTAAAAGTGGTCAATCGAAGGGAGAGCTTTACTGGCTACTTCCTGTCGCCAGCCCTTTGGGCCAACACTCCGTGTTGTTCAACCCGCGTTGTTCAACGCCGTTCCCTACGGCTTTGTCCGTTGGGGTCGTAGCTGCGTGAGCAGCCGGAGCGCTCTGGGGATTCTAGGTCCGAGGCCCCGAGTACTCAAAATATCGTCTCTCGGCCGCTAGAAAAAATCAATATTCCGATACTCATTATGCGGACGAAATCTACGCTGAAATCAAATTAAACCCTTTGTCATAAAATTCAGGGCCACATTGTGTGGCCCTGAATTTATGCGGCTATGCCGGTACTTCAGGCATATTTCTACCGTAGTAGATTTCTTGCATTTCTTGACGCAGGCGGCGGGTAATATGCTGTCTTTCCGCCGGATCTAAATCTTCAGGTTTGGCATTAAACAGATAATGGTCAAGGTCGAATTCTTTGAGCATCATTTTAGTGTGGAAGATATTTTCCTGATACACATTCACGTCAACCATATGGTAAAGCGAGGTTATATCTTCGGTCATAAAGTTTTGAATAGAATTTATTTTATGATCGATATAGTGCTTTATGCCGTTAATATCTCGGGTAAATCCGCGTACCCGATAGTCGAGCGTGACGATGTCAGATTCGAGCTGGTGAATGAGGTAATTCAGCGCCTTAAGCGGTGAAATCACGCCACAGGTCGACACTTCAATATCAGCCCTAAAGGTACAAAGACCGCTTTCCGGGTGACTTTCTGGGTAAGTGTGGACACAAATATGACTTTTATCTAAATGAGCAACGATCGCATCAGGTAAAGGGCCCGGGTTTTCTGAACGGTCAACCAGGTTCGGATCCATCGGTTCTTCACTAATTAATATAGTGACGCTGGCCCCTTGAGGGTCATAATCCTGACGAGCGATATTCAATATGTTAGCCCCAATAATTGAACAGGTTTCAGTCAGGATTTCTGTCAATCGGTTAGCATTGTACTGTTCATCGATATAAGCAATGTATCGGTCTCTGTCTTGAGCTGTCTTAGCATAGCAAATATCGTAGACACAAAAACTCAGGCTCTTGGTTAAGTTATTGAAGCCGTGTAGTTTTAGTTTATGCAATTTGGTTCACCGCCTTATTTATAGTTTATAACGAGAAATATTATTATCAGGATAATGCGTCTTGTAAATATTGTGGCAGAGCGAAGCTGCCCGCATGGATCTCCGGGTTATAATAACGGCACTTAATCCCGGACTTATTAAACCGTTCTTTTAAAACAGCTAAATCATAGTGACGTAATAATGCATTCTGGGTTGCCCAGGCAAACGTCATTATTCCACCGTAATAGGTAGGAATCGCCGCCTGATAGAAGCTGGTATCTTCAAAATAATTCGACAGTTTTTTATGGCTACTAACGGCTTCATCTTGCTGTAAAAAACAGACGCCATTTTGCGCGACAAAGATTCCGTTTTCATTTAAACAGCGGGCACAGCCTTGATAGAAATCAGAGGTGAATAAACTCTCTCCGGGGCCGATAGGGTCGGTGCAGTCGGAGATGATAACATCAAACTTCATATCCGTTTGGCTGACAAAGTTTACGCCGTCTTCAATCACCAGATTGAAGCGCGGATCGTCATAGGCTCCGGCACTGTGGTTTGGCAAATATTCACGGCAAAACTCTACGACATTAGCGTCAATTTCAACCATGGTAATGTGCTCAACGCTTTGATGCTGACAAACTTCACGTAGCATACCACCGTCGCCGCCGCCAATAATCAGAACACGTTTGGCTCTGCCATGGGCAATGATTGGAACGTGAGCCATCATCTCATGGTAGATAAACTCATCGCGTTCGGTGGTTTGTATTACGCCGTCTAAGGCCATCACGCGCCCCATGACGTCATTTTCAAAAATAATTAAATCCTGGTGTTCGGTTTTATCCTGATACAAGGTTTTATCGATAGAGAAAAACTGACCGAACCCGCTATGCAGGGTTTCAAACCAAATCTCTTTATTGGACATGACTGATATCCTTAATACCGCACAAAAGTAAGCGGAATATAATAGCTAACTCATTACCTATATGCACGATTAATGGAGTCGGCCATATTAGCTGAAATATGATGTAAGACAGGGGGATAGGGCCGGGATAAATAAAATAAGGGAAACCAAACCGGTATTCCCCTATTTATTGCTGTAATTCATAATGCCAAATGAATCTTTGGCTAAGGCCTTACATTTCCGGTCTTTAGCAATAGGAATCAGGCTTAGGTCTCTGTAGCTAGACTGACCTAATTCTTCCATATTGATTTGATTATAATTACTTAAATCCCAGCGGTTTTGCTGAGCAAAATAGACTAGTGCCCGTTTAATCTCAGGTACCGGAAGATCATTATATCCGCACTCTTTTTTCAGATAGAGAAATACAGCAGTGAGATCGGCCAGCTCTTCTGCTTCTGATTCTGTAAGAGCCTGACAAGTCGATGAAAACCCGATAAGCGGTAACAGTAATAGCGGTATATTAAAAAAGGATTTTTTCTTCATTACATCAGCAATAAATTTATCAATATGCTGACGTTACCATACTGGCCGATTATGACAAATCTTTTTATGTCTGGCCGATGGTTCAGCCAGCATTGATTCAGTTTAATGTCTTCCCTTGAAAACTGAGAACCAACAGCACTTGGAAACCGATAATCATTAATGATATCGATAATCTGAAGGCGTTTGTGAAAACATTTTTTTAAACGCGCGGGTAAAACTTTGTTGAGAATCAAACTGATACTGATAGGCAATTTCAGCAATGGTTCTTTTACTCTGTTTTAGTTCAAATGCTGCATTTTGCAGGCGTTTTTTACGAATATACAGGGCCAGGGAGTCCCCGGTAATATCTTTAAATAGGCGTTGTAGATGCCATTGTGAATATCCTGATTTTGATGCGACTCGCTTGACATCCAGAGGTTCTTCTAAGTGATTTTCAATCCAATGGGCCAATTCTTTTATAATGCTAATACGGAGCATGATTACTATCCTCTGTCGTTACAAATCTATCATCGTACGGACTAATTTTTTTGCTTACTTGAAACTGTACCGTACAGTATTAATTTGTGGTTCAAGAGTCAATAAAAACAAAATTAGCAGGGCACTAAAAGTCAAAAATGGGCGAGGGGAAATAAAGTTCGCTATGCTTTAATTTATCCGGCGTATGATATAGCCGTTATACTTCAAGCTCTGGAGCATTGGCCTTCGCTATTCAGTCGGACCATGCTTGCTGGGATATAGATAAATCAGAACGTTGGTCCTAAAGCCAGAATGGAAAAGAATATGAAGATATCAACCCTATTGGCCACGTTTTTAGTGGCTTTGAGCATAAATACGGCCTACGCCATTACTGAAATCAGAAATACCCAGCAGGCAGAAAAGATGCAGTTGGAAAGCATGGGGGTAGTCGGTACAACGGTGGTTGCCGATACGCTTGATGAAGCCGTTGAGGCAATTAAAGCTAAGGCAGAGAAGCAGGGCGCCTCTTACTTTCGGGTCATTGGTGCCAAGTCTTACGATACCTCACCATATTGGCGTATTTCAGCAGAAATATATAAGTAATCAATCAAATAGTAAAAGCCCGATAACGTGATGTTATCGGGCTTTATTTTATCTGAAATTCACATCGATTCAGTCCAAATTGGACTACAGGCCTTTGGTCGGATCGTAGTCAAAAGCCATCAGTGAGTCAGTGCCATTTTTTAACAGCGGAATGACTTTTCCGGCTACGGCGACGTGGTCCGGATGGAATAGATAGATATCCCGATCTTCTGCGTTATCAAACTCAATTTCAAACCCGTATTCGAAGCCATGGTTCATGCCTTCATTGCTATCATATTTACCGCACTTAAAGGATTTTATCTGAGGGATAGTCTTACCTAATCCTTCAAGTAAAATGAAAGCCTCTTTGATCTCTTGAGCTGTCAGTGACTCTTTAAATTGCAGTAAAACAATGTGCTTCATCATATTGCTGTTCCCTTACGGTTAGTAAAATTAGTCCGCTAAGCGTAGCCGGACATTTATGATGCCTAAGTTAGCGGGTAATATTTTTAAACTGACGGGTTGTATCGGTTAATGCCACTTCGGTTGGCAAACGCTCCATTGAGCTTGCACCATAGAAGCCATCGCAATCCGGGCAATTTGCCAGAATATAGCTGGCATCTTCAGGGGATGAGATTGGGCCGCCGTGACAAAGTACAATAATGTCTTTGCGCACTGATTTAGCTGCTTTAGCCCAGGCGTTAATCATAGGGACACAGTCTTTTAAGGTCATGGCGGTTTCTGCGCCAATGTTACCACCGGTGGTTAGCCCCATATGCGGAACGATAATGTCGGCGCCGGCTTCGGTCATTGCGATGGCATCTGCCTCACTGAATACGTATGGGGTGGTCAATAGCCCTTTTTGATGGGCTAAGCGAATCATGTCGACTTCTAAGGCATAACCCATTCCGGTCTCTTCAAGATTGGCCCGGAAGTTACCGTCGATCAGACCGACGGTCGGGAAGTTTTGCACACCCGAGAAGCCGGTGCGGATAACATCATCCAGAAAAACATCGAAGTTAACAAAAGGGTCGGTACCGTTAACACCGGCCAGAACGGGGGTGTTTTTTACTACCGGTAGCACTTCTTTCGCCATATCCATCACAATGTCATTGGCATTGCCATAGGCTAATAGACCGGCCAGCGAACCGCGGCCGGCCATGCGATAACGACCTGAATTATAAATAACAATCAGATCGATCCCTCCGGCCTCTTCGCACTTGGCCGAAAGTCCGGTACCGGCACCGCCACCAATAATTGGTTCTTTACGTTCAATCATGGTGCGGAATTTTTTCAATAGCTCCTCACGGGAGAAACGTGACATATAGACTCCTTATTTTTTATTCCAGATTTCTTTAAATTGGGTAACTGCTTCTTCAGCAAAGCGCGGGTCGTTAATGTTATAAGGCACGCGAATTAAACGACGACGTTCAGTTTGGTTAACCGTTTTTTCTAATGCTTCAAACAGTGCTTTATCGTTTTCTGGCGACCAGAATAATTGGTCCGGCGCATCTAACGCAGAGACACCCCCTTCAGGGATCAAAAATCTTACTTCACCTTCGCAGGCATTAAGCTTGTGACCGATCCATTCTCCCATTTTTTGATTTTCTTCTTTGGTGGTTCGCATCAGAGTGACCTGAGCATTGTGAGGATAGAACAGTCGATCTTTATAATGGGCAGGGATGGTGTCAGGGTTACCGAAATTCACCATATCCAATGCGCCGCAGGAACCGACATAAGGGATTTTAGTTTTTGCAACCACGTCTAACCGATCCGGTCCGCAGGCTAAAACGCCGCCAAACATCATGTCGCAAATCTCTGTGGTAGTGATATCCAGCAGGCCATTTAACAGGTGGCTACCGGCTAACTTTTCCATTGCCGTTCCGCCAGTTCCCGTGGCATGGAAAATCAGGCAGTCAAACTGCTCGGACAACTGTGCCGAAATAGCCTGCATGCAAGGGGTTGTCACGCCAAACATGGTGAGCCCCAGAGCCGGTTTTTCGTCTTTAGCTTCCGGAACCTCAAATTTGACGGCACCTGCGATGCTGTGAGCGGCGTTAGCTAAAACCTGACGGGATATCCGGTTCAGCCCGGCAATGTCAGTAACGGAATAGAGCATGGATATATCACTGGCACCCACATAGTTTGATACGTCGCCCGACGCCATGGTTGAGACCATCAGCTTTGGCATACCAATTGGTAAGGCCTGCATTGCGGGTGTAATAAGTGCGGTTCCACCGGATCCCCCTAAACCCACGATGCCCGCGATGTCATCACGAGAAAGGATAAAATGTTCAAAGGCCAACGCCATTGCCACCATGGCTTTTCCACGATCGCCACAAAAGACAGCCTGAATTCCTTCCGGATGATGTGCGGCAACATCTTGAGCCGATATATCAGCCTGCGGGTGATTTTGAGAGGATTTGGTCGATAAATCTATAGTAGTGACCGAAAGGTCAGTTGCAATAATGAGGTCTCGAATGTACAAAGCCTCTTCACTTTTAGTATCAAAAGTTGTGGCGATATAGATAGATTTCTTTTTCATCGTAACACTTCCTTGGCATCAGAATTTAGTCGAGGTATCAGTTTTTCAGTGAACGCCATTAATGTACCTGATCTATATACTATAGCCAAAATGAGACCGGAGTATCACATTGAAAATGAGAGATGGCCTACAAAACGGACAAAAAATCTCTTCAAGTGAGAGTAAACAAACGCTAACACGCGCCCGAGCGAGAACACAAAGTAAGCTGATTGATACGGCAATGGGGATGTTGGAACAGGGGTGGTTTCCATCAATAACTGAACTTGCAACCGCAGCCGGGGTATCTCGGGCCACGGCCTATCGCTATTTTCCGACTCAGGGCGAGTTAGTTTCATCTATTGTTGATGAAAGCCTGGGGCCAATTCAGCGTTGGTCACCTAAGGAAGATACCGTCGGGGAAAGAATTTCTGCGCTACTTGAGTTTGCATATCCACAAATGGAAAAGCATGAAGGCGCATTACGGGCGGCACTTCAGGTCTCTTTACAACAATGGGCTGATTTACGGGCTCAGAGATTGGATAAAGAAAATAAGGCTCTGTTTGTTCGTGGTAATCGTAAACGTTTAGTTGAACTAGCAGCAGAACCTTTGAATGGCAAAATTTCTAATGATGAACTGGCGCGTATGAAACATGCGTTTTCTCTGATTTATGGTTCTGAAGTCTTTCTGGTATTTAAGGATATCTGGAACCTTGATTCAGAGCAGATTCAAAATATCGTCCAGTGGATGGGCAAAGCGATTGTCCGCCAGGTTGAAGAAGATGCCGGCTTAATTAATTAAGTTTTTACCTCCGTCATACTTCAAGCTGCATTTTGGTTGGCTGCGTTTGTTCACCTTAATGGCATCGTTATCTATGCCGTTGAGGTGAACTGACTCGCCGCTTCAATGCCATTCGAATTATTTGGGGCGTCTGGCCTGCAAATTTATCACCTTGATTCAATAACGCCTGCGCTATTATTGCCCAAGGCTGTTTCTCAATATTCTCTAATCCTCTAATCGCACCGCCAACTGAGTTATGCTAAACTCTTCGACCTTCTTTCAGTCCAAGGGATGATGCGGTCTGATATTGTGACCGATATTTCGCTATGAAACATATTGTTGAAGTTATGATTACCGAGCAAGACGTGAAAACACGCATTGCTGAACTTGCTCATCAAATTAACGAACGCTATGGCGACAGTGGTAAAGAGCTGGTCTTAGTCGGTTTACTGCGCGGTTCTTTTATTTTTATGGCCGATTTATGCCGTATGATCACCGTAAACCATGAAGTCGATTTTATTACTGCATCCAGCTATGGTAATAGCATGAGTAGTAATCGTGATGTGAAGATTCTAAAAGATCTAGATGAAGACATTCGCGGTAAAGACGTACTGATTGTTGAAGACATCATTGATACTGGCTATACCCTGACTAAAGTGCGAGAGATATTAGAGCTCCGTGAGCCTAATTCTGTCGCGTTATGTACCCTGCTGGATAAGCCGTCACGACGTGAAATAATTGTCCCTATCGATTACATCGGCTTCTCTATTGAGGACGAGTTTGTGGTCGGTTATGGTATTGACTACGCCCAGCGTTACCGTCATTTGCCCTATGTAGGTAAAGTGGTGATGTTGGACGAATAGCCCTGATTACCCGTCATGCTTCAAGCTGCATCTTTGTTGGCGGTGCTCTCTTACCGCCGCAATGTAACTCGAATTATTTAGGCTATAAAAAATAAAAGCTGAACATAGGTACCCGTTCAGCTTTTATTTTATTGACGGTTTTAGTGAAATTATTTTTTGATTGTCAGTAGGTTAGAAATGGCTTTGCGGTAAAGCAGCTCCAGCGATTCGCGACTGGATGCACTAACTTCCAGATCCCGTAGCTTACCGTCTTGCATGCCGTAAACCCATCCGTGAATTAACACTTTCTGGCCTCTTTTCCAGGCTGACTGAACAATTGTCGAGTGACCAAGGTTATATACCTGCTCAACCACGTTAATTTCACTTAACAGGTCTGCACGTTTTTCTGGCGGAAGTTCACCGATAAGCGAGCTGTGTTTGTACCAGAGGTCGCGAATGTGCAGCAGCCAGTTATTGATCAGGCCAAGCTCTGGGTTATTTATGGCCGCCGTTACACCGCCGCAGTCATAGTGACCACAAATAATAATGTGTTCAATTTCCAGAACTTCAACGGCGTATTGCACCACGGATAAACAGTTAAGATCGGTGTGAATAACTAAGTTTGCTACGTTCCGATGCACAAATAATTCACCGGGTTCTAATCCGGTCAGGCGTTCAGCGGGGACGCGGCTGTCAGAGCAGCCAATCCATAGAAAACGAGGTTTTTGTGCCAGCGCCAGACGTTCAAAAAATTCCGGATCGTCCTTACACATGCTGGCTGACCAGGTTTCATTGTTATGCATCAATCGTTCAATTTCTTTCATGCTGTTTATTAGCTCATAGTTTGCAATGGCGTTAATATAAGATAACGAGTGGTTTTTTCAAAACGGAACCACTGAATTAACATAGTCCAGCTTTGTTACTGCGGGCAAGAAATTCATGCCGTTTTGGCCATTTTTATGCGGGCGTTTTCTGCTTAAAATGAATGGGCAACGGCAATAACAGCCGGATAATTAACGATTATCTGGTGATTTTATACCTGAATTACATGTTTCTATACTGTTAATTTTTTATATGTTCAGGTACAAGTTTACGGGTTAAGCTACGATAATGGTCTGTTACATTTCTATCGACCGCTTATTTTTTTAGTATCCGATACAAGGTAATCCCCAAGATATGACATATGCGTTGGAATTATCGCAATTAAGTAAAGTTTACGCCGGTGGCGTAAAGGCTCTGAAGGGCATCAATCTGACCGTGGAAGCTGGCGATTTCTATGCGCTGCTAGGCCCTAACGGGGCCGGAAAGTCCACCACCATTGGTATTATTAGCTCTCTGGTTAATAAAACATCCGGGCAGGTTAGAGTATTTGGCTATGATATTGATAGCGATTTAGTTAATGCCAAACGCCAACTGGGGCTGGTGCCTCAAGAATTTAACTTCAACCCTTTTGAAACCGTGCTGCAAATCGTGGTGACTCAGGCCGGGTATTATGGCGTTCCTCGCCATGAAGCGCTGGAAAGGGCAAAAATATATTTACAACGCTTAGAGCTTTGGGAAAAACGTAACGAAAAGGCGATGCGCCTATCCGGCGGTATGAAACGACGCCTGATGATCGCTCGTGCGCTAATGCATCAGCCAAAGCTACTGATCCTTGATGAACCTACTGCCGGCGTTGATATCGAACTACGTCGCTCTATGTGGTTATTCTTAAAAGAGTTAAACCAGCAGGGGATCACTATTATTCTGACCACCCACTATCTGGAAGAGGCTGAAATGCTTTGCCGTAATATCGGCATTATTCGCCAGGGTGAATTGGTCGAAAATACGTCGATGCGTGAGCTGCTCTCTAAGCTGAAGTCTGAAACCTTTATTCTGGACTTAGCGCCGAAAAGCCCTATTCCACAGCTAGAAGGCTATTCCAGCCGCCTGATTGATACAGCGACCTTAGAAGTTGATGTAGAAAGGGAACAAGGGCTGAATAGCGTATTTGCTCAGCTTAGTGCTCAGGGCGTTGCTGTTTCCAGCATGCGTAATAAAGCCAACCGCTTGGAAGAGTTATTTGTTCATCTGGTTAATGATTATAAGGAAGATGCGGAATGATTCGCCTGTACTGGGTTGCGCTAAAAAGTATCTGGATTAAAGAAGTCACCCGCTTTGGTCGTATCTGGGTACAGACGCTGGTTCCACCGGTGATTACCATGACGCTGTATTTTATTATTTTTGGTAATTTAATCGGGGCACGGATTGGTGATATGCAGGGGGTGGACTACATGCAGTTTATCGTCCCCGGCTTAATTATGATGTCAGTCATTACTAACTCGTACTCAAACGTCGCTTCATCATTTTTTGGTGCTAAATATCAGCACAGTATTGAAGAGCTATTGGTTGCTCCGGTGCCAACGCATATTGTGATTATTGGCTTTGTCGGTGGCGGGGTTGCGCGTGGTATTTGCGTTGGTGTCTTAGTCACGCTCATCTCGCTGTTTTTTGTGCCATTAGAAATCCATTCATGGTGGGTGATTGCCGTCACGTTACTGCTGACTGCGGTGCTGTTTTCTTTGGGCGGGTTAGTTAACGCTATTTTTGCCGAGTCTTTTGATGATATCAGTATCGTTCCGACTTTTGTGCTGACTCCGTTAACCTATTTGGGCGGTGTGTTTTATTCGCTGACGCTGTTACCTCCTGTATGGCAAGTCGTTTCGAAGATTAACCCGATTGTTTATATGATCAGCGGCTTCCGCTATGGTTTTCTGGGAATTTCTGATGTTTCTTTAACACTCACCTTTAGCGTGCTTATTGCCTTTACCGTGGTATTTTATCTGCTGAGCTGGTGGCTGATTTCTAAAGGAAAGGGACTGCGTAGCTAGTCATTACTGATTATTCATGGAGGAATATGTCAATATATATCCGAGCGCTGGCAGCAATGTTAGCGCTGACTTTTTGCCTTCCGCTTTATGCCGGCAACCGCGAACTGGCTGCCGGTGCTGAACAACAGATAGGTAAAACGCTATTTTACGACCCGGCATATGCTTCGTTGAGCTATCCCGGTGGCGATGTGCCGATTGAACGCGGAGTGTGTTCAGATGTGGTTATCCGCGCCTTGCGACAGCAGAACGCCGATCTGCAGAAATTAGTTCATCAGGATATGAAAGCTAACTTTTCGGCCTACCCCAAAAATTGGGGTTTAAAACGACCGGATACAAATATTGATCATCGCAGAGTGCCGAACCTTGAAACTTATTTTAAACGGCATAAAATGGAGCGGCCAATAACGCTTAATGCCGATGACTATCGGCCCGGAGACATTGTTTCCTGGCGTTTGGATAATGGATTGCCTCATATTGGTATTGTTACCGATCGCCATACGCGTGAAGGCCGGCCTTTGGTTATTCATAATATTGGTGCCGGTGTGAAGGCTGAAGACATCTTATTTTTATGGAAGATTAACGGGCATTTTCGTTACTTCTCTCAATAGATAAATCTTAGTGATGAATTTTTCATCACTTCTTGCGTTATCTCATGATTGCCGATAAAAATATTCTCTATATTCAGTCATGCTTAAACCATTTGTATATCTATAAGAAAAACATCACTTATGAGTTTTAGAAAACTTTCTATTCTATTGATCCTTCTGCCTTTATTTATATTTTCATCTGCCTATGCAGAAGAGGACGTAGATTTTGATAGTGACGATATGATCCCCGTTCAGGTTAGGATGATTCGCAATAGTGAAATTTTGGCTCAGGTCGGCAATGATGTGATTAAAGTCGGTGAGCTGAATAAAGGTGAGGAGCTAATGGTTTATCCCCTTAGCGCTGAATATTATGAATTCACCTTCGGCAACGCTCATGGGCTTATACCTAAAGATGCCTTTATTCCGATAAGAAAATCCAGAAAGATTTTTGGCTTAGAGCTTGCCGGGTTGCAAAAGCTCAACCAAAACTTGATTACCACCAAGCAAATAAAAGTATTTGATCGTGCCGATGTGAAAAGTCCGGTATTTGGCACATTGGACGAGAATTTACGTTATCCCATCATGGGCCGCTTGAGGGATAGCGATAATAAATTGTGGTATGAAATTAACATCGGTGATGATGTTAAGTATATTGAGGCTGATGAGTGTGAGCTGGATAATGGCCTGCCTATTTTGACTTATCACCACGTTCTGAAAGACGATGAGAATAAGTTATTCCGCCATACCTCGACCACCACGTCAGACACCGCTTTTGATGCTCAAATGGCCTACCTGAAAGAGGCCGGGTACCAAACGATTTCAATGTATCAGCTGGAAGGCTACCTGAATAATACGTTAAATATTCCCGCTAAAGCGGTAGTTTTAACCTTTGATGACGGACTCAAGTCGGTATATCGCTATGCTTATCCGATTCTAAAAAAGTACGGGCAGCAGGCCACGGCATTTATTATTTCTTCACGTATTAAAGGCCAACCTCAAGCGTGGGATCCCGACTCGTTGCAGTTTATGAGTATCAGTGAGTTAAAGGAGATTCAGAGCGTATTTGACATTCAGTCTCACACCCATTTCTTACACCGTTATTCTGATGATAACCGCCCGATCTTGCTAAGCAGGTCTGAACACAACATTGAACTGGATTTTGAACGCTCCAGCAGAGCGCTGAGCCAGTTCAATCCCAAAGTGCTTTATATCTCCTACCCGTTTGGTGGCTACAACGACAGCGCCATTCAGGCGGCAAAACTGGCGGGTTATCATTTAGCAGTAACCACGGTCAGAGGTAAGGTGAAGCCCGGCGATAATCCATTTACCCTTAAACGCTTATATGTATTAAGCGATGACTCTATTAGCACCATGGCTGAACGTATTGCCAATACCCGTACCGATATAACACCAATATATCAGCCCCAATAGCCATTCTTTATTGGGATTAGGCGTCATCAGTCGCGTAGATAACTTTATTTCTACCGTCTGATTTCGCCTGGTACAGCGCTCTGTCAGCTCGGCGAAATAAAGATATGCTATTTTTGGCTACGTTCTTGCTGCAGCTCAAACCGATTGAAATCGTGATGTGGATGACTTTGCCATCCGGCAGAATAAACGGGTGGCTGGCTATTTGCTGTCGAATTTTCTCGGCTATACGAATCACTGATAGTACCGGGCTATCGGTAAAAACCGCTGAAAACTCTTCTCCGCCGATACGGTAATTTTTCTGTTGATATTCGGTATAGGTATTCAGAATTTCAGCGACCTCTTTAAGTACAGTATCTCCGGCATCGTGGCCGTGCTTATCATTAACCTGTTTAAAATAGTCAATATCCATCAGCATTAAGACGATGTTTTCTTCAGCGTTGAGCATATCTCTTAGGGTTTGCTCAAACATACGCTTGTTCAATAAGCGGGTTAAGAAATCCTGTTGAGCCTGATCTTGAAAGGCCATCATGTCAGTTTTCTGCTTTTTAAGATCTTTTAATAACATAAATGCCAGCAGCAATCCGACGGTGGAATAAGAGGTAATCAAACCGGTAAATATCAGCGTTCGAATCAAGTCTTTTGTGATCAAAAGGTAGCTTACACAGATCATAACGATCGTGATGGTACTGAACTGAATGGCACGATAACGCATCGAGCGCTGAGAATGTTGACTATATATCGATAATATAATGCCAATAAATATATAACATGTTGATATTGTTATTGTCGCTGGTGATATATCAAAAGTTAATCGGGTAATGGCAATCATAATTGCCGTGATCATGGTAGGAATAGCGCCGATATAACATGCCGCAATAATAAGAGGGATATGTCTGAAATCGATCAGCGTATGGCTGAATGTCGGAATAGAAAACTTCATTAATATAAAGCAGAGTAATCCATTACATAGGCCGATTAATATCTGTCTCAGCGGGGAGATATTCGCATCCAGAGGGAATTTCGATAGTTTAGAGATGAAGTAAAAGCCAGTAATCAACATACTGATATTAATTATGACTCCTTCTAAAAACATGGTGCAGCCCCAAGATTCTGTGTGAGAAAAACTCATCCATATTGAAATATTAAGCATAGCTAAGTGGTGGATTTTTGTAAAAAAACACCCTTAAATAAGCCCGGTTTCAATGAATGTAGCAGAGGACTTTCTTCAACATGGTCTCTGTTATTGCGAATAGCTTAACCAGCGCTATTTTCTTTGTTAATCGGTCTTATTGCCGAACCAGAGTGCTAATCCATCCTTTGGTATATGTTTTAAACGCTCAGATAACGATACTCCGTCGGCGAAGATGATATTAGGCGCTATATCAGCCAGCGGGTAAAGCATAAATCCGCGATTGAACATATCATAGTGAGGCACGGTTAGCCGTGGTGTCGCGATAGTCTGATGGCCAAACAGCAGAATATCTAAATCTAACGTTCGTGGCCCCCAGCGTTGATCCTTTCTGACTCTGCCCTGATTGAGTTCAATCGCCTGAGTCGCATCTAATAATTCTTCCGCTTGCAGTTGGGTCTCTAGTTCAACAACGGCATTTAAATAATCGGGCTGATCCTGAGGGCCCAGAGGTTTAGTCCGATAGAAGGGAGAACAATTAATTAAACGGGTTTGTGGAATTTGCTTTAGTGCGGAAAGGGCAGCTTCAACCTGTTCAAGCGGCTGATTTAAATTGCTTCCCAGTGCGATAAAAACTTGAGTCATGGATAACTCCTGCGGGGAAAATATCGGGTAACGATGGCGTTGAGTATGATGCTGTGCGGGTTATTACTCAATGATAAGCCGCGGTGAAGCGGCTTATCATTTTACTTATGACGACTGTTTTGGTGACGGCTTGCGCGGGCGCCGTGAACGATGGCGTCGGGCTGAGGGTTCATCACCCAGCGAAGTCAGCATCGTCTTCTGGCGCTGGATATCCGCTTGTTGGAACTCATCCCACCAATGTGTCAGTTTCAATAATTCGCCTTTCTCTATTTCAGCGCGTAGCTGCAATAGATCAAATGCGGCGCGGAACTTAGGATGTTCCATCAGCTTATACGCTTTTCTGCCGTGGCGACGTGGCAAGCGTAACTGCAATTGCCAGATATCCCGAACTAACGAGGTAATGCGTTTAGGGATTGCCAGCGTACGACACTGCTCATCTAATACGTCATTCATGGCTAAAGCGAAGGCATCGTAATAGGCCAGTCCGCTCTCCTGGGCCAGTTTCTCAGCATGTTCAACCAACGGATACCAGAGCATTGCGGCAAACAGAAACGCAGGGTTAACCCGTTTGCCGATTTGCAGGCGGGTGTCAGTGTTCTTTAGCACCTGAGATAAAATCTGTTCCATATTGCTGTCGCCCTGAGGCGTAAAATTCTTAGCAATAATTGGGAATAATGGCCTGAACAGATGATGTTGACGCAATAGTTGATAGGTCGGGTAACCATATCCGGACTGTAATAATTTCAGCGCTTCTTCAAACAGGCGGGCTGCCGGAATTTCACTTAACAGCGATGACAACCGACCGATAGGCTCGGCGGTAACCGGTTCAATTTGCATATCCAGCTTAGCGGCAAAGCGTATCGCCCGCAGCATTCTTACCGGATCTTCCCGGTAGCGGGTTTCCGGATCGCCAATCAGGCGGATAATGCCCTGCTTTAAATCCTGTATACCACCGGTAAAGTCACGAACGGTGAAATCAGCGGCGCTGTAGTACAAACTATTAATCGTAAAATCGCGACGATGAGCATCTTCAGTGATTGAGCCATAAACGTTATCACGCAGTAGCATGCCGTTGTTGGCCTGCTGTGACGCGTTTTTATCATCATTGTCACTGTGTCCGCCTCGAAAGGTGGCCACTTCAATAATCTCTGGCCCGAACATAATATGGGCCAGACGGAATCGACGACCAATCAGACGGCAATTGCGAAATAATTTACGCACCTGCTCCGGTGTGGCATTGGTCGTAATATCAAAATCTTTAGGTTTTTTATTCAGCAAGAGGTCGCGAACACCGCCGCCAACCAAATAGGCTTCATATCCTGATTTATTCAAACGATAAAGCACCTTCAGGGCATTATCGCTAATTTCCTGACGGGAAATGGTGTGCTGCGCGCGAGGAATAATAGCCACATCACTTTCAGTATGATGGCTTTCTTGCTGCGTGTCCGTATCAGATTCTCTGGTGAGTACCTTACGGCAAAAATTAGCTACGCGGGTAAAAATAGGACACCTCGGTCATTGTGTATCAGTAAGTGGTGCCGTTTGTTGGACCACTAGTCAAATATAGTCATTAAATAGCGAACGGTAAAAACGGCGGCCTATCATAGCTCACACTGAATCATTTTAGAATGAGAAGTGTGAAGCTAAAGCCGATTGCCGGGGAACTCGATCGCTATCCCAATGTTTAATACTCCATTCCAGTAAGGTATGAAGCGTTGCATCTTGCCAATCAGGCGGTAACGCCTGCCCGAGAAATGCTAAAGCTTTAGCCAATACGGGTAATGGTGCATTGTCTGGCAAGGGCTGAGCGTGGTTTTGCTTAGATAACTTATGACCTTCAGCATCCAATGCCAGCGGTAGATGAAAATAGCATGGTTCAGGCCAGCCCAGGTGCCGGTAGAGTGCTATCTGTTGTACGGTTGGCTGAATTAAATCTGCACCGCGTACAATCTCGGTTACACCCTGAAAATGGTCATCGACCACCACCGCCAGATTATAGGCAAATAACCCGTCTCTGCGATGGATAATAAAATCTTCATGTGCCCGCTCGGTATCAGCAAACAGTTGACCTAAATGACGGTCCTGAAAGCGATAAACCGGCTGCGATAAATGTAATCTAACCGAGGCGCCTTGCGCTGGAAGTTGAAGGTCTCGACAGTGTCCATCATATATGCCGCCCAACTGCTGAATTCGGGCTCGGGTACAGTGGCAATAATAGCAATGTTTTTGCTGGTATAACCAACTCAGAATCTCACGATAAGCGTCGTGACGCTGAGACTGGTATAAAACATCACCGTCCCAATGTAGTCCATAATTTTCTAGGGTATTCAGAATACGGGAGGCTGCGCCGGCAATCTCTCTGGGAGGATCGATATCTTCAATGCGAACCAGCCAGCGGCCATGGTTTGACCGCGCCTGTAAAAAACTACCCAGCGCGGTAATTAATGAACCAAAATGTAAATCTCCAGAGGGAGAAGGGGCAAATCGCCCCACATAATGGTTGTTAGTCATCAATACGTTAATAGACGGTGGATCATTAATCTAAGCATAGTCCTCTGTTACGTCATCTACCTGCTACGATAAGGCCTGATAGCCGTTCTCCTCGACAGAGTAAACTAGTTGCGTCAGATATTGCTACGCGGATTAACCAGCCATTTGTTTTTCACGAATTTCAGCTAAAGTCTTACAGTCGATACACAGATCGGCAGTAGGACGGGCCTCAAGACGACGAATACCAATTTCAACGCCGCACGATTCGCAGAAACCAAAATCATCTTCAGCTATTTTTTGTAGCGTCTTATCGATTTTTTTGATCAGCTTACGTTCACGGTCACGGTTACGCAGTTCAAGACTGAACTCTTCTTCCTGCGTCGCCCGGTCAGCCGGGTCTGGGAAATTAGCCGCTTCGTCCTGCATATGGGATACAGTACGATCGACTTCATCTCTTAACTGACCACGCCATGCTTCAAGAATTAATTTGAAGTGAGTGCGTTGAGCTTCATTCATGTACTCTTCGCCCGGCTTCTCTTTATAGGGCTCTAAACCCGCAATAGCCAGGATACTTAAGGACGATGTTTTACGCTTTTGCCCTTCTTGCATTTTGCTTCTCCTACAAAATACGCAGTGTAAATTCTAAAGTAGAGAAAAAATCAGGCCGCTATAAATAACAGATGAGGATGCAGTTAGCAATTTTTCCTAGCCTAAGTATGACAATGCTGTGAAGAAACGCATGATATTGTATGCACGCTTGCTGGTTATTTAATCAAAACCTACTTTTTTATTACTTTTCATCTAAAAAGTTAACTAATAACGGATATTTGTTCTTGCAAAATAATCTCTGTTGGCGAGAGTTTTGCTTTATAACAGACGACTTCGACACCCTGCTTCTGAACTTGTTCAAAAAGGGTGGCATAAACCGGGTCGATATGCCGTGCTGCCGAAACTTGGTCAATGCCCGAGTGCAATACGGCGAACAATAAAACCGCCCGATGCCCTTGTTCAACCATACTTTGTAGTTCCCGCAGGTGCTTTTGTCCTCTGACCGTGACCGCATCAGGAAAGTAGCCTCGGGACTGTTCAAGCAAGGTGACAGACTTTACTTCCACATAGCAATCAGGTTTATCGTCATGCTGCAGAAGGAAGTCAATACGGCTGTTTTCTTCACCATAACGGACCTCACCCCGCAGGCTTGAATAGCCTGCCAACTCGGGAATGCGGCCCAGTTCAATCGCTTCTTTTACCAACGCATTCGCCTGTAGCGTATTAACGCATATGAAATCGCCAGCCTGAGTTTCAGTCAGTTCCCATGAATGCGCATATTTACGTTTGGGATTTGATGAGGTGGAGTACCAAACGGTATCGCCCGGCTCTGCGCATCCGGTCATTGCCCCGGTATTTGCACAATGTAGGGTTAATATTTGGCCATCCGGCGTGGTGACATCAGCCAGAAAACGCTTATAGCGCTTAATTAAAATGGCGGATTGCAGTGGCATAGGGAAGCGCATAATCACTCCTGTTATGGGATACGTGACTCAAAAATACTCGGGCGTTTCGGGCGCATAAGGTACAGGTATGTGCCCGCCGATGCCACCATTATTCGCCGTTGTTCAGATATCCGTTTCTCCGATGACCTCAACTGCTACACTATGGGCTGGATTTTTTTAGTTATTGCTATACCCGTCATACTTCAGGCTGCATCTTTGTTGGCTGGGCTCACTCACCCGAATCGCTTACCTGAGTAAGCTCATCGGGACTAGCTCTCTTGCCGCCGCGGTGCAACTCGAATTATTTTGGGTATATTTATTCTGCAATTAAAAGAAGCTTGGGGTTTGCGTGGTATCTCTGCCGGTCAGTGAAGTTCTGGAATCATTGCTTAATGCACTGCGGCAATCGCCGACGGTGTTGTTACAGGCTCCGCCCGGTGCGGGTAAGTCAACTTGGTTACCGCTACGCCTGCTTGAACAACCATGGTTGGTCGGGCGCATCATTATGTTGGAACCTCGTCGTCTGGCTGCGCGTAACGTTGCACAGCGACTGGCCCAGCAACGTAATGAAGCCGTTGGTGATACCGTGGGCTATCGCATGCGCTCTGAAAGCCTTAGCGGACCGAATACTCGTCTGGAAGTGGTGACCGAAGGCGTTCTTATCCGCATGCTTCAGCAGGATCCAATGCTGGAAGACGTATCACTTATTATTCTGGATGAGTTTCATGAGCGCAGCCTACAGGCCGATTTAGCCTTAAGTTTGCTGTTGGATGTGCAAGGCGGTTTGCGCGATGACCTTAAGCTACTAATTATGTCGGCAACGCTGGACAACCTAAAGCTCCAGCAGTTCTTGCCGGATGCGCCGGTGATTAATGCCGAAGGCCGGAGTTTTCCGGTTGAGCAAAACTATATTTCTCTGCCCGCCAGCGGATATTTTGAAGAAAAAGTCGCTGTGGTGGCCAGACAATTGCTCAACCACCATCAGGGCTCAATGTTACTGTTTCTACCCGGTGTGGCAGAGATTAAGCGCGTATATAACTATTTATCTTCCAGCCTGCCTGACTATATTGATCTCTGCCCGCTGTATGGCGCACTTTCATTATCTGAACAGCAAAAAGCGATATTACCCTCAGCAGAGGGGCGGCGAAAAGTGGTATTGGCTACCAATATTGCTGAAACCAGCTTAACCATTGATGGTATTACTTTGGTGATTGATAGCGGTTTGGAACGGGTTGCTCGGTTTGATGCTAAAAGCGGGCTGACCCGTTTGATTACGCAGCGAATATCTAAAGCTTCAATGACCCAGCGTTCTGGCCGGGCAGGCCGACTGTCTGCCGGAGCCGCATGGCATTTGTTAGCCAAGGAACAGGCTGAGCGGGCTGCCGAACAGGGTGAGCCAGAAATTATGCAGGCGGACCTCTCCGGTATGCTACTGGAACTTCTTCAGTGGGGATGCCGGGATATCAACCAGATGCGCTGGCTGGACCAGCCGCCACCGGCATCCATCGCTGCCGCAAAAATATTACTCACCCAGCTTGGCGCTATTGACCCGCAGGGCGCGCTGACGGCGTTCGGGCGCCAGATGGCTGAGGTTGGTAGCGATCCACGTTTAGCAGCGATGATTGTTTATGCTAAAAATCAACGTGCTGCGTGTGCCACAACGGCTTTATTGTTAGCGGCGATTATTGAAGAACCGCCAAGAAGCGGAGTACGCGATATCGGTTATTGGCTTACCCACTCTCAGCCTCAGTGGAATAAGCGGGCCAGACAGTTGGGGCAGCGTTTACGGATATCTAATGCCAATGTTGATGCTGACGAAGTGCCTTTTTTATTGGCCGTTGGTTACTTTGACCGTATTGCCCGAAAACGAGGGGAAGAGGGGAGATACCTGCTGGCAAACGGCATGGGGGCCCAGTTGGATACCGATGATGGATTATGCCGCTGTGACTGGCTGGTGGCTGCCAATCTACTACAGGGAGCGAATAGCCCTGATGCCCGAATACTGTTGGCTTCAGTATTAGATCCCGAGGCTTTAGCCCTAAGGCTGCCTGGTTTAGTTCGCCAGCAAAGTGCGATTGAATGGGATGAAGAAAAGGGGACCTTGCGCGCATGGCAGCGCCAGCAAATAGGGCGTTTGATTTTTAAAGCAGCTCCGCTGGCGAAACCGTCGGAACAACAGCTTCATTCGGCGCTGCTGGACTGGATAAGGACTCAGGGCATTGACGCTCTGGGGTGGGATGAAGATGCCATGCAACTGCGAACTCGGATTATGTGTGCCCGGCGCTGGCTGGCGCAAGAGCAATGGCCGGACGTTAGTGATGACGGGCTATTAGCGACGCTGGAAACATGGCTGCTGCCTTCCCTGAATAAAGTGCGGGATATAAAAAGTCTTAAGCAAGTTAACCTGTCGGAAGCCTTAGGTCGCCTGATGGACTGGCAACAGCGCCAGAGGCTGGATAAGGCTTTGCCTGCTTCTTATTGTGTTCCCACCGGTTCATGGTTGCCTATTCGCTATGACACTGAACGCCAGCCCGCTTTAGCGGTCAGACTACAAGAAATGTTCGGTGAGAAATCAACGCCGTCGATTGCCGACGGCCGCGTTCCGCTAATCGTTGAGCTGTTATCTCCGGCACACCGGCCGTTACAAATCACTCAGGATTTGGCTGCTTTTTGGCAGGGCGCTTATAAAGAGGTGCAGAAGGAGATGAAAGGTCGTTATCCCAAACATGTTTGGCCTGACGATCCGGCTAATGCGACGCCGACCCGCAAAACAAAACGTTTTCAGACCGGATAACAATAGCTTAAGCGCACAGGGAATCTGAATTCCTCGCCCAGAGAACTATTAGGGTATAATGCGCGCGCGTAAGCTTCAAATTACAACCAAATAATCAGTATCAAGAGGATAATAGTAATGGTATCGGGAGAAGTTCATGGCTCGTAGAAAGGTAAAATCCCGTAAGCCAAGTGGTTTACGCCGTTTTATCGGTTTAATCATTAAGCTGGCAATTGTTGCTATTGCGCTGCTGGCGTTCTATGGAATCTATCTTGATTCACAAATCCGCAACCGGATTGACGGTAAAGTCTGGCAGCTGCCGGCGGCGGTTTACGGACGCATGGTTAACCTTGAACCGGGCATGTCTTACAGTAAAAAAGAGATGATCGACCTGCTTAACGGTATGCAATATCGTAACGTCTCCAAGATTACTCGCCCCGGAGAATTTACCGTTCAGGGTGATAACATCGATCTGTTACGCAGACCGTTTGATTTCCCGGATGTTAAAGAAGGGCAAATCCGTGCTCGCCTTGAGTTTAATAGCAATGGCTTGGCGCGTATTCTGAATTTAGACACTGGCCGGGAGTTCGGCTTCTTCCGTCTGGATCCTAAACTGATCACCATGCTTCAGGCTCCTAACGGTGAACAGCGGCTGTTTGTGGAGCGTAAAAACTTCCCTTATCCGATGGTTGATACGCTAATAGCCACCGAAGACCGTCATTTCTACCAGCATGACGGCGTCAGTTTGTATTCGATTGGCCGGGCTGTAGTCGCGAATATTACGGCCGGTAGAGCGGTTCAGGGGGGCAGTACTCTGACTCAGCAATTGGTTAAAAACCTGTTTTTGACCAACGAGCGCTCACTGTCACGTAAGCTGCGCGAAGCCTATATGGCGATTATTCTGGATGCCCGCTACAGCAAAGATCGTATTCTTGAACTGTATATGAACGAAGTTTATTTAGGCCAAAGCGGCGCTGACCAAATTCGTGGATTCCCGCTGGCCAGCCTCTACTTCTTTGGTCGTCCGGTTAATGAACTGAGCGTTGATCAACAGGCGATGTTGGTCGGTATGGTAAAAGGTGCCTCACTGTACAACCCGTGGAAGAATCCGGGGATCGTACTGGAACGACGCAATCTGGTATTACGCCTTGCTCAGCAGCAAAACGTTATCGATCAAGAACTATATGATGTGCTAAGCGCTCGCCCATTGGGGATTCAGCCAAGAGGTGGCGTCATTACGCCACAGCCTGCGTTTATGCAACTGGTGCATCAGGAACTGAAAGATAAGCTCGGTAATAAAGTTGAAGACATGGCCGGGGTTAAAATCTTTACGACGCTCGACCCCGTTTCTCAATCAGCAGCAGAGAAAGCGATTGAAGAGGGGATTCCCGCACTAAGATCGGCTCGTAACGTTGACGATTTGGAAACGGCGATGGTGATCGTTGACCGTTTTAGCGGTGAAGTGCGTTCGGTTATTGGTGGATCACAGCCTCAGTATGCCGGTTACAACCGGGCGGTAAATGCCCGTCGTCCGATTGGTTCTTTGGCTAAGCCTCCGACTTATTTGGCTGCGTTGAGTGAGCCTAACGTTTTCCGTCTGAATACCTGGCTGAACGATCAACCTCTGGCGCTAAAACAGCCGGGAGGCAAATTGTGGCAGCCGCAGAACTACGATCGCCAGTTCCGCGGGCGAGTGCTATTGGTTGATGCTTTAGCCAACTCGTTAAATATTCCAACGGTAAATCTCGGTCTGGATTTAGGGCTGGATAAAGTCAATTCAATGCTCCAACGCTTAGGTGTTCCCGCTACATCGATTACTACGGTTCCGGCGATGCTGTTAGGCTCAACCAGCTTAACGCCAATGGAAACGGCTCAGATGTATCAGACCATTGCCAGCGGCGGCCAGCGGGCTCCGTTATCCGTTCTGCGTTCGGTGATTGCTGAAGACGGCACTGTGCTTTATCAGAGTTTGCCACAGGCGCAGCGTACGGTAGAACCTCAGGCGGCTTATCTGACGTTATATGGTATGCAGCAGGTGGTTGAGCGTGGAACTTCCCGCTCGTTGGCGGTTAAGTTCCCCAATTTCCATTTAGCCGCTAAGACCGGTACCACTAACGATTTACGCGACAGCTGGTTTGTTGGTATTGATGGTAAAGAAGTGGTGATTACCTGGGTTGGCCGCGATAACAACGGCCCGGCTAAGCTGACCGGTGCGAACGGTGCTTTAACGCTATATCGCCGTTATCTGGAGAACCAGACGCCGTTAGCGCTGAACTTGGTCCCACCTGAACATATTGAACTGATGAACATTGATGCCGACGGTAACTTTGTTTGCGGCGGTGGCGGCAATCGTAGTTTACCGGTATGGACTGACTATCCGCAGTCATTGTGTCAGGTGCCACAACAGACAACCACTCAGCCCGAACAGCAACCGCTTAATGAGCAGAAAGATGCCGATGGCGTTGCGGGCTGGATTAAGGATATGTTCGGCGGGGGTTAAGGCCCTACGCGTTCAACATGCTGTTTTCAGCTACTCAGCTAGGCTGAAATTAAATTAAGCGTCTTGCCAGTAAAAAAACCACCTTTTCGAGGTGGTTTTTTTATCTATGGCGAACCCAAATTTCTGACTGGATCAATCTATGTCGGATTAACCGGAACGACGGTTTCACTCGGATAACAGCCCAAAACTTTAATTGAGCGGGTTATTGGCGTGAGGTCCTCAAGCGCCGCCTGCATATTGGCTGAATTGAGGTTGGCCTGAGTATCGATATAGAACATCTCTTCCCACGGATTACCATTGATGGGGCGCGATTCCAGTTTGGTCATTACAATATTGTGGTTACGTAATACCAGCAGGGCTTCCACCAATGCGCCTGATTGCTGGCCCGTTGCCATAATAATGGTGGTTTTTGCCGGGATCTGTGGTGCCACTTCTACACGCTTACGCGCCACAATAATAAAGCGGGTAATATTATCTTTTTGGTTAGCCAGACTGTGTTCCAGTACCTGAAGCTTATACAACGCACCGCCGGGTTCACTGCCTAAGGCCACCGCTTTTGGTGACTTTAAGCTGGCCACTTTTTCCATCGCTGCGGAAGTGCTTTCGCAATATTCGATTTTCCAGTGAGGGAAGCCGTTTAAGTACTGGTTACACTGCTGGAAAGGCTGAGGATGGCTATAAACCACTTCTATCTGGCTCAGATCGGTATCAACAGCCGAAAGTAAACAGTGATTAATTGGGTTGGTTAACTCGCCCACGATAAACAGATTGGTTGACTGAAGCAGATCGTAAACTTCATTAATTGAACCTGAGCTGGTGTTTTCAATCGGCAGAATACCGTAATCAGCCTGACCGATTTCGACCTGCTTAAAGATATCATCAAATTTACTGCATCCGCATTCGATCAAGTGGTCAAAATGCCGGGCGGCATATTGTCTGGCCGCAAGGTGAGAATAAGAGCCTTTAGGACCAAGGAAGGCGATTCTTGCGGTACGCAGAGTATCTTGGTTGATGTTTTGTTGTAACAGCGCCTGCTGCGTCAGGACGGAGTCTTCAATAATCAGTTGGAACAGGCGGGTAATATAATACCCGTCGAGACGCTGCTTTTTACCCGCTTCAACCAAGGCGTTGAGTAAATCCCGCTCCCGCTCTTTATCCCTGATTGGCAGGTGTGAGGCCTGCTTGGTTCTGGCAACGTCCAGCGCTAAGTCTCTGCGTTCAGCCAACAGTTCTAATAGCTTGAGGTCCAGCGCAGTAATTCGTTCTCTTATCCCTAATAACGGGTTATCGCTCATGATGCTGTCTCACCTTTATTTTTATAAAATCCAATAAAAAAGCCCCCCTTTGGGAGGCTTTAATGTTCGTCTTCGCTTTCTTTCTACTCTTTACAGAGTTACGGACGAATCGCCTCCCAGTCAGGGGACGGTAAAAAAGAAAGCGAAGAAAAACGGTATATGTTTCATTGGATAGTAATATTCCTGTGTTGAATGCCCTCTAACTTAACCGCCGCGTTTTGATCCTGTCAACCAATATTGTTTTATACGGCGATTTTGATTAGAAAATAGCGGGATATGATTCGATTGTATAACTTCATCTGTTGTGACATTATTTATTTAATATCATTAAGTTAAGTGATTTTTTGTTCAATATTGTCCGGTAAAGCAGCAGCATGTTCGGGGGATAATAAAGCGTTAATAGAAAAGGGGCCGACTTTGCGGGTCTGCCCCTTTTTAGCTTAATCAATAAACCGGACTTAGTTAACTTTAACCGGCATGCCTGAACGAGTTTCAATTGCCTGCTGGACTTCGCCCTGATTCACACTTGGGTCGGCCATAATATTACTGATAGTGGCGTTAAGCGTAATAGGTACCGGTGCTTCAGACTCAAATTCTGCTTGGTTGGCCGACAGCGGATTATGTACTTCAATATAGCGAGAACCGTCCGGCTCAATCGTAGCTTTGACTGACTCGTTAATAAACTGAACGCGGGTACCGACCGGCACATTGTCGAACAGATATTTGATGTCGTCAGCACGCATACGAACGCAGCCGTGGCTTACGCGCAGACCGATACCAAAATCAGCATTGGTGCCGTGAATAGCATACAGGCGGCCGATATATAGCGCATGCAGGCCCATAGGGTTATCCGGACCCGGAGGGAATACCGCAGGCAGTGATTCGCCCATTGCTCTGTATTCTTCATGCATTTTTTGAGTCGGCGTCCAGGTAGGGCCGGCTTTTTTACGTTCGACTTTAGTAATCCAGTTCAACGGCGTGTCTTTACCTAACTGGCCAATACCAATGGGTAACACGACAACGTTATTCTGGCCTTTTGGATAGTAATAAATTCTCATCTCAGCGCTGTTAACGATGATGCCTTCGCGCGGAGTGTCCGGCAGGATCAGTTGCTGAGGAATGACCAACATGCTACCGGGAGCAGGCAGCAGAGCGTCCACGCCAGGATTTGCTTCCAGCATATTACTCAGGCCCATTTGGTACTGGGCGGCAAAACTCTCCAGCGGCTGTTTGTTGTCTTGAGGAATGATCAGATTGATATTTTCCCCAATCAAGCGGCTATTACCGGGAGGTAGTGGGTATACAGTAGCAAAAGTAGTCTGGCTGAATGTGACAAGTGCCAGAGATAGTGTTAAGAACGCGCGAATATTCATTTTCATCTTCGTGTTGGTGTGGTGGCTGCACGGGCAGTAGTCTTATAAATTATATATCCAGTTAGGAAAAGAAGGAACTAATACACGCAGAATGGAATATAACAAGGTCAGCCTGATGCTTTAGATTGTTGATCTTACAGATATAAAAAAACGCGCCCAGAGGGCGCGTTAGAAAAGAACGGGTTAAATTTAGTCTTCTTGTAGCTGCTGCAGGTTAGCATCTTTAACGCTGGCCTCTGCGCGGCGAGCTTCACTTTTATGCTGTACCTTATTCAGTTGTCTTTCGAGCTTTATAATCAACTCATTGATTGCCGCATACATATCTTCATGTTTGGCACTGGCTACCAGTGGGCCATTTGGCGTAGTGATTGCGGCATCTGCCATAAATCCTTTTGGCTCTTTTGATAACACAATATGAGGATTAATTAACTGAGCCTGCCATTTCTCTAGTTTTTTAAGACGGTCTTCGACGTGAGCGCGTATTGCCGGGGTAATGTCCATTTGTTTGCTAGTGATATTTAATGTCATATAACTTACCTCTTAGTCAATTGCCGTCAGATATGAATTTAGAATACCGTTGTTGCCAAACTATTATGTGATATATATCACACTTTGAGGTTCCTCAAAACAATGCTAACAGAAGTGTGATAGGCATAATGCTTTGTGACTTTTAGTTTGTATATTGAGTATAGCTCAAGCACTATTGATGGTTGCGTTTTCATGATGATTCTGTGTGAAAAATAGGCTAATTATATTATTTAATCAATAACTTCCTCCGTTGAATACTTTTTAGGCTGTTTTTTATTTCTCACCAATTATTAGACTCAAATAAGTGTCCAATAGCCTTTACTTTGAGCACTTGATTGCTTTTGAATTTGAGATAAATAATCACAATGTCCGTCTGTCGGCTTTGACCCTTATCAAACTTGTCATCTTTACTTATTGCGCCTGACGGCTATGCCGTTGCCAGGTTGGATCTTTTGTTGCTAACGGGTAGGGGGGCGTTTGAAGGCGCGACCATTTCGCCGGGTAAAATAGCGACAGCATATAAATGAAAAAACACTGACAGCCTTTGCTTTATCGGCATGCTGCCAGTGTTTTTGTTATAGCAATCAGTAATTATTTAGCTTTCTTATCCAAATTATCCGCAGGTAGTTCACCCGGCAGGTAATCAGGCAAACGACCGGCAGGGAAGATAGAGAGTAAAGATAACAGCGCCATGATTAACAGGCCGAACTTCAGTGCACGTAAACGGGCTTCTTCATTTACCCGAACGGCTTCAGCAACCTGTTCTGGGGTGGCTGTAGTTTGTGACAATACGCTCTGTAGGCGGTCATTACTTACGAAGTTAATGCTGTCCATATTAACCTGAGCTTGAATTTCAGGCGTCAGTATCGGGGTTTCAGCAACGCCACGCATTACGTTGGCACTTAACAAACCAACCAGTAAGGCACCGGCTACGGCAGTACCGATAGCATTGGCCAGATTATTTGTTGTACCGCGTAAAGAGCCTACGTCGCCAGCCAGCTCTTTTGGTGAGGCGCTGACCAATACGTTAAACAGTAAGGTGACCAGTGAACCTTGGCCAATACCAAAGACCACCAGACCAAACAGGACGGCAAATTCGCTCCAGTTATTACGCACTACGAAGGCTAACCATAACAGCGCAATAGTACAGGTGATAAAGCCATAGCGGCCTATGGCGCGCGGAGTCAGCTTTTTATAGAAGCGTACGATTAACATGGCAGAGAAAAAGACCGACAGGTTAAACGGCATCATTGCGATAGCCGTCGCCAGCGGAGTACTACCCTGAACGATTTGAATATATAGCGGCACGGAGAAGTTCAGCATCGCCTCCAGCGCGACGACTGCAAACATAGCGAATACGGCAGAGCGTTCACTGGATGAAGTAATGACTTCCAGCGCCAGTAAAGGCGTTTTTCCTTGCTGCTGGCGACGGCGAGTCCATACAACAAACGCCTGACCCAATACGATACCTAACACGATCATAAAAGGTGCTGGTGAGAAGCCGAGCAGATCAAAAGGTGCACCATCGCGAACCAGGCCGAAGCCCCAGCGGTTGAGGTTATTAAATCCAAACGACAGCAGAATAATGGCCGATGCGGCTAAAATAACACCGATGATATCGATACCAATTTCCGGGCGTCCTTTATCCGCCTTTAAACGGAAACTCAGCACAAAGATTACCGCAGAAAGCACAATCAATATGCCGAAAGCAGGGCGCCAGCCGATGTAGGTACCCAGTACGCCGCCAATAAGGAACGCCGCCACACCGGCACCTGCCCGGGCGGAGCCCAAAGCACCCAGCGCCGTCGCTTGTTGAGTTCCACGATAGTTTTCAGCGATGAGTGCGACTAATGCCGGCACTAAGGCCGCCCCGGCAAAACCGCTTAATGCCTGAGCGCTGATCATGATGGTGGCATTCGGGCTGAATGTCATCATCACCTGAGCAATACCGAATAGCAGAACGGTACTGCGAAAGACAATCAGTGGTCCGAAGCGCTGGTTCAGCTTGGCACCTAACATAACAAAACCGGCAACCGACAGAGAGTACATAACAATTGCTGTTGCAATGGTGGTCGGTGGTACGTTGAAGCTTTTGACCATTCCACCTAATGCAACCGGCAGGGAGGCGACGTTAAATGACATTAAAATCTGGGCTAGCGCGATGGTGATCATTGGTATCCAGGATTCTTTAACTTCAGCCCCCGCATGGGGTATTGATTGATTGGACATAAATTTATTATCCTTCTATGGTGTTATTTATGTGTATAACAACCTGATATTTAAATAGTTTAATCTTCTGGTGAATATCCGATTTTAAGGAATGAGCTATTTTTCGGTATAAGGCTCAGAAACAAACATGTCCATCCCAAGACTGCGTGACAAGAATCGGGCAGCCAACTGACCTTTAATGCTGTTACCCGCATTGTCGAGTAACGGTGCAAAGGTGCCTAAACCCCCTTTTCCCGGTGATACGGTGACGATTCCGCCACCAATACCGCTTTTTCCGGGCAGGCCGATGTCATAAAGCCAGTCACCGGAAGTCTCATACAATCCGGCGGTGACCATTACGGCTAATGCATAGTGACAAACATCGTTATCGACCACCCGCTCTCGGGTTAGCGGATTAACACCGCCATCGGCCAGAGTTGCCCCCATTACTGCCAGGTCGCGGGCGTTAATATTCAGCGAACATTGGCGGGTATACAGATCGGTAGCAATCAGTGGATCGCAGCCCATACGACCGTAGCTTTGCAATAGGTTAGCAATCCCTCGGTTGCGGAAATTAGTTTCACAGGCTGATTGATACACTTCTTCGTTCAGCGTTAGTTCTCTGCCTGCAAAACGGCATAAGCCGTCGTAAATAAATTTCCACTGCTCATCGCTGGTTGTGCCGGGTACCAGGCTGGTCGTTGCAATAGCACCTGAGTTAACCATGGGGTTGGTGCGGCCATCAGGCGTACGTTCAACGGCGGTGACTGAATTAAATGCCATGCCTGTACTGTTAACACCCAGTTTTTCACGCGCAGCTTTAGCCCCGATCTCTTGGCATACCAATGCGAAGACAAAGGGTTTAGAAACGCTCATGATGGTAAATTCATGTTCGACATCGCCGGCGGAATGTATTGCGCCATTAGTGCCGACCATGCAGACCCCGAAAAGATTCGGCGGAATACGTTCTAATGCGGGGTAAACTTTAGAAACAACACCTTCGTTATTTGAATTAAAACGTTTATGGGCTTCTTGCACCAATTTAATTACGGTCTCCGGATCGGGTAGGTGTCCGGTTGATACATAATCGATAACTCCGTGTTTGCTATCATCGGTAGGCATATTTGTTATCTCCGTTTTATTTTCTACTTACTGCTTTTTATATTAATTACTTCAGGTGATTGCTAAATCATTCCCTAAAATAGTCAATTAGCTAAAGAGTCCTCGGTCTGCGTAGAGTGGTCCTCACTCAAAATAAAGTATTTATCAGACTGAGTTATGCCAAGTATAGTAAAGATGTTTAATTTATGTGTTGTTAGCTATTGTTTTATTTTGATTTTATTAATATTTTTTCAGCGGGTTTAATATCGGAATAAAAGTGTTGTTGAATGTATTAATTTAATATTAAAGCGTTGTTTAGTTTGCCTTTATTGTATTTTTATACGGCGAGGTGCCTTTGGGGTGTATGGGAATCACGATGTTTTTCATTATGGTGTTGATGGATAGTTCAAAAGTGAGAATTGAAAAAATAGCGTCACCCCATTTATTAGTAGTGAGCTAATTATTATCCGTTGCGGTATTAAGCTTGGTGTTTGGTGCTATCTTTCTGTATTTATTTAATATCATCGAACTCTTTAATTTCGTTAATTATTAAACATGAGATATGACTTATCTGAATGAATAATACGCTGAGTGATTGGCTTCTTGAGTTGTATATGTGGCCATGACTTTTCTTTATATAAAGGCAAGCATTGCTTGTGATGAGTCGAACGGAGTTCTTGGTTAGTTAATGTGTAGTTGAACGGTTGAACGGTTGTCGGTTGTTATTCGCCTGATTGATTGAATTAATCTCTAATGAATTGATTTTTAAGTATACGAGCACAGAGGTGACGCTAGCCTACTCAGTTTTTAATCCTGAACTTGCCGCTGCGCTTGAGATGAGGTGATAATCCAATAAGATAAATAGATATTTTATAACATGTCAGGATGACTTATCATTTTGTTTGTCATGAAATTATCAGTTGCTTATTGCATTGGATATTTAGTGAGTTAAGGTTGAATAATCCAATCTGAATTATGCTGGCGTAAGGACGCGAGGGTTTTAACTAAATCCTGTTTCTTAACCGCCGACCGGGAGCCCTATGAGTTCGCCTGATGTACTTAACCCCATTCCACTGCCTAACACCGTTGCCGCTTACTGGCTGTCTCAACTGCGTGAAAAAACGCCGTTGATTCACTGTTTGACTAATCAAGTAGTGCAGAATTTTACCGCTAACGTATTGCTGGCTATCGGTGCCTCTCCGGCGATGGTTGTCGCCAAACAGGAAGCGGCTGAATTTAGCGCCATTGCCGGCGGCCTGTTGGTTAACGTTGGTACGCTTAATGATATTCAGATTGAATCGATGACATTGGCGGTTTCTGCCGCCAATGTTGCCGGCGTTCCTTGGGTTCTCGATCCCGTGGCTGTCGGCGGCTTAGCTTATCGGACTGACTTTTGCCGTGATTTACTCAACCTTAAACCGGCCGCGATCCGCGGTAATGCTTCTGAGATTATGGCGCTGGCTGGCTTTTCTTCTTCGGGGCGTGGCGTAGACAGTGCCGATGATTCCCGGGCGGCTTTACCTGCGGCAATTCGACTGGCACAGCGATCGGGGGCGGTAGTTGCCGTAACCGGAGAGGTTGATTATGTCACCGATGGCAAAACCTGTTATGCCTTACCCTTTGGCGACGTTCTGATGACCAGAGTGGTTGGTACTGGCTGTGCGTTGTCTGCCGTAGTGGCTGCGTTTATAGCCTCCGGCGATGAGAATCGCCTTGAACAGGTCGCTACTGCCTGTATGGTGATGGCGATTTGTGGCGGGGCTGCTGCCATGGTATCTAACGGTCCGGGGAGCTTTACTCCGCTATTTCTTGATGGTTTATACAACCTCCAGCCACAACAATTAATAGGTAAAACGCTATGAGAATTAATGCATTAACCATTGCAGGAACTGACCCAAGCGGCGGGGCCGGCATTCAGGCGGATTTAAAAACATTCTCAGCGCTGGAAGCTTACGGCACCAGCGTCATTACCGCTTTGGTCGCCCAGAATACCCGAGGCGTTCAGTCGGTATATCGGATTGATCCCGAGTTTGTTTCAGCTCAACTACGTTCAGTGCTGGAAGATGTTCGTATTGACAGTGCCAAAATCGGTATGCTGTCTGAATCTGATGTGGTTAATGCAGTAGCCGATGCGTTGATTCACTACCCGATTCCTTATGTGGTGCTGGATACCGTGATGATAGCGAAAAGCGGCGATCCTCTGTTGGCTCCGGAAGCCGTGGATGCGGTCAGAAAGCGTCTGTTACCGATCGTTTCGTTGATCACGCCAAATTTGCCTGAAGCTGCGGCCTTATTGGATACCCGTGTAGCAACCTCTGAACAAGAGATGCTGGAGCAGGGTAAAGCGTTACTGGCAATGGGGTGTTCAGCAGTATTGATGAAAGGCGGGCATTTAAATCAATCTGAAAGTCCTGATTGGCTGCTACTTCCAGATCAAGAATATCGCTTTACCGCGCCGAGAATAGCGACCAAGCACACCCATGGAACCGGCTGTACACTCTCTGCTGCACTGGCGGCACTGCGTCCTCGCTATGATAACTGGGAGCAAACGGTTCAGGCGGCGAAGGATTATTTACAGCAGGCACTAATTATGGCTGATTCGCTGGAGGTCGGGCATGGTATCGGCCCGGTTCATCATTTTCACCGCTGGTGGTGATATAGCAAAAAGAAGGTAGATCAGGTCGGTTTGTTGGTTAAACGGCTTATTGTTCCCTGAGCCGTCATTTCATTTAAACCAAGATGAAATGACGGCGAAGTCTAGTTATTCCCCGAAGCGAAAGAATTATCTCACTCAGCTTTCAGATTCCATTTTAGCGATGCTGTTATTCTCACTTAGCCTGTCGCTTGCGGCCATAGCTAACGTGGTGTCAATCATACGGTTAGCAAATCCCCATTCGTTATCACACCAGACCAGCATTTTGATCAAATGGTGACCACTGACCCGGGTTTGGGTGCCGTCAACAATAGCGCTATGTGGGTCGTGGTTGAAGTCGCTGGAAACTAACGGAAGTTCCGTATAATCAATGATGCCGCGAAATGAATTATGGGCTGCGTGCTCCAGTAGGCGATTAACGTCTTCGACGTTGACCGGTACTTCTAAGGTTACGCTAAGGTCAATGGCGGTAACGTTAATAGTAGGAACGCGTACGGAAATAGCTTCAAAGCGATCGCAAAATTTCGGGAAGAATCGGGTAATTCCGGCTGCCAGTTTTGTGTCTACCGGAATAATCGATTGACTGGCCGCTCGGGTGCGGCGCAGGTCTTTATGATAGGCATCGATTACGGGCTGGTCGTTCATTGCTGAGTGAATGGTAGTGACCGTGCCGGAGCGGATTTCAAAGGCGTCATCAAGCAGTTTTATGACGGGAATAATACAATTGGTGGTACATGAGGCGTTGGAGACTATTCTGTGTTCAGGACGCAGATCTTGATGGTTAACGCCGTAAACCACGGTAGTATCCAGATCGTGGGTTCCCGGGTGCGAGAACAGAACTTTTTTTGCACCGGCAGCGATATGAGCTTCCCCGTCAGCCCGGCTGCCATATACGCCGCTACAGTCCAGAACGATATCAATACCGACAGATTTCCACGGTAAGTTTTTAATCTCTTTTTGGTGGTAAAGGCTGATGGCATCATCATTAACCCAGATGGTTTCACCCTCCTGTCGTACGCTGCAGCCAAAACGACCGTGGCTTGAATCGTACTTTAACAGGTGGGCCATACCTTTCGGGTCGGCCAATTCATTAATTGCGACGACGCTAATTTCGGTGTTACGGCCAGATTCATACAATGCGCGTAAAACGCTGCGGCCTATGCGACCAAAGCCATTTATTGCTACACGGATAGTCATCGGGTTCCCTTTTTATTCGTTGTTATGGCGGATTGATAGAATAATGTAATGCGTGGTCCTGCGTGAGTTCCGGGATCACAATAACGGTAGGTTATTGCTCTTTTTTAGCATGAAGCGATGCACAGATGATAGGGGGATTAAGATTTTAGCTAATTTTCACTTTGTTACTTTGTTACTTTGTTACTTTGCCACTTCAGTCACAAACAACAGAGGGCACCGCGGATATCCAGGCCACTGATGCCCCCGATAATTTATTGCCTGTGGGGTATTCGATATTTATGAGTGCTTATTACTTTTTTAACGGCTGGTTACGCGCATTCCATACGCGGCTAAAACTGAATGAAATTGCTAATATAGTCGCGATAGTCGCCACCCAAAGGCTTAATCGAACGGCCTGTCCCTCTAACATAGTGCCTTTTAGAAGTTGGCTCTCAGGGCGAAGGTATACAGACAGAATTACACCAACAGCCGCCGCTCCTAAGCATTGGCCGAAAGTACGCATTATTGCCAGAACGCCTGATGCGTAGCCACTGTTTTCACGGGATACATTTGACAACATTTCGCGGTTATTAGGGCTTTGAAAACAACCAAATCCGATACCGCATATTAAACTGCGAATGCCAATATCCCATGATTGTGGGTGATCGGGGAGTTGGGCCAGCAGCGCTAGGCCTATTGCAAATATACATAATCCTACAGTAGAAATTATTGCCGGCGAATAGCGATCGGCAAGTCGCCCCGCATGTGGGGCAGCAAGAATAATACCTATCGGCCAGGGGGTAAAAAGCAGGGCTGAGGTAAATGCACTATAGCCATAAACGCTTTGAAATAAAAACGGCAATGCAACGAATGTAATTCCCTGACTGATAAAAGATGCCAGTGAAGTTAGTGCTGCCAGAGAAAATCGTGAAGAAGCAAATATATTAAGCGGAAGTAGAGGATAGGCTGTACGACGCTGACGCCAGATAAATGCTAAGCCTGCAGAAATCGTAGCAATACCGTAAAAAGTAGTAATTGCTAAAGTATTACTCGGCGTTTCTTCAATATTAGGTCGAGAAAATGTGTCAGCAGCCATAATTAATCCCCCCAACGCGATTGCAGAAAGGATCGCGCCCGGGATATCAAATGGGTCTCTAACCGAAGTGCTTTTACCTGGAATAGTTCGAAGAGCGAGTATCACTGCGATGATGCCTAAAGGAATATTAATTGCAAAAAGCCACTGCCAGCCCATGGCAGATAATAAAGTACCGCCAATCACCGGAGCGATAGCCGTGCTTGTGGCAATAAGTAAAGCATTCAGGCCTAACACTCGGCCTAACAAGCGATTTGGAAATATCGATCGTAGAATAGCAGGGCCAATGCTCAGCGTTGCCGCACCGCCAATACCCTGCAGTATTCGCATAATAATAAGCATCTCTAGCGATGATGAAAGTGCGCAGCCCACTGATGCTAAGGTGAACAGGCTAAGACCAAAGGTAAATAGCAATCGAAATCCAATTCTGGCGGCCAGCGCGGCAAATATAGCCAGCGTCATAGATACCGACAAAAGGTAACCATTAGAAACCCAGACAACTGATCCGGCAGATACCTCCAGCGCCCGCGCAATCTGAGGTAATGCGATGTTAACCATAGAGCCATCGAATACGACCATCGTTGTCATTGTCATGACGGCTATCATAGCTAAACAACGTTCGTGGCCGGGCAAGCCTTCATCGCCGGATTGGTCAGAGAATAGTTCCATATAAACGTAACCTCAGCCATTTAACACCTGAGTAAAGTTACTGAAGTGCCGTCGTGGTCTAAAAATGTAAGATTATCTGTTATGCACCGACATGAGTATTGTCGCCAGTGCCTTAGTTCATTAACAAAAACATGTTAAGCAATATAGCTAAGAAGGATACATGGCGGAAGATGCAGTATTTGCACTTATAACATGCACGAAACGCCTTCTATCATGATTTAGACTAGGGTAGGATGAGATATGACTGAACCCGATCTGAATTTACTTATTGCGCTAGACATACTGCTTGCTGAGGCAAGCGTAGTCGGTGCTGCGCGTCGCCTTGGTTTAAGCGCCTCGGCAATGAGTCGTACGCTCAGCCGCCTTCGTGCGGTAACCGGCGATCCCTTGCTCGTTCGGGCCGGGCGTAATATGGTATTGACACCCTATGCGGAAGCAATACGTCAACGTAGCCAAAATGCGGTATTTGAAGCGCGCGCTGTACTTCGTCCCTCTTCAGTGGAGCTCAACTTATCAACGCTCGATCGCACCTTTACGCTTCGTGCTAATGATGGTTTTGTGGTGGCCTTTGGTGCTTTGCTGATTGAAGCAGTGGCCGAGGTGGCACCTTTCGTGTGTTTGCGTTTTGTACCTAAGCCAGAAAAGTCTGTCACTCATTTGCGGGAAGGCAGGGTAGATCTTGAAATTGGCGTATTAGGCGATATGGGACCGGAAATACGCGTACAGGCTTTATTCAGGGATCGGTTCGTCGGTATCGTCAGGAAAGGCCACCCGTTTGAGCGAGAGCCTGAAGTGACTGCCGGGCAGTATGTCTCTTTCGGGCATGTTGTTGCCTCTCGGCGTGAACGAGCCAGAGGGCCAGTCGATGACGCATTGGCTGAATTAGGGCTAAAACGAAAGATTGTCGCGGTAGTCCCGAATTTTTCTGCCGCTTTGGCGGTGGCTCAGGCGTCCGATCTCGTGGCGCTTGCTCCTGCATCATTTCTTATTAATCAAGCTATGGTGAATGAAAAAGAAGCTGTTAACCCGATTTTTATCTTTGAACTACCGGTAAAAACCAAGAAAATCACCGTATCGCAAATGTGGCATCCGCGTTTAGAGGTTGATCCCGCTCATCGCTGGCTCAGGCAATTAGTGCTGCGTGTCTGCAGCCAACGTCTACCAGAGTGAACAGGCTGTCCCCAATAATTAATGTAAATCGCTACTAATCATTACCGGTATTTAGCTGTTATTTTAATTATTCCATTAATTATTATGGTTGGTGGATTAATGGAATTTATTATCTAACTGGGAGATTAATCATGAAGATATGGGCGATTGCGGGCGCTGCTCTGTTTTTATTTGGCTGCGGAACTGATTCTTATAATCAACCTAATTCAAGCCTTGGGCGTAATCTTCCGTCAGCCATCGCTTCTGACCGGCCAATTTATCAGGTAGATACTAAAAACGGCGAGTTCAAGCGGGATCGACGGGCAGAAAGAATTCGCGATCTGGGGGCTCAGGACGGTTCTACCGATCAGGGTGGGACCTTCGGTTGGTAGACTATCTTCAGGTGTAGATTAGCTCTGGTCTGGCCTACATGAATCAGGCCAAACACATCGGACTGAATATTGATTTTTATGGATAAGAGAATGTGTTTTTAATCGCCGTATTCTAAACGTCTGATGAAATGACGTTAGCCTGCCGACTCAGCCACCGGCGATAGCGTTCGGATATAAACTCGGCGGCAATATGATAGTTTTCCCAACTGTCTTTAACGTGAAATACGCCGGGTAGATCTTTAACCAAATAAGTTTGGTAATCCTCAAGATAACTGCCTGTATCGAAATCAAAGTAGCTTTGAGTAAACGCATTTCCCTGTTCTGAGATATCTTGCTCGCTTAGTACTCCATCGAGTCGTTGAAATAGCCGCGGGGCAGTGATTTCTCTTCGTTTGAATAGCGCAATATCTTCATCGCAATCATCAGCAAACTCTTCATCCAGTAAATCATTGTCAATGAGCCAGCCTAAATAGAAACCGCTGTGAACATAGGCCTGAATCATATCTAGCCCTTCTTTCTGAACGGATTCGAAGTGGTATTTAGCTTTGTCGTAACTCATTGATGATTCCTTGTCGACGCTGATGTTGGTCTACTTTATATCGCTGACCGATAGGTTAGTGAAGTAGATATTATTTTGGTTGTAAGCTATTACCTGATTGCCGCGAATGTTATATACGTACTGAGTCAGGGATTTTCCTTTCTCGTCGGTAAAAACCAGCTCATCAGTTTTTTTCAGATGCTGATTATTCTTTTTGAAGACGGTGAACTTATCATTGTGGTTATAGCCCCCGCCCATAATGATATAGGGATGACAAATGGCGAAGGCATGGGAGCCACTGATTGGAAGAGGGTAGGTTGTCGGCTGCATATCCTGAAGGTGAACCAGCTTAAAGTCAGAGTAGTAATAAAACCAAAACGATCGACTGCTTTCTGCATTTACCGCATAGCAGTCTAAAATTTCAAACTGGTCGGCCTGCCATAAAATATGACCTTCAAGATCGAACTTTACTAGCCCGTATTGGCCCAGCGGTTGGCCCCAGCCGTAGTTGCCAAACACGCCTTCGTCAAAATAGCCGACCCAGACTTCATTGCTGGCGGTAACGTTAACCTGTTCAATACCGTCGCCGAGGGTAAAGCGGTTTATTAGCTGCCCGTAATGGTTATATAACGCCGCGTTCTTATCTGGCTTTCCTTCGTTGTAATGACAACGGGCTCCGACTAACAAAATCTGGTCATCACCGACTCGCTGAACGTAGTGAAAGTTAGTTTTGGATTCAACCGCTGGCAGAGTGAATAGTAATTCTCCGCCTTGATAAACCGTAACAAACCAACTGCGTTTATCGGCCTGGGCCGGAACAAACATACCGTCAATACGTTCAGGAATCTGCTCTGCTTCCAGAATCAGAATATCGTCATGGATTCCCCATGAACAGGCAACCATTTCGCCCCGAGATTGATGATTGAGTTTAGACAACGGTATTTTAATCACGGGCGCTATTCCCAGTATTTTGCGTTAGAGCAGGATTCCCGGCAGATACCGGTATTCGGCATATCGCCGAAACGTTCGCGATAAACGTGATATGACAGGTAGCAAATGCCTTCGCATTCGACATCGCTGGTAGCGAGGGAAGGGGTCGTATTTACCGTATCGTAGTAGGCTTGTCCCATTCCGACGATAAACCCGCGGGCGTAGAGGAAGCCATCGTCAGAACCATCGGTATATTGATGAATTTCAGCACGATCTATATCGTACAGCTTTCGTTCTAAAATGTTATCGAACAGCGCCAGATCTTGTTGTGAAAGCTGATTAAGCCTCTCCCGCAACGCGGGGATCGTTTTTCCTTCCAGAATATCGGCCAGTGGCCAGATATCATCTTCATCAATAGAGCCGTCGGTCAACTGGGCTCGTTGATTTCCCTGAGGGCCTGCCGCTTTCCATGCCTGTTCAATTAACTGCCAGAATGCTTGGTCATTCATATGCCAGTCCTTCAATTTGATTATTGATAAAAAACAGCATAGTAATACCTGATTCTTATTGGGAAATACAGATGGAATCAATGGGAATAACGGAGGCTGAGAGGAATATAGAATAAAAACCCCGAGGCCTGATAAAGTGAATTATCAGACAACGGGGCAACGTTTATAGCGCGACTAATATTGCTGAATTAAGGACGTGATGCCGTACCGTCAGGAGTTCTGGCCATAGTCCATGAAGGGATTCCTCCCTGGCATGGGTACTGTTTGGCTTTCTCTTCATCGATATCAATACCTAAACCCGGTTTATCGCTCAGGTAAGCGTAGCCGTTATCGATTTCCGGACAGCCGCTGAATACTTCACGCAGTTGGTCATTCATTGGAGTAATTTCCTGAATGCCAAAGTTGGTACTGCTCATATCTAAATGTAGATTAGCCGCTACGCCGATCGGCGATATATCCCCCGGTCCGTGCCATGCGGTACGCACGCCGCACATTTCACTTAGGGTTGCCAGTTTCTTGGCCGGAGTAATGCCACCGATAGTACTAACATGGCAGCGAATATAGTCGATTTGCTGATTAATAATTAACGACTTGTATTCATTGACGTTAGTAAACAGTTCACCCATAGATATTGGGGTAGAGGTTTGCTGGCGCATAATCTTCAGCCATTCGATATTTTCCGGGGCAACCGGATCCTCAAGATAGAACAGATGATATTGTTCCAGATTCTTCGCTAATTGAACTGCGGCAATTGGTGTTACGCGTTCATGGACATCGTGAATAAATTCAATGCCAAAACCTAATTTATTACGCAGGTGATCAAACAGGCGTGGAACGCTTTTTACATAGGCCTCAGGATCGAAATAGATACCCGGCGTGCGAGTGCGAGGTGAACGCTTAGGTTGAATATTTTTCGCTTTAGCATACTGCGTTGCGATCAGTTTCATATCGTCAGTACCTGCACCACCGTACATACCCATCTGACAACGTACATACTGATAGCCTTCTGCCATTAGGGCGTGAATATTGTCTTCAACCGCAAATTCGTCTTCACCGTCGGCGTGGCGATATAGCGGAATTCCATCGCGGCATTTACCACCCAATAGCTCATAAACGGGCATGCCTGCCAGCTTTCCTTTAATGTCCCACAGGGCCATATCAATACCGGACAGGGCATTATTCATGATCGGGCCGCTTCTCCAATAACCGCTGACGCAGGCTGATTGCCAGATATCTTCAATGCGGCTTGGATCTTTACCAATCAGGAACGGTTTCATGTAGTTCTCGATTGCTGCTTCTACGCCATAGATGCGTTGGGTAAAAGTAGCACAGCCTAATCCGTATAGGCCGGGTTGGTTAGTCTCAACTTTAACTACCACCAGATCGATCCCGCCCGGTGCAGTCAGAATAGTTTTTACGTTGGTGACTTTTAGCTCTTGCATCATGTGTTCCTTGTAAAATATAAAAAAGTTTAGCGTCAACTTAACTTGTCAGATGTCCTACATGATTAATCATTTAGAGCCGATAAAGGCCCTACATGATTAATCACGCCGAAGCGTCGTTTTCAGAAGCGGGTTGGGCTTCTTTTAACTTATTTATCGCATTGACGTTATCTGCCATAGCCGCGTTGAGTACTGCTGTAGCGGTTGATGCATCGCGATTTTTTATCGCTAAAAATACTTTTAAGTGAGCATCAACGCTTTCCAGCGTAATGCCGAAAACTCGGTTCAACTCTTCCAGATAGTAGTAGTACATATCTTTTATTGAACACATAACGTTGTAGAACACCTTGTTTTGTGAGGCTTTCACAATCGCCAGATGAAATTCAAAATCAGCCTGAGAGTAGCGTTTATAGTTATCTTTATTGGTCAGCATCTTACTCAGCGCTTGTTCTAATGCCTGAATATCTTCATCAGTGGCATTTTGCACCGCCAGTTCCATGCATTTAAATTCAACGGTTTGGCGAAACACCATCATATCGAAGAACTCTTCCTGACTTAGGTGCATTACCGGTGCTGCATTGTCACGAAGCAGTAAGTTTGGGTTAAGGTTCTCAGAAATAAAAGTGCCTTTACCCTGATGAGTAATAGCAACGCCAAGATCTCGTAATCGCTGAACGGCGCTGCGTACGCTGACCCTGCTAACGTCAAAAGACGCTGCAAGTTCTAGCTCTGATGGCATTTTGCTGCCGGCAGCCCACTTACCGTCAAGGATATGAGCCTTCATCTGCTCATAAACGATATCAACGATATTCTGTTTTTTAATTGTTTTTATGCTCATTGGTAACCCGTTTGTGTCATTGCGGGATCAGTATAGCCACAATAGAAGATGTCCTACAAGTTGAAAAATAAGTTAATTGAATTAAATGACCATAAAATCGTAAAAACAGGCTTTTTTTTACCTATTTTTGAGATTTACCTCGCAAAATTGCGTTCTTCTGATTGAGATAAACAAGTTTAATCGCTAAATATGCACCGTCAACTTGTTAGTCATCTTACATTTATTAATGCCATCTTATAATCGATAACTAAAATGTTTGCGGTAGCATCAGGCCTAAACGATGCACTGCGATGCGTTTAATAAAGGGGTTTTTCAATGTCATCATTATTCAATCTTAGTGGACGTACTGCACTTGTCACCGGTTCGGCGCGCGGATTAGGCTTCTCTTATGCAGAAGGGCTGGCCCAAGCCGGTGCTTCTGTCATTCTTAACGATCTAAGAGAAGAGGTCTTAAAGGAGTCGGTTAAAAAACTTCAGGATAAAGGCTTTAAGGCAAAAGGTTTAGTCTTTGATGTTTCTAAAGAAGAGGCGGTTAATGCCGCTTTTGAACAGTTAGATGCTGAAGGAATTAAGGTAGATATCTTGATTAACAATGCTGGAATCCAGTTCCGTAAGCCTATGGTCGATCTGGATTTAGCCGACTGGCAACGGGTGATTGATATTAACCTGACCAGTGCCTTTATCGTTTCTAAAGCGGCGGCGAAGCGAATGACCGCTGGTGGTAAAGGCGGAAAGATCATTAATATCGGTTCTTTAACCAGTGAAGCTGCTCGGGCAACGGTTGCGCCTTATACCGCCGCTAAGGGTGGTATCAAAATGCTGACCCGCGCGATGTCTGCCGAATGGGCACAGTTTAATATTCAGGCTAATGCTATTGGACCGGGCTATATTCTGACGGATATGAATGAGGCATTGATTCAAAACGTTGAGTTTGATGCATGGGTGAAAAGCAGTAACCCATCCCAGCGCTGGGGTAAACCTGATGAATTGATTGGTACCGCGGTTTATCTCTCATCAGATGCCTCTAACTATATTAACGGGCAAATTATTTACGTCGACGGTGGCTGGTTAGCCGTGCTGTAAGGGACTTTGTGACGGTATTAAGCAGGGCCGTAGGATTATTCGCCACTAGGCTGATTAAAATTCACCGGCTCTGAACTGATGCACTTTTTTAAGGATCGAATTTTTATGAGTCATGATGTCCCTAAAAAGCTGGCTCCTGCCCGCTGGAAAAGGCTAATTCCGATTGCTTTTATTACCTATAGTTTGGCCTATTTAGACCGTGCTAACTATGGTTTTGGCGCTGCAGCCGGGCTAGCGGATGATTTAAATATTACCGCATCGACTTCATCCATGCTGGGTGCTCTATTTTTCCTTGGTTACTTCTTTTTTCAGGTTCCCGGCGGAATTTATGCTGAAAAACGCAGTGCAAAGAAACTGATTTTCTGGAGTCTGTTGGTCTGGGGAGCACTGGCAACTGCCACCGGTATGGTGAGTAGCATTCCTATGCTAGCCGCCATCCGTTTTTCGTTAGGGGTAGCTGAAAGTGCGGTGATGCCCGCGATGCTAGTGTTCTTAAGCCATTGGTTTACTAAACAGGAACGCTCGAAGGCGAATACCTTTCTGTTTTTAGGAAACCCGATAACGGTGTTATGGATGTCAGTACTTTCTGGTTATCTGGTTAACTCCTTTGGCTGGCGTGGCATGTTTATTATTGAGGGCGTACCGGCAGTTATCTGGGCCGTCATCTGGTGGATAATCTTTGTTGACCGGCCAAGAGATGCCAAATGGTTAAGTGATAAAGAGAAGATCGATCTGGAGCAGGCGTTAGCTGCTGAGCAGAAAGATATGAAACCCATTAAGAACTATGGTGAAGCATTCCGCTCGCCGACCGTTCTTGCTCTCTCCTTTATTCACTTCTTTTGGAATATCGGTATGTACGGTTTCATTATGTGGTTGCCTTCGATTCTGAAGTCAGCTTCAGGACTTGGAATTGTCGCTACCGGTTGGTTATCTGCAGCGCCTTATCTGCTTGCGGTACCGCTAATGCTGGGAGCGTCGTATTTTTCAGATAAATTCCAGAAAAGAAAGTTAATCGTATTGGTGTTTTTGGGCATTGGAGCCATCTCTTTTATTGGTTCATTTACTCTTGGTGCATCAAACTTCTGGCTCTCTTATACCCTGTTAGTGATTGCCGGCGGGGCAATGTACACCCCATATGGACCATTCTTTGCCGCTATTCCTGAAATTATTCCAAGAAATGTGGTTGCCGGGGCGATGGCTTTTATCGTCAGCTTCGGAGCATTGGGGTCTTTTGTCGGCTCTTATATTGTAGGGTATTTAAACGGTACGACCGGTGGACCTGAAGCCTCTTATATCTTTATGGGAAGCTCTCTGGTGGTTGCGGTGTTATTAACTACGGTAACAAGATTCAATAATAAAAAGGTAGCAACCGTTTAACGTTATTTTTTGTTAAAACATATGGGCATATTTATATGCCCGTATCAAAATAATACTCATCAATAAAAGATTGATTTATTGAATTTTTATTTCATGGCGAATTCTATTTTTAATATAGAACGGACTGACTTATCTGTCTTCCGATGGCGCCAGTGATTTTGCGTATATCAATCCATTTTTATTAAAAATAATTAAAGGGATTAATCAGATGAAAGCCACTAAATCACGCTTTTTTATTCTTACGCTCTTGTTTATCGTGACGGCTATAAACTATATGGATCGGGCAAATTTATCGGTTGCCGGATCTCATATTCAGGCTGAGTTTGGTTTAACGCCAACTCAGCTTGGTTTGCTGTTCTCAATGTTTACCTGGTTCTATGCAATGAGTCAGATCCCGGTTGGCTACATTCTGGATAAGATAGGCTCACGAATTTTGTATGGTAGTGCCATTGTATTGTGGAGTATTTTTACTTTCTTTATGGGGTTTGCGTCATTAGAGATATTTGCAGCTTCATCTATGTCATTTGCTATGTTACTGGTCTGTCGGGCATTGATTGGTATTGCTGAAGCCCCGTCTTTTCCATCTAATACTAAAATTATTGCTAATTGGTTTCCCGATCAGGAGCGGGCCAGAGCGACGGCTATTTATTCCAGTGCTCAATATATCGGGTTGGCACTATTAACGCCGGCACTCTCATTTATTGTGGCTAGCTATGGCTGGGAAATGTCTTTTTATATTTCCGGCGGTATAGGAATTATATTTGGTGTTTATTGGCTGATTGTTTATCGCGATCCTCAGCATAGCAAAAGTGTTAATCAGGCTGAACTGGACTATATCCGCGAGGGGGGTGGCTATGGTTCCAGCAATCAGGCTACGATTAATCAAAAGGCTAACTGGCCTGAAATATTTTATATCTTAAGAAAGAAGACCATTTGGGGCTTATTTATTGCGCAGTTTGCCTGTTCTTCAACCCTCTATTTCTTTTTAACCTGGTTTATTGTCTATTTAGAAAAAGGGTTAAATCTGTCGATTGCTAAAGCAGGTATGGGGGCAGCTTTCCCTTATCTGATGGCGATGGTCGGCGTTCTGTGCGGTGGAGTACTGAGTGATACCTTACTGAAGAAAGGCAAATCTAAAACTTTTGCCCGTAAGTTACCGGTGATCTCCGGCCTGTGCCTGACGTGCATTATGTGTACCGTTAACTTTTTTGAAGATCGACCGGTTATTGCCATTGCCATCCTTTCTATCGCTTTCTTTGCCAACGCATTTTCTAACTTAGGTTGGGTGGTGTGCGGTGACGTTATTCCACGTCATTTAATCGGTACGCTGGGCGGATTCTTGAACGTCTTCGGTAACCTGTCCGGGATTGTCAGCCCTATTGTTATTGGCGTGATTCTCGAGCGAACCAGTAATTTTCAATATGCCATGTACTACATCTCAGGCGTTGCATTTATGGGGGTCTTAGCTTACGTATTTTTAGTCGGCAAGATCGAAGTTATTCAGCCCCCGCAGAAGCAACCGGTTTAAATTATTCTTAATATCAGAGGTAAGAAAAATGACTGTTCAACATATTCAATGTAAAGCCTGCTTTGCTCATGGTGAAAAAGATGTGCGGGTTGAAGATCGTGAACTGCAGTTAGGTGAACACGACGTGTTAGTTAAAGTGGAGCGCGGCGGTATTTGTGGTTCAGATATTCACTACTATTTTCATGGCCGGGCAGGGATGTCAATTCTGAAAAATCCGATGGTTATTGGCCATGAGTTTGCCGGTATCGTCGAGCAAGCACCGAAAGATTCCGGGCTAGCCATAGGGCAACGGGTTGCTGTTAACCCCTCTCAGCCTTGTAATTGCTGTCCGATGTGCTTGTCCGGTAAACAAAATCAGTGTCCGACCATGAAATTTATGGGCAGTGCCCAGTTTAATCCTCACGTTAACGGAGGATTTTCTGAATATATTGTCGCTTCAGTTGCTCAGTGCATACCCTATGCTAACCATGTGTCGCCTAAAATTATGGCTTTTTCCGAACCTCTGGCAGTCGCAATTCATGCAGTAAATATTGCTGGCAGTTTAGTAGGGAAACGGGTGTTAGTTACGGGTTCAGGACCGATAGGCTGCCTTATTATGGCTGCAGCACTTAATTCCGGTGCCTCCGAGATTGTAGCTACCGATATGAGTGAACGTTGCCGAGAGCTGGCTATAGAAATGGGGGCCTCGTTAGCGCTGGATCCAACAGATGAAAAAGCGGTAGGGCAGTATAAAGAGAATAAAGGCTATTTTGATGTGGTTTTTGAGGCCAGTGGTGCTGCATCTGCCGTGGCTTCTACCGTTGAGTTTACTAAACCAACCGGCACGGTAGTACAGGTTGGTATGGGGGCGAGTCCGGTAAATTACCCGCTTTCTCTGATGTTAGTTAAAGAGATCAATTTTGTCGGTTCTTTCCGCTTTGTTCATGAATTTGAAACCGCGGTTAAATGGTTGGAGAGCGGTCGAATAAATCCGTTACCGCTGCTTTCCTCTGAGTTCAGTAAAGAGGAAATTGTCAACGCGCTGGAATTCGCCGCTGATAAAAATAAGGCGGCAAAGGTGCAGGTCTATTTCGACTAACAACGGATGTTGGATAAGTTAATCAATAAACGGTCGCTATCAGAGGTGACCGTCTATTGAATAAAAGCTAGGCTGACGGCGTTTGATATCCGGTAAGAAAGCATCTGACAGACAATTCTACATGCTGCTTTATCACTGCTTTAGATGGAATCTTCATGCCAAGCAGGGCTTCTTTGTAGATTCTGCCCTGCAATAAACTGAGCAAATGGTCGCAGGCAGTTTGAGGATCGCTGGGTAATAATTTCCCCTGGTCCATGTTGGCTTTGAGGTATTCAATGAGATAGTTGGATACTCGATGAGGTCCTTGAGCCAGAAAGAATTCAGCCAGTTCCTTGTCGTTAACCGACTCCGCAATGATAATCCGGTATACATGCACTAATTTAGGGGAGAGCGTAGTATTGAGAAAATTTAAGCCAAAGCGCAGTAACTGCTGTTCTAAATCGCTATTTTTATCGTATTGAAAGTTAAATATTTGTTCGACGGATTCTATGCAGTGGCCCACTACGGCGAAAAGCAATCCGCGCTTATCACCAAAGTAACTATAGATGGTTTGTTTTGATCCCCCGCAACGCTCAATGACTTGATCTAAATTTGTGTGAGCGAATCCTTGCTCCAAAAAAAGTTGAGTAGCAGCCTCAACGATTTTCTGTTGCTTTAGTCTTGTTGATGGGCGCATATCCGTACCTCGCTGGTTTGAACACATTAGAACAGTTCTATTAACGAGTTGCAATTTCTCTTATTTGGTTGATAAATAGAAGTTAAATCTAGGTTATAAAAATTAATGCTGAGAAATAATAAACTGAACGGTACAGTACAATTGATGGCCGTTTAATCGCTTATTATTAATAGGGAATTAGGATTTTAACTACTGGCTCTATCGGTAAGGTATGGCAAAGAAAAATAGCGGAAGGATTAACAATTCACCAATATGGCTATTGTTAATCCGCCCTCAGGTTTAAGCCTGTTGTTTAAATTTAGCTAAGTATTGCGGCTGGAAGATACACATACGGATAGTATCGCGATATTCCCCATTGATAAAAAACTCATGTTTTAACGTGCCTTCGATTTCAAACCCCAATTTGGTGTAGATATGAATGGCTTTTTCATTCTCTTTATCAACGATCAAATAGAGCTTATTCAGATTCAGAACTGAGAATCCGTACTCCATTGCTGATTTGGCCGCCGAGCTGGCGTAGCCTTTTCCCTGATGGGCAGGGTCAATAATAATCTGAAATTCAGCCCGGCGGTGGATATGGTTTATCTCCACTAGTTCAACGAGTCCAACCCGCGCACCCTGACCTTCAATAATAAAACGCCGCTCGCTTTGATCGTGGATATGCTTGTTATATAAATCGGAAAGTTCGACAAAAGCCTCATACGGCTCTTCAAACCAATAGCGCATCACGCTGGCGTTATTATCTAATTGATGGACAAATCTTAAGTCTTCGCGTTCAAGCGGACGAAGCCTGACGCTGGTGGTGCCCGGCATGGGAAACTCCTGATAGTTAAATAAAATGGATAAATAAATGCAATTTGCGATTGCAGAACCTACTTATAGCTTAGATATACTCCGGTAAATTAGGCAAGGCCTATCTGAAATTAGACAGACGCCTTCTTGGCCTGAACCGTCGGTACTATAGGAAGGATTGAACTCTGGTAAAAGAGAATCGGGGCCATAAACAGGCCCCGTAGAAACGGAAGTTTGTTTACTTAGCGGTATATCCTTGAGCGGGTAAAACTCGATCATCCATCCATGCCTTACCCTCTCGCATTGCGAGGCGGCCGTTAACAAACCAGCTTACGACCAACGGATAAATCCGATGCTCTTCAACCTGAACCCGGCCAATAATATCGGCTTCAGTATCGCTAGCTGAGAGGGGGATTTTTGCCTGCAGGATAATTGGTCCACCGTCCAGCTCTTCGGTAACAAAGTGGACCGTAGTTCCATGCTCTTGATCGCCATTGGCTAACGCCTGGCTGTGCGTATGGAGTCCTGGGTATTTAGGCAACAGGGAAGGGTGGATATTCAGTAGCTTGCCGCTATATCGGTTGACGAATGCCGGACTAAGAATGCGCATATAGCCAGCCAATACAATCAGATCCGGCTGATAGTGGTCAATTCGGTCGGCTAGCGCAATATCGTAAGCGGTACGATCGGCAAAACCTTTGGGTTCTGCCACTTCAGTCGCAATGCCAGCCTGTTGCGCACGGGTTAAACCGTACGCGTCAGATACATTGCTAAATACAGCGCGAATAGTGCCGTTAATTGCTCCGCTTTGGCAGGCGTCAATAATTGCCTGAAGATTGGAGCCGCTACCGGAAATCAGCACAACAATATTTTTCATTAGCGGATAACCACCTGCTCATCAGAAGACGATGCGCTAATTTTGCCGATTTTCCATGCCACTTCTCCGGTGGCGTTTAGCTGAGCAATCGCGTTGTCGGCATTTTCTGCCGGCAGTGCGATAATCATGCCTACGCCACAGTTAAAGGTACGATACATTTCATAGCGGCTAACGTTACCTGCCTGCTGCAGCCAGTTAAAGACGTCCGGCCATTGCCAACTGGATTCATCAATGTCAGCCTGAGTACCCTGAGGTAGTACGCGCGGGATATTTTCCCAGAAGCCACCGCCGGTAATATGAGCAATGGCATGTACTTCGATGTTCTCAAGCAACTGTAAGATAGATTTCACGTAGATCTTCGTGGGGGCCAACAGGTGGTCGGCTAATGGCTTACCGGCCAGTTGGGTGGTCAGCGGATCGGTTTTGCTGACTTCCAGAATTTTGCGTACTAATGAATAACCGTTGGAGTGCGGGCCGCTGGCGGCAAGGGCGATCAGCACATCACCTTCACCGACTTTACTGCCGTCGATAATTTCTGATTTTTCTACCACGCCGACGCAGAAACCGGCTACGTCATAATCATCACCGTGATACATTCCCGGCATTTCAGCCGTTTCGCCACCAACCAGTGCGCAGCCTGACTGTTTACAACCTTCAGCAATACCGGTAATTACGCTGGCGGCAGTATCTACATCCAGCTTTCCGGTTGCGTAATAATCTAAAAAGAACAGCGGCTCAGCGCCCTGAACGATCAGGTCGTTGACGCACATCGCCACCAAATCGATACCGATAGTATCGTGGCGTTTTAAATCCATGGCTAAACGTAGCTTAGTTCCTACACCGTCGGTACCGGAGACTAAAATAGGCTCGCGATATTTTTGTGGCAGGGCGCAGAGTGCTCCAAATCCACCGAGTCCACCCATAACTTCCGGACGGCGGGTTTGCTTTACAACACCTTTGATTCGATCGACTAAAGCATTACCGGCATCAATGTCAACGCCAGCGTCTTTGTAGCTTAGAGAGGTTTTATCGGTCACTGCGGGTTCCCCGTGGGTAGGTGATTTTAGCCAGAAACGCGCTAATTCTATCAGTCATAGCAAACGTTTGCCTAGGGTTATTTATTTACAAAAACGTTATTCACAAAAACTAAAGCGCATAGATTAATCGCCGGCATATCAGCCGAATAGTTTCGGGCGACAAAGGGGTTATTGGATATTTTCAATTACGGCGTAGGCCCCTTTAACAACCTTAGCCATACGATCATAATCTAACTGGTCCCAAGTATCCCCGTTGTATTTATGATAGTTGTGATTACGGTAAAAGGATGTGTCAGTGATCATGACAGCCGGAATATCAAAATTCCAATAGTGATAGTGATCTGAGTAATCAATGCCTTGAACGATGGCCGGACCATTGAGGGAATAGACTTGAAGATCGCTGGCACCCATCATCAAGCTTTTAACCTGAGCGGTTATTTGGCGATTATCCATATTGCTGACAACGGAAATAAAATCACCTTTGTCGCTGTATAAACGTTTCATCATATTAAGAGGGAAGCTCTGAGAGTCGGGTTCATCGCTGAAATAGCCGATCATCTCCAGCGACATCATTAGCTTTACCGCTTGGCCTGACTCGGCTAATTTGCCTGCATGGTAAGCGCTCCCCATACTATCAGTGCCGAAAAACGGCGGCTCTTCAAGACTATAGGCCACCAGTTCGACCGGGCGGGTTGGCGGGTTCTGTTTTAATAATCGAGCCAGTTCCAATATGCCTGCAACGCCGCTGGCATTATCGTCTGCCCCCTGAGTCAGGCCGTAAGAATCGTAATGAGCGCCAACAACGATTAACTCCCCCTCTTCAGGGCCAAAACGGGCGATGATATTGCGGTAATAATTGTCTCTGACCAGAAACGGTTGTTCTGTGACTCTGGTCGAATAGGATTCAAACTGATGTTTAATATAGTCAGCGGTGTTATTCAGGTTATCTAAATGGGTGTAATCCCGTGGGTGGTAGGTCTCAGATAATTGTTTAACGTGTGCCATGAGTTGCTGTGCGGAGACTTCTGGGGGAGTGCTAGGTATGGCTTCAACGGAAGACTGGGTAAATAGACTACAGGACGTTATGACGACCGTTGTGGCCATTAATCCGGCACCGACGATACAGCGAAGAATATTTCTTATTTTAATCATCATTGGCATATACCAACCTCCTTATGGCACTACATTCCATTATCCGTTCTGATTTATCACCTTAGGGTATGCATGAATGTAATTCAATTCGCATCATAAGATGATAGGCGAATAAAACGCCTTAGCTAACATTATTCGAATGATCTATAGCCTATTATGATCTTAATCATGCATTTCTTTGCCACGCTACCCTCAATATCAGGTATAATTTGCCGATTTTTTTGAGAACAGTGCGCCATTTTGCGATATGGGGAGAATAAATAAATGAAGATAGTTGTAGTTAAACACCCGCTGGTTAAGCATAAGATTGGCCTGATGCGCGAAGAGGATATCAGCACTAAACGTTTCCGTGAATTAGCCTCTGAAGTGGGTAGTTTGCTGACTTATGAAGCAACGGCCGATTTAGAAACTGAAAGAGTGACCATCAACGGCTGGAACGGCCCGGTCGAAATTGACCAGATTAAAGGTAAGAAAATTACGGTTGTTCCTATCCTGCGTGCAGGCTTAGGCATGATGGAAGGCGTTTTGGAACATGTTCCAAGTGCCCGTATCAGCGTAGTAGGTATCTATCGTGATGAAGAAACCCTACAGCCTGTGCCATACTTCCAAAAGTTAGTTTCCAATATCGAAGAGCGTATGGCGCTGGTGGTTGACCCAATGTTGGCAACCGGTGGCTCAATGATTGCGACCATAGATTTACTGAAAAAAGCCGGCTGTCATTCAATTAAAGTGCTGGTACTGGTTGCCGCACCTGAAGGCGTTGCTGCATTAGAAAAAGCCCATCCGGACGTTGAGTTATATACTGCTTCTATCGACGAAGGGCTGAACGATAAAGGCTATATTATCCCCGGGCTGGGCGACGCCGGTGATAAGATTTTTGGGACTAAATAATCCTTAAGATTATCGACCTATATCCGGATAGTTAACGATAAAACTTAAATTATCCGGATGTTAAACAGGGACGTTATAACCCGATACTATTGTTGGTGACGTTATGGCTGTGTTCATTAGTCACCATCGATAAATGCACAGTCTGGCCGTTATGACTGGTCGTTACAAAAATAGGTGTTCCGTATGTCACGTTACCATTATTTTTTAGCTGCGGTATTTTCTCTGTCTATGTCTGCTCCGGTCTGGAGTAGTGAAGCACCGGTAAGTAATGCTAATAGCAATGCCAATAGCCGTGAAGTAGCCAGCGCGCTTGGCGGCATCCAAAATAAAACGTTTTCTCTTTCTGAAGCGCCAGTATTAAAGGTGGCCTCTTTCAATATGGCTGCCGGTAAAGTCAGCAATATGACCGAGATTGCCAAAGCAATTAAAGCGATGAATGTCGATATCGTTGCTTTGCAAGAGGTTGATAAACTGACTGCCCGCAGCGGCAAAGTCGATCAGTTAGCTGAGTTGATGAAGCTAACCGGTATGTACGGTGCTTTTGGCCGGGCAATTGATTTTGACGGCGGTGAGTATGGCGTTGCTTTTTTATCTAAGCATCCGATTAAAGATCCGGTGATTTATCCGCTGCCTTCTGGCCAGCGTGAACAGCGCATTGCTTTTACCGCTAAAGTAGACGTTCCGGGTTTTGCCGCACCAATTACAGTGATTAACGCCCACTTAGATACTAAAGAAGACCCGACAATGCGCCTGGAGCAAGTCAGGGAGCTTAACGATCGTACCATCGAAATTCGCGGCATTAAGCTGCTGTTTGGTGATATGAACGACGTGCCTAAGAGTGTGACCTGGCAAGAGCTGACCCGTTACTGGAATGATATCCAGCCGGAGAATAAAGACGGCCGCAGTTGGCCTGCTGAAAACGCCGAGATAAAAGTAGACTATATTTTTACCGGTAATGCTCAACGCTGGCACTTGGATAATCTGACCATCCCGAATACCACGGGTGAATGGCAAGGCATCAACTGGCCTGCCGTCAGCGATCATCTCCCCTTAGTGGCTGAGCTAAGGATGATTGAACAATAGAATATAAAATGGGCGACTGGATCGTCCATTTTTATGACCGTTGGTTAGTAAATTTTTCAGCTAACCAACCAATTAGCAGCAGTAACAAGATAAATATAATAAGTACGTTGTAGTAGGCAAGGCGTTCCGGAGCGGGTTATCTCAAGCCGGATAAGACACTATCATCACTCAAAACTAGAGGTTTATTCTATGCAACAGCCGTCAATGACCGGCGCGCAGCCCCCTGCCTGGCAAAATATTCTGGTAGGTGCACAGATGTTGTTTGTCGCATTTGGTGCGTTAGTACTGGTACCGCTGATCACTGGATTAGATACAAACGTGGCACTGTTTACCGCCGGTTTCGGAACGCTACTGTTCCAGCTGTGTACTAAAGGTAAAGTGCCGGTCTTTTTAGCCTCTTCTTTCGCGTTTATCGTTCCGATTCATTATGGGGTTCAGACTTGGGGAATTCCGGCCACAATGGGCGGTCTGCTGGCTGCCGGTGTGATGTATATGATTTTCGGCGGGCTGATTAAGCTGCGTGGTTCAAGAGTTATTGAAGTGTTACTGCCGCCGGTGGTTACCGGACCGATGATTGCTATCATCGGCCTGACGCTGGCCCCGGCCGCAGTGAATATGGCGTTGGGTAAAAGCGGGGATGGCGGTTCTGTTATTGTAGATAACTACAGTACAGCGCTGTTTATTTCCATGTTATCTCTGCTAACGACGTTATTGGTTGCGGTATGGGCCAAAGGGATATTCCGCCTGATTCCGATTCTGTCTGGTATCGTGGTGGGCTACCTGACTGCGCTGGGGATGGGATTAGTTAATTTCCAGCCGGTGCTCGATGCGCCTTGGTTTGCCGTACCTAATTTTACTACCCCTGAGTTTCACTGGCAGGCCATTCTGTTTATGTTGCCGGTAGTTATCGCCCCGACCATTGAGCACGTTGGCGATATTATGGCAATCAGTTCAGTAACCGGTAAAGATTATGCCAAAGACCCTGGTTTGCACCGTACGCTGGGCGGCGACGGGCTGGCGACCTCGGCTGCGGCGATGCTGGGTGGACCGCCTTGTATTACCTATGCTGAAGTTATTGGTGCGGTAACCCTGACGCGTAACTTTAACCCGATGGTGATGACCTTTGCCGCCTGCTGGGCTGTCTTTATGTCCTTCATTGGTAAAATTGGTGCTTTCCTGAATACCATTCCTTCCGTGGTGATGGGCGGTATTATGGTGCTGCTATTTGGTTCGATTGCTGCGGTTGGTATCAATATTCTGGTTAAGAATAAGGTTGACCTGTCGGTTGCGCGTAACCTGTGCATCGTATCTATCGTTTTGGTTTTTGGTATCGGCGGAATGGTATTTAACTTCGGTGAATACTCTCTGCAAGGTATCAGCCTGTGTGGTGTCATTGCCATCGTACTGAATCTGATTCTGCCAAAAGCTCCGCCACATGAGCCAAGCAGTTCAGCACATTGATCCCTTAACCGGCAGCACAGTGTGTTGCCGGTTCTCCGAAGGATCCCTCTGTGATAAACTGATCCGGTTTTCCGATCTTTTAGGTTTGAGGTGTTTCTGAATACATCGACGCAGCTATCATTTCCTCTTTATCTTTCTGATGATGAGACTTTTGCCAGCTTTTATCCCGGCGAAAATGCGTCGTTGCTTGCGGCTGTTCATTCGGCTCTGGAGCAGGAACACAGTACCTATATCTATTTTTGGTCCGGCGATGCCGGAGGCCGAAGCCATCTGTTACATGCAGCCTGTGCTGAGTTATCGCAAAAGGGAATGGCCGTGGGCTATGTTCCTTTAGATAAGCGCGCCTATTTTGTGCCGGAAGTATTAGATGGAATGGAACAGCTGGCCCTGGTGTGTATCGATAATATCGAATGCATTGCCGGTGATGAAGAGTGGGAAATGGCGATTTTCAACCTGTATAACCGCATTTTGGAAACCGGATTTACCCGGCTATTTATCAGCGGCGATCGTCCGCCTCGTCAGATTGATCTGTCACTACCGGATCTGGCTTCCCGCCTTGACTGGGGGCAGATTTATAAGCTTCAGCCACTGTCAGATGACGATAAGCTTCAGGCGTTGATTCTGCGGGCTAAGCTGCGTGGTTTTGAGCTTCCTGAGGACGTAGGGCGTTTTTTACTTAAACGTTTAGATCGGGATATGCGTACGCTGTTTGCTACGCTGGATCATCTGGACAGCGCCTCAATTACCGCTCAGCGTAAGCTGACGATCCCGTTTGTGAAAGAGGCTTTGGCGCTTTAATTTCAGACTCAATATTGACCTTTCCGTTTATCTTCCTGTTTATCTTTTTAGGCCACTCATATTCTGTTCGTTAAGGTTGATAGCGCTGGTAATCAACGTCAGCCATACCCATCGAGCGATAGCTGATATTCATTATCAGGTTATCTTCAACCGATACGATAGTATAGGGATGATTGCCGTTAGCTTTTCTCATTTTTTTATATAACGGCTTGTAATAATTAGACGTTTGCCCTCGGGGATCATATTTCAGCCTCAAAAAGAATACCGGGTAGCTTTTATCATTACACAGTTTAATCTGCAGAATTTCACTGCTCGGGTTGGTCAGCACTTTTCGCGTCGGATGTTGCCAGTTTTGCATATCGACATCCTGGCAGTTGTGAGCAATTTGAGTAAACAGGCGGGTTTGTTCTAATTTAGGAAGAGGGTCATTAGCCTGCACCGGTAACGCTGTGCTCAGGCTAACCAGCAACAATGAGCTCCATAAGAGCGGAGCAACATGCTTGTAATTCATTCTGTATATCCTTATTTATTTTATATCCGTCATACTTCAAGTTGCATTTTTGTTAGTCACGTTGGTTCACCCGAATCACTTACTTGAGTAGGCTCATCGGGACTGACTCTCTTGCTGTCGCAATGCAACTCGAATTATTTTAGATATATCCTGCTTGATATAAATCCATTTTATATCAATCTAATAGCCCTTATTAGGTCTCTGGTTTATACCCAACGTATAGCAAATGTTACCACTATTTCATTGCCTTCGGCCAGTATCGATTCGGTTGGCGTTGTGCCGGCAGGTTAATGCCGGCACCCAAGATACTTAAAGAATTTCAAGTACCTGCTCAGGCGGGCGGCCTAAACGGGCCTGATGACCAACGATAACGATCGGGCGTTCTATCAGCTTTGGATTGCTGACCATTGCCGCGATAAGCTGCTCTTCGGATGCATCAGCCAGATTTAACTGTTTGTAGAGATCTTCTTTTGTACGCATAAGCTGGCGAGCAGAATCAAAGCCAAGCTGTTTTAGCAGCGTTTTAATTGCCGCGTGATCCGGTGGCGTTTCCAGATAAAGCACAACCTGTGGCTGAATGCCCTGAGCTTCAACCAGGGCCAGGGTTTCCCGGCTTTTAGAACAGCGAGGATTATGATAAATGGTGACACTCTTGGTCATGTAAGGCACTCCTGCTTAAGACTTGTCAAATTGTTTGAATCGTTGTTGTAGTTGGCGTAGTTGATCGATTCTGGCGTCGTAGCGGGCCTGTTCTAAACTGCCTACTTTGGAGGCTGAGCTGGCGGCTGCCAGCATGCTGATAGATTGATCTAACCGCCCAACTAACGCCATGCTTTCAGCCCGGGCTGATAGCTCTTCCGCCCGTTTGCCTTGGTCCGCTGAGGCTTTGGTTAACAGGTCCCAGCCGTTTGGATCTTCAGGGTTTGCGTAGGTATAGCGATACAGCAGTTTAGCAGCCTGTGCCGGCTGGCGACCTTCAAGATAGGCATTGGCCAAATTTAACTGCAACACCGGATTAGATGGCTGACTCTTAATCGCCTGCTCGAGGCGCTTGATGGCTTCAGGAGCTCGGTTTTGTTCAAGATCGATATCGGTGATTAAATCCAAAAACCACGGATTATTGGGCTGCTGGGCTAAGATTGGTTGTATTAACGAGCGAGCCTGATCGTACTGCTTGGCTTTATAGCTGATGATAGCCCGACCATAGCGCGCTGCCAGCTGTTCGCGGGCGCTGCCCTGAGCGTAGCTGTCCAGCATATGGGTATCCAAGCCACCAAGGCCGCCATACATACCAAGTACCCGGAACTTAGCAAATAAATAATCTTGCGAAGAAGGGATATCTTTATGGCCCATTTGGTTAGCCCGGCCGCGGGTGTCAGACATCCGGCTATCGGGCATTGGGTGGGTCAGTAACATTTCTGGCGGTTTACTGGCGTAACGATATTTATCGGCCAGTTTCTGCATAAAGTCAGGCATACCCATAGGGTCAAAGCCTGAACGTTGAAGGACTTTAATACCGATACGGTCGGCTTCTTGCTCATTAGCCTGAGTAAAGCTAATCATTCCTTGCTGAGTACCGGCCAGCGTGGTGCTTAGCGCCGCCATACCCGCCTGAGGGTTAGCCATAGCGATAAGAATAGAACCTAAGGCTCCCACCCAAGTCAGCGGCGCATTACGCTGCTGCTCTTCCATCGCTCTGGCTAAGTGGCGCTGAGTCACGTGAGATATTTCATGGGCCATAACCGAAGCTAACTGGCTTTCGTTGTCAGTTTCACGCAGCAGCGATGAATGCAGTACTACGTTTCCGCCGAAGAAGGCGAAGGCGTTTATTTCGTCATTTTGAATCAGATAGAAATGGAAGGGGGTACGCACGGTATCGGCATTAGAAACCAGTTTCTGCCCCAGTCCGTTAATATAAGACATCAACAGTGGGTCATAGATCAACGGGGCGCCGGCGCGTAACTGACGCACATAAAAGTCACCCATCAACAGTTCCTGATTGATGGTTAAAGTCCCTCCGGCCGTGGTGCCGATATCGGGTAAATCTGTTGTTGTATCAGCGGTAACCACAGGGATTGCCATAGGAAATAGTAACGTGCTGCCCAAAAGGGTAACGAGCAAAGATTTACGTAGGCTGGTGGACATAGTGGTATAGGTTCCAGAAGTTAGTATTTAACTTTTACACCTTCCGTATGAAGTTGATTTCCATAATACGGTTTTTTACAGCAACAGCGGATCGCTCATGGAGATGATTCACCGTTAGCTTTGGTGTAACTATTTGATGTAAATGTGCTATTTTATAAAATCTTTATTCCAGACTAAATCATGTTATGACCTGAAATGTTATCGTTACAGGGCATGTTTATTGCTATTATAGCGAGTGTTCTGATTTACAACCGTCCTGAGCTGAAGATTAACAATAAATTATTATTGTTATGTTGTATATGTATCGGATTATCAACGGATGGTTTTCCTGATGAGTCCGGTTTAACACACTTTAAACATAGACAATAATTATTAGGTTTTGTCCCGTTTATTTTGCTCTTCCTATAGGTTTTTTCTGAATCTATATGAAGCGCTGAATAGAGATTCTGTTGCTTAGCTGATTGATTCCGGAGGTTGTATATGCTGGATATGTTGTTACGTTGGTATCGCCGACGTTTCACCGATCCCCAGGCTGTTGCTCTACTGATTATTTTAGTGGTTGGCTTTGGTGTTATCTATTTTTTCCATAATATTCTGGCACCGCTATTGGTCGCGCTGGTGCTGGCTTACTTGCTTGAGTGGCCGACATCTAAGCTACAAAGTACGGGGTTATCCCGCGGGCTGGCCGTTGGTGGCGTTCTGATTATGTTCGGGGGCATTACGGCGCTGGCGGCATTAGTCGTTATGCCGGCGGCATGGCAGCAGGGGGTTAATTTATTAACCGACTTGCCCAAAATGCTCAATCAGTTTCACGATTTTGCTGCAACGCTCCCGGCTCGCTATCCGGCCTTAATGGATGCGGGTATTGTCGACCTGATGGCTGAAAACTTGCGTACCCGAATGATGGGCTTTGCCGAGTCAGTGGTTAAATATTCAATGGCGTCGCTGGTAGGGTTATTTACGCTGGCCATTTATCTGATTTTAGTCCCATTGATGGTGTTCTTTTTACTCAAAGACAAGAAGCAGATGATTTATGCCTTCCATCGCATCCTGCCGCGTAACCGCGGTCTTGCCGGTAAGGTGTGGATCGAGATGAATCAGCAAATCACTAACTATATCCGTGGCAAAGTGGTTGAGATTGTCATCGTTGGTGTCGCAACCTATCTGGTTTTTTGGGCGATGGATCTGCGTTATTCCTTACTGCTGGCGGTTTTAGTGGGTATTTCGGTTGTTATACCTTACATCGGCGCAGTCATTGTGACGATCCCGGTGTTTATCGTTGCTCTGTTTCAGTGGGGTGTCGGACCTGACTTCTGGACGCTGTTTATGGCCTATCTGGTGGTTCAGGGGCTGGACAGCAATATATTAGTGCCGTTCCTGTTCTCAGAGGCGGTTAATCTTCATCCTCTGGTGATCATTTTATCGGTGGTCATTTTTGGCGGATTATGGGGTTTTTGGGGGGTGTTCTTTGCTATCCCGCTGGCAACCTTAGTTAAGGCGGTTATTCATGTCTGGCCTGATGATTTGATCGCCGAAAATTTAGATTAAAGAAGATATCAAAGCCATAACATGGTGAGCTAAAAAGAGGGGCTATCCGTTGAGATAGCCCCTCTTTTATTATAAATGGGGAGTTAGTTTTTGCCGTTTAAATAATCTAAAACGATTTCGTGGTGGTTATTGGTTTTGAAGTCATCGAAGACTTTCTCAACTTTACCGTCAGTACCAATTAAGAAACTAATGCGGTGAATGCCGTCATAGGTTTTCCCCATAAAGGTTTTTTCACCCCAAACGCCGAACAGCTCACAGACTTTATGTTCTTCATCAGACAATAACGTAAAGTTCAGCAGGTCGCGTTCAACGAAACGGGATAGTTTCTCTGGTTTATCAGTACTTACGCCCAAAACTTCGACGCCCAGCTTTTTAAGCTCGTCCATATTATCCCGTAATCCACAGGCTTGTACGGTACAGCCCGGGGTCATTGCTTTAGGATAAAAATAGACAAGAACTCTCTGCCCTTGAAAGTCAGTGAGACTAATATCTTCACCATCTTGATCCGGGAGTGTAAATTCTGGGGCGGTATCACCGGCTTTTAATGGATTTATCACTAGTTTCCGTCCTTTTCTTCATGCTGTGGATTGATAACGATAGTAATACTGCCTTGTGCATTGAGTTCTGTACAGAGGCAATGAAAATCTTGTTCAACAATCTTTTGTGAGCCCGTAAGCGCACTGTGTAATGTCATCTCAATATAGAGTGTCGGATCTTTAGTTATTTCGCAAATACTGGTTTTTGACGTTAGCTCAGCAATGCTGGTTTCTTCTGCATCAAATAAGTTAGTAAAGCGTTCAATTAAGTGAGGTGAATCTTTTACCTCTACTTTGACCCACATCGTAACTGGCATAGGAGGGCGTTCGTGTTGAGTTGTGCGCTTCATCACAATAAGAAGATCTAACTCCACACCCTTCTGCGGCAGCGTTGATTCTAATAGCATCATCGCGCTCCAGCCACCGGACAGCAACATAATAAAAGTAAATTCTTCACCTAACAGCGCCAGACGGCTATCCTCAATATTACAGCCGCAGCTACTAACATGTCGGGTAATAGTATTAACAATACCAGGACGGTCAGTACCCAATGCGGTAATGACAAGGTAATATTCAGATTGCTGGGGCACGTTATACTTCCTGCCTAAAAAAGGTGATACATATGGTAAACATAAAAAAATCACCCAGACAAGCAGTTAGAGTGATGTTGTTGCTTGCTTTTCTCTATTGGTCAAAAGTACCATGGTTAACATATCTATAAAGGGGAATGGCTTATGTTTACGGGTAGTATGGTTGCGCTGGTTACGCCGATGGATGCAAATGGTACTGTCGATCGCGCCAGTTTAAAAAAACTGATTGATTATCATGTGGCTAGCGGCACCGCCGCAATAGTTTCCGTAGGTACTACCGGAGAGTCAGCCACCTTAAATCACAATGAACACGTGGATGTTGTAAAGTTAACGCTGGATTTAGCGGATGGACGGATTCCGATTATTGCCGGGACCGGTGCGAATGCGACGGCTGAAGCTATTTTACTGACTCAACATTTTAATGATACTGGCGTAGTTGGCTGTTTGTCAGTTACACCGTATTATAATAAGCCAATGCAGGAAGGGCTTTATCAGCACTTTAAAGCAATTGCTGAACATACTGATTTACCACAAATTTTATATAATGTACCGGGCCGCACAGGTTGCGATATGTTACCTGAAACCGTAGCGCGGCTGGCTAAAGTTCCTAATATCGTGGCATTAAAAGATGCAACGGGTAATTTAAGCCGTGTTAGTCAGACTCAGGCGCTGGTTGGTAACGACTTTAAATTACTCAGCGGCGACGATGCGACTTCATTAGAATTTATGCAATTAGGCGGTCACGGTGTTATTTCCGTTACGGCAAATATTGCAGCCAAAGAAATTGCTCAACTATGTGAATTAGCGGCTCAAGGAAACTTTACTGAGGCGCGTTGTCTTAATGAACGACTAATGCCGTTGCATTATAAACTGTTCGTTGAGTCAAACCCTATTCCGGTTAAATGGGCATGTCATCGTTTAGGCCTTATCGCCGGCGATACCATGCGATTACCTATGACACCGCTGGCAGAATCTGCCCGTCCGGTTGTTGAACAGGCGTTAAAGTCTGCGGGTTTGCTATAAATTTTAGGAAGATTTAATGGTTCATTCATTACAGAAAATAGTAGGTGTCTCACTGGTCATGCTTGTGGCTGCGTGTTCTAACGATCAGACATACAAACATCAGGTGAGTGGCAATGAAGACTATTTGAAAGCCCCTGAGCTAAAAGAGCTACATGCACCGACTGGGATGATCTTACCGCTTCAGAATGGTGAATATGCTTTAAGAAACGTCGCAGTAAAAGAGGGTAAAGTAGGCTTGGCATTGGATATTCGTCCTCCTGCTCAACCTCTGGCCTTAATGACGGGTTCACGAGTGCAATATAGTAATAACGTTGCCTCTCTGGCATTAGAAAATAACGCTCAAAATCAGGCGCTGTGGTCACAAGTGATTGCGGCTATGGGGCAGAAGAACTATAAGATTGCCGACCGTCAGGATGCTAACCAGACGCTGACAACCGACTGGATTAACTGGACTCGTGAAGATGAAAATGCGCCGCATCAGGCTCGTTATCAAATCAGCGTTCAATCACAGGGTTATCAAAACGTCCTTATGGTCAAAGTGCTGGAGCTGAAAACGGGCGACCAAAGTATTAATGACCCGGCCAGCATTCAACGCTATAGCATCAGCATGCTGAACAGTATTATTGAATCTTTAGATAAAACTCAGCGCGATCTGGACGCCAGCCGTTTAGCTCAAACCACAGGCAGCATTATTCTGCAGGGTGGACGTGATGATACCGGTCTTCCGGTGGTGATTGTCCGCGCGCCTTACAACGTGGTTTGGGAACGTTTACCGGACGTGCTAGAAAGCATTGGCATGAAGATTGACGATCGTAACCGTCCTCAGGGTTTGATCACCATGAGCTTTAAATCTTCCTCCAGCAACTGGTCTGCACTCAACGTGGCCGATCCTGAGCTGAAGAATGGCGATTACAAACTGCAAGTGGGCGACTTAGATAACCGCAGCAGCTTGCAATTTATCGATGCCAAAGGACAGGTTCTAAAAGAATCGGAAAATAACGCTCTGGTTGCAGTATTGCAGTCTGCGTTTAACCGGAGTATGACCAAATAATTAAAAGGGGCTTAAGGCCCCTTTATATTTTCTACTGTTATACCCGTGATGCTTCAAGCTGTAGGTGCGTAGGCGGTGTCCGTTCATTTGCCTCCTTCCTGCAATTCGGATTATTTCGGGTATAGGTAAGAATCCTTCAACTTGAAATCAACGGAGAAAACTGAAGATGCAAAAGTTAGCCGAACTTTATCGTGGTAAGGCAAAAACAGTTTATACAACCGAGAATCCGGACCTGCTAATTCTGGAATTCCGTAATGATACGTCGGCGCTTGATGGTCAACGCATTGAGCAATTTGATCGTAAGGGAATGGTCAACAATAAGTTTAACCATTTCATTATGACCAAGCTGGAAGAAGCCGGTATTCCAACGCAGATGGAACGCCTGCTGTCAGATACTGAAGTGCTGGTTAAAAAGTTAGATATGGTACCGGTTGAATGTGTTATCCGTAACCGCGCAGCAGGTTCATTAGTTCGTCGTTTAGGCATTGAAGAAGGGCTGGTATTAAATCCACCGTTATTCGATCTGTTTTTAAAGAATGACGAGATGCACGACCCGATGATTAACGAATCTTACTGCCACACCTTTGGTTGGGTCAGCGATGCTAATCTGGCTCGTATGAAAGAGCTGAGTTATAAAGCCAATCAGGTTCTGAGCAAATTATTTGATGACGCCGGACTGATTCTGGTGGATTTCAAGCTTGAGTTTGGCCTGTTTAAGGGCGAAGTGGTATTAGGCGATGAGTTTTCTCCGGACGGTAGCCGCCTGTGGGATAAAGCAACGCTAAACAAGATGGACAAAGACCGTTTCCGCCAGAGCTTAGGTGGCCTGATTGAAGCGTACGAAGAGGTTGCACACCGTCTTGGTATTAATTTGGACTAAATACGCAATCGATTACGTCGGGCTGGCTATAGAGATATAGCCAGTTTTGCTTTTCATGTTAGGCGGCGTTTTGGATATTGTTCCATTACTTGATCTAAATATTCTAACGTAGCCTTAAAATCATCAGGAGCAAGAGCAAACGAAATGATAAATGGTTCATATTGGTTTTCTTCATCCTGTGTGTCATACCCAGTATGAGAATCAATTTTGAAGTTGGGCTCTAATTCGTAAGCTAGTTCGATAGAGATATAAACCAAGCCATCTCTGTATCCGTTAAAACTAAAATTTATACAGGGTTCTGTGAACCAAACGTGAGAGGAATAGGGCAGAGTATTATTTGCTAATGCGCTAAACCAGTGATGAAGTTTCGGCAGGTCCATCGTTTCCAACGTCGGATCGATTTTTTCGAAAACTTGGTCGCTATAAATAACTTTGATCCGTAATAAACACCACTCATCGGCGATCTCAGGGAACTGATAGCCAACAATTTCGCATTCAAAGTGAATATTATCTCGATTGCTGATGAACTTAAGCACCGATACCCTCCTTTATTTTTATCTCTGGTTTGAGCTTAGATTCGTGGTTTACTCACGGTTTTTTCTATTCTAGTCCAATGTTGTAACAGCCAATAGGTAGATTAAATATTACGAGCAATGTGTAATTAAGCAGGATTTTTTTGCTTTGACTAATATACTTATATTCAAGCTATATAATTCAGTACCGGCCTGACTGTTTGGGCCGCAGATAATGAGAGATAAGATTATGCGTTGGCAAGGCCGTCGGGAAAGTGACAATGTTGAAGACCGCCGTAGTGATTCCAGTCGACCTTCCGGTGGGCTGGGCGGTGGTAATTTTCGGGTTCCGCGTGGAAAGGGCGGTATTCTGCTATTAGTCGTTGTCCTGGTTGCCGGATATTATGGCGTCGATTTAACACCGTTACTAACGGGAAATGACGGTGCTCCGACAACTCAGCAGAGCCAGCCCATTACACCTCAGGATAATGAGATGGCTAAGTTCACCTCCGTGGTCTTAGCTTCAACGGAAGATACGTGGGCCGGAATATTCAAGACTCAGGGTGGGACCTATCAGGATCCTAAGCTGGTGCTATACCGCGGTGCCACCCGAACCGGCTGTGGTACCGGGCAGTCGGTGATGGGGCCTTTCTATTGCCCGGCAGATAAAACCGTTTATATCGATCTTTCCTTCTATCAGGATATGGAAAATAAGCTAAAAGCCGGCGGTGATTTTGCTCAGGCCTATGTTATCGCCCATGAAGTCGGGCACCATGTGCAAAACTTACTGGGGATCAGCGATAAGGTTCGCGGGCTTCAACAGCAGGCCCGCAGTGAAGCTGAAGTCAACCGCCTGTCCGTTAAACAAGAACTGCAGGTTGACTGCTTTGCCGGCGTTTGGGGTAACAGCATGAAGAATCAGCAGGTGCTTGAGCTGGGCGATATGGAAGAGGCGCTTAACGCCGCTGAAGCCATCGGTGATGACCGCTTACAGAAGCAAAGTACCGGTCGGGTTATTCCCGATAGCTTTACCCACGGAACGTCACAGCAGCGCTATACCTGGTTTAAACGCGGGTTTGATAGCGGCGACTTTAAGCAATGCAATACATTTGCGACGGATAAATTATAATCTCAAGTAATTTGGAGTATGCTTTGTGCCGGGTGATTAACCCGGCGCAATAATTCCATACACAACCTTGAGATAGCTGCCATGCCAAATATTGATCCTACGCTAATTGTTTTGTTGGTCTTAGCGGGGCTGGGTATTCTTAGTCATAACAATACGGTGACTATTGCCATTCTGGTTCTATTAATCCTTCGCCTTACCCCTCTTGAAGCCGCTTTTCCGGCAGTTCAAAAGTATGGCCTGACCATCGGGATTACTATTCTGACTATTGCCGTTATGGCTCCGTTAGCTAACGGGAAAATGACACCGGCGATGTTGATGCAGGTTTTTGTTAACTGGAAGTCTCTGACGGCAATTATTATTGGTATCGCTGTCGCATGGCTGGGCGGACGAGGCGTAACCCTTATGGCCAGCCAGCCAAGCATCGTTGCCGGGCTATTAGTGGGCACCATTATCGGTGTGGCCTTCTTTAAAGGCGTACCGGTTGGCCCGTTAATTGCGGCAGGTATGGTATCGCTGATTATTGGTAAGACCTGATATTCTTGCTTCAGCCGCGTTCTGTTTGTATTTGATTTATGTTACTACCCTAATCGCTCACCCTCCGGTGAGTTCGATGGGAACTTTTATACAGCCGAAGTGATTCGTTTTCTGGCGGTCAATTAGCTGATTTATCAAACCCAGCCTAAATAGAGTCATTAAAACGAGGTTACTTTATTGCCCTGATGCTGACACATATTATGAAAAATAATGGGTATAGTAACGAATAAACTCGTCAATTATTGCTGCCCGACTTCGGGTATATTCATCTTCTGCACCATCATTTTCCAGACTGCTTAACCACTGTGAATCAATCATCGTACCAACATCCATATTAATTGATTTTTTAGCCATTGTGATAAGAGCTAAATCCTCTTTATGACCGATACAGAAGAGGTAGCCGCATAGAAAACGTAAGTACTCGCTGCTACCCGACTGATAGTCGTCAATTTCGTTTTTCAAATGCATTTTAACTTCAGCGCGATGTTCTTCCTTAAATTGAAATTGGTACTTTTCAACCAGAAGCTTGGCCCTTAATTCATTATTGTCGAATTGGTAATCCATTAGAATTTCCTTGATTGCATGCGATTTACTGCGTTATGCCGCCGATTATCATCCGAGCGATTAGCATTGTATTGTGAAGTATTAAGCTGGGATAGCGTATTGTTCGCACCAGTTATTACGTAATCAATCATTGTTAGCTGGATTTGATAGCTTCATTTGCACCATAACAAATGCTTTGCTTGATGGTATCAATGGCAGGGGTGATTAAAATCATATGTCTTGTGTTATATATTGCCTATAATCGCTCTTTATCCGCCGCAGACAGATAACGCTTTTATGAACATAGAGTTAAGTTCCTGCCTCAATCAAATGTCGGATTACGGCGTCCGTCGTCTGGTTATTTTAAGCGGAGACCCCGCATGGTGCTATGAGCAGGCACTTACTTTTACTCGTCAATATCCCGGTGACTGGCCGTGGATCTCCGATCGTGTTATCGATGATTACCCTTACCTGCAACGCAGGCCTTCTGCGGTTAATAACTTGCTGGGCTCTGAGTTTCGACATGCCGTATTTGATGCTACCCAAGGCTTGCACGCCGAGGCATTAGCGGCGGTTTCCGGCACCTTGGCTGCCGGAAGTATACTGGTGATGATGGTCCCTGAATGGCATCGCTGGCCACAACGAGAGGACGCTGACAGTCTGCGCTGGAGCGAGTGCTCACAACCGATAAGTACACCTAATTTTATTCATCACTTTCAGCAACAGATAATGGCTGATAGTGATGTGATATTGCTGCGACAGCACCATCCTGTAACTCTTAATTTGCTCTCAGCCCGTTGTGATTGGTTACCTCCTGACGGCTCACCAACGGCAGAACAGCAAAACCTGCTGGCAACGTTATTCAGTGCTGAGCATGGCACCTATGTATTGATTGCCGGACGTGGCCGGGGTAAATCAGCCCTTGCCGGTATGATGGCCAGCGATTGGCCCGGTACGGGTAAATGCTGGCTTACGGCTCCGGCTCAGGCATCGACTGACACGCTGCAGTCATGGAGCAATGGGAAAGTGACATTCTTTTCTCCTGATGGGCTGTTGGAACAGTGTCGAATGACTAAGCCCCAAGGCGTTGACTGGCTGATTATTGATGAAGCCGCCGCTATTCCTGCGTCAGTGCTGTATCAACTATCCGCATTTTTCCCCCGAATATTACTGACAACCACCGTTCAGGGATATGAGGGCAGTGGCCGGGGCTTTTTATTGAAGTTCTGTGCCGGATTACCCGAACACCAGATTTTATCGCTAAATCGGCCGGTGCGCTGGGCTGATAACGATCCGTTGGAGCGCGTGATGAATCACGCACTGCTGATGGACGCTGAAGACAGCTTAGAACAGACGGCGGAGCGGCTACAAACCGTTATGCATATCGATCGGCCGCAGTTGGCTAAACAGCCGGCGTTACTGACTCAGTTTTATGGTCTGTTAACCAGCGCTCATTACCGCACCAGTCCGCTGGATTTACGCCGCCTGTTCGATGCTCCGGGAATGTCATTCAGCGTCGGATTAAGCCAAGATAATGGTGTCATTGCGGCACTCTGGTCAGTCGATGAAGGCGGACTATCTGCCGACTTAGCCCGTGAGGTATGGGCCGGACGCCGAAGACCCCGCGGGAATTTGGTGGCGCAATCGCTGGCGGCTCATGGTTCTGAATATCTTGCTCCGCAGTTATCTTCCTCCCGAATAAGTCGGATCGCAGTAATATCGTCGTTACGACGTCAGGGTATTGCCAAAAGTCTGGTCAGTGACCAAATCCGGCAGGCTAAGGACCGGGGGCTGGACTACCTTTCTGTCAGCTTCGGCTATACCGATGAACTTTGGTCTTTCTGGCAGGCATGTGGTTTTGAACTGATTCATATGGGAAGCCATAAAGAGGCCAGTAGCGGGTGCTATTCCGCAATGGCACTGGTTCCTTTTACTCAGCGAGCAATAATGCTCACTAAAAGGTCTAAACGTCACTTTCTTCTGGGCCAACTGCTTAATGGTTTTCGGCCTGAATGTATCAATGATATTGCACCTGTCGCTTTAGACGATGATGACTGGCTGAGTCTGGCTGGTTTTGCTTTTGCGCTCAGAACGCCGGATGCCACTCAGGTATCGCTGTATCGATTATTAAGACACCCCGACGTTGAATGTCGATGGGTTAGGATGATGCTAGAGCAGCGCTATAGGCTAGACGAGTTAGTCCAGCTATCAGGCGTTAGCGGTAAAAAGGAACTGATTAAGCTTTGGCGATATGAAGTTGCGCAAGCGCTGACGTTATTGGATAAGCAGAAGAGCCGCTACTGGAAAGATTGGGTTTTAGGCATAATTCCGCTTGAGTGTGGAAGTTAACCTGCTATTTAGCCGGCGTATTAAGCGTGGACTGTTTTATCTGAGTTAATCCCAAAGGTCACAATAATTATTGCGGCCTTTGGGTTACGGACTAATAAATTAATTCTATTGGGATAAATTTTAGCATTATTGATGTAGTGTATGTACTAACTGTAATAGAACTTTTCAGCGCCGATAAATTTATCCGGAAAATGAGTCTGACACCCTCACTATTTCTTCTTGTTTTTATTCCATTCATCATCATCTTCTTTATCCCACTGGGCGTTGTTATCCCGGTGAGGCGGAAGTTTAGACGGATCGTTAAGTGAGCCTTTATAATTGATTTTGTTCAGGGCTTTGATGCCGTTAATAAAAATACCGACCAAAATAACCAGAATGATCCACCAGTAGTCAGCTAACCATGTCATAAGCATACCCCGTCAATGTTGGTGATGTAGCGTTCAAATATTGACTCAATATGCTGGCTGAGCCAGTCATAGCCTGCAATATCCTGATTTTCCCATGCGCTAAGTAAAATCTCTGGCGTGAGTAAGCGTTCAGCCTCTTGCGCCAGCGGATAATAACTTAAGTGCCATGGTTCAGCCGCTACGCCCCCTCGGTCATGATGAAATGGGCGATAGAAACCGTATTTACTCATGTTAGCCGTTAACCACAAAGTTAGCTGGTAGAAATAGCCATTTTCCTGATATTCCCAAGGTTCGAGCTGCAGCTTTTGACCTTCGGGTAATAAATCCGGATCGTAGATATCCAGATCTGTCCCCCAGTGATGGCGGCTGGCTCCGGGCATCGCCGACCAGCGTAGAATCGCACAACAGCGCTCACCATTACCTAAAGTTGAGATGTCCATCGGCTGGCTTTGGGCATCCATCACCTGACGAATGCCGGAAAACTTCTCATTCCATATAGCCCGCTGTCTGGCAAAATCACGAAATGTACTGGCCGGCTGGAGGTTAAACCCAGCCAGCTTAGCCGCCGTCTGTAATTCAAAAAAGGCGCTGACTGCCGCAGGCTGTAGCCGGTGGTTTCCGCTTAAACAGGCCAAGTGTTCCGTACTCTGACCGGTCAACATTTCGGGGGTGATCATGCCAGTAACTGTTCCATTATTTTTTGATACATTCGGCTGAGCAACTGAAGGTCTGAGGCTTTAACGCACTCATTCACTTTATGAATGGTGGCATTGACCGGCCCTAGCTCAACAACCTGTGTTCCCATAAGGGCAATAAAACGGCCATCCGAAGTACCACCGGTGGTCAGCAGTTGTGGGGCGGTGGTAGCGTAGTACTCAACGGCATGAGAGACCGCGTCAACCAGCTTTCCGCGCGGAGTTAAGAACGGTTTTCCTGACAGATTCCACTCTATGCTGTAGCGCAGTTGGTGGCGCTGCAGCATTTCCTGAACCTTACGGGCAATTTGTTCGTGGGTGAGCTCGGTGCTGTAGCGGAAGTTAAACTGAATAAATAGTTCACCCGGGATAACATTATTACTGCCGGTTCCGGAATGTATATTGGCGATTTGCATGCTGGTTGCCGGGAAGAATTCATTACCCCGATCCCATTCGGTATTCACCAATTCGCTGATAAATGCGGTTGCTTTGTGAACCGGATTGTCAGCCAGATGGGGGTATGCAACATGGCCTTGGGTACCATGAACCGTCAGGTTTGCAGTTATAGAGCCTCTGCGGCCATTTTTTACTACGTCACCCACCCGTTCAGTACTCGACGGTTCACCGACCAGACAATACTCGACCCGCTCACGGCGAGCCATCAGAGCCTCAACGACTTTTACCGTACCGTTAACCGCGCTGGCTTCTTCATCAGAGGTAATTAAAAAGGCTAAGCGGCCCTGATGATTAGGATTTGCAGCGACAAAACGTTCTGCGGCAACCACCATTGCAGCCAGTGAACCTTTCATATCGGCTGCACCGCGGCCGTAAAGAAAGCCATCCTGAATGGTGGGTTCAAAAGGTGATTGATTCCAGTGTTTTTCATCACCGGTAGGAACGACATCGGTATGCCCGGCAAATGCCAGCGTAGGAGCGCCCGCACTTCCTCCTCGGTGAGCCCAAAAGTTCAGCGTATCGCCGAAGTTCATCGGTTCAACGGTAAAGCCGATGGCCTTCAGCCGATCGATCATAATCTGCTGACAACCTTCATCGTTGGGGCTCAGCGAAGGGCGCTTAATGAGCTGCTGGGCTAAAGTGATTACTGGGCAGAACATTATTTCACCCCATCAATAAACTGTTGATAGCTGTCAGCAGAAAAGCCCAGCAACATACGATCGGAATCATTCAGGGCCAGGACCGGGCGTTTAATGATTGAGGGCTGAGCCAGCATCAGCACTTTTGCGCATGCTTCATTATTGGTCGCTGCTTTTTGTTCATCAGTCAGCTTACGCCATGTGGTGCCACGGGTATTGAGCAGGGCCTCCCAACCAAGATGGTCAATCAGCGTCTGTATTAGTGCTTCATCTAAGCCATCGGTGCGATAATCATGAAAACGGTAGTCAACCTGATGCTCTTCCAGCCAACGGCGGGCTTTTTTTATGGTATCGCAGTTTTTAATGCCGTAGAGGCTATATGGCGTTTTCAAACGAAGTCCCTCATCAATTTAGAATCATAAGTACAAGCGGACGGCCTGTCGCAGGTTAGTACGTTCAGCAAAGGGCTGATAAAGTCAGGATCGACCAAAGAATAAATCTACCATTTATTGGTATAATAGTGCGAAAAAATGCGATCTAATTTAAAAAATTGGCTGAAAACTCGGGGGTATTAAAGGAAATTAGGGATGGTTGTTAACGTTAGCGAGCGTTGTTAGGACGGATATTCAATTGCCATTGAAATCGTCCCCCGATAGCAGGGGACCGGAATATTTCAAATGGCGAAGAGCGAATAGCTAGTTACTGGCTTTTTGTTCCAGATACATCACCGTTGCCGCCACGCGTGAGCGAACGTTCAGCTTACGCAGCATATTACGAATATGCACTTTTACGGTTTCTTCAGAAATATGCAGATGAACGGCAATTTGTTTATTAGACATACCGCGAGCAACTTCTTGTAATACGTCTAGCTCACGTTCAGTCAGTGACTCAAACGGATCGGTTTGTTCGTCTCTGGTTGCCAGATATTCATGAATAATGTCACTGAATACGTTTTCCCCATTGGCAGCCTGAAGAATTTTACTCAGTAACTGCTCAGGCTCACTGTCTTTTAGCAGATAGCCATCAGCCCCGGCATCAATCAGCGCATAGATATCATTACGTGAGTCTGAGACGGTAAGCACAATAATTCGAGCATCAACCCCTTCATTACGTAAGGCTTTCAGCGTATCCAGACCGGACAGGCCCTTCATATTCAGATCGAGTAAAATTAAGTCAGGTGAAAATTGGCTGGCAAAGGTGATAGCTTCATTGCCATTGCTTGCCTCGGCCACGATGTTAAACGTCGGCTCAAGTTCAAGAAGTTGTCTAACGCCACGGCGCATAAGCGGGTGGTCATCTACGATCAAGATATTACATTGCTCTGACACAGTGTATTACTCCGTTGTTTCTTAATCTGTTGAAGAATACTGATATATACCGCCATACTTCAATTTACAGATGCGTTGGTGACATTCAGTCACTCGCTGCCTTTCTGCATATCGAATTATTTCAGGTATAAAATATTTCCCATTTTATTCTTTTTATTAAAAACTTATTGTTGAGGAAAGAGAAGACATACAGAAGTCCCTCCTTCTTCACGACGATGAATATTAAGCGTACCGCCTAATCGGGATGCCCGTTCGCTCATAATATTCAGGCCATAATGCCCTTCCGGTTCATCAAGACTTTTAATACCCGTTCCGTTATCGGTAATTATAATCATATTATTACCGTTAGGTGCAGAATCACAGTTGACAGTGATAAGCGTAGCATTGGCATGCTTGATGGCATTCAAAACCGCTTCCCTGACAATTTGTAATGCATGAACCTGCTGTTGTGCATTAAGAGACTGCGAGGATAATGCACAATGAATCTGAATTGATGCCGTCGTTTGGCCCTGTAAAGGTACTATCAACTGGTTCAGTGCTTCATGAAGGTCAGCTTCCTGTATCGTCAGCCTGAAGGTAGCCAATAATTCCCTAAGCTGTCGATAGGCGCTGGAAAGCGCTTGATCAAAATCACTGATAACCGACATTGCCTTTTCATTATTACTGGGAATAGTACGTTTAAGCAAGGTAAGTTGAATTCGTAAGAAAGAAAGAGACTGAGCCAGTGAGTCGTGCAACTCACGGGCAATGGTTGCTCTTTCTTCCATGAGAAGGACTTGCAGATAACGTTTTTGTGCCCGGTTAAAGTAAATGCCCCGGCTTAATATATTCGCGACGTTCTCGATTAATTGCGGGTGAACGGCCGTATCTGAACATTGCCAGCTTAATCGCCCTAACTGTTGCTCATTTTGCTCTAAGGTCAGGTATTGCCAGTCACGGTTTTTATCTTCAGTGCCTTCAACTAAAACCCAGCGGCCTTCACCACTGTCTTGGACTTCCAGCCGTATTGTGACCAGGTTTTCACTGTTACGTACAATAGACAGAACCTGCTCGAAGCATTGGCGATCGACCTGACTGACGCTTAGCGCCTGCAAACAGTCATACAGTACGCCCAGCGAGCGGTTTGCCTGGGTTAACTTGAGGGTTTTTTCTGCTACTTTTTCGGCCAGTGACTGATACAGCTTAGCTAAATCTGTCGACATAGAGGTAAAGGCGGTAGCCAGTACGCCGAGTTCGTTAGGCAATTCTACATCCAGTGGTGGATGGTCAAATCGACCGGTTTGAATATAGTGGCTGGCATGGACCATTCGATTGAGTGGCTCAACGATTTGCCGTCTGCTGAAGTGAATAATGTAAAAAACCAGTCCGATGGTAAGTAAAAAGCTAATGATACTGATGCCAGCGGCAACCCTTAGCTTCATTTCAGAAAAACGTTGAATAGACAGGACAAAATTATCAATTTGCTTTACATAGTTTGATAGCTGATTGATATAGTTTTCGGGGCGATTACCCTTCAATTCACTTTCAAGCAGGCTCCAGCGTTCCAGCAACAGACGATACTCATTTTGAATGTCTGACGGTGAGTAGAAACGCTTAAATTCCGCTAATGCAGGCGCTTTAAGAGAAAGATCGTATTGCCTGATGTGTTCTTCAAGATCCGGCGAATTAGTCGTCAGGTCATAGGCCAAGCGATAGCTTTGCATACGCAGTGAACCGGAAATATTCACCGCTTCCGCATCGGTACGGCTGGCGATTAGCGTAATGATAGCCAGACCAGTGGATAATACGGATAAAACAACAATTGCAATCAGCATGCGTGCAATAGTCGTGGTGACTGAACGTTTCACTGACACCTTGATACCTCAACGACTTAAATAATATGAAATAAAGACGATTAAATAAAATGACTGTATATTTGTTATTTAATTGTTAATTTGACCGGCGCTAAATGAGCGGGTAGATAAATAATTCAGCATTCATTGATAAGTGCGCTTAATTATATTTTTAATTCTCAATCAAATAACGATGATATGAAACCAAACATAGGTCAAAAATCTGCTTAAAAAAGACGCTATCGATTGATCTAACGCAAACTACCCTATGATTTACCCATTAAGAGTAATTATAACTCTACCCTCTAAAGATTAACTTACGCTAGCCGGAGTTTCTATCTGAATTATTTTTTTCCGGGGCTCATAAGATTAACCAGTATTGAAAGAAAAGAAATGTTTCTCTTGTGTTAACGGAGTAAAAGCATGTCGGTTTTATCGAGGCGAAATTTATTACGCGGGCAGTGGCATCGCAGTTCTGCGATTCGGCCGCCCTGGTCGATAGACGAAGCGCAATTTATTGATGGTTGTACGCGTTGCCATGCTTGTGTTGATGCCTGTGAAACTCAGGTTTTAATCGTTAAGGGAGAGGGTTTTCCTGAGATAGATTTTCAACGCGCTGAGTGCACATTTTGTGGCCGTTGTGTGGCGGCTTGTCCGGAACCGGTTTTTACATCGATACAAAACCAGCCCTGGCAGCGCAAGGCTGTAATTAGTACCACCTGTTTAACTTTTCAGAATGTAGCATGCCGGAGCTGCCAAGATGTCTGCGAGCCTAATGCGATTAAGTTTAAGCTTCGATTAGGGGGAATAGCGCAGCCCGAATTAGACAGTGATAGCTGTACCGGATGTGGAAGCTGTATTTCGAGTTGTCCTGTTCAAGCCATCACAACCAGTGAGAGTGATAAAGATAATGTCGGAAAATAATAGCTGGCACGTTTGTAGTCTGATTGTTCAGGTTAAGCCTGAAAATATTTCAAAAGTAAGTGAAGCACTGTGTGCACTACCGGGAACTGAGATTCCCGGAGTGAATGAAAATGAAGGCAAGTTAATCGTTGTTATGCAAGCAGATAATTCCGACGTTCTGTTTGCCCAAATTGAGTCAACGCGGGATTTAGCGGGTGTGTTGGCTGTGTCGCTGGTTTACCACCAGCAAGATGAGCAAGGTGAGGATACGCCATGAAACTCAGTCGTAGAGACTTCATGAAAGCAAATGCTGCTGCCGCAGCTGCAGTGGCCGCAGGAATGACTATTCCTACGGTAGCTGTGGCCGCTGAAGGAAGCGAAGATATTAAGTGGGATAAGGCTCCGTGCCGCTTTTGTGGTACCGGATGTAGCGTCTTAGTTGGCACACAGAATGGCCGAGTTGTGGCTTCTCAGGGAGACCCTGATGCGCCGGTTAACCGTGGTCTGAACTGTATCAAAGGTTACTTCCTGCCTAAGATTATGTACGGAAAGGATCGTCTGACTCAGCCGCTGTTGCGTATGAAAGACGGCCAATATGCTAAAGACGGTGAGTTTACCCCGGTAACCTGGGATCAGGCATTCACCGTAATGAGTGACAAGTACAAAAAGGCCTTTAAAGATAACGGTCCTAACGGTGGTGGTATGTTTGCTTCAGGGCAATTCACCATTTGGGAAGGTTATGCTGCGGCTAAACTGTTCAAAGCGGGCTTCCGTTCTAACAATATCGACCCGAATGCGCGTCACTGTATGGCCAGTGCGGTAGTTGGTTTTATGCGTACCTTTGGTATGGATGAACCTATGGGTTGCTACGATGATATCGAGCAGGCCGATGCTTTTGTCCTTTGGGGCTCAAACATGGCGGAAATGCACCCGATTCTGTGGTCACGCATTACCGACCGTCGTTTGTCTAACCCGAATGTTAGGGTTGCGGTGATGTCTACCTTTGAACATCGTAGCTTTGAATTAGCCGATAACCCGATGATCTTCAAGCCTCAGACCGATCTGGTTATTCTCAACTATATTGCTAATTACATTATTGAAAATAACGCTGTTGATCATGAGTTCTTAGAGAAACACGTTAATATCCGCCGTGGTGAAACTGATATTGGTTATGGCTTACGCCCGACTAATCCGCTGCAAAAAGCAGCTAAAAACCCGGATAGTGATAAATCAACGCCAATGAGCTTTGATGAATATAAAGCTTTTGTCGCTGAATATACCTTAGAAAAAACGGCAGAAATGACCGGAGTGGCAAAAGATTCGCTGGTTGCTTTGGCAAAACTGTATGCCGATCCAAACGTGAAAGTGGTTTCTTATTGGACCATGGGCTTCAACCAGCACACCCGCGGTGTATGGGCGAATAACCTGTGTTACAACATCCACTTACTGACCGGTAAAATTTCTAAGCCGGGCTGTGGTCCGTTCTCACTAACCGGCCAGCCATCAGCCTGTGGTACTGCCCGTGAAGTAGGTACCTTTGCTCACCGTCTGCCTGCGGACATGGTGGTTACCAACGAAGCACACCGTAAAATTGCTGAGCAAAAGTGGAAATTGCCTGAAGGCACCATTCTTGGCAGCATTGGCCTACATGCCATCGCTCAGGACCGTGCTCTAAAAGACGGCAAGCTGAACGCTTACTGGACGCTGTGTACCAATAATATGCAGGCTGGTCCGAATATTAACGAAGACCGTATGCCTGGCTGGCGCGATCCGCGCAACTTTATTGTGGTTTCCGATCCGTATCCGACCATCAGTGCACTAGCCGCTGACCTGATTTTACCGACCGCCATGTGGGTAGAAAAAGAAGGGGCTTATGGTAACGCTGAGCGCCGTAGTCAGTTCTGGCGTCAACAGGTTAAAGCTCCGGGCGAGTCTAAATCCGACCTGTGGCAAATTGTTGAGTTCTCTAAATACTTTAAAACCGACGAAGTATGGCCTGCTGAACTGTTAGACAAGAACCCTGAGTACCGCGGTAAAACGCTGTATGAAGTGCTGTTTGCTAACGGCCAGGTTGATAAATTCAACGTGGATGAACTGGCTGCCGGTCAGCTTAACGATGAGTCCCGTGAGTTTGGCTATTACCTACAGAAAGGCCTGTTTGAAGAATATGCTGGCTTTGGCCGTGGTCATGGTCATGACTTAGCTGACTTCGACGCCTACCATAAAGCGCGTGGTTTACGCTGGCCGGTGGTCGACGGTAAAGAGACCTTATGGCGTTACCGTGAAGGTTTTGACCCGTATGTGAAAGCCGGTGAAGGCGTTAAGTTCTATGGTAAGCCTGACGGCAAAGCGGTGATTTTTGCCCTGCCTTATGAGCCAGCAGCTGAAAGCCCGGACGAAGAGTTTGACCTGTGGTTATCTACCGGTCGTGTTCTGGAGCATTGGCATACCGGTTCAATGACCCGCCGCGTACCTGAATTACATCGCTCATTCCCAGAATCAGTGCTGTTTATTCACCCTCAGGATGCACAAAAACGCGGTATGCGCCGCGGAGATAAAGTTAAGGTCCAGTCCCGTCGCGGCGAGTTAGTTTCGATTGTGGAAACTCGTGGCCGTAACCGTGTACCTGAAGGTTTAGTGTATATGGCGTTCTTTGATGCTGCACAGCTAGTTAACGTTCTGACTCTGGATGCTACAGACCCATTGTCGAAAGAAACTGACTACAAGAAGTGCGCAGTTAAAGTGGTCAAAGCATAGGATAAGAAGGACGTATCACTATGGCTAATCAAAGGGATAAAGGGCCCGCACGTCGCCGTTTTTTACGCGACGTAGCACGCAGCGCAGGCGGCTTAGCCGGTCTGACGCTGCTGTTGGGCATTCCGCAAAAACAGTCTCAGGCCGCACGTGAGGGCATTGCTCTGCGTCCGCCTGGTGCACTACCGGAAGCGGCGTTTAATAGCGCCTGCATCCGCTGTGGACAATGCGTTCAGGACTGTCCTTACGATACCTTAAAGCTGGCAACGTTACTGTCGCCGGTCTCTTCAGGTACCCCGTACTTTGTGGCTCGTCAGATACCTTGTGAAATGTGTGACGATATTCCCTGTGTTAAAGCTTGTCCTAGTGGTGCATTAGACTCTTCTCTAACAGATATTGATAAGTCCCGCATGGGACTGGCGGTATTACTGGATCATGAAAACTGCCTGAACTGGCAGGGATTACGCTGTGATGTTTGCCACCGGGTGTGTCCGTTAATCAACAAAGCCATTACGCTGGAGCTTCATCGTAATGAGCGCACGGATATGCACGCTAAGTTTTTACCTACGGTTCACAGTGAATACTGTACCGGCTGTGGTAAATGCGAAGAAGCCTGTGTTCTTGAGGAAGCCGCTATTAAGGTGCTTCCTTTGTCACTGGCTCAGGGCAAATTGGGTGAGCACTACCGATTGGGCTGGATAGAAAAAGATAAAGCCGGGCATTCACTGATTCCCGAAGCTTTAACGCTACCCACCCGTAAGCCGGAAGGAGGGCTATAATGGCAAATGCACCTAAACAGGCAGGCCATGAAGCTCGGGCCAAATATGGCTGGTGGTATAGCCACCGCTTCCTGATTTTACGTCGGATCAGTCAGTTGCTTATTCTCAGCATGTTCCTGACCGGACCTTTGTTCAGCATCTGGATCCTACGGGGTAACTACAGCGGCAGTATGCTGCTGGGCACTATCCCGTTGGCCGATCCTTTAATTATGTTGCAAAGTCTGGCATCTGGTCATATTCCTGCCGTTCCGGCTGAAGGAGCCAGCGCTGGCTGGGCTTCTTGGTCCGAATGGTATGGAATATTCGGCGGTTTAATTATTGCTCTATTGTATGCGTTATTTGCCAGCCGGTTGTTCTGCGGCTGGGTTTGCCCTCTGAGTCTGGTCACTGATTTTGCTGCCTGGTTGCGGCGTAAATTAGGTATCCGAAACAGTGCCACTATTCCGGCCTCACTGCGCTATGGCATTTTGATTGCCATTATTTTAGGCAGTGCGGTTAGCGGGGCCTTGGTCTGGGAATGGGTAAATCCGGTTTCAGCCTTCGGCAGGGGATTAATCAACAGCATTGGACATTCATCAGCGTCAGTAAATGGTGTGATTACCGGACTGGTTTTCGGTTTCGGCGCCAGTATCTGGCTGATTGTGGTGGTTTTCCTGTTTGACCTGTTAGTGGTCGAACACGGTTGGTGTGGCCACCTGTGTCCGGTTGGTGCTCTTTATGGTGCTATTGGCTGTAAAGGGACATTGAGAATTAGCGCAGAAAATCGCCAGGACTGTACCCGTTGTATGGATTGTATCCACATCTGCCCGGAGCCACAGGTACTGCGCGGCCCTCTGTTTGGTAAAAATGAGAGCCCGTTAGTATTGAGCAAAGATTGTATTTCTTGTGGCCGGTGTATTGATGTCTGTTCTGAGAAAGTATTTCAAATAAAAACACGATTCCATCGTTCGGGAGTAAAGGAATGAAGAGTAACGTCTTGAAAAAGCAGGTTACCTTGTGGGCAATGTTAATTGCATTAGTCTCCGGCGGCGTTGCTGTTGCTGCAGGTAATGGCGTTGATTTCAGTCAGTCACCGGAAGTTTCCGGTACCACTGAAGGTCAAATAATTATGCCTAAAGAGCAAAGTCGTATGGCACTGGACTATGTAAACCAGCCGCCAATGATTCCACATAGCGTAGAAGGCTATCAGGTAACGTCTAAGGTCAATACCTGCCTTAAATGTCACGGTGTTCAAAGCTACCGTACCACCGGAGCACCGCGTATCAGCCCGACGCACTTTATGGACAGTGAAGGTCATGTAAGCAGTCAAGTGGCTCCACGTCGTTATTTCTGCCAGTCTTGCCATGTTCCACAGGCTGACGCACCACCTATTATTGGCAATACGTTCGAGCCTGCACCGGGATACGGTCAGTAATCGGGGGATGAAATGAGTAAAGAGAAAAAACCGGGTTTGATCCGCCGGGTCTGGACATGGTTCCGTACACCGAGCCGTTTAGCTATTGGTACCTTATTGATTCTGGGCTTTGTTGCCGGCGTCGTTTTTGTGACTGGCTTTAATACCAGCATGCATGCGATGAACAGTGAAAAGTTCTGTATCAGCTGCCATGAAATGCGCGATAACGTTTATCAGGAATATATGGATACTGTGCACTACAGCAACCGGACTGGCGTTCGCGCTATCTGTTCCGACTGTCACGTGCCACAGGAGTTTGTTCCTAAAATGGTACGTAAAATTCAGGCAACTAAAGAGCTGTATGGTAAAGCGTTTGGCATCATTGATACGCCACAGAAATTTGAGGCTCATCGTTTAGAGATGGCCAAGAATGAATGGGCCAGGATGAAAAAGAACGACTCTCAGGAGTGTCGTAACTGCCATAGCTTCGACTATATGGACTTTACCGAGCAGAAGACCGTCGCCACTAAGATGCACAGTTTTGCCATCGATGAAGGTAAAACCTGTATTGACTGCCATAAAGGGATTGCGCATAAGCTTCCTGATATGACGGGGATTCCTAACGGTTTCTGAGGCTGTCGAATAGCTTTATCACTAAAGGCCTGCAGGTTTATGACTTGCGGGCTTTTTTATTGATAGTTTAACCCAGCGTTTATTCCCCACTGTTTTCTAATTTTTGTCATCCCCACATTCCGCCATCCCGTTTTTCAACGGGATGGCGGAATGTGGGGAATGCAGAGTTAACTTTGACGAAGGATGGAGGTTAGGTTGCTATCTATTTCTTAAACTTCAACAGCCATTTATCTAGTTCATTGGCAAACTGTTGGCGATCGCGTTGGGTCATGGTATTGGGTCCGCCGGTTTGTACTCCGCTGGAGCGCATAGTGTCCATAAAGTCACGCATTGTCAGGCGTTCGCGAATGGTTGCCGGGGAATAACGTTCACCGCGCGGGTTAATCGCATCTCCGCCTTTTTCAAGTACTTCGGCTGCCAGCGGAATATCGGCGGTGATAACTAAGTCTCCGGGTTCAACCCGGCGTACTATCTCATTGTCAGCCACATCAAATCCTGCGGGCACTTGAAGGCTACGAATATAGGGTGACGGAGGTGCTTTGATATATTGGTTGGCTACCAGCGTCACCATGACGTTAACCCGATCGGCGGCCCTAAATAGCACTTCTTTTATCACGTTAGGGCAGGCGTCTGCATCGACCCAGATTTGCATAATTTATCCTTACTTTTAACGGCATTTATTGCTGGCGTTGGCTAATTTACCATGTCCAGCCTCAATCATATGGCCGACTGATAAAGATAATTTAGTATACCACCACAAGAATATTCAGTTGCCTATTGCACTTGTCGCTAAACTTACCATAATCATCAACTATTAGAGGGTGATAACGGTGAATAATGATGGAAATCCGTATATTTAAACAAGGTGATTTTGAAGACGTAGTAACGCTATGGGAACGTTGCGATTTATTGCGTCCGTGGAACGATCCTGAAACGGATATCGAACGTAAACAGAACAACGATCCTGAACTGTTTCTGGTTGCTGAGGTCGGAGGTGAGGTAGTCGGTACGATTATGGGCGGATATGACGGCCATCGCGGTTCGGCGTATTACCTTGGCGTACATCCTGATTATCGCGGAAGAGGCATTGCCAATGCGCTGATCAGCCGACTAGAGAAAAAGCTTATTGCCCGAGGCTGTCCTAAATTGCAATTAATGGTGCGTGACGATAACGACGCCGTGATCGGGATGTATGAAAAGCTTAGCTATGAAATTCAGGATACGGTTTGCATCGGTAAACGGTTAATTGAAGATCAGGAATATTAGCAGGGAGTCGATCGCCATCTTCTTGCCCACTGACCCGATAGGATAATAGATGAATATTCGTGTTGTTTTGTTACTGGTTCCTTTTTTGATTACGGGCTGCTCAACCGTCAGTAATTTTTCCTTTTCAAGCCTTTCTCCGTTTAACTGGTTTGGCGGTAGTCCGATGTTAAGCGATAGCGGATTAGGTGATATCTCTTCGGCAACCCCGCTGGATGAAGACTCTCTGAATAAAACCTTAGATGATGACTATCGTCTGCGTAAAGGTATGGGCATGTCTGCCGGTCAAACGACCACATTCTTTGAGGCAATGGACGGTACTAAACTTCAATTGGCTTTTTATGGCAATGAGCAGGGCAAAGTTGAACGTATTGAAGTGATGGATAAAGGGATTAAAACGCCGGCGGGAACCAAGCTGGGCACTGAGTTCAGTGAACTGTTTGAAAAAGCCTATAACCATTGTGAAGTCGGCACCGGTGACTATACCGGCAGTGTGATTTGTCAGTCTCCGGAAAGTAAACATATCAGCTATATTTTCAGCGGTGAGTGGATGGGTTCATCCAGCATAATGCCACCGGATGATAAGCTGAAAACCTGGACAATTAGTAAGATGGTCTGGAGCGCGAAATAACATATTTGTTACGCGCAGATTGATTTGAATGAATACCGTCAGGCTGGATATTGCCGTTTGGCCTGACGGTTGTATTTCAGCTATGGCTAAACCAGAACGACTTCAACACCCTGTTGGCGTAGTTGCTCGACAATAACCGCATCGGCGGCTTTACCGGTAATTATCATATTAATTTGTTCTGTCCTGCTAAACAGCATGCCTGCTCTCTGGCCGATTTTACTGCTATCAACCAACACCACCAGCTTACCCACATACTTCAACATTTTTTGCTCAGCCATGGCGGTTAACATATCGGTTTTATATAACCCATCAACGGTTAAACCTTTGCCGCTGGTAAACATCCAGTGCCCTGCGTATAGGCTGGAATCGCTATCCTGAGGTGATAAGGTAATTGACTGACTTTTATTATACTGCCCGCCCATGATAACGACGCTATCGTGTTCTTGCTCAATCAGATAATTAGCCAAAGGCAAATAGTTAGTAATAACCTGAATATCGCGACCAGCAATCTCTTTTCCTAACAGAAATGCGGTAGAACCGCAGTTGATCACCACGCTTTCTCCGGGCTGACACAGCTCTGATGCGGCTTTGGCAATGCGCATTTTTTCATTCAGATTCTGAGCCTGATGAATATTTAACGGTGTCCAGGCCGGCCGCTGTGAATGAATGACTTCCGCGCCGTTACGCACTTTCCGTAGCTTATTCATATTATTGAGCTTATTGATGTCTCTGCGTGCAGTCGCCGGTGAGATATTAAAAGTATCGATAACATTTGCGATGGAGATTTGCCCCTTTCGCTGCACCAACTCAAGAATAGCGTTATGGCGTTGAGATTCGGTCATGTGGGCTCCGGTCTGTGCGTGAATATGATTATCCGGTGATTATATGCGAGCGGGAATGCAATTTAAATCATCATGTCAAATAAAAGCACATTAGCGGGAATTTGACGGATGGGGACTGGCCATCCGCCCAACGGTTACCGATTACAAGAATGATTTAAACGGAAGGTCCGGCTCAATAGTAAAGCAATCATCAAAGCCGCGCGGATAGTGATATTCAAAGTTATCTTTATCCTGAGGCCAGATAAATTTGCCACCAACCTGCCAGATATACGGTTTGAAATTATACTTTAGCCGGTCTTTTTTCATATTCCACAATACCCGTATTTCCTGTGGATCGGCCTGAAAGTTAGACCAGATATCGTGATGGAAGGGGATAACGACCTGCGTATTCAGTGATTCAGCCATACGCAGGATATCAGCGCTGGTCATCTTGTCGGTGATCCCTCGAGGATTTTCACCATAAGACCCCAAGGCAACGTCAATTTTGTGGTCGTTACCATGTTTAGCATAGTAGTTGGAATAATGAGAGTCTCCGCTGTGGTAAAGGCTGCCGCCCGGCGTTTTAAACAAGTAGTTTACCGCTCGCAGGTCCATGCCGTCAGGTAAGGTGCCTGCTGCTTTTTGGTCTGCCGGTAGTGTGATCAGCGCCGTACGGTCAAAGGCATCCAGCGCATGAATTTCGATATCTTTTATGCGAATAACGTCCCCGGGCTTGACTACCCGGCAGCGTTCAACCGGCACGCCCCAACTTATCCAAATATCAACGCAGGTTTGCGGCCCGATAAAAGGAACCGATGAGTCGCAGTTTTGCATCACCGCCGCGGCTACGTTGACATCGATATGGTCGTTGTGATCGTGAGTAGCCAGTACGGCATCAATATTTTTGATGGCAAAAGGATCCAGAACAAATGGGGTGGTGCGCAGGTTAGGCTGTAGTTTTTTAACGCCAGCCATTCTTTGCATTTGATGGCCATTTTTCATCAATGGGTTGCCGTGGCTCTGCTTGCCTGTACCACACCAAAAATCAACGCAAACGTTAGCTCCGCCTTCAGATTTCAGCCATATACCGGTGCAACCTAACCACCACATAGCAAACGTTCCCGCAGCGACCTGTTCTTGATCTATTTCTTCATTTAACCAAGATCCCCATTCTGGAAAGGTACTCAGAACCCATGAATCACGCGTGATGGTATTAACTTTACTCATGATGAAACCCTCTTTATTGGTTATTAGGCTGCGTTATTTAGCATTGAAAGAATCAAGTTGAATCACTAAAAGATTTATTATGATTTTTAATGATTGTTTTTCGAACTCTAGCATTGATTTTTTTTATGTTCAACGGAGATTTTTATTGGGTTTAATCGACTTTCACTACCTGGGTTGTTGGGTGTTATCAATTTAAAGAACAAATTATATTATTTAATTTATTGATATTTAATGATAATTATTTGATTGAATTGTTTCGGTTTGATATTGGAATGATAACATTGGGAGCAATGTCACAAATAATCATAATAAATCTTTTAATGATTCTTTGTGATTGGTATGGTGATTTTGTTTTATAGCTACGTACTTAGGAATTACAAAACAGGTACGTCTAATTCACTGGATAGATAAAAAATCAAACGGGGAGTTTTATGGAAACCCTCTACAACATTTTTACCGTTTTCTTTAATCAGGTCATGACAAATGCGCCATTGTTGCTGGGTATTGTCACGATGCTTGGCTATATGCTTTTGCGTAAAAGTGCAACGGTGATAATCAAAGGTACGATCAAAACGATTGTCGGTTTTATGTTGCTGCAGGCGGGTTCTGGCATTCTGACCAGTACCTTTAAGCCCGTGGTTGCTAAGCTATCTGAGGTTTACGGGATTAATGGTGCTATCTCTGATACCTATGCGGCGATGATGGCAACGATTGAAAGAATGGGTGATGCCTATAGCTGGGTTGGCTATGCGGTGTTGTTAGCACTCGCTCTGAATATTATCTATGTTTTGCTACGCAGAATTACCGGTATTCGTACCATCATGCTTACCGGCCATATCATGTTCCAGCAGGCGGGCCTGATTGCCGTATTCTTTTTCATTCTGGGCTATGACATGTGGACTACGGTTATCTGTACTGCAATTTTAGTCTCGCTCTACTGGGGCATCACCTCCAACATGATGTTCAAACCAACGCAAGAAATCACTGAGAATAGCGGTTTTTCTATCGGACATCAGCAGCAGTTTGCCTCATGGGTTGCTTATAAAATAGCACCGTATCTGGGCAAAAAAGAAGATAGCGTAGAGAATATGAAATTGCCGGGGTGGCTGAATATCTTTCACGACAACATTGTTTCCACGGCGATTGTGATGACTCTGTTTTTTGGCATCATCCTGTGTTCTTTCGGTCTTGATACTCTGCAGAAAATGGCCGGTAAAACCCATTGGACCATCTACATTCTGCAAACTGGCCTGATGTTTGCCGTTGCTATTTTCATTATTGTGCAGGGCGTGCGCATGTTTGTTGCTGAGTTAACGGAGGCCTTTAACGGCATCTCTCAAAAACTGATACCCGGCGCCGTACTGGCTATCGATTGCGCGGCTATTTATAGCTTTGCCCCCAACGCAGTGGTTTGGGGTTTTATGTGGGGCACGATAGGTCAGCTAATTGCCGTCGGCGTTCTGCTCGCGGTGGGTTCTTCCATCATGATTATTCCCGGCTTTATTCCCATGTTCTTCTCTAATGCCACCATCGGCGTTTTCGCTAATCATTTTGGCGGATGGCGCGCGGCATTAAAAATCTGTCTGGTCATGGGGATGATAGAAATCTTTGGCTGCGTGTGGGCGGTTAAGCTCACCGGTCTGAGTGCCTGGATGGGCATGGCTGACTGGTCGATTCTAGCGCCTCCATTAATGCAAGGGCTGACTCTTGGCCTGTGGTTTATGGGCGTCGTAATCGCGATTGCACTGTTGTATATGTTTTTTGCCAGCCGTTCACTACGGGCAGAAGAAGATCTGGAACAGCAGCAAAAGGAATTATCTAAATCCATAGCTAATTAATACTAACCAATTGGAGATTTCATTATGACAGTACGAATTTTAGCAGTGTGCGGTTGCGGGCAGGGCAGTTCCATGATCATGAAAATGAAAGTCGACCAGTTTCTCACGGAGCAAAAAATTGATCATACGGTTAATAGCTGTGCCGTAGGTGAATATAAATCAGAAATCAGCGGAGCGGATATCATTGTTGCTCCTACCCATGTCGCTGAAGAGATTACGGTTAGTGGGAATAAATATGTGATTGGCGTTAGAAATATGCTGTCACCCGCTGATTTTGGTCCGAAGCTAATGGATGTGATTAACGCGCATTTTGCTAAAGACATTAAATCATAGGAGCCATTAATGAAACTCAGAGATTCTCTCGTTCAGAATAATTCTATTCGTTTACAGGCAGAAGCCGATGACTGGCAGGCCGCGGTTAAAATCGGCGTTGATTTGCTGGTTGAGGCTGGCGTTGTAGAGCCTCGTTACTACCAGGCCATTCTGGACGGCGTTGAGCGTTTCGGTCCGTATTTTGTGATTGCCCCGGGTCTGGCTATGCCTCACGGCAGACCGGAGGAAGGCGTTAAGAAAAACGGATTTGCGTTAGTCACCCTTAAAACGCCGCTGGTATTTAATCATGAAGATAACGATCCGGTAGACATTCTGATCACGTTCGCCGCCGTTGACGCTAAAACCCATAACGAAGTCGGCATCATGCAGGTGGTTAATTTATTCGAAGATGAAGCTAACTTCGATCGCTTGCGGGCCTGCCGTTCTGCTCAACAGGTTCTTGAGCTAATCGATGAAACGACAGCCGCTGCCAATGCTTAATTAAGGAAATTTAGTTATGACTAATCATTCATTACCTATGTTACAGGTTGCACTGGATAACCAGACCATGTCCGATGCTTATGCGACCACCCGGCTGATCGCTGACGAAGTCGACATCATTGAAGTTGGCACCATTCTTTGCGTTGGTGAAGGCGTTCGGGCCGTGCGCGATCTAAAGGCGCTCTATCCCGATAAAATCGTGCTGGCCGATGCCAAAATAGCCGACGCCGGTAAGATCCTGTCACGTATGTGTTTTGAAGCTAATGCTGACTGGGTCACGGTAATTTGCTGTGCCGATATTAATACGGCCAAAGGCGCGCTGGAAGTGGCAAAAGAATTTGGCGGAGACCTGCAAATTGAACTGACCGGTTTCTGGACGTGGGAGCAGGCGGATGAATGGCGTAGGGCCGGCATTCAACAGGTCGTTTACCACCGTAGCCGTGATGCACAGGCTGCAGGCGTTGCATGGAGCGAGGCCGATATTGCCGCCATCAAACGCCTGTCCGATATGGGGTTTAAAGTCACCGTTACCGGCGGGTTGGCGTTAGAAGATCTTCCTCTGTTTAAAGGAATCCCTATTCACGTATTTATTGCTGGGCGCAGTATTCGCGATGCAGCAAGCCCGGTTGCTGCCGCAAGAGAATTTAAACGTTCTATTGCTCAGCTTTGGGGATAAGGAGCCTTTATGCTGCAGAAAGCGGTTCCACTTGGTATCTATGAAAAGGCGTTGCCGCAGGGTGATGACTGGCTGGCTAAGCTTACGCTGGCTGCTGAATTGGGTTTCGATTTTGTTGAGATGTCTCTGGATGAGAGCGATAGCCGGTTAGCTCGACTAGACTGGAGCCCTGAACAACGGATGGCGCTGGTTTCTGCTGTAGCTAAAACCAGCGTACGCGTGCCTTCAATGTGCTTAAGCGCTCACCGACGCTTTCCGCTGGGTGCAGAAGATGATGAGACGCGCAATCAGGGACTGGAGATTATGCGTAAAGCCATCAGGCTGGCTCAGGATGTTGGAATCAGGGTAATCCAACTGGCCGGTTATGATGTCTACTACAAGCAGGCCAATGATAATACCCGGGAACGCTTTCGCCATGGTTTAAAGGAATCTGTCGAAATGGCCAGTCGAGCGCAGGTTACGCTGGCAATGGAAATTATGGATTATCCGTTAATGAACTCAATCAGTAAGGCATTGGGTTATGCGCATTATCTGAATAATCCATGGTTCCAACTTTATCCTGATATCGGCAATTTATCGGCCTGGGATAATGACGTGCAGATGGAACTGGCTTCCGGCGCTGGCCATATCGTAGCGGTTCACGTCAAAGATACAAAGCCGGGCATATTTAAAAATGTACCTTTTGGTGAAGGCATTGTGGATTTTGAACGTTGTTTTTCTACCTTGCATAAAAGTGGTTATCAGGGCCCCTATCTGATTGAAATGTGGAGCGAAACGGCCAGTAACCCGACGAAAGAGGTGATTATTGCACGGGATTGGGTAAAACAGCGAATGCACAACGCAGGCTTGGCCATCGAGGTATAACTATGCTTGAACAGCTTAAACAACAGGTTTTTGCCGCTAATATGGCATTGCCGGATTACGGCTTAGTGACGTTTACCTGGGGTAACGTTAGCGCTATCGACCATGGCCGCGGTCTGATAGTGATAAAACCAAGTGGTGTACCTTATGACACGATGAAAACCGAAGATATGGTGGTAGTCGATTTACAGGGTAAGGTTGTTGACGGTGGTTATCGGCCCTCATCGGATACTGCTACGCATTTGGTGCTTTATCAACGTTATCCACAGATTGGTGGTATTGTTCATACTCATTCTACTCACGCAACAGCATGGGCGCAGGCTGGCCTGCCTATTCCTGCGCTTGGCACAACTCATGCGGATTATTTCTTTGGTGATATTCCCTGTACCCGACCGCTCTCTGCAGAAGAGGTCGCTGGTGAATATGAACTCAACACCGGAAAAGTGATTGTTGAAACATTAGGTGATAATGACCCGCTGCATACTCCCGGTGCTGTGGTTTACCAACACGGTCCTTTCGCATGGGGAAAAGACGCTCATGACGCAGTGCATAATGCAGTCGTGATGGAGGAAGTTGCCAAAATGGCCTGGATAGCCTGTGGCATTAACCCTCGACTGCGCCCGCTTGACGGTTACTTAATGAATAAACACTTTCGCCGTAAACATGGGCCAAACGCCTATTACGGGCAGACATAGTGAATATCCACCGGTCTCGGGCTGGTGATTAATCCATCTTGTTAAATGTCAGCGTGTTACATCATTCCCAAGGAATATTTTTAGCATGATATTTCGCTATTTATGAAAGCTCTGCATTTCCTTACGCTGGATGAGACTTATTCTTTTACTCTGACATGTTTAACTGTCTAATATTTATAGGATTATTTCGATGGGATTTAAAAATTTGTTTTTACAAACGGAACCGTCTCGCCGGCGCTATGGTATCGCCGTTTTTGTCGGATTTATTGCAGGTATTTTATCGGCATTTGTTAAGTGGGGAGCCGAAGTACCGCTGCCGCCCCGCACCATTACTGATGGTCGCGCAGAATTTAATCCGCCTTATCTTTTTTTGCGTGATTACCTCGGTATAGACCCGACAAGTACGGTATATACCTTCTCTGAGCACATTATTAACCCAGTGATGGTAACGCATATTATATTTTCACTGGTGTTTGCTATTGGTTATTGCATTGTTGCCGAGCGCTTTCCGAAAGTGAAAATGTGGCAAGGGGTGATGGCCGGTATTATTGTGACTGTTATCGTTCACGGGATAACTATCCCGCTGCTCGGGCTATCGCCAGCGCTGTCTATGTTGCCCTTTGATGAATATGTTTCTGAAATAGTCGGGCATATCTTTTGGTTCTGGGTTATTGAAATGATCCGACGCGACCTGCGCAATCGCATTACTCATGAGCCCGATGCAGAAGTCCCGCTAGATTCACCCTATCGCTGATTTTGAAATAATTAAAATTTAACTGAACGAAAAGAATAGGGGCCAGTGTTATCTGGCCCGAAGTATTTGAAAGCCGGGTGATTTGTATGCTTGTTGCGTTTTGGCTGATGTACTATGTAGGGCGCTTCGATTCTCTGATCCGGTCGCTAAGCATAAACGATATTCAATTGACAAAAATAAAGAATTTATCCTGTTAGTTTTGAGTTAACGCATGATAGCCTGCTCTTATTTCGCTATGATAGAGGCATTATTTCTATACATATTAAGTGTCGTCTGAAACCGGGCGGCGATTTAATCGATACGAGGATAGGTTTTATGGCGCAATCTCAAAGCGGTGTTCTGCTGGAGCACTGTCGTTTTGGTATTTTTATTGAAGCAAAAGTGGGCACTGATTTAGAACGTATTCGCTCTGGTTGTAAAGATTTTTGCGCGGCGTTAGCTGAGTTACAGCAAAAATTTCCGGATGCGGCATTAGGCGGGGTGATCTCATTTGGCTCCGACCTGTGGAAGCAACTGTCTGGTGGTAAGGGCGCTGGTGAGCTTAAATCTTTTACTCCGTTGGGTAATGGACTGGCTCCGGCAACCCAACGAGATCTGTTAGTCCATATCCTTTCTCAACGTCACGATATCAACTTCACTCTTGCTCAAGCGGCGCTAAAAGCTTTTGGCGATGCCATTACGGTTGAAGAGGAAACGCATGGTTTCCGTTGGACCGAAGAACGTGATCTTAGCGGATTTGTTGACGGCACTGAAAACCCACAGGGTGATGCACGGCCTGAAGTTGCCGCTATCCCTGCCGATGATGCTGAAGATGCCGGTGGCAGCTATGTTTTAGTTCAGCGCTATGTGCATGACCTGAATATCTGGAACCAGATGCCGGTTAAAGCACAGGAAAATGCGATGGGGCGGACTAAGTTTGATAATCAGGAATTACCGTCTGACAAGCGCCAGCCTACTTCTCATTTAGGCCGCGTAGATCTTAAAGAAGAGGGCAAAGGCCTGAAGATTCTTCGTCAAAGCCTGCCTTATGGTACCGCCAGCGGAGAGCATGGTTTATTGTTTATCGCTTATTGCGCTCGTTTACATAATATTGAACAACAGCTGCTGAGTATGTTTGGTGATATGGATGGCAAAACCGATCAGTTGCTGCGCTTCAGTAAGCCGGTCACCGGTAGCTATTATTTTGCACCTTCTCTGCAACGTTTGATGGCGTTGTAAGAACGATCACCGGCAGGGATTAGCCTTGCCGGTGACTCTTATTTGTCACTTTTACCCTTTCGTCATCCCCCCGCGATTCCTGCGCTGACGCTATATTCCTTTTTGCTCTTAATCAGTCCTAAACGGTATATGAAAACGTTATATATAAGTTAAATCTGGTCATACACTATGACTTATCCAATGCGGTTTTTATTACTCTGCTTCGTTAATAGCGAACGGTAAATAACAGCGATAAGTGAGAATGTAAAATGAACAGAAAATGGCTAAAAGGCTGGGTATTAGCAACGCTGGTAGCAACCGGTTCGGCATCTGCCGCAGAATTACTAAATAGCTCTTATGATATTTCTCGCGAGCTGTTCGCTGAGATAAATCCGGTGTTTGAAAAACAGTGGAAAAAAGAGTCAGGTGAAGATCTGACGATTAAACAATCCCATGCAGGATCGTCAAAACAGGCTTTAGCTATTTTACAGGGGCTTAAAGCCGATGTGGTTACTTACAATCAGGTCACTGACGTTCAGATACTGCACGATCGCGGTAATTTGATTCCGGCAGACTGGCAGTCCCGTTTACCAAATAACAGCTCTCCATATTACTCAACCATGGCGTTTCTGGTTCATAAGGGAAACCCTAAGAATATTCGTGACTGGAACGATCTGGTCCGTGATGACGTGAAGCTGGTTTTCCCTAATCCTAAAACATCCGGCAACGGTCGTTATACCTATTTAGCCGCCTGGGGTGCTACCAATATTGCTGACGGGGGCGACCAGAAAAAGACTCGCGAGTGGATGACCCGTTTTCTACAAAACGTAGCGGTATTTGATGTCGGTGGTCGTGGTGCCACAACCTCTTTTGTTGAGCGCGGGCTGGGGGATGTATTGATTAGCTTTGAATCTGAAGTTAACAACATTCAAAAACAGTATGGCGCCGACAAGTATGACGTTATCGTTCCTCCGGTTGATATTTTGGCAGAGTTCCCTGTCGCGTGGGTTGACCGCAATGTAGAACGTAATGGCACAGAGAAAGTGGCTAAGGCTTATCTAAACTTCCTCTACACGCCGGAAGCTCAGCAAATCTTCACGCGTTATCACTATCGGGTATACGACAAAGCGGCTATGGACGCGGTGAAAAGCCAGTTCCCTGAAGTAAAACTGTTCAATATCGAAGACCAATTTGGCGGTTGGGAAAAAGTGATGAATGAGCACTTCAGTACTAACGGTATTCTGGATCAGCTATTAGCCGAAGGACATAAAATCTAATGCTGTTATCAATACCTGCTAAACGCGTATTACCGGGTTTCTCTCTGAGTTTAGGGAGTAGCCTGTTATTTACCTGTTTAATTCTACTTCTGCCATTAAGTGCATTGGTTATGCAGCTTAGCCATATGAGCTGGCAGGAGTATTGGCAGGTAGTGACTCATCCTCAGGTGATTGCAGCTTATAAAGTCACATTATTGGCTGCGGCCGTCGCCAGTATTTTTAACGCCTTCTTTGGCATGCTGATGGCGTGGATTTTAACCCGCTACCGTTTCCCGGGCCGCAGTTTGTTAGATGGCCTGATGGATTTACCTTTTGCTTTACCCACTGCGGTTGCCGGATTAACCCTAGCCGGTCTGTTTTCTACCACCGGCTGGTATGGTTCATGGCTGGCGGAGTTTGATATTAAAGTTTCCTTTACCTGGTTAGGCATTGCCGTTGCCATGGCGTTTACCAGCATTCCTTTCGTTGTCAGAACTATCCAACCGGTATTGGAAGAGCTAGGCCCGGAGTATGAAGAAGCCGCCGAAACCTTGGGAGCCAGCCGCTGGCAGAGCTTTCGTTTAGTGGTTTTACCTGAAGTGGGGCCGGCATTGTTAACCGGTACCGTTTTATCTTTTACCCGAAGTCTGGGGGAGTTTGGCGCAGTGATCTTTATTGCCGGTAACATTGCGTGGAAAACCGAAGTGACGTCACTGATGATATTTATTCGCCTGCAAGAGTTTAATTATGCTGCTGCCAGCGCGATTGCCTCGGTCATTTTAGCCGCATCTTTAGTTTTACTGTTTATCGCCAACGTATTGCAGAGTCGATACGGTAAGCGCGTCGGGGGCCATTAATGACGGACTTTACCTATCAACAAGAGATTGGCCAGCGCCAGATTAACTGGGGTAAGTGGGCACTGATTTTTATTGGCGTGGCCTTATCTCTGTTACTGCTGGTGATCCCGATGATCGCCATTTTTGTAACCGCATTCTCTGCCGGCTTTGAAGGGGTAGTCAAAAGTCTGAGCGACCCGGATATGCTGCATGCAGTCTGGCTGACGGTGTTAATCGCGTTTATTACCGTACCGGTTAACTTGGTTTTTGGTACCTTGCTGGCTTGGCTGGTGACGCGCTTTGAGTTTCGTGGTCGTCAGCTACTGCTTACGCTGATTGATATTCCCTTTGCCGTGTCGCCGGTGGTGGCCGGGCTACTGTACCTGCTGTTTTACGGCTCTAACGGTTTAGTCGGCGGCTGGCTGGAATCACACAATATTCAACTGATGTTTTCATGGCAAGGCATGGCATTGGTGACCATTTTTGTCACTTGTCCGTTTGTGGTACGTGAACTGGTGCCGGTGATGATGAGTCAGGGGAGCCAGGAAGATGAAGCGGCGGTGTTATTAGGCGCTTCCGGCTGGCAGATGTTTCGCCGAGTGACCTTACCCAATATTCGCTGGGCGCTGTTATACGGCGTGGTACTGACTAATGCCCGGGCAATCGGTGAGTTCGGGGCCGTGTCGGTGGTCTCTGGTTCCATACGCGGTGAGACCTACACGCTGCCGCTACAGGTTGAGTTGTTGCATCAGGATTACAATACCGCCGCCGCCTTTACCGCAGCAGCGCTGTTAACTTTAATGGCTATCGTGACGCTGTTCTTAAAAAGTACCCTTCAATGGCGTCTGGCCCGCCAGAAAAAACGCAATATTCAGGAGATAAACCATGAGCATTGAGATTAAAGGCATTAATAAATACTTTGACCGTACCAAAGTATTACAGGATATCTCTCTGGATATTACTTCCGGTGAGATGCTGGCTCTGCTCGGTCCTTCTGGTTCCGGTAAAACCACTTTATTGAGAATTATTGCCGGGCTGGAGTATCAAAGTGCCGGCCATCTTAGCTTTAACGGTAAAGATGTTAGCCGCCTTCATGCCCGGGACCGACACGTTGGCTTTGTTTTCCAGCACTATGCTTTATTCCGTCATATGTCGGTATTTGATAATGTAGCTTTCGGCCTGACGGTACTTCCGCGCCGCGAACGGCCGGACGCTGCAGCAATTAAACAAAAAGTAGAGCGTCTGTTGGAGATGGTTCAACTTGCCCATTTGGGGAGTCGTTTTCCATCTCAGCTATCCGGTGGTCAGCGCCAGCGGGTAGCATTAGCGCGCGCACTGGCAGTTGACCCACAAATTTTGTTGCTGGATGAGCCATTTGGCGCACTGGATGCTCAAGTGCGTAAAGAGCTGAGAAGCTGGCTTCGTCAGTTACATGAGGAGCTAAAATTTACCAGCGTATTTGTCACCCACGACCAAGAGGAAGCGATGGAAATTGCCGATCGGGTTGTGGTGATGAGTCAGGGCCGAATTGAGCAGGTTGGTACACCTAATGAAGTGATGCGTGAACCGGAAAGCCGTTTTGTGCTGGAGTTTTTAGGTGAAGTGAATCGTATTCAGGGCGAAGTTAGGGGTTCCCGTTTATGGGTAGGCCAGCATCAATGGCCTTTGGATAGCGCATTGATTTATCAGGGGCCGGTTGAGCTTTATCTGCGCCCTTGGGAAGTTGAATTGAGTTCTCAAGCAACAAGCCGTTGTGTTTTGCCGGTTACCGTTGCAGACAGTATCCCTAAAGGACATTACTGGCAGCTCACATTACAACCTTTAGGTTGGCAAGGTGCGCCGATTAGCGTTACCTTTAGTCATGAGAATGGCGCACCGCCGAAAAGAGGCGATCGTTATTTTATTGGCGGTGAACGTGCGCGGCTATATGCCGGAGAAGAATTGCTACAGCAGTCATTCTCTTATGCCAAAAGCGCTTGAGCGTTTGTTTCAGAATAAAATTTAACATGTATTAGCGTTGGGAATACCAGGTGTCCACATTAGACGATTTTATTGGTAATACACCGTTAGTAAGATTACAGCGGTTGACGACAGGTTTAGACAGCGAAGTTTGGGTTAAGCTGGAAGGTAATAATCCGGCCGGATCGGTAAAAGATCGGGCCGCTTTGTCGATGATTGTTCGGGCAGAACAGCGGGGTGAAATTCAGCCCGGCGATTGCCTGATTGAAGCGACCAGCGGAAATACCGGTATAGCGCTGGCAATGATTGCCGCACTCAAAGGCTATTCCCTGCGTTTGTTGATGCCTGAAAATATGAGTAAAGAGCGTCAGGCGGCCATGCGCGCCTATGGCGCGGAGCTTATATTGGTCAGTCGCGAGCAGGGTATGGAAGGGGCTCGGGATTTGGCGCAGAAAATGGCTGATGAAGGGCAGGGGAAGATTTTGGATCAGTTTAATAATGATGATAATCCTTATGCTCATTTCTCGACTACCGGACCTGAAATCTGGCAGCAAACGGGCGGGAAAATTACGCATTTTGTCTCGAGCATGGGGACGACCGGAACCATTACCGGCGTCAGTCGCTATTTAAAATCCCAAAATGACAGCGTTCAGGTTATCGGACTTCAGCCGGCAGAAGGAAGTAGTATTCCGGGTATTCGTCGTTGGTCTCCAGGCTATTTACCGGGTATTTTTCGTCCGGAGTTAGTTGATACTGTATTAGATATTTCGCAGTCAGATGCAGAAAAAACCATGAAGCAGTTGGCAACGCGCGAAGGCATATTCTGTGGTGTCAGTTCTGGTGGCGCCGTTGCCGGAGCGTTGAGGGTTGCGGCTGAGAATAAGCATGCGGTGGTTGTAACGGTGATATGCGATCGCGGTGATAGGTATTTGTCGACGGGGGTGTTTGATTAATGATGATGTTGAGTGGTAATCATTGGGTTTGAATTCGTCAGGATTATCATATATTTCGTCCGTTAATCGTAATGAGTTTAGCTAAACTACAGTGCACCGGCCGAGCAGATGGGGGGCCGACCCCCTCTTGCATCACCGCGGCCTCGCTACAAATGTAGACCGCAGCTTTGCTGCGGCAACCTCAGTCAGCTAAAAGGTTTAACGCACCGGTACGGATTCGTTCCTGACGAAGCCGTACCTCGCCCCGCATCCATGCGGGCCGTGCTACCTTTTAACTTCCTTCGGCAACATTTGTCATGCTCGAGTTGAAAGGTAACGCTCAAGGTCAAAACAAACGCCTAATCGTTAGCTATTACTCTCTCTCCAGCGCATTTATCGGGTCCATTCTTGCTGCCCGGCGGGCCGGGAAGAAGCCGAATATTACACCGATCAGCGTTGAGCAAGCGAACGCGGCGACGATTGAGGTCACGGAGTAGATCATTGAGAAACTACTGACCAGCTGATCAAACAGGCTGCCAATGGCTAGTGCTAATCCAACGCCTAATGTGCCGCCTAACAGGCAAACCAGAACCGCTTCAATTAAGAACTGCTGCATAATATCGCTTGAGCGGGCGCCGACCGCCATGCGAACGCCAATTTCTCGGGTTCGTTCGGTGACTGAAACCAGCATAATATTCATGACGCCGATACCGCCAACAATCAGGGATATTACGGCTATCATTGAAACCAGCAAGGTCATTGTCGCGGTGGTTTTTTCAATCGTCTGACGGATACTGTCGGTGTTAAGAATAAAGAAGTCCTGTTTACCATGACGCTGGGTCAGAAGTTTAGTCACCCCTTGTTCAGCAACGTTAAGGTCAACATTGTCGTTAATTCGAACGGTAATACTTTTTAGATAAGACTGCCCCAGCATACGGTTCATCACGGTGGTATACGGCAGCCAAACGTTAAGGCTTTCATTGCTGCCAAATCCGCTCTGCTGTTTTTCTACTACTCCAATAATTCGCGCCGGAAGGTTGCCTAATAGGATGACCTGACCGACCGGATTACTTTGCTCACCGAACAGCTTATTACGGGTGTTTTCATCAATTACCGCGTCCTGCGACAGTGAGTTAACGCTGTTGAGATTAAATGACATACCCTGAGCCAGCTTATAGCCCCGCACATCAAAGAATTGTTCACCAACGCCGTTAACCGTTCCGGTTACCGACTGATTATTGACTCGGAAAGTGGTACTGGTAGAGACGCTGGGGGTCACGCTGTGAACATAGCCCTGTTGGCGTAACGCATCGGCATCGCTGGCGCGCAGTGTGTGAATCGTCGAGGCTTTTCGGTCACCAAAATCATTGCCGGGGAAGACCTCCAGCGTACTGGTACCCATCGAACTGATATCCGCTAATATCTTTTGCCGGGAGCCTTCTCCCAGCGCCACCACTGATACCACCGATGCGATACCAATAATAATGCCAAGCATGGTGAGGAACGTACGCAGGCGTTGGGATACCATCGCCAGTAAGGCCATTTTAAACGCATCAACAAAGCGGTCTCGCTGGGCAGAAAATCCATTATTGGTCTTTGTGTGGTGCGAGGAGCCGGGAATACCTTTAGCCGGCGTGGTTGTTTCCTGATCCGGCCGGCTTTGTCGGTCGGCAATAATGTTGCCGTCACTGATCTCAATAATACGTTCAGCATGCTCAGCGATTTGCATATCGTGGGTAACAATGACTACGGTATGGCCCTGACCGTGTAAATCTTTAAGAATTTTTAAGACTTCCTGACCGCTATGCTTATCAAGCGCGCCGGTTGGCTCATCGGCCAGAATAATTTGCCCGCCATTCATCAGCGCTCTGGCAATACTGACCCGCTGCTGCTGGCCTCCGGATAGCTGGCTTGGACGATAGCTGGTGCGGTCACTCAACCCTAAACGGGTTAACAGGGCGACGGCGCGATCTTTACGCTTTTGTCGTTCGGTACCGGCATAGATCGCCGGTACTTCCACGTTACCCGCCGCGGTTAAATCCCCTAACAAATGATAACGCTGGAAGATAAAGCCAAAGTGCTCACGCCGCAGCTCGGCTAAGTCATCGGGCATTAATTGATTAGTTGCCCGACCTGCGATTTTATAAGTGCCGCCGCTGGGTTTATCCAGACAGCCAAGGATATTCATCAGGGTCGATTTGCCGGAGCCTGAGGCTCCGACAATAGCCACCATTTCACCTGCATTGATGGTGAGATTAATCCCTTTTAATACGGTTACGGTTTGCTCTCCCGCCGGGAACTGACGGGTGATATTATCTAACTGAAGTAACGGTTGAGCCATAGGATTACATCCTCATCCGTGGCATACGCGTTGACTGATTCTGGGCACTGCCGCTGGCTTCACTGACGATGACCTTTTCCCCTGCTTTAAGGCCGTCTAATATTTGGACGTCTACATTATTGTTAATGCCGGTTTTTACTTTTCTTTGTGTCACATTGCCGGCCTCATCAACCACCCGAATAGTGGCATTACCCTGGCCATCCATCTGATTTATAGCCGTGGCCGGAATAATGATGGCATCTTTTGCCTGCTCAAGAATGATATACACCTGAGCCGTCATGGATATACGCAGCTTGCCATCCGGGTTATCAACGTCGAACAGGCCGTTGTAATAGATAGCGGTAGTGCTGGATGTTGAGCTGGTTGATGTGGTGGTGTCAGTATTAATGGAGTCAGGAGCTGGTTCAATGGCTCTTAGTTTTGCGCTATAGCGTTTGCCGGGTTCACCTAAAATGGTGAAATAAACCGGCATACCGACTTTAACTTTCGGTACGTCAGCTTCAGAAATCTGAGCCTCGATGGTCATAATATCTAACTGCGCCACCTTGATAATTGTCGGCGCGCTTTGTACGGCGTTAACCGTTTGACCTTCTTCCACCGGAATGGCCACTACCACTCCGTCAATCGGTGAACTGATTTGGGTATAGCCCAAATTGAGTTTAGCGGTATCAACGGCGATCTGGGCCTGAACAATTTGGGCATCCAGCGCCTCAATATCGGCTTTGGTGGAATCTAACACGGCTTTCGCACTATCGTAATCAGCCTGAACGCCGACGCCTTTAGCCAAAATTTGCCGCTGGCGTTCAAAGGCTAGCTGGTTGTTTTTCAGGGTGGCCAGCTTGGAGGTACGCTGAGCCTGAGTGCTTTTTAAACCCGCTTCGGCATCTTTGAGATTATTTTGCTGGGTTAAGTCATCAATTTCTGCAATAGCCTGACCTTTAACCACTTTATCGCCCAGTTCTACATGCAGAGCTTTGATTTGTCCGGAGACTTGAGCACCGACATTAACCTGTTTTAATGCTTTAATAGAGCCATCGGCCAGAACGGTTTGTTCAACGTCGGCTTTAATCGCCAGCGCCGTGATAAAGTTAGGTTTTTCCGTTGCGGAAAAAAAGAATACTTTTATCAGCAACCCGGCAATCAGTATACCTGCGAGGATCAGCACATAACGTAGCTTGGATGATCGTATTTGCATAAGCCTAAATAGCCCCTAAAAAAGCGAAAGATAAATATAACCGTCATACTTCGAGCTGCATCTTTGTTGGCTGCGCTCGCTCACTCGAATCACTTACTCATGTAAGCTCATCGAGAGTTGCTCTCTTGCCGTCTCGATGCAGCTAGAATTATTTTGGTTATATAAAAAATATAGAGAAAAAGTATCTCTTAATGATTACGCGTTAATGTACAACGAGTTTAGGGTCAATGACGTAAACTCATCTTAAGGAAAGTGTAAGGTTTAGGTAAAAATGGCTGCATCCTGATGCAGAAGGCGTGAGAATGAGCGAAAACATATTATAAGCATGATATTGCGGAGATTGGCATGAAAATTCTTCTGGTCGATGATGACGTTGAGTTAGGCAGTATGCTGCGGGAATATCTGGAAGCCGAAGGCTTTTCAGCCACGGTAGCATTAACCGGGACCGCAGGCGTAGCCGGTGCCCTGTCGGGTGAGTATGCTGCGATGATTTTAGACATCATGTTACCGGATATGAGCGGTATCGATGTGTTGAGTAAAGTCCGGAAACAAAGCCGTTTGCCGATTATTATGCTAACGGCAAAAGGGGACAATATCGACAGGGTCATCGGGCTGGAAATGGGGGCGGATGATTACGTGCCTAAGCCTTGCTATCCGCGCGAATTAGTTGCCCGCCTGCGGGCGGTATTACGCCGTTTTGAAGAGCATGTTGAACCTCAGGACAGCATGATTATTGCACTGGGAGACTTACGGTTAGATGCTTCTCAGCGCATCAGTGAGTGGAAAGGTGAAGCCTTTGAACTGACGGCCTCAGAATTCAATCTATTGATGTTATTGATGAAAGAGAGAAATAGAGTGGTGTCGAAAGACGAGCTGTCACTACAGGGTCTTGGTCGACCGAGAGAAGCCTACGATCGCAGCGTGGATGTTCATATCAGCAATATCCGACAAAAGCTGAGTCAAATTGCCGGTGATACGCTGTCAATCGAGACTGTCCGCAGTATTGGTTATCGAATCAGGTAAGGGATTATGCGACGTAGCCTTTTTTGGAAGATATTAATTGGATTTTGGATTACTTATATTGCCATTACTCAGTCGGTATGGATGGTGTTTTCCTATTATGCCAGTCAGAAAGAGCCGTTTGAAAATCGAATCGCTAACCGAATTGTTGCGCTACAGTTTAATTCTGCGGTATCCGTTTTGGAGACTGAAGGTCTCAGCGGATTAAATCGCATGGTAGATAAGTGGCCGGAAAGCGATCAGCGCAACGTCTCGGTTATGCTGCTGAAAGGGCCGTTGTCTGCAGTCTCTGAGCGCCAATCACTGATTCCGTTAACCGATGATATCAAAGTGGAACTGGTTAAAGGCGGGGACGGTAAAAGCTATTTACTCAAGTATGACGTTGAAGCCCTACGCAAAGAGTATCGTCCGAAACGTTCCGGAAGAATATTGCTTAGCTTGCCTAATCCGCTGGTAATTTTAGGCGCGATTGGTGGCTTTCTCTTTAGTGCTGTTCTGGCATGGCATTTAACCAAACCGATGCGCCAACTTCGATCCGGTTTTGATCGGGTATCTCAAGGCGATCTTGAAGTGAGACTCTATCCTCTGATGGGCAAACGGCGCGATGAACTTAGCGATATGGCGCGTGATTTTGACTCTATGGTAGAGCGCCTGAAGCTATTAGTCGGCGCTCGGGAGCAACTTCTGCACGATGTTTCCCATGAACTTCGTTCGCCTTTAGCCCGGCTACAGTTGGCCATTGGCTTGGCCAGACAGAACCCTCAAAACGTAGATAATGCGCTTGAACGGATAGAACAGGAGTCAGTCCGGTTAGATAAAATGATCGGTGAACTTCTGACTTTATCCAGAACGGATGCCGCCGGTATCTCTGATGAAGAGTACTTTGACCTCTATGGTTTAGTGGATGCAGTTGTAAGCGATGTGCGTTACGAAGCTCAAATTCCCGGTGTGAATATTGAGCTTGAGGCGGATGAGCAGATCCAGTCTGAATCGACAGTCAGGGGTAATTCTGAACTGATGCGCAGGGCGGTTGAGAATATCGTTCGTAATGCTTTGCGCTTCTCCAGTACCGGGCAACTGATTAAAGTGATTCTGACTCAGGTCGAGAATGAGTTTGTTATTCAGGTCAGGGATCAAGGACCGGGAGTGGATGAGGATAAGCTGTCCAGCATTTTCGACCCGTTTGTCAGAGTTAAATCAGCCTTGTCAGGCAAAGGCTATGGTCTTGGGTTGGCGATTGCCCGTAAAGTTGTCAATGCACACGGGGGCTCGATTGAGGCCCATAATGGTGATACCCAAGGGCTGATTATCAATATTCACGTGCCCAAGTGGGATAGCTGATAAAGCGAAAACCGGATTGTGTGAGCAATCCGGTTTCAGATGGCTGACAAAGTGGTTAATTTGATTTCATCGCAAATTTCGTCCGCATAATTAGCATCGGAATATTGATTTTTTTTAGCGGCCGAGGGGTGACGTTTTTTGGTGTATCGGGCTACGGGCCAGCACCAGCGCTGTTCAAATTTGTTCCTGACAAATTTGTCGGTGGCTCACGCCACTACGACCCCAACGGTGGCCTCTCCCTCCGATTGGCTATTTTTAAGACCAATAATTTAATTTTGGGGTTTATCATCAGTTTGAAAGCGGATTGTTGCGAGCAATCCGCTTTCTTCTTTGGACTTAGCGTTTGATTGCGCTAACGTCTGTTTTTCCGGGGAATCTTTTGCGTATCAGAACAAAGAATACCGGCACAAAGAAGATAGCCAGTATCGTTCCTGACACCATCCCGCCTAATACCCCGGTACCTACCGCATGCTGGCTGCCAGACCCGGCGCCTTGGCCAATCGCCATTGGCAGCACGCCAAATATAAAGGCCAGTGAGGTCATCAAAATGGGGCGCAGACGTAAGCGACAGGCTTCAAGGGTCGCATGGACTAAATCTTTACCTGAACGATGAAGTTCATTGGCAAATTCGACAATCAGAATCGCATTTTTAGCTGACAGGCCGATGATCGTTAACAGACCTACCTGAAAATAGACGTCGTTTTCCAGCCCGCGCATCCATGTTGCACATACTGCACCTAACACGCCGAGTGGAACGACCAACATCACAGAAAAAGGTATAGACCAGCTTTCATATAGTGCTGCCAGACAGAGGAACACCACCAGTAACGAGATGGCATAAAGTGCCGGGGCCTGTTCGCCAGATAAACGTTCCTGATAGGACATACCGGTCCATTCCAGACCGATACCCATAGGCAGCTCTTTAACCAGCTTTTCCATGATATCCATGGCAGTACCGGTACTGATGCCCGACGCAGCCTCTCCGACAATTTCCACTGCTGAACTGCCGTTATAGCGCTCTAAGCGCGGTGAACCATAGTTCCATTCGGTAGTGGTAAAGGCAGATAGAGGAACCATACCGCCCTGATTATTATTCACATACCAACGGTTAATATCATCCGGCTGCATACGGTAAGGGGCATCACCCTGGACATAAACTTTTTTTACCCGCCCGCGATCGAGGAAGTCATTGACGTAAGACGAGCCCCAGGCGGTTTTTAATAAATCATTAATATCATCAATCTCTACGCCCAGTGACTGAGCTTTGCGCTGATCGATATTAACCTGTAGCTGCGGGCTGTCATCTAAACCATTATGACGCACTCTGGTGAGCCTTGGGTCTTTGGCCGCAGCGGCTAATAGCGTGTCTCGGGCCTGCATTAGAGCTTCATGACCTACGCCTGCGTGGTCTTCCAACTCCATATCAAAACCGGCAGAATTTCCGAGGCCGGAAATTGCCGGAGGACTGCTGGCAAATACTCGGGCTTCTTTAATTTGGCTAAAGGCTCGGGTAGCCCGTTCAATAATGGCAAATGAAGTGTCTTCTGGGTTGGTTCGTTCACTCCAGTCGCGAAGGCGAACAAACATTCGGGCTACGTTTTGCCCGTTACCTCCGGGGCCAGAACCCACGGTGGAGAACACGGATTTAACGTTTTTACCTTCTTTCTGTAGCAGATACTGTTCAACGCTCTGGACGACTTTAAAGGTTTGTTGCTGGGTTGAGCCCACCGGTAATTGAATTTGGGTCATAAACACCCCCCGATCTTCAAGAGGAAGAAACGAGGTCGGTAGGCGGGTAAACATCAGGCCCAAGCCGACAATAATTAGCAGGTAAACTAACATTGTGCGCCCTTTGTGATGAATGACCTTAGAGACACCTTTTTCATAACGCCGGGCGTTACGCGCAAACATGCGGTTGAACCAGCCGAAAAAGCCGCGCTGAGTATGGACTTCACCTTTTCGAATGGGTTTTAGCATTGTTGCACAGAGTGCCGGAGTCAGTACTAGCGCGACTAAAACAGACAACACCATGGCTGAGACAATGGTGACGGAAAACTGTCGGTATATCGCACCGGTCGTTCCGCCAAAGAACGCCATAGGAACGAACACTGCGGATAAAACCAACGTAATACCCACCAGCGCACTCTGGATTTGCCCCATAGACTTTCGGGTAGCATCTCGTGGTGAAAGGCCTTCCTCCGCCATAACGCGTTCGACGTTTTCTACCACCACAATGGCATCGTCAACTAATAATCCGATCGCTAATACCATGGCAAACATGGTGAGAGTATTGATACTAAAGCCGAACATGTACAACACGGCATAAGTACCAAGCAGCACGATAGGTACGGCAATTGTCGGGATTAGCGTGGCGCGGAAGTTTTGTAAAAACAGATACATAACTAAAAAGACCAGGAAGATAGCCTCCATCAGGGTCTTTACCACATCTTTAATTGAAGCCTGCACAAAGGGGGTTGTTTCATAGGCATATTCAACTTTTAGTCCCGGTGGAAAATATTGTTCCAGCTCGGCCAGTTTTGCCTTAACCAATTTATCTGTAGCTAACTCATTGGCACCGGAAGCCAGTTTTATACCCATTCCGGAAGCCGGCATACCATTATAGCGGCTGATGTAATCGTATTTCTCTGACCCCAATTCAATGGTAGATACATCACCAAGGGTGACGACAGAACCATCCTGATTTACTCGTAGAGTAATCTCGCGAAATTGTTCCGGGGTTTGTAATTGAGCCTGCGCATTCATGGTGGCATTCAGCGCCTGGCCGGGCACGGAAGGCGTCCCGCCGACTTGCCCTACGGCAATCTGGCTATTTTGCGATTTAATAGCATTCACTACGTTTTTGGTGGTGAGATTAAAGCTGGTCAGCTTGTCTGGGTTTAACCAGATACGCATTGCATATTGTGAACCATAGGAATCTACACTACCGACTCCGTCTATTCGACTTATCGGATCTTGTAAGTTACTGGCAACGTAGTCTGAGATATCTTGCCGGGTCATGGAGTTATCGGTCGACACGAAAGCAACGGTCATCAAGCTATTATCGCCAGATTTTGAAACGGTTACGCCTTGCTGCTGAACGTCCTGAGGTAATTTTCTGATTGCGCCCTGTAATTGATTTTGCACCTGCTGCATCGCTTCATTCGGATTAGTTCCGGCTTTGAAAGTGAGAGTGATAGATGCACTGCCCGTGTTACTGCTTTGGGATGACATGTACTGCAGGTTATCCAGACCGGTCATATTCTGTTCTATGGTCTGAGTGACGGTATTTTCCAGCGTTTGAGCAGATGCTCCCGGGTAATTGGCCGAGATACGAACGGTCGGGGGAACAAGATTAGGATATTGCTCAATAGGTAATGAACTGATGGCAAGCAGGCCAGTAAGACTGATAATGATGGCAATAACCCAGGCAAAAATAGGGCGATCGATAAAAAAACTAGCCATGGGTAGCAACCTTCATAACGCTCTCTTTTTATTTTAATGTCTGCTGCTACATAGCAGGACAGCGAAACAGAGTAAAAATCGTAATCTACTTTAACTCGCGACTGTGAAGAAAAAATGGAGATCATGTAAAAAAACATCAGCCCGAGAAAAATAGCTCAACTGAATGAAATCAGAAAAGAAAAAGTGTGTCGATTAAGTAAAAAGAGACTTAAGTCTGACCCGGTTATAAGCTTAACTCAGACAGGGCAGCGTGGGGATAGGGGAATTAAAATAAATATGCCGACCGGTGACGCCGATCGGCATTGAATAACTATTTATACTGTCATACTTCAAGCCGCATCTTTATTGGCTACGTTCGTTCACCCGACAAATCTGCTGTAAGTAGATTTGAACGCTGCTGGCAGCGGCCCCGAAGGGGTTAGGCCCATTAATGGGCCTAATAATCACTTACCTGAGTAAACTCATCGGAACTCTCTCTTGCCGTCTCGATGCAACTCGAACTATTTTGGCTATAGCTGCTTTTAAGCAAACAATAACTATTTCTTGATACGAATAACCGGTGTTTCACCGACAACAACCGTGCCGCTAAGCTTAATCAGTTCTTTGATTTCATCCATATTGGAGATCACTACGGGCGTTAGCGTTGATTTAGCTTTTTCTTCCAGCAGGGCCAGATCAAATTCAATCACTAAATCACCTTTCTTAACGTGTTGGCCTTCTTCTGCAATACGCTTGAAGCCTTCGCCTTTGAGTTCAACGGTATCAATACCGAAGTGAACAAATAATTCAATACCGCTATCAGACTCAATAGAGAATGCGTGATTGGTTTCAAAAATCTTACCGATAGTTCCATCTACAGGGGCAACCATTTTGTTACCAGTAGGTTTAATCGCAATACCATCGCCAACGATTTTTTCAGCAAACACAACATCAGGTACGTCTTCGATGTTGACAATTTCACCGGACAGCGGAGCAACAATCTCAATGCTGCCTGCGTCTTTTTTATCATCAGAAACGAGTTGTTTCAGCTTATCGAACAGACCCATGACTTTCTCCTCAGCAGTAATGTTTTAAGCGGTGTGCCGTTATTATTTTATCTACCCATAATCGTTGGAGTTGCGATTGTATTGACTGCAACTCCAATGACGTAGGGATAACTAGCAGAGCGTTTTTTCTTCGATGAATTTATTAACAATGTCTAATACCTCTTGTGCCGTTGGCTGTGCTAATGCACTCTCCGCCAGCGCTTTTACATCAGAGAAATTCGCGTTGCGAATGATTTTCTTGATGCGAGGAATAGCAATTGCGCTCATGCTAAATTCATCCAGGCCCATACCGAGCAGCAATAAAGTTGCACGTTCATCACCGGCTAATTCACCACACATCCCAGTCCATTTGCCTTCTTTATGAGAAGCATCAATAACCTGTTTTATCAGGGTTAAAACGGACGGAGATAATGGATTATAGAGATGAGAAATCAACTCATTGCCACGATCTACTGCTAGAGTATACTGGGTTAAGTCATTTGTCCCAATACTAAAGAAATCAACTTCCTTCGCCAGATGGTGTGCAATGGTGGCCGCAGCAGGTGTTTCTACCATTACTCCCACTTCGATGGCTTCATCAAAAGTGATATTCTCTTCTCTTAGCTGCGTTTTCAACATTTCCAACTCAGTTTTCAGTAATCTAACTTCTTCTACTGAAATGATCATTGGGAACATGATTCTTAGCTTACCGAAGGCGGATGCGCGCAAAATGGCCCGCAGTTGAGCGTGAAGAATTTCTTTACGGTCAAGACAAATACGAATTGCACGCCAGCCAAGGAATGGGTTTTCTTCTTTAGGAAGGTTCATATACGGCAGGTCTTTATCACCACCGATATCCATGGTCCGTAATATAACCGCTTGCTCTCCCATGGCTTCAACAACCGCTTTATATGCCTGGAATTGCTCTTCTTCAGTAGGGAATGACTCACGGTCCATAAACAGGAATTCTGTACGGTATAAACCAACGCCTTCCGCACCGTTACGTTCTGCTCCGGGTACATCACGAACTGTTCCGATATTGGCACAAACTTCTACCTGATGACCATCAAGGGTAATTGCAGGCAGATCTTTTAGCTTGGCTAATTCATTTTTATCACTGATGTATTGGCTTTGAGCTACTTTAGATTGCTCAATCACTTCAACAGATGGATTAACGTGAACTTTATTATTCACACAATCCAGAATCAGGAAGTCACCATTTTTTACTTGCTTAGTGACATCGTTGGTACCAACGATTGCCGGAATCTCCAGCGATCGGGCCATAATGGATGTATGGGAAGTGCGGCCGCCTAAATCGGTAATAAAGCCAAGAACTTTATCCAGATTCAACTGTGCGGTTTCTGACGGCGTCAGGTCGGTAGCAACCAGAATAACTTCATCTTTAATTGCACCGAGATCGACAATAGACATGCCGAGAATATTTTGTAGTAAACGTCTACCGATATCACGGATATCGGCAGCACGCTCTTTTAAATATTCATCTTCAAGGCTTTCAAGCTCGATGGCTTGGGCTTCGAACACTGCATGAACAGCGGCATCAGCCGTCTCTTGCTTAGTTTTAATTCGACTTATGATTTCCTGCTCGAGGTCTTCATCCTCTAACAGCATGATATGGCCTTCAAAGATCGCAGCTTTTTCTTCGCCGAACGTCTCACTCGCTTTAGCCATAATGGCGTTGAGTTGTTCACTGGCCTTATCGCGGCCGGTCTTGAAGCGGGCAATTTCCTGCTCGGTATTATCGCTGGAAATCTTTTTGTTATTAATGACGATGGGTTCGTCTTTTAATATCAAAGCCTTACCAAATGCGATGCCTGGAGATACTAAAATGCCTGAAATCATAAGCCTACCTTTAATTTAAAACTAAAACGGGTGTTGAAATGTCGTAAAGGGCTTATTCAAGTTCCGCCATTAATTTGACCAGATGTTCAACGGCCTGTTGCTCATCTTCACCTTCCGCTGAAATAGTCACTACGGTGCCTTGAGTCAGGCCAAGAGTTTGTAATTTAAACAGGCTTTTAGCGCTAGAGCTCTTACCATTAGAAGTCACAGTAATGTCAGAAACGAATGCTTTAGCTTCTTTTACAAATTGTGCAGCAGGGCGGGTATGAAGGCCGTTTGGTGCAGTTACGGTTATATCTTGCTGAAACATAGTGATCCTCAACTTAGTTGGATTAATGTTCTTGGCGTTAACACTTAAGTTTAGCCTAAATTTAACTAACATCGCTTTTGTTATTGGGTAAAAAAGCCATGCTAATGTGGGATGCGCTGGGTAGTCAAAACGGGTAATAAACCGCACGTATGCTGGCTTGCTACCTGTTAAAAACAGAACTTCTTTTACCTACGCTATTATATCTACTCCTTTTTAGCAAGAACCTAAAAAGGCTGAGTAGTGATTTAATTCGAGCATCGAAAAAAAGTAGTAGCTTGATACTAGTAGTCAGTCAATAAATCAAATTTTTTTAGCAAAAAGCGAGAGCTGACGCACAAAAAATACCCATGTAGCACCGTTTGCGAATCTCAAGAAGCGGCAATCCTGTGCAGCCATTTTAATATTAGCAGCTATATAAAATTGAAATGAAAAAGGCCCAGAAAAGGGCCTTTTAGTGGGTGGGCAATTGTTACTATTGTTGCAGCTCTTTTTCCGTAAATATATCGGCAAACAGCGGGGTACTTAAATAGCGTTCCCCTGATGATGGCAATATGACAACAATATTCTTGTCTGCAAACTCAGGCAGCTCAATTAGTCGAAGAGCTGCTGCAACGGCTGCACCGGATGAGATACCGGCCAAAATACCTTCTTCTTCCATTAAACGACGCGCGGTTGAAATAGATTCTTCATTGCTAATCTTCTCGACGCGGTCAATCAGGCTTAAATCTAAGTTACCCGGGATAAAACCAGCACCAATGCCCTGAATCTTATGCGGGCCCGGTTTTAATTCTTCACCGGCTAAAGCCTGACTGATAACCGGTGAATCCGTTGGCTCGACGGCAACGCTGATAATCTTTTTACCTTTGGTATTTTTAATGTAGCGGCTAACTCCGGTCAGCGTTCCGCCAGTACCTACGCCAGCAATAAACACGTCGACAGCACCGTCAGTATCTTGCCAGATTTCCGGGCCGGTCGTTTTTTCATGAATTTCAGGGTTTGCCGGATTATTAAATTGCTGGAGTAATAAATAATGAGCAGGATCTGAAGCAACGATTTCTTCTGCTTTAGCTATCGCCCCTTTCATCCCTTTAGCGGCTTCGGTTAAAACCAAATTAGCACCAAGGGCTTTAAGTAATTTACGGCGTTCCAGACTCATAGATTCAGGCATGGTCAGGGTTAGTTTATAACCACGCGCAGCGGCTACATAAGCTAAAGCAATACCGGTGTTACCACTGGTCGGTTCAACCAGCTCAACGCCCTGTTTCAATAAACCACGCTTCTCAGCATCCCAAATCATATTGGCACCAATACGGCACTTAACGCTGAAGCTAGGATTACGCGACTCAATTTTGGCCAGAATTTTGCCATTTCCGATACGGTTCAGACGTACTAATGGGGTGTGGCCAATAGTCTGTGAGTTGTCTTCATAAATCTTAGTCATGGTCTATCCTTTTAATCTTATGAATTATTTAGGGAACCTATACAGCATAACGTCTAAATCTGAACTGTGAAGGAAGGAATAGATATATCGATATGTAATTAAGGAATAAGTTTTTATCACCGTACAAAATCATGGCGTTGTACTCAGAAGGTGCCTATGTACCAACGCTTATGGAGGAATCTACGGAAGAAACAGTAAATATAAGAATAATTGCTGTGTGATAAGTAAACAAACCATATTGTAAGAATATTGTTCATTTATGGATATATAGCACTGTGTTTAATTTGTGTTTGATTAAAAATCAAATGGTTATGGTTTTTTCATCACACTACTTGTGTGGCACTTTACTTGCGATTGAGTGTTAAGTGGGTATAATCAGCCGCAACAAGAAAGTCACATAAAACTGGTTTAAGGACGAATAATAACTAGCCTTATTTATGCCAGTGGCTTTGCTATATCATTCTATACAGTGCCTTTAGGAGCCGTAACCTAAGGGCGGTAGCATGCCTGAAAAGCAAATAAAGAATTTATTCTTCAAGTAAATACATTATATTTCAACCAATTGGAATGGCAATGAGCGACAAAAATCAACCGCAGCAACCACCACAGTCACAACAACCACCTATCGCTGGTTACTATCCTTACCCCATGTTTCAAGCCCCTAAAAACGATGAGATTGATTTATTTGACCTTATCGCACAGCTATGGAAGAAAAAGCACTGGATTATTGGTTGTATGTTGATCACCACGCTTCTCGCCGCGGTATATGCGTTTACCGCCAAAGAGCAGTGGACTGCCACGGCGGTGGTTGATGCGCCGAGTTTTGAAACGATGGATAACTATTATCAGGGTTACCGGTTGTTGGAGGGTAACGTTGAGAAACCAACATCATCAGAAGAGGTTGCCGATAAATTGTTTAAGCAATTTATCTCGCTGGCCGGTTCTTATAATGAGTTAAGTAAGTTTGTTAGTGGCAGTGATTACTTTAAAAAGTTAGCTGAAGGAAAAGATGAGCAAAGCAGGGCTAGATTGCTTAATGATATTATTGATAATGTAAAGCTAACTAAAGAGAAAGATAGCTCGATCTATTCTTTAAGTTTCCCCGCAGCTACTGCGATTGAAGCTAAAAATCTGTTAGAAAAATACGTTAGTGTGGTTAATAGTAATATTAGCAAAACTCAGTATGCTCAATTAACGACTCAAATCGAAAATAAAAAGCAAACATTAAAAAATCAAATGGATGCTATTAAAAATATAGCTGAAGAGCAGCGGTTGGAAGAAATTCAAAACATAAAGATGGCTCTTACGGTAGCTGAAAAAACAAATATTCAGAAACCTGAGATTACCAGTTTAACTAAGTTAGATAATAATAGCCTATTTTTACTTGGTAAAGATGCGCTTAGTGCTATGTCTCAAGGTATTGAGAAGCAGCCTTTGGTTATGAGTGATGATTACTATGATTTGCAGCGGCAGTGGATTAACTTGAATAATTTCAAGGTTGATAGAGCTGATGCTAAAGGGTTTAGTTATTTAAAGAGCCCGATGGAGCCAATAGATAGAGATAAACCTAGAAATGGGCTGATTTTAGTGTTGGGGTGCTTAGTGGGATTGATTATCGGAACCTGCTTCATTCTGATTAATAATGTTTTAGTCAGTTATCGCATAAAAACTAACGTATGATTTAGTGTATTTGAAATTTTCCATATAGGATTTCAAGTGTATATCAGATGAACTGAATTTTTATAAATTAAGTAATATTAATTTGGCCTTTTTTATAAAGTGTTATCAAGGAGAATAATTCTCAAGGCTAGTTTTTTGTTATTTGTGTGGTTGGGGATTTAACTATATGCTAAAAACTATAATTAACATTATGCTAGGTAATTATAATTAACAGTATGGATGACGCGTGAGTATTAATACATCGTTAAATAGAAATATATTTTACTTGGCTTTAGTTCAAGGTAGTTCCTTTATATTACCATTGTTGACATTTCCATACTTGGTTCGTATTTTGGGTCCTGAGTATTTTGGTATTCTTGGTTTTTGCCAAGCTTCAATGCAATATCTTGTTTTACTTACCGATTATGGGTTCAATTGGACTGCAACTCAACAGGTGGCTAAATATCGTGAAGACAGAGGGGAGTTAACAAATATATTTTGGTCAGTAATATTTAGTAAATTATTGTTAGCAGTGTTAGCTTTTATCTTATTGCTAGTGGTTTGTTTCTTTGTAACAAAATATCAGCAGCTTTGGATGGTGCTTCTGGCATTTTCCCCCATGGTATTAGGTAATGTTATATACCCTATATGGTTTTTTCAGGGGGTAGAAAAAATGAAGTGGATTACACTCTGCAGTATTAGTGCTCGCTTTATGCTTGTGCCATTAACATTTGTTTTTGTACAAGGTATTGATGATTTATGGATTGCTGCTTTGATACAGGGCGGAACTAATTTTATTGCAGGATTGATTGGGTTTTATTTTATATTTAATAATAATTGGGTTGGTGGTCCTATATTTTCATTAGAGAGAATTAGATGTAGTCTACGTGATGGCTGGCATGTTTTTGTTTCGACATCAGCAATAAGTTTATATACAACAAGTACTACTGTTATTTTAGGGTTTCTTGCCGGCCCTGTTTCTGTAGGGTATTTTAATGCAGCTAATATGATAAGAGGTGCTGTGCAAAGTCTTCTCAATCCTATTTCTCAGGCTATTTATCCAAGGATAAGTTTCTTGATGGATAATAATTATTCTAAAGCAATATTGCTTATTAGGAAATCATTAATGTACCTTGGTGTAATATCTTTATGTGCTTCTGTTTTTTTGATTTTGTTTTCCTCACTTATTGTCAAGTATGGTGTGGGTGACGAATATCAGGCTTCTGTTTCCGTATTGCGATGGATGGCTTTTCTTCCATTTTTTATTTCACTTAGCAATGTTTTTGGTATTCAAACTATGTTGACTCATAATTATAAGAAACAATTTAGCTGGATATTAGTTGTTTGTGGGTTGTCTAATTTAATCATAATATTTCCATTGGTTTACTATTTTCAGCAAGATGGCGCCGCAATGTCAATGTTATTGACTGAGTTATGTGTAACTATAATTATGTATTTATTTTTACGGTCAAAGAACATTTATTTAATTAGAGGTAAATAGTTTTATGTATGATTATTTAATTGTTGGTGCTGGGTTATTTGGCTCAGTGTGTGCCCGTGAACTAACAAAAAAAGGTAAAAAGGTATTAGTTATTGAACGAAGGTCGCACATTGGAGGAAATGTTTATACTGAGGATTATGATGGTATTCAGGTACATAAATACGGTGCGCATATTTTTCATACAAATGATAAGGACGTATGGGATTATGTAAATTCATTTGTAGAGTTTAACCGATTTACTAATTCCCCTCTTGCATATTATAAGGGGAAATTATTTAATTTGCCTTTTAATATGAATACATTTTATCAGTTATGGGGAACAAAAAGTCCTAAAGAAGCACTAAGTAAAATTAATCAACAAAGGAAAGAAATGGATGGTAAAGAAGCGGAGAATTTAGAGGAACAAGCGATTTCTTTGGTTGGAAGAGATATTTATGAGGCTTTTATAAAAGGTTATACTGAAAAACAATGGGGGCGAAAAGCAACTGATTTGCCTTCATTTATAATTAAGCGTCTGCCTGTTCGCATGACTTATGATAATAATTATTTTTCAGATAAGTTTCAAGGTATTCCTATTGGTGGTTACACGAAGCTTATAGAAAAAATACTAGAGGATATTGAAGTAAGACTGGATGTTGATTTTCTTAAAGATAAGGCGTTATTTTCTGAGTTGGCTAAAAAAATTATTTATACTGGTCCAATAGATGAATTTTTTGAATACCAATATGGTAAATTAGATTATCGTTCTTTGCGTTTTATGCATGAGCGAATCGAGGAGGAAAATTATCAAGGTAATGCTGTTATAAATTATACTGAGGCTAATGTTTCTTACACAAGAATTATTGAGCATAAGCATTTTGATGTGGTTGATACGTCGCATACAATTATAACTAAAGAGTATCCATCAGAGTGGACATTAGGTGATGAGCCTTACTACCCTGTTAATGATGATAAGAATATGGCTTTATTTAAAAAATATAAAGCCCTCTCAAAAAAAGAGCCAAAGGTTTTGTTTGGTGGTCGGTTGGCTGAGTATAAATATTATGATATGCACCAGGTTATAGCATCTGCATTTCATTTGGTTTCAAAGGTGGAGGAAATTTGACTAATATCTATATAGCTACTCATAAATGTTATGATTTCCCTACTGGGTATATTCCAATTCATGTGGGAAAGGCATTGGGTGGTGGTGAGTTAGGCATTCTAGGTGATGATTCTGGTGATTCAATTTCTGTTTTGAATAAATCTTTCTGTGAACTGACAGCATTATATTGGATATGGAAAAATGACCTTTCCAGGGGGGATGATATAGTAGGTATGGTTCATTATAGACGATATTTTAAATCGAATGGGAAATATCAATATCTAAAAGGAAAAAAGATTGCCTCAATGTTCGATTTTTCAGAATTATTAAATGGCGTTGACATTATTGTTCCTGAAAAAAATAGATTTTTTGGTATGACATTATCTGAGCAATATGCTAAATATCATAATAAGGCTGACTTGGATATAACAAGAAGCGTAATAGAAGATATGTATCCTGAGTATATTTTTTATTTTGATTCTGTCATGAATGAAAGTATATCTAGTTTTTGCAATATGTTTGTTTCTAAAAAAAATATTATTGATGGCTACTTTGAATGGTTGTTTAGTATTCTTTTTGAAGTGAGGTCGAAAGTTGACATTGAGCATTATGATGATTATCAAAAAAGAATTTTTGGTTTTTTATCTGAACGATTATTTAATGTGTGGCTTGAAAGAAATAAATGCATATATAAAATCAATTATCGTAAGGTGATCGAAATTGAGCCGACTCCGCTAGTTTTGAGATTTAAAAAGTATTTCAAAAGAACTCTATTCTTTTTTGGTCTTAAATAATATGTACTGGTATCCATTAACCGTTTTATTAATGTTATTACTTTTTTGCTTTACACAAAAGCTAAAATTAAGCAGAAGTGTATCGATATTTTTATGTGGTTTTTTGATGTTTTTTTTCTTATCTGGAAATTATTTTAATGGCTATGATTGGATAAATTATGAAAAAAATTATCAATGTTTTTATTATAATAAGTATGACTGTTGGCTAAAATATGAGTTTGGATATAATGCTATTGTTTATTTGACTAGTCGATTTTTCGAAAATTATCATGCCGCTGTTATCGTAATATCACTTATTAATACTTATATTTTGTGCTGGTTTGCAAGGCGTAATACTACGAATCCTACACTCTATATTATACTTTTTTTCTCATTGTACGCTTGGGTTTTATATAGTGAAACATTGAGGCAAGCATTAGCCTTGTCTTTTTCTATGGTAGCTTTGGATTTTTATCGACATAATAAAAAGAATAGAGCTTATGCTATATGTATAGCTGCTTGTCTTTTTCATGTATCTGCCATATTTATGTTTTTATTGTTTATTTTTGAAAGATTTCCAAGATTTTCTATAACATTATTTGTTGTTTTTGGTTCTTTTATACTTATATTTATACCTGTATTAGCTGAGTATTTTTATATGCTAAATCCTAGGATATTGGGTTATTTTGTTAATGAGTCATGGGGGGGCACTCAAGAGAATGTTGGAATTATACAAATTAGTTCCATCATCTTTGGTGGGGGGCTAATCATGGTGACTAAGATGGCTTCTGATAAAGTAATCTATAATTATTTAATATGGGAGCGAAACTGCTTAATTCTATTTTCTGCTTTATATATTATATTTTCATTGGCTAAATTATATGCTCAGTATTTTGAAGTGTTATCTAGGGTTAATTACTATATTGCTTTATGTGGTTTTATATATTTAGTTGATAAGTTTACTTCTTTAACCTTGTATAATAAGAGTGTATATGCATTTTTTCTATTGTTTTTTATATTTTATAATCCATTTAGAATATGGGCGTCGGTTGATAAATTTGGTGAATATGACCATTTTTATATTGATATATTGCTTTTGAATAATAATGTATCTTTACAAGATAAAACTGATGTCAGATGTTATTATATTGAAAATAAATTTTCTTCTTGTGTTGAGCGAAAAATATGACTGGTAGGCGTTTTTTTGAATTATTTTCACCTATTATTAAGTTCTTTGTGCTTTTTCTACGTTTTTTTCCAAGATTCTTTTTATTAGCTTTATATGATTTTTTTAGTTTGGTTCCAACACGAATTGGCGTTTTGGCTAGATATATATTAGTTTCAGCTCAAGTGAAAAGCATTGGAAAAAATGTATATATAGGTAGGTTTGTTACAATAAAAAACATGTATAAGCTCTCTATTGGCGATAATGTGTCTATTCATGAATATTCATATTTAGATGCTTGTGGAAATATATATATTGGTTCTGAGGTTTCGATCGCTCATGGTGTAAGCATTATATCTTTTGAGCATTCTTGGAAAGATTCACTTAAGTCTATTAAGTATAATAATATTATATTTAAAGATATCATTATTAATGATGATGTATGGATCGGTGCTGGAGCTAGAATTTTAGGGGGAAGTATTTTAGAACACAGAACAGTTGTCGGGAGTGGTTCGGTTTTTAAATTATGTGGTATGAAAAATTCTATATATGCTGGTGTTCCGGCAAGAAAAATAGGTGAGATTTGATGAAGAAGGCATTGTTTTGTCATGACCATATATTTTTAGAATACGAGAAAGATTTCTATTCTCCAGGGAAAATGACATATGATGATATTTCTAGATATTTTATTTTTTGCCACTCAGTCACTATAGTTTCGAGATCAAAAGAAGTTGATGAGATAGATCGTGAACGATATAAATCAGTAACTGGCCCTCAGGCTACATTTATTAAATTTCCAAATGCATCAAGCTTTAATTCATTAATATTTAATAGGAAATTAGTTGAGTTAGCCAAAAATATTATTAATGGTTATGATATTGTTATTGTTAGACTACCATCAGAAATCGGTAATATTTTTGCAAAAGCAGCAAAAGAACTCGGTGTTTGTATTTTAGTTGAAGTCGTTGCATGTGTCTGGGATAACTTGTGGAATTTTGGTAAGTTAAGTGCGAAAATTTATGCCCCTTTAGCTTTCCTAAGAATGAAAAAAAATGTTAAATCTGGAAATTTTGTTCATTATGTAACTAGTAAGTTTCTTCAGAGTAGGTATCCTGCGTGTCAAAATGCCCTTACACTAAGTGTATCCGATGTTTTTATTCGCGAGAGAAAAAATAACACATATAAGCCCTCAAATGATACGTGTGTTAATTTATGTTTGATTGGAAGTCTAGATAATAAAATAAAGGGAATAGATATCGCTATTAAAGCAATATCTAAGTTAGAGGAGGAAGTAAAGTTATATATTATCGGGCCTGGCGATCCTAATCAGTTTCAATCATTATTGAATGAGTTAGATATTATAGAAAAAATTATTTTTATTGGTACGCTTAAGGATTCTGAGGCAGTTATGAATTTCTTAAATGAATGTATTGATATTTATATACAGCCCTCTTATCAAGAAGGGATGCCAAGAGCTGTTATTGAGGCTATGTCTTGTGGTATACCATGTATTGTTAGTAATGCTGGCGGAATGCCCGAGATAATTCAAAGTGACTGGATTCACTCTCGAGGAAACTCAAGCGAACTTGCAAATAAAATAATGAACCTTATAAAGTCACCTGTTTTAATTGGAAAAACTTCCTCATATAATTTTAATAAATCGAGAGAGTTTTTACCTGAAGTTCTTAATAAAAAAAGAAATGATTTTTACTTAAACATAAAGATTGGTATGGTTTTATTATGAAAATAGTTTATGTCATAACAAAGGCTGATGAGATTGGTGGGGCCCAAATACATATACGTGATTTAGCTAAGAAATTACTGGGTGATGGTCATGTCGTAGAGGTGGTTGTTGGTGAGAAAGGTGCGTTGATAAATGAACTTGAAAAGATTGGTGTTAATTACTATATAATTCCTGAGTTGGTGCGAGATATAGATTTTTTCAAAGATGTAAAGTGTGTTTTTAGATTGCGTAACTTACTAAAGAGTATAGCGCCAAATATAGTTTCTTTACACTCATCTAAAGCCGGAGTGATTGGAAGAGCAGCCTCTATTGGTCTACCGTATTCAGTTGTTTTTACGGCTCATGGGTGGTCATTTGCAAATGGTGTTAGTTTTAAGAGCAAAGTATTATATATTATTATTGAAAAGTTATTCTCTAGATTATCTGATGTAATAATAACCGTATCTCAGCAAGATAAAAACTTAGCTTTAAAATATAAAGTAGCAAAGGATGAAAAACAAGTCGTTATTCATAATGGAATGCCTTTAATTCAGTTGAATAAGAAGACATCTAATGATTATACAACTCAGTTAATATCAGTTGCGAGATTTTCGAACCAGAAAGATCATATTACTTTATTCTATGCTTTATCTGAACTTAATCAATTAAATTGGCATTTAAGCTTAGTAGGCAAAGGTCCATTGTTACCAAGTATGATGCAGTTGGCTTCTGACTTAGGCATATCAGCAAGAATAACATTTCTAGGTGAGCGTAGTGATGTTAGTAGCTTACTCGATAATAGCGATATTTTTCTTCTAATCTCTAATTGGGAAGGCTTTCCTCGTAGTATTTTAGAAGCAATGCGTAGTGGATTGCCTGTCATAGCTTCGGATGTTGGAGGCGTCAGTGAGTCGGTAATTCATGGTGAAACGGGCTATCTTGTAGATAGAAAATCGATCGAGCAAATTAAGCATGCAATCAACTCATTGATTCTAGATAAAAAACTATCATCCGATCTTGGAGCTAAGGGAGCGTTAAAATTTGCAAAAGATTTTACATTTGATTCTATGTATAAAAAAACTTTGTCAGTTTATAACGCGTTAATTAAGGAAAAACAATGAAAGTCGTAATTGTTGGTGGGAGTGGATTTATAGGTAGTTGTTTAGCAAATAGATTGTACAAAGCAGGTATTTTATTTTCTATTGCAGATATCAAAACTAGTGATAGTTTTCCTACGCTATCCACGTATGCTGATGTTACTAAGCCTGAAACACTCAAATCTGCACTTGAAGGTGCCTCAATTATTATTAACTTAGCCGCTGAGCATAAAGATAATATTCATCCAACAAACTTATATTATGATGTCAACGTACAGGGTGCAAAAAATGTTTGTGATGTAGCTACACAATTAGGTATAAAACATATTATTTTTACTTCATCTGTTGCTGTATATGGTTTTGTTGAAAAAGAAACTGCTGAAGACGGTGAATATCATCCATTCAATCATTACGGAAAATCTAAGCTAGAAGCAGAATATATTTATGATGCGTGGCAAGCCAAAAATCCATTACATTCTCTGGTAACAGTTCGACCGACAGTTGTATTTGGTGAAAATAATCGTGGTAATGTTTATAATCTTTTTAGACAAATAGCATCAGGTAAATTTTTGATGATTGGCGCTGGTGATAATCAAAAGTCAATGGCGTATGTGGAAAATATTGCAGAATTTTTAAAGTTTGCTACTACTTTTGAGTCTGGGCGGCATGTATTTAACTACATTGATAAACCAGATTTTACTATGAATGAATTAACAAATATTATTTGTGTTGCTTTAAATAAGAATAAGAATAATATTCGTATTCCTTATGTAATTGGTATTACGGGTGGATATTGCTTGGATTTTTTATCTAAAATTACTGGCAGAGAATTTCCAGTTAGTAGTATTCGAGTCAAAAAATTTTGCGCTCGGACGCAGTTTAAATCTAATTATATTGGTTCTACAGGTTTTATAGCTCCTATATCACTTGAGCAAGGCATTGCTAATACTGTTCGTCATGAGTTTTTGAAAGAAAAATAATATGGCTAAAAAGTCGACTTTTTTAGTGTTATAATTTTCTTGTTATTTTTATAAAGATTGTGTTTCTATTTTAATGTTTTTAGCTATGTCTATTCTGTAGAGATATATAATTATGAAAGTGGCAATTGCTGGCACTGGCTATGTTGGCCTGTCGAACGGAATTTTGATTGCACAACATCATGAGGTTGTTGCACTAGATCTCATTGAATCTAAAGTGAATTTGTTAAATAAAAAGATATCTCCAATTGTTGATGGTGAAATAGAGAACTATTTAGCGAGTAAATTACTTAATTTTCGTGCAACAATTAATAAAGTAGATGCATATAATGGGGCGGATTTTGTTATTATTGCTACGCCGACGGATTATGATCCCAAGACAAATTATTTCAATACCTCTTCTGTTGAGTCAGTGATTAAGGATGTTATTGCTATTAATCCAAATGCAGTAATGGTGATAAAATCAACTGTTCCCGTCGGTTATACAGCGAAAATACGTGAAGAATTTGGTATTGATAATATATTTTTCTCTCCTGAGTTTTTACGGGAAGGGTGTGCTCTTTATGACAATTTATATCCATCACGTATAGTGATAGGTGAGCGTTCTAAGAGAGCTGAAAAATTTGCTTCTCTGCTAGTTGAGGGGGCAATTAAAAAAGATACCGAAGTTCTGTTTACTGATTCTACAGAAGCAGAAGCGATAAAGTTGTTTGCTAATACTTACCTTGCTATGCGTGTTGCCTACTTCAATGAGCTAGATAGCTATGCTGAAGCTTTGGGATTAAATACTCGCCAAATTATCGATGGTGTATGTTTGGACCCTCGAATTGGAAATCATTATAACAATCCATCATTTGGCTATGGTGGCTACTGTTTACCGAAAGATACCAAACAGCTATTGGCAAACTATTCTTCAGTACCTAATAATCTGATTAGTGCGATTGTTGATGCCAATCGAACCCGTAAAGATTTTATTGCTGATTCCATTATTAACCGTAATCCAAAAGTGGTTGGTATATATCGGCTAATTATGAAGAGTGGTTCTGATAACTTTAGGGCATCTTCTATTCAGGGTATTATGAAGCGAATTAAGGCCAAAGGTATTCAAGTAGTAATTTATGAACCTGTAATGGATGAGGATGAATTTTTCAACTCAAAGATTATTCGAGATTTAGATAGTTTTAAAATGATGGCGGATATAATAATTTCAAATAGAATGTCTGGTGAGTTAGCTGATGTTGAAAGTAAGGTTTATACACGCGATTTATTCGGTAGTGATTAATATCCTATTGGTGCAGGTAATGCATTTATAGTGTTCAAAAATAGAATAAATTAAAGTACCAGAAGGTGGACTAATAACCAAGAGGTTGTCTTAGTTATTAGTCTAAGCGAGTTTTTCACTAATTAAACTAAAATACTAAATAAAACGTCACCCACCAATCAATCCACCCCGATACCGATCAACCCACATCTTAGTCGCACCACACACCGCAACCGGCATAATAAACAGGTTCAGAATCGGAATCATGGTTAACAGGTTAACGACGCCGCCGAACTGTAGATTACGCACTCTTTCTTTTGCCAGCGTGCTTTTCATATCGGCAAAGCTGATTTTATGGTTATCGAACGGATAATCATTATATTGGATTGACATCATCCAGGCGCTGAACAGGAACCAGACTATCGGAAAGAGGATTTGTCCTACTACGGGAATGAAATAGATCAGTAATAGCAGTAGAGCGCGGGGCAGGTAGTAGGCTAGCTTTTTCCATTCCCGTTTCATGATGCGTGGAATATCTTTAATTATTCCGGTAAATCCACTGTCTGGTAAAGTCTTACCGGTTAGTTTAGCTTCCAACTGTTCTGCCAGCAGGCCGTTAAACGGGGCGGCAATCCAGTTAGCAATGGTGCTGAACAGGTAGCCAAAAACCAGCAGTATGGTGATCACGGCAACGGGCCAGAGCAAATAGCTCAGCCATTGCAGCCAGTCGGGTACATAGCTCATTACCGTAGGAATCCATTCCCCTAGCTTGCCATATAGCCACCAGAATGCCCCACCGATTAAAATAATATTCAGCAGCAGGGGAAATAATACGAATCGCTTGATCCCCGGCAGGGTAACCAGCTTGAATCCTTGGGATACATAGTGAAAACCGCTTAAAGATTGCGGATTATTGCCATTAGAATTTGTTGTCATGCATTAAAAGTTCCTGTTATAAACGCAAATCAGGTTATCATATTCTATGATAAATACATTACTAACTTCATGATACCCTTGGTGCTTGAAGTTGCAGTTTTGCCGGTGATCTTTACTTATCTGAATGATTAGCTTTAGTTAGCGTATCGGATTTGTTTGTCTGCGGCCTTGCTGAAACGTCAATTACTTTGCGTGTAGATGGAAAAGTAACCAAAAAACAGTAAAAAATGCATTTATCGTTAATAAAAACAAGCACGGGCTTGCACTTGGATACGCGGACAAATAGATTAGTAGGGTGAATGTTTGCCGCGGTGGCATGTATTAGAAAAGCAGAGAAAGCAATGATGCAAAATTTGCGTCTAGTATTGATAGTAGTTGGAGCAATAGCAATTTTAGCGCTGTTAATTCACGGCTTGTGGACTAGCCGTAAAGAGCGCTCGTCAATTTTTCGTGATAAGCCATTTAAACGGGGCATATCACAAAAGACAGAACAGTCATTTGAGTCATTAGATGAAGGGGTGGGCGCTGTGCGAGTGCGTACTATTTCTACCCACTCTTCCGATCCGCTCGATGAACCAGAACCGGAAATGCGGGTTAATACTCAAGTTTTAGCTGAAGAGCCAGAACTGGTAGTCGATAATGAGCCTTCTCCCGTTCAAATGTCTTTTGATGACGTTTTGTTATCTGATGAAACACCTGAACCTGCTAAAGCAGATGAATCGTTAGCGGCCAATACTCAGCATCAAGTTTCAGAACCGCAGGAGCCTGCTGGGTTAAAAGAGTTGGTGATTGTTCTGCATGTTTCTGCACTGAACGGTGGCAGTATTGCGGGAGAGCCGCTGTTACAAAGTATTCTTCATGCAGGATTCCAGTTTGGTGCAATGGGTATTTTCCATCGCCATGTTGACCCTGCCGGTAGCGGCCCGGTGTTGTTTAGCTTAGCCAATATGGTGAAGCCAGGATCTTTTGATCCTGAGCATATGTCGGATTTCTCTACCCCCGGCGTATCGATGTTTATGATGGTGCCGTCTTTTGGCGATGCTCATCAGAACTTTAAACTGATGCTTCAGTCCGCGCAGCGTATTGCCGATGATGTCGGTGGTGTGGTTCTCGATGATAGTCGCCATATGATCACGCCGCAAAAGCTTGAAACTTATAAAGCCCAAATTAGAGAAGTGCTCGATAATACGGCTAAGTCACCGCGCTAAATCTGGCTTTTAACATTAGTTACTTTTATCTATTCAATAAAACCTCCGCCAGTCGGGGGTTTTTTATCATTAACGGTGAGTTATGGAATCTCTTAAGCAACGCCTAATCCAACTCTGTAATGAGTTACGTCATCATGAGCATCTTTATCACGTCCTTGATGCCCCGGAAATTCCTGATGCTGAATACGATCGATTGATGCGAGAACTGCGCGATATCGAATCCGCTCATCCGGAGTGGATTACTGATGATTCACCGACGCAAAGAGTCGGGGCAAAACCGTTAGCGGCGTTTGAGCAGGTTACTCATGAAGTTCCTATGCTTTCTCTTGATAACGTTTTTGATGAGCCAAGTTATCTGGCGTTTGATAAACGCGTGCGCGACCGCTTAAAGAATGAACAAGAAATTACCTATTGCTGTGAGCTTAAGCTTGATGGTTTAGCCGTTAGCCTGCTTTATGAAGACGGGCGGTTGGTTCAGGCTGCAACCCGGGGCGATGGGACTACCGGTGAGAATATTACCTCTAACGTACGAACAATAGGTGCAATACCTCTGCGACTGACCGGCGATGATATACCCAGCCGCGTAGAGGTCAGGGGAGAGGTATTTATGCCTCAGGCCGGTTTCGAAAAACTAAATGACCATGCCCGGCGCAATCATGAAAAAGTATTTGCTAACCCGAGAAATGCTGCGGCTGGTTCTCTGCGTCAGCTAGATCCACGAATTACGGCCAAGCGCCCGTTAATGTTTTATTGTTATGGCGTTGGGGTTATTAGCGGTGGTGATCTTCCCTCCAGCCATTGGCAGCGTTTAATGAAATTTAAGCAGTGGGGATTGCCCGTCAGCGATCGGATCAAATTATGTACCGGTAGCCAGCAGGTGTTAGATTTTTATCATCAGGTGCAAAAAGATCGCCCAGGTTTAGGTTTTGATATTGATGGGGTAGTCATCAAAGTTGATGATTTGGCACTGCAGGAGTCGTTAGGCTTTGTGGCTAAATCACCGCGTTGGGCTACTGCATTTAAATTCCCAGCTCAGGAAGAGATGACCGTTGTACGTGACGTTGAGTTTCAGGTAGGACGTACCGGAGCGATCACCCCGGTCGCCCGTTTAGAGCCGGTAACCGTTGCCGGTGTTACCGTAAGCAACGCGACCTTGCATAATGCCGATGAGATTGCACGTTTAGGGCTCTGTATCGGCGATACAGTTATGATTCGTCGTGCAGGGGATGTTATCCCTCAGGTTGTTGGCGTTATCGCCTCAAAACGGCCGTCAGGCGCTAAAGAGATTGTTTTCCCGATTGAGTGCCCGGTTTGCCACTCCGCTATTGAGAAAGTGGAAGGCGAAGCCGTTGCTCGTTGTAGCGGTGGCTTAGTCTGTGGTGCTCAGAGAAAAGAGTCCCTTAAGCACTTCGTATCCCGCAGGGCGATGGATGTGGAAGGGATGGGCGATAAAATTATTGAGCAGTTAGTTGATAAAGAATATGTCCATACGCCAGCCGATTTATTCCGTTTGTCGATCGGTGTACTGACCCGGTTAGAACGTATGGGGCCGAAATCGGCACAAAATCTGATCGAAGCGTTAGATAAAGCCAAAAGCACCACCTTTGCTCGTTTCCTGTTTGGTCTAGGAATTCGCGAAGTGGGTGAAACTACGGCGTCTAATCTGGCCAGCCACTTTGGTTCTCTCGAAGCGCTTCAGGCTGCGGATATTGATACGCTTAAAACCGTGCCGGACGTCGGTGATGTTGTCGCGAAGCATACTTTTAACTTCCTAAGAGAAGAGCACAACCAGAAAATTATTGCTGAACTGGTGGGTCCGGAAATTGGTATTCACTGGCCGGCACCGGTTGTGATAATTGCTGAAGAGATTGATAGCCCGTTTGCCGGTAAGACCGTGGTACTGACCGGGTCACTTAGCCTGATGTCACGAGATGACGCTAAAGCTAAACTGATTGCTCTCGGTGCTAAGGTCAGTGGCAGCGTCTCCAAGAAGACGGATATGGTGATCGCCGGTGAAGCCGCAGGCTCTAAGTTAGCAAAGGCGCAGGAACTGGATATTCCGGTAATTGATGAAGCCGAAATGGTGCGGTTACTTGGCGAGTAAGCGGAGAGCGACAGCTATGCTAGAGAAAGAGCATTTAATTCAGATCGCCAATACGCCGATGCCGTTTGGCAAATATAAAGGCCGAATGTTGATTGATTTGCCTGATGAGTATTTGCTGTGGTTTGCTAAAAAAGGCTTCCCGACGAGCGCATTAGGTCAACTGATGGAAATGACATTAGCGCTGAAGATTGACGGGTTAGATGAGGTGGTTAAGCCGCTGAAACGCAGATAAATCTTACTGTATAGTCATAAGAATGGCCTGATAATTCGGGCCATTTGTTTATCCAATTAATGGTATCACTAGGGCTAGTTATTATCGGCTTCAAATTTTAGAGTGCTAGCGACTGATGAGGTGGTACTAAGTGGGGGCTAAAGAGAGAGATTTTAAATGGTGCCCGGGGCGAGACTTGAACTCGCATGGCGTTGCCGCCGAGGGATTTTAAATCCCTTGTGTCTACCGATTTCACCACCCGGGCTAGGGGGATTGTTATCTGACTGACTCAGATATGAAAAAAGCGCTCTAAGCGCTTGATTCGAAATTTGGTGGGGCGTGCAGGATTCGAACCTGCGACCAATTGATTAAAAGTCAACTGCTCTACCAACTGAGCTAACGCCCCAGAGATTATGGTGGGTGATGACGGGCTCGAACCGCCGACCCCCTCCGTGTAAAGGAGGTGCTCTACCAACTGAGCTAATCACCC
>NZ_KE386588.1:0-46085 GCF_000427805.1 Budvicia aquatica DSM 5075 = ATCC 35567 | reverse complement strand
ATGGTGGGTGATGACGGGCTCGAACCGCCGACCCCCTCCGTGTAAAGGAGGTGCTCTACCAACTGAGCTAATCACCCTTCTCGTGTGGAGGTGCATTATAGGGAACCGACCAATTGAGTCAATTGTTTTTTCATTGAATATGATTGTTCGTCGTAAATTTAGTCAGTTGAGTCTAGGTTTTGAGTTTTAAATCACTTTTGATTGCGCCTTGAACGTTGAGGATTCAGCGCGTAGTGATAGAATATGGCTACTCAGGTTAAATTCAAATATCAAATTCAATTTGCCGACTAAATCTTGCAACAAGGCTAATGCTCAATGTCCATGAAAATAAAAACACGTTTTGCTCCGAGTCCGACCGGTGATTTACACGTAGGCGGAGCGCGTACTGCGCTTTACTCTTGGCTTTTCTCCCGTCATTTTGGCGGTGAATTTGTTTTACGTATTGAAGATACCGATCTGGAGCGTTCAACTCAGCAGGCGATTGATGCCATTATGGACGGGATGAACTGGTTAGGTCTGGATTGGGATGAAGGTCCATATTTCCAAACTAAACGTTTTGACCGTTATAACGGCGTGATTGATGAAATGCTGGCCGCGGGTACGGCGTATAAGTGCTATTGCTCTAAAGAACGTCTTGAAAAGCTGCGCGAAGAGCAAATGGCTCGCGGTGATAAAGCGCGTTATGACGGACATTGCCGTGATGCTAAATGTGCGCATGGCGACAATGAGCCGCACGTAGTGCGTTTTCGTAACCCTCAGGAAGGCTCGGTTATTTTTGATGATAAAATCCGTGGCCCGATTGAGTTTAGCAATCAGGAACTGGACGATTTAATTATTCGTCGTACTGATGGCGCGCCAACCTATAACTTTTGCGTTGTCATTGATGATTGGGATATGGAAATTACCCACGTTATTCGCGGTGAAGACCATATCAATAATACTCCACGCCAGATTAATATATTGAAAGCGCTAAATGCTCCGGTTCCTGAATATGCCCACGTATCGATGATTTTAGGTGATGATGGCCAAAAATTATCTAAACGTAATGGTGCTGCCAGCGTAATGCAGTACCGTGATGCCGGTTATTTGCCTGAAGCCTTACTGAACTATCTGGTTCGTTTAGGCTGGTCTCATGGCGATCAGGAAATCTTTACCGTTGATGACATGAAGCAGTTCTTTACGCTGGATGCGGTCAGTAAATCAGCCAGTGCATTTAACACTGAAAAACTTCAGTGGCTCAATCATCACTATATCAACCACCTGCCGCCAGAGTACGTTGCGGTGCACTTGTCATGGCATATCCATGAGCAAGGCTTTAATACTCAAAACGGCCCTCAACTGGTCGAAATTGTTAAGCTGCTTGGTGAGCGTTGTAAGACATTGAAAGAAATGGCCACCGCCTGCCGTTATTTTTATGAAGAGTTTGACGAGTTTGATGCTGATGCCGCTAAGAAGCATTTGCGCCCGGTAGCTAAAGAGCCTCTGGAAGCTGTACGCGCCAAGTTAAGCGCCATCAGTAGCTGGACAACAGAGAATGTGCATCAGGCTATTGAAGGGGCTGCAGCTGAGCTAGGCCTTGGTATGGGTAAAGTAGGAATGCCTTTACGGGTTGCCGTTACTGGTAGCGGCCAATCTCCGTCTATGGACGTCACCGTGCACGCTATTGGTCAGTCTCGCAGCTTGGCTCGTATCGATCGGGCTTTGGCTTTTATTGCTGAAAGAGAAGCTCAACAGCAATAATCATTGATTGGTAATGAAAAGTCGGGTGCATGTCTGACCCGGCTTTTGTTGGTTATAACCGTGTGATACCGGTTGTCCTTCACGCGACATCTTTGTTGGCTGTGCTTGCTCGCCCGAATCACTTACTTGAGTCGCCCCGATGAGGTCGCTGCATGCAGCGATGTAACTCAAATTATTCTGGGTATATTGATGATAACAGGCCTGAATTGCTCTCTTTTTCGACGCTCGGTCTAATTGTACTAATTAGCCGTTGACAGGCATCCCCTATGTTTCATATTATGCGCCCGTCCTATTTTATATAGTGATGATTTATGTTGTGGGGTTATAGCTCAGCTGGGAGAGCGCTTGCATGGCATGCAAGAGGTCGACGGTTCGATCCCGTCTAGCTCCACCAAATCTTCTGTTATCAGAAGTCGCTGCGAAAACAGCGTGTTTTATTCCAGTATTGTGGGGTTATAGCTCAGCTGGGAGAGCGCTTGCATGGCATGCAAGAGGTCGACGGTTCGATCCCGTCTAGCTCCACCACATTAGGTTCATTGATAGTTATTGGTCAGTGAATATAAAAAACCGGTTAATATAAATATGTTAACCGGTTTTTTTACGTCTGTTATTTGGTTTTTTCTTTGTGTCTTAATCGATCCGTTTTTCTTCGTTCCCTGATAATTCGTAGTTGTTTCAGTGCCCGTCGGGTCTGTTGGTTTGAGTAGCTAAGACCGGATACAGCCTGTTTTAACGTTAACATCTGTCGGCGATAGCCCCACATAACTAACTGCATCAACAGGTATCCATACCATTCAGTGATTTTTATCACCACATATGTATTTCGCAGAGCGTAGCATTTTTTCATTGTTGACTCCTCAGATCCAGAGATCTCAGGTAGGGCGATTCCCCGGGTGAGCCCGGGGAATGTCGTTATGATTAGAACCACTGACCGAAGCGGCGGATATAAAAACGCTTCATCATTTGAGCAACAATGCAGTAGCACAGGAGCGTACCGGCTAACCAAGGGAAATATGACCAAGGCAGCGGCTCCAGCCCGACGATATGCCCCAGAGGAGAGAAGGGGATATAAATACCGATAGCCATGACCAACCCCGTCATCAGCATGACCGGAAGCGCAGCCCGGCTCTGGATAAACGGAATTTTTTGTGTACGTAGCATATGAACGACCAGCGTCTGTGAAAGAAGACCTTCAATAAACCATCCTGACTGGAACAATGACTGCTGCTCAACGGTATTGGCGGAGAACACAAACCACATCAGTGCAAAGGTTGTGATATCAAAAATAGAGGACGTTGGTCCGACCCAGAGCATAAAGCGACCGATATTTTTGGCATCCCACTTACGCGGTTTACGTAAAAACTCCTTATCCATTTTGTCCCATGGTAGTGACAACTGGGAAATGTCATACATCAAATTTTGCAGAAGTAAATGAATCGCTAGCATCGGCAGGAATGGAATAAAGGCGCTGGCGACTAAAACTGAGAACACATTGCCGAAGTTTGAGCTGGCAGTCATACTGAGATACTTAATGATGTTACCGAAGGTCTCTCTGCCTTTAATTACCCCTTCTTCTAATACCATCAGGTTTTTTTCCAACAGAATAATATCTGAGGATTCTTTGGCAATATCAGTACCGGTATCGACGGATATACCAACATCGGCATCTCGTAATGCAGGCGCATCGTTAATGCCATCGCCGAGAAACCCTACCGTATGTCCGTTAGCCTGCAGCATCCGTAAAATACGGGATTTTTGCAGCGGTGACAGCTTCGCGAATATGGTGCGCTGCTCGGCCTCTATTGCGAGCTCTTTATCGGTGAGCTTATCAATATCAGCACCTAACAGTGGAGTGCCCGGCTCCAGGCCGACATCTCGACAAATTTTAGCGGTGATTATCGGGTTATCGCCGGTTAATACCTTCACTTCAACGCCATTTTCACGCAGCGCAGCAATGGCTTTTTCTGCACTTTCTTTTGGCGGATCGAGGAAAGTTAGAAAACCACGCAGGATTAGGTCGTGCTCATCACGAGCGCTGAATGGCGTTTGGCATTCTTGCTCAGTCAGTTCTCTGACCCCCAGAGCAAGTACTCGAAATCCCTGCTGATTATAGTCATTGGCTAAGGCGAGCAGCTCATTGCGGCGTACTTCACTTAACGGTTGAATTTGGCCATGCTCTTCTATCTGGCTACAGACCGAAATCATTTCTTCGACGGCACCTTTACAGATTAACAGCTGATTTTGTGCCTGATCTTGAACGACAATGGATAACCTGCGACGAATAAAATCAAAGGGCACTTCATCTATTTTGGTGTAATGGCGAAGGGCATCAATGCCGGGAGCCTGTTCACCAAAATGAACGATGGCCCGATCCATAAGATTTTTCATTCCATCTTGATGAAAACTGTTTAACCAAGCTAAATGCAATACTTGTTCATCGACATGGCCGTTCACATCCAGATGCTGTTCAAGAATGATTCTGTCCTGAGTCAGCGTACCGGTTTTATCAGTACACAGGATATCCATTGCGCCAAAATTTTGGATAGCATTTAAGCGTTTGACCACGACTTTCTGACGGGACATCGCGATAGCCCCTTTAGCTAAGTTAGCGCTGACTATCATTGGCAACATTTCTGGCGTAAGCCCAACGGCGACGGCTAAGGCAAACAGTGACGCCTCGCCCCAATCGCCTTTAGTAAAGCCGTTAATCAGTAAAACGATAGGGACCATAATCAGCATAAAGCGGATTAGCAGCCAACTGACGCTGTTCACCCCACGATCGAAGGAAGTTTGTGAACGAGTGCCCACAATCGATTTAGCCAGAGAGCCAAAGTAAGTTTTGTCACCGGTAGCGACCACGACTGCGCTTGCTGTTCCGCTAGTAACATTGGTCCCCATCAGACAGATGTTGGGTAATGCTAAAAGGTTACTTTCACCTTGAGCCATAGTATCACTATCAGATTTAGAGGCGACGGCACTCAGAACATCATATTTTTCAATCGGTAGTGATTCACCGGTCAGAACTGCCTGACTGATAAATAAGTCTCGAGATTCGATCAGTCTGATATCGGCAGGAACCATATCTCCGGCTGAAAGATAGATAATATCGCCGGGAACTAACTGCTGAATATCAATCTCATCTTTCTCCGGCAATGACGTATTCTGACGCCGGCGCAGCACGGTTGCCGTTGTGCGCACCATGGATTTCAGTGATTCAGAGGCTTTATTGGTGCGAAATTCTTGCCAAAAGCGTAAAAAAGCGCTGAGTAATACCATGACGACAATAATAATGACTCCGGTTAGATCGGTTTCCTCTCCCTGCTTAAGCGGCATCCAGTAGTCGGTATAGGTACTGATGGCGGCCAGAACGAGTAAGATAAAAATAAACGGATTATTAAAAGCCTGTAATAACTGGTACAGCGCCGGAGGTGCTTTCTCATGGACTACCTGATTTTTACCATAGAACTCCTGACGTTCAGCAACGGTGGCTTCATCCAACCCCTGACGGTCAGTCATCATGTTGGATAGCGTTCTTTCTAAGCTATTTTTAGACTCTGTTTCAATGATAAAAATAGGGGTGTTTTTATCATTACGTGCTGATTTTTTCAGCCCGCTGTCTTTATTTATATAGGTCATAATACGTATCTCATATACGATTTTTATATTTTATAGACGTAGCTATCCCGCCTTATTAAATAAGGTGAAATGCCTATATCTATGAATTTTCCTTTACCAGAGTAATTATTTTATATATACCTGATAAATTAAGTTGCGCATATCCTCGGTGGTTCAGTCATAGCTAACTCCTTATTCAGTTAGTTATTATTTTGATTTATATACTTGATGAATATAAATCGCAGAATTAGGTCATTATTATGCAGGCAGCTCAGAAACTACCTGCCACTGAATTGCGCTAACGCTTTTTTCTAGGCTAACCCGACAGACAATACCTTCTATTTCTTTTTGTGCTGCCGGTGTACCCATTATTTCCGCACATACGCTTAATAAGTCAGGCTCAACAAGATCAGCGCTATATAAAGATCGCAGGCGGATAGCCATATTATTCATGGCCTGTAATATTAAGGTCCTGACCAGAATCTCATCCTGAGAATGGCAGGTGACCTGAATCCGGTAACGCACTTCCAGGTCTACGGCATGCTGCTGAGGTTGTTGATTAATTCGTTGAGCGGCTTCGCGCAATAATATGTTGGCACTCAGGATTACCGAGGTACCAATTACCGCTTCCCAATATTGATTCAAGCCACAGAGCACGCCAATAGCGGCTGAACACCATAGCGTAGCTGCCGTATTTAAGCCGCGGATATTCATGCCTTCACGCATGATGACGCCTGCACCAAGAAAGCCAATGCCGGAAACAACCTGTGCTGCAATGCGACCAGGGCTATCGGGTGAGGTTGTTGCCGCGCTGAGAATAAAAACGGCGGCACCTGTAGAGACCAGGGCATTAGTTCGAAGACCTGCCATACGTTGGCGCCACTGGCGCTCAGAGCCAATCAATGCACCCAGGCTCATTGCGAGTAATAAATTTAAAACAAAAGGGGTCAATGCCATGATTCTCTCCAATAAATACAGGAAGAATAATCATGTGCTGTACACGCCATACTTCAGTTTCAGGTGCGCTAGCTGTATTTGATTACCGCAATCACTTACTTAATTGATTAAGCTTATCGGAATAATTTCTTGCTTACCGCTTTCCTGAATATCGAGTTATTTAGAGTATATATAGCACACAGAATAATATGCTCAGAAAACACTGAGTATTAAGCTGCGATATGGCCCGGAGGGAAAAGAGAATTATTGAAAAATGTCATATTAAATATCCGATAACATGCATGACGGATTTATTCCATCAGGCAAAAATATATTTTCGGGAATACAACATGTTAAAAGAGGTTGTGTGCCCGCCGAATTCGGCAAGCAACAAATCACGCAGGAGGAGTTAGCTTGCCTTACTTATGTCGCTATAGTTTGTACTGTCCAATTATTTTATTTCCTCACATGAATTTCCGAAGAAATATAACAGCGTATCTTTATGGTGTAAAGCCTTGATTCCTTAATAAGCAATCAATTAAGCAATATATGCATCTATATAAGGCATTTATAGGACGGATAATATAAATTCAAACACATTGAAAACAACCGTTTAGTGTTGATTTTAGGCATTTTTCTATCGGTATTATAATTTTGAATGAATCTGGCGGTAATTGAACGACTAGCTTGATGGGCTTCGCCGTTGTATGAGATCAATATTATCGTTACTTTTTATCGATATGATGGATAAAACTGATTCTGAAGGAACATTGATAATGGCAAGACCTACAGACAAACAGCAGCTTTTAGCATTGAGTGAGCAAAATTTTACTAAGATGTTATGCCTGATAGATTCCTTTCCTCCGGAGGCTATGGAACAAGAGTTTCCTTTTGAAGACAGGGATCGAAATATTCGAGATGTTTTAGTTCATTTATATGAATGGCATTTGATGATGTTAGGTTGGTATCGGTGCGGCATGGCGGGAGAAAAGCCGCTAATGCCGGCAGCAGGGTATACCTGGCGTACACTGCCTGAATTAAATCAGGTCATTTGGCAAAAGTATCAGGATATGAGCCTGTCCGTTGCACGTAACCGGCTGGATGAAAGCCATCATCAGTTACAATCGATGATGGCCGGTCATTCCGAAGAAGAATTATTCACTAAAAAACATTATCAGTGGACGGGTTCAACTTCGTTAGGCGCCTATTTTATTTCGGCAACGTCCAGCCATTATGATTGGGCATTGAAGAAATTAATCCGCTTTAAGAAAAGTAGATGATGATTTAGCGTGATAACAAAGCTCCTGTATGGAGCTTTGTTATACTCAGATGCTTTACCGCAACATGCTCGACATAGCCGAGAAGCAATTCAGTATTCTAATGGCTGATTGCACTGAGTCGGCTTCAAAACGCAGTAAATCGCCCTCTAGACGCTCTACAATAGGTAATTGACCGAACAGGTCGGCAAGGGCCGGCGTTTGGGTTTGAAGGCGGCAGGTAATCGGTGAGGTGATTTTAAACGGATGCCAACTGCTTGGGTTTTCTATCAGAATTCTGACGGCATCATAGATTGCTTCACACGATTGAGCCGGCGTCAGGGATAAACCGCCGTTCTGGCCTTCAGCCTGTTTTGTTTCAACAAAGGTTGTACCCGGGAACAGCGGCAGGGTTTCTTGAATAAACACATCATCGCCAGCAATCATGGCGACAGGTACATCAAACTCTCCGGCTAATGCGCCATAAAGCCCGGCTTCACCCAGTTCCATATCATTGAGCCAGATGCGCGAGAAGGCAAAGCTATTAATGGTATGGGCTAAAATCCCGCGGCTTTTAGATTTTGCATGATGCCCAATTAAAAATAGTGCATCAGGCGATCTTTCCACTCCGGAGACCATACTTAAATAACGCGGCTTCCCCTGAAGCAGCAAGGCGCGAGGGTCCATTTTGTCTGCAATAATATTGCGGAAGCTTCCGTGGGAGTCGTTCACCACCACCTCTTTTGCTCCGCCGTCAAAAGCGGCTCTAACGGCCGCGTTGGCTTCATTGGTCATCCAAACTCTGGCGCGTTCATATTCTCCGTTACCGGGGCGGACCTGCTCAGGATGAAATACACCGGCAACGCCTTCAATATCAGTAGAGATTAAAATTTTCATTGTATGATTCCCGTTTAGTTCATAACTCAGAGTAAATTACGTATATCTGGGGCAATATCTAACAGAGAGAAACGACGGTGGCCGTCACGGCCAACGGTTGTTTCTGCATGCCATAACGCATTGATAATAGCTTGTTCAACGCTGTCGGCCGTTGCCTGAAACAGCGGATCGATCAACGCATCATGGATAAATGAAATTGCGGGCATTGGCCTGTCAGTTTGCTGGGGAAGGGTATAAGCCGTCGAAAATGCTAAAGCAATATCGCCACTGCCATTACCAAAGAAAGCCCCGGTGCGTGATAAACCAACGCCGGCACGTAGTGACAAACGCTTTAACTGGCGAGAGTCCAGTGGAGCATTGGTTGCAACAATGATAATGATTGAGCCTTTTTCTTCCGTCAGCGGTTTTTGCGATGCCAGCCGTTCTTGCATTAAGGGGCCAAGATGTTTTCCTGCGATAGTCAGGGTGGGTAACCGGCCGAAGTTAGACAGAACTAAGGCTCCAACCGTATACGACTCACCGGATTTTAGCGTTACCCCTCTGGAGGCGGAGCCAATACCCCCTTTCAATTCGAAGCATGACATTCCGCGGCCGGCACCAACTGCACCCTGAATAAACTGGGCTTGTGTATTATTGAGTGCCTGTTGGTAATGTTCATCACCCAATACCATTGCTTGAATATCATTGAGATAGCCATCATTACATTCGAATACCAGCGGATTAACCGTAGACCATTCCCTGCCAATTTCAGGATTTTCTTTTATCGACTGACGAATCTGAGCCTGTGCCATGGCGCCGACGGAAAACGTATTGGTCAGGACTATCGGGGTTTCCAGCACGCCTAACTCTTCAACCTGAACTAAACCAATGCTTTTACCAAAGCCGTTAAGGACGGTTGCAGCCGCAGGGACTTTATCGCAAAACAGGTTTCCGCTATGTGGTTTGATTAAGGTTACACCGGTTTGGTGATCCCGGTTGTTTAACGTGCTGTGGCCAACGCTGAGCCCGGGAACATCGGTAATTAAGTTATGACGACCGGCAGAAAGCTGGCCGATAAAAGGAATGGAATCTGGGGCACTCATCGCGGGCATCCTTTTGGTACAGTGATGTGATGGAATGAATGATATCGATATTAAATTAGCCAGTTATCGTATCGCAACTTGGGTGAGCAGATTGCGATACGACACTGAGTTTCTATTATTTTCTGTCAATTTTCGGGTCTAATGCATCACGCAGACCGTCACCTAACAGGTTAAAGGCCAGCACCGTGAGGAATATGGCTAAGCTTGGGAAGATCGCGACGTGCGGCGACATCACCATATCGGCTCTGGCTTCATTCAACATCGCACCCCATTCAGGCATCGGCGGTTGTGCACCCATGCCTAAGAATGACAGGCTGGCAGCCGTGATAATTGAAGTACCAATACGCATGGTGAAATAGACGACGATAGATGAGATGGTTCCCGGCAGTATATGACGCATAATGATGGTCCAGTCTGACGCACCTAAGCTGCGAACGGCTTCTACATAGGTCAGTTGTTTAATCACTAGCGTATTACCGCGGACCAGTCGGGCAAATGCCGGAATGCTGAATATCGCAACGGCGATAATCACGTTGGACATGCCGTTACCCATAATTGCCACCACGCCGATCGCTAACAGAATACCCGGGAAGGCAAACAGAACATCAGAGATACGCATAGTGATGCGATCCCACCAGCCCTCATAATATCCCGCCATCAGTCCCATAAAGGTTCCGATTAGTGCGCCCAGAGCCACGGAAAAGAAGCCGGCTGTCAGAGATATGCGGGTTCCGGCCAGAATGCGGCTGAAGATATCCCGGCCCAATGAGTCAACCCCAAACCAGTGGAGGGCGGAAGGACCTTCATTCAATCGCTCATAATCAAAGTAGTTTTCCGGATCGAAAGGGGTAATCCACGGGCTTAAAATAGCAATAAGGACTAAGAACAGGACAAAAACTCCGGCGGCAACTGCAATATGCTGCTTCCGAAATTTACGCCAAAACTCACTCCACGGAGTACGGACATTTTTATCGGCAGAAGCGGACACGATGGTCGGTTCGACAGTGCTTGATGAACTCATATCTGCTCCTTATTTATATTTAATGGTTGGGTTTATCGCGGCATATAACATATCAACGATTAGGTTGATAAGAATAAATTCCAGCGAGAACAGCAGAACTTCTGCCTGAATAACCGGATAGTCGCGGGCTTCCACCGAGTCGACTAACAGGCGGCCAAGGCCGGGCCAGTTAAACACTTTTTCAACAACGATAGAGCCACCGAGCAGGAAGCCGAATTGCAGGCCCATCATAGTGACAACCGGTATCATGGCATTGCGTAATCCGTGTTTAATGACGATCACGCGTTCTTTAAGACCTTTTGCACGGGCGGTACGGATAAAGTCTTCTTGCAGAACTTCGACAAAAGAGGCTCTGGTAAAGCGGGCCATAACGGCGGCTACCGCAGCGCCCAAGGTAATCGACGGTAATATATAGTGTTGCCAGCTATCGGCTCCGACGGTCGGCAACCAACCGAGATTAACGGAGAATACCTGCATCAGCAGCATACCTAATGCAAAGGAGGGGAAGGAGATTCCGGATACGGCAAGCGTCATTCCTGCCCGATCGGGCCAGCGGTTGCGCCATACGGCAGAAATAATGCCGATCCCCATTCCAAAGATAACGGCCCAAGTCATACTGGTAACCGTTAACCAAAATGTTGGCATAAAGCGCACGGCAATCTCTTCACTCACTGGACGTTTGGTTCGCATTGACGTGCCAAAATCACCCTGGATGATATTGGTGAAGAAACGAACGAACTGCTGAGGAAGTGGTTGATCAAGGCCTAAGTCTTTACGGACCATATTGACAACGGTTTCGTCAGCCTCGGGACCTGCCGCTAAGCGAGCCGGGTCGCCAGGGAGCATATGAACGAATAAGAATACTAAAACCATGACGATCAACAGCGTCGGTATTAGTCCAAATAATCGTTTTATAAAATAACTCAGCATGATTCAGACTCAGAAAACTACGTACAACGACGTAAACAATAACCACTGCCGGTTTATATCAGTGATGAATATAAAGGGCTTGAAAGCGCTCTCTGCAGAGAGCGCTGATACTGATTGATCACAATATTGCAGCTTACTTCAGCTGAATATCTTCGTAGTTAAATGACCCGTCCAGCATGACATACATGCCGCTTAGGTCTTTGCTATGAACATACAGTAGCTGGTCGGTTAGCAAGAAGGCCCAAGGAGCATCAGCCCAAATTTGGTCCTGAGCTTCTTTGTATAATTTTGCTTTAGCTTCTCTGTCTGTGGTTTTCAGGGCATCTTCTAGGTTCTTATCCACCGCCGGGTTGCTGTAATAAGCGGTGTTAAACATTTTTGGTGGCCATGAAGCCGTTGCTAGCAGCGGTGTTAACGCAAAGTCAGATTCCATCGTCGATGATGACCAGCCAGCATAGTACATCCGCACGCCGGCTTTATCCGGTGACTGAATACTTTCGACTTTAGCAACACGTTGACCCGCTTCCATCGCTTCAATCTGGACTTTAATTCCAACCTGAGAAAGCTGCTGTTGAACAAACTGAATGACTTTTTGAGCCGTGGTGCTGTTACCGTTAGCCCATAATACGGTTGAGAAACCGTCCGGGTAACCCGCTTCTTTTAACAATGCTTTTGCCTTGGCCGGATCGTAGGGCCATGGACCGTAGCTGGTAGCGAAGTCTACGCCTTTAGGCACCACGCCCTCAGCCAGATTGGCATAGCCGGCAAAAGCGACTTTCGCCAGCGCTTCTTTGTTAATCGCGTAGTTAATTGCCTGACGAACTCTTACATCATCGAAAGGTTTTTGCGTCACATTGAAGCTGATATAGCGTTGAATGATTGACGGCGCAGAGACCATTTCCAGCTTAGGATTTTTTTCTAATAGCTTGGCTTGCTCATAAGGAATCGGATAAGCAAAGTGAGCCTCACCGGTTTGCATCATGGCTGCGCGGGTATTATTTTCAACTACCGGACGCCAAGTGATGGAATCGACCTTCGGCAGATCTTTCTTCCAGTAATTATCGAATTTTTTGACCTTCATATAGTCAGTGGCATTCCATTCAGCAAACTGGAATGGACCGGTGCCGACCGGATGGAACGCAATGTCTTTACCGTATTTTTGCAGAGCGGTAGGAGACATAATCACAGCGGCCGGGTGAGCCAGTGAGTTAATAAAGGCTGAGTAAGGTGCCCGTAGTGTCATTTTTACTGTGTACGGGTCAATCACTTCAGTTTTAGCTATGCGGTTGAACATATTAAAACGCTTAAGGTGATTTTCCGGATTAGTGACCCGATCAAAGCTGGCTTTTACTGCATCAGCATTAAAGTCAGTACCATCGTGGAATTTCACACCCTGACGCAGTTTGAAGGTATATTCCAAACCGTCTGGGCTAACGTCATAGCTTTCTGCCAGAACATTGACTAATTTTGCATCTTTATTAAAGCCAAACATTCCCTGATAGAAAGACTTAGAGACCGCCTGAGAGAGGGTATCGTTAGCATCATACGGGTCTAAGGTAGTGAAGTTCGAGGATACGGCAATAACCACATCCTTATCAGCAAAGGCTGGCATCGCGCTAAAGCTGGCTAGTGTAACAATACCAGCGGCGAGCAACGTTTTACGTGGAAGCGTAAGTTTAGACATAAATCGTGTTCTCCATACATGTTGTGTTGTTGATCTAGTTTTAATAAACGCCGGCAATCCGGTGGTGTGCTACAAAATGGTTCTCACTGACCTGAACCAGGGGTTCAACCTTAGGTTCATCATTTAATGCCCTGATAGGGCTGGGTATTTCATCCGACAACAGTTCACGTTTTAGATGTCTTCTGGCCGGATCGGCAATCGGAACTGCGGCCATCAGCTTTTTAGTGTAAGGATGCTGAGGGTTTTCAAAAATCTCTTTCCGTGGGCCAATTTCAACAATTTGGCCTAAATACATCACCGCAACCCGGTGGCTTACCCGCTCAACAACTGCCATATCGTGAGAAATAAACAGGAAGGCAATGCCGAATTCCCGCTGTAGATCTAACATCAGATTCACCACCTGCGCCTGAATAGAAACATCCAGCGCTGAGACTGATTCGTCAGCGATAATGACTTTCGGATTGAGTGCCAGGGCGCGGGCAATACAAATCCGCTGGCGCTGACCGCCGGAGAATTCATGAGGATATCGCTTAGCATGTTCAGGCAATAATCCGACTTTTTCCAGCAGCCATGCTACACGCTGTTCGGCTTCTTTGCCCGAGGCGACTTTATGGATCAGCAAGGGTTCCATAATGGAAAAGCCAACGGTAACCCGCGGGTCTAATGAGGCGAAAGGGTCTTGGAAAATAAACTGAATATCTCTGCGTAATGCCTGCAGGTCTTTACCTTTCAGACTGTTAATTTTTTTACCGCAGAACTCAATGCTGCCGCCTTGGCTTTCGACGAGCTGGAGTAAAGAACGGCCGGTGGTTGATTTACCGCAGCCTGATTCACCAACCAGCGCTAAGGTTTCTCCCGGGTAGAGATCGAAGCTTACTTTCTCTACCGCATGAACCCGGCGTTTAACCTGATTGAATATGCCGCCGCGAATGTCGAAACGGGTAATTAAGTTTTCAACTCGTAAAATCGGAGAACCCGAATGGTCTACGGTTTTTTGAGCTACCGGCGGAGTGCCGTCATCTAGGCCATCAACATTAAGTAATGGGAACTTGGCCGGGTAATTTGTCCCTTTCATTGCGCCAAGTTTAGGTACGGCAGATAGTAGTGCTTTGGTATACGGATGTTTTGGTGAGGCAAACAGCGTGTCAGAATCACCTTCTTCAACTTTTTCACCTTTATACATCACCAACACGCGATCGGCGACTTCCGCCACTACGCCCATGTCATGGGTAATAAAGATGACAGCCATTTCCATCTCATCCTGTAGTTCACGGATAAGCTGTAAAATTTGTGACTGTATAGTCACGTCTAACGCGGTAGTAGGCTCATCGGCAATCAATAGAGAAGGGCGGCAGGATAGCGCCATCGCGATCATCACCCGTTGGCGCATACCACCCGAAAGCTGGTGGGGATAACGATCCAATACATTTTTTGCTTCAGGAATTCGAACCCGCTCCAGCATCTTCAATGCTTCAGCTCTGGCCGTTGCTCGATCTTTTTTCTGATGTAAGCGAATTGACTCGGCAATCTGTTCGCCGACCGGAAAGACCGGGTTCAACGAGGTCATTGGTTCCTGAAATATCATGGCGATATCGGCACCACGAATGGTACGCATGGTTGAGCTATTCGCCTTCACCAAATCAAGCGTTTTACCATCATGATTAAATAGAATACTGCCCTGAGTAATTTTCCCTCCACCCTGTTCGACTAAACGCATCAGGGCCAAGGAGGTTACCGATTTACCTGAACCGGACTCACCAACAATTGCCAGCGTTTCTCCTCGCTTCACGCTAAAGGAGAGATTTTTTACGGCACTAACAGTATGTTCGGAGGTTTGAAACTGAACGGACAAATTATCAACCAGAATGGCGCGGGGATCTTGTTGGGCTTCCGGCGTGGAGGGAGCCTTATTTAAATTATTCGGGCTTGGAGTATGTTGTGTCACAGTTTTTCTTATCCCTGCCAATGTTTACTTTATTCAATGAAATTGATCCATTTGGATTTGCTTCAAAAAATAAAATAGGGCGTAATGGTTATATTAATAAATACGATATAAATAGCGGCTTCCCAAGGCGTGGGATGAATAAAACCTCTGATTAGATAATCGTTGCTTTTATTCTGTGGCTATATATTTTCTCTACCCGAGAATAGTCATCGGGCAGGTACGTTAATTATTAACGATAAATATCAACCGATGCTGACTGACCAACTTTAGCGACGCCGCGATACATGCCTTCGGTATTAAATGGCATTGCAACATTACCTTCACGATCAATGGCGATAATTCCGCCATGACCATCAATCGCTAATAGCTTTTCCATCACGACTTTATCGGCGGCAGCTTCCAGTGATAAACCGCCGTATTCCATCAGGGCTGATACATCATAGGCAGCAACGGCCCGGATAAACATTTCGCCAGTGCCTGTCGCTGATACCGCAACGGTACGGTTATTGGCATAACAACCGGCCCCGATAATTGGAGAATCTCCAACCCGCCCGGCCTGTTTGTTGGTCATTCCGCCGGTGGAAGTGGCTGCCGCAAGATTACCGTTAACGTCTAAAGCAACGGCACCGACGGTACCAAATTTTTTGTCCGGATCGATAGGATCGCCTTGAGGCTGTCGGGCGCTTAAGCTAGCGGCATCGTGATCCAACATGGTACCGCTTTGTTCCAGAATGGCTCTTTGTAGCTGTTCATAGCGTGCAGTTGTGAAGTAGAAATCAGGTTCAACCATTTCAACTCCACGGCTTTGGGCGAATTGCTCTGCGCCTTCACCAATAAACATAACGTGATTGCTATGTTCCATAACTTCACGGGCGGCAATGATAGGGTTACGGATGTGGGACACGCCGGCAACGGCTCCGGCATTTAGCGTGGCACCGTCCATGATCGAGGCATCTAACTCATTAGTACCTGCATGGGTAAATACCGCACCTTTGCCCGCATTAAACAGGGGATTTTCTTCTAGCAGCCGTACGGCTTCGGTGACTGCATCAAGAGCACTGCCACCGGCAGCCAGAATAGTTTGGCCAGCTGTAACTATGGCGGTTAAAGCATTCCGATACTCTAGCTCTTTTTCTGGACTCATTGACGATCGCGTGATTGCTCCCGCGCCGCCATGGATAGCGATTACTGGTTTGAATGTCATGTTGTGCCTAACGAGAGTGTCTGGTTTATTAAAATTTTTATCAGATAAAACACTGTCTGATAATTTATTTTTTATTTTCTAAGCCGTTATTTTATCCGTAAATTCAATCAATTCTTTTTCGGCTTTTTTCGACTATAGAATTTTGAACATCGCTCGTAAAGTAAAAAATTTACATCAATGTTCTTTTTGACTAATCAGATAAATGTACGCAAAAAAATAAAGTTAATTAATAACAAAAGTACAGTTATTAGATACAACATATATCAAATGTTATTTTTTAGATTAGTCTTCTTAATAATAGCGCGTTTATCAGATATAAAGTTGGGGCTGATAATTTATGCCAGTACTAATGGTGGTTTTTGTATTAAAAATCAGATTAATTAGTAGCCTTTTTTTTAGGCGTTTATGGTGGAAAACAGCCTGGACATGGATAAATTATATTATCCCGTATGATTTTCAGGGATAAGTATCGCTTAAGTTCTATACGCATTTTAAGTTAAAATCTAAATGCAATATTGTTGCAAAATGTTTCCTTATTGTTATTAAATTGATGCATTAGAAATGGGTGTATTATAATGACCCTATAAAAATCGTTGATAAGACGAGAGTCGACCTCTTCTGACCTAAGTAAATAGTGACCAGAATCGTTGTGTTACAGCATTTGAGCGATTTTCTTAACCCTCTTGTTATTTGAATGATAATCATTATCATTAAGTGGGTGATATTGATTAATATGGGAGGCGCAAAAATGTCGGATTCAGGTACTGTGGTACCGCCAGAGATTCAGCCAACGGCTGAATCAAATAGAGCGTCCCGAAAAATGCGCCTTTCTCTGATGGGGCCCGCGTTTATTGCCGCAATTGGTTATATCGATCCCGGAAACTTTGCCACTAATATTCAGGCTGGTTCAACGTTTGGATATCAACTGCTGTGGGTGGTTGTTTGGGCAAATATTATGGCTATGGTAGTTCAGCTATTTTCAGCTAAGTTAGGCATAGCAACAAATAAGAATCTGGCGGAGCATATTCGCGATCGTTTCCCTCGTCCGGTGGTTTGGTTTTATTGGGTTCAGGCCGAGCTTATTGCTATAGCGACTGATTTAGCTGAGTTTATTGGTGCAGCTATTGGTTTTAAACTGCTGCTGGGCATCAGCCTATTGAACGGTGCCATTATTACCGGTATCTGTACGTTCCTGATATTAATGTTGCAAAGCCGGGGGCAAAAGCCGCTGGAGATGGTTATTTGTGCCTTTCTGCTGTTCGTTGCTGGTGCCTATGTTATTGAACTGGCTTTTTCCCGACCTGATATAGGCAGTTTGGCTGTAGGAATGCTGATTCCCGGCCTGCCTAACAATGAAGCCGTTTTTTTGGCTGCGGGCGTTTTAGGTGCAACGATTATGCCTCATGTGATTTATCTGCACTCGGCATTAACTCAATATTCTAAAGGCACTCGTGAGCAACGTTATTCTGCGACAAAGTGGGATGTTGCCGTTGCAATGACCATTGCCGGATTTGTTAATTTAGCCATGATGGCGATGGCCGCGGCGGTGTTCCATTTCAACGGGCAGACCGGTATTACTGAATTAGATCAAGCTTATGTCACTCTCGAACCGTTATTGGGTAAATTTGCTGCCGTCACTTTTGGTTTAAGCTTGGTGGCTGCCGGGTTGTCTTCAACGGTGGTCGGGACTTTGGCCGGGCAAGTGGTGATGCAAGGATTTATCCATTTCAAAATTGCCTTATGGGTACGCCGTAGCGTCACCATGTTGCCATCATTTATCGTGATTATGCTGGGTATGGATGCCACTCGAATTTTGTTAGTCAGTCAGGTGTTTTTGAGTTTTGGTATTGCATTAGCCTTGATTCCTTTACTGAGTTTTACGGGCAATCGCCAATTGATGGGGGATATGGTAAATACGCGGTTTATGCAAGGAATCGGGCGGGTGATTGTAGTCTTAGTCGTCAGTTTAAATCTTTATCTTATAGTCGGTTTTTTTATTAGTTAGTCGTAATGAGTGAGGAGAAAACACTGCGGACAGGCTGCCCGCAGCATTGCTATTGTTAGCTATCCGGCCAGAATGTTCTCTATTTCACTGAGTTCCTGTTGACTGAATGTCAGATTATCCAGTGCATCTACCGCATCGACAATTTGACTAACCCGGCTAGCGCCAATTAGCGCTGAAGTTACTTTATCTCCCCGCAATACCCAGGCTAGTGCCATTTGAGACAGTTTTTGTCCCCGCTTTTGGGCCAGTTGATTCAATAGCTTTATTTTACGTAGCCTTTCTTGTGTTAATTGCTCTGTGGTTAATGAAGGGCTACTGCTGGCTATGCGTGAGTCATCGGGAATGCCATTGAGATAACGATCTGTCAGCAGGCCACCCGCTAGCGGAGAGAAAGCGATAGAGCCCACGCCTTCCTCCTGAAGTACATCTTGCAAGCCATCTTCAATCCAACGTTCGAACATGGAATATTTAGGCTGGTGAATCAGGCAAGGGGTTCCCAATGAGTTCAGAATACGCATCGCTTCTTTTGCCCGGTCTGCCGGGTAGTTAGATATCCCTACGTAAAGCGCTTTACCTTGGCGAACGATCAGATCTAATGCTGACATAGTTTCTTCCAGCGGCGTATTCGGATCGGGACGGTGATGATAGAAGATATCGACATAGTCTAAATCCATTCTTTTCAGGCTTTGATTCAGGCTGGAAATCAGATATTTCTTAGTCCCCCAGTCACCATAAGGACCCGGCCACATGGTATATCCTGCTTTGGATGAAATAATCATTTCGTCACGATAAGTACTAAAATCCTGTTTGAGAATTTTACCAAAGTTTGTTTCTGCAGAACCGGGAGGAGGGCCGTAGTTATTGGCTAAATCGAAATGGGTGATGCCTAAATCGAATGCGGTACCGATCATCTGGCGGCTGGTTTCATATTGAGTAACATCACCAAAATTATGCCACAGGCCAAGAGAAATTCTTGGCAACTGTAAACCGCTGCGCCCACAGCGGATGTATTGCATATTTTCATATCTTTTCGGATTAACATTGTGGGACATAACGTTTCCTTAAAATTATTCAGGTACAGTAACTACCATGGCTGAAAAAGATCACTCTTTAGCTATCTGAATCACTAGTTTTCCGAAATTCTTACCTTCCAGCAGGCCGATAAATGCCTGAGGTGCATTTTCTAGTCCGTCGACGAGATGTTCACGATATTGAATTTTTCCTTCAGCGACCCAAAAGCTCATTTGCTGGATAAATTCACCATAGCGGTGAGCATAGTCATCCGTGATGATGAAGCCTTGCATGCGGATGCGTTTTTTTAAGATGATGCTTTCAAGTAGCGGCAGGCGATCGGGGCCTTCAGGCAGGGATGTGGCATTGTATAGTGAGATAACCCCGCAGACCGGAATTCGCGCTTTAGGATTGAATAACGGCAGTACTGCGTCAAAAACTTTACCGCCGACGTTTTCGAAATAGACATCGACGCCTTTCGGGCATGCTTCGGCTAAACGCTTATTCAAATCAGATTGATAGTGATCGAGACAAACATCAAATCCTAAGGTTTCAATAGCATGACGACACTTTTCTTCACCGCCGGCAATACCCACTACCCGGCAGCCTTTTAATTTAGCAATTTGCCCAACGGTTGCTCCGACCGGGCCTGTTGCTGCTGCAACCACGACAGTTTCGCCAGCTTTAGGCTGGCCGATATCTAACAGCCCCATATAAGCGGTGAAGCCCGGCATGCCGAGAATGCCTAATGCATAAGATGGACGAGGGAATTTACTGTCGAGTTTAAGCAGGTCGCTGCCGTTTGAAATCGCATAGTCTTGCCACCCGGCCTGGCTGATGACCCAGTCACCGACCTGATACTCGGGATTATTTGATATTTCTATTTTGCTTACGGTGCCACCGATCATCACTTCGCCAATTTCCAGCGATTTAGCATATGAAGGAGCATCGCTCATTCGACCGCGCATATAAGGATCTAACGAAAGATAAATATTACGTAGTAATACTTCTCCTTGACCCGGCGTTGGGATTGGTTGCTGTTTTAATGTGAAGTTATCTGGCGTAGGTGCGCCGTAAGGTCGAGATGCGAGAACGATACTACGATTGACTTGTGGGCTCTGACTCATAATGACTTCCTTTAATTTACGGTGTTAAGGAGAAACTGAGTTTGAATGTGTATGCCGTCGTCGGTGAATGAGAAATGACCGCCTAATAATGACTGATGAAGAGCGGCCAGATTTGCCAAATAGAGCTGAGAAAATTAATGTTAGTCCTTAGGTCGCTGTTTAGCATCATCTTATCAAATAGTAGGTAATAAAACGCCGCTATTGAAGCGGCGTTTGAGGGAGGACTAATTTAATGCTTTAACCCATAAGAACTAATAGGTAAGCAAAGAACAATGCAAGGTGGGCGGTACCATTCAGTACGTTGGTCCGGCCGGTGGCGAAAGAGCTTTGACATAAAAGCAGTACGCTGACCAAAATAACAATGTTAGCCGGTTCAAGACCAAAGACTAACTCTTGGCCCTTCAGTAACGCGATAATAACAACGCAAGGAACCGTCAGAGAAATAGTGGCAAGGACAGAACCAAAGAATAGGTTCATCGCCCGCTGGACCTGATTTGCCATAACGGCTTTTAGTGCACCTAAACCTTCAGGCGAAAGTATTAATAGCGCGATCAGAAAGCCGGTAAATTGTTTTGGTGCATTTAATCCTGAAAGTAACGTTTCTAATGAGCTGGCATTAATCTTAGTTATGGCGATAACGGCAACCAGATGCACAACCAGCCAGAATCCATGCCATTTATTGCTGTGTGAAGAGGGTTTTCCGTGGTGGTCATCGGGGCCATCGCCGTCATCTTCGTGCTCATAAACAAAAAGGCTTTGGTGTGTTTTAGTCTGGATGACCAGAAACACGCCGTACATAGAGGCTGAAATTAGGGCAACAAAGATAAGCTGTACTGAGCTAAACGTACCGGATTCAAACATCGCCGGTAATACCAGTACAATAATGGCTAATGGCATTATTGCCATCAGATACTGTTTTATACCGGCTAAATTAACGTGCTGAGTAGCAAATTTACGCCCGCCCATAAGTAACGATAATCCAACTAATCCGCTGGTCACAATCATAATGACGGAGTAAAGCGTATCTCTCATTAATGTCGGGCCGGCATCTCCGGTTGCCATTAATGCAGAGATTAAGCTGACTTCAAGAATAACGACGGCCAGGCTTAAAATTAATGAACCATAGGGCTCACCTAAGCGGTGCGCCAAAACGTCAGCATGGCGAACGACGCTAAATGCGCTGCCTAAAATAGCGGCCAAAGCCAGAAGGTTAAGTAATATAACGACAATAAAGCTGGCGTTGTGTTGTAAAAATAGCAGTACAGGAATGGTGAACATCGCGAGAATCAGCGAATACTCTTTATGACGGGTCTTCGCTACGGGAATCTGTTGTGTGTTATCCATATTATTTCTCGGTGACTAAAACGATGGCCAGACAGCCGGACTAAGTTCTATCTATTGTCAGAAGGGACTAATCAGTTACCCGGACTTAAATTAATAGAACCTCGTAAATCATAGGGTAGTATCAGTCCGGCTGCTTAATCTGCCTGAAAATAATTAAGCAGTCCTAGAACTGAGATATTGCTATTGCCGGTTAAAACTGCCATCTCGCCCAAGTGAATAGTACGTTGCCATTATTATAAGTTCCTGGAATATAAGTGTTTTGCAGTGCGAATTTCTTATATTCAATCGAAAATAGCGGTAACGGCAATGGTATTGGAATATAGTCATAATCTTGGCGGGCTGTTATCGCCGCGGTAAAGCCTAAGCCTAAACGCCAATCGTTACCTTCACCGAAGTACCAGTTTTTTTGATAACCATAGCCAATAATAGGCTGAAACATATCATGGGAATCCTGAAAACCCATGGCATAAATAGAATGCCAGTCACCATCTTCATCAAATCGTGATACGCCATAGCCGATTCCCCAAGGTCTTTCATTGTAGGAGTCAGTTTTTTCTTTATCGTACATAAAGCGGGCATGCCAGGTATTTAACGGAACGTATAAGTCACGAGTTGGTGAGTTCCAAGTCGTTCGGACGTTATCTTTTATTCGATACCAAAGACCATTATCTGCCGCGTCACCGGCCATGACATTAAATGATAAAGTAGCAAGTAGGGCGGCAGCGCCGATAGTTGGTTTCATAAAGCTTAGCTTCTCTTCCTGTGTGTTATGTTGCGCATTTCCATACTCATAAAAGTAGCGCATTGTCTGAATATTGTTCACTCGATAAAAATAGTCGGCCATTGTAATGAAATTACAGCATTAATTCATTAAAAGATGTGTGTTAGCCACATATTGATAATTTGATTGTAGCCTAAATTGGGAGTAATCCGCTGAGCTGACAGCATTTTTTCTTTGTGAGATAAATGTAATAAATGGTGACATGTTGCGTTGTACTTAACGGGGTTTACCAAGGGAACTCTTTGAGCGACATTAATTTCGTTTTGCGATAAAGTAACCGACAAGTTTGCAATCTGTTATCTAAATTATATGGGGTCCGTCATGTATGATCGCTATCAGGGGTTGATCTTTGATATGGATGGAACGTTGTTAGATACGGAAGCCGGGCATAGACAAGCCTGGGATGAAGTTCTGGCAAAGTATGGTATGAAGCTCGATCTTGAAGCGGTTGTTGCGCTAAACGGTTCCCCATCATGGAAGGTTGCACAGTTTATTATTGATAGCTATCAAGTCGATATGGACCCTTATAAATTGGCCCAAGAGAAATTTGATATTGTTGGTGATATCGTTTTGGCTATGGTTAAACCTTTACCTATTGTAGAAATCGTTAAAGCCTATAAAGGTAAACGACCAATGGCCATTGGTACCGGCAGTATGCATGGTTTCGCTGACCGATTGTTACAGCACGTTGGCCTGCGCGACTGCTTTGATGCAATAGTGGGTGCCGATGATGTGCAAAACCATAAGCCAGCGCCGGATACCTTTTTACGCTGTGCAGAACTGATTAAAGTGAATCCGGGTTCTTGTGTGGTTTTTGAAGATGCTCCTTTTGGGCTTCAGGCGGCTAAAGCTGCCGGAATGGATGCAGTGGATGTACGTAATTTGTGAGTGACGGTTTAGCATTGCTGACGCTGTTTAGCAGTAGTTTTCTCAGCGCAACATTGTTGCCCGGCAACTCTGAAGTTCTGCTGGTAACGTTGTTAACAACGGTAGAAACAAACCCTCTACTATTGCTGGTGGTAGCAATTATAGGGAATACGCTCGGTGGATTGACCAATGTTATTATTGGTCGTTTGGCCCCGAGCCCAAAGCACCACCAACGTTTAGAATTAGCGATGACTTGGCTACAGCGTTACGGTTCTCCGGCGCTGCTATTAAGTTGGTTGCCCATTATGGGCGATCTATTGTGTCTGCTGGCGGGCTGGTTACGTTTGCCCTGGTGGTCTGTAACATTCTTTATCTTAGTTGGAAAATCATTGCGTTATATTGTTCTCACAGTGATTACACTTAAAGGTTTGTCTTTTTTTAGCTAAAAAAGACAGTATTACAGACGTGGTAGTTTGTCTTGGCAGGTTATATGAACATTGATAACGGGAGGTCGATTTGATCCCGGACGTATCGAAAGCACTTTCTTGGCTGGAAGCGCACCCTCAGGCTTTAAAAGGTATTCAACGCGGTATTGAACGCGAAACCCTTCGCGTGACGACGGATGGTCAGTTAGCCACCACGCCACACCCTAAAACCTTAGGATCTGCATTAACCAATCGTTGGATAACGACCGATTTTGCTGAGGCACTATTGGAATTTATTACTCCGGTTGACGATAATGTCGATCACCTACTGGCATTTTTGCGCGATATCCATCGTCATGTGAGCAGAGAGCTGGGCAGTGAACGAATGTGGCCATTAAGCATGCCATGTTTTATCAGCTCTGAAGATAAGATTGAGTTAGCTCAGTACGGTACTTCTAATATCGGCCGCTTTAAGACTCTGTATCGTGAAGGGTTAAAAAACCGTTACGGTGCGCTGATGCAGACTATATCCGGGGTTCATTATAATTTCTCGTTGCCATTAGAGTTTTGGCAAGCGCGGGAAGGGATTGCTGACGCTGAAAGTGGCAAAGAGAAAATCTCCGAAGGTTATTTCCGTTTGATCCGAAACTATTATCGTTTTGGCTGGGTTATTCCTTATTTGTTTGGCGCCTCTCCGGCTGTTTGTTCATCCTTTATTAAAGGACGGGACGTAAAAATACCTTTTGAAAAGCTCAAAAACGGAGCCTGTTACTTACCTTACGCCACTTCGCTGCGTATGAGTGATTTGGGCTATACCAACAGCTCTCAAAGTAATTTAGGTATTACCTTTAATGACTTGAATACCTATGTTGAAGGGCTGAAAAAAGCAATTTCAACGCCGGCAGAACAATTTAAGCCATTGGATGAAAAGAAGAAGGGCCACTATCAGCAGCTTAATAGCAACATATTGCAGATAGAGAATGAGTTCTATGCCCCTATTCGACCGAAACGCGTTACTCGTGATGGTGAGTCACCATCCGATGCATTACTGCGCGGTGGCGTTGAATATATTGAAGTCAGAGCGTTAGATATCAATCCGTTCTCACCGATTGGTATTGATGCCGATCAGGCGCGTTTTCTGGACCTGTTCTTGATCTGGTGTACTTTAGCTGATGCGCCAGAAATGAGTAGCGATGAGCTTCAGTGTACGCGTTATAACTGGAATAGGGTCATTCTAGAAGGCCGTAAGCCGGGTCAGACTATCGGGATTGGTTGTGATACCGCCCGAGAGCCTTTGGACGTGGTGGGTAAATCATTGTTTGCTGATTTACTGCGGGTTGCCGAGGTTCTGGACAGCTCGAATAAAAATTCGCAATATCAGGATGTGTGTAATAAATTAATATCATCCTTTGATAATCCTGAACTGACGTTTTCCGGCAGAATGTTACAGGCAGTAAAAGATGTGGGTATTGGCCGCTTTGGTTTGGCCTTAGCTGAACAATATCGTCAAATGTTACAGTCTGAACCACTGAGCGTATTGACTGAGAAAGATTTAGAAGCGGAACGAATTGCTTCACTTCAACGCCAAGAAAAGATGGAAATGCAGGATACTCAAAGCTTTGATGAGTACTTAGCCGCACAGAATCGCCGATAATTGGATAAAAGAAAGGCCACATATCTAGTGGCCTTATAAACATCTCTGTACGAGGGATGATAATAACGAGTGTTGTTCTAATAGTTAGGACTCGTGTATATCTAAAAGGTTTCCTGAAAAAGTAAAAAAAATTCATTTTTTTTGAAAGGTGACGAAAATGCCATTGTTAGATAGTTTTACCGTTGATCATACTCGTATGTTAGCGCCGGCCGTCCGGGTCGCAAAAACAATGAAAACTCCTCATGGAGATACGATTACCGTATTCGATCTTCGTTTTTGTCGCCCGAATATGGAAATTCTACCGGAGAAGGGCATTCATACGCTTGAACACCTGTTTGCCGGTTTTATGCGCGACCATCTGAATGGAAATGGGGTTGAGGTTATCGATATTTCACCTATGGGATGCCGCACAGGTTTCTATATGAGCTTAATTGGCACTCCGGATGAAACTCGTGTTGCTCAGGCGTGGTCTGCGGCAATGGCTGATATCTTAAAGGTTCAGGATCAGAAGAAGATCCCTGAATTAAATGAGTACCAGTGTGGTACTTATGAAATGCATTCGTTGGAAGAGGCTCACGCCATCGCGAGTGACATTATCAGCCGGGGTATTCGAGTAAATCAAAATGATGAGCTTGCTTTGCCAAAAGATAAGTTGGCCGACTTACATCTGTAAATTCGATGTCTATACCCGTCATACTTCAAGTTGCTTGGGGTATATAATTAAAAAGCCCGAATACCGTTAACCGGTTTCGGGCTTTTAGTTTTTTCTTGTTACTAAAACGCTTAATGCTTTATATTTTTACTCAATAAATCACCGTTACGCGGGGTGATTCTTACCTGTTTAATCATGTTATTACTTACCTGAATAATATCCACGATGTAGTGTTTCAGCTCAACATGAGTACCGGCAGATGGAATGTCTTCAAGGTATTCAAGCAGCAGGCCATTGACCGTTCTGGCGGCTGAGGTAGGAAGATTCCAGTTAAATGCTTTATTGAGTTCACGAATACTGGCGCTGCCATCAACTAATATTGAACCGTCGGCCTGTGGAATAACTTCTTCAGCCAGCGAAGGGGACATGGATGTCGTGAAGTCACCGACAATCTCTTCCAGAATATCTTCTACGCTGACCAGACCTTGAATATCGCCGTATTCATCAACAATGATGCCAACCTTTTCCCGATTGCGTTGAAACTTAACTAACTGGACGTTCAGCGGTGTGCCTTCCGGAATAAAGTAGATTTTATCCGCAGCCCTCAGCATGGTCTCTTTAGTGAATTCACTTTTTTCCATCATCAGCCGATAGGCTTCACGAACGCGTAGCATACCGATAGCATCGTCGAGAGAGTCACGGTACAACACAATGCGCCCGTGGGGGGAATGGGTTAGTTGTTTAAGAATATCCTTCCATTCGTCATTGACGTTGATACCGATGATTTCACTACGCGGCACCATAATATCGTCAACGTTGACCACTTCCAGGTCAAGCACGGATAACAGCATGCTTTGATAGCGATGAGAAATCAGCGGATTAGACGCATTAACGATGGTACGTAATTCATCTTTACTGACGGCGTCTGTTCCTCGTACGTCAGAGCGTAATCCGAACAGGTGCATGATAATCCGGGTAATGCCATTGAGCAGCCATACCAGCGGAGCCATAATCTTTTGTAATGGTTTAAGTAGCAGGCTGCTGGGAAACGCAATACGCTCAGGATAGAGTGCGGCAATGGTTTTGGGTAATACTTCTGCAAATACCAATATGATAAAGGTCAGTACGCCGGTTGCGATAGCGACGCCCATATTGCCATATAGGCGTAGGCCTACGACGGTAGCCAGCGATGAGGCCAGAATATTAACCAGGTTGTTACCGATAAGCACTAAGCTTATCAATCGGTCTGGGCGTTGAAGAAGTTTCTCGACCCGGCGGGCTTGGCGATTACCTTTGCTGGCTAAGTGGCGCAACCGATAGCGGTTTAGCGTCATCATGCCGGTTTCTGATGCTGAGAAATAGGCTGAAATCAGCACCATAACGATAAGAATAATGATAAGTGTACCGGTTGATACATCGTCCACCGATCTATGCCCTCAGTTAATTCATGGTATCAGTTAAGTGAAATATAAGGACTGATTGTCAAAAATCTAGCTTAATGGGCTAGAATTTCCTGAATCAACCGACTGCCAAAATATCCCAGAGTCAGTAAAAATGCGCCCGCCAGGCTAAACCAAACAACTTTACGACCGCGCCACCCTTTACGATGATGACCCCATAATAAGATGATATATACCACCCAAGCCATAATTGACAGGGTAGTTTTGTGGATGTTTTCCCGGCCAAAGATGTTATCCAGATAAACGACACCGGTGATTAGCGTCAGCGTCAGCAGAATTAGACCAACCTGAGTAATATGGAACATGATGCGTTCAATGGATAACAGCGGAGGCATTTCACTGTTAAAAAACATTTTTTTATTTTTTAGCTGGTAGTCGATCCACGCGAGCTGTATCGCATATAAGGCAGCAATAATCAGCGTTGCATAGGAGAATAGAGCGAGCACAATATGGATAAGTAGTGTCGGGCTATCTTCCAGATGGGTAATAAATTCCCACGGGCTAAAGCTGGCTAAAGCCAGATTAATAATAGAGAAGCTGTAAACGATCGGTAGCAGAACCCATCCGCGATCTTTTGATGCGACAAAGGTCATGATGGCGCTGATCAATAAGCTGGCTACGGAAGCCATATTGAGCAAACTTAAATTTTGTCCATAATCGACATTAAAAATGCTTTGCTGCAGCGTTATGGCATGAAAAATAAGCGCAAAAACGGCTGAGATCAACGTCCAGCGACGATGAACACTCTTTTTTCTAAGCAGGCTGGGAATCACAAGCCCCAGGCTGGTTAGATAAGCGATCAATGATAGTATGGCGAAAACAGGCATAATGTTGATATTTGCATAGGCCATGGAAAAAGTATCATCAGTATAGCGTTAGTGACGCCACCCTCCAACAATTCTCACGAAGTATCGATAACAGACCTACGGATTGTTCGTGTTATACTGGCGAAAATTTGTTGCCGCCTAGGCGGTTTATCATAACGTTGAGCATGAGACAGACGATGTTTGAAAACTTAACCGATCGATTATCGCACACGCTGCGTAATATCAGTGGCCGTGGGCGGCTGACTGAAGACAATATTAAAGATACTTTGCGTGAAGTTCGCATGGCTTTACTTGAAGCTGATGTGGCTCTGCCGGTTGTTCGCGACTTTATTAGCCGAGTAAAAGAGAGTGCGGTAGGGCAAGAAGTTAATAAAAGCCTGACGCCGGGGCAAGAGTTCGTCAAGATTGTTCGCCAAGAGTTAGTGGCGGCAATGGGTGAAGAGAATAACGAACTTAATTTGGCGGCTCAGCCTCCGGCTGTAATTTTAATGGCCGGTTTGCAAGGTGCAGGTAAAACAACCAGCGTTGCTAAACTGGCTAAATTCTTAAAAGAAAAGCAAAAGAAAAAGGTATTAGTTGTTTCTGCCGACGTTTATCGCCCAGCGGCGATCCGTCAGTTAGAAACGCTGGCTGAAGCTATCGCTATCGATTTCTTCCCGTCAGACGCTCAGGAAAAACCGGTTGATATCGTTAATAAAGCCTTACAACAGGCTAAGCTAAAATTTTATGACGTTCTGATCGTCGATACCGCAGGTCGCTTGCACGTTGATGAAGCGATGATGGACGAAATTAAACAGGTCCATGCAGCCATTAACCCGGTAGAAACGCTGTTTGTTGTTGATGCAATGACCGGTCAGGACGCGGCTAATACGGCTAAAGCCTTTAATGAAGCGCTGCCGCTTACCGGTGTTGTATTGACTAAAGTGGATGGTGATGCCCGCGGCGGTGCGGCATTGTCTATTCGCCATATTACCGGTAAACCGATTAAGTTTTTGGGCGTCGGTGAGAAGACCGAAGCGCTGGAGCCTTTCCATCCTGACCGTGTTGCATCACGCATTCTCGGTATGGGGGATATGCTCTCGCTGATCGAAGACATTGAAAGTCGTGTCGATCGTGAGCAGGCTGAAAAGCTAGCCACTAAGTTGAAAAAAGGCGATGGTTTTGATCTGACCGACTTCCTCGACCAGTTAAAACAAATGCGTAATATGGGCGGCATGGCCAGTATGATGAGTAAGTTACCGGGGGCTGGTCAGATTCCGGATAACGTTAAATCTCAGATGGATGACAAGGTGCTGGTGCGCATGGAGGCAATCATTAACTCTATGACCTTCAAAGAGCGGGCTAAGCCTGAAATTATCAAAGGTTCCCGTAAGCGTCGGATTGCGGCCGGTTCAGGTATGCAGGTACAGGATGTTAACCGCCTGCTTAAGCAGTTCGATGAAATGCAACGCATGATGAAAAAGATGAAGAAGGGCGGTTTAGCTAAAATGATGCGCGGCATGAAAGGTATGATGCCACCGGGATTCCCGGGCCGTTAACTTTTAATTTTTTGTGATGATTAAAACCCCCTTTAACTGATAGGTTAAAGGGGGTTTTTATTAAAGCCGGGTAATGAGTTCGGCCAGTAGCGCAGAGCGCTTTGGCAGATCTTCAATAATAATATGTTCGTATTCGGCATGAGGACCCGCGCCGGTAGCGCCTAATCCATCCAGCGTTGGGATTCCCATTGCTGCGGTAAAGTTACCGTCGCTACCTCCGCCGACTGATGCCTCTTCTACTTCAAATCCTAGCGCCTTGGCAGCCTGCTGAGCGATACCGAACAGTTTACCAGCAGCTTCATTACGTTCCATTGGTGGACGAACCATACCGCCGGTGATAGTTAATTCAATACCCGCAAGCTTGGCCTGTGAACCGTAAATCGCCTTATGGATTCTCTCTGCTTCATCTAAACGGGTAACGCGAACATCAATGCTTAGATTGGCCTCTTCAGCAACGACGTTAATTTTATTACCGCCGCTGGCAACGCCAACGTTGACCGTAGTACCGTTTTGAGGGGCATTCAGCGAGTGGAGATATTGAATCTGATAAGACATTTCTTGAATCGCGCTAATACCGTCTTCAGGATTGTTTCCTGCATGAGCCGCACGGCCTTTAATATGCACATAAAAGCGGCCAGTACCTTTACGCCCGGTCTTTAACGCATGATTGTTGGCAGTGGTTGGCTCGGCAACTAATACCTGTCTGCAATCTTTTGCCTGCGCTTCAATCCATTCGCGTGAACTTGGGCTACCGAGCTCTTCATCAGCATTACACAGGAAACGAATATGATGATCTGCCAGTAACTCCAGCTCTTTAAGGGCTTTTACTGCCCAGATAGCCTGAATAAGCCCACCTTTCATATCGAGTACGCCGGGGCCATAAAGTTTGCCATCTTCACGGCGAAGAGAGAGCCGGCCAATATCCCATACGGTATCAAAGTGGCCCATAATTATTGTCTTTCGCGTTCCGTTGCCTATATCAAATGCCAGATGGTTGCCATATTCGCTACGGGGAAAAACTTCAGCCTTTACGCCTAAATGCCTGATAAACAGCTGTTGTAATACTTGCCCGCAGGCGTCTACCGCAGATTTATCATGTGAAGGTGATTCCGCTTTGGCCAGTAACTCCAGGTCGGCCAGAATATCATCCTGATGCTGAGTGAGATAAGAAAGGATTGCAGACATAATAATTGCCTTGTTTTTATAAAGGATTTTTGAGTATAGCGTCTGTGTAATGGAAAGATAAAACGCTTTAGGTGCTCTTTTTATATTTAATTATGCATCCCTGATGTTGCTTTTGCATCGGCTTCATTTTATTTGCATTGTTGCTTTTTGACCGGGGTTGTTAGTCTTAGCGTTCAGGCTAGTGTGTGCGGCGAACACCTTAAAATAACGACAAATAAGAGCCAGAAGTTGATGCCGGTAAGTTGGTAATGGTAAGGAGCGAAGTATGTATCTTTATGATTTAGTGATTAAGCAGGTTGATATTAAAGATCCGATTAACGGCGTTGATGGCGTGGCAGATATCGGGATTTCTGACGGACTTATTGCGGCTATTGAAGCGGATATTCCGATGCATCAGGGGCGTAAGCTTATTGACTTATCCGGGTACACCGCCATTCCGGGAATTATCGACCCGCATACCCATGTCAGTGAGTTTTGGGGAAGTCATAACGGTCAAAGCATGCTTGCTAAAGCGGGCGTATGTACCACGCTGGATATGGCCGGGCCGCTGGACGATATTCTGAAATCTATTCCTGAACATGGGGCGGGGCTAAACGTTGCCATATTACAGTTTGCCAGCCCGCCTTACACCTTTACCTGCTCTAATCCATCTCAGGAAGAAATTCACTCACTGGTCGAATCCAGCCTGCGGAATGGGGCTTATGGCGTTAAATTACTCGGCGGACACTATCCGCTGACGCCTGATGCTTCCGGACTATTGATTGCCGAAATAGCCAGGCAGGGCGGATATGTTGCCTGGCATGCAGGAACGACCGAGCATGGTTCAAATATAGAGGGGATGCGCGAAGCCATCGCTATGGCTGACGGGCATTTTTTACATCTGGCTCATATCAATAGTTATTGTCGTGGTACGGTGATCAGTGAGTTGGAAGAAACTTATGAAGCTATCAATTTATTGTTGAAACATCCTCATATCTATAGTGAATCCTACATTTCCCCTCTAAATGGAACCAGCCTTGCCTGTAAAGATGGCGTTCCTATCAGTAAGGTGACATGTAATAGTTTGCTCAAGCTAGGGTTTGAGGCGACAGAAGTCGGAATGGAAAGTGCATTTCGAGCCGGTAAAGTCGGTTGTGTCATTAATGGCGGCAGTGAGAGTGTTCGCATCAGCGGCGAGCAGGGAATAAAAATTTGGCGTGAAAACGGCACATCGTTGGGCGGCATGTTTCCGGTAAACCCGCCATTGCCCAGAATTATGTTGGCCGAAGCTAAACGCCCTGAAGGTGACTTTGTGGTTGATTGCCTTTCAACCGACGGCGGATGTCTTCCGCGTAATGTGTTAGTTGAAAAAGGCCTGGGGTTAGTTTTCTTGGATGTTATTACGCTAAATGAATTTATTCTTAAAACATCTTGGAATCCGTCCCGCATGTTGAGATTACCGAATAAAGGTAGTTTAGGGATTGGAATGGATGCGGATATTACCGTATTAGATGTTGAAAGCCGAACGCCGGTAGCCACGATTGTGGGTGGTAACATTGTGATGTTTAAGGGCTTGGTATGTGGCAGTGGCACCACAATAATCTGTACTTCACAGGGTGAAGATGCGTTAAAACGGCGTGGTATTAAAACCTATCTGGCGGATCCGTCACAAAAGCCACTGGCGATGAGTCAGACCCGATAATTAGCCATGATTATTAGGTTTAGGCTTTTAATTTAATTTATTACTAAGTTTAAAGCTCAATAGATGAGATACTCCTATATTGGCGATTGAATTTTAGAGTCAGTTTGTTGAATTATCAGCAATGCCGGTTAAATTCAGGCTTTCTTTTAAAGCAGAATCACTAATATCAGGCGCTTTAAGTTGCTTTTTGCGCCAGAATGAGTAAACTTTTCGGGCTTTTTATATTGCACCGGACCCCGTTCCTCGATGGGGTCCGTGTGTTTTATTAACTAAAGAGGATGTTATGGTAACAATTCGTTTAGCTCGTGGCGGCGCAAAAAAGCGTCCGTTTTATCAAGTTGTTGTGACCGACAGTCGTAATGCACGTGACGGTCGCTTCATCGAACGCGTAGGCTTCTTCAACCCGCTAGCAGCTGGTCAAGCAGAACGTCTGCGTTTAGATCTGGACCGTATTAGTCATTGGACTGGTCTGGGTGCAACCGTTTCTGATCGCGTTTGTGCGCTGATCAAAGACGCGAACAAAGCAGCATAATTTGTCTGGGTGGCAACAATGAGCAAACTACTAAATCCAATAGTACTCGGGAAACTGGGCTCTACATATGGTATTCGGGGTTGGCTCAGAGTCTTCTCATCCACTGAGCAGTCTGAAAGTATTTTTGATTATCAGCCGTGGTATATCCAGCAGGCTGGTGAGTGGCGCGTTGTAGAGCTGGAAGGCTGGAAACGCCACAATCAGGATCTGATTATCAAGCTGAAAGGTATTGACGATCGTGAGGTTGCTAACGGGTTAACCAATCGAGAGATTGCCGTTGACTCTGAGCAACTGCCTCCACTGGAAGACGGTGATTACTACTGGAAAGACCTTATGGGCTGCCGTGTAGTAACAACCGAAGGTTATGAACTGGGTAAAATCACAGACATGATGGAAACTGGTTCAAATGACGTTCTGGTGGTCAGGGCTAACCTGAAAGATGCTTTTGGCGCTAAAGAACGTTTAATCCCGTTCTTGGATGGACAAGTTATCAAGAAAGTCGATCTCACTGCTCAACTTGTTGAGGTAGATTGGGATCCTGGTTTCTAGCTCCGTAGTTAATGCATTTAGCATCAAACGGTAGTAGCGGATGGAACGTTAACTATGTGGATTGGTGTAATAAGCCTGTTCCCCGAAATGTTTCGCGCGATTACTGATTATGGAGTAACCGGCCGAGCAGTAAAGAATGGCCTGCTGAGTGTAGAGTTCTGGAGTCCTCGCGATTTCACGCACGATCGGCATCGCACAGTGGACGATCGGCCTTACGGCGGTGGTCCCGGCATGTTGATGATGGTTCAACCCTTACGGGATGCCATACACGCAGCAAAAACAGCGGCAGGCGAAGGGGCGAAAGTCATTTATCTTTCGCCACAGGGGCGCAAACTTGATCAACAAGGCGTTTGCGAACTGGCGGCTAATCAGAAGTTAATTTTGATTTGTGGCCGGTATGAAGGAGTGGATGAGCGCGTAATCCAAACCGAAGTCGATGAAGAATGGTCTATCGGCGATTACGTACTTAGCGGTGGTGAACTTCCCGCGATGACATTGATTGACTCAGTTTCCCGTTTTATACCGGGTGTTCTGGGGCATCAGTCGTCAGCAGAGGAGGATTCGTTTGCCGACGGTTTGTTGGACTGTCCGCACTATACTCGCCCTGAGGTGTTAGACGATATGGAAGTACCGGCAGTTCTGCTTTCGGGAAACCATGAACATATTCGCCGCTGGCGCATGAAACAGTCGTTGGGTCGAACCTGGCTTAGAAGACCTGAGCTTCTAAAAAGCCTAGCTCTGACTGATGAGCAAGCAATGCTGCTGAAACAGTTCCAACAGGAACACTCGCAGCAAGACTAATAAGGGAAGGTTAATCGTTCCCGCAGTTTCAGTTTACCTAGGGTAAGAGAGAAATTATGAGCAACATTATTAAGCAAATTGAACAAGAACAGATGAAGCAAGACGTACCTGCATTCCGTCCGGGTGATTCCCTGGAAGTTAAGGTATGGGTCGTTGAAGGTAGTAAGAAGCGTCTGCAGGCATTCGAGGGCGTGGTTATCGCTATTCGTAACCGCGGTCTGCACTCTGCATTCACTGTTCGTAAGATTTCTAACGGCGAAGGCGTAGAGCGTGTGTTCCAAACTCACTCTCCAGTTATTGACAGTATTACTGTTAAGCGTCGTGGTGCCGTTCGTCAGGCTAAACTGTACTATCTGCGTGAGCGTACTGGTAAGTCAGCTCGTATCAAAGAGCGTCTTGGTAGTAAAGCTTAAGCAACATCCAAAAGCTATTAGTTATATCGGGGTTTGGCTATTGCCAGACCCCTTTTTTTTATCGGCCTATAATGTGGTTATAGCTGTCACTAAACCCAGCCTTTAGCTCGAAATTCCGTCAGTACGCTAACGAAAGCCGTCATCTCTTCAGGTGTACCCAACGTCAGTCGGTTCCATCCTTTAGCTGGCAAAAATTCCCGTCCGACAAATACGTGATATTCCTTCATTCTGTCCTGATAGGTTTTAACATCCCCACTGACCTTATGAAAAATAAAGTTTGCCTGCGATGGTAAATAAGCCAGACCTAGCTTATCCAGCGCATTAGTGACAATTTTTCTCGATGTCTCAATTGAGGTTCGGCTAATGGTCAGGAAGGTCTTATCTTCTAATGATGCCAACGCTGCGACGGCCCCGGCAGTATTGGTATTATCCATAGAAACAAAGGGTTCAATCTGCATAATAATATCGGGATGTGCTAGCGCATAACCGATACGTAATCCGGCCAATGCATAGATTTTTGAGAATGTACGGGTCACGATAACATTCTTGTGATCTTTGGCAACTAACTCAATTCCGCTACGGAATCGAGGGTCAGTGACAAATTCAGCATAAGCCTCATCGAGGATAAACAGTACTCGCTCAGGAGCAGCCTTGATCCATGGTTCAATCAAATCTGCTGGCGTAATCGTTGCGGTGGGGTTATTTGGGTTACACAGATAGACAATCGAATAGCCGGGAAAGTCCTCTGCGGCTTTTTTCATGGTATCGATATCAAACGCCAGCTTCTCCGTCAGAGGGACCTTAATCGTTGGTACGCCCGAGGCTTTGGCATACAGTTCTGCATAATTAAAGGTTGGATCGGGCGCAATGACCTGAACTTGCTGACCGGCTTTTTGTGCGCGGTAAATGGCCATTTGTATGGCGGCTTGAATTGACTCTGATGAACCATTGCCCAATGATATTTGGTTAGATTCTAATTTATGAGATTCAGCAATTTTTTCTATCAGCTGTTCTCTTGCGGCATCAGGATAACGAAATGCATTAGGCAGGGCATCAATTACCGCCTGTTGTGCTTTTGCTGACATTCCCAGTGAATTTTCATTGAAGTTGAGCAATAAGGGTTGCTCTTTGGTTGGTTGAATCAGTAATTTTGTTGCTTTGTCAGCCGTCTGATTATCAGCACTGGCTTTCGCTACATTAGTGGCTAAATTGCCTAATGTTAGACCGCCGAGCAATAGGCCGGAAGATTTTAATAGGGTGCGCCTGTCCATTAAGTTTCTCGCTGTTGTTGGTTTTATTTTTAGCCGCAGATCGCGGTGTTAATAAAATTAACCAGTTCTCTAGACAAAGTAAATAAGGATTAGCGGTATAACGGGGAGTTGAATCAGAAGATAGGCTTGATAAATAAAAATACCGAAATATATCAATCACTACGCAGGAGGTAGTGATTGATATATTGTGATTAACCGACGATTAGTTTTTGATATTATTAGTTTCAATAATTCGTTTAACTTTATCGGCCTGAGCAGGTAAATTTAACTGGCGATAAGCATTTTCCATTAATGGTAATGCTTCACGGGTTGCTTCAGAGTTAGGGAAGTCACGTAGCATTTGCTCAACGCGATTAACTACTGCAACATAAGCGCCGCGCTTAGTGTAATATTGTGCAACTGAGAGTTCGTAGTCAGCTAAACGGTTATGTAAGAATATTAAACGTTTTTGAGCATCAGCGGCATAAGCACTTTGTGGATAGTTTTGTACTAATTGAGTGAAGTCACGGAATGCGTTACGTGCGTGCTGTGGATCGCGGTCAGAACGATCGATACCAAAGAAACTTTGTAAGGTATTATCGTCAAACGCCATATCGGTCACGCCGCGCATGTAAAGTACATAATCGATGTTTGGGTGAGTTGGATTTAAACGAGCGAATCGTTCTATGGTTGCTTGAGCTAACGGTAAATCGTCTGCTTTATAGTAAGCATAAATTAAATCCAGCTGGACTTGCTGTGAATAAGGGCCAAACGGATAGCGGTTATCTAGCGCTTCTAATTGGGTAATGGCTGCACTGAAATTACCGCTTTGTAATTTCTCTTGGGCGGTAGCGTACATTTCTGATGGTGGATTATCAGGGATAGTATCCGACGAGCAACCTGCCAACGCCAGGCTCAATGTGGCAGCAACCACTAAATATTTCATACGCATCATGACGTTTTGCTTATCCTCAGAATGTTGTTCGGGGAGACTATCCATTAAGCTCCCGATAAGTACAAGGTACAATACCATATTATTTTAAACGGCTTTACCGTCAAAACCCAACTTAAAACTTAAGAAGTTATTTATGTCACAACAAGTACAACTTGAAGCAACAGTTGCCGAATCGCAACTCGGACAACGATTAGATCAGGCTTTGGCCGAATTGTTCCCTGATTATTCACGTTCTCGCATAAAAGAATGGATTTTAGAAGAACGTGTTACCGTGAACGGGCAAATTATAGCCAAACCTAAAGAAAAAGTGTTGGGGGGAGAGTGTATCTCAATTAACGCGCTGATCGAAGAAGAAGCCCGTTGGTTACCCCAAGATATTCCATTAAATATTGTTTATGAAGATGACGATATTATTGTTATCAATAAACCAAGAGATTTTGTGGTTCATCCCGGCGCAGGGAATCCTGATGGAACCGTGCTGAATGCGTTGTTACATCATTACCCGGCCATTGTCGATGTGCCGCGAGCGGGCATTGTTCATCGCCTAGATAAAGATACTACCGGATTAATGGTGGTAGCGAAAACGGTTCCTGCCCAGACTCGGTTAGTTGAGGCTCTGCAGGCTCGTGATATTACCCGAGAATATGAAGCCGTTGCTATGGGTACCATGACTGCCGGTGGAACGGTTGATGCCAATATTGCACGTCATCCGACCAAGCGGACGCATATGTCTGTATACCCGATGGGCAAACCGGCGGTGACGCACTACCGTATCATGGAGCATTTCCGTGCACATACGCGTTTACGCTTGCGTTTAGAAACCGGAAGAACGCACCAGATTCGTGTCCATATGGCGCATATTACACATCCACTGCTTGGCGATCCTCTATATGGCGGCCGCCCTCGTTTACCGAAAGGGGCTTCAGAGGACTTTATTCAAGTACTGCGTGGTTTTGACCGTCAGGCCTTGCACGCCATCATGCTGCGCCTGAGCCACCCGATTACGGGCGAATTGATGGAGTGGCACGCCCCACTGCCTGATGATATGGTGCAATTAGTTACCGCTTTGCGGGCAGATACCGAAATATTTAAAGATGAGATGAACTGGTAATGATACCGCTACTCAAGCCAGACTGGATAATCCCTGGGCAGGTTCATGCCTGTAGCACAACGCGTAATGGCGGTGTTAGTCAGGCGCCTTACGATACGCTGAATCTTGGCGATCACGTTGGTGATGATGCCGGGTTAGTATTGCAAAATCGCCAGCGGTTAAGTCGCCAGCTTGGATTTGGCAATGATGTTGTCTGGCTTGAGCAAGTGCATGGTACCGATGTTTTAACACTGGATAAGGCTTGGCCAAATCAATGTCGTGCTGATGCCAGCTATAGCCGAACGCCGGGGCAAGTCTGTGCCATTATGACGGCGGACTGTCTGCCAGTGCTTTTTTGTTCTGTTGAAGGGAATGAAGTTGCAGCAGCGCATGCCGGGTGGCGTGGGCTTCAGGCGGGCATTTTGGAGCAAACGTTGGCGCATTTTGCCGCTGAACCGGCAAATATTGTCGCATGGCTTGGTCCGGCTATCGGGCCACAGCAGTTTGAAGTTGGCGGTGAAGTTCGTGAGGCCTTTATAAACGTCAGTCAGCAGGCTGAACGTGCATTTATTGCCAGAGGTGATAAATATTTAGCTGATATTTATATGCTGGCACGCCAACGATTGAATGCTTTAGGGATAAAACAGGTGTATGGCGGTGATTACTGTACCGTTAGCCAGCCTGAATTATTCTTCTCTTATCGGCGTGAACAGACCACGGGCCGAATGGCCAGTATGATTTGGTTTGATTAACCGATTGAATATATTCTCTTTCCTTATCCCCTCTGATAACGTCAATAATATATATTGACTTTAGTCTTGAAAAACGCATTAACAACCTCATATATACGACATAGCAACATGTTAATCATATTTTGGAGGTGTTATGCGTTTGGATCGACTTACCAGCAAGTTCCAACTCGCCCTCGCTGATGCTCAATCATTAGCTCTCGGGCGTGATAACCAGTTTATTGAGCCAATCCACTTAATGAGCACTTTATTGTCTCAGGAAGGTGGAAGCATTCGCCCGCTGCTGACTTCTGCGGGTGTTAATGTTAATCGTCTGAATAATGATTTAGACGATGCATTAAGCCGTACCGTTCAGGTTGAAGGGACAGGCGGAGACGTACAGCCATCGAATGAACTGGTCAGGATTCTTAACCTTTGCGACAAATTGGCGCAAAAAAGAAATGATAAATTTATTTCGTCAGAGTTATTTGTACTCGCTGCATTAGAAGAACGAGGCCAGTTGGGTGACTTACTCAAAAAGGCCGGAGCAACCAGTGAGAAAATGACTCAGGCTATCGATCAATTAAGAGGTGGTGATAACGTGAATGATGCCAATGCTGAAGATCAGCGTCAGGCTTTAAAGAAATACACTATCGACCTTACCGAGCGGGCAGAGCAGGGCAAATTAGACCCGGTCATCGGTCGTGATGAAGAAATTCGACGTACCATTCAGGTATTACAGCGTCGTACTAAAAACAATCCGGTATTAATCGGTGAACCCGGCGTAGGTAAAACGGCAATTGTTGAGGGTTTAGCTCAGCGCATTATTAATGGCGAAGTACCTGAAGGCCTGAAAAATAAGCGCGTACTCTCATTAGATATGGGGGCGTTGATTGCCGGTGCCAAATACCGTGGTGAATTTGAAGAGCGCTTGAAAGCGGTACTGAGTGATTTATCTAAACAGGAAGGCAGCGTTATTCTGTTTATTGATGAACTTCATACCATGGTGGGTGCCGGTAAAGGCGACGGTGCAATGGACGCAGGTAATATGCTGAAACCTGCTCTGGCTCGCGGTGAGCTTCACTGCGTTGGTGCTACAACGCTGGATGAATACCGTCAGTACATTGAGAAAGATGCCGCTCTGGAGCGCCGTTTCCAAAAAGTGTATGTTGCCGAGCCGACTGTTGAAGACACCATTGCAATTTTGCGTGGGTTAAAAGAGCGCTATGAGTTGCATCACCACGTGCAGATTACAGACCCGGCGATCGTTGCTGCGGCTACTCTGTCACATCGGTATGTCTCAGATCGACAGCTACCTGATAAAGCCATCGATCTGATTGATGAAGCTGCATCCAGTATTCGTATGCAAATTGACTCTAAGCCTGAGCCGCTCGATCGTTTAGAGCGCAGGATTATCCAGCTCAAACTGGAACAGCAGGCGTTATTAAAAGAGTCAGACGATGCCAGTAAGAAACGTCTTGAAATGCTTAACGAAGAGTTAGAGCAAAAAGAGCGTGAATATTCTGAACTGGAAGAAGAGTGGAAAGCTGAAAAAGCAGCATTGTCCGGAACTCAGACGATCAAAACTGATTTAGAGCAGGCTAGAACAAGCCTGGAGCAGGCTCGTCGCATTGGCGATCTGGCCCGCATGTCTGAGCTGCAATACGGCCAAATTCCTGAACTGGAAAAACAGCTAGCTTTAGCCATGCAGTCAGAAGGCAAGACCATGAAGCTGTTGAGAAATCGGGTTACAGATGCTGAAATCGCCGAAGTTCTGGCTAAAGCAACGGGAATTCCGGTTGACCGTATGCTGGAAGGTGAACGTGACAAATTGTTACGCATGGAACAGGAACTTCATCAGCGCGTTATCGGCCAGAATGAAGCCGTTGAGGCCGTGTCTAACGCGATTCGTCGTAGTCGGGCTGGCTTATCGGATCCGAATCGGCCAATTGGTTCGTTCTTGTTCCTCGGCCCAACGGGTGTCGGTAAAACAGAGCTAGGTAAGGCGCTGGCAAACTTTATGTTTGATAGTGACGATGCCATGGTGCGTATCGATATGTCCGAGTTTATGGAAAAACATACGGTTTCTCGCTTAGTGGGTGCACCTCCGGGATACGTTGGTTATGAAGAGGGTGGTTATTTAACTGAGGCTGTTCGCCGTCGTCCTTATTCAGTCATCTTGCTGGATGAGGTCGAGAAAGCTCACCCGGACGTATTTAATATTTTATTACAGGTATTAGATGATGGCCGGTTAACTGACGGGCAAGGCCGTACGGTAGATTTCCGTAATACCGTGGTTATTATGACTTCTAACTTAGGGTCTGATTTAATTCAAGATCGTTTCGGCCAGTTGGGCTATAGCGAAATGAAAGACTTAGTTATGGACGTTGTTAGTCATCATTTCCGCCCGGAATTTATTAACCGTATTGATGAAACGGTGGTATTCCATCCGTTGGCAGAAAGTCAGATTATGTCGATTGCCCGCATTCAACTGGAGCGTTTGTATCAGCGTCTGGAAGAGCGTGGTTATATCGTCAGTATTACTGATGACGCGTTAGCATTGTTATCGAAAGAAGGTTTCGACCCGGTCTATGGTGCACGTCCGTTAAAACGTGCTATCCAGCAGGAGATCGAAAACCCTCTGGCACAACAAATTTTGTCAGGCAAATTGTTGCCTGGTGCTCCGGTTGTGCTGGACGTTGATGGTGATAAAATTGTCGCTATACAGTAATAGCTAGCGGTAAGAGTATAAAAGGGTGGCATATTGCCACCCTTTTATTTATCTGAATTTTATTATTCAGATGATGTTTTGATTTTTTCCCAACTGAGGCCAAATCGGGCTAAATATTTTCTTAATCGATCGGCATCATTAGGATTCTGTTTTAGCTGTCGGGAGATAGCAAATAATTTACGACCGGCTTCTGACAGGCTGGAACTTGCCCGACAAACGTCTAAAACCGATTTCAATTGGTAGCGATCAAACAGATCAATCGGTTGTTCCAGTTCAGGCAATGGCTCTTCTTCCGCGCCATATCCCCAGCCATTTTGTAAACGCGCTATCTCATCGCAGACTACCGAGTCAGTAATTCGCCCTGATTCAGCCAGCGTAGCCATTCTGGTTACCGATGCTCCTAGCTCACGAAAATTTCCTGACCATAAAGCGCCCGGTGACGTGGCAAATGATAGGTACTTGCGCCTGGATTCTACATTAAACCGGTTTTGCTCCCCTTGTTCGCGGGCAAATTTCGCCAGTTCATAATCAAGATTAGGTTCAATGTCTTCACTGCGCTGAGCCAGTCCCGGAAGATGGTAGGTCCATAAATTTATACGGGCATAAAGATCTTCGCGAAATAGTCCTTCGCTCACCTGTTTACGCAGATCTCGGTGAGTTCCTGCGATTAACTGGAAGTGGCTTTGTACTTCTTTATCACCACCAAAAGGGAAAAAGCGTTTTTCTTCAATAGCCTTAAGTAACATGGCCTGTTCATCAAGGCCTAATTCTCCAATTTCATCCAGAAACAGCATTCCGTTATCTGCCATCCGAAGCAATCCTGAACGATCGTTTTGAGCGCCGGTAAATGACCCCTTAACGTGGCCGAATAACGTCGACATGGCACTGTCTCCGCGCAAGGTCGCGCAGTTTACTTCAACAAATTGACCGCTGATTTGGTGCCTGTCTAACTTTAACTCATAGATTCTGTGGGCAAGGAATGACTTACCTGCTCCAGTGGGGCCAATCATTAATATCGGGGCTTTTGAACGAATGGCGACGCGCTCAATTTCTTCAATTAACCGGTTGAATGTGGCATTACGGGTTGCAATACCGGCTTTCAGATAAGAAACCGAGTTCTCACTTAGCTGCCGAAAGCGGGTTGAAATCTTATCGTATCGGCTAAGGTCAAGATCGATAATTGAATAATTTCCGGCAGGAACGGCTACTTGCTCTTCCTCTTTTCGTTCTCTGACCGGCATCGTCTGAATCAGCTTTGCCGGCAGGTAGTGGGCTTCAGTAAGTAGAAACCAGCATATTTGTACAACATGAGTACCGGTAGTTATGTGAATTAAATACTCTTCGTTTTCGGGATCGAAAGTGTAGTGTTCAGCAAAATCTAATAATGTTGTATAAACCTCTTCAATATCCCAAGGGTTCTTCAACTGGACAGGAATAAGTTTTACCTCTGTCGTTGGTGAAACCTGAATGATATCTTGAGCGACCTGTTCAGCCATTCCGCGGTCTCGGGGCTGGTGAAGTAACTCTAACCGATCAATTGGAACATCAGGCTGCTGGCAAAGGCCTACGGTCGGGCGCCATTTATTCCAGCGGTTTTCACGTTTACCACGCTTATCTAACACAGTGCCTAAAACGCCGATAACGACCCGTTTCATAACTTATCCTTAAATATAAAAACTATCTCAGAGAATAAGATATTTTGTAATTAAGTTCGAGCGCTTAGGTTGAAATATCGCTGTTTATTAAAAATAGTCATATTTATCATTGCATTGATTTTATTAGCAGATTGTTGGCATGATATTCGCTACCTAATATGACTCAGGACACTATTGAAAGCCTGAAAACATTCAAGAGGAATAAATATAATGAAAACGGATTTACTCTTAGGCCGACTGAGTTTACCTGCCAGCAATCATCCTGTTTCGGATGAAATGCGCAGCCGAATATTAGATGAGCTAAAGGTTATCGAAGAAAAATATGAGGTAGACGTTCTTTATGCCTGCGAATCGGGGAGCCGAGGGTGGGGATTTGCCTCGACGGATAGCGATTATGACGTACGTTTTATTTATGTTCACAAAGCAAGCTGGTATCTGACCGTTGAACCGGGCAGGGATGTTATTGAACGTCCGCTTGATGACGAACTGGATATCAGTGGTTGGGAGCTGCGTAAAACTTTAGGCCTGCTTAAGCGGGCAAACCCAACGCTACTCGAGTGGTTAGACTCACCGATTATTTATCGTGAAGATAAATTGTTTATGTCAGAGCTTCATACGCTAGCTAACGTATTTTTCTCAAGCATACGCGCCAGATACCACTATTTATCTATGGCGAAGAAAAACTTTCGCGGATATTTACAAGGCGATACCGTCAGGCTAAAAAAGTACTTATATGTATTACGCCCGCTGCTGGCGGTGAAATGGATTGAGGAGCGGGCCAGCGTGCCACCAATGCCATTCTCTCTATTGTTGGATATTCTTAATCCTAAAGAATACGAGGAGCTATTAGCTGAAATTGACTATTTGCTGAAAGTTAAGCGAGCGAATACTGAATCTCAGTATGGCGATAAATTGTGGCATATACATAATTTCATTGAGGGTGAGTTAGACCGCTATGCGTTAAGTTCTTTCGAGATAGATAAGGATGAACATCTGCCAGAAGTATCGAAACTCGATGATTTATTAAGACGCTGCGTTACATTGTAATTTCAATATGCTCATTCAAAGCGCCTGTTAATTTTTAACAGGCGCTTCTTATCTTCAAAATGAGGGGGGTAATGACTAACGCTATCATCAGCGCCGATAAAGTAGTGACGACGACTATGCCCAATGAATAGCTTGGGTAAATAAAAATCATTCTGGTAGTCACAATTGTGACAGACAGATAAGTAACAACGAGCCAGTATTTCAGTGAAATGTCAGGTTGTGTTGGTTCAGACTGCGGCATTAACAATATATAACAACAAATGACTAACCCGCCGACGATGGTACTCGTATGTTGTAACACTTTATACAAAGGGACTGACATGTGGAATAAATCGAGGGTGACTAAAGAATAGTGAAAGTATTCGACGAAAAATGCACCCTGATGAGTGAAGCTGTCCCAGAGCAGGTGAGAGATAACGCCGAACATAATAGAAAGCGTTAATGCGACTTTGTGGTTTTGCATATAGACCAACCAATCTAGCTGGGCCAGATGGGCTAAGCGGCGGTATAGAAAACTAGGCAGGTTATTAATTAACGCATTTCTTATCGAACAGTGAAACAGCACGGTTAATAACAAAGCTACCGGGATATCGAAAAGAAAGATGCCTGACAGCGTGTGGCTGTAGAGACTTTTAACGTCCATTCTAAAAAAGTATTCAAAATCCGGAGCCATGCTTCCGGCAATCATTCCTGACATTGAATACCTCTTGGCTAACACTGAACTGAAAGGTAAGACAGCGGCCGGATGAGCAAAAGTAAAGGGCATAGTAGGGCCGCTTTTGGAGAATAAATGATATCGGCAATCTATCCGCACTGTGTGAAGATAAAATGAAGTACAAATAGTTAGTGTTTTTGGCCGGGTGAAACCTCAAATATTTGACGAATCTCATCTCTGTGGCGAATAAATGAGCGCTTAGCATGTTTTTTAAAATTAACACTTGCCAGATAATTTTGAGTCCCTATAATGCGCAACCTCTGACACGGCAAACAGCCGCGCAGACCGAGATGTGGGTGAATAAATCTGAGATTTAACACTTGACTCTCTAACGGGTTAGCGTATTATTCGCAGCCCGTGTTGCAGGAAGTTTTCTCCCTACAACACCGCTCTTTAACAATTTATCAGACAATCTGTGTGGGCACTCACAAGACGGTATCAAAGCTGCTATTTATTCACGTAAATGGTGGCAAAAAAATATACTAAGTCTTAAAGAGTGACCAAGCAGTAATTCATTTGTAATTTATTACAATAGTTTTATTACGAAAGTAATCTTTGAGCATCAAGCTTTTAATTGAAGAGTTTGATCATGGCTCAGATTGAACGCTGGCGGCAGGCCTAACACATGCAAGTCGAGCGGCAGCGGAAAGTAGCTTGCTACTTTGCCGGCGAGCGGCGGACGGGTGAGTAATGTCTGGGGATCTGCCTGATGGAGGGGGATAACTACTGGAAACGGTAGCTAATACCGCGTA
>NZ_ATYS01000047.1 GCF_000427805.1 Budvicia aquatica DSM 5075 = ATCC 35567 | reverse complement strand
TAGCTAATCCCATCTGGGTTCATCTGATGGCGCGAGGCCCGAAGGTCCCCCGCTTTGGTCTTTCGACGTTACGCGGTATTAGCTACCGTTTCCAGTAGTTATCCCCCTCCATCAGGCAGATCCCCAGACATTACTCACCCGTCCGCCGCTCGCCGGCAAAGTAGCAAGCTACTTTCCGCTGCCGCTCGACTTGCATGTGTTAGGCCTGCCGCCAGCGTTCAATCTGAGCCATGATCAAACTCTTCAATTAAAAGCTTGATGCTCAAAGATTACTTTCGTAATAAAACTTTGTAATAAATTACAAATGAATTACTGCTTGGTCACTCTTTAAGACTTAGTATATTTTTCGCCACAGAGGTGGCTATGATACCGTCTTGTGAGTGCCCACACAGATTGTCTGATAAATTGTTAAAGAGCGGTGTTGTAGGGAGAAAACTTCCTGCAACACGGGCTGCGAATAATACGCTAACCCGTTAGAGAGTCAAGTGTTAAATCTCAGATTTATTCACCCACATCTCGGTCTGCGCGGCTGTTTGCCGTGTCAGAGGTTGCGCATTATAGGGACTCTGAGTCATCTGGCAAGTGCTAAATCGCAATTATTATCTGAACGCTTTATTTTTCATCAAAACGGTGGTTTATAACCGCTATTTGCTGATTAAACGAGCAAAGTCAGCGCTAAACCGCTTCACCTGCTCCCAATCTGTATATTCAACGTCTTTACTGCTATCGGTTTCACCGCCGGTCATTTTCATAATCAGCTGAATCATTACCCGATCTAACCATGTATAGCGAGGGTAACGCAGTGCGCCGGCAAAAACGCCGCAAATTGTAGGTTGCCATTTAGTTGATAGCAGATACTTGTGGGTATAACTATTGGTTTGCGGTGACTGTTTCTCTGCCTTACGGGCAATCAGCGATACTGAAACAAACGCCGAAGGCATCTGATTCAATATCTCACTATTACGATCGATAAAAGCTTTAAATGTTTTACTGAAATGGCCATATCGAATAGATGCACCGACCAGAATACCTTTGTAGTCAGCTAAATTAACCTCTGGCATATCATCCAGATTGTAGAGATCTACTTTGATATCACCCTGAATCTGGCTAGCAATATAAGACACAATGGCCTTAGTTTGCCCTTCTCGGCTGGAATAAAGCAGTAACGCCCTCATGATTTCTATTCCTTATTTTCTCTTTCTTGTTTATCGCCGTTGTTATTCACGCCAGAAAATTGGCATAAACAGAACTAAAAGTGTGAAAACCTCTAAGCGGCCAAACATCATTGTTATAATCAAGATCCACTTAGCGGGGTCGCTGACTTGAGCATAGTTACCGCCGAAATCACCAATACCAATGCCAACATTATTCAATGATGAAACAACGCCAGTAAATGCGTCGAATGCATTTAGTCCGGTAGCCATCAAAGCCAACATACTAATAATAAAAACTAACGCGTAAGCCGAAAAGAAGCCCCAGACCGCTTCAATAACTCGCTCCGGCAAGGCCCGGTTACCCAGTTTGATGGTATACACTGCATTAGGATGAACCAGACGTTTAAGTTCCCTTACCCCTTGCAAAAACAGTAACAACACCCGAATAACTTTCAGACCACCACCGGTAGAACCTGCACAACCACCAATAAAGGTCGCAATTAATAACATCACCGGCAGAAATAATGGCCAGTCGGCGACTGCTTCCGTTGACGACCCCGTTGTCGTTGTCATCGATATTACGTGGAAAAAAGATTGATTCAGTGAATCAAATAACGATCCATACGTATTCTGTCGCCACAGAACTAATGCACAGATAGCAATCAGAATGACCTGAATAAAGAAATACATTTTGAATTCAGGATCCCGCCAATACACTTTTATACTGCGGCCACTGAGTACGGCAAAATGAAGGCCAAAATTACAGCCGGCAATAAATAAAAATACCGCTGTAATATTATTAATCAGGGAACTGTTATAGAAACCTAACCCGGCTTCATGAGTGGAAAAACCCCCGATAGCAACGGTTGAAAAACTATGACCAATAGCATCAAAGGGCGTCATTCCCGCAGCCCACAGAGACAGCGCACAGGCAACGGTCATCAATACATAGATGAGCCATAACGTTTTTGCTGTTTCTGCAATCCTCGGTCGCATCTTACTGTCTTTTAGCGGCCCCGGCATTTCAGCTCGGTAGAGCTGCATTCCACCTACGCCCAATAAGGGTAAAATGGCGACCGCTAATACAATGATACCCATACCCCCTAACCACTGGAGCATCTGGCGATAAAATAGAATAGCTTTGGGCAAACTATCTAACCCGACAAGCGCAGTAGCACCGGTGGTTGTTAGCCCGGAAAATGATTCAAAGAAAGCATTGGTAACGCTCATTCCAACCGGATCGGCAAACAAAAAAGGCAATGCGCCCACGCTGCCCAATACCGCCCAGAAAAGCACAACAATCAGAAAGCCTTCGCGAGATTTCAGTTCATTCTTTTGATGGCGATTAGGAAACCACAGAAAAAGCCCGATAATAATAGCAACAATAAACGTTTGGCTGAATGCACGCCCTGCACCGTCGCGATAAATCAACGCCACCACTCCCGGAATAATCATTAATCCGGAAAAGAGGATAACCAAAAGCCCAACAATGCGGGTGATAGTGCGAAAATGCATTTCGCCGATCCTTTTCAATAAAAAACCTGAGGATTATTACGCAACCGGAGATAAAAGCAATGCTCCGCGGCTGACATCACGCAGTTTATCTGCGATCGACTCCGCATTTAATGTCGGTAATAATAATATCAGGCCGATCTCCGCACCATAATCAGCCTGAAGAATTTGTCCGTCAACTTGCAGAAGCAGCGCCTCAACCATCGCCAGTTGGGCGTAATCACAAACCAGATGATATTCAGATTTAGGCACCTGCGTTCGAGTAGGTAATATCTTTAGTGCCTGCTGAACTCCATTACCATAGGCTTTTACCAGCCCGCCCGTTCCTAATAATATTCCACCATAATAGCGGACAACTACAGCGGCTATTTCACCGACGCCACTGCCCATCAACTGAGCCAACATAGGTTTACCGGCCGTTCCGGAAGGTTCTCCGTCATCAGAAAAACCTAACTGCTGAGAATCATTTGGCGCACCAGCAACAAAGGCCCAACAATGATGCCGGGCTGTCGGATGTTGATCTCGAATTTTCTGTATGTATAGCTTAGCGTTATCGGAACCTTTTACCGGCGCTAAGTAGGTAATAAAGCGGCTCTTTTTAATTTCTTCACTTACACTCACCGCTTCGGCAGGAACTAAATATGGCTCCATCAGGATAACTTCAAATCCCGCGTCATATTTTCAACCCGATCTTTTCGAATCACCACGTTATCCTCAATTCGAATCCCGCCATAAGGCCTGAATTTATCAATGCGTAACCAGTTAAAATTGGCATCGAACTTACCACCTTTCCATGGTGCTAACAGAGTATCGATAAAATAGAGCCCGGGCTCTATCGTCATAACCATTCCCGGCTCAAGGACTCGAGTACAGCGCAGCGCAGGATATCTCTCAGGCGGCGCGATATGTGTACCGGTATCATCTTGCATAAATCCGCCAACGTCATGTACTTGCAAACCTAAAGGATGCCCAAGCCCATGGGGGAAAAAGGTATAGCTAATCCCCGTTTCAACAATATCTTCTTCGCTCATATCAACAATAAGATCGTATTTTTTCACTAACTTAGCAATGCGGTGATGCATTTGCAGGTGATAATCAGCAAAATTGACGCCCTTCTCAAGGGTGGCAATCAGTGCCAATTGCTCACTGTTCAAATCTTTAATCAACAGGCCAAAGTCGCTGTCCGTATAGCGGGCATAGGTACGGGTCAGATCGGCGGCATAACCGTTATATTCAGCGCCGGCATCAACCAGAAAACTCAAAGATTCAGCGGGAGGCTGCTGATCTAACTTGGTATAGTGCAAAACGGCTGAATGTTGGTTTAACGCAACGATATTGTCATAGGGAACATTCGTATCACGATGACCGGTCGCACTGAGATAAGCAATATTAATATCAAACTCGCTCATATCGGAGTAGAAGGCATCACGGGCAGCCTTATGGCCGTTGATCGCCACTTTTTGCGCTTCCCGCATACAGCTCAGCTCATAGTCTGTTTTGTAAGATCGATAATAGTGCAGATAGTCGATAACGGCTTTAGGATTAATATTATCCGCTGAAACTCCCAGCCATTGCGCACGCTCAGGATTAGGCCCAATATATCCAATGCGGGTCAGAGAACCCGGTAAATATTGAGCAATTTCATCCGCTTTTTTTAGCGGTGTAATATCAATATATGATGTCCAGAAGCTATCAGGCACTGGTTCAACGCTATACCAGTAATCTACCGGTGAATAAAACCAGAGCTTGGGCGTGTTCACACCATCCACCAGAATCCAGCAGCTCTGAACTTCGGTCACCGGAACCCAAGCTTTAAAATGTGGGCTCGCCTTAAAAGGGTAATATCTGTCGTCAAGAAACAGACCAGCCAGTTCACCGGAATGAATGAGCAAAGCATCAAGTTTGTTTCGCTCTAATACTTCACGCGTACGCTGTTGTAGTGTCGAAATATGCGCCTGGTATAACGATGCTAACTTTTCCATTAGATCACCCAATTAAGTATCAACCTGACTAATTTTATCACAGCTATAAAAAAGGGGCGCCGATTGCGCCCCCTATTTACTCATTACCTGCTGATTAACCGACGTATGTATCAATATTAGTAGGTTTCTCTCAACTGACGAGCTGCCTGAACCATGTTTTCCAGAGATTGCCGGGTTTCCGCCCAGCCACGAGTTTTTAGGCCACAATCAGGATTGACCCATAAACGCTCAGCGGGAATTCGCTGGGCTGCTTTACGCAATAAAGCCTCAATCCACTCAACGCTCGGCACATTTGGCGAATGAATATCATAAACCCCTGGGCCAATCTCATTCGGATATTCAAATGACTCAAAGGCTTCAAGCAACTCCATATCAGAGCGGGATGTTTCAATGGTAATTACGTCGGCATCTAGAGCGGTAATCGCATCCATGATGTCGTTAAACTCGCAATAACACATATGGGTATGAATCTGAGTATCATCCTGAACACCTGAAGCATTAATACGGAAAGCTTCAGTCGCCCAGTTCAGATATTCATTCCATTCCGCTTTTCTCAACGGTAAGCCTTCTCTTAAGGCAGGTTCATCAATTTGAATAATACCGATACCCGCCTGTTCCAAATCGGTCACTTCATCTCTTAGGGCCAGGGCAATCTGTTTAGCAATGACTTCCCGACTAACGTCTTCACGCGGGAATGACCAGCAGAGAATAGTCACCGGGCCGGTTAACATCCCCTTCACCGGTTTAGTGGTAAGGGACTGGGCATATTTAGCCCACTCAACGGTGATCGGTTCAGGGCGACTGATATCCCCGATAATGACCGGAGGCTTAACGCAGCGAGAACCGTAGCTTTGTACCCAGCCGTTTTGAGTAAAAACAAAACCATCCAGATGTTCGCCAAAATACTCCACCATGTCATTACGTTCAGCTTCACCATGTACCAGCACATCCAGACCTAAACGTTCCTGCTCCAGAATTGCCTGTTTGATATGTTCACTGATACCAACGCGGTATTTACTGGTGTCTAAACGACCTTGTTTAAAGTCGAGGCGCAGTGAGCGGATTTCCGTCGTTTGCGGGAATGAACCGATAGTCGTGGTCGGCCATGCAGGCAAATTATATTTAATACGCTGTTGCTCAGCTCGCACGTCGTAAGGTTGCTGGCGCTGGCTATCTTGCGCTTGAATCCCGGTTACCCGAGCTTCAACCTGAGCATTATGTACTCTTGAAGAACCATTACGGGCACGGATTGGCGCACTATAATCAGCCAGCTGTTGTTGAAGTTCTGGGTTCGCGGGCTGGTTCAACGCCTTAGTTAACAGGCCAATCTCGCCACATTTCTGAATGGCAAAGGCAAACCAGCTTTTAACCTCATCGTCTAACCGTTGTTCGCGGCTCAAATCAATCGGGCTATGTAGCAGAGAACAAGCGCTACCGATCCAAAAAGTACGAAGCGTGATTAAAGGCTGTAAGCGCTCAAACCAGCGGCTTAAATCCGCACGCCACACGTTACGACCGTTAATCACGCCCAAAGACAATACCCAGTCAGCCGGTAATTGTTGATGAAGTTTAGCGACATCATCTTTACCGGCAACCAGATCAATATGTAACCCCTGTACCGGTAGCTGGCGAATAGTTTCGAGGTTATGCCCGACGCCATCAAAGTAGGTAGTTAGCAGCAAGTTTACCTGGCCTTGAAGCGCTTGGTAGGCCGGTTGATAAGCCGCCAGCCACTCCTGAGGCAGATCCAACACTAATGCAGGTTCATCAATTTGTACCCACTCGATACCACGCTCAGCCAGCTTTGCCAGCGCTTGCTGGTAAACCGGTAAGATATCGTTGAGTAACGACAGGCGGTCAAACTGCTCACCTTTCACTTTGCCTAACCATAGATAGGTTAAAGGCCCTAACAGCACGGGTTTTACTTTATGTCCTAGTGCCAGAGCTTCATCAACTTCATCAAACAGCTGGCTCCAGGCTAATTGAAAACCTTGGCCTTTATGGAACTCAGGCACCATGTAGTGGTAGTTAGTATTAAACCACTTGGTCATTTCTGCCGCCGCCGCAGGCTCACCGCTCGGCGCTCTGCCACGACCAATCCTGAATAAGGTATCCAGACTAATCTTACCGTCTATACTCTGATGGCGTTCAGGAACGTTGCCTAACAATAAGCTGGTACCCAATACATGATCGTACCAGGCAAAATCGCCTACGGGGAGTAAATCAACGCCGGCATCGCGCTGCTGTTGCCAGTGGCGAGAACGAAGTTCACGCCCGGTTGCCAGCAGGCTATCCTGGTCGATATCACCGTTCCAATAACTCTCTAATGCTTTTTTTAATTCACGCTCTAAACCAACGCGTGGGAAACCTAAAATATGACTTTGAATACTCATAGCAACCTCATTTGGACGTCTAGATGTTTACACATCTATAATCAACAGGTATGGTGTATTCCACAAGCGCAATATTTTCATACTCATGGTGAAGAACTTTCATGATCGAATTAAAGCATTTACGCACCCTACAAGCATTGCGACAGTCAGGCTCGCTGGCCGGTGCTGCAACACAACTGCATTTAACTCAATCAGCTTTATCCCATCAGTTTAATGAGATCGAACAACGGTTGGGCTATCGGTTATTTGTACGTAAAAGCCAGCCAATCCAGTTCACCGCACAGGGAGATATTCTGCTAAATCTGGCGGACAGAATTCTTCCTCAGATTCAGCAAGCGCTACAGTCTTGCGATGAACCACCAAAAGATAAGCTGCGTTTAGCGATTGAATGCCATAGCTGTATCCAATGGCTGACGCCAGCCCTGAATGCTTTTCGTCTGGAGTGGCCAGAGATCACAATTGATTTTAAAGCCGGCGTTACCTTTGACCCACAACCGGCACTACAGCAGGGAGAGTTAGATCTGGTGATGACATCAGATATTTTACCGCGCAGCGGCCTTCACTACTCCTCACTGTTTGATTTTGAAGTCCGCCTGGTTGTTGCACCTGAGCATCCGTTAGCCAAAAAAGACGTTCTGGAGCCACAAGATTTAGCCAATGAGACTTTATTGATTTATCCGGTTCAGCGGCAGCGGTTAGATATCTGGAAGCACTTCCTGCAACCGGCAGGCGTGACTCCGGCCCTAAAAAACGTTGATAACACCATGCTACTGATTCAAATGGTTTCGGCCCAAATGGGGATTGCCGCACTTCCACACTGGGTGGTTGAAGGCGTAGAAAAACAGGGATTAGTCGTCACTAAAACGTTAGGAGATGGCCTATGGCGCAGGCTTTATGCCGCAGTACGGGACGGCGAGCAAAATCAACTGGCCATAGACGCTTTTATTGATGTTGCTCGCAACCATGCCGGCAGCTTACCTTTTGTGAAACTCGCCTGATATTCAGGCGGTTTTCTCTATTGGCTGCGCATGACCCACAACCCAGCGTTTATGCACCAGCAATGACGTAAAAATAATACCGCCGCCAACAATCAACCGTAACCAATCAACATCGTGCTGCCAGATAGCAAAGTTCACCAGCAGGCCCGCCGGAATTAACACATTATTCATGATCGCCAACGTTCCCGCATCTACCTGTGTTGCTCCATAGTTCCACATAAAGAAGCCAAGGCCGGATGCTCCGATTCCCAGCCACAGTAAAATACCCCACTGCACGCCGGTAGTCGGCAATTTACCGGCATCGCCAAACGCTATCCATGCAACACTCGCCACGCAAAGAGCACCAAAGTAAAACCATGAGAATGCACTGCGCTGTGGCATAGGGCAGACTTCCATCAGTCTTTTATAGCCGACCTGACCAATGGCAAAGCAAATATTAGCGCCCTGAACCAGACATAAACCAAGCCAAAACTGAGGGCTCAATTGGTTATAGCGAATAACAGCAGCCCCAAATACCGCCAATAGTGCACTGAGCAAATATCCAACTCTAAGCCGATTTCCGGCCAAAAGATCGTAAATCAGTGTGACGTAAATTGGCGTCATAATCGTAAATAATAAAATTTCCGGCACGCTGAGATAAAGAAAAGATTGGTAATAAAACAGGTACATAATGCCCAGTTGGAATGCTCCAACGCACATGTATAACAGGGCTTGTTTAATAGTTACACCACGAAACCGCCAAAAAGGCAGGAACACAATAAAAGCCAGTAAGATACGAATAAATACGGCAAACCAGCTGTCTACCTGCCCTGAAATGTAAACGCCTATCAGGCTAAAAGAAAATGCCCAAAGTAGCGTTGTCGCGATAAGTAACGGCATAACAAATATCACCTTCTGACTCAACAGCAAAGAGCGGAAGTATATTTTAGATTAGTTATACTTTCTAACGTTATTTAGTTTACATCTGAGTAATAATAAACCAATTAACGATAATTTAATTAATCTAAATTTCTATTAAAACCCTATTGACTCTGGAGTGGGCTCCAAGGTGTAGAGTACGTTCATTACATGAGGATGAGGGTAACCCTGATGACTAACCACAATGAAACTAAAGCCACGATAATGCCGGAGCTGCATGAACATGATGACCATAATCATGCCTCTGGTCATGCTCATGAACATCACCATGCACACAGTCATGATGATAACAATCAATCCTGCTGTAGTCAGTCTGCCTGTGCCAGTAACGATACGCTGGAACAGCTGACCGAGGGCAGCACCCGTCTGACATGGCAAGTGCTTGGCATGGATTGCCCGAGCTGTGCCAAAAAAGTAGAAACGGCGGTTTCTCAAGTGGCCGGGGTCCAACACGCAAAAATTCTATTTGCGACCGAAAAACTGGTTGTCGATACTCAACAAAGTGAAGGTCTGGCTGATAAAATCGAGCTGGCAGTGAAAAAAGCCGGCTATACGCTCACCTCTGTTTCCGCAGCAGGATCCGCATCTAAAAAAACCGACAGATCACAGCGCTTCAAGGAATATGCCCCACCGGCTATTCTGGCCGTTCTGATTTTAGCCAGTTGGATTATTGAATCATTCTCGCCGTTTTATGGTCGGATAGCTTTTACGCTGACCACCCTGTTTGGCATTATTCCGATCGGCCGTCAGGCTATTCGCCTTACCCGCTCAGGCACCCCGTTTGCCATTGAAACGCTGATGAGCGTATCAGCTATAGGCGCGCTGATTATCGGAGCCACCGAAGAAGCGGCGATGGTACTGATGTTGTTTATGATTGGCGAATTACTCGAATCTTACGCCGCCAATCGTGCCCGTCAGGGCGTCACATCCTTGATGGCATTACTGCCCGAAGAAGCGGTATTAGTCAGTAATGGCGTAAGAAAAACGGTTGAGGCCTCAAGCCTGCGCCCCGGAGACATTATCGAAATTGCGCCGGGCACCCGCCTACCGGTTGATGCTGAGTTACTCAGCGACAGCGCCGGTTTTGATGAAAGCGCCCTGACCGGTGAGTCGATTCCGGTCGATCGCCTGCGCGGAGAAAAAGTCGCCGCGGGTAGCCTCGCGGTTGATACCGTTATTCAACTTAAGGTGTTATCTGAACCGGGCAAAAATGCGATTGATCGTATTCTGGCACTGATTGAAGAAGCAGAGGAACGTCGTGCGCCAATCGAACGTTTTATCGATCGCTTCAGCCGTTATTACACGCCAAGCATTATGCTGTTTGCCCTTCTGGTGGTTATTATTCCTCCGCTGGCCTTCGATCAGCCGTGGGAGACCTGGATTTACCGCGGGTTAACATTGCTGCTGATTGGCTGTCCTTGTGCCTTAGTCATCTCGACGCCGGCAGCAATAACGTCTGCACTTGCATCAGCAACCCGCCGTGGTGCCCTGATTAAAGGCGGAGCAGCTTTAGAACAGCTAGGGACCATTACTCAAATTGCATTCGATAAAACCGGTACCCTGACCGAAGGCAAACCGATGGTCACTGATATTATTCCACTGCAAGATATCAGTAATGTGCAATTACTCCAGTTAGCATCATCCATCGAGTCAGGTTCTCACCATCCATTAGCGCAGGCGATTATCCGACGCACTAAAGAGGCGGAGATCAAGTATGCCGAAGCCGAAGAACGCCGGGCTATTGCAGGTGTAGGTATTCAAGGAAGAGTCGGTAATCAGCTTATTCTGATTAGCTCCCCCTCTAAACTAAACGAAGAACAGCTATCTGAAGAAGCCCGGCAGCAAATCGTCCGGCTAGAAGAAGAGGGAAAAACTGTCGTAGTGGTAGTGCGCGATGGCAATACTATCGGTCTGATTGCCCTGCGAGATACAATGCGGGCAGATGCTAAGCAGGCTCTGACCGCCTTGCGTAATATTGGCGTAAACGGCGTTATGTTAACCGGTGATAACCCTCGGGCTGCGGCCGCTATTGCCCATGAGTTAGGCATTGAATATGAGGCCGGATTATTGCCGGAAGATAAAGTAACGGCGGTTATTGCATTAAATAAACAGCAGCCTACGGCGATGGTCGGAGACGGCATTAATGATGCACCGGCGATGAAATCATCAACCATCGGAATTGCTATGGGCGGAGGTACTGACGTCGCACTGGAAACCGCCGATGCCGCACTGACTCACAACCGGCTCATTGGCCTGCTGGACATGATCGTTCTGTCACGGGCAACGCGTAAAATTATCCGCCAGAACATTACGATTGCCCTTGGGCTGAAAGCCATATTTTTGGTCACCAGCTTAGTCGGTCTGACCGGGCTCTGGCTGGCGGTACTCGCTGACTCAGGAGCAACCGCTCTGGTTACGGCTAATGCGTTACGTCTGCTACGTAAACAAAAAGAACAACGGGAAGGATAATCATATTTCCCCGTCTGCCTTATGGTGGCCGGGGAAATTATCTTCATCCGGCCCCTTATTATTTCCCATCTCCCGTAAGAACTTCTGCTGATACCTGAACAGCTCTCTGAGCGTAACGCAGTGGTACTCAATATTAAATTCAGACACAGTCTGCTCAATAACCTTAGCTAATTTCAGATAATGCCGGTGATTCCAGTTGGGGTATAGATGGTGGGTGAGGTGCATATTCAGGCCACCAATCCAATAGGTCAAACATTGTGGAGTCGTCAGCCAGTCAAAAGTGGTTGAGAAGTTATGGTGATACCAGCCATGTGGCATCGAGCCCTGCTCAGGAGGTAAATAAAACTTTGCTTTGGCCCAGTGGGTTCCCAGAATCAGAACCACAAAAATCAGTGATGACAACATCTGGCTTAGCAGATATGCCACGATAACTTCGGTAGTAGAAATCGATAGCGCCCGTGCGGCCATCATTGGAACCAGAAGGGATATCGTCAGATGAAGCGCCTTACTCAACAAAAAGTAGCCCCAGCCTTTAATACCTCGATGCCGAAGCTTAGGGGTTACCTGGGTCAGCCCGGCACGGTCCAGCCAATCAGTCACCCAAATAAAAATTGGAAAAGTAAGTGCCGCCGCTACGGGCCAATAGTAGTGCTGCCAACGCATTAAAAACCACCAGCGTTGATAAGGCGTCTGACGCAATATGCCATTTTCTTCAATATCCAGATCGTAGCCTTTGATATTGGTATGGCCATGGTGACAAATCGTATGCCTGACTCGCCAGCAATCCGCATCCAGACCCAGTGGAATTGTTAGCACATTGTTCAGCCAGCGGTTAGCCCACTCCTGGCGAAAAATGGCATTATGCGATGCGTCATGTACGACATTTACAGCGAGAAATAGCGTAGAGAAAAGAAATCCGGCATAGCTAAAAAGGAAGGCTGGTTTGCTGTGGACCGTCAGCATAAGCACATAGAGAGCAAAACAGACTGCGGATAAGAAGACGATTTTCATCAACATCCGATTATCCGCGAACCGATGTTCATGGTTATCGTTGAGGTATTGCTGAACAGCTTTATTTAGCGCCTTATGCAAGGCCAACTCATCCCGAGTACGGTAGCCAAAAGATCGCAATGGCTTAGACATTATCCTTCATCCTTACTTTCCCTATTATTCTCAGCAGCTCATCGCCTTTAAAAGCGCGACTTCAGTACAGATGCTTCACAATAACTCAGACGACGATAAGGGGAAACTAAACTTTCCGGACACTTATTCAATGATGCCGGCCTACGCCGGCAATGCCATTTTCACTATATTTAACCACTTGGAATATCTAAACCTAACGGGCCCAAAACTAAAAACAACAGGCCCCGTCTTCAGCACCAGAAATTTTATCTCTCATTGCTGAAAATAACTCTCTTCCCATACCTACATGAGACGTTGATAAGTCAGGGACGGCGGCTTTTCGCTGCGCCAGTTCGGCTTCATCTACCAGTAATTCAAGCTTGCCGGTTGTTCCGTCTATCTGAATCATGTCGCCATCCTGCACTTTCGCCAAGAGTCCACCGACATAAGCTTCCGGAGTAACATGAATAGCGGCAGGAACCTTACCCGATGCGCCGGATAGTCGGCCATCAGTCACCAGAGCCACCTTATATCCGCGATCCATCAAAACGCCCAGCGGAGGCATCAGCTTATGTAGTTCCGGCATGCCGATAGCCTTCGGCCCCTGAAAACGAACAACGACAATACAGTCACGATCTAATTTTCCGTCATTAAAAGCAGCATCAATATCATACTGGCTTTCAAATACTACTGCCGGAGCCTTAATTATCTGGCGATCTTCCGGTACGGCTGAGGTTTTCATTACTGCTCGGCCAAGATTTCCGGCCAATACTTTAGTACCGCCGTGCTTAGCAAAAGGCGCATCCAGTGTAGCAATCACTTCAGAATCGAGTGAGCAATGCGGGCCGTCACGATACGCCAGTTTATCACCGTCAAGGAAAGGCTCTTGCGTATACCGGTGCAGACCAAAGCCCGCGACAGTATGAACATCTTCATGCAGCAGGCCACCTTTTAATAATTCTCTTACCAGCAGAGAAACACCACCGGCAGCCTGAAAATAGTTAATATCACCCGGGCCATTGGGATAAATACGCGTCAGCAGAGGAACTACATCAGATAATTCGGAAAAATCATCCCAAGTAATTTGAATACCGGCCGATTTAGCCATCGCAACTAAGTGCATGGTGTGGTTGGTTGAACCGCCGGTCGCCAACAAAGCAACAATACCGTTTACAACGACTTTCTCATCAACTAAACGCCCTACCGGCAGATAATTACCTGAAGATTCAGTCATTCGAGTGACCTGACGCGCAGCCGCATCGGTAAGTTCATCGCGCAAAGTGACATCCGGATAAACAAAAGAAGAACCGGGCAAATGGAGGCCCATCACTTCCATGACCATCTGGTTAGAATTGGCTGTACCATAAAACGTACAGGTTCCGGCCGAATGATAAGAATTAGCCTCTGATTCAAGCAACGCTTCGCGCCCGACTTTCCCTTCTGCATATAACTGACGAACCCGTACCTTTTCTTTATTGGATGCCCCGGTACGCATTGGCCCGGCAGGAACAAATACCGCCGGCAGATGACCGAAAGCCATCGCGGCAATAAATAATCCCGGTACGATTTTGTCGCAAACGCCAAGAAACAGCGCACCGTCAAACATATTATGGGATAAACCAATTGCGGCAGACATCGCGATTAAATCGCGGCTCAGTAAAGATAGCTCCATTCCGTCCTGACCTTGGGTTACGCCATCACACATCGCCGGCACTCCACCGGCAACCTGACCAATAGCCCCAACGGCGTGCAGCGCGTTTTTTAAGCGTTCCGGGTAATGTTCGTAAGGCTGGTGAGCTGAAAGCATATCGTTATAAGAAGTAATGATGCCGATATTACTTTTCACCATATTTTTCAGTGATGACTTATCATCCGGTGAACAGGCTGCGAACCCATGGGCGAGATTCCCACATGAAAGCTGAGAACGGTGAACGGTTGCGCTTTTAGCTGCATCAATTTTAGCTAAATAAGCCTCTCGGCTCTCTTTAGAACGCGCAATGATTTTTTGGGTAATGTGCTCAACAGTAAGATTCATGCAGTACTCCACCTCTCTATCGGTTGTCTATATTCGCTATTATTTCAGCTGCGGAGATATACTAGCGATGTCCCCTAGTGCCGCTCACGTTTTCTATTGCAGTAGCCTCTTTCCTTTACGCACTAAAATAAATATGAAGCATTTATTTGATTACTATATACCCAAATGATACCGGTAACAATTTCATTTTAAATAAAGCTAACACGATTCAGTAAAACTAACCAGCAATTGGGTAAGTAACCATCAACAGGCTATTCATGGAGGTAAAAGGCCGCTTATTCGCTCAATAAAATGAACTAGACAAAAATTTTATGTTGTTCATAGAAATTAATTTTATTTATCTTTAATCGCTTACAGAGCTGTCTTCTAATAACAAGTATCGTAGGATAGTATTACTTTAGTTTATTTCCTGTTTATGAATATAACTACGATCATAGGCGTACTTATAATCTAAATTCTTGCTAACATAGCACATAACATAATGCTTTAATTGGTTGAAAAATGAAGAAAAAAAGACCAAGCTTGCAAGACGTTGCCAATCAGGTCGGCGTCACTAAAATGACAATTAGCCGTTATTTACGCGATACCTCACAGGTTTCTACTGCTTTACGCAGCAAGATAGCTATCGCTCTCGACAAGCTAGGCTATATTCCTAACCGGGCTCCAGAGATTCTTTCCAATGCGACCAGCAAAGCCATCGGAGTACTACTTCCGTCACTGACTAATCAGGTTTTTGCTGAAGTTCTACGCGGCATCGAAAGCGTGACTGATTCTCACGGATATCAAACAATGTTAGCCCACTATGGCTACAGTTCAGAACGAGAAGAGTTTCGCTTAGCCTCATTACTTTCCTATAATATTGATGGTCTTATTCTATCTGAACGCCTCCATACAGAGCGCACGCTAAAAATGATCGAAGTTGCAGGTATACCTGTAGTTGAAATAATGGATAGCAGCAGCCCCTGCATCGATCTTGCCGTCGGCTTTAACAATCACGATGCAGCCTATCAAATAACGAAAGAAATCCTAAAAAGTGGCCATTCCAAACCGGTGTATCTCGGTGCCCGGCACGATGAAAGAACCATCATAAGGCTGCAAGGCTATGAACAAGCTATGCGTGAATTCGGGCTAGAGCCCCGAAACATTTGTACTGACCGCCCATCATCATATAGCCTGGGTTGCGAGTTACTGAAAGAAGCTCTTCGGCGCTATCCTGACACTGATAGTATTTTCTGTACCAACGATGATATCGCTATTGGCGCAGCTTTTGAGTGTCAACGCCAAAAATTACGTATTCCCAATGATATGGCTATCGCTGGATTCCATGGACACGACATAGGGCAGTCAATGGAACCCAAACTCACCAGCGTACTAACTCCTCGCGAAGAGATAGGAAAAGTCGCTGCGCAAAGATTACTTGCTCGTCTGCGGGGTGAAACGGTAACACCTAAAATACTCGATCTTGGTTTCACTCTTCTATACGGTGACAGTATTTAAAGACAATTACGCCTTGCGGGTTTCAATACCAACTTTATTCAAAGCGTTAAGCCCGCGCTGCACAACGTCATGAAAACTACCATCAATATCAACACAAATAATATCATTTTCATCGATACCCGGTTCTTCCAAAATATCAAATTGACTTCGTAGAAGTTCCACAGGCATATAATGACCAGCGCGAGCCTTTAAACGATCTAAAATAACGTCAAAACTACCTTTCATATAAAGAAAGACCATTTCTGGATTACCTTGACGCAAACAATCCCGATAGTGGCGCTTTAATGCAGAACAAACTATGAAGCCCAATTCATCTTTATGGCGCAAGCTATAAGCAGCATCATTTAATCTCTCAAGCCAAGGTTCCCTATCTTTATCATCTAGCGGGTGGCCAATAGCCATCTTTTGAATATTGACTTTTGGATGAAGGTCATCTCCATCAATAAACTTAGCATTTAACCTTTTTGCTAGTTCAGCGCCGATCCGGGACTTACCACTACCGGACACTCCCATGATTATTATGCTTTGCCCCGCCATATTATTGATCTCTAATTAAATAGTAAAAATTAGTAATTTCCGATTATTTCTTACTTTATCAAGGGTATTGCTGGAATGATACCGGTAACATATATTACTGTGACGCATGTCACACAATAATGAATGCAATGGTAATAATAAGCATTGTTAATTAAATTATACATTTCACTACAACATTTCACTGCACCATTAATTTTTAACCATTATTAAAAATAATCAGCCTAAAAATAAAGTGTACGGCCTAATGACACATTTAACCCAACAAAATAAAAATCAATAAAAACAATGAAATATTTATTTTTTCGAAAGAAAAATATGAATATCTATTTTATTAGCCACTAATACTAAGATATTTTTTGAACAATAAAGATGGCATAAATTGTGATTTTTATCACAACTTATAAAATAAGTAGTTTCTGGTATAGTCATTTTTAACTCGCCATGATTAAATTGTTACCGATAACAATTAAGTGTGACAAATTAAAAGAAATTTTCAAAATTTTTTAACCAAACTTGTTACCGGTAACTACGGAGGTTTTATGACATTAAGAACAGCCATTATTGGATGTGGAAAAGTTGGTCACTTTCACGCAAAAGCTTACGAGAAACTGGATGGCTCATCATTCTGTGCAGTATATGACCGAGACCTTGCTAGAGCAAAAGCCTTTGCCAGTGAATACAATATAAAAGCATATGATAACCTTTCAGAAATGATAAAAACGGAAAAAATCAACGTTGTTAGCATATGTACCCCACACCCTGTCCATGCAGAAGTAGCCATCGAGGCAGCTAATAACGGCTGCCATATTTTGGTAGAAAAACCATTAGCAAGTAACCTGAAAGATAGCGATGCCATACTAAATGCAGCGAATCAAAATAACGTAAAGGTTGGTACTGTATGCCAACGACGTTTCTATCGCCCTTGCTTAAGAATTAAGCAAGCTATTGACGATGGAAAATTAGGACGCCCGGTTCTGGGAGTTGTGACAATGCTGGGCTGGCGTGATAAAGCCTACTATGACAGCGATCCATGGCGCGGTACATGGGAAGGGGAAGGTGGCGGAGTTCTGGTTAATCAGGCCCCCCACCAGTTAGATCTGCTACTTTGGTATATGGGTGATATTGAAGAAGTATATGGCCTATGGCGTAACCTGAATCATCCTTATATTGAAGTCGAAGATACTGCCGTTGCTATTATCAAATTTAAAAATGGTGGGATTGGTAATATTCTGGTCAGTAACTCCCAAAATCCTGCACTACATGGAAAAGTCCATGTTTATGGTGAAAATGGCGCATCTGTAGGAGTCCAAACAGATGGTGGAGCAATGTTTATTGCTGGCGTCTCATCAATTACCGAACCACCATACAATGATTTGTGGACCATACCAGACGAAGAACCTCAATTAAACAATTGGCAACAAGAAGATCGTGAGTTCTTTAATAGCCAAGACTCTATGTATTACTACCATCAAATTCAAATTGATGATTTTTTAACCTCTATCGCCCAAAATAAAACCCCATTAATTGACGGCCTTTCAGGAAGAAAAACCGTCGAGCTTATTGAAGCAATCTATCGCAGTACAAAAACCGGGTTGCCCGTTAAATTTCCGTTGAAATGAGAGGACATGATGAAAATAGGTTTTAATCAAGCCACATCGATGAACTGTTCAACTCTGGAAAAAGATGTGCTGCTTTGCGAAAAAAATGGGTTTGATTTTATCGAATTTAGATTGGATAAACTCAAAGAATATCTTAAAGATCACAATCTTGAAGATTTAAAAAAGCTCTTGGCTGGTAAGAAAATTAAACCGCATGCGCTAAATGCTTTATATACATACGACAATTTATTTGCTGACGAAAATAGTGAAAAAGACAATGAGCTTGTAAAAGAATTCATCTGGGGATGTCATATTGCCAAGGAAATCCAAGCGGGATATTTCATCATTGTTCCTCCTCTACAGCGTGATCCAAATGGTGGACCTTATATTGGTTCCGTTGAAAAAACTCATGAAAACTGCGTTAGGATTCTCAATCACCTGTCAGAAATCGCTAATGACTATAACGTTAAACTGTGTTTTGAGTTAGTCGGTTTTAATCGAAGTTCTGTACGTACCGTTGAACAGGCTTGGAATATCGTTAACGAAGTCGATAAAGATAACGTAGGCCTCGTATTCGATTCATATAATCTTCATCTCTATCATGGATTAAATGATTTTAGAGAGATTAAAAATGTAGATGTTAAAAAAATATTCTGCACACATATTAATAATGGAGATTTCATTGATATAGATAAGGCATCTCAAGAAAACAGACGATTCTGCGATTTTGGAAGTGTCGATTTAAATAACTTTCTAAAAAACCTGAAAGAAACAGGATATCACGGAATAGTATCCGTAGAGATATTTAGACCAGAATATTGGCAAAAAGAACCTGAGTGGGTCATATCTCAAGCATATAAAACGACAAAAAAGGTAATGGAAAATAATGGTATTCATTTATCTAAATAAATTATTCCGCCGCCACTCTCTTCAAGGATAATAATATGAAAGCCACAAGATCTCGTTTTTTTGTTCTCTTCTTATTGTTTTTAGCTACGGCCATAAACTATATGGATAGAGCGAACCTATCAGTTGCAGGCACAAGTATACAAAAAGAATTTGACCTATCACCAGCAAATTTAGGTCTTCTATTTTCTATGTTTACTTGGACTTATGTACTGAGCCAAATTCCAGTAGGTTATATTTTAGACCGCATTGGAGTCCGGAAGTTATATGGTTGTGCAATCATCATCTGGAGTATTTTTACTTGCTTGATGGGATTAGCATCACATCACTTATTTACTACAGCAATTGCCTCTTTTGCCTTCCTTCTACTCTGTCGAGCATTGATCGGTATTGCTGAAGCTCCGTCATTCCCAGCAAATGCGAAAATTATCTCAACTTGGTTTCCAACACAAGAGCGCGCCAGCTCAACGGCTATCTATGCATGTGCGCAATATATTGGCTTAGCTCTTCTTACTCCCGTTCTGGCATTTATCGTAGCAAACTATGGCTGGGAAATGTCATTCTATGCCTCTGGGGGTGCAGGTATTGTTTTTGGAGTGTACTGGCTATATAAATACCGCGATCCTCTAGAGAATAAAAAAACTAATACCGCTGAACTCGAACATATTCGTCAAGGTGGCGGACTTGGACAAACATCAGCTCAACAAAAAGCAACTAATGAAAAGGTTGAATGGAAAGATGTTTCTTATGTATTAAAACAAAGAAATATTTGGGACCTGTTTATTGCGCAGTTTGCAATGAACTCTACACTCTACTTCTTTCTAACCTGGTTTATTGTTTATCTAGAAAAAGGTCTAAATCTCTCTATTTCCAAAGCCGGTATTGGTGCTGCATTCCCATATATGATGGCAATGCTAGGCCTATTGTGTAGTGGATTTGTCAGTGACGCGCTGATGAAAAAAGGCATTTCTCGGACTAAATCTCGTAAACTACCTGCGATTCTTGGCCTAGGACTAGCGGGGACTATGTGCTTCGTTAACTTCTTTGAAGACAAACCTGTTATTGCTATTGCTATTCTATCGTTTGCTTTTTTTGCCAATGCCTTCTCAAATATTGGCTGGGTTATTTTAAGTGATATCGTTCCAAGTAAAGTTATTGGTACCATTGGTGGCTTCTTTAACGTATCAGGTAACCTTGCCGGTATTGCCACGCCAATAATCATGGGAATAATACTGCAAACAACAAATAGCTTTGCTTATGCAATGTACTATATATCGTTTGTTTCAGTGCTAGGCGCGCTATCACACATCTTTATTATTAGAAAACTTGATACAATAAAACTGCCTAGTATGGACTAAATTGTACCAATAAATTTTCAATAACAGGGACGTTTTAAAAGTAAGAACGTGAATTTAGTCATTTAGTTTGGTACAAGGAATTTTATGAGTAATTTTGTTTATATATTAATGGGCGTATCTGGTTCAGGTAAAACAACCATTGCCAAAGAACTATTGAAAAAGCACGACATTCCTTATATTGACGGTGACTACCTACATCCAAAGTCAAATATTCTTAAGATGTCCAGTGGTCAACCATTAGATGATAAAGATAGGGAACCTTGGCTTGGCTTAATTAATAATGCAGTTTTTGCTATGCAGAAAACAAACCCATCCTCAATAATCATTTGTTCTTCGCTTAAAAAGAAATATCGCAACATGATAAGGGATTCGAATGACAACTTGATATTTCTATTTCTAGAGGCTGATTTTGAATGTATTTATAAAAGACTAAAAGCCCGTACAGGTCATTTTCAAAAGCCTCAAATGCTAATTTCTCAGTTTGAGGCATTAGAGATCCCTTCTGAGGATGAAAATGATGTGTACTTCATTGATGCTAACCAAAATATTGATGATATAGTTAATTCGATAAAAAACATTTGTCTAGAAAGAAGTAGTTAGGTTTAAATTTAATCAACAAGAAAATCTTTATTTTCAATATTAATGCATTAAAGCCACAAATATGTGGCTTTAATTTTACCTCGAATTTTCGGTCATAATAATTTTTGACTTATCCAGAGGTTAATAATCATACCAATACAAATAGATAGATTTATCAATACCAACGTAACATAACTAAATGCAATCCAAAACCTGTAAACAAAGCTCCGGCAATGCCATCAATCCAGTTAGCAAAACGCTGATACCCGGCACGCATTTTAGGTAAAGCAAAAACAAAGGCCACCAGCGTAAACCAAATGAGTGTCTCTATGGCAATTAATGCAAACAGGCCCCAGCGAGTACTGCTGGCAATATCATCACCAACATAAATAGAGAATACGCTGCCAAAATAAATCAGCACCTTAGGATTGGATAAATTGGTAAACAGCCCGCGTAAAAAGGTGTGGTTGTGATGAGAACCATTAACCTCAGCTACGGCTTCCACCGGCTTATTTCTTAAGGCAGAACGTATCAGGCTGATTCCAACCCAACACAAATAAGCACCGCCACACACCACAATCAAACTATGCAGCCAAGCCATTTGTTGGAGCAAGATATGCAGACCCAGTAAAGCTATTGCAGCCCAAACCATAACGCCGCTCATAATGCCTAAAGCGGCATATATTGCATCGCGCCGGGAACGGCTTACCGCCGTTTGCGAAACAAAAAAGAAGTCAGGTCCGGGCGTCGCCAGCGCAACAAACTGCACAACGGCAACGGTGAGAAATAGTGTCATGGGGCTCTCTTTAACAAATTGGAATCATTGAAACAGGGCGACAAAAGGCAAACCAAGCATATCCCTTCGCCTTAATGGGGATTAATTGTACGCCTTTGAAGAAAATAAGATAAGCGCTGTATTCGTTTTTACTAACAGCCCTTACACCGCAGCTATAGCTGCAATCTGAATGTAAATCACGATGCTTAATCAGGACTTACTAAATGGTCCCGAATTAAAACTAAGAAAGCCTGACCAAAACGCTCCAGCTTACGGTAGCCTACACCATTGACCGACAGAAGCTCACTCTCACGGGTTGGCTGCTGTTCCGCCATTTCCAATAGAGTGGCATCATTGAACACAACATAAGGCGGAATGTTCTCTTCATCAGCAATCGATTTGCGTAGCTTACGCAGTTTGGCAAACAGCTTACGATCGTAGTTGCCGCCAAAGCTTTTGGATGCTGCGCTGGTACGAGATTTCAAATTCTGCAAGCGAGGTACTGCCAGCTGTAACGATTTCTCACCGCGCAAGATCGGCCGAGCGGCTTCCGTCAGCTGTAATGCCGAAAACTGAGCAATATTTTGAGACAGTACGCCTAAATGAATTAATTGGCGTAATACGCTAATCCAATATTCATGGCTCTGCTCTTTGCCTATGCCATACACCGGCAGTTTATCGTGGCCAAATTCCCTGATCCGAAGGTTATTAGCCCCACGCAGAATCTCTGCAATATAGCCAATGCCAAAACGCTGACCAACCCGATAAACGCAAGACAATGCCTTCTGAGCTTCAACCAAACCATCATATTGTTTAGGCGGGTCAAGACAGATATCACAGTTACCACAGGGCTGTTGCTTACTCTCACCAAAGTAGTTAAGCAATACTAAACGGCGGCAGGTTTGAGCTTCGGCAAAGGCATTCATCGCATTGAGTTTATGTCGTTCTATATCCTGCAGCGGACCTGCTGGCTTCTCATCCAGACAACGGCGTAACCACACCATATCAGCCGGATCGTAAAACAACACCGCTTCAGCGGGCAACCCATCGCGCCCTGCTCGACCGGTTTCCTGATAATAACCTTCAATATTTCGAGGAATATCAAAGTGCACAACAAAGCGTACGTTGGGCTTATTGATCCCCATGCCGAAAGCAACCGTTGCCACCACGATCTGTAAATCATCACGCTGGAAAGCTTCTTGTACCTGTTCCCGGGTTTCGTTATCCAGACCGGCATGATATGCCGCTACGCTTAGGCCTTTAGCTTTTAACCGAGCGGCTGATTCTTCAACTTTTTTACGGCTATTGCAGTAGATAATGCCGCTTTTGCCACGCTGATCCTGCACATAGCGCTGAAGCTGGTCGGTAGGTTTAAACTTTTCTATCAGGGTATAGCGAATATTAGGCCGATCGAAGCTGCTGATATGAATCAGCGGATCATGGAGCTCCAGCAGGCGAATAATATCTTGGCGGGTGGTTTCATCAGCCGTGGCCGTTAAAGCAATAAAGGGAAGCTGTGGGAAATGCTTCCTTAATGAACCCAGAGCCCGGTATTCCGGACGAAAATCATGACCCCATTGTGAAATACAGTGGGCTTCATCAATGGCCAGGAGAGACGGATTCCAGCAGCTAAGCTGCTCAAGGAAGTTATCCATCATCAACCGCTCAGGCGCAACATACAATAATTTAATTTGCCCGCTACGACAGGCAGAAATAACCTCGTATTGCTGCTCACGGGTTTGACTGGAATTAAGGCAGCCAGCGGATACCCCATTGGCTTTAAGCTGGTCTACCTGATCTTTCATCAGGGATATCAGTGGAGAAACCACCAACGTAAGGCCGTCAAGCAACAGGGCCGGAAGTTGGTAGCATAAGGATTTACCGCCGCCAGTCGGCATCACAACCAGACAGTCGCGGCCTGAAACCGCTTCGCTGACTATCTCTTGTTGACCCGGACGAAACTGGTGGTAGCCAAAGGTGTCACGCAATACCTGTGCTGCCAAAGTTTCTGAATTTATCACTGCCGCCGTTGACACCCTTATCCCCTGCTACTTGTAATGGGCGCTATTTTAGGCGCATTAGACCTGTTTGTCGTCACTCAAAGAATGAAAAAAACCAGATAAGTCATAAAAACCGAGACATCTCGCAATATCTCGGCAATGTCGACCCTGTATCAGAACATATCGTTAAGCATAAAGCCAACGCCAACCCGAGTTTGCTTGGCATCATAGTCAATCATGGATTCACCATAGCCACTAAACAACTGGGTATAGAAGCGAACATTCTTGGCAATCGGATAGCTCCAGCCCAGCTCTGCACCACCGAAACCACTATTCCAGTTATAGTGACCATCGGCTGAAAATACTGACTCGCCCAAACGATAACCCACCTTGAGGCGGTAGTAGCCCATATATTTAGTAATATCAGGGTTATCATCATGTTCAGCACTTTCAGAGAAGCGGAACCACGGTTTCAGATCCAGCTGCCAGTCACCGCGCTGCGCCATTACTCGGGCATAACCGCGATTCCAACTGCGGGACGTCGGCTCAGCTTTACCGTTTGACTGGTGATTAATCCCGACTTCAACTTCGCGGAAGGTCCAGCCCAACACTTCACTGTCGGTTAACCAGGCCATAAACAGCTGAGGCTCATAGTTAGTCTCTCTAAAAGGAGAGGAGTTCTTATGGTTAAAAGCCTGCCACCATGAACGTTGGGTATAAGAAGCACCGAGTAAAGAGTCCTTACCGGCAATGTCACGCCAAATTGGGAAGCCTAAACTCAATTGGAATTTAGCCTCTACTTTTTGCGCGTTGTCAGCCCAATCATAAGACTCAATGGCCTTAGTATTTATTTTACTGGTGTAGGTGGTAAGAATGTAATTGGTTTCATATGGATACAGAGTGAAAGGATTATCATATTCTTTCAACATGTTACTGATAATACTCCCTCTGATTGGCATTGACGATCCTTCTGATGCCTCCGTTTCCCCCAAGCTCTGAGGTATCCAACCGATAAAAGAGAAAACCAACAAGCAACTCATCAGTGTTTGCTTTATATTCTGCATGTTTATTCCAATTAGGCTTAATTTATTATAGTAACGAACGTATGAAATTCAGCGTAGCCTGTCCGTTCTCCAAATATCGAGATCTATCCCATCCGTAATACTGCCAATAATGATCATCAAATCAACAGAGAAACCATCAAGTAACTGAGTCACTTCATCCTGTTTTAACACCCTGTCCGGCTAATTTTAGACATAAAGAACCGAAATGTAGAGTACACTGCTTAGTTCTATTATCAAATATCAGGGTAAACGTTTTCATGGAACCTCAGCAGACCCGCCAAGGCGTGTTTTTTGCGCTAGCAGCCTATTTTATCTGGGGGATCGCACCCGCGTATTTTAAACTGATTGGCTATGTTCCAGCTAATGAAATACTCACCCATCGGATTATTTGGTCATTCTTCTTTATGCTGATACTGCTAACGTTAAGTCGCCAATGGCCGTTAGTTCGTATCGCCTGTAGAAATAAAAAACATATCTTGCTGCTGGCTGTCAGTGCCATTCTGATCGGAAGTAACTGGTTAACGTTTATTTGGGCAGTCAATAACCACCACATGTTGGAAGCCAGCATGGGCTATTTTATTAATCCATTAGTTAACGTGTTGCTTGGCGTAGTGTTTCTTAAAGAGCGTTTTCGGCGGATGCAGTGGGCAGCTGTAATCTTGGCCTTTAGCGGCGTCGCTATTCAGATTTGGCAGTTTGGTTCCATTCCCTATATCAGTCTGACGTTAGCATTAACCTTTGGTCTTTATGCCCTGGTGCGTAAAAAGATCGGTGTAGACTCTCAAAGCGGCATGCTGATCGAAACGCTCTGGCTATTGCCGGTTGCGGCAATCTACCTGTTTTTTATCGCCGACACACCAACCAGCCATATGACCCAGAATTCGCTATCGCTGAATCTATTATTAATGGCAGCTGGCGTTGTGACGACGATTCCATTGATGTTCTTTACTGCCGCGGCAACTAAGCTTCGCCTGTCTACGTTAGGCTTTTTCCAGTATATCGGCCCGACATTGATGTTCTTAATGGCAATTACCTTCTATGGCGAAACCATTAGTGAAGATAAAATGTATACCTTTATCTTTGTCTGGGCCGCATTGGGCGTATTTATTTTAGATGCTTTGTACTATCAGCGCAGGCTGCGTTAAGGTATTAAGCTAAAGGTTTAGGTTTCCTCGGTGCGCGGCGTGAAATAAACCGCGCCATCGCGGGGCCGGTCATCAAAATACTAAACAACCGCAGGGTTTGCATTGCCATCACAAACGACATATCAACGCCGCTGCCTGCGGCAATAATCGCAACCGTATCTAAACCGCCGGGGCTGGTCGCCAGATAAGCCGTTAAAAAATCCATTCCCAGAATTTTCGTCAGCAGTAACGCCATCAATGCGCACAGCGACATCAGCGCTAAAATAGAAATCACGATTTGGGGTAGGGTTTTCAGCGCCAGCATAAATACGGCGCGGTTAAAACGTAATCCTACGCTCCAGCCGATAAAGGCATATGCCATCGCCAACAACCATTCGGGAAGCTGTATAACAAAAACATCACCGGCATGAAAAACCGCACCGACCAGCATGGGTAATAACATGGTGCCGGAAGGAATACGCAGGCGCCGCCCTAACCATCCGGCAATCACAGCCAGTGCGATAGTCGCAGCGAAATTCCAGTCTAATGATGGAAACCAAATCAGTTCTTGAACTACCGCCTGCGCCTCACTCCCCAGCGCCAGCCGGACAATCAGTGCAGCAGAACCAGCAACAAACAGCACTCGTAAGTACTGCATAAAGGCGACCAAACGGACATCAGCACCAAACTCTTCAGACATAGCAACCATGGCAGCCGCGCCACCCGGAGACGATCCCCAGGCACCGGTTGAACCCGGTAAGTCACTGAATCTGACCAACAACCAGCCGGATAACCCACTGGCGAATAGGGTTGAGAAAAGGACAAACAGGACTATTGGCCAGTTGGCAGCTAAAGAAACCAGAATAGATGACGAGAGATTTTGAGCGATCATGCAGCCAATAATGGCCTGAGAAGCAATAAAAAACCGGTTATTAATGCGGATGGTTGCGCCAGAAAGGCTCATGACTACGCCGATCACCATCGGCCCTAGCAGAAGTGCCGCCGGAAAGTGAAAATGCAACATCACCAGCGATAAGACCAGCGAACAGATCAGAAGAGTGACCCACTGAAAAGCAGGTGAGCGTTTTGCCACGGCGGAATATCCTAACGTAACCAACAGAAACGACAGTAATTAGGCCAACAAAGCAGGTCAAATTACCGCCGAACAATATCAGAGAGAGATGGTTATCTACTTTAATATCAATCCGGTGGTAATTCCTTGATTAATTCAGGGTATTAAAGCCAATTTCGGCTTTTAAAATAAAGGTAAGGCGCTAATGCTGCCGCTACCATTACGCCAATCGCCGCCGGATAGCCAAATGACCAATCCAGTTCAGGCATAAACTTAAAGTTCATACCATAGCTTGAGGCCACCAGCGTCGGAGGCAGAAAGACGACCGATACCACCGAGAATATTTTTATAATCCGGCTTTGTTCAATATTAATAAAGCCCATAGCAGCCTGCATCAGAAAGTTGACTTTCTGGAACAGGGATTCATTATGAGGCAGCAGGGATTCGATATCCCGTAGTACTTCCCGAGCCTGATCTAACTGATTTCCCGGCAGGCGGGCTTTACGTACTAAGAAGTTTAAAGCTCTCTGGCTATCCATCAGACACAGACGAACTTTCCATCCGGTATCTTCCAGTTCAGCCAAGGTAGAGAGTGCTTCATCATATCCATCACCCGGATGGCCTTCCATGATAATGCGGCTTAGAGACTCCAGATCGCTATAGATATTTTCTATCTCATCAGCCAGTTGTTCGATTTTTGTTTCAAACAAATCCAGTAATAGCTCATAAGCATTACCGTCAACCATTGCTCTGTTACGAGCCCGCATCCGATATAAACGGAAAGCCGGCAGGTCACGTTCACGCAGGGTAAATAGACGTCCATCGCGGATAGTAAATGCCACCGTGGCGTTACCGCCCCGATCTTCGGCATCTTCATAATAAAAGAATGAGTGAATGTGCAGGCCATCTTCATCTTCAAAGAAACGTGCCGATGCTTCGATATCATCCAGTTCAGGCCGGGTTGCTAGAGATTGCCCCAGTTCCTCTTGAACTCTTTCACGTTCTTCATCTTCCGGTTCAACCAGATCGACCCATACGGAAGAAGATAGCTTATCGCCCTCATCCAATTCTAAACGGAATAAGCGGCAATTATTTAGTTGAAATGCGCTTAGCATAGCGTCATCCCTCTTTCTTTTCAGTGGCGATTTGAACAACAAATTGAACAATCTGCCATTTTGGCGATAGCCAAAATCTCAGACCTAGGCTACATCTAGCTCACTAGCGACGGGAAAATAAACAGAGGTCGCTGACAACCACTAAGGATATCAGCAAAAAGGGATAGCCTTAGAAGTTGAACTTTATAAAAAGATCATTGAGCCAGTATCGACTGGGAATGTCCAAGGCTGTTGCCCTCATGGGAAAATAGTGGGCGCATGTTACGCCTACAGGAAAAAGCCTGTCAACTATTGAACAACATTTCTTGGTTATTTCAGCACCAGATTCAGTACGTATCATATACGGACAGGAATATATATCCATCAAATGATTAATATATCTATAATTTATGGTTTATATAACTAGTGAAGATGAATGCGATATTTAACATCCATTATTGTTGGTATTGATCCGAAATTTGTCTCTTTCCAAGCAGGCCATATCGATGACCTGCTTGGCATATTTATCAAGCTATAACACTTCTAATCTTGCGTATGATGCCACCAGCCACTTAATGCCTTCGCCCTGAAAAGCGATCTGCAAACGGGCATGTTCACCACTACCTTCAAGATTAATGATCGTGCCTTCGCCAAATTTAGGGTGTTGTACCCGTTGTCCAAGCTTATAACCGCTATCGTTGAAGCTGATAGGCGTGCCCATACGACTGTGGTTGACAGGACGAGTAACGCTGGCCCTCAGGCGAACTTCTTCAATACACTCTTCGGGTAATTCACCGATAAAACGCGACGGCCGGTGATAAACCTCTTTGCCGTACAAACGTCGGGTTTCAGCATAGGTCAGAGTCAATTTTTGCATCGCACGGGTAACGCCAACATAGGCAAGGCGGCGCTCCTCTTCCAGGCGGCCACCTTCATCCAGTGACATCTGGCTCGGGAACATCCCCTCTTCCATTCCGACGATAAAGACCTGTTGGAACTCGAGCCCCTTAGCTGAGTGCAGCGTCATTAACTGCACCGCGTCCTGATAAGCATCAGCCTGCCCTTCACCTGCCTCTAAAGCCGCATGAGATAAAAACGCCTGCAGCGGCGTCAAATCCATATCTTCATCCTGAAAGCTGAACTGACGAGTCGCGGTGACCAGCTCTTCTAAGTTTTCAACTCTGGCCTGACCCTTTTCCCCCTTCTCTTGCTCATACATCATACGCAGCCCTGAATCACGTATTACGCGATCGGTTTGAGTATGCAGGGGTAACTCACAGGTTTCACGCGCAAGGGCCTCAATCAGCTCAATAAAGCGCTGTATGGCACCAGCAGCCCGCCCTGCAAAGACTTTATCTTGCAGTAGCGCTACCGATGCTTGCCACAACGTAATTTGACGGTCGCGAGCCGCATGGCGAATCACATCCAGAGAGCGGTCGCCGATGCCTCGAGTTGGCGTATTAACCACCCGTTCAAACGCCGCATCATCATTAGAATTGGCGATTAAGCGCAGATAGGCCAGTGAGTCTTTAATTTCTTGTCGTTCAAAGAAGCGCATTCCGCCATAAATTCGATATGCCGTACCCGCTTGTAATAAAGCCTCTTCTAATACCCGCGATTGGGCATTACTACGATAGAGAATGGCACAATCTTTAAGAGCGCCGCCGCCGTCTTGATAAGCCTTAATTCGGTTAACTACAAAACGAGATTCATCTAATTCGTTAAACGCACAGTACAGAGAGATTGGCTCCCCCTGTTCACCATCAGTCCAGAGCTCTTTGCCTAAACGGCCATCGTTATTGGCAATTAATGTATTCGCCGCTTTAAGAATATTGCTGGTAGAACGATAGTTTTGCTCCAGGCGAACCGTTTCTGCTCCGGGAAAATCATCAAGAAAACGCTGAATATTCTCAACCTGAGCACCGCGCCAACCATAAATAGACTGGTCATCATCACCGACAATCATAACTTTGGAAGAGTTACCTGCCAACATGCGAATCCAGGCGTATTGAATACGGTTGGTATCCTGAAACTCATCCACCAGAATATTACTAAAGCGCTCACGGTAGTGATTTAGAATTTGCGGTTTATGTAACCAGAGTTCATGGGCGCGCAGCAATAATTCAGCAAAATCCACTAAGCCGGCGCGATCGCAGGCTTCCTGATAGGCCTGATAAATTCGCAGCCAGGTACCTTCCGTTGGATTACCATAAGTATCAATATGTTGAGGACGCAAACCGTCATCTTTTTTACCGTTGATATACCACATGGCCTGACGCGGGGCCCACTGTTTCTCATCCAGATTAAGCGCTTTAACCAGCCTCTTTAGCAGACGAAGCTGGTCTTCACTGTCAAGAATCTGGAAGTCTTGAGGTAAATTAGCATCAAGGTGGTGAGCACGTAATAAGCGATGGGCTAAACCGTGGAAAGTACCAATCCACATACCACCTTGGCTGGTACCAATTAAATGCTCAATACGATGACGCATTTCTGCCGCGGCTTTATTGGTAAAGGTGACCGCCATGATGGAATAAGGTGAGCAGTGCTCAACCGACATCAGCCAGGCAATACGGTGAACTAAGACTCGTGTTTTTCCACTACCGGCACCGGCCAGCACCAACATATTGGTACGAGGAGCCGCAACGGCTTCGCGTTGCTTATCGTTAAGGCTTTCGATCAGGTAGGAAACGTCCATTATTGCGCCATATACTGGTAATTTATACAGATGAATAGAGAGTTTATATCAACAGGCACAGCGAATCCAACTTGGAAATCTCAATATGTGGTAATAAACACCCTGTTGGTTCATCAATCAGACTCTTATTTCGGTCATTAATCCAGCACGCCTGCAGCCCGTGACGTATTGCACCAGCTACGTCAGTAACAAGATCGTCTCCGACATGAAGTATAAATTCAGGCGCTAAATTCAAGCGTTGAGCAGCGTTCAGATACATATCTCCAAAAGGTTTTGCCCGTCCGTCCGGGCCGGCACGCAATACCATCTGAAAGTATTCACTTAAGCCAAACAGCTCAGGGTCGGCATTGCCATTAGTCACTGCAACTAGCGGATAACGAGTTGCCAACAGGCTTAGTGTCACATGAGTGGACTGAGGAACATCAATACGGCTGCGCCAGTAACGGAAATTTTCCATGGTCAGCGCAGCACCCTCTGCAGCCGCACTCTCGCTGTATCCATATTTGGTCAGTGTCACCTCAAACGCACGGCGACGCCATTCGCTGACGTCGTGATAAATATCCGGTTGTTGTTCAAGTAAATCCAGACGAATTTGATTAAAACCTTTGCGATCTAAAGCAGCCAGTTGAGGAAACTTGGTCTGCATAAAGTTCACAACTTCGGTCTCAGTACGTTCAATAACCGGTCGATTGTCATACAGAGTGTCATCAAGATCGAAAGTTAACGCTTTAACCGGCCCCAGCGGACGATAAAAGTGCATCATGATTTTCCTCGTTTAGCCCGCGGATGTGCAGCGTCATACACTGTCGTCAGATGCTGAAAATCCAAATGGGTATAAATTTGAGTCGTGGAGAGGTTAGCATGACCCAGTAGCTCTTGCACCGCTCTCAGGTCACCGCTAGATTCCAGCATATGGGTAGCAAAAGAGTGACGCAGCTTATGGGGATGTACATGACTGCTAATCCCTTGTTTAACGCCCCATTGAGCAAAGCGTTTTTCAACATTACGTGCCGAAATGCGGTTACCATGTTTAGAGATAAACAGCGCATCATCGTCAGGTGCATAAAACTCACGCACCGGCAGCCAATGATTCAGCCATTCAATGGCCATTTTACCAATCGGCAACTTCCGCTCTTTACTGCCTTTACCTATTACGCGGATTTCTCCGGCATCCAGATTAACCTGTCGACAATCTAATCCAACCAGCTCAGATAAACGCAGACCCGCACCGTACATCAGTTCAAGCATAGCCCTATCGCGAATAGCCAGAGGATCATTCATATCGATATCTAACAAATGGCTGACTTCATCGACGTCCATATTTTTAGGCAAATGGCGGCCTTTGCGGGGAGTAGAAATACCTTTCGCCGGATTAGCGCCGATCTTCCCTTGCCCGACAAGCCAGTCGAGGAAGCTGCGTAAAGCTGAAAGTCTGAGAGCCAAGCTGGCTGACTGTAATCCTGAGCGTTTACTGCGGGCTGCCAGCATGCGTACACCAGCCGCATCCAACATCGACCAATCAGTCACTCGAATCTCGACGGCAAGCTCAATTAAAACCGCCAACTGGCGCTGATAACTTTTTAGCGTATAGGGACTCAGTTGGCGTTCAATGCGAAGATAGCGAAGAAAATCATCAACCGGAAGCTGTAATGACGAGCAGGATAATTGGGCAGGGCGATCGGTCATACCGGTTCAACCCAACGCGCTAACAGGCCGGGTAATAAAATACTCAGTTGATCAAGCAGCAGCGTTCCCATACCAGTATGATAATGCTGAGTATCTCGGCTGGTAAATATCACCATCCCCAGATCGCCCATCTTACCCAACAGAGAAATAGCCACCGAACCGACCATTTTAGCCTCTGGCATCAACAGCAGAATTTCAGGCCCGTTCAACTGACCTAAATACTGATTGCGATCGCCTAAGCGCTGAATCCTCATCGGTTCAAAAGCCTGCCGGGACAGCGATAAATGAGTAAAATCAGAGGGGGCGTTTAAGCGCCATTTTTCACTGAATAAGCGAAGTGTTGCCCCAGCCAAGCCAAGAGACTTTGCCCAATTTTGTAGCCGGGATAAAAAATCCTGCAGGCTGATAGCCTGAACTAATTCATTTTGCAGATTGATCAAACGACCAAACAGAATCTCATTGGCCGTGGCCTGTTCCATAAGCAGGGTAATCTCTTCTTCTAACTGCTGAATATGATTACGCTGACGGCTCATTTGCCATTCAACTAATGAAACACTGTCTCGCACCGGATGAGGCACTCGCATCTGTTCTAACTGACGGGCGTTACGTATAAAAAAATCCGGATTATTCAACAAGTACTGGCTGACCAGCTCATCACTCAGCTTGACTCGCTCAAGTTCCGACGTTGCTCCGCCTTCTTTTATATGATTACTCATAGGTGAATAAATCCATCATAAACATGCGTTGCGGGCCCGACCATATACAGCGGATTACCCGGCCCTTTCCAACTAATTTGCAGGCTTCCGCCCGACAAATCGACATTAACCTGCTGATCCAAAACGCCCTGACTGATCCCTACCGCAACGGCGGCACAGGCACCACTGCCACAGGCTTGCGTTTCTCCGGCGCCGCGTTCATATACTCTTAAACGAATATTGCTACGGTTAATCACCTGCATAAAACCTATATTTGCACGCTCGGGGAATCTTTCGTGGCTTTCCAACAGCGGGCCTAAAACGCTAACGCTGGCAGTCTGAACATCATCGACCTGCAATACGCAGTGCGGATTCCCCATAGAAACGACGCCACCAAAAACGGTATGTTCAGATGCGCGGAAGATATAGGTCTTCTCCACTTTTGGCGCTCTGAATGGCACACTGGCAGGCTCAAAATCAGGTTCACCCATATTGACGGTCACCAGATCGTCATCACTCACCGATAAGGTCATACGGCCATTCTGAGTACTCACTTTAATATCTTGCTTATTGGTTAAGCCCTTTAACCGCACAAAGCGAGCAAAACAGCGAGCACCGTTGCCACACTGGGACACTTCACTACCGTCAGCATTAAAAATCCGATAATGAAAATCTAAATCCGGATCATAAGGCGCCTCAACGACCAGAAGCTGATCGAACCCGACACCATAATGGCGATCCGCCAAACGACGAATCAGCTCCGGTGAGAAATAGACGTTTTGAGTCACCGCGTCGACAACCATGAAGTCATTGCCTAAGCCATGCATTTTAGAGAATTGCATTTAACTACCCCACTTACGGTGGCTTTATCATCCTTAATAGCCACCTATTAAATTCTCGTCTTGCCAGGCCAACTTTGTGCTTTGCTGTGATAAGTGCAGCGCAGAGCAGAACCAGAAAACATATACCTTTAAAGTTATTTAATCAGATGTTCACCACGCCAGAGGTCTTCAAAACGCTCACGCTCACGCACTAAATGCGCCGCGGATCCGTCAACCATAACTTCAGCCGGACGGCAGCGAGTATTATAATTAGAACTCATACTAAAACCGTATGCGCCTGCGCTACGGACCGCCAGAAAATCACCCTGACTGATATTCAGCTCACGCTTCTTACCTAAGAAGTCACCGGTTTCACACACCGGTCCGACAACGTCATAAACCTGAGATTTACCCGAGTCTTTCTGTTCAACCGGGATAATTTTCATCCATGCTTCATACAATGACGGTCTGATTAAGTCATTCATACCGGCATCAACAATCGCAAAATGATGGTCATCCTGATCTTTAATATATTCAACCTGAGTGACCATAATGCCCGCATTTGCAGCTATTGCTCTTCCCGGCTCGAAGCAAAGTTCTAAATGTTCACGACCTTTCAGTTTTTGCAACAGTGCGGTGACATACTCCATTGGTTCTGGCGGAGTTTCATCATCATAGCGCACACCTAATCCACCACCGAGATCCAGGTGATGGATAGAGATACCGTCTTCAGCCAATTGATCGAGTAGCACTAACATACGGTCTGCTGCATCGAGGAAAGGCGATAATTCAGTTAGTTGGGAACCTATATGGCAATCAACGCCGCGAATGTCGATATGCGGTAACTCATTAGCAATGCGATAAGCTTCGCGCGCCAGCTGGTAGCTAATACCAAACTTATTCTCTTTCAAACCGGTAGAAATATAAGGATGGGTTTTTGCATCCACGTCCGGATTTACACGCAAAGAGATTGGCGCTTTAACGCCCATTTCACCAGCAACTTGATTCAACCGGTGCAATTCAGGCAGTGACTCCACGTTAAAGCAGCGGATACCCACTTCCAGAGCCCGTTTCATTTCAACGGCAGTTTTAGCTACGCCAGAAAACACCACTTTAGCCGGGTCACCACCGGCGGCTAACACGCGTTCCAGTTCCCCTTGAGACACAATATCAAAGCCAGAACCCAAGCGGGCCAGTAAATTCAGAAAAGCTAAATTGCTATTGGCTTTAATTGCGTAACAAATCAGATGGGGATGGTTAGACAAAGCGTCATTAAAAGCGTGCCAGTGCCGTTCAATCGTTGCACGGGAATAAATATAAAGAGGCGTACCAAAACGTGCAGCTAAGTCTGCTACCGCAACATCTTCCGCCCACAGCTGCCCGTCTTTGTAATTAAAGTAGTCCATATGCTTTGCCTAATCTATTTTATACTACGGGTATCACACCCAATATTTCATATACTGTAAGTTACCCTGTCCGGGGATATTTCTGCCAGCGTTAAACCACACTAACCGGCATTTTTCTGCCGTTTTTATTTTGCAGCATCGCTTGCAGCCTGAGTATTACTCTCAGTTTGTACTGGTTGAGCAACATCAACCGCAGCTTCCTGCTTAGGCGCTTCATCAGCGGGCATATATAACGGGCCTTTTAAACCACAGCCAGCCAGCCAAAGTGTCGTTAATACCAATAATGCGCAACGAAAAGTTCTATTCATTGAAATAAGCCTGTGATTCATTTTGTTTAGCCCTCTATAATCGCAGCTAGATCACGAAAAGCAACAGGAATTCTGATTATGAATGATACTGAATTTCATCAACTGGCTGATAAGTTGATGCGTTATATCGAAGAAGCGATAGATAATATTGATGGCGACGCTGATATTGACTATGAAACCAACGGTGGTGTCATGTCACTTTCTTTTGAAAATGGCACGAAAATTATTATTAATAAACAAGAACCTATGCATCAAATCTGGCTAGCAACTAAGAGTGGTGGATACCATTTTGATTACCGTGACGACCGTTGGTATTGCGATCGCAGCGGTCAGGAATTCTTATCATTACTCTCTGAAGCCTGCTCTCAGCAATCCGGTGAAGATGTATCGCTGTTGAAATAAATTTTATTTTTATTCAAAAAAAGGCCGGAATGCTGTTTAACATTCCGGCCTTGTTATTCTTATCTGCCTGACTTTAGCGACACGAATGACAGAACCAGACGCTAAAACATAGCTCATCAGAAAGTATGGCTGAGCATAATATCTTTTTTAGTGATGGGAACCGTAGGCGCACTCAGTGGTGAAATGGAGTTGCTATTAAATGGAATAATGCTGGCTTCGCCGTCGGTATAAACAATTTGATAAAACTGTGGCAAATTAAAGTTAACCGAGCCGGAACCATAGGTAAATCGTTCGTGGGAAGAGGCGTAAAAACGGCTCACATCACAAACCAGTTCCTCAATACAGCCTTGGCAATTTAAATAAACCTCAACCCGGTTCAGCTCATCAAGAATATAGATATTGAAACCCTTATCGGCATTCTCAAAGAAGAACTGAATAATTCCTTCACTGGCAGAACCGTCAATAATTTGCGGCAGATGATCCTGTTCAGCGTTCAACTGAATAGGAATACCATTCAATTTGTTGTTCGAGATTGCTCCGTAAAACTCAACGGCATTTTCCAGCTTTTGTACCGATACGCTGAGGCGTTCAAAGAACAATCCCCAAGTCTGACCGGAAATTCTTAATGCTTTGAAGCGGTGAGATTCCTGACGAGTACTGGATAATCGCAGATTAATACATTCAGACACCAACTGCTGCAACCGAGTCTGGATAAGCCCGCGCAAATGCTCGCTATAGCAGAAAACATCTACTGATTCAGGTGGTTGAGCATCCTGATGCATTTTACCTAAAATGGTTTTAAGCGCTTCAAGCACCGCCTGACTACCGGTAAAGTGAAGCGTACGAACTTCATTCCATGAGTTTCGATATAAAAGATCGACGCTGCCAATCAGGCACTGTTCCTGTTTACCAAAGCTAAATACGTCTAACTTACCTAAATCGAACGGTTGGGTCTCTTCCAGCAGTGACGCCGTTGGATCGTTTTCCAGATTGACAATAAGCGCCAGATGGCGGATTTCACAAGGGCTGTAGAGCGCTTTTGGCGTTGATGCCGGCACTCTTAACGGAAAGTGTTTTGCAATATCCGCAACAAAAGCCTGTAGTTTTTCAGTATTACAATGTTCGCTATTTTTTACGTGTAGCTGAGTGCCCGGCGTCAGTAATCCGTTGAAATAAGACCACGCCACTAACTTGCTCAGATAGCGATTATATTCCAACGGTTGGTGGCCAATGATTGAATCAACGGTGGGAGCCTGATTGTAGAGATACCATCCAGCCCGATTAGCCCGATCTATCGGTACCTGAATAAAGGTCAGGTTCTTTTCAGATAAATCCGGAGATATTTGAGGATTAACCAGAGTCACTTTACCCGGGAGAGCCTCAAAAGCGGCATACAGTTTGCGGGTCAAGACCCCGATATCTTGCGGGCTGGCACTTACGCTTAAATTATTGCGGCGGGCAAAACGAATCAGATTACGATAGCTTTGCATTAACGCATCAAGCAATTCATTATTGGCTTCGCGCACCCGTTCGATTTTCCAGTTTGCCCGGTTATCCAGAATTTCAAGGCGGGTATTATCCCATCCCCACTCCAGCACTAACTGGTTCAGAATTTCCCGGCGCCAGTTCCCCTGAGCAGGAATGGTTTCACTAGGTTCAGATAACCGTTCGCACACTTTTAAATAAAAACATCGGCGCACCAAATCAAGCCGGGTATCATCACCAATAGCCTGTAGGTAAATAGTGACCCTTTCCAGCATCATGTAATATGCGTCAAGGCTAAAAGAGTCCAGCTCACCGTTGTGCAATCTTCTTTTTATTTCTATTGCCAGTAGCTGAGCCTGTGGGTATTCCCACGAATAGGTCTCAAGCAACAGGGTTTTCAGCACGGCTTTGTAAGGTGAGTCGATACTTTTATAAAGTTGCCATAGACTGGCACCAAAATACTCTTCAGCCGATAATGACCCTAGCCCGCCCAAATCGATCCATTCGTCACGCTGAAGCTCGCCCTGAGCAAATAGCCCGGAAACGTACTCCTCATAATTCATTTCCTGATTGTCGGGAACCACGTTCCATAGCAAAGGTTTACCGGCCAGTTTTACTGCGCTGCGATAAAACTCATCTAATAACAGGATATGTAGCGTAGAGCCACAGTCTTCGCTGTCTAGTTTGCCACTTTGATTTTGACGAAAGCGGTTTTCATCGATCAGGAAGAAGTTAACCTCAACGCCTAGAGACGCAGCCCATTGCTCAAGCAAAATACATTTTGCCTGCAGAATTGTGCGCTCGTTGCTGTTTAACCACGACTGGTGACAAATCCATATATCAAGATCTGACGACTGGCTTTGTCCGACTGAGGAAGTGCTTCCCATACAGTAGACGCCCGTAATAGGTAAGACCTGAGTCGTATGGGGAATTAAAGGAATGCCGGTGTTTTGGCAAAAATCAGCCAGATACTGGCTTTGTGTATCGCTGGGGATATAAGAACAGATTCCGTTAGGTACGATTCCATCCTGATATCCGGGCATTTTAGGGTGGTGGTAATGCAAAAAAATGGGCAGCAGCATATACACCTGCTGAAAAGCGGATCCCATGTTCGCCATAGCACGATTGATACGTAATTGATTTAACGTATCTAATCGCTGCTTTAATAAGGTCATATTAAGATGCAAGACGATTTGCCTGATTAATTCCTACAGTGATTAAAGGAACTGCATTCTGGATGCATGCTTAAATAGCCGAAACTATCTACCACCGGTTGCCAGAAACGTGATCAATTTAACACCTTGCGAGCAAGGCGTAAAGATATAGACTCGTCGCCGATACCCTCTGAGCCCTCTTTATCACTGAGATCGAGGCAAGATAATCGGTAAATATCAGACTTTGCTGCTGAATAATAAATAGTTTCAGCAACAGTGAATATGCCTAAAATAATTCACAGCCTAGCCGAGTGATACATCCAACGCATCTGCCACTTGAAGTATGACGGGTATAGCGATAATTATTCTGTACGCTGACACTATGCACACCAACTGATAGAATAGCCGCATATAATAAAAAGGTAATGATAAAGCATGTCTAATAATATTATCCGCATAGCTACCCGTCAAAGCCCGTTAGCCTTATGGCAGGCTCACTACGTTCGGGATCGTCTACTCGAATGCCATCCTGATCTTACCGTAGAGTTGGTGACTATGGTGACCAAGGGTGACATTATTCTGGATACCCCGCTGGCTAAAGTCGGTGGTAAAGGACTGTTCGTTAAAGAGCTGGAAGTGGCAATGCTTGAAGGGCGTGCCGATATTGCCGTTCACTCAATGAAAGATGTTCCTGTCGCATTTCCGGAGGGTTTAGGCCTGGTGACCATTTGCCAACGGGAAGACCCGCGTGACGCCTTTGTCTCCAATAATTTTAACTCTCTGGACCAATTACCTAGCGGCAGTATCGTCGGTACCTCCAGCCTTCGTCGTCAATGTCAGCTAAGAGCCCGTCGCCCTGATTTAACCATTCTGGACCTGCGTGGAAACGTAGGCACCCGTTTAGGAAAACTGGATAACGGTCATTACGATGCCATTATTCTGGCCGCAGCCGGCTTAAAGCGTTTAAAGCTGGAAGAACGTATTCGTGCTTATATGTCACCGGAAGAATCATTGCCGGCCGTTGGTCAGGGTGCAGTCGGTATTGAATGTCGTTTAGACGATCATAAAACCCGCGAACTTTTAGCCCCTCTCAACGATATCAATACTCAAGTCCGGGTGCTGGCTGAACGGGCAATGAACGCTCGCCTCGAGGGGGGCTGTCAGGTTCCGATCGGCAGCTATGCCGAATTGGAAGGCGATACCTTATGGCTAAGAGCGTTGGTTGGTGCACCAGACGGCAGTCAGATTATTCGTGGTGAACGCCGTGGCCCGGTAAAAGATGCAGAGAAAATGGGTGTTGAGCTGGCAGAAGAATTACTCGGCCAAGGTGCAGATGTTATTTTGCATAACGTCTATCGGGATTACACACCACAATGAGTATTCTGGTAACACGCCCATCCCCTTTCGGTGAACTGTTGGTCAAACAGCTCACCGAACATGGCATGGACGCTTACCATACCCCACTCATTACTTTTAGCCCGGGTGATGAACTGGATAAGCTAGCGCATTATCTAACAGCAATGAAAAGTGGTGATATTGTCATCGCAGCTTCTCAACATGCTGTAAATTATGCAAAAAACAAGTTAGCCCAAGATAATTATGCCTGGCCTGAAAATATCAATTACTTGGCTATCGGCTATAAAACGGCCTCGGTGCTACAGTCAGCACTGCAGAAAGCCACCTCTTCTCTGGTGGGTTACCCTCAAGGTCGCGAAATTAGCGAAGAACTGTTAAAATTACCTCAATTACAGCAGGTTGCTGGCAAGAAAATTTTGATACTCCGTGGCAACGGCGGACGTGAGTTTTTAGCTGAAGAGCTAAAGAAGCAGGGAGCTGATGTTATTTTTTGTGAATGTTATCAACGCCATATGATAAATTACGATGCTAGTGAGATTTGCCAACGCTGGCAAGCACTCAATATAGACAGGCTAGTAATTACCAGTGGAGAAATGTTACAACATCTGTACCACCTTGTTCCTGCAAACTACCAACAATGGCTATTAAGTTGCCGTGTCATAGTGGTCAGTGAACGTCTTGCAATCATGGCTAAAGCTTTAGGCTGGACACAATGCCTGATTGCAGACAATGCAGATAATGATGCGCTACTTCGCGCACTACAATAAATTTAACTATGGGATGAGCCAGGATGACGGATTCAACGACCCCATCAGCACCAGTTGAGCAGCAAAAAACGCCAACTGAAACAAAAACAGAAGTCAAAGCGCCGGCAGCAAAGCAGGGTGGCCGTTCAGGTGCAGCCCTTGGCGCGATTGCGATTGCTTTAGTGATTGCACTTGGTGGTGGGCTTTACTATCACGGGCATCAACAGGCCGCATCCCAACAGGCGATTATTCAAAAGCTCCAGTCCCAGATAGATGCTTTAAAAACGGGCCAATCTCAAGAGGAAGGGCGCTTTGCTACCTCACTAAGTCAGCAATCCGATCTGCTAAAAAGTGCTGAACAAAGAATGGCGGAGCAAAGTAGCTTACTAAAAGCTCAAGAATCTCATCTGCAAGAATTACAGACAAAGATGACGGCTATTGCGAACAGCGATACTAAAATCTGGCGTTTGTCTGAGGCGGATTACTTAGTCAAACTTGCGGCCCGTAAGCTATGGAATGAGCAGGATATTCCAACTGCAGAAAGCCTGTTAAAAAGCGCAGATGACTCATTAGCTGAGTTACGCGATCCAAGCCTGAATGAGGTTCGTCAGGCTATTATCCAAGATATTAATGATATTTCAGCGATTAGCCAGATCGACTTTGATGGCATTGCATTAAAGCTGAATCAGCTCTCCGATCAGATTATGAATTTGCCGTCGGCCAGTACAGACTGGGACAATACGCCGATGGAGAAAGGTAGCACCGAGGTCAGCGGTGAGCTAAAAGACTGGCGTCAAAATTTAGAAAAAAGCTGGCATAATTTTATGTCTGAATTTATTACTATTCGCACCCGCAACGTTCCGGACAATGAGCTAACCAGCCCGCTATTAACGCCGGATCAGGATACATACCTGCGAGAAAATCTGCGATTAAAACTGTTGATTGCAGCCCGAGCAGTATCCCGCCATCAGGGTGATATTTATAAGCAATCATTGGAAAGCGTCTCCACTTGGGTACGGGCTTACTTCGATACTGAGCAACCTTCAACTAAAGCGTTCCTTGAACAGATAGATGAACTAAGCCAGCAATCCATCAGTCTGGATTTACCAAAGGAACTAAAAAGTCTGGAACTGTTGGACAAGGTAACCCAAAGCCGCATGCGAAACATGATGCTACAAGCACCAACGCCAGCACCGTCGACTACCAGTAATCAGGAGGGCTAACTTATGTTACGCATACTCTTTTTATTGGCAATATTAGTCGCGGGTATTGCTCTGGGCCCAATGTTTGCCGGCCATCAGGGCTCAGTATTAATCCAGACCGATAACTACGACATTAAAATGAGCGTTACCGGTCTGGCGATCGTAGTCGCGTTATTGTTTATTATTCTATTCTGCATTGAATGGATACTACGTCGGGTATTCCATACCAGCGCTCGCACTAAAGGCTGGTTCATTGGTCGCAAGAGTACCCGAGCGCGTAAACAAACCCGAGCGGCACTACTTAAGCTGACTGAGGGTGATTTTTCACAGGTAGAAAAATTGCTGACCAGCAATGCTGATTATGCTGAACAACCGGTTGTAAACTATTTACTTGCTGCTGAAGCAGCGCAACAAAATGGCGATACACAGCGCATCAACGATTACTTAAGCCGCGCAGCAGAGTTGGCTGACACCGATCAACTACCGGTCGATATTACCCGAGTGCGGATTCAATTAGCTCAAGGCGAATATCATGCGGCCCGCCATGGCGTAGACCAGTTACTCAACGATGCGCCACGCCATCCGGAAGTGCTTCGATTAGCACAGCAGGCCTATCTGAAAACCGGCGGCTATAGCTCATTGCTTGAAATTATCCCATCAATCGAAAAAGCTAAACTCTATGATGAGGATACGCTGGAAACTTTACGTAATCAGGCTTATATCGGTTTGATGAATCAGGCAATGTCAGATGGCGGTAGCGAAGGTTTAAGGCAGTGGTGGAAAGATCAGCCGCGTAAGGTTCGGAATAACCATGCCTTACAAATTGAGCTGGCCGACCATTTTATCGCCTGTGATGATAATGAACAGGCGCAAAAGATCATTTTAGATAGCCTAAAGCATCAATATGATGAAAAACTGATTAAGCTGATGCCAAAACTTAAATCCGGTAATCCCGGACCATTGGAAAAAGAACTTCGGTTACAGATCAATGAACATGGTTCAACCCAGCTATTAAACAGCACATTGGGTCAATTGCTGATTCAACACGGTGAGTGGGAACAGGCCAACCATGCTTTACTTGAGGCCATAAAACAACAGCCTAATGCTCAGGACTACGCGCTATTAGCTGACACCTACGATAAGCTAAATCGCCCGGCTGAAGCCGCCCAGATGCGCCGTCAGGGACTAGCGTTGACACTGACTAACAACTGAAAAATCGATACGGGTTCCTAAAGGGGCCCGTATCGACATTGTTCTTTCTTTTCTTTCTACCCTCAATCTCTTCACTAGCTTCATGGTAAATTTTAGGCAAAAAAAACACTTGCCTAGAGGGGCAAGTGTGAGAAAAAATCAGGTCAAAGGACAACATGGTGGTGTCTCACTCAACGTTATGTCTGATGTTTGATGACAATGTCATCAATAAGCTAGACGATAGACACCATTACTCGGCTCTGCATCATTCGATAGGCTTATGAAGCGATCCTTAAATCAACTATCATAAAGAGGTGAATGAGCATTCTACATTTTAGTTATTGCATTCATTGTGCCAACTTTTAGTTAATTGATAAATATCTCAATATAAAAAATGCAACCATATGATTAATAATAGATATTAAACTTTAAATAGTCGAACAGAAAAGCAGGCTTTATCCCTATGTAAATAAAACCATCAGGAGTAAAGCGTCTCTTTTTAGAGACAACAAACCAATGATATTTTTTTATCAAATAAAATCAATATATTACATGTCTTTGAGTAACGACAACCGTCTAAGAATATCTGTATTCCCACAGACAGTATCACCAAAGCAGGAAGCTTTTCAGTGAAGAACAAATTAAACCTCATATTGATTGTTTTTATTACGCTATTTTTCTACTTTATCGCCTTTATGGTTGCTTCCGGCAGGCTGTCGCTAAACGTGATGCTGCTATATGTCACACTGAGTATCGTCACCTTTTTCCTTTATATGAAAGATAAGTCGGCCGCTAAAAGTCATGACTGGCGTATAAAAGAGCGGACGCTATTTCTATTCGGGTTATTAGGCGGATGGCCAGGGGCACTGTTTGCCCAAAGGGTATTTCATCACAAGACGCAAAAAACTCAATTTCAGCTAATCTATTGGCTCACTGTGGTCATAAACTGTGGGGGACTAGCTGCCCTAATCTATATCTAGGTAGTGTAATTCAGTTTCAGAGCAGGTTTTGTCCGCGCAAGCCGTATCGGGATATGGCGATTTTCTAGCGGCCAAGGAAGGTGTTGCCCAAACTGACGGCTCAAACCTCCTGCGGAGATTCTCATCCTCTGAACTTCAGGCGTAAAAAAACCTGCTCGAAAGCAGGTTTCTTAAAATTGGTCGGCGAGAGAGGATGACTCATCACTG
>NZ_ATYS01000046.1 GCF_000427805.1 Budvicia aquatica DSM 5075 = ATCC 35567 | reverse complement strand
CTCTGGAGTTATAAATCAAGAAATATAAAATTCCACCAAGATAACTGAGTAACAAGATAAAGAAAAATGACTGAATTTATTTAGGTTAGTATAGGCGTGATTTTTATATAGACAGATATCTATGCTTCATGTTCAACGGACAATTCATCAGCATCAATGCCTCTGGATTCTTTTATACGCTGACGTAGCCACGCTTCTACTTCGCTCTTCAACCAGCGAGAAGAACGACCCAGTTTAATTTGCTTAGGGAACTGACCTAGCTGTATCAGTTTATAAAACCATTTATCCGTTAGACCAGTCAGTGTGGTAATAAAGACCATGTCGACCAGTTGGTCGTTCATTAAATCGAGCGGTAAATTATTCATGTGATGTTTCTCCATTAAAGTTTGCTTAAGAGGGAGAATTCCGTACGTCACAGGCACCTCAGGTGCCGTTAGTTCAAGTTATGCGATGATAGATATATCTCAATCATTCATACGCTTAGCGTAAGGCTAAGGATGTATAATCAGAGTTAATCAGCAATGACTCAATCTGGGACGAACGTATTCTCTACATCACATAGTGCATCTGTGTAAAAAGTAACTTGAGCCCGGTTGACGTTGATAGAGAAAAGCCTGCAAACCACGCACGACTACGATCAATACATCACTGTAGAGCACCAGAACGCCACCATGCACGGTCAGTGAACTCAGTACCGATTAGACATATTACCTCTCAGCTTATCTACTTCCTTGAGTTTATTCCATGCTAGCTATCCAGCCCCAAACGAAAATAACATTACCCATATTTACCCCCATCATTTACGCCTCTCAATAAAGCCCATTAAGAGTCATGTTAGAAATGACTTACAATGATTAAATCTCAAAGAAGAAAAGCCATTTTCTTTATCAAAAATCTTTATCATTTATTTTCATCGAAATAAATGTTGTGTGATTACATTTTTACGTCAAGTAAAAATGTAGATAAAGTGCCTTAACACCTTGTAAAACAGGCAATGAAGAGTATGATGAATAAGATTAGCAACGTGGAAATTAGGTTTAAATTAATGTTGGAACACGCACTAAAACAAACGTATTTTTACGCATAAAAAACCACGTAGTGACCACTAAAAATAAACTAAATTTATAAGGTAAAAATGATGACCACACCGGGAAGTAATAATATTGAGAAATCTGTAGTTATTCGTGATAGCGACATCAGACGTTTAAAATTTTACGTGGAATACATGAAAAGCCTATTAAGCAATAATAAAAATTTAGATGTCGACTGCACCAGCATTAATGAAAAACTCGCCACCGAATATCCAAGCATTATCGAAAGAAAGTCATTCGTTGATAACATGAAAAAAGAGTGCAATCGATTTATATTGCCAAAGAAAGAATTTAATTGGATAAAAGTCAATGATAGAGTATGTTTTTGGGTATGGCTTATGATTAGAGACATAAGAAATAAGTACCTTCCGATAAGGAATGATTTATTAGATTTAGCCCACCCAGCATTTTATGATGTACTTGTTATTAATAAGGTACCAGCAAGCACAAAGGAACGCTATGACGCTATTATTGAATTATTTGATGGATTACGTACAGATATAGGATTCATTCGCTATTATTTCTATCAATTGAAAATTGAGATCCAGCATGTATATAAATTTTCAACTTCATTTAATTGGTTGAAAAAGGAAAATAAAAAACAGTGCCAATGGGCTTTAGAGTATATAAAAGGAAGTGGAGTAATAAATCAATATGAAAGTATGTTAACACCTATGAGCAAAAAAGAAATTCACTCTACTGTCATTGCGGCCTTTGACTCATGGCATGCATTAGATGCAGTAAAGGAACTTTTCCTAATAAAAATAAAGAAAGCATGGGGCCAGAAAAAATATAGAGATGAAATATCTGATAAAAAATTATTGAATACATATATTTCAAAAAATGCTAAAGACAAGTTAGACATGATGACTAGCACGAATAAGAAAAAAATCCATGAGATGATTGAAATGATGATTGACAATGAATATAAAAAATATCAATAAATTCATTAAAATATTTTATCATACCTATCTAGTTAAAGTATCTTAATAGACTTCAATATAATAATTTCCAACCCTATATTACTGAAATGAACTGACGACTAAATGCTGACAGAAATGTCAGCATTTGTGTTTCATTGACTTTAATATCAGGAGATTCCTCATGACACGTCTTGCTTCCCGCTTTGGCAATATAAATAGTATTCGCCGTGATCGAGCATTAACTAACGATGAATTAGCCCGCCACGTTCCCAGTATCTTCTCAGAAGAAAAACATCACTCCAGAAGTGCCCGATACAGCTATATTCCTACNATNACNTTATTAGATAACCTGCGTAAAGAAGGNTTTCAACCGTTCTTTGCCTGCCAAACTCGGGTTCGTAATCTCGATAAACAAGACCATACCAAACATCTGATTAGGCTACGCCGTGAAGACCAAATATTAGGAAAAGAAGTTCCTGAAATAATCTTACTGAATAGCCATGATGGCTCTAGCAGTTACCAAATGATTCCTGGTTTTTTTAGAGCCATTTGCACCAATGGTTTGGTCTGCGGTGACACCTTTGGTGAGGTGCGGGTACCACACCTTGGGCCAGTAGTCGACCGCGTGATTGAAGGTGCCTATGAAGTATTAGGTATCTTTGACCGAGTAGAAGAACAACGGGAAGCCATGCTGGGCATCACGCTCTCACGGCCCGCGCAACAGGCCTTTGCCCACGCTGCCCTAACCTACCGCTATGGCGAAGAGTACCAGCCAGTCACAGAAGAGCAAATTCTGATGCCCCGGAGGTGGGAGGACAAAAAGGATGACCTTTGGACAATTTTTCANCGNNCTCAGGAAAATTTNATTAAAGGCGGNCTGTCAGGCCGCACAGCCAAAGGAAAGCNGGCCCGAACAAGGGCGATTAATGGTATTGATGGTGATATCAAACTCAACAGAGCGTTATGGGTGATGGCGGAGAATATGCGCCAACATCTGGCTTAATGGAACGAGGTTCACATTAAACCCCACCTACCGAGGTTCGAGCGCCACCAATAATCAGTTCACTTTTGCTGCCTGACGTTTTTTCACTGTGAGAACACCCCCATGCCCTATATTCAGCGCGAGCAACGCATCATTACGATGGCTTTACAACTTTTAGATAAGCAACTCAAAGCCAAACCCTATTCGTTTACCTCATCACAACAGACGCAAGATTACCTTCGGTTACAGCTAGAGCCCACGGAGAAAGAAGTCTTCCTGGTCCTGTATTTGGATAATCAGCACCGGCTGATTGCCCGTGAAACCGTTTTTCTCGGCACCATTAATGAAGTGTCCGTCTACCCACGAGAAATCGTCAAGCTGGCCCTGCACCATAATGCGGCGGCGACCATTTTAGCACATTCACACCCATCAGGGATGGCTGAGCCCAGTCAGGCCGACAGGACAATAACCCAAAAGTTAAAAGAGGTTTTATCGCTGGTTGACGTAAAAGTACTCGACCACATTGTTATGGGTCATGGTGAGCAGGTGTCGTTTGCCGAACGGGGCTGGTTATAGCTCAAGCCACCAGCCACTCACGCCCCGTCAATTCACGGCTATTTATCAACGGTAACATGGAGATTTTTCTATGCCGACATTATCTGCGCCAAAAACTGGCGCTTTTCATTTTACTTTATTACAGGATATCGCTCAGGAGGACTGGTTCACGCTGTGTCGTCTGGTCACCCAAGCCCATCGGCAGCTCCGTCTAAAGCCGGAAACAACCGGTATTGAACCACCCCCTATTATCTGCAATGGCGCCGGTATCACGCCACTGCGCTACGATGACAGTCTCATAGGGTTAGGGGTTATCGTTTTTAACGGGGAGTATCATCATCAACTCAGCGGCGATACCTTTATTCTGAACCAACATCGTCATCCCTACGACCGGGGATATTGCCAGACCCACGGTCATCCCTACCGATTTATGGTCATGGCGGTATTACTGCTGGCCCATCACACCTGCCCGACTGTCTGGAAAATCACGTCTGATGTCAGTGGTACTGAATGGCAACGTGTCGCCCACTGGTTGCAGGCTGAGCTCGCGATAGTCATCGCGCTTCCCAATGGAATATCTACAGGAATAAAAACATGAATCTGATTGCCTGTTTACTGTCACTGAAGTCACTGGAAAATATTGATTTGATCCACACCGTCCGAGTCAGTGAATCAGCGTTTAACGATTTAACGACGCTGGGTAATGAAGGTATTTTTTACCCAGCAACAGAGAGTTCAGCGAATGCGGAGTATGTGATACTGGACCTGGAGTTTATCCGTGGTCACCAGCTCGATTTTGATAAGCCGGCATTTACTGAATGGTGCCGAACGCACCTCTCTTTAAATATGGCTGCGTTGCAGCCCTTATCGTATTTATTTGTGATTGGGACCGATGAGCGTTAATATTGTCGGAAGCAAACTCATTAAATAATCCGCTTAGATGCATTCCTCAATGACTCCCGTTTTATATCCCAAATGTACATGAAAACATATGGGGGCCTCTTTGGGGGCCTTAAATTGATGAATAGAAATATTATCCTTTCTTATCAAATAGTAAAAAATAACTTTACCTTCCAGTTGCTGGAAGGTTTAAACTCATTTACACGTTAAGAGAAACAACCGGTTTTGATACTAATCTGAATAATATTCGGGGAGTTAATGATGTCACATACTACTATTTTTAAGCTGCAAGGCTTGTCGTGCATGGGATGTGCCGGAAAAGTTAAAAAAGCACTGGATGCTTTAAGCGGTATACAGTCTTCGGACGTTAATGTGCATTATGCAAAAATCGTCAGCGAGCTGGATAATTCAGCCCTTATCGCGGCGATTGAACAGGCTGGCTACAAAGCGACGCCGGCTGAACCGGAGGTAACGCTGAACCTGTCAGGCTTATCCTGCGGTCATTGCACCGGAGCCACAACCAAAGCATTAGAGGCGGTTGACGGCGTTTTTACCGCTAACGTCACTGTCGATAAGGCAGAGGTTTACGGTAGCGCCAATGCAGAATCGCTGATTGCTGCCGTTGAGCAGGCGGGCTATACGGCCACTATTGCAGACCATCAGCAACAAATTTTGAGCCTGTCGGGCCTGTCCTGCGGCCATTGCATCGGAGTAACGCAGAAAGCGCTGGAACAGGTTCCCGGCGTTGAACAGGTTAGCGTATCGATTGATAGCGCCACCGTAAAGGGCTCGGCGACGACTGAGAGCCTGATTGCGGCGGTTGAACAAGCGGGTTATCACGCCACTGCGGGCGGGGAGCAAACTCACCCAAAATCTGAGCCGCTGTCAGTATCAGAACAACCGGAGCCGATGACAGCGGCCAATAGCGATATTCCGGTAGAAAATCAGCCTGTAACTGCTTTACCCGAAGACGATGACGACAGTCTGCAGCTTTTACTTAGCGGTATGAGCTGTGCCAGCTGCGTCAGTAAAGTACAAAAAGCGCTGGAAAGCGTACCGGGCGTTGAACAGGCCAGAGTGAATCTGGCAGAACGCAGCGCCATGGTTTTTGGTCAGGCTCAACAGGCCGACCTTATCAGCGCGGTGGAGAAAGCAGGCTACGGCGCAGAAATTATCCTTGATGAGGATGAACGCCGCGCCCGGCAGAATGAAACCGCTCAGCAGAGCATTAAACGTTTTCGCTGGCAGTCTGCGCTGGCTTTAGCGCTGGGTGGTCCGCTGATGCTATGGGGAATTTTTGGCGGAACCATGATGGTAACGTCGGATAACCAGCCCTATTGGATCACCGTAGGATTAGTAACCTTAGCGGTCATGATTGCCGCAGGCGGCCACTTCTATGTTAATGCATGGCGTAGCCTGATGAACCGCAGCGCCACCATGGACACGCTGATTGCATTAGGAACGGGTGCCGCATGGATTTACTCCATCAGCGTGGCTATCTGGCCGGATATTTTCCCGATGGCAGCCCGTCATATCTATTTTGAAGCCAGCGCGATGATTATCGGTCTGATTAACCTCGGACACGCTCTTGAACAGCGGGCAAGGCAGCGTTCATCCAAAGCCCTTGAACGGCTTTTAGACCTGACGCCGCCAACGGCAAAAATTGTGACTGAACAGGGTGAAAAAGTCATTCCGCTATCTGAGGTTCAGTTAGGTATGACTATTCGTCTGGCTACCGGCGATCGGGTGCCGGTTGACGGTGAAATTATTCAGGGTGAAATTTGGCTGGATGAAGCGATGCTGACCGGTGAGGCCATGCCCCAACAGAAATCTGCTGAGACTGAAGCCAGAATCCATGCCGGCACCGTGGTTCAGGACGGTAGTGCCCTATTCCGCGCCGGTGCGGTAGGTAATCAAACCACCTTGGCCAGAATCATTAAGCTGGTTCGCCAGGCTCAAAGCAGTAAACCAGAAATTGGCCGCATGGCTGACCGGATTTCATCCGTGTTTGTTCCGGTTGTGGTGGCAATTGCGCTGATCAGCGGACTGATTTGGTATCTGGTTGGCCCTCAGCCACAGTTGGTTTATACCTTGGTAATCGTGACTACGGTATTAATCATTGCCTGCCCTTGTGCACTTGGGTTGGCTACCCCAATGTCGATTATTTCCGGCGTTGGCCGGGCGGCTGAACTCGGCGTGCTGGTCAGAGACGCTGATGCGCTGCAACAGGCCAGCGATGTTGATACCGTAGTATTCGATAAAACGGGAACGCTGACCGAAGGTAAGCCCAAGGTCACCGCCATTTATACGTTCAACGATAGCGCAGAGTCTCAGGTGCTTGAATGGGCTGCTGCTCTGGAGCAAGGCGCAAGCCATCCGCTGGCTCATGCCATTTTGACCAAAGCGGGTGATCGAGTTTTACCGACAGTAACTGAATTTAGGACCTTACGCGGACTTGGCGTTAGCGGAACCCTGAATAACACACCATTGTTATTAGGCAATGACCGCTTAATGGCGGAACAGAATATCGACACCAGTGAAGCCACTGAAACTATGCGTACAGAGGCAGAACTTGGCGCGACTCCGGTATTATTAGCCGCCAACGGTAAACTGGTCGCCCTACTCGCCATTCGCGATCCGCTACGCAGTGATAGCGTGCTGGCACTAGAGCGCCTGCATAAGCAAGGTTATCAGCTTGTCATGCTTACCGGTGATAATCCGATAACGGCAAACGCTATCGCCAAAGAGGCTGGTATTGATAAAGTGATTGCCGGCGTCTTACCCGATGGTAAAGCTGATGCCATCAAGCAGCTACAGGCATCGGGCCATAAAGTCGCCATGGTGGGTGACGGCATCAACGATGCACCGGCACTGGCCTGTGCCGATGTAGGTATTGCAATGGGCGGAGGTAGTGATATCGCGATTGAAACCGCAGCCATAACGCTGATGCGCCATAGCCTTGAAGGTGTAGCCGATGCTTTAGCATTATCCAAAGCAACGCTAAGCAATATGAAACAAAACCTGTTAGGGGCATTTATCTATAACACGTTGGGAATTCCTATTGCAGCCGGCGTACTTTATCCGCTGACCGGAACCTTATTAAGCCCGGTAGTTGCCGGTGCGGCCATGGCGCTATCGTCGATTACCGTAGTAAGTAACGCTAACCGCTTATTGCGTTTTAAACCTAAGAAGTAACCTTGTTCTGTCAGTCTGTAACAAGCCGACAAACTCATCGCCTTGAGTCTGTCGGCTTAACCTGTTAATACTCTTAGTCAAAGCGTGTTATTCGGTTATGTTCAAACTTTCAGGATCAGTATGATTAAAACCTTTCGCCGTCTGGCAGTGTTAATGGGCTTGGCCTCGCCGCTGGCCTGTGCTTATCCGGCTTATGACGCACAGATGCCTAATGGCAGTCAGTTCCATCTGGTCGGCAGCATTCATATGGGGACGCGGGGAATGTCGCCGTTACCTTCCGCGCTACTGAAACAAATCGAAAACTCCGACGGATTAATCGTCGAGGTCGATATCACTAAACCCATCAGTTTTAACAGTCCGGATGATTATCCTCATCTGGAACAGCGGCTTTCTTCGGCCGAATACCAAGCCTTGATTAAGCGCTGTCACTCTTTAGGTCTCGATATTGACTCTATTGTATATAAACCGGGCTGGCATGCAGCACTGGCATTACAAGCCATGCAGGCCAGCCACAATGGATTACACAGCGAATACGGCATTGATTATCAGGTCATACAAGCCGCTTATAATATGGATATTCCGGTAATTGAACTTGAAGGCGCAGACCGGCAGATGCGGCTGTTAACCCAAATCCCAAACAACGGCATTCCCCTGTTACAAGACTCTCTCGCTCACTGGCAGGATAATGATGAAATCATGCAAATCATGATTGACTGGTGGCTAGCTGAAAAAACCAAACCACAAGAGCTCAATTTGCCTTACGGTATGAGCGGCGATTTATATAACTTACTTATTACCGGCCGTAATACCTTATGGAATCAACAGCTAACGGCCTATCCTAAAGGTAAATACGTTGTGGTTGTTGGCGCTTTGCATCTATACGGTGATAATAATTTGCCTGATTTATTAAATGCGAGCCGGTAACAAAAGTATTAGACTTAATACGCTTTGCAAAACCCGCCAGTCGCGGGTCGCTGTATTGATTAATAAGGACAATCTATGACACCCGCAGTCAGACTACTTAAACAAAAAAAAATCGACTATATCCTTCATCCTTATAACCACGATCCTAATGAAACTAACTTTGGTGATGAAGCGGTAAAGAAGCTGGGTCTGGATGCTGCGCGTGTCTATAAAACGCTGTTAGTCAGCGTTAACGGTGATGCTAAACACTTAGCTGTAGCTATTGTTCCTGTTTCTGGCATGCTGGATTTGAAGAAAATGGCCAAGGCTCTGTCGGCCAAAAAGGTAGAAATGGCCGATCCCATGCTGGCTCAGCGCGTAACCGGTTATCTGGTCGGCGGCATTAGTCCTTTAGGTCAAAAAAAATTGTTGCCCACCGTCATTGATGAAGGGGCTCAAGGCTTCCCGAGTATGTTTATCTCAGGCGGAAAGCGCGGTCTGGATATTGAACTCAAACCGCAGGATTTATGCCGGTTAGTGTCCGGTACGTTTTCGCCTATAGCAGTAAAAGATAACAATAAATAAACCGGTTTAATGAGCGTCGATATGATTTCTGCGGGCTAATTGTCAGGCCAGATAGAACCACCTGCCGCAGCTATTTTCCACTGCCTGTTTGATTCCGGACTTTTTTCACTAACCACAATAAATAACCATTATGACTAATCAGACAAGCAGTAATACCACTGTACCGCCCGTTGCCAGTGCCAGTAACTCACGTAAAACCTCATTTAAAGTTCTTGGCGCAATCAGCGTTTCACATATGCTGAATGATATGACCCAATCGTTGATTGTGGCTATCTATCCGATGTTACAGGGTGAGTTCTCGCTGAGCTTCGGCCAGATTGGTTTGATCACGCTGACTTACCAACTTACTGCATCGCTATTACAGCCGCTTATCGGCCTATATACCGATAAGCATCCGAAGCCATTTTCATTGCCAGTAGGTATGACATTTACCCTGGTCGGGCTGCTGTTATTGGCCTACGCATCAAGTTTCCCGATGGTGCTCATCGCGGCCGCGTTGGTTGGTACCGGTTCATCCGTCTTCCACCCGGAATCCTCACGCGTCGCCAGAATGGCATCCGGCGGTAAACACGGGATGGCCCAATCAATATTTCAGGTGGGTGGCAACTTCGGCGCCTCATTAGGCCCGTTAATGGCAGCCTGGTTTATTACGCCATATGGTAAAGGCACCCTGACCTGGTTTGCTATAGCACCACTGCTTGCCATTATTGTGTTACTGCAAATTGGTCGCTGGTATCAGGCCCAACAACGTAGTAACGGCGGTAAAGTATTTAAGCCGTCTAGCGCACCGCGTTTGCCGAATAAGACCATCGCATTCTCGTTATTTATCTTATTAACCCTAATATTCTCTAAATACTTCTATCTGGCCAGCATCAGCAGCTATTACACCTTTTATTTAATGCATAAGTTCGGTGTTTCACTGGAAAATGCTCAGGTTCACCTATTTGTCTTTCTGTTCGCGGTAGCGGCCGGAACCATAATTGGCGGGCCTGTCGGTGACAGAATTGGTCGTAAATATGTTATTTGGGCCTCTATACTTGGCGCAGCGCCCTTTACGCTCATTTTACCCCATGCATCACTGTTCTGGACCGGTATTTTGACCGTAATAATCGGAGTTATTATGGCCTCGGCCTTTTCAGCCATTTTAGTATACGCTCAGGAGATGATTCCGGGAAAAATCGGTATGGTTTCAGGGTTATTCTTCGGGCTATCATTTGGTATGGGTGGGCTCGGTGCCGCCGCACTGGGCTACGTAGCCGACAGAACAAGCATTGAAACGGTTTATCATATATGTGCTTTCCTCCCTCTACTGGGAATTATGACCGCTTTGCTGCCTAATATTGAGAATAAAGAGTAGCTATACGCACATTCCTCTGGCTGAAATTCTTTTTCCGCCAGAGGAAGAGCCTTATCCCACATAGCAATAAACCACCATTCTTAAGAAAAACACCGTCAGCCCATCTTTTCAGTCAAATCATCAGTTATTTCAAAAAAAACCAATATTTCCCAAGCAAAAATAGTTTAAATGCAATAAACTTAAAACGTCCCTTACCCCCCACCAACAAAGAAGGAGCGTTGATGGAACATTCTACACCGTTAATTACCACCATTGCCGGAGGCTTGGTACTGGCCTTTATATTCGGCCTTATCGCTAATCGTCTGCGTATTTCGCCACTCGTTGGCTACCTGATCGCAGGCATCGTAGCGGGTAAACACACACCGGGTTTTGTTGCTGATGAAGCCATTGCAATGCAGTTGGCTGAGGTCGGTGTCATCCTGTTGATGTTTGGTGTAGGTCTTCATTTTTCGCTTAAAGATCTTCTTTCAGTAAAGAAAATCGCTATTCCCGGTGCAATTGCTCAAATCGCGGTCGCTACCGTTCTTGGCATGGGCCTGGCCTACGGATTAGGCTGGGACTTTATGAACGGCTTGGTATTTGGTCTCTGTCTTTCCACTGCCAGTACCGTGGTCTTACTACGGGCATTAGAGGAACGGCAGCTGATTGAAAGCCAGCGCGGAAAAATTGCTATCGGCTGGCTGATTGTTGAAGATCTTGCCATGGTATTGGCGCTGGTCCTGCTGCCGGCGATTACCGGCATCCTGAATCAAGGTAACAGCGATTTCACGACATTAGGCTTATCACTGGCGATTACCTTGGGTAAAGTCGTTGCCTTTATCATTCTGATGATAGTGGTTGGTCGCCGGGTCGTGCCTTGGCTATTAGCGAAAAGCGCCGCTACCGGCTCCAATGAGCTATTTACCCTATCGGTTCTGGCGATCGCTATGGGTATCGCTTACGGCTCTGTAAAGCTGTTTGGTGCCTCATTTGCTCTGGGTGCATTCTTTGCCGGTATGGTGCTGAACGAATCCGAGCTTAGCCATCGCGCCGCCCAAAATACGCTGCCGCTGCGTGATGCATTTGCCGTTCTGTTCTTTGTCTCCGTCGGCATGCTGTTTGAACCAATGACGCTGGTTGAAAATCCGCTGGCCGTACTGGCAACCTTAATCATTATTATCTTTGGTAAATCACTGGCCGCGTTCCTGATTGTTCGTATGTTCGGGCACTCTAAACGTACCGCTCTGACCATCTCCGCCAGTCTGGCCCAAATTGGTGAGTTTGCCTTTATTCTGGCCACCATGGGCGTAGCGCTGGGCGTATTGGAAAAAGAGGCCCAAAGCCTGATCTTAGCCGGTGCTATTCTGTCTATCTTGCTCAACCCGCTGGTATTCAACCTGATGGGTCGCTATCTCAATAAATCGGAAACCATTGAAGATCAGATTATCGAAGAAGTGGTTGAAGAAGAAGTTGCTCAGGTTCCGGTCAATATGTGTAACCACGCCATTCTTATCGGTTTTGGTCGCGTCGGCAGCCTGTTGGGCGAGCAGTTACATGAACAAAATATTCCGCTAGTGGTGGTCGAGAACTCCCTGTCACGCATTGAAATGCTGCGTGAGCGTGAGATCAGTACCGTTCTGGGCAACGCAGGTAATCACGAAATGATGAGCCTGGCGAGGCTCGACTGTGCCCGCTGGCTGTTTGTCACAACACCAAATGGTTATGAAGCCGGTGAAATTGTGGCCTATGCCCGCTCACAGCGCCCGGATATTATGATTGTCGCCAGAGCCCATTACGACGATGAAGTGGAGTACATTCTTGAGCGCGGCGCTAATCACGTGATTATGGGCGAACGAGAAATTGCTCACTCCATGCTGGAAGAGTTACATCTGGATAAGATGACGAATGATGAAAAAATGAAGGAATGCCCGATTTAATCAACCGGCATTCTATTAACTGATATCAGCTATCGATATCAATAGAAAACACCGCTATATGCGGTGTTTTTCTTATTGGACTGGCAAACCAAGAAGCGCCTTGGCTAAATTAGGTTTTCGAAGTAACCAGCGCCTGTAATAAATCGATATGAGCCGGGCTGTCATTCAGAGCCGGAATATAATAGTAGCGTTCACCACCCTGCTCTAAAAAGAACTCGCGGTTTTGTTTATCTATCTCTTCAATGGTTTCCAGACAGTCAGCGGAAAAGCCGGGGCTAATCACTTGAACCGACTTTACACCTTTCTTCGGCAATGACTTCAAGGTTTCATCAGTATAAGGCTGAAGCCAGGGTTCACGCCCAAAGCGCGACTGATAAGTCATCTTATACTGAGATTCATCAAGCCCCAGAGCCTTAACCACTGCACGGGTGGTATCTTCACAGCGCAGCGGATACACGTCGCCTTCATCGGCATAGCGCTGGGGAATCCCGTGATAGGAGAATAATAAAATATCGGGCTGACCGTGCTGTTCAAACGATGACTTTATCGACTCAGTCAATGCCTTAATATACAAAGGGTGTTCAGCATAATCACGAATAAACACCACCTGCGGCAGATCTCGAGTTTGGCGAAACTCCGCAGCCAAAGCGTCCCAAACGGCAGCCGTGGTGGAACAGGAATATTGCGGATACAGCGGCAACACCACCAAACGATTCACCTGCTGGCTTTTTAAGCTGGCAAGGGCCTGCTTTATCGAAGGAGACCCGTAGGTCATTGCCAGTTCAACCGGCGTCTCAGGTAGACGTTTTGCCAGCGCCTGCTGCTGCCTACGGCTATAAACCAGCAAGGGGGAGCCTTCATCCATCCACACGTCCTGATACAGCTTAACCACTTTAGGGACGCGAATTGGCAAAATGACCCAGTGCAGCAACGGACACCAGATGATGCGTTTAGTATCGACTACACGACGGTCATGTAAGAACTGTGAAAGATAACGTTTTACCGCCGGCCCCGTTGGCGCATCGGGCGTACCTAAGTTAACTAAAAGGATTCCAGTTTTGGTCTGCGGCATAATTTTTTACCCGTCGGTGCGGCGGTAACTCCGGCAAATATGAAAGTGGTGCCCGCTTTTCGCGATGCACCGTATCGTGTTAACTAACTATATTCATCAGTGGCCTAGATGGCAGGCAGTATATTGACATATGACGCACCTCATATCATCCTTTTCAAAACTATTGCTGTAACAGCTATCTGCCACATTTGAAATATATTGGCACTGTGGTTATTGATACTTCAGGCCGTCAGAAACAATATCCCGTTCCCTGTGGTCGTAATATTGTGAGTAGATAGCCGTTTATTGTCTTTATGACCGTTGAGTTATTAGTCTAATTATTACCGGGAGCAAAATAATGATCGTAAGAACATGGCATGGCTGCGTACCGCTGGAGCATGCAGAAGGATTCGCCGCGCACCTTGAGGTAACGGGTGTAACACATTCTAAAAGCATTAAGGGGAATCAAGGTGCTTTTGTAAAGAGAGTGACTCAGGGAAACTGGGAGCATTTCTTTCTTGCAACCTACTGGGACGATATTAAAGCAGTTAAAGCGTTTGCCGGTGACGATTATCAGGTTGCAGTTACATACCAAGATGATGAGCGGTTCGGCCTCTTATCCGATCCTTATGTCTTCCAACATCAAGTACCGGCGATCGAATCACTTTAAGTTGCATAAGAAGCAATCACCATGTTTTTCAGATTAATGACAAGGCAGTTTAATTTGATTTTAGCGCAAGTTTCGTCCGCATAATCAGCATCAGAATATTGATTTTTCCTAGCGGCCTAGGGGCGATATTTTCAAGTACCAAGAGCTTTAGGACCTCCCCCCTGCATTTAAGCTTTTTAAACCAAATTGTTGACGTTTGGGGTTTATCATCATCGAAGCAACCACTCTGGTTGCTTAAGTGAGCCTTTCCAGCAAGGCATATTCCGTTCGCTATAATGGAATATCATCCATTAATCGAGAATGTTCGCCAGATCGGCACTGACTTCGGCGGCATTTCTAGCCCCGTCCAACTTGAAGTAACGGATCTTCCGATGTTTAGACTGGTGAATATAGTGTTCAGCCAGCGGCCCAGCGGATAAATAATAACTAGCCATCTTTTGTTGTAACATCGATTCCGACATAGGGTTAACCATCACCAATGCCTCATCGGTAACATCATCTTTACCCTCTACCTTCGGCGGATTGAGCTTAAGGTGATATTTTCGGCCGGATGCCGGGTGAAAACAGCGGCCATTCATACGTTCAACAATGACATTATTGGGCGTATCAAACTCAAAAATATAATCAATAGAGATACCGGCATTATCCATAGCGATAGCTTGTAAAACAGTACGTGGAAAATTTTCTAATAAAAAGCCGTTATTGCAATCCGATAATGAAATTCGGTATTGAACTAACTTAATCAATAACTCATCGCTGATTAGCCTGCCGCTTTCAATCAACGCTTTAAGCTGGTTGCCGATGTCAGAATTTGATTCAACTTCAAACCGAATCAAATCGCCAATCGAGATTTTGACCATACCATATCTGGCTGCGATAAATTCAAGCTGAATATCTTTGCCGGAAAAGGGAGCGCCAAGCAGAACAATACGCATTATATCAATATCCTGAAGCCAGATAATAAGTGGGTCAACATATCGACAGAGACAGAAAAGGCGACCAGAGGCCGCCTTTGTCAATTAATCATCTAATCGATTAACCGAGAATTTTTGCCAGCTCAGCGCTGACTTCTGTCACCTTGCGGGTACCGTCTAACTTGAAGTAACGGGTATTGCCGTTTTTAGCTTCAGTCGTGTAGTACTCAACCAATGGCTTAGTCAGAGAATGGTATTCTACCAGACGCTTACGAACGGTCTCTTCCTGATCGTCTTTACGTAGCGTTAGCTCTTCACCGGTTGCATCATCTTTACCTTCAACTTTTGGCGGGTTGAATTTAACGTGATAGACGCGACCAGACGGAGTATGTACACGGCGTCCTACAATGCGCTCAACGATGATTTCGTCTGGCACATCAAACTCAAGGACGTAATCAACCTGAATACCTGCTTCTTTCATGGCATCCGCTTGTGGAATAGTACGCGGGAAGCCATCGAGTAAAAAACCATTACGGCAATCTTCTTGCGTAATACGCTCTTTCACTAAAGCGATAACCAATGCATCGGTCACCAGCTTGCCACCATCCATAAGTTCTTTTGCCTGCTTACCCAGTTCAGAGCCAGCTTTAACCGCTGCACGTAGCATATCACCGGTAGAAATTTGCGGAATACCGTATTTCTCCATGATGAACTGAGCCTGAGTGCCTTTACCAGCGCCGGGAGCGCCAAGCAGAATGATACGCATTGCGTAAATCCCCTAGAAATTAGCTTTTTATTTAAAATGACGAAACAGCCGTAAACCTTATCACCCTAAGCCACTATGCTCAAGAGCCAGGTGATAAGCGCTTAATCACTACGTGCGCATATCTATGCGCTTCACTCATTGTAAAAAATCTGTCGTTCAGAATAACCAGCTTGTTTAGCTCAATTATTGCGGCCATATTGTATCAGCTTTTGGTGGCACGTGTTGTTTAATAGAGTCCAATAATTCAATATTCATGCTAATTTTTATACTAAAAATTGAATTATCACCATGCTAAAAATACAAAAGGCCGACAACATGTTGTCGGCCTTTTCAACTTAACCTACTGATAACTTAAATTTATCAGCCGTTATTTCAGCAGCAGCTGGTTCATTCGGCGAATAAAGCTGTTCGGATCGTCTAAACTGCCCTTTTCAGCCAGTAAAGCCTGATCTAACAACAGTTCAATCCACTCACCGAAAACCGCTTCATCGGTAATATCAGCCGCACGTTTTACCAGCGCATGTTCAGGGTTAAGCTCAAAGATGTATTTTACATCCGGTGCTTTCTGCCCCGCAGCGGCAAACAGTTTAGCCATTTGGGTCGTCATATCATCCGCATCGGTGGTCACAACCGCTGGCGTATCGGTCAGGCGGTGGGTCAACCGAACTTCTTTTACACGCTCACCGAGGAAAGATTTAGCGCGCTCAACAAACGGCTCTAACGCTTTCTCTGCTTCTTTCTGTTCTTCAGTTTCAGCATCGGCCAGTTTATCTAAAGATTCATCAGCTTTGCTGACTGACTGGAATGATTTACCATCAAATTCAGTCAGGTAGCTCATCATCCACTCGTCGATACGGTCAGATAGCAGCAGAACTTCGATGCCTTTCTTGCGGAACAGCTCCAGATGCGGACTGTTTTTCGCCGCAGCATAGCTGTCTGCCGTAATGTAATAAATCTTCTCCTGCCCTTCTTGCATACGGCTAACATAGTCAGCCAGCGAAACGGTTTGCGCATCGCTGTCGTTATGAGTCGACGCAAAACGTAGCAGATTAGCAATAGTTTGCTGATTACCGCTGTCCTCTGCCGGGCCTTCTTTCAATACCAGACCAAACTGCTGCCAGAATTGCTGATATTTCTCAGCATCACCTTTTGCCAGTTTCTCCAGCATCTGTAATACCCGTTTGGTACAGGCATTACGTAAGCTTTGAGTCACCCGGTTATCCTGCAAAATTTCACGGGAAACGTTCAACGGTAAATCGTTGGAATCAATCAGGCCACGTACAAAACGTAAGTAGTTAGGCATAAACTGCTCGGCGTCATCCATAATGAAAACGCGCTGAACATACAGTTTCAGGCCATGCTTATGGTCGCGATTCCACATATCCCAAGGCGCCTGAGACGGAATATATAGCAGGCTGGTATATTCCTGCTTACCTTCAACGCGGTTGTGGCTCCAGGCTAACGGATCGCTAAAGTCATGGGAAACATGCTTGTAGAACTCGTTATACTCATCGTCGTTAATTTCAGACTTATTACGCGTCCACAGCGCTTGGGCTTTGTTGATTTTTTCCCATGTTACGCTTGGCTCTTCACCTTCTTTTTCTTCGGTAACTTGAATTTCAACCGGCAGCGCAATATGGTCAGAATATTTGCTAATCACTGAACGAACGCGCCAGTCATCTAAGAATTCATCTTCGCCTTCGCGTAAATGAAGGGTAATATCAGTACCGCGATCGGCTTTGTTAATTTCAGCGATGGTGTATTCACCCTCGCCGGCCGATTCCCAGAATACAGCCTCATCAGCAGGAACACCGGCGGCACGGGTGCGAACCGTGACTTTATCCGCCACAATAAAGGCTGAATAGAAGCCGACGCCAAACTGGCCAATCAGTTGGCTATCTTTAGCCTGATCGGACCCCATTGATTCTAAAAAGGCCTTAGTGCCTGATTTAGCAATAGTCCCTAAGTTATCAATAACTTCATCACGAGTCATACCGATGCCGTTATCACTCAAGGTCAGGGTGCGCTTATCTTTATCAAAGGAGACACGAACCCGGAGATCGCCATCACCTTCATACAGTTCGGGGCTGGACAGCGCGCGAAAACGCAGCTTGTCCGAGGCATCAGATGCGTTAGAGATCAGTTCACGCAGAAAGATTTCTTTATTGGAATAGAGCGAGTGGATCATCAGATGTAAAAGCTGTTTTACTTCTGACTGGAATCCTCTGGTTTCTTGTCCTTTCATACTCATTGCTTACCTCAATATCTAGTTTCATTCAGGTAGTGTTAATACCGGATGCTAAAGAGATGGGGATTAAGCAGAAGCTTTTCAAGCGTATAAACTGACAGAGGGAAAAAAAACTAACAAAAAGAGAAATTATATCGTGAAGTAAGATAAACCAGCCGGTATTTGCGACCAAGCAATACAACACCGGCAGTTTTCATTTTATCTTTAGTTAGTCAAAACCATGAATGGTAAAATGGTGATCGTCAATGGCTTCTAGCACAGCCATATTTTCATTGGTAGTAACAAAAATAAGGTAAGAGTCCCAGCCGATATTAATACCGCCTAATACCAACCCAAGCGGGGCAAGATAGCCTGAAACCAGCGCAAACTGCTGCAGAACATAATCGCCGGCAGCAAAGTCCTGATTGGTTTCTTCATCATATTGGGTCAATTTTTCCAGTTCGCTAAGACAAACGCCCAGATTGCTCTTCGACCGATAGGCGCCAATGCGCCGGGCAACAAAGCTGGCAATTTGCCCGTCTTCATCTTCTCCACGCCAATCGACCATATCAATATAACCATCATGATAGGCGTAACAATAAAACAGATCGATTAGACCACCGCTGTGGACATTATCCAGATAACGGCCAAAATCATATTTCTGATACTGTGGCCCGTGAATGAGTTCACCCGGTTCATTCATGGCTTTTTGGTAAATATCCGCCCAAGCAGCATGACCATCAGTCACAATCATTTTGGCAAGTAGGTCAATATTTTCGGCGCTCACGTCTTATTCCCTGAATTAAGTCGAATGTTATAAATCCTATCAGAACAGAAATAAACCTAACCGAGGCCTGACTCACAAAGTCATTTAATTTCTATAAAATCAAAAAGATAGTTAATTTAATAAATGAAAAAAGATAAAGAACTATAATATCGTCAAAATAGAACTAATCCGATAACACCGAAAGCGTTAAAGCCACAGATTACGCACATCAACTCAGCTTATATAACATTTTATAAAATGCCTGACATAATATTATTCAGTTCTTAAGGTCAAAATAAGAAAAACTAAAAACAATAAAGGCAATGAATATAATCCACTCATTGCCTTTATATAAGATGTAAGCAAAAACAATCAGAATTTAATCTGAATACGTCCGGCCAAGGAATGGGATAGCGTCGTACCATCAACCATTTCTAATTCACCGCCAACCGGTACGCCATGCGCAATTCTGCTGGCCATTACGCCATACATTGAACACATTTCAGCGATAAAGTTAGCCGTGGCATCCCCTTCAACCGTCGGATTCGTCGCCAGAATAACCTCATTAATCTTTTCAGATGAAAGTCGTTCTTCCAGCCGATCCAGACCGATATCATTGGGGCCAATACCATCAAGCGGTGATAAATGGCCCATCAGAACGAAGTAGCGCCCTGCATACTGTCCGGTTTGCTCAATGGCATGAATATCAGCCGGACTTTCTACGATACAGATCTGACCGCTATTCTGCCGACGCTGGTTAGCACAAATCGTACAAACCTCTTCTTCAGTAAAGGTACGACAGTCACGGCAATGACCAACCTCAGACATCGCCCGCGTCAAAGCCTGAGCTAAACGCATTCCACCGCTACGATCGCGCTGTAATAGCTGAAATGCCATACGCTGTGCAGATTTAGGCCCGACGCCGGGTAAACAGCGCAGGGACTCCATCAATGACTCAAGCAGAGGACTTGTTTGCATCAGAACGGCATCTTAAATCCAGGAGGTAATTGCATACCGCCGGAAACCTGAGCCATTTTCTCTTTTTGCGTTTCTTCAATACGACGCGCCGCGTCGTTGAAAGCAGCCGCAATCAGATCTTCCAGCATCTCTTTATCGTCTTCCATCAGACTCGGATCGATTTCAATCCGACGGCAGTTATGTGCACCGTTGATAGTGACTTTAACCATACCAGCACCGGACTCACCGGTAACTTCCAGCTTCGCAATTTCTTCCTGCATTTGCTGCATTTTGTCTTGCATCTGCTGCGCTTGCTTCATTAAATTGCCCAGTCCGCCTTTACCACCAAACATGGCTATCTCTCTCTTTCTGTGGATAAAATCAAATAACTGCCGTTATCTTGTTGATGGATAACAGCCGTCGGTTATACAGGTCTGATACTGTCTTCATCAAGCTCTGCGTCAAAATAGCGGCAGAGCGTTTGAATATGGGTATCAGAGGCCATCGATTCTCTGGCCTGCAATAATTTTTCTTCATAAATGGACTGACGCCATTCCAACGGTGTTTTTACCGTTGTATCTTCATCTTCAATAATCGTCAGCGTAACCGGATGGCCGATATGCTGAGTGATTGCATCACTGAGTACCTGCTGGGCCGAAGCCGTATTCAGGTGCCGCTGAGATGGACGAAGGTGTAAACAGATCTCATTATCTGACACCTGTTGTTTAAATGCGTTCAGCGCCAGTTGCTGAACCAGCTTTGGCAAGGGTAGCTGATTAATTTCAGCGGCCCACGGGTCACGAACCAATGACTCTTCGGCTAACTTAGCCGAAAGCTCAGGCGTTTTTTCATGCTCAAGGGCCGAACGCAGCGCTTTTGGCGTAGCCACCGGCTCAGCCGCAATTTCAAAATCATGCTGGGCCTTCCAGCGATAGCTCTCTTTTTTAGCCGATTCTTTCGGTACCGGAGCCCCCGGAAGCTGCGCAGAACCGCCCTTCTCAGCGGCAGAGACCAGCCTATTGAGCGCAGCAGACGCCGGCCGCGCTTTTAACTGCGCTGCCGGCTCATTCTTTTTTGCGTCTGACGCCCCCTGCTGACGACGAACCTGATTTCTGGCCTGTAACATTTGAGCCGTAGATTCGGATAGCCCTTTCGATATTTCTGCTTCAGCTTTTGCTTCTGCATCACTGGGCGGTGGCGCTATCACTGGTTCGCTGGGTTCGGGCAGCCTGGCCTGATATGCCGGAGCTACCGGCTGTTCAGGCTGAGTTTGAACCCGACTAATCGTTTCTGGTCGGGAAGTCGCCGCAGGCATATGGGTCATTGGCTGCTTTTGAGCTGGCTGTAATGCCGGTGTTGCGACAGGCGCATTGCCATGCGAAACAGCCACCACGTTTTTCGGATGAAACGCCAATGCGCGCAGCAATGCCATTTCAACGCCCATCCGGCGATCCGGGGCATACGCCAGTTCTTTACGACCCACAAGCAGAGTCTGATAGTAAAGCTGCAGATCCTGCGGGCTTATCTGCCGGGCAAGATCGCGCATTCGCTGCTCATTATGGGTTAACGAATCAATCGATGAAGGTAGCAGTTGAACCATCGCTACCTGATGCAGTAATGCCAGCATATCAACCAGCAGTGTCTCCCAGTCGACGCCCTTCGAAGCGGTCTGAGCAACTAACGACATTAGCCCTTCGCCATTCGCATGCATCAGTGCCTCAACCAGAGCCAGCGCATGCTCGTCATCCAACGTTCCCAGCATCATACTGACAGAGTCGGTCACAACCACGCCGTCTCCCATGGCGATAGCCTGATCGGTAAGGCTTAGCGCATCGCGCATACTGCCCTGAGCTGCGCGGGCCAATAAATGTAATGCACGGGGTTCAGACTGAATATGTTCAGCCCGCAGAATTTTATCCAGTTGGTTTTTAATCTGATCGACATCTAATGCCTTCAGATGAAACTGCAGACAGCGGGATAAAATAGTAACGGGTAATTTTTGCGGGTCAGTGGTTGCCAGTAAAAATTTAACGTGTTCCGGTGGCTCTTCCAGCGTTTTTAACAGTGCGTTAAAACTGTGGCGGGAAAGCATGTGAACTTCGTCGATTAGGTAGACTTTAAAGCGACCACGAGCCGGGGCATACTGCACATTATCCAGTAATTCCCGGGTGTCTTCGACTTTCGTTCGGGAGGCGGCGTCAATCTCGAGCAAATCGACAAAGCGCCCCTCTTCGATTTCACGACAGTTGCCGCACTGTCCGCATGGCGTAGCCGTAATTCCAGTTTCACAATTCAGACCTTTAGCCAATAGCCGTGCAATAGACGTTTTGCCTACGCCGCGGGTACCGGAAAAAAGATAAGCGTGATGGATCCGTCCTAAAGACAGACCATTGGAGATGGCGGTCAAGACGTGCTCTTGGCCGACAACGTCAGAAAAGCTTTGTGGGCGCCACTTACGGGCAAGAACTTGATAGCTCATTGATACCGAAAAAGTCGATTAAATTAGGTGGAACATCTTACCACAACCGATGATAAGCGACGATGTTTGTTGTGAGATTAATGGCCTTCAAAAGAGACGAGGCTATAACATTCGATGCCTTGAGCAGCAAGCCGTGCGCGGCCACCAAGTTCAGGCAGCTCGATAACAAATGCTGCATCGGTCACTTTACCGCCTAAACGACGAATCAGTCGAGTCGTCGCCTCAATGGTGCCACCGGTCGCCAGTAAGTCATCAATCACTAACACATTGTCATTTTGATTAATGCTGTCAGTGTGAATTTCTAATACGTCTGTACCATATTCAAGATCGTAAGTTTCCTGCAGCGTTTCACGGGGTAACTTGCCTCTTTTGCGTACAGGAACAAAACCAATGCCTAAAGCCAGCGCCACCGGCGCACCGAATAAAAATCCGCGGGCCTCAGTACCAACAATTTTGGTTATGCCTTTATTTTTAAACTGTTCTACCATCAATTGGATGCTGGCAGAAAAAGCAGCATGATTTTCCAGTAACGTAGTGATATCACGAAACAGGATCCCCGCCTTAGGGTAATCAGGAATGGTGATAATGCTGTCTTTAATTAACTGTAGCTGCTGTTGTGTAGTAGTCATAATATTGCCCGATTAAACAACCTGTCATAGCCGAAACGCCAGTTTCCGGCATTTGCGCATTCCAAATAGCGCACCGTTACCAACGAAAAACGCTCAAATCTATGCAAAGCACATCAGAAATGCAACCGCTGTTATCACATTAAATTCATTACTTGTCTTTTTGTTGTAGCGGATCAATAACCGGTAAACGCAGCATAAAGGTCAATAAGACTCCTAATATGACCAATAATAGCCATCTCACCCACCACACGGGCACCAGCCAGAGTGAGATGGCAAAAGTAATCACAATCATCACAATGGCTTTCGGTTTAGCGCCAGGGGGTAATCCTTTATAAGTCTGCCAGTGACGCAGATAAGGACCAAACCACGAGCGATAAAGCAGCCACTCATGAAACCTGGGTGACGAACGGGCAAAGCACCACGCGGCCAATAACACAAAGGGTGTCGTTGGCAATATGGGTAATATTACGCCCAGACAGGCTAACCCCATAGCTAACCAACCAAGGCACAGAAGAAAAAGTCTATACATAACACCGCACGCTGTGTAATCAGGATGACCAGTTTAATCAAAAAAAACGGCAGAACCCAGTAATGATAATCATTTAATCATCACCACTCGGTTAAACAGAACGTTAACCCGCAATTTCAGGGTTAACATTTCTATTCAAGATCAGGAATGATATAAGATACCCCAACATAGTATAGGCCGAAGATTTCAAGCACAGAGCTAATTTCAGGCATCCGTCTTCGTTTTCTATTAAGGTTTCAATGAACAAAGTAAACCGCCTTCAGGCATTAGAACAACAGGTACAACAATTAGCGCAAACTATTGCTAACGCACCGGCCATTGCCGTTGCCCAACCTCGTTTTGACAGCCAGCTGTTTAACCAGCGAGATGCCCGGCTGAGCCATTATCAGGCGGAAGTTGAAAAAAACCTGAGCCAGCTCAAGCAAGAAGTGGCCAAAGGACGTCAAGAACAGGTGGCCTTTTTAGCTGAGCGAATTGTTGCCCAAATCACCGCCCTTCAGCGAGAACTGGCCACGCTTAAGCTACGTGAAAAGAATACCACCGTGGTGAAGTCCGGCGCTGATATGTACCAGACTTTGGCCCAGCATCAAGACTATGAACGCCGTTTACAAGAAATGCTAAGGGATAAAGAAAGCCTGTTATTTCAACAAACATCGCTGGATGCTCAACAGAAATTACAGAAAGAGCTGGCCACGCTTGAAGGCCGCTTGATGCGCTGCCGTCAGGCTTTAAGACGCATTGAAAAACAGATAGAACGCAGGGAGTCGGGCTATAGCTAAAACCGCAAGCGGTATATCGCGTCTATATGGGTTATTTACAAATTGTTACACGTTTATGCATTTAACACACAACTCAAAAAATAACTCATCAATAATAACGGCATACCACTTATACAGGAGTTACGTGATGAGCCTTAAATATCTGTTATCTGCCCTTGCCCTTTTATCCAGTTCAGCTTTCGCTTTAAGCATTAGCCCGCCTTCTCAGTCAGGCGACGCTAAAGTTATTACCAAAGCGGAGCTTTCTGCACCCATAATTTTAGAAGACACCCAAGAAAATAATTATCTGAAAATATCTCTGACCGGTTTTAAGCAGGATGAAACGGAGAAAAGCCCGATTAACCTATCACTGGTGATTGACCGCTCCGGTTCAATGTCTGGCGATCGTATAGAAAAAGCGCGTGAAGCCGCCATTATGGCGATTAATATGCTTAAAGATGACGATATTGTCTCGATCATTGCTTACAGCGATAACGCCTACGTGATCATTCCGGCGACCAAAGCCAAAAATAAAGATGCGATGATTAAAATTATTAACGACACCATCAAACCCGGTGGCGGAACCGCACTGTTTGCCGGTGTCAGTAAAGGCATTACCGAAGTAAATAAATTCATTAAAAAGAATCAGGTTAATCGTATTATTTTACTCTCAGACGGTCAGGCAAACGTCGGGCCAAGCACCACCAAAGAGCTGGCTGACTTAGGTCAGGTCGCAGGCAAACAGGGTATTGCGGTAACAACCATTGGTCTGGGCAATGGATATAACGAAGATTTAATGACCGCGCTGGCCGGCTTTAGCGATGGCAACCACGCGTACGTTGAAAATTCCGCCGATTTAGAAACCGCCTTTGTGCGTGAGTTTAAAGACGTAATGTCAGTCGTTGCACAAGAAGTTGTCGTTACCATCAAACTACAGGACGGCGTTAAACCGGTTCGTTTACTGGGCCGCGATGGTGATATCATCGGTAATAACGTTACCGTTAAAATGAACCAGCTCTACTCTAATCAAGAAAAGTATGTCTTATTAGAAGTGGTTCCGCCTAAAGGGAAAGAGAGTGAAAACAAGCCGTTGGCTGAAGTTTCAGTCAGCTATGACAACTTAAAAACCCATAGAAAAGATACCTTTAACGATCGGGTTAACATCGGCTACTCTAAGTCACAGCAAGCGGTAAAAGCGGCGGTTCAAGAAGAGATTGTGGTTGATTCGGCGATACAAAAAGCCAATATTGAGAATGCACGGGCCATCAAATTGCTGGATGAAGGTAAAAAAGATGAGGCTAATCAGATCATCCAGAAAAATGCGGATGCTATGAGCTCGCTGTCCAGTAGCGTGAATAGCCCGGCAGCCAGAAGCAAAGCCATTTCCAGCCAAGAAATTAATCAGAAACTGGCAACCGAAGTTGAAACTAAAGACGTTTCTTCATCGCGCAAAAGCTTAAAAGAAAGTACCTATAGCACCGAAAAGCAGCAGATTAAGAAGTAACAAATGCCCGGAGATAAGATATTCTTATCTCCGGTTAATCATTCCACGGCTAATAAATTGATGAAATCCCAAAAATCCCTTTTTCTGTTTGTGATCATCACCGCCCTGATACTCGGGGTTATTAGCTATTTTGGCTTTCGGGCACTGACACAAGAAAGCACGCTGAATGAATACCAGACTCAGCAATTGGCTAAAAGCCACGTAGCCCAAACCCAATCCTTTATTCTGCAACAGCTTAATCAAAAACAGGTCAGATTAGATGCCATGCTGGCCTATCTGTCGCTGGATAAAAATGCGCTAAATACCTTGATATCTCAAGACAGCGATATCGATGGCATCTTTGTTCTGCAAAACAATAAGCTGGTTTTTCCTGATGTATCTCAACCTTTAAGTTTAAAAGATCAAAAGCTGGCCGAACTGATTATGCCGGTAAGCCATGATCCTGCATTATTAATGGCCAAACAGCACAAGTCTGAAGATAAAACGCCTGATTCTGGCTGGCTGGTTTTACAAGATAATCACTACCCGGCCCTTATTTACTGGCGTAAAACCGACAACGATACGGTAGGTGTAAAACTCTCTTACGTTAAATTTTTAGCCGATGTTATCTCTGCTCTCGATACTGATTTTGCACCCGATGGTATAAAAATTTCCGATAACGGCCAGCTACTTTACCAACTGTTGCCTGAACCTATCGGCGATAACCAAACGTCTTCATATAGTCAGAATCTGCCGTTCCCGCTGCATGGTTGGCAGATTGACTATTATACTGCGCCAACGAACGGACAATCTCTCTACTCTTTAGGCATCATTTTGATTGTCACCATTATTCTGGCGGTTGGATTTATGGCCTTAATGCTATATCGCGAGTTTAATCGGGCCACCCGACTAGCCAGCCAACAGGTAAGCTTTGTCGGGCAGGTTTCGCATGAGCTAAAAACGCCACTGACCAATATCACGCTTTATGCCGAAATGCTTAACGAAATGGAAGCAGAGGAAAACGGCCAGAACGCCCATTATCTTGGGGTTATTATTAGCGAAAGCCAGCGCTTATCACGCTTGATTCAAAACGTGTTGACCTTCACCAAGCTGCCGCAAATTTGTATTCGCCAAGTCGATATTAATCAGCTAATGAATCAAATCTATACCGTGTTTATCCCCGTATTTGAAGCCAAAGACATTCAGCTCAACCTCAATATTGACGGGCAACTGTCAACGAAAACAGACGTTGACCGGGTCACCCAGATTATCAGTAACCTACTCAGTAATGCCGAAAAATATGCCGCTACCGGTAAGCGGGTTGACCTTAACGTCGAGCAAGATAACGACAACATTTATATCCATATCCGAGACTACGGTAACGGAATAACCGCTAAAGAGATAAAACAGATATTCCAGCCGTTTTATCGGGTTAAATCATCAATTACCGAAGGCGTAACCGGAACGGGTATCGGACTCACCATTGCCCGCCAGTTGGCTGAAACACTGAGCGGTGAGATTAACGCCATCAACAATGAGCCCGGAATGACGTTTACGCTAAGGCTTCCCAAACGTTAAGCCGGCAGTAACAATTAACGGAATAATTAATCATGAAAATTCTTATCGCCGAAGATGATATTCATATCCGTCAGGGGCTGGCAGATATGCTATCCAGAGAGGGATATTCCGTGCTGGTTGCAGAAAATGGCAAAGTTGCCTTGCTGATGTATCAACAAGAACAGCCTGATTTTATTATCCTGGATATTATGATGCCTGAGTTAGACGGTTATTCGGTCTGCAAAGAAATCAGAAAGCATGATGAACATACGCCGGTGATTTTTTTATCCGCTAAAGGTGAAGAGATTGATAAAGTTCTGGGGCTTGAACTTGGCGCAGATGACTATATTAACAAGCCCTTTGGTATTCACGAAGTCCGGGCCCGCATCAAAACCATTGCCCGCCGCTGTTTGAAAGCAAAGCAGAACTCACCGGATCAGACCTTCGTTTTCGGTGACCTGACGATTTACCCGATGGAACTCTGTGCTAAACGGCAACAGCAAACGATAGAGCTATCGCTGCGGGAGATAAAAATTCTGTCATGCCTGCATCGGCATAAAAACCAAGTCGTCAGCAGAGATATGCTGTTCGACTGGGCGTGGGGCTATGACCATTTACCGAACAGCAGGACATTAGATCAGCACATTTCAAAGCTCAGAAAAATGATTGAGTCCGATCCTTCTGCGCCTTTATTAATCAAAACAATTCATGGCTCCGGCTATCGGTATCAGGAATAAACAGATATCGCCCTGATATGCCGCTTTATATACCTATTTAAGCATCAGCACAGAGAGTTATTAGTTATGTCACTGGAACAGGCACCAAAAGAAGTTCAGTTAGCGGTCGATCTGATTTATCTGTTAGAGAGTAACGAGATTGATCCGCAGGTTGCGCTGGCCGCACTGAAGATCGTCGAGCAAGACTTATTAAGGCGACAACAGCTGAGTTGTAAAACACAACGGGAATAAATTATTCCCGAGGTACATAGCCGACGTCCTCAACCAAGGCTTGGCCTTGTTCACTCACAAACCAATCCATTAGCTGCTGGGTAGGCTCAGAGACCGTGCCGGTTGTCACCATAAAAAGATCAACGCTGAAAGGATATCGCCCGCTGCGGATATTACTGACCGTGGGCTCTACGCCATTGATTGCCAGCGTTTTAATTCTTCGGTAGCTATTATCACGCGCCACGTAGTAACGAAAAGAGTAACCTATCGACTCTAGGTTATTGAGATAATAGTGATTCCCTTCAGCAAGCGATGACTTATCGGCCAATGATGAATTATTCAGGGTCGACGGCTCGGCGGTCATACCTTCCATGATTTGTGCCTCCATGGCGATTCGGCTACCCGCACTGATTGGCTGATGATACGGAGCGATCTTCGCGTTAATGCCGCTGATAGCCCGCCAATTTTTTAACTGCCCGCTATAAATATCTCTGATTTGCTTAAGTGATAATCCATCGATTGGATTATTTTCATTAACAAAAAAAACCAGTCCTTCTTTGGCTAAAGGGGTTAACTTTAACGTCACGCCCTTCTCTCTGGCTAATCGCTTTGAAAATTCGGACGGTGCCGTTGCGAATACCACATCAACCTCGCCATTAATTAAGCGTCCATAGGCCTGAGAAGTGCTGCCCGCTGAAGCCACCTGTGGAAGATTTAACTTTCCTGTATATAAATTGTTTATCGCAGAGGCATAAAGGGGATACAGCGGACTGGCTCCGGCCAATCTTGGGTGCTCACTGTCAATGATTAAAGTGGCGGGAGAGCGGAGCTGGGTAAGCAAATTGCCCCGGCTAAAGGGTTGATAGTCATCGAATACAATCCCTTCAGACGTCATGATGTGATCTTTGGTTGATTCCACCAAATTAACCAGCCGGTTCTTAGCCCAGAAATAACCACATAGCCCCATTAAAAACAGGATCAACACAATAATACAAAAGCGATAAATCCCCTGCCGGGGCTGTTTAGCTGAGCGCTTTCTATTGGTCGTAACAACACCAAGGGCAAAAAGGCTATAAGTTAAAAAAATCAATAATAAGAATGCGTGAAGGCTATCGAGACTGAGACCGACATTGGCAATAACGAACGGAATAAAAGCCATAAAAAGGATGTCAGCGGAGTCATAACCGAAAATATCAGCACCGTTGGAATAAAGCACAACGGCAGAGACTAGTAGCGTGTAAATAATCGGGGTAGCAAACAGGGAATAACGGATGGCAAAACCCTTAGGCACCGGCAGATACTTACTGTACAGATGCCCAAGGATTAACATACACAGATTGAATACGGCAAAGCTAAACCAGGATGTTAATGCAATCAGACCCTCTCTGGTTACCACCACCCGAGCGTTAAACACTAAGTCTTTGCTAAACCAACTACTTGATTCAACTAATAACATACAGGCAAAGGCAAGCCCCTGGCTGCAAAGCGGCAAGCCAATAAGAAGAACAATCAGTGTATAAATAATATAATTCAGGTCAGAAACCTGAACATTATCATCTCGATCCATCAGCGCTCCTTGCTGAGTTATTGATAATAACTTGCCAGATATTCAACTAGAAAGTTAGCACTTTATCTGCTGCCAATGTCCATTGAGCCAGTTCAACCAGCGTGCCAATTTCTACGCCATCTACCAGCGGGAGCCCGCTGATACCGCGGCCATCGGTACAGGTTTTGCACAGTTTAACCGCGACATGTTGAGCAGTCAGAATTTCCAGCATTTGTTGAAGATTATAGCCTTCATTAGGGCTCTGCCCGCGAATACCCGCACTCACAGCATCAGACATCAGGAATACTTTAAGTTCAATTGCTGATGACTGCTCTTTTAATGCAATGGATAACCGCAGTGCATTAAATAGCAATTCACTACCATAGGGTGCACCATTAGCAATAATCACGATACGTTGCATAAATCACCTTGTTAAATTATTTTATTTAGTTGTTCTCTCTACCGCTTGCGGACAGATTAAAGCAGGGCTCAGTTTAAGCATATCGATAAAAGCATCAACCAAACGTTCTGCATTAGCCGCAAGATCGTAAGCATCCGGCATAAACAGCCAATTCTCAATCAGGCCACAAAGGTATGACCGCATAGTAATGGCGGCTAGACGAGTATTAAGACTCTTAGGCAGTTGATTATACTCAATACAATCACAAAGAACTTTTTCAATTCGTTCAAAACTTTCTAAATACAAAGCCTGATGTATTTGTTGTAAAGACGCTAATTCTCCGACAAACTCACACTTATGAAATAATATCCCCAGTAAAGTATTCCGTTTAGGATCGAGAACGGAGGTTTGAAGTACAAAAATCAGCGTGTGGCGCAAAGACAAAAGCGGCTCGGTAGGAAATTGATTTCTATATCGCAGCTCTACGTCATCAATGCTAGACTCTATCTGACTCCACATTGCATTGAATATATCGACCTTGTTTTTGAAATGCCAATAAATTGCACCTCGTGTAACGCCCGCTGAAATAGCAATGTCGTTAAGCGATGTGCTGGATACGCCACGCTTAGAAAACTCATGCATTGCTGCATCAAGAATATGCTGGCGGGTCTCAAGTGATTGTTGCTTCGTTTTACGAACCATGGCTTTATGCTTTATGTGCGGTGTGTGCTGTAATTGCTTACATACAGAGATGAATGTTTGTATTATAGCACGCTAACTTTTTTAACATAACTGTGTGGTTACCAAAGAGTTATTTGCTAACGGTAACTGATATTGAATATTTGAGGTTGATTTATATGAGTAGAAGCAGAGGGGTAATGCCTCTGGCAGCGGTGCTAATGCTATCAAGCGGTTTAGTACTTGTAGGATGTGATAATAAGTCAGGCGAAGGCGCTGAACGTCCTGCTCCAGAAGTTGAAGTCGTAACTGTAAAAACGCAGCCATTCAATATCACGACGGAACTCCCGGGGCGTACGTCATCATTTCGTATTGCTGAAGTTCGTCCACAGGTTAGCGGTATTATTCTTAAGCGCCTGTTTACTGAAGGCGGCATGATAGAAGAAGGCCAATCGCTGTATCAAATCGATCCGGCAACCTATCAGGCGACAGTGCGCAGTGCCGAAGCCGATCTTGCTAAAGCTCAGGCAGATGCCAATATCAAGCAGTTAACGGTTAACCGTTATAAGCCACTATTAGGCACTAACTTCATCAGCCGTCAGGATTATGACACTGCGGTAGCGGCAGCTCGTCAGGCTGATGCATCCGTTTTAGCCGCTAAAGCAGCGTTAGAAACGGCCCGTATCAACCTCGAATATACCAAGGTACTTTCCCCAATCGGCGGGCGCGTTGGTAAATCAAACGTGACTGAAGGTGCTCTGGTGAATGCTAATCAAAGCATGGCCTTGGCGACCGTTCAACAGCTTGATCCGATCTATGTAGATGTAACTCAATCAAGTAATGACTACTTACGTTTCAAGCAAGATATTGCGAATGGCTCGCTGAAGAAAGAAGGCAAGGCAAGCGTCGCATTATTATTGGATAACGGCAGTGAATATTCGCAGAAAGGGACATTAGAGTTTTCGGATGTCACTGTCGATGAATCTACCGGATCCATTACATTACGCGCCGTGTTCCCTAACCCAGATAACCAACTGTTACCGGGTATGTTTGTTCGGGCCCGAGTTGATGAAGGTATAAAACCTGATGCAATGCTCGTTCCCCAGCAAGGCATCACGCGTAACCAACGTGGTCAGGCAACCACCATGGTTGTTAATAAAGACAACAAAGTTGAGTTGCGGATTATTGAGACAGGGCAAGCTTTCGGCAGTAACTGGTTAGTAACAAAAGGTCTTGAGCCTGGCGATCGCGTGATTGTGGCCGGTCTGCAAAAAATCAAACCTGATGTCACTGTGCAAGCTAAAGAATTTTCTGAAAAGCCGAAAGCAGAAGAAGCACCAAAAGCACCAGCAGAAAAATCATAAAACAGGATCGGGTATAACAGATGGCTAAATTTTTTATTGACCGCCCTATATTTGCCTGGGTTATTGCCATAATTATTATGTTGGCAGGAGCTCTGGCAATTATACAATTGCCGGTCTCTCAGTATCCAACTATTGCACCACCTGCAGTATCTGTTTCAGCGACCTATCCGGGCGCTGATGCAAAAACGGTACAAGACAGCGTAACCCAGGTTATCGAACAGAATATGAACGGTATCGATAACCTGATGTATATGTCGTCCACCAGTGATTCATCGGGTAACGTTTCGATTACGTTAACCTTTGACTCGGGTACCGACGCTGATATCGCTCAGGTTCAGGTTCAGAATAAGCTCCAGTTAGCTATGCCATTGCTGCCCCAAGAAGTTCAGCAAATGGGTATCAGCGTTGAGAAATCAACCAGCAGCTTCTTAATGGTTGCCGGTTTTATCTCTGAAGACGGGAGTATGAATCAGGAAGATATCGCTGACTATGTTGGTTCTAATATTAAGGACCCTATCAGCCGTGCCTCTGGTGTAGGTGATGTTCAGTTATTTGGTTCACAATATGCCATGCGTATTTGGTTAGATCCGAATAAACTGAATAACTTCGCATTAACGCCAATTGACGTTACAAATGCAATCAAGATTCAGAATAACCAAATTGCAGCCGGACAACTGGGCGGAACACCGCCGGTAAAAGGCCAGCAGTTGAACTCCTCCATTATTGTTCAAACCCGTTTACAAACGCCTGAGCAATTTGGTGATATTTTACTGAAAATTAATACGGATGGTTCTCAGGTTCGCCTGCGGGACGTTGCTATTGTTGAGCTCGGTGGTGAAAGTTATAACATCATTGCCCGTTACGATGGTAAGCCTGCGGCCGGTCTTGGTATTAAACTGGCTACCGGTGCAAACGCCCTGAATACCTCTGCAGCAGTAAAAGGGGAATTAGGCCAGCTGGAGAAATTCTTCCCGGCCGGATTGAAAATTGTTTATCCGTACGACACAACGCCGTTCGTTAAAATCTCAATCACCGAGGTGGTTAAGACGCTAGTCGAAGCTATTTTGCTGGTATTTATTGTTATGTACCTGTTCTTGCAAAATATTCGGGCAACGCTTATTCCAACCATGGCCGTACCGGTTGTGCTCTTGGGTACCTTCGCTATCTTGTCGGCATTTGGCTATTCGATAAACACCTTAACAATGTTCGCGATGGTACTCGCCATCGGATTGTTAGTGGATGACGCCATCGTTGTAGTAGAAAACGTTGAGCGGATAATGACGGAAGAAGGACTGTCGCCAAAAGAAGCTACGCGTAAATCCATGGGCCAAATCCAAGGAGCGCTGGTTGGTATCGCATTAGTGCTGTCTGCGGTATTCGTACCAATGGCCTTCTTTGGCGGTTCAACCGGTGCTATTTATCGTCAGTTCTCCATTACTATCGTATCCGCAATGATACTGTCAGTGCTGGTGGCGATGATCTTAACCCCTGCCCTTTGCGCCACGATATTAAAACCGGTACCGAAAGGTAGCCACGGTATTCAGACCGGTTTCTTTGGCTGGTTTAACCGGATGTTTGACAAGAGTACTCACCACTATACCGATAGCGTAAGTAACATCTTGCAAAGCACCGGTCGTTATATTCTGATCTATCTGGTGTTGGTTGTGGGTATGGCCGTGCTGTTTATTAAACTTCCATCCTCATTCTTACCGGAAGAAGATCAGGGCGTATTCCTGACCATGGTCCAGTTGCCGCAGGGTGCAACACAAGAAAGAACGCAGAAGGTTCTCGATGAAGTCAGTCATTACTATATGACTGATGAGAAAGATAACGTTAACTCAGTGTTTGCCATCAACGGCTTTGGCTTTAGTGGTCAAGGGCAAAATACCGGACTGGTGTTTATCAGCTTAAAAGACTGGAGCGTTCGTTCCGGTAAAGAGAATAAAGTTCCGGCAATTGTTGCCCGAGCGTCACAGGCCTTCTCTAAGATTCAAGATGGTTTAGTGTTTGCCTTTAACTTACCAGCGATTGTTGAACTAGGGTCGGCATCCGGCTTTGACTTCGAGCTTATCGATCAGGCAGGTTTAGGCCACGAAGCGCTGACTAACGCCCGTAATCAATTACTCGGTTTAGTGGCTAAACATCCGGATATGCTGGTGGGCGTGCGCCCTAACGGCATGGAAGATACGCCACAGTTTAAACTGACCGTTGACCATGAAAAAGCCCAGGCATTAGGGGTTTCGATTAGTGATATTAATCAGACACTGTCTACTGCTCTTGGCGGAAGCTACGTTAACGACTTTATTGACCGCGGTCGTGTGAAGAAAGTTTACGTTCAGGCTGACGCCCCTTACCGCATGCTGCCAAAAGACATTGATAACTGGTTTGTACGGGGTACAAATAACCAGATGGTACCGTTCTCTGCGTTCTCCACTTCTAGCTGGCAGTTCGGTTCACCGCGACTGGAGCGCTATAACGGTTTACCTTCAATGGAAATTTTGGGCGAAGCAGCACCGGGTAAGAGTAGTGGTGATGCGATGGACCTGATGGAAGAACTGGCAGGCCAGCTACCGGCAGGTATTGGCTATGACTGGACGGGAATGTCTTATCAGGAGCGCTTATCAGGTAACCAGGCACCGGCTCTGTATGCCATATCGTTAATCGTGGTATTCCTGTGTCTGGCTGCACTGTATGAGAGCTGGTCAATTCCGTTCTCCGTTATGCTGGTTGTTCCACTGGGCGTTATCGGCGCATTGATTGCTACCACCTTACGCGGCATGGAGAATGACGTTTACTTTATTGTTGGCCTGTTAACTACCGTCGGGCTGGCGGCTAAGAACGCCATTCTGATTGTTGAGTTTGCTAAGGACCTGATGGATAAAGAAGGTAAAGGGTTGATTGAATCAACGCTTGAAGCCGTCCGGATGCGGTTACGCCCAATCCTGATGACCTCTTTAGCCTTTATGCTTGGCGTACTTCCATTAGCCATCAGTAGTGGCGCAGGTTCCGGTTCACAGAACGCAGTAGGTACCGGTGTTCTTGGTGGTATGGTTGCAGCAACCGTATTAGCCATCTTCTTTGTACCGGTGTTCTTTGTGGTGATTCGCCGTCGCTTCAGTAGCAGTTCTGAAGATATTGAGCATTCACATCCGGTTGAGCACAAGACCGAATAACTAAAGTTAAATTGGTTTAACTAACGCCATCAGGGCCGCTAAATAGCGGCCCTGATTTTTTTACAATCATAGGCAGAAAGGATTATTATCTCAGGACTTATGTTGAAGGAAATCCGGATACACTATGAAAAATTTCTCCGATCTGTCTGAAAAAGAGATTCTGGCGCTGGCAATTTCACTGGAAGAAGAAGACCAGCGAATTTACAGCGAATTTGCAGAAGGCCTGCGTGAAACCTACCCCGACTCCGCAAAAGTTTTTGACATCATGTCACAGGAAGAAAACGGCCATCGGCACCGCCTGCTAACCCTCTATCAGAAAAAATTTGGCAGCCATATCCCGCTTATTCGCCGTCAGGATGTTAAGGGTTTTGTCGAACGCAAACCGGTCTGGCTCAGCAAACCGCTGGGCATTGAGACCGTACGTAAGCAGTCGGAAATCATGGAGATAGAAACCCAGCGTTTTTATGATAAAGCGGCTCAAAATACCACTGATGCTGCTATTCGGCAGTTACTGGGTGACCTTTCGGCAGAAGAGCATAAGCATCAACTACGGGCAGAGCAGTTAGAGGAGCAGTTAATTACTCCGGCAGTTAAAGAGCGGGAGAAAAAATCAGCCCATCGGCTTTTTGTTCTACAGATTGTTCAACCCTCGTTAGCCGGGCTGATGGATGGCTCAGTCTCTACGCTTGCACCGGTATTTGCCGCAGCGTTAGCCACTAAAGACAGCTGGCAGGCATTTCTGGTCGGGCTTGCCGCTTCAATTGGTGCCGGGATCTCAATGGCCTTTGCGGAAGCGGTATCTGACAATGGCTCACTCACCGGTCGCGGCAACCCGTGGCTTAGAGGAGCATCGTGCGGCGTGATGACGACGCTTGGCGGCCTGGGGCACACTCTGCCCTTTCTTATCAGCGACTTCTGGACCGCGATGACCGTATCAGGGATCGTGGTTATTTTTGAACTGGCAGCCATATCTTGGATTAGAAATAAATATATGGATACCCCGTTCTTACAGGCCGCATTTCAAGTGGTGGTCGGCGGGTTGCTGGTATTTGCTACCGGGCTGTTTATCGGCAGCGCCTGATATATGCTCTATGCCAAATTGAATAAGGGACCTGATAAAGGTCCCTTATTGGTTATATCTGTTTTAGATGAACTTACTGCGCCTTTTTATCGTGAACGGCCAACCAGTCCTTCATCATTTTGATTTCACCTTCCTGAGCTTTGATAACCTCTTCAGCCAGCTTGCGTATTTCAGGATCTTTACCATATTTTAATACGGTTTGAGCCATTTCAACGGCACCGACATGATGAGGAATCATCCCCTTAACAAAAGCGACATCCGGATCGGTTTCGTGAATTGCAGCCATCATGGGCTCATGCATACGATTCATCGTCGCCTCAAATTCTTTACCTGCCGGAGTCAGTACGGACTCAGCGCCGGCTGCTGGAGCAGAGCTATGATGCATAGCCTGATTAGCCATAACCGAAGCAGATAAGCAGAGTATTAATACAGGAACTAGAATTAGTTTTTTCATCATGATGTCCTTATATCGAGAGATATCAGCGTTGCCATTCTAAAGGTTATAGTTATGGGAAGGTAAATGGAAATAACAGCTTTCACGGTAACCGTAGGTAAAGAATAGCAGGTAAAGAATAAGTATAGTCCGTCCGCGACGATTCGATTTATTGAAAATGTATCTTGATGAAGTAAAAGGCTATGATTGTATTTACGAAGCGGTTTCGTTTGGATCTAGCATATCAGATGCAAAACTTATCAGTTCTATTCTTAGAAGCTTCCTTGAAACCTCGTTGATTGAAGAAATAGAGGCATAATGTACCCTCATATAGCTTCGAACGATTGAAATTGAAGTTTCCATCCGCCATTAATTTTAATCCAATTCTCAATAAAGTTAACGTTCGTGACGCTATTAGTTTCTGTAATTAAAGCTTTACCTGAAACACAAGCTATCCCTTTAAATTCTGAAATTATCACATCATATTCTTTTCTTATAACGTTAGAACACAGCGATGATTTCGTAGAAAAACCTAGTGAAATTTTTCTTAGCTGATGTTTTTTATAAAGAAACTTCTGTCCATTTGTTGCTAGAAACCAGTCGGTCTCAAGATAATCAAGCTGTTCAATATTTCCAGTATAAAAAGCGTTGTACCATTCTTGGCGCATCAGATTCAAATCAGACTTGAATGAACTCATAAAATTTTTCTCGCATCAATTTCCTCTTCCAAACGCTCTCCTATATTTCTTACTGACTTAATCACATCATCTATTCCCTGATTATAAATAAGAGGCCCAATAACGTTTAAGATATCATCCAATAGAAATTCAGCATCAAACTGACCTAGTATGACGTCGTGTTTGCTTTCCATATGGTTAATGATTAATTCTACTATTTTCGCGTAATCTGATTTATCAATTTTTAATTCTTTCATTTATTCTCCAGACATTATGATTCAGAGACTGATTAAATATATCACACACCAAATGGTAATGAAAATCATTCTCAACAATCAATGAGGAGACGCTTTTTCTGCAATTCAGCCGCTATAGAGCAACTTGCTAAGTTCGCTATTACTTACCTATCGCTTAAATTACTTTTAAGGTACTGAAGTTGGTTCTATTTAGCTATTCTAAGGTTAAACCAAATGCTAATGGATGTTATAAACCAAAATAGTATTTATTATGTAAGAATTAAATTTCACCAACCTACATTACAAAAGGGGATTTACATTAATTCATATCCCTTTCTCAGAAAGGGTAAAGTTATCATGACAGAACAAGTTTTATTCCGGATGTATGTATCAGATAATCATCTATTAGTGTTCAGTAATAATATTGATACTGACAAGCATAACCACTTGTTCTGCCATCTTTTTATTTGCCTAGAGAAGAGTCCTGAGGAAAAACTTAATCTAGAGGTGAACAATACCGATATATTCTGTCGTGGAATTATTTTGGACGGAAGAACAGATCATACTTTCCGCAGTAACAATGGTTACCATGCGTTAATTCTTGTTGATCATACTTCTTTGTTAGGCCGAAATTTGAAACGTCACTATCTTTCGGGGAAAAGCCCGTATTTCATTTTACCTGACTCACTAACATCTCTATTGGCTCAACAATTATTGTCTATTCCTGATAGTGAATTAACGCCACAAGCTTATCAAGATGTCTGGCATCAGATTCTCTCACTATTGGGATTAGCTCATTGTGCGACCCACCATGCAATGACTGATAGACGAATTATTAATATATTAGCGCACATGAAATCATCTAATGAATTTCAGCCTTCCATCAAAGAACTTGCAGAAAAAATCAGTTTATCCTCCAGTCGGTTATCCCATATTTTTAGTCAACAGACGGATAGCACATTAAAAAGCTATTTATTATTTAAACAACTATTAAAAGCCCTTAGCTTGATTGCTGATGGATATTCAGTTACCGATGCAGCACTCGACGCTGGATTCGATAGCCCATCTCATTTGTCAGCAACATGTAGAAGATTGATGGGTATCCAACCAAGTATTGCTAATCAAGTTAGCGTTTTTTTGAAAGTTTCGCTATTTCACTAAGCTTATAGTCAGGTCTCTTACATCTATAAGAGGCTTTAAAATGAAAGAGTATTTACAAGAAACAGCACTGCTAAACTTTCATCATCCAGAGATACAACGGCTGATTATTAGCCGGCAATGGCAAGATTTAGATGCGCAAAAACAAATTTTAGCTATCTATAATTTTGTACGGGATGATATTCAATTTGGCTTTAATGCCGAAGATACAACAGCCGCATCTGAAGTCCTTTCTGATGGATATGGCCAATGTAATACTAAATCTATTCTGTTTATGGCGTTACTACGTGCGGTCGGTATTCCTTGCCGACTACATGGTTTTACCATAAACAAGGCGCTGCAATCGGGCATTATGAACGGCGATTTGTACCAGATGATGCCTGAGGAAATCAGCCATACCTGGACCGAAGTCTATCTTGCTAATCGGTGGTATTGCATGGAAGGACTTATTTTAGATATCCCCTATTTGTCTAAACTTCAGCAAAAGTTTTCCGATATAAAAGGTCAGTTCTCTGGTTATGCCGTTGCCACCACCGATTTACAAAACCCATCGGTTTATTGGCTTGGCAATAATGACACTTATATCCAAAAAGAAGGGATTGTTCAAGATTTTGGCATATTTGAAAGTCCGGATATCTTCTTTAACCAATATCCACAAAAAATGGATCGTAAAAGTAAGAAGTTATTTAGCGAGCTATATCGGCACGAAATCAACAAGCATATTAGTGACATCAGATCTCCGCAACAACCTGATAAAGATCGTTTATAAAGTAGTCTCCTTTCCTGTCATCTTTTATTTTTAAGCGCTGATAGGATCCCGCTAAAACTGTAGCCGCATACTAAATAGTACCTTCTGGATATCGCTGCTTTTGGTGATATCCAGCAAATAGTCAGTAACTCTTCCTGATAAATCCATCATCACATATCCTTATTTAATCTAGCTATCTGAAAAATTATTTTTTAAATAGAACTCTCACCTAGCGGCAACCGATCACATATATATCGCCTGAAGTGCTATTGAGCTTATTAGCATGTGAGAAACTGAAGGTGATAACTGGAGAGCAACAAAGGAGGAAGCGGAAAAATAGTGGGATATCACCCGATATCACATTGATATATGACAAAAATGGTCAACAAAGCTTGTACAGTTTAAGCAATGATGGCGAAGATTTCTTGAATTTTACTTAAGAAGCTTTTTATTTAATAAATTAGGGGATAGCCAGAATTGGGTGGGGGCCCTGCCAGCTACATCCCGGCACACACGTCGCCTGCTGCGGCTGCTTCCTTCCGGATCTGACCGAGTTCACAAGTTAGCGTTGCGGGAGAACCAACAGGGCCCCCATTGACAGCTTCATCTTACTGAAGCGGTGCCGCATTATCAGGGATGAGTTAATCAATTGCAAGGCTCTGAACATCAACCGATGCTTTCTTGCCCACTTACCTCTTCCAATCATGCTTTCTTTAGTCCAATCTTACTATTTTCTGCGCCTGACTAAAGGATGATTATATCGATGGAAGATTGCGAGCCGTCTCTTCCCATAAGAGTGTATACCGTTATTGCCTCTATTCCTGAAGGTAAAGTCACGACGTACGGCACCATAGCCCGCTTAGCCGGGGCCCCGCGGAATTCACGCCAGGTAGGCACTATCTTGCAGCGGCTGCCAAAAGACAGCAAGTTGCCTTGGTTTAGAGTGGTCAATTCTCAAGGAAAGATATCGCTTACCGGGCCGGACTATATTCGCCAGAAAAAGGCCTTATTGGCCGATGGCGTTCTGTTTACCAGAAGCGACAGGATTAACTTTAAAATTTACGGCTGGCCGGACTGATAACCACAAATATCTCTCCAGCCAGGTCCATTATCTAACTCGCTCTAACACTAAATTAGCCGCTGACGGCTTCCCCTGAGTCAATACTTCATTAACTGATGTGGTGATAAACAGTAGCCGATCGCCCTGTGTGATTTTGGCTGAGACCGCTATCGTCTGGGCAGCTTTTACCTGCTCAGAGGCAAATGGCAATGTGAAATTGAAGGGAACTTGCCGTCCGTCAGCCCGGAAAGAAACGCTTGAAATAACCGTCGCAGGTGCATCAGCCAAAGAGATATCCGACAAATTAACGGTAATCACAGCATCATCAGGCAATGCCATCCTCTCCATATAGGTAAGGTTCCCCGTTACGGCTCCTGCACAAGCTATAAGCTTATCATCGGCCATTGGGTCATTCGTCGTGGTACATCCGATTAAAGATACCACCACCGCAGCGCTACCTAATACTTTCAAAAAACGCATACCATTACCCTTTTACTAAAAATAATTTAACTTTAAAATTTATGGCTCATTAGCCTGGCATCATCCCCAAATCTTGTTCTCAAGCAATATGATCTGGCGCGGGTAATACCATACCCTATCGTTTAACCCTCGACAGTACTACTTTCACCGTCGAAGGCTTGCCATGAGTCAGCACTTCATTCACTGATTTGGTCGTAAACAATAGCTTATCACCATGGGTGATTCTGGCTGAAACAGTGATAGTTTGAGCGCCTTTGATCTGAGCATTGCTATACGGCAGACTAAAATCAAACGGAACCTGCTTACCTTCAGCCGGGAATGATACGGTTGAAATAACCCGCGCTGGCGCATCTGCTAACGAGATGTCAGACAGATTTACCGTAATTATCGCATCATCAGGTAATGCCACCCGTTCTTTATAGGTCAAACTGCCGCTAACCGTTTTAGAAGGCGGTGTAATGATTTTGCTCATTCCGGAACACCCGACTAAAGCGATCGCCAGTGCTGCACTGGTTAATAGTCTTGAAAATGTCATCAGTCTCCCCTTAATTGACACTCGGCAAATAAAATAACGTCTCTAGAGAATAGTTTTCAGAATCTTTACCTAAACTAGACAACATTATCATCATAAAAGTTTAGTCTATTGCATAAAGCTTTACTATTTCACCTAATCACACTAAAGAAATTTCCAGCTAAAGGCATTCCCGACTAAAATATCCCTATCTTAAACATGCTAGTCTTGGCGCCAATTACTCAGCCATAACTTTGAGACAGGATCCCTCGCGATGAGCGAAGTATTAGAAACGCTTTTAACCCTACTTCATTTAGAGAAAATCAATACCACTAAGTTTCGCGGACAGAGCCAAAACTTAGGCCTGCGCCAGCTGTTTGGCGGACAGGTTGTAGGTCAAGCACTATCCGCGGCTAAGCATACTGTCTTACCGGAACGCAGGATTCACTCTTGTCATAGCTACTTCTTACGTCCGGGTGACAGTAATCAGCATATTGATTATGAGGTAGAAATCATTCGTGATGGCAATAGCTTTAGTACCCGCCGGGTCAGCGCAATTCAAAACGATCTCACTATCTTTTATATGACGGCGTCATTTCAAAGTGATGAGCCGGGGTTTGAACATCAGGCAGCCACCATGCCGGAAGTGCCGGCACCAGAAACCTTAGCATCGGAAACCGACATCGCCCGCAAGATCGCCCATCTGTTGCCGCCACAAATGAAAGCGCTATTTTGTAATGAAATGCCGATAGAAATGCGCCCGGTAAAATTTCATAACTTAATTAAAGGTTCAGTAGATAAACCGGTAAGACAGGTTTGGCTAAAAGCCAATGGTACTATGCCTAACGATCTGGGTATTCATCAGTATTTACTGGGCTATGCGTCAGACTTTAACTTCCTGCCGACGGCCCTGCAGCCACACGGCGTTGCTTTACTTCAGCCTGGCATGCAAGTCGCCACGATAGACCATTCTATTTGGTTTCACCGCCCGTTCCGTTTGGATGAATGGCTACTGTATGTGGTCGAGAGCCCTATCGCATCAGGGGCCAGAGGCTATGTCCGCGGACAGTTCTTTACCCGAGATGGTCTTTTAGTTGCGTCAACCACCCAAGAAGGTGTAATCCGCTACCATACTGAGCAATAGCAGCAAATTACGCTTACAGAACAGAAAGTTAAAACAGGCCACTTCGGTGGTCTTTTATATTAACGTACAAAAAATAAGCAATACAATAGTTAGGATATTAGTTAAATATACCAACTATTACGCTAGGGTAATGCTAAAAACACCGATTAAAGTGCTAATTGTGTGATCTAATCTATATCTTCTTATTGCAACTCCCCATAGAATGTGCGCGGTTTCGAATATTCCGCTAGTTACTCAACGAGGTTTTTCAATGTCGGTAAAAGACATCACAGACTCTATTCCAGATTCAACCACTCAGATTCAAGCGTCAAAATGGCAAAAACAAGACACCACCTGGATGTTAGGCCTCTATGGCACAGCAATCGGGGCGGGCGTTCTTTTTCTTCCAATTAATGCCGGTTTAGGCGGGATATGGCCTTTGGTGATTATGTTAATCATCGCCTTCCCAATGACCTATTATTCACACCGGGCATTAACACGTTTTGTTCTTTCCGGCTCATCCAATAATGGAGACATTACCGAAGTGGTTGAAGAACATTTCGGCAAATTTGCCGGCGTTCTGATCACCCTGTTATATTTCTTTGCTATTTATCCTATCTTATTGATTTATAGCGTTGGTATTACTAACACTACGATTAGCTTTATTGAAGTCCAGCTAGGTATGACGTCTCCGCCACGCTGGTTGTTATCAATTATTTTAATCTTAGGCCTGATGACTATCGTGCACTTCGGGCGCGACATGGTGGTTAAAGCCATGAGTATTTTGGTCTATCCGTTTGTTGCCGTGCTGATGCTGCTGGCGTTATATCTGATCCCTGAGTGGACCGGCGCTATATTCCAACAGGCAAATACCAGTTTTGATGCAGCAAGTATTAAAGGCCTGCTGTTAACCATGTGGTTAATCATTCCAACCATGGTTTTCTCTTTCAACCACTCACCAATCATCTCTTCTTTTGCCGTGAGTCAGAAAGAAACCTATGGCAAGAATGCCGATGAGAAAAGCGGAAGAATTCTGAAATACGCACACATGATGATGGTCTTCACCGTGATGTTTTTCGTATTCAGCTGTGTATTGAGCCTGACGCCAGAAAATCTGGCAGAGGCCAAAGCACAGAACATTTCAATTCTGTCTTACTTAGCTAACCACTTCCATACTCCGTTGATCGAGTATGTAGCTCCGGTTATTGCATTTGTTGCGATTACTAAATCATTCTTAGGCCACTACCTCGGCGCAAGCGAAGGTATGCAAGGTCTGATGATTAAATCTCAGCGTTCGCGTGGCAAGGCCATCAAAATGAGAAATTTAGAGCGCATCACTGCGGTCTTTATGATCATTACCTGCTGGATTATCGCGACGTTAAACCCAAGCATTCTGGGCATCATAGAAACGCTGGGCGGCCCGGTTATTGCCATGATTCTGTTTATCATGCCAATGTATGCCATCAGTAAAGTACCTGCGATGCAGAAGTATCGTGGTCACTTAAGTAACGTATTCGTTGTCGGCATGGGCTTGATTGCTATCTCTGCAATTCTGTATACCTTATTTGTTTGATAGCCTTATCGTGATAAAAAAGACGGCATAAGCCGTCTCAGACTGATGACAAAGTCCTAGTCAAAAGGCTAGGACTTTGATCTAATAAGGTCAGTACAAAAAATGGACTGACTACCATGCTTAGAGACGCCTCCCCACAACAATACCAGTTTGAAACTATCACCCTTGATGAACTCGTCCCCGAAGACCATCTGGTACGCAAAATTGATGCCGCCATCGACTTTGGCTTTATCCGCGATGCTGTCGCGCACCTCTACTGCCCCAATAATGGCAGACCGGCCATCGACCCCGTTCGCCTGATTAAAATGAT
>NZ_KE386587.1:3668-44796 GCF_000427805.1 Budvicia aquatica DSM 5075 = ATCC 35567 | reverse complement strand
TGGTCAATAGGGCTTGGTATACTGAACAGACTGGTCAAAAGGGTGAAACCGACTCTATTGACCGGTAAAAACCGCGTTATTCGAGCCGGTCAAATAACCAAGGTCTATTGAGTGGTACCAAGCGTTAATAACAATAAAGGCTACCCGTGGTGGATAGCCTTTGATGAGGTGGTGGTAAGTAAGTGGNAGGGTGTTATTTATACAATCGGGATGGTTGCAGGGGGATCTCACTGATTGAGCAATGCATCCGGTTCTTGCTTAGCCCCTGAATCTGCTGATGGAATATTACGGATAGCCATATCGTGACTTTCATTTAAGTCGCTTTTGTCTCCGTCATCGTTACCGTTAAGGTGGTTAAAGATAACGCCACCAGCGACAGCGATTAATGCCGTTGCAGCCATGATAAGTTTTAGAGTGATATTCATTGTCGGTATTTCCTGTGGTTTGGATTAATAAGTTTCATCTGATGCTGATGAAAAGTCAGAAGTGGACATGGACGTGGACATAAACATATTGAAGTGGGCCATCATCGCCTGAACCAATACGGCAGCGAAGGCTGATAGGGCGGCTTTAAAGGCTTCCCAGAGTAGAGCGATAAGTTGGGGTGACATTACTCCTGTTCCTCCAGCGTGACCTGACATTGATAGATGCCCAAGTCGTGATAACGGCTGAAGTTACGCTGCCAGAGACAGAACAGCGCGGCATATTGGCTGATGGGCTCAGGCGGCAAATGGGCTTGATAGCCGGTTCCGGTACTGAAGTCGAAGTCAATGGCCCGGTCTAGCTCTTGATAACCCGGTGGCCCGTAATAAGAGAACTCGGTGACATAACAGATGGTCCAGCCGTCGGTCTTATCCCGTTGCTTCTCCAGCCGGATTTCAACCGGACGATATCCACCGGACTCAGCCGAATAGTCTGGACTGCGGTAGTTCAGGGTGATGCTGAAAGCGTTTGGATGCTGTCTTATGCGTCCTGACAAGATCTTAATCAGGGGGATAAAGATAGGCAGGTCACAAGTCAGGGTTAATGGGTTCGGTTTGGTCATAGCAGCCACCCCCGTTGGGCAAATGACACCGTGTTCCCACCACCGACGACAACATGGTCAAGCACGGTGACATCCACTAATGCCAGCGCCTGTTGTAACCGGGTGGTGATGTTCTTATCGGCAGCGGAGGGTTCAGCCAGTCCTGAGGGATGATTGTGAGCGAGAATAGTGGCGGCAGCATTGTGTTTAAGCGCCAGCTTGACCACTTCGCGTGGGTAAATACTGGTTTCGTTAATGGTGCCGGTAAAGACTTCGAGGTACTGAATAACCTGATGCTGGTTATTGAGCAGGATAATGGCAAAAACCTCTTGTTCTCTCTGGCCTAGCTTCAGGGCAAGGAAACTTGCGGTATCGTCAGTGTGGGTTAATGCCGGAGAGTGATACAGCCGCTGGCTGAGTATCTCCCGGGCTTTGTTGATGGTGTTGTCGTCTTCGGTAGGCATAACGTGGTTCTCCGTGTTATCAGGATGTGTGTTTCACTTTTCTTATACCGATATCGACGGGGATTATTGACGAGGGAGGGGCCTGAGCGTGGGCCAGAGCCAGAGCCTGTGGTTAGGTACTAGGTATTACGGGGACAGGTAAAGCTTGGTGCTTATCTTCACTCAGGCTGTGGACCTATGGTCAGTACTCTCAGGTTTCTGCCTGTCTGCCAGTTTGGATGCCAAATCTGCCAAAACTCATTCGGTGCTGTTTTCTAAAAAAGCCTTGCAGGGCACGGTTAAAAAGGAAAATCACTCTCAAGGCTGCCACTTTAGATACCTTTTTTAGAAAACTTCCTACGGAAATATTCATAGTAAAAGTTTTACTTATATCGCTTCAAACTGGCAGATTCAGAGCCCAGATTGTCAATCAGGGTTGATGTCACTGCATTATTTGTAAAACAGCGAATAATCCTAAGTGGCATGTTCTGGCAGAATTGGCATTCGGTGGTTGCTTGAGGCGAAATGCAACTGAGTCCTAAGTGCGGTAAAACACATATAATGTAAAAGTGTGTCCTATGCCCAGATTTGAATGCTCGCAAATTCCCTGAAAGCTTTCAAGATGCAAAGTGATATCAGGTAACGTACGGACTTCATTATTAGTCGTTGCTCAATTTGACAGCCAGCTAAGGGCGAGAAGCGGACCATCGACTGTTACTTACAACAAATTATTTAGAATGGTTCCTCTAGCAAGCTATAAGGCCTTCCGATTAATCAATACAAAGGCAATATATTTATAAATACCAACCAGAGGAACTATTACTATCGAACAATTCAAATAAGAATATACATCTTATGATAGATACTTTTTAACTAAATCTAATGTCTCAAGGCTGTCAGAAAAAATATCCATTGGGAATGAGATTGTTGCTGAAATTTTATGACCATCTGTACTGAGTTCTTCCTGATTCAGAATTAGCGCACCTAGTTCTGCAAGTCCTTTGTCTTGAGTCATAAATGCAATGTTAAAATTAGACTTTTCCGTTTCATGTTTTCTTATCAGATTGATTAACCATTCAATAACGCCCAGATCACAGGCGGTATTATAAGCATTTTCTAGAGTATATTCCTGAGAATCTTTAATTACTTTCTGGGCTGAACTTTTTTTACCAGCCATATTAATTCTCAAGAAAACCAAAATTACAGCAATATCACAACGTGTTAGCGTACACTCATCTGCCAGTTTAAAAATCTCATGCACAATAATGCTTCTGGTTTTACTTGTGAACTGACGATTTATAAGTGGGGCTGCTTTAAACAGGAAGTTCATTCTTTGTTCAAGACTATTTCTTATGGAGTTGGCAATTTTATGATAATATTTATTGCCTTCTGGATATTCTGCAATTTTTATGTTTGGCAAAGCGAGTTTTATAATTTCTCTTGCATGCTTCAGTTGACTATCCATACTATCAGTAGAGGGGATTTGCTTTTCATTAGCTTCTAAGACCCAAGAAGTTAAATCTATTGTTAAATCATTCTCACTTAAGAAAATACTATCAAAATAATCGAGTTCTACAGGGCCTTTTTTTTCATTTAAAAAATACCTATGCTTTAATTTCGATATAACATTCCTGTCAACTAGGAGTAAAGTATTCCTCTTCATGTAACTACATGGAATCCAACCGTTTTTAACTAAAAGGAATGCCTCGTGGGTAGTGTCATTCTTTATGCTTAATTCTAATGAAAATAGTTCTTTGAAGTTTTTAGATCTTATGTTGAATAGTCTGATTTTTACGTTTTCACTTTTTTCCATCTGGCAAAGATCATGGTAATTATTAGGCATAATGTCATATGAAGTAATAATAAGGTCGCCATGTTCTGTATTTCTTATCAGAAGATTGCCATCAGCGTCTCTTTCGACAGTCATTTCTTTATTTTCCATTTTTAGAAGCCTCTAAGGGTAAAATCACTAACTTCTGCATATTATCGTTGGTCCAAACACCTGCCTTTAATCCTTATAAGGTACGATGCGAGCCCCTCGTTTTTTTAAAAACGCCAATACAGCCAAACGCAACTGTTCATCTTCCCAAAAAAAATCAAAATCCTGCCCATTGAAACAGGCTGATATGGAGAGATTACCAGAGAGTGTCTCCTCTAGGTAGTAATCATCAATATTTTTCCCCTCATGAGTAAGGTTTTCTATGATTTCTTCATCTGTAAAAGTTTTTACTGTTGCTCTACTCATCAATATTCACTCCTTTTCGGATGTCTTGGTTTTTCTCTTCTTGGTGGTAAGGGGGTTTTATTTGGGCCAGGATAAATAGTTGTTGTTTCTCCTGGTTCTTTTCCCCAAATAATTGAATGCGGCTGTGCTTTGTGATTTGGTTTAAGATCTAACTGCCTATCATAATATTTATTTATTGTTTCCATATCACCAGGTGAAGGCCATTTCTGATAAATGTCCTCTGTCGGGTGCGTATGAGCAACCGGTCTGCTCCTTTTAGGGACCCCTACTTTTCTTGTACCTCCCGAATAAATAACATACTTCATTTGACCGTCAATCTCTTGCCGAACTAGCAGGATTTCCTTTGCCATACCTGACTCATTATTAGTACTAAGCTTATATAAATCGGCATACGACACTGACTGGTCTGTAATCACTACTCCTGTATCACCCGGTAATTTCCCTGTAGCCAGTATATCTTCCATCGAAGAGGATGTTTTAGGTAAGGATGGCGAACTAGAATTGACTGTTGCATTCCCAAATCCAGTGCCATCTTGTCTAAATAACCCCAGCGGATCTACCCAAGAAACTGGATTTCCATCTACATACTGATACCCATTCAACCCACCACCCAGCTTAATCGGGTCCTGCGTCAAATACCGTCCCAATGCTGGATCATAATACCGGTTGAAGTTGTAATGAAGCCCCGTCTCTTCATCCCAGTACTGTCCCTGAAACCGTAAATTAGTCTCAACCCTGATGCCAAACTCTTCCTGTCGATGTTGGGTTTCTTCCTGTAGTTTTCCATAAGCATTATAACTACAGCTATACACCAGATTACCCAGACTGTCAGTCAGGCTATGCGGTGTACCCAGATGGTCATTCTGATACCAGTAGGTTTCAATCTTCTGGTTTTTCTTGGCATTGCCTTCCACCAGAGCAAGAGGGCGGAAGTTGTCGGGCTCATACAGGTAGCTACGCCAGACGGTGTCTTTATCGGAGCACTCAGCGATGAGCTTGTTACCCTGCCAGATAAACTCAATTTTCTTACCGTCAACGGTTTTACTGGTCCGGCGGTTAAATGTGTCATAGGTATAGGTGGATACTCGACCATTGGGTGAAACATGTTTAATCAACCGGTGGCGGCAGTCGTATTCATAGGTCGTGAGAAGTTTATAGGCGGTGCCTCGGCGCTCAGCAATCAGATTACCAAACCGGTCATACTCAAAGTGGCGGTCACCAAAGAAGGCCAGTCGGTTGCCGGTGGCACTGTTATCGTCGGAGATGCGGTTACCGGCTACGTCGTACTTAAAGGTCTCAACGTGGTGGGCATGGTGATGGTCTTTGTTGGCCTCAGGATAGCCTGCTGATGTCAGTTGACCGACTTCATCATAGCGATAGTCTCTGGCGTTATTGCCGACGATTTTCGCCAGTTCACCATCTGACTGATATTGGTAATCCTGTTGCCACAGGGTCTGTGGGTTGTCATCAAACCCCATGCCTTCACGCAGGTAATGGCGGGATAGTCGGCCCATTTCATCGTACTGAAAACGATTAATCAGACCGTTGCCCTGACGGCGTTCGCGCTCACGGCCGCTGTTATCATAACTAAAGGCCGCTATCGGATTGTCATCCAGCGTTATGCCCCGGAGTTGGCCGTCAATATGGTGGTAACCTATCTTCTGACCATCCGGCAGCTTAGTACCGGTAAGTAAGCCAGTCTGTTTGCTGTAATAATGCCTCAGCGTGGCCCAGTTCTGATGCTCAGCGGTTAACTGGTCTGCCCGGTTGTATTCCCATGCCAGTACCTCTTTACCCGCCTGAATCATCGACAGGCGGCCGTGGTTATCGTACTGATACTTTTCTTCGCTACCGTCCGGCAGAATACGGCTCATCAGGCGCCCCACGGTGTCACGGATATAGCGGGTAATCAGCGGTTTCTCATCGTGCTGGTTACCAAATTCTTTTTTCTCAAGCAGCTTACCGTTCAGGTCATAGGCGTAAGTGGTTTTAACATTATCAAAGCCGATTTCTTCGTTTATCAGGCCGGTAGGGGTGTAACCGATACGGTAGACTTCACCTTTCTGGTTCTCGATTTCACTCACCTGAAGGTGAAGGTTATCGTAACGGTATTGCAGGCTCTGACCATCAGGCAGGGTTTTCTTGGTCAGCAGGTGCAGGGGAGCATCATAGTCGTAAGTGGTGATACGACCGGCTTCATCCTTCAGTCGGGTCACTTTGCCGTAAGGATTGTACTGATATTCACGGGTACGGCTATCCGGGAAAGTGATAACGGATAATCGCCCCAACGGGTCATACTGGTAAGCGGTCGTGCGGTTAAGTTCATCACGCTGCTCAACAATGCGCAGCAGGTTATCGTAGGTATAGCGGCGTAGCCGACCGTCAGACAAATTCTCTTCTAACAGCTCACCGTCATCACCCCATACCCAACGTTGACGTATACCATCAGGATAGGTTGCTTCTGTTTTCTGCCCGCGTTCGTTGTAGACATAACGGGTTGACTGACCCAGCGGATTGACCGATTGGGTCATGTCACCGACGGCGTTATGCACATACTGCCAGAGCTTATCGCCGTCACGAACGCTATCAACCAGTCCCCGCTGATAGCTGAAATAAACCACCCGCTCATCCGGATAAATAATGGTCTCCAGATTACCCTGTTGGTCGTAGTCATAGCGGGTGATATGACCTAAGGCATCAGATTCAGCAATCTTCTTACCGTCATCGTTGTACTGATAGTCAACCCGCGCCCCGTCCGGCGTGATTTTAGCCAGCAGCAGCGACTTCTCACCATGCTGATAAATCTCTTTGGTCCCATCCTGATTGATTAACGTGCCGAGACCGTTATCGATATCCCATTGGTAGCGAACGTCTAGCTGATTAAAGTTACCCCAATGACGGATACAGCGGACCTTTTCGCCCTCATCTTCCCACTCCCAATAGAATGTGGTACCACCAGCGAGTTCACGAGAAAGAATGACATTTTGATTATCGTAGGTGTAGCGCTCAGTCTCTTTAGCGGCATTCTCCGCGCTAATCAGTTGGCGTTCAGGGCTATAGCCATAGGTCATGCCCGGAGCAATAGCCTGCCAGTTAGCCTCTTTTGGGCTATAGCGAGCAAAGGCAACTTCTGTGATGTGGTCATCTTGCCAGCTCAGCAGCAGGGCGGGGCCATTGAGTGATTCCGGTGACAGACGCACCAGTTGTCCCTGAGCGTTATAGTGCAAGGTTAAGGTATTCTGATAGCGGTCTTTGATAGCGACGAGCCGGCCACGGTGCGCTTCACGGGTGAAGTAGTAGGTCAGTGGGCTTCCGGTTGAACGGGCAATATACTGACCATTATGGCCCAAATACAGCTCACCCCCGGCTACCGGATTATCCACAAACGGCATGACTTTCGTGGGCAGCGGCAAGGTAATAATCCGGCCTTCGTTATCCATCCAGTAGGCGAGGTCATTATCATCCTCAAAGCGCATATGGTGGTCGAGTGAATGTGACCAACCATCGCCTAATCCACAATCTCGGGATACTCGGGAGGTGCGATAAAGGCGGGAAAAAGTAAACGGCAACAATCCCGGTAAAACGATATCGTCTAACGCCAGCAACTCTTCACCGTTAATCATGGATATCGGGTCGCCGGTGGTGGGATGAGACCCTGCGGGGATCCCTGTTGGTTCATTATGCAATGATGCTGGGGGTTTTGGTTTTGCCGTTAATACCCTAAGGTCTGTGTAAGGGGCATAACCACGGCGAACCTCGATGATGGCTTTACCCTCTCTGAGATAAGAAAACGGACCGAACTTCAGAGCCACTTGCGTCTTATTGAGCGTCCGGGCGCTTTTCGCCATCACGGCCATCACCGCCACCGCACGGGTGGTTTTTATCAGGCTTTCAATACTGGTACGCACAAAAGGGACGCTCAGCTTGGCTAAGGTACTGGCCCCTTTCACTGCCGCACCCACTCCGGCGGTAAACACACCGCTGAGCGCTAATGCCAGAACCTCAAAAAAGACCTGACCGTCAATATTGGCGCGTTCTTTAGGCGGTAGCAGGCATCGCCAGGCAAGCAAGGCTTCTAAATAGAGATAGAGCATGGCATCATCTTGAACGTTGGTGCCCAGTTTTTTCAGCGTCTCTTTGGTTCGGGTTAAATCTTCCGGCGTAATGTCGATTTTTAACAGCTTATCAAAGGCGTTCTCTGGCCTTTTGGGCATGTCCATCTGCTCAGTCACCACATCCCGAATTTTGTTGGAGATGATAGCGCCGGGGGTTAACGACATAATGCCTGAGGCAATGTCATAAATGCTGGTGACAAAGTGCTCTGCGCCAGTTGCCACGCCTTCACCCATGGCTTTAGCTTCAAGGGCTGCTTGAGCCTCCGCAGGCAGGGCCAGATAACTGGTCCAGCTAGCCTGATTCTTTGGGGCAGCCCAAGTGTCATTCAGCCAGGTGAGTAATGTGGACATTACCGGTGCATAGCCTTGCAGCCAGGCTTCATACTCTTCTTTATTAACATCCGGGTTAATGATTAAGGTGTATTCACCGCTTTCGCTGACGTTCTGAAATTCTTCAGATTCACCCTTGGCATTAAACTTGCCGGAGAACACTTCTTTACCGGCCCCATCCAGAAGCTTAAAGGCGGTATCGGGAAACGGCACAAAGGCATCGTCACTGTTGATATCATCGCTAAAGCCGCCATAGCCGTAGCGGATTATCCGGGTCTTTGTCCGTTCGCACATGGCGACAACACCGGAGTTAGTCAATGCGCGAGGTTCGGGGGAGTTACCTGAGCCGGGAGGGCCATCCAGAGGCATATGTTTGACCGCCGCAGCCAGTAGATTGAGCGGGAAAAACATATTAGGTAGCGTATTACGGGCGGCTTGCATAAATTGTTTTGTCAGTGAGTCTTGGAAGCCGTCCAGACAGTGCGTAAAGCCTTCAATCACGTCTGTATATAACTGCTCTTTATCTGTTGCCGTAAACTGTTTGCGTGGCGCCTGATTGTTTACATTATTGGCCGTGTGGTACACGCTACCGAAGTTATCCATAACGGTTAAACCTTAGGAATTCATTATTATTGTTATTAAACCGACAGCAACCAGCCTGCTTTCGATAAAGGTAAGAAAATAAAGACGGAATTTTTAGTTATAACACCAGAATAAAGGGAAGACGTCTAGCTGGTATAAATGACAGTATCCCTGTTACATACTGATAGCATTGCGTTTTTATGGATGATGATTTATTGAAGATACCCAGCTAGATACAGTTAAAGCAGAAAGCAGAAGAGAAAATCCGCCAGTAACAACAGGATGGTTCTCAAGGTCTTTCATTTTGTGTTCTCTCGTCGGGTATAAGAGAGATAAAACCCGTTTCTGCTTGGGGGTGAGGCTGCCGCTCTTGTTCCTGTTCCTGTTCCCGCTGACGATTCCGACGCCTCTACCTATTAGATATTGCCCGCCTGCCAGTTTGGATGCCAAATCTGCCAAAACAAACTCAGTGCTGTTTTCAGAAAAAGCCTTGCAGGGCACGGTTAAAAAGGAAAATCTCACCTAAGGCTGCCACTTTAGACCCCTTTTTTAGAAAACTTCCTACGGAAATATTCATAGTAAAAGTTTTACTTATATCGCTTCAAACTGGCAGATTCAGAACCCAGATTGTCAATCAGGGTTGATGTCACTGCATTATTTGTAAAACAGGGTTTAATCCTAAGTGGCATGTTCTGGCAGAATTGGCTCAGGTGCTGGCATTGTGCGTGTAAGCCATCAGGAGAGGCGATGAAGGTAACCGTGCTCATGCTGCTAGTATCGGTCGTGGTCCTATTCTAGGTCATCCTTTACCCCTAATTGTGAATGCCTGCACCTGTGTCTGAGCCATATTGATTAACTAACTAACAGGTTGAGGTTTTGGTGAAGTACAGCAGGAGCCAAAGAAAAGGGGTAGGCCCGGCTGAGCTTACCCCTTTGGTCTGGCCTATTGGTTATAGGCTAGCGTTGGTTACGGTTGTAATAACTGATATTGTGGCTGAAGGTTCCCTCAGGGACCACTGAGAGCTCGCGGTCTATCAGGGTAATGCCTTTAAATCCATACTTGTTTTGATACCGCGTTTTCTCCAGTCCACGTTCCAGAAGTTTTTTCGTTAACGTTCTCTGGGTCATTGTCCACTCATTACCTTCATTAGCGTAGGCTTTGAAGGCAGGGTAGAGGTCGGCAGTCGCCGTGAAGCCGTTTCCATTAGTGTTAATCACACAGCATTCAGTCAGGAATTCACCCAGCAGGTCGCTTTCTGCACGGTATTCTGCGTTAGCATCCTGAATAAACTGAGGCAAGTTCGCCTTCAGGGGGCGCTGCTGCCACAGTTGTACGCCTCTGATGACCCAGTTGAGAATGCCCGGCAACTCTGCCTTGAGTTTGTCCGGCAGCGTCGGGTCAATCTGGTTAGCGGTGAACTGGGCAGCGAAGGGTATCATGCACATACGACGCCACATCCCGTGAGACATATCATGGATAACCGGTTTGTGGTTACCGATAATCACCAGCGAGAACTGAGCCATAAACTCGATTTCCTGCTTACCGTAAACTGGTCTGGCAACAAGCGTATCGCCTCCGGTCGCAGACTTAAGCATGACTTCATCGAAGCGCCCGTTCTCGGGGAGCTCATTGCTGACGACCAATCGTTTACCATTGAGCTTGGCAATCGATGCATTGGGGCCTCCACTACTACCATAACGGTTAGCCATTAACGCATCGCTGTTAAGCTGCGTGGAATAAGGCCCTGTCAGGTTCTGCATGACGTTAATAAAGGTCGATTTACCGTTACTGCCATGACCGTAGAAGAAAAACAGCAACTGCTCATCCACACGGCCAGTAATAAAGTACCCCGCCATGCGCTGGAGGAAATCAATCATCTCAGTATCACCCAACATGATATCGGCGATGAACTTTTCCCATGTTGGACAGACCGCCAGAGGGTCATACTGTACCGGCGAGTAGAGACTGATGTAATCCCGACGCCGGTTCTCCCGGCAGCACCCAGAGTTGAGGTCAATAACGCCATTATCGACAGCAAACAACATCGTATTGCTGTTGAATACGGTGGATGAGACTTCCTGCTTAGGTTTAGCCAATTCAATCATTGCTTTCAGTTTTGGCAGGGAATGAAGCTTGCCTGCATGGCTCATGACTTCCTTGGCTTGAAGCCTTAGCGTATCAGCCTTAGCTTTATCCTTCTCGTTATTGGCGTCCGCATAGAGTTCACCAGCAACGCCCAACTGAGCCTGTGCAACCTGTTTGGCATATTCCCATATTTGCATCCTTGCGGGAGTCCATTTCTGGTTGGTAAAGTGCATAAACTCGGCACTTTCTGCTAAGTAGCACAGGTTATCTCCATGCATTCGACAGAAGGCGTTAGCATTACCAATATCGTTGAACCCTTCGTCACCGCAGGCCCCTTTAGTTTTGGGCTCAATGACTTCCACTTGCGGGGTAAAGACCGCTTCAGCACCACTATCGACTACGGTCACCATGGTAGGAGTCTGCATCAGCGCCTCCAGAGAGCCACCGTGTTGTAAGTGGGCATCGATATCACTCCCACGCTCGGGAACAACGTAGTGAGTGGCGCAGGGCAGTTTATGGCGGTATTTGTCTCCGGCATCATCGTTGTCGAAGAAGGTGATAACGCGTCGGGTTTCCGCCAAGGTGGTGATTTCAGCGATTTGTTGATGACTGATTGAACCGTTGGTTGACAGTATCGACCCAAGGTAACTAGCTTCTTCTAGGCTGAGTAAATCGTTTTCACCCTCGACGATAGCAATATCTCCGAGGCGATTCAGACTATTCATATTGTAAAATAGCGCAGCATCGGGCAACCAGCACTTTTTGGGTTGTTGATAACACCAGCGCTTATTCGGGTCTTTGAAGGTAAATCGCCCAATGATAGGGATGGGCGATTGCTCAGGGTCTTGAGTCAGTATCTCGTGGGGGTAAACATAGATACCGGACGGGGCAAAGTCCCGAAGTTGGCCGTTTGCATCTAGGCGAAACATACCCGTGGACAACAGCACCTCTTGGGGATACTTATCCTTTAGCGCCTGATACAGCTTACCATCGGTATAACCGATAAGCTTAGCCCGTAACGTCTCTTCACGATGGCCTCGTTTTTCAGTTTGGTAGGTCATGGCGTCGGGGTTATCCAGTAAGCGCTGGTGGCAATGTTGAGCGATATACTGAAAGATAGACGCGATTAAGGGTATATCGCGGTTATCTTCAACGACATCGACCGGCTCTGATGGACTCGATTGGCGTTCTAGAGTGGCAGAGACTAGGTTGCCATCACCCAGCGCTCGCGCAGCTTCATGCACATCCATGTAGTCACCGAGTTTATGGGTAAGGTCGAGTACCGACAGCGACTCACAGCAGGAAAAACAATAGGCTCTGTTTGAATCAATATAGAACCGAAAGCAGTTGAGATGGCCGCAGAGTGGGCAAGTCTCGTCTTCAGGTTCTAAGACGTTATCCCCACAGGGTTGGGTATTAATGTCCGTCAGTTTGGTAAAAACGTCTGCTATGGAGTACGTTGCGTTAACTTCATCGAAGTTATATTTATAGATAGGGTTGTTCATATGAAATGAACTCCTGCCACGTAGTCATGGGAGTGGCGCCCCTAAGGCTCAGATATCCACGTAAATGTGGTTAGCACAACCTCTCTGGACCGAAGTCCTCTGTACATCAGGCCGTAGCCCTCTGTTGCTTTATTAGGACGACATAGAGAATGTCCTGAACATGTTATAGCAAATAAAATCGAACGAAGGAATAGGGTATATTGCACTGAAAAAAATAAGAAAAACCCCGAATTTGAAATAAGGTGTACACCATCAAACTTATTTCCAATCGGGGTATTTTTAGCCGTTTTAATTAAATGAGCAAACCTTGACTTAGATCACCTTTTTAAGGTTCAACCTCGGTATTAACTCAATGTCGTCCTTCATCATATCCGGCGGATAGCTGCCATAGTTTCTACCGACGCCGCTTTGTGTATGGCCGGTAATCGCATACTGGATATCTTCTCGGATACGCAGGCGACGGCACTGGGTGGCAAAGGTATGTCGAAAGCTGTGGGTTGGCTTGATGCCGTCTCGGGTGATACCACAGACCTCTTTAATATAGATGCTAAACCGGCGGGAAAAGAGATAAGACAGTTTCCCCCGGCTGCTGCGAGAAACGGGGAACAGCTGAGGGGTTGTGCATTGTGCAACAAACTCAAGGAAACCCAGCTCGATGATATGGCTATGAATAGGAACCATCCGGGCTGATTGTGCATTCTTTAACGACCGGCCTTCACCTGAGCGAATATGGATGCAGGGCAGTGGATCTAACACAATATCTTCACGTTGCAATTGGCATATTTCTTCCACGCGAGCGCCAATGTAGTAAAGAATAATCGGAACCCAGTAGAGCATGGCGTCATCCGTTGTCGTCGGCTTTGTCTGAAATGCGGGGCTACTGAATATCCGTTGGATTTCTTGTTCGGTGAAATCCCGGTTAGTCGCTGCTTTGGGTTCCATCCGTGTTTTCGGCGTAGTCCTGACCACATTCTCTTTGATAATGCAGTTCACTACCGCAGACTGGAAGATAGCGGATAACCCATTCAGAATATTTCTAACGCGGGCAGGGCTAATTTTCCGACCCGGAACCAATATTTGTTGTTCTAACGGTAACTGACGAGTGGCTTTGTCAGGGTGAAGCGGCATCTGCGCCATGATGTTTCTGAATTCAGCGATATGAATATTTTCATAGTCATCGATGGGTAAGTCGCCGTGTAACTCAATAAATCGATTAACCGATGTCGTATACTCAATGATACGGTTATCTGCCCGGTCAGGAGATTCTCGACGTAGCTGTTCTTGGTATTGCGTAAAGACAGCGGAAAAGCGGGGCTTGGTCGAGGTCGATGGCTCAGCGCTTGAGTCTTGAAGTTTCTTCTGTAGCTTGTCCAACCCTTTCTTTTTCTCCAGCGCTTTGGGACGGCGATAGTTCAGGTAGTTATTGGTGAGGTCATTCCTCCGTAAGGCCAGTCCCCACGCTAATTCATATCGCCAATTGTCCGTCAGAGGGCAATCTAGCGGCGTTAACTGTAAGGCTTCCTCAATTTCATGTTGCATTAGCATGAGGATTTTTGGCTGCTGATGACACTCCCTACGCTGGCCTTCTTCCAGTTGGTCTTGAAGATAACCGTTATCAACCGAATGGTCACGAGATTGGTCGATGGGCTCTACATAGGTGTAGCGGTCACGGATAAGGTCTTCTTGTGAGAGTATGGAAATAGTCCAGTTCTCAACAATGGCATCAATATCGTTCTGGGTGATGGCCTGTTCCGCAGTGAGTTGCCTTCGGGCGTCTTGGATAATACTCTCAATTTCAGCGATTTTGGCTGGAGCACAACGTTTTGCCACCGACAACACTTTGGTATCGAGGGTACGTTTGATTTCCCCACCGAGAATACTTTTAAGGTCAGCAGGAACAACTTTACGGAGTGTATAGACGCCGTGAGAATTCTTTTTTGGTTGTATCATAGTAGACATAATGTACCACCATTATGTACCACCTCGGTGTGATGCCGGTGGCACTTCATGAAAGATAACTACTGATAAACCAACAAGTTTTTGAGTTATAAAGCAAAAACCCCCGCCGAAGCGAGGGTTCTAAATGATGGTGCCCGGACTCGGAATCGAACCAAGGACACGGGGATTTTCAATCCCCTGCTCTACCGACTGAGCTATCCGGGCAACGGGGCGCATTAAACCGGATATCCGCGTTGTCGTCAATGGCTTTCTGGCATTCCTGCTTTAAATTGATGTCGATCGCCGATTTTTCGCACTAAATTGTTTTATTCGTCTAAATAATCAACATTCTGACGCCAATATTAACCCGCGGCTTCGCTGCGTTTTCTGACCCTTTCCAGATGATCTACAAACTCTTTTGCGTTCATAAAACCGGTCACTCGCAGGTCAGTCAGCTCTTTGCCGTTTTTATCAAAAAATATAATTGTCGGCAGGCCGAGAACGTTCAGGTGCTTGAGTAATGCAATATGTTGGTCGTTGTTGGCGGTCACGTCAGCCTGAAGCAAAACGGAGCCGGAAAGGGCCTCTTTTACCGTCTGATTACTGAAGGTGTATTTCTCAAACTCTTTACAGGTTACGCACCAATCGGCATACAGATCCAACATCACCGTTTTACCTTTTGCCTGTGTTAAGGCCCGGCTAAGGTCATCATTGCTGCTGATAGCGCCGAATGCGGTATGCTCAACCGATTGAAAATGTGCAGCCGGGGTGCCAAATACCCAATCTTGCAATGGGCGGCTAACAATCAATGCGGCCGCTAACAAGATTAGTTGCAGCCAGCGAACCCATCCCTGTGAGCCCCTCAAACTGACGATAAACGCCCATCCGAAGAAAGCCAGGCCCAAGGCAGACCACATGCGCAGTTCCCACAGCTCGCCATACAGGCGGCCTAACAGAATCACCGGCAGGGCCAGAATAATAAAGCCGAAGCCTTCTTTAACAAACTGCATCCACGGGCCACTGCGCGGGAGTATTTTATTACCAAACAGCGTGACTAAAATCAGTGGAATACCCATACCTAAGGCATACAGATACAGCGTGCCGCCACCGGCCAGCAGATTACCGCTTTGTGCGATATACAGCAAAATGGCGGTTAACGGCGCAGTGGTGCAAGGTGAACTGATGAGTCCCGCCAGAGCACCCATCACAAACACACCGGTCGGTGAACCGCCTTGCTGGTTATTACTCCACTGTGTCAGCCGGGTTTGCATGGAGGAGGGGAGCTGTAAGGTATACACGCCGAACATCGACAGGGCTAAAAGAATAAACAGTACCGATAGGCCGATAAGAACGACCGGATGCTGGAAGTAAGCCTGAAACTGCATACCGGCCGCCGCCACGACCATACCTAATGCGGTATAGGTCACTGCCATTCCCTGAACGTACATAAAGGCTAAGAAGAAGGTCCGTTTAAGGGTGTAAGTTTGCTTACCGCCCAGAATAATACCGGAAATCAACGGATACATCGGCAGAACGCAAGGAGTAACGGCGGCCAGAATACCAATGGCTAATGCCCATAACGGCGAGAACGGTAACGATGTTGGCTCTTGCTGCGGGCTTTCACTCTTGGTCGTACTTTGCTCGGCAACATGGTTTACCGGTGCTTCTGGCGTTTGTGCGGTCTGAGTACTTATCGCACTGAGCGGAATCTTACGGGTTTCCGGCGGATAGCAGAACCCGGCTTCGGCACAGCCCTGATAGGTGACAATCACCATTGCATCATCGTTGACTTGCTTAAGCGTCAGAGGAATTGACAGTGCCTGAGTATAAATAAAGGTATCGCCGTAGAATTCATCATGGTGTTTTGTACCTGCCGGCAGCGTGAAATCTGCCAGTTCAGCATGCTCGGCGACGATTTTCATTTGATGCTGATACAGATAGTAACCGGGTGCTATTTCCCACTTCAAGGTAAGCAGATGGTTGTTCTGGCTAAAATCAAAGACAAAGGCCCGATCGACGCTGGTAAATTTCCCGGTCGAAGGCGCTGAGTTGCCAAATAGCGATGCCTGTGCGCCAAAAGAGGCGAAAAACAGGGAAAGCCAGAGACAGACAATTAGCTTAGAGATGTGTCGAGCCATGATAAGTATTCTTTATTGCCGCCGCTTATGGGTAAAGCCAGCAGTTCCGGTAATTCATAAGGATGATGCTGTTTTAGCATCGAGAGTAGTTCGTCCTGACGTTGTCTGTTGGTTTTAAACAACATCTGGACTTCGTATTCTTGCGCCAGCTTGCCCTGCCAATAATAGAGCGAGGTCGCGCCGGGAAGTAAAGTGACACAAGCCGCCAGCTTTTCACCCAAAACTAGCGTCGCCAGCTCTTGAGCGCTGGCCTCATCCGGTGCCGTACAGAGAACAATAACTGCATTGGAACTGTGACCGTCGGGATTTACTGGTGTCATAATGCTTACCTCGTTGTGGAGCAAACATACAGAATTCAGAAAAACACTATACTGGTTGGCCGAACGTTTGTCAGTAAGGGTGAAAACAACGGGGAAGAAGTCGATTAAAGAGAGGTTCACCAATACCAAAAAGGATGACCGAAAAATCAAATTAAGAGAGAGGTTGCACTGTGAATTATCGCGAACGGGGCATCATGGATTGAGCTAGAAAAAATGTTAAAACGTTTATACAGTGTCTGGCCCAAGGGACAATCCTTGGGCCAGACAACAGCGACTAGATAACGATATTACCAACAATAAATCCGAACAGAACCGACAGGGCAATCGCCACTACGCCAGGAATTAAGAACGGATGGTTGAAAACATATTTACCAATACGGGTAGAGCCGGTGTCATCCATCTGAACCGCAGCAATCAGCGTTGGGTAAGTAGGAAGAACGAACAGTGCTGAAACCGCAGCAAATGAAGCCACGATGCCGACCGGGCTTACGCCGATAGCCAGTGCCGCTGGTAACAGTGCTTTAGCCGTCGCTGCTTGTGAATACAGCAGCGTCGCAGCAAAGAACAGGATAATGGCTAATAACCAAGAGTGTTCTTGTAGCAGGCTACCTGACACTTCTTTGATTTCATTGATGTGAGCTTGAACAAACGTATCGCCCAACCATGCAACGCCCAGTACGCAAATACAGGCACTCATACCCGATTTAAACGTACCTGCATTCAGGATGTCGCCAGTGTTGATTTTGCACAGTACACAAATCATGGTAGCGATGGTCAGCATAAACACAACGATAGCGTCATCACGGCCAAGGATTGGGTTTGCAATCAAGCCAACAGATTTACTGATAGCCGTTGCGTAAAGCATAACCGCCACGATACCGATCAGGAACAGTAGCACCGATAACTTAGCGCCCGGCTTAATAACAATTTTCTCAGCGACAGCGCTACTGACTAGGCCTTTAGCTAAGCGGTCTTTATATACCGGATCGTCTTTTAACTCACAGCCCAAGAAGTTGGAGATAATCGATGTCAGCATAACGGCAACGAAGGTTGTCGGAATACAGATGGCTAACAGCATCAGATAGCTCACGCCAACCGGCTCTAACAGACCGGCTGTAAATACGACCGCGGCAGAGATTGGTGAGGCTGTAATTGCGATTTGAGAAGCAACAACCGCAATTGATAGCGGACGTGAAGGACGAATGCCTTGACCCTTAGCAACTTCAGCAATAACCGGCATGGTAGAGAATGCGGTATGACCGGTTCCTGCAAAGATAGTCATGAAGTAGGTCACGACCGGTGCAAGGAAAGTGATGTATTTAGGATTTTTACGTAGAAGTTTTTCTGCCAGACTAACCAGATAATCCATACCACCAGCGACCTGCATCGCTGCGATGGCTGCAATAACCGACATGATGATTTGCAGAACATCGAATGGAATTTTACCCGGGTTGATTTGGCAAACTAATGTGAGTACCAGTACGCCAAATCCACCGGCAAAGCCGATGGCGATACCACCTAGCCTCGCGCCGAGGTAAATGGCCAGCAGGACAATAACAAATTGTACAGCTAACATAGATAGTTTCCTTGATTTTTATCGTGTTATAAAAATAACCCATAACACAAATGAGTTAGTAACAAGTACCGTAGGTATTAAAAAGGCATGTAACTTTTTATAGATAACATGCCTTCGTTTATTGAATTAGCTATTTGTCAGCTAAGTTACTTGTTATCAGTCTTCGTAACGTTTTGCTTTATATTCTGGATGCATCAAGTTTTGGATGGAGAAGATATCATCCAGCTCTGCTTCAGTCAGAAGGCCGCGCTCAAGGACGACTTCGCGTACGGTTTTACCGGTTTCTGCACAAATCTTACCAACGATGTCACCGTTATGGTGGCCAATGAATGGGTTCAGATAGGTGACGATACCGATTGAGCCAAATACGTAAGCTTCGCAAACTTCTTTATTTGCAGTGATGCCATCAACACATTTCTCAACCAGGTTGCGACATGCATTTGACAGAATGTGGATTGACTCGAACATTGCTTCACCAATAACTGGCTCCATAACGTTCAATTGTAACTGACCTGCTTCTGCAGCCATGGTGACGCAGATATCGTTACCAATAACTTTAAAGCAGACTTGGTTAACAACTTCTGGGATTACCGGGTTTACTTTAGCTGGCATGATAGAAGAACCAGCCTGTAACTCAGGTAAGTTAATTTCGTTTAGACCAGCACGCGGGCCTGAAGAAAGTAAACGAAGGTCATTACAGATTTTAGACATTTTAACGGCAAGACGTTTTAATGCGCCGTGAACCATCACGTAAGCACCACAGTCAGAAGTTGCTTCGATTAAGTCTTCAGCCAGAACGCATGGGAAGCCAGATACTTCAGCCAGCTTCTGTACTACCAGCGGTGAGTACTCTTTTGGTGTATTCAGACCAGTACCGATAGCCGTTGCGCCCAGGTTTACTTCAAGCAGTAACTCTGCTGTACGCATGATGCTCTTAACTTCTTCTTTCAGCAGGATGCTGTAAGCATGGAACTCTTGACCTAAAGTCATTGGAACCGCGTCTTGTAACTGAGTACGGCCCATTTTTAATACGTCTTTAAACTCAACGGATTTACGGTCGAAACCAGCACGCAGTACTTCAATTGAATCAACCAGTTTTAGCAGTGACGCATAAACCGCAATACGGAAACCACTTGGGTAAGCATCGTTGGTTGATTGGCATTTATTAACGTGGTCGTTTGGATTCAGATACTGATACTCACCTTTTTGGTGACCCATCAGCTCCAGACCGATGTTAGCGATAACTTCATTGGTATTCATATTCACAGAAGTACCGGCACCACCCTGATAAACGTCTACAGGGAACTGGTCCATGCATTTGCCGTTTTTCAGAACTTCATCACAAGCCTGAATGATGGTATCTGCAATAGTACGAGGAATCGTTTTTAATTCCTTGTTGGCCATTGCTGCGGCTTTCTTAACCATAACCATGCCGCGAACAAACTCTGGGATATCACTGATTTTGCTGTTGCTGATATAAAAGTTTTCAATGGCGCGTAAAGTATGCACACCATAGTAAGCTTCAGCTGGCACTTCACGTGTTCCTAATAAGTCTTCTTCGATACGGATGTTATTTGACATGTAAACCTTCTTTTTTATACCAAGATGAATAAATATGAAAAACTGTGTTGCTAACAATTAAATTATTATAGAAGCGTGTGAACTTCGCTTGGTGTCACGATCATAAGCTGCTTTACTTTAAAAGTATGAACCTAGATCAGATATTTGACATCATAAGCGAAAATCTTGATGTATGTGTGACCTATATCACACTTAATGGTTAGTTGCTGATTTTATCGTCAGAGTTGAAATTTTAGGTTGTCGCCACTATCTAATGTCTAGATAGGTAGTTTATTAGTCTGGTTAATGACCTGATAACAGTAGGTCTATTGTTTGTCAAAATGATGTTAATTGTAAATTTTTGTTGATGCTATTTTAGTATAGTCACTCTTTAAAGATTGCCCACTTTTGTTAGTTAAGGAGACTGCGTGCGCTGGTTGCCAATCATAATTCTATTTTTACTGGCTTATATAGAGATCACCCTATTTATTAAGGTTGCCTCTGTAATAGGCGTTGCATTAACTCTAATTCTGGTGGTTGTAACATCATGTTTAGGTGTCTCTCTGGTCCGAAATCAAGGGCTGAAGACCTTTATGCAGATGCAGGCAAAGCTGGTAGCAGGAGAGAATCCGGCTGCAGAAATGATAAAGAGTGTGTCTTTGCTACTCGCCGGCTTCTTACTATTGATTCCGGGGTTCTTTACTGATTTTCTCGGATTATTGCTGCTACTTCCGCCGATTCAGAAATTGCTGACGCTGAGAATGATGCCATATATCAGAACGTTTACGCCGACATCGATGTCTTCTTATCAGTCGAGCGCAGATAGCTATACCGTTGAGGGGGAGTTTCAGCGTAAAGATGAAGATCCAAATAAACGCATTGACGACAAGTGATAGATAAGCCGCTTCCGTCAGTGCTTTCATTGATACAAACAGATGAATAAAAATTTTTTTTCATCTTTACCCTTGAAGGGGGAAGTTACGCCCCCATTATGAATACCACGAGGCTGGTAATTATATACCCGCTCAACCCTGAAACCTGATAAGGACTTTCTCAAAGGAGAGCTATCAATGAAAATTCGTCCATTACACGATCGCGTAATTATTAAGCGCAAAGAAGTTGAAACTAAATCAGCTGGCGGCATCGTTCTGACCGGTTCTGCTGCGGCAAAATCAACCCGCGGCGAAGTGTTAGCAGTAGGTAACGGCCGTATTCTAGAGAGCGGTGAAGTTAAAGGGTTAGACGTTAAAGTTGGCGATATCGTTATTTTTAACGATGGTTACGGCGTCAAAGTAGAGAAGATCGATAACGATGAAGTATTGATCATGTCTGAAAGTGACATTCTGGCTATTGTTGAAGCGTAATTTAGAACGCTCTTTGTTAAATCGAATTAAAAAGTAAAGGGAAACCTAAAGATGGCAGCTAAAGACGTTAAATTTGGTAGTGACGCTCGTGTAAAAATGTTACGTGGCGTAAATGTTCTGGCCGATGCAGTTAAAGTTACTCTAGGACCTAAAGGTCGTAACGTAGTACTGGATAAATCATTCGGCGCACCTTCGATCACCAAAGATGGTGTATCCGTTGCGCGTGAGATTGAGCTGGAAGACAAATTCGAAAATATGGGCGCTCAAATGGTGAAGGAAGTTGCTTCCAAGGCCAATGATGCAGCAGGTGACGGTACGACTACCGCAACTGTTCTTGCTCAATCAATTATTACCGAAGGCTTAAAAGCGGTTGCTGCGGGTATGAACCCAATGGACCTTAAGCGTGGTATCGACAAAGCGGTTATTGCCGCAGTAGAAGAACTAAAAGGCTTGTCTGTACCTTGTGCTGATTCTAAAGCGATTGCTCAGGTTGGTACTATCTCTGCAAACTCCGACGATTCTGTGGGTGCTCTGATTGCAGAAGCAATGGAAAAAGTAGGCAAAGAAGGCGTTATTACCGTTGAAGAAGGTTCAGGCCTGGAAGACGAGTTAGACGTTGTTGAAGGTATGCAGTTCGATCGCGGTTACCTGTCTCCTTACTTCATCAACAAACCAGAAACTGGCGCTGTTGAACTGGAAAGCCCATTCATTCTGTTAGTTGATAAGAAAATCTCTAACATCCGTGAAATGCTGCCAGTATTAGAAGCCGTTGCTAAAGCAGGTAAGCCACTGGTTATCGTTGCTGAAGACGTTGAAGGCGAAGCGCTGGCAACTCTGGTTGTTAACACCATGCGCGGTATCGTGAAAGTTGCTGCTGTTAAAGCACCTGGTTTCGGCGATCGTCGTAAAGCGATGCTGCAAGATATCGCAACGCTGACTGGCGGTACTGTGATTTCTGAAGAAATCGGTTTAGAGCTGGAAAAAGCAACTCTGGAAGATTTAGGTCAGGCTAAGCGCGTTGTTATCAACAAAGACACCACCATCATCATCGATGGCGTTGGCGAAGAAGATGCAATCAAAGGCCGCGTAGCTCAAATCCGTCAGCAAATCGAAGAATCAAGTTCTGATTACGACCGTGAAAAACTGCAAGAGCGCGTAGCTAAATTAGCCGGCGGCGTAGCAGTACTGAAAGTCGGCGCAGCAACCGAAATCGAAATGAAAGAGAAGAAAGCACGCGTAGAAGATGCGCTGCAAGCAACTCGTGCTGCGGTTGAAGAAGGCGTGGTTGCCGGTGGTGGCGTAGCGTTAATTCGCGTTGCCGCTAAGCTTGCTAACCTGACGGCTGATAACGAAGATCAAAACGTAGGTATCCGTGTTGCACTACGTGCAATGGAAGCACCTTTACGTCAAATCGTTGCTAACGCAGGCGAAGAGCCTTCTGTTGTTGCTAACAACGTTAAAGCCGGCGAAGGTAGCTATGGTTATAACGCCGCGACTGAACAGTATGGCGATATGATCGCTATGGGTATCTTGGATCCAACCAAAGTAACCCGTTCAGCTCTGCAATACGCAGCATCTATTGCTGGCCTGATGATTACTACCGAGTGCATGATCACTGACTTACCTAAAGAAGATAAGTTAGACATGGGTGGCGCTGGTGGAATGGGCGGCATGGGTGGAATGGGCGGAATGATGTAATTCCCCCTGCATTCAGTCTTTCTGAATAGCAAAAACCCCGGTGGAGACACCGGGGTTTTTTTATCAGTAATGCTCAGTTTTTGACGTTCAGTAATGCAGTATTAGTTTTTATGAACCAGCAGCTGATTAATTTTTTCAGGATCGTAAAGTCCGCTGTTCTTTAAACTCTGGGCGGTATCAGCAATAGCATTGGGGTACTGGCGCAGCCAGCGATGATAGATATTAACAATATCAATGATTTTGGATTTTCTGATCTGTGAATAGAACATCACCCAGTAGCTAACCAGATTTCTTATTATAAAGCAGTGTGTCACTAACTGGTAGAAGCTTTCTAGGCTGCTTATCTGCGGATGATATGGATATCCGTCATGATAAATCCGATAGAACAGGTAATTAGTTACAATGTGCGGAAATTCATGACTAATCGGTACAACCGTATGATTCCATACCTCATCCAGCAGGGCAATCTTCTGTTCTCCATTGCCCTGCGTCTGATGTATATCCTGATATATATCAGACCAGAAATTCGCCATCGCCGGGACATTCTCAACGTTAGCCAGCGCCGACACTTGGGAACCAATCTCTGCAAACACTTTCCATTGTAGTGCCATATCATGCGGCGTTTTAGCAAGACCCTCTCTGATAGCTTGCGTGGTTAAAGAGGAAGCTAACGTTTTAAGTCTCGAATTAATATTCTTACTGTTTAGTGACTTATCGCCGATGTCAGGCTGATTATTTAGTGTGATTTTGCCGATGGCAAACAGCTTTTCAGTCAGCGTAAGTTCAGGGCGCAGTGCGACAGAGATACATTCAGTGTTAATCGCATGATAAATGCTATCCAGTGGAGAATGACTGGCCGATGAAATATGTTTGGTTGACTCCAGCCAAATAGAGGTCGGGTTCATGAGTATTTGGCCACAGGCCTCCGGGCACTCAATGGCTAAACTTTTACGGGTTTCGTTCTTCCAGCGGATATTAACGTAGGGATAGTCCAGACAGAATTTAGGGCGGGTATGAAGATCGTCTCGATTGCCTATCATACAATAGGTGCAGGATTTTGACTTATCAAAGAAGGAGCAGTAATTATCGCTGCTCAAATGGATAATGCCCCAATTCTCAAGGTCTGTTTTAGCCAGTTCAATACTCCGTTGAGCCACCGTTCGAATATCACTATCAGAACTGCGGAGATATGACTGTGAGCTGACTTTATCTAATGGGATTTCTTTGCCGATGCAACATGTGCATAAGCATCCACCGCCATTACATTGAAACCGACGAACATATTCAGGCTCATAGATATTGATTATATTCATACTAATTCACGACCGGAAAACGAGAGAATTCCTATATGGATTTTTTATATTACGAAATTATCTGATGTGGGTAAACAAATACTACGTTATTTAATTCGAAGTGACTATTTAGATTGAAATTAATTTATTAACGGCGATGTTAATGTAACGTTGCGTTATTAGATGGCTAATATAAAATATTTTAATCCACTGTGCTGATTAACATAATCAACACAGTGGATTTTAAATGGGTAGCGGGCTTATTATGAGTATATCAGTCTAATTAATCGTTAAATAACTTTAAGTCCAGCGGAGTCTTACTTGGCTGTCCGCCAATTTCTCTGGTTAACTTAGGAACAAGATAACCAGATGTTTTTGCTAGCATTTCACCTATAATTTCTCTGGCGGTATCGTCATCAACCATAAAATGCGCGGCTCCCTGAACCTTATCAAGGACATGAAGATAATAAGGTAGTATACCCGTGTTAAATAATGCATTGCTTAGATTAATTAACCGGTCTGCACTGTCATTTACTCCCTTCAACAACACGCTTTGATTGAGCAGTGTAACGCCAGAACATATTAATTTTTTCATGCTATTAGCGACTTCAGAATCAATTTCATTGGCGTGGTTTATGTGTGTGACCAGAATAATTTTCAGCCGTGAATCTGCAAAGCGCTGGCATAATACATCGGTAATACGAGCCGGAATAACAATCGGTAAACGCGAGTGAACTCGTAGCCGCTGAATATGTGGAATCTTTTCTACTTCAGCGATCAGCCAGTCCAGTTCATTATCTTTGGCCATTAGCGGGTCGCCGCCCGAAAAGATAAGCTCATCCAGTTCAGGATGTTGGCTGACATAGTTTAATGCTGCAGACCAGCTTTGCTTATTGCCCGGATTCTGGTGATAAGGGAAATGGCGACGGAAGCAATAACGACAGTTAACGGCACAGCCCCCCTTTACCAGCAGCAGCGCTCTGTTATGATATTTATGCAGCAGGCCGGGAACGGCTGCGTGCTGTTCTTCTAACGGGTCAGCGCTGTATCCGGGGGCTTGAGTAAATTCAGCCTGCTGGGTTAAAACCTGCAGCAACAGCGGATCTTGTGGATCGCCTTTACGCATTCGCGCCACAAATGCCCGGGGAACCCGTAGGGCAAATAAACGGCGTGCTTGGTTGCCTTTGTTCAACTTAGGGTGGTTTTCGAGAGATAAAAGGCGTAATAATTCGTCAGGATCGGTAATAACATCCGATAACTGGTGTAACCATCCTTCTCTAGTTACTGTGTTATGGGTTACAATGTGCGCCATTTTGAGCAGAGCTACCTAATTAATTTAATCTAAGAAAGAGGACCATCATGGCGACTTATTCTAGCAACGATTTCCGTCCGGGTCTTAAAATCATGTTAGACGGTGAACCCTGCGCCGTTATTGAGAGTGAATTTGTTAAACCTGGTAAAGGACAAGCGTTTGCCCGTACTCGTCTGCGTAAGCTGATTTCAGGTAAGCTATTGGAAAAAACCTTTAAGTCTACCGATAGCGCTGAAGGTGCAGACGTCATGGATATGAACCTGACCTATCTGTATACCGATGGTGACTTCTGGCATTTCATGAATAATTCTACATTCGAACAGTTAGAAGCTGATGCTAAAGCCGTAGGCGATAACGCTAAATGGCTGGTTGAGCAGGCGGAATGTATTATCACTTTATGGAACGGTGCTCCTATTGCGGTAACGCCGCCTAACTTTGTTGAGTTAGAAATTATTGAGACCGATCCGGGCCTGAAAGGTGATACTGCCGGTACCGGTGGTAAACCAGCAACGCTGAGCACTGGCGCGGTGGTAAAAGTACCTTTATTCGTTCAGATTGGTGAAGTGATTAAAGTTGATACCCGCTCCGGTGAGTATGTGTCACGCGTTAAATAACTCATCGCTGAGACTCAAATAAGGCCGTATTCACGGCCTTATCTTTATCTTGTAGACCAGAACACGAGGAGTGCCTTATGTTGAAGACGATCAGTGCCATATTGTTATCATTTATTGTCTTATCCGCTCTGAGTGGCTGCAACACTGTTCGCGGCTTTGGTGAAGATATTCGCCATGTCGGCAGTGCTATTGAACGCGGGGCAAGCTGAATTTAGCTTTTTGCCAGATCTCTCGTCGTATTCAGGACTACTCTGTTTATGTCACCGTTAGTGATTACCGTTTTTATGCTGACGCTAAGCAATGTGTTTATGACTTTTGCTTGGTATGGCCACCTTAAATATTTTCACAGTAAAGTCTGGGTTGTTGCTGCATTAGTCAGTTGGGGCATCGCACTGTTTGAGTATTTGCTGCAGGTGCCGGCTAACCGTATTGGTTACCAAGTCGCCTCCGCAGGTCAGTTAAAGATCATTCAGGAAGTGATTAGCCTGTCGGTATTTATTCCTTTCTCAATGTATATCCTTAAAGAACCTTTTCGGACAGATTATATCTGGGCCGGGCTCTGCCTGTTAGGCGCAGTATTTTTTATGTTTCGTGACAAAATAATGGGGTAAGTGGAAAGTATACGGTCAACTAGCTTATACTAAGCTGCGCAGTTTATTTCTATTGGCTAAGCAGGACGACCTGTTTACGCATCAATCATACGGGGACGACCCCACAGTGTCAGGGGAGTACTCTTTATGGCCTGGATTATTTTATTTATCGCCGGAATATTAGAAGTGGTATGGGCGATCGGTTTGAAATATAGCCATGGATTTACCCGCTTAACGCCGAGCATTATTACCGTGGTTGCGATGGCCGCCAGCGTATTTTTATTAGCTAATGCGATGAAAACTTTACCGGTAGGTACGGCTTATGCGGTGTGGACGGGGATCGGCGCGGTAGGGGCGGCTATTACCGGCATTATACTGTTAGGTGAGTCGGCCAGTTTGATGCGAGTGCTTAGCCTGTGCCTGATTATTGCCGGTATTATTGGCCTGAAGTTCAGCACCTAAATCGTTAAGTTAGTATTATCTTGCTTAAACCTTCACTGGCGATCCTAAATGGCGTGTTAGTGAAGGTTTTTTACTTTCTATAAGCTCTGTTTCTCAGGCATGTTTAACGCCTTCAAAATGGCCAGACTGCCGGATAGATCTTCCTTGTTGTTCTCTGCCAGACTCTTTAGACCGGCAACGATAAATGAGAGTAAGTATTCACAGGCTTGCTCTTTGTTTTCAATAGAGCAGTGCATATCGGATAACCCGCCGATTCTGTCTACTTCAGAGAACGTATTACACATCACACCCACCATAAAATCGAATCCCCATTGAATGCTGGCCTCGTCGGCTTCAGGGATTGAACGGCGCATTTCTGCCTGAAATAAGCGTGCGGTGGCATCAAACTGATCTTTTAACAGTCCGAGGTTATACCCCAGTAAGCTTGAAACTATGCGGGAATAGCTTCTCCATCCCGGCCCGCCGTTAAGGTGCCAGAACAGATAGGGCATGATAAATGAGTGTACGATTTGCTCAATGGAGAGCGGTGCTCCGTTGGCCTGATTGCGAAAGTATTCCAATAGCTGTAGGCGGGAGTCGCTGAGCAGGCCAATCCGGCGCTTGATCACCGCTTCAAACAGCGCTTCTTTAGTGCCGAAGTGATAGTGTGCCAGCGCCAGTTTAACGCCCGCAGTTTGGGTAATCTGGCGGATAGAAACCGAATCATAACTACTTTGTGCAAAAAGCTGTTCAGCAGCATTTAAGATTTTTTCTGATGTTGATATCTGCATGTTGTATTTCATACCGTCAAAAAGTGGGGTGGCTGCCGAAACAGAAAAGATCTGAAGCAAAAATCCAAGATGACCAACTCTATACTTACGACAGACACCGCTCCATTATAAAGCCGCAGGGAGTAAATACACTCAAATTTGAGTCATTGTCCCGGCTAATCCCATCGCATCCATTCTGATGATACTCTTATCTCATGATTTTAAAGCTGTTTTCAAGCTATTTTCTAACTTTCAGTTTGCCTCTCACTCTCAGACCATTTGGCTTCAAAGCTGATTTTTTCAGATCTACCTCACTCTTTACTACAAATTAGTTAGACGTCCGTTCAATAATTTAATAGGTTGGACGTACGACCAAGTTATTGGCTGTTTTTAGACCAATAAATAGAGTGACCGTGATTTTAGTAAAAATAATGTGGGAGTTTTTTATATGAGAATTGTCGATCTAAGCGTCACCATTGAAGACCACACGCCCTGCGATCCTCCATCAATGCCAACCAAAATAGAGTATTGGGGGCACGATAAAGGCGCTGAACATATGCGCCAGTTTTTCCCTACGGCAACCGAAAAAGATCTGCCCGGCGGGTTAGGGTGGTCAATTGAATATATCCAGCTAACAACGCACAGCGGTACCCATCTTGATGCACCTTGGCACTATCACCCGACAATGAACAAAGGTGAACCCGCCAGAACCATAGATCAAATTCCGCTGGAGTGGTGCTTCTCTGACGGTGTGATGCTCGACTTCTCCCAGCAGCCGGGAAATGGCGGAAAAATTACCGTAGCCAATATCGAAGCCGAACTGGCGCGAATTAACTATCAGCTGAAGCCCCTCGATATCGTAGTGATTCGTACCGGTGCCGCCGAGCATTGGGGAACGGAAGCTTACCTGAGTGCCGGATGTGGCATGACTCGTGAAGCCACGCTATACCTTCTGGACCGGGGAATTAAAGTTGTCGGTACGGATGCGTGGAGCTGGGATCGTCCGCTTTCTCTTATTGCTGAAGAATTTGAGCAAACCGGAGATTCATCACTGATTTGGGAAGGTCACTTTGCCGGTATTGAAAGTGAGTATTACCACATGGAGAAGATGAGTAACTTGGATCAACTTCCGCCATTCGGTTTTAAAATCGCCTGCTTCCCGATAAAAATTAAAGCTGCCAGCGCAGGCTGGTGCCGTCCGGTCGCTATGTTCGATCTGTGATTGAGGGATATACCATGACGAGTTCCAGCAATACACCCGTTTCAGGTAACAAAAAGACTAAATGGCATGTCCTGTTTGGCGGCTTCTTTGGCTATATGTTTGACGCTATGGACATTCTGTTACTCGCAGTCGCGATGCCGGTTATTATCGCCGATCTTGGTATATCAAGGGCTGACGGAGGCCTGTTAGCTACTGCGACCATGGTAGGCATTGGCTTTAGTAGCATTATCGTCGGCTGGTGTGCCGATACTTACGGACGACGGAAAACCTTATTCTGGAGTCTGATTATTTTCAGCGTATTGACTATGGCTATCGCCTATACCAGTACCTGGTTTGAAATTCTGGTACTGCGCTTTCTGGCCGGCTTGGGTCTTGGTGGCGTATGGAGCATTATTGTTTCTTATATCACTGAAACCTGGCCTGCAAAACAGCGCGGTCGGGCAGCCTCCTTTGTACTGAGTTCCTTCCCTGTTGGTGCCGGCTTAGCGGCGTTCTTAGCCTATTTGATCATTCCTACTTTCGGTTGGCGTGCTCTGTTTTTATGCGGAGGTGGCGCAATTATCGCGGCGCTCTACTTCCTGATTTTTGTTCCTGAGTCAGAGGCGTGGAAGAAACAAAAAGAAGAGCAAAAAGTGAAAGGCGAGAAGATTTCCATTTCTGAGATTTTCTCCCCGGATATGCTGCGTAATACCATTTTAGCCACGACCGTTGCCAGCTTTGGCCTGATTGGCTATTGGGGATGTACCACCTGGCTACCGCTGTTCCTGACTCAGGATCGCGGGTTGAGCATGGAAACGATGTCTCTGTTCTTCGTGGTGCTTAATATCGGCATGTTCGTCGGATATAACGCGTTCGGTATGTTGGCCGATAAAGTCGGCAGGCGCACGGCACTGGTGCTTTCATTTATGGGAACGGCGATTACGTTGCCAATCTACGTCAATATGACCGGCGATATGTCACTGCTGATTATGGGCCCGGTTTATGCCTTCTTTACTGCTTTCGTCGGGCTGATGGGGTCATATTTCCCTGAACTTTTCCCAACCAGAGTGCGCACTATCGGTGCCGGTTTCTGCTTCAACATCGGACGGGGCGTTTCTGCCTTTGCTCCTTTCGCTATGGGCTTTATTGCACAAAGTTATGGTCTGGTTACCGGGCTAATGATTTGTGCAGTCTTCTTCTGTTTAGCCGGTCTGATGATGTTCGCATTACCTAACATTGATGGCAAAAAAGATAAATCTGCTGCACTGCACAACGCTGAATTACAAGAAGGGAATTAACCAGAAGGTCATTATTATGAATACTAAAACGATTATTACGGTAGCAACCACGGGCGCTTTTCCAACCAAAGAAGATAACCCCAATATTCCGCTGACGCCAAAAGAAATTGCCGCTGATGTGCATGAATGCTGGCAAGCGGGAGCGGCCATTGCCCATCTTCATATGCGTGACGATCTGGGTAAAGGCACCATGAATCTGGATAAATTCAGAGAAACCGTGGGGCTGATCCGTGAGAAGTGCGACATTGTCATCAACCTGACAACATCCGGTGACCTAAATGCTACGGATGAAACCCGGATGGAACACGTTATCGATTTGAAACCGGAGCTGGCTTCTTATGACTGCGGTTCAATGAACTGGGCGCACAGCGGTTTGTTTATCAATCATCCTAAGTTTCTTGAGAAGCTAGGGCAGGTGATGATCGATAACGACGTCAGGCCTGAAATCGAAATATTTGATGCGGGAATGTTTTACAACTCGCTGTATTACATAAAGAAGAACCTAATCAAAACGCCTGCTTATTACCAATTAGTGCTCGGTGCCGCAGGCGGAACCGCTGCCACGGTTGAAAACCTGGTTTATCTAAGAAACTTACTGCCACCGGAGGCGCACTGGTCGGCCTTCGGCATTGGCAAAGGGCATTTACCGGTACTGTTAACAACCCTTGCTATGGGTGGTCACGTTCGGGTGGGTATGGAAGATAATGTGTTTTATAGCAAGGGACAACTGGCGAAATCTAACGCTGAATTTGTTGCCCGGGCGGTACGTTTAGCCAATGAGGCCGGTCGATCGCCGGCAACGCCGGCAGAAACCCGGACCATACTTAGCCTGCGAGGATAACGTTATGACAGATATCGTGATTGTCAGTGCGGTACGTACTGCTATAGGTAGCTTTGGCGGCTCACTGGCATCAGTCGCTGCTCCTCAACTCGGGACATTAGTGGCTAAAGAAGCCATCGTCCGCGCAGGAATAGACGCAGGCATAATTGATGAAGTGGTTTTTGGCAACGTACTACAGACAGGCTTAGGGCAAAACCCTGCCCGACAGGTTGCTATTAATGCCGGACTAACGCAGGCGACTCCGGCCACTACCATCAATGTGGTGTGTGGCTCTGGCCTGAAAAGTGTCATTTTTGCGGCTCAAATGATTGGTTCCGGTGATGTTGATATCGTACTGGCTGGCGGCATGGAGAATATGTCTGCCGTTCCTTATCTGCTTGATAAGGCGCGCTGGGGATACCGAATGGGTGACGGGAAAATTGTCGATACGGTAGTTCATGACGGCCTTAGCTGTGCTTTTAATCATTACCATATGGGGATTACGGCAGAAAATATCGCTGAGCGTTATGGCATAGATCGCCTTCAACAGGATGAAGTTGCGGCTTTATCCCAGCAGCGGGCGGCGTCGGCGATTGGGCGCGGTGCATTCCAGCGGGAAATTTTACCGGTGACTATTCAGCATAAAAAAGGCGAGATTATTTTTGCTGAAGATGAGTATGTACGGCCTGACACCTCGGTGACCTCCCTGGGTCGCCTGCGCCCTGCCTTTAAACCCGACGGAACCGTAACCGCAGGAAATGCCTCGGGGGTTAACGATGGTGCGGCGGCTCTGATGGTCATGAGCGCAAGCCGGGCCAGCCAGCTTGGATTAAAGCCGATGGCCCGTATCCGTGGCTATGCTACTTGCGGTGTTGATCCGGCCTATATGGGGATGGGGCCAGTACCTGCGACCCGAAAAGCGCTGGAAAATGCCAAGTTAAGCATGGCAGATATTGATCTTATCGAAGCCAACGAAGCCTTTGCCGCGCAGTTTATTGCTGTCGGACGAGAGCTGGGATTTGATGCGGAAAAGACCAACGTTAACGGCGGTGCGATTGCACTGGGCCATCCTATTGGGGCATCCGGTGCGCGTATTTTGGTGAGCCTGCTTCATGCGCTGGAGAGTAGAGATAAATCGCTGGGGCTGGCAACGCTGTGCGTAGGTGGCGGACAAGGGGTTGCCGTGGTTGTTGAGCGGATGAAATAAGGAAGGCCTGACGATGAAATCTAAAGTCATTACTCTGGATGCGTTTTCGTCGCAGCTACGCGACGGCATGAGCATTATGTTCGGTGGTTTTATGGGAAACGGAACCCCACCGACTCTGATGCAGGCTCTGCTTGATTCCGGAGTAAAAGAGTTAACCTTGATCGGCAACGATACTGCCGTTCCGGGGCTGGGCGTGGCGCCACTTATCGCGGCCAAGCGCGTGCGTAAAGTGATTGCTTCACATATTGGCCTTAATCCGGAGACCGGCCGTCAGATGATGGCCGGTGAAATGGAGGTTGAGCTGATACCGCAGGGAACGCTGGCCGAACGCATTCGTGCCGGTGGCGCAGGTCTTGGTGGTTTTCTGACACCGACCGGCGTAGGGACGGTGGTGGAAGAGGGAAAGCAGCGCATGACCATCAACGGCCGCGACTATTTACTTGAACTACCGCTACGCGCCGATCTGGCGCTTGTCCATGCTAAACGGGGTGATGTGGCCGGTAACCTTTATTACCGTCGTTCGGCCAGAAACTTTAATCCGCTGATCGCCCTGGCGGCAGATCGGGTTTTTGCTGAGGTTGAAGAACTGCTTAATATCGGCGATCTGGATCCCGATTTAGTTATGACGCCGGCAATGCTGATTGAAGGCATAGTGAAAGGAGAGAGCCAATGACGCCTAAAGAGTTAATTGCCCGCCGGGTCGCCCTAGAACTCAGAGACGGTGATATCGTTAATTTAGGAATTGGTCTTCCCACTATGGTGGTTAACTATATTCCTGATGATGTTGATATCACGTTTCAGTCAGAGAATGGTTTTTTGGGTATTTGCCCTGTGGAACAGGGGGAGCACGATCCCGATTTGGCTAATGCCGGCGGTCAGCCGTGTGGCATTATTCCCGGAGGTTCAACCTTTGACAGTGCGTTTTCATTTGCCTTAATACGCGGCAGCCATGTTGATGCCTGCGTTCTGGGCGGTCTGGAAGTCGATCGGCAGGGTAATCTGGCTAACTGGATGATCCCGGGAAAGATGGTGCCGGGAATGGGGGGCGCGATGGACTTGGTGACCGGTGCCAGAAAAGTCATTGTTGCTATGGAACACTGTGCTAAAAATGGCTCATCAAAGATCCTTCAGCATTGCTCATTACCCCTGACGGCTCAGCGTTGTGTGTCTGTTCTGGTTACCGAGCTGGCCGTTTTTGAATTCAGAGGCGGACATTTGGTATTAACCGAACATGCCCCGGGTGTCTCTCTTGAGCTGATTCGTGAAAAGACGGATGCTGAATTTATCGTAGACCCCGATTTCAGACAGATGAGCATTGCTGCCTGACCCTGATATAGCCCTGCTCTTTTCGCTTGTCGGAAAGAATAGGGCTTCATTTTAATGTCGTTATACCCCTTATTTTGACTTAACCGTTTCAGCATATCAACGCTGCTGTCGTTTTATCGAAACGTTTCGATGCCGGTCACAAATTTCTCATAAATCTTTTGCTTTATCTGACTATCTTCCTAAACTCTCGATCAACGAAACGTTTCGATGACCATCAGCAGGGCAGGAAAGATGAAAAAAGGCAGATTACTTAACTCGACGCTTTCTTGGGCTATTTCACGCTTAGGGCACACAGATACCTTAACGATTGGTGATGCCGGGCTGCCCATTCCCGCCGCGGTAGAACGTATTGATTTAGCACTGACTCACGGTGTTCCTTCATTTCTGCAGGTATTTGATGCGGTCACCGATGAGATGCAGGTTGAGAAAGCCATTGTGGCCGCTGAGATAGGCGATAAAAATCCGGATATTCACCAGCAGTTACTGACCCGCCTTAAGGATCTACAGCAGCGCCAGGGTAATGTGATTGCTGTGGAATATGTTAGTCATGAAGCGTTTAAAACCCTGTCCCATGATAGTCGTGCCATTGTGCGTAGCGGTGAATGTTCACCCTATGCCAATGTGATTTTATGTTCCGGCGTTGTGTTCTGAGGTACTGATATGCAACCTCTGCTGAAAATTAGCGGTATTGAAAAATCTTTCCCCGGCGTTAAGGCTTTGTCGGGCGCCTGCCTGAATGTCTATCCCGGTAAAGTGATGGCGTTACTGGGCGAAAACGGTGCCGGTAAATCAACTCTGATGAAAGTACTGACCGGTATTTACACTAAAGATGCAGGGCGGATTGAATATCTGGGTCAGGAAGTGGCATTTAACGGACCTAAGTCTTCGCAGGAAGCGGGCATCGGTATTATCCATCAAGAACTCAATTTAATCCCTCAGCTCAGCATCGCAGAAAATATTTTTCTGGGGCGGGAGTTTGTTAACGGCTTTGGTCGGATTAACTGGAAGAAAATGTACGCCGAAGCCGATCGCCTGCTGCGTCGGCTAAACGTGGAGTACAGCAGTCGTCGGCTGGTGAGTGAATTATCCATCGGCGATCAGCAAATGGTAGAAATTGCCAAGGTGCTGAGCTTTGAGTCTAAAGTTATCATCATGGATGAGCCGACCGATGCGCTGACCGATACTGAAACCGCCTCTTTGTTTAACGTGATTAATGAATTACGGGCTCAGGGTTGCGGTATTGTCTATATCTCTCACCGGCTAAAAGAAATTTTTGAAATTTGCGATGACGTTACCGTATTACGCGACGGTGAGTTTATTGGTGAGCGCCCGGTTGCAGAATTAGATGAAGACCGACTGATTGAAATGATGGTCGGGCGTCGTCTTGATGAGCTTTATCCGCGTTTGGATCAACCGCGCGGTGGTTTACGCCTTCAGGTGAAGAATCTTTCCGGTAAAGATGTCCATGATGTCAGTTTTGATCTGTATCGCAGTGAAATTCTGGGTATCTCTGGCCTGATGGGCGCGGGTCGTACCGAACTGATGAAGATGATTTATGGCGCATTGCCGCATACCCAAGGCAGTGTGATTCTTGATGGTCAGGCGATTAGAGTAGCTAACCCACAGGACGGATTAAAGAACGGTATTGTCTATATTTCTGAAGACCGTAAAGGCGATGGCCTAGTGTTGGGCATGTCAGTTAAAGAGAATATGTCATTAACTGCGCTGCGCTATTTCAGCCAAAGCTGGGGTGCACTTAAGCATGCAGAAGAGCGGCAGGCGGTAAATGACTTCATCAAACTGTTCAATATTAAAACGCCGACCATGATGCAGCCGATTGGCCTGCTCTCCGGGGGTAATCAACAGAAAATTGCGATTGCCCGTGGCCTGATGACTCGCCCTAACGTGTTGATTCTTGACGAGCCTACCCGCGGCGTTGACGTTGGGGCAAAGAAAGAGATCTATCAGCTTATTAATCAGTTTAAACGTGAAGGGTTGAGCATCATTCTTATTTCATCAGAAATGCCGGAAGTCATCGGCATGAGCGATCGCATTTTGGTTATGCATGAAGGCCATATTAGCGGCGAATTTCCTATTGAGCAGGCAACACAAGAAGTACTGATGGCGGCGGCAGTCGGCAAACAGTACGGTGTTATTCAGGAGTAATATACAGTGAATAGTTCACAGACCCCTTCACCAAGCCGCTTTAATAAAGAGTGGCTGCTTGAGCAAAAGTCGCTGATTGCCCTGATCGTATTGATCATTGCAGTCTCGTTCTTGAGCCCTAACTTTTTTACCGTTAATAACCTGTTCAATATTCTGCAACAGACATCGGTTAATGCCATTATTGCCGTAGGCATGACGCTGGTTATTCTTACGTCAGGTATTGATTTATCGGTGGGCTCCTTACTGGCGTTGACCGGTGCGGTGGCGGCCTCGTTGGTCGGTATGGAAGTGAATGCTTTTGTTGCCATTGCTGCGGCATTGACGCTGGGCGCCGGTATTGGTGCCATGACCGGCGTGATTGTGGCCAAGGGTAAAGTTCAGGCCTTTATCGCTACGCTGGTGATGATGTTGATATTGCGAGGTATCACGCTACAGTTTTCTGACGGTAGCCCGCTGAACCTTGGTTTTTCTGACAGTACCGATATTTTTGAATGGTTTGGTATTGGTCGTCCTTTAGGGGTACCAGCGCCGATCTGGATTATGGCGATCGTATTTATTGCCGCCTGGTATTTGCTTAACCATACTCGACTCGGTCGCTATATCTATGCGCTGGGGGGGAATGAATCTGCAACCCGCCTGTCGGGTATCAGCGTTGATCGGGTTAAGATTATTGTATATGCCCTGTGCGGACTATTAGCAGCACTGGCCGGTATTATTGAAGTGGGGCGTTTATCTTCCGCTCAGCCTACTGCCGGTGGCGGTTATGAGTTGGATGCTATCGCGGCTGTTGTACTCGGCGGAACCAGCCTTGCCGGTGGACGTGGTCGGATTACCGGTACTTTAATCGGTGCACTGATTCTGGGCTTCCTGAGTAATGCACTGAATTTATTAAGTATATCTTCTTATTTCCAAATGATTGTTAAAGGCGCCGTCATTCTATTGGCGGTATTAGTAGATAACAAAAGCAGTAAATAACCTTTTATATAGGAATGATGATAATGAATATGAAAAAGCTGGCTATGTTAGTTTCTGCTACAGCGCTTTCCCTGTCCGTCAGCGCCGGCGCTATGGCAAAAGATAACATCGCGCTTGTCGTCTCAACGCTGAATAACCCGTTCTTTGTTTCAATGAAAGACGGTGCTCAGAAGAAAGCGGATGAACTGGGCTATAACCTGATTATTCTGGATTCGCAGAACAATCCGGCCAAAGAGCTGGGTAACGTGCAGGACTTAACCGTACGTGGTGCAAAATTATTACTGATCAACCCGACAGACTCTGATGCTGTGGGCAATGCCGTTTTGATGGCTAACAAAGCGAATATCCCGGTTGTGACGCTGGATCGCGCGGCCAATAAAGGTGAAGTGCTTAGCCATGTGGCCTCTGATAACGTGGCCGGTGGTAAAATGGCCGGTGATTTTATCGCTACAAAACTGGGCGATAATGCCAAGATCATCCAGTTAGAGGGTATTTCAGGTACTTCAGCCGCTCGTGAACGTGGTGAAGGCTTTAAGCAATCTATGGCTGCGCATCCGTTCAAACTGTTGGCCAGCCAGCCTGCTGACTTTGACCGCACTAAGGGACTGAACGTTATGCAAAACCTGCTGACGGCTCACCCGGATGTTCAGGCCGTATTTGCCCAAAATGATGAAATGGCATTAGGTGCAATGCGTGCATTACAAACCGCCGGTAAGAAAGATGTGCTGATTGTCGGCTTCGACGGTACTAATGATGGTCTGAAAGCAGTGAAAAGCGGCCGTTTAGGTGCCACCATTGCTCAACAGCCAGAGCTGATTGGCAGCAAAGGTGTGGAAGTCGCCGATAAGATTCTCAAAGGTGAGAAGGTTGAAGCTAATATTCCGGTAGAGCTGAAGCTGATTGTTGAATAAATAATGATAGGCCTGCGGGGCGTGTCTTTTCACCCTCTCGGTGAAAAATGAGGCGCGCAGCCGCAGGTAAAGTACCCATATTTTAGCCGAAAATGAGTGCTTGGCTTAATATTTGAGCCTGCCAGACCGGCCGTTGTATCGAATAATTTTCTCTCAAGAGGTATCAGTATGTCCGCGGATAAATTGGTGGTGTTAGGCAGCATTAACGCTGACCACATTCTTAACGTGAATGAGTTTCCTCGCCCGGGAGAAACCATCACCGGCAAAGATTATCGTATCTCTTTTGGCGGGAAAGGGGCCAATCAGGCTGTAGCAGCCGGGCGTAGCGGGGCCAATATTACTTTCATTGCCTGCGTGGGCGATGACAATATTGGTAAGCAGGTGCGCAAGCAGCTGTCTCAGGATAATATTGATATTCAGCCAATAGAATCTATTGATAATATTAACACCGGCATTGCGATGATTTTCGTCAATGGTAAAGGTGAGAATATGATCGCCATTGATGCGGGGGCTAACGCGTCGGTAACGCCTGATTATTTAGCAAAATATCGCCAACAGGTTATTGATGCCAAAGCGCTGCTGATGCAATTAGAGACACCGCTAGAAACCGTTATTGCGGCAGCAAAGCTGGCTAAAGATCACGGTACGTTAGTTGCCCTGAACCCCGCTCCGGCGCGTGAATTACCCGATGAGCTGTTAGCCAATATCGATATTATTACTCCCAATGAAACAGAGGCTGAACAACTGACCGGCGTTGCTATTGATAATGATGATGATGCCAGCCGCGCTTCTGCCGTACTTCATGCCAAAGGCATTCATACGGTAATCATTACCTTAGGCAGCCGTGGTGCTTGGGTTAGCGTTGACGGAACCGGCAGTTTGATTCCCGGCTATAAAGTTGAGCCGGTTGATACTATTGCCGCTGGCGATACCTTTAACGGTGCTTTAATTACTGCCTTGCTTGAAGGGGATGAATTGGGTCAGGCGGTAAAATTTGCTCATGCGGCAGGTGCAATTGCGGTGACCCGCAGGGGGGCCCAGCCTTCCGTTCCGTGGCGTAAAGAGATTGATCTGTTTTTGACCAATCATGTTTAACTGACTTCTTGATAAAACTGATAGCAGGAGTTATGTAGTGGCAACGATGAAGGATGTCGCCCGGTTAGCCGGAGTTTCAACATCAACGGTCTCACACGTTATTAATAATAATCGTTTTGTGAGTCAACCAGTTAAAGACAAAATTCTTTCAGCCGTTGCCGAACTGAACTACTCTCCGTCAGCCGTTGCCCGCAGCCTTAAGGCTAAGCAGACGCGCACCATTGGTATGTTGCTTACCTCCAGTAATAACCCCTTCTATGCAGAAGTTGTCCGCGGTGTAGAACAGAGTTGCTATGAGCGAGGCTATAGCCTGATTTTGTGTAATACCGAAGGCAATACAGAGCGTATGGGCACCAGTCTGGAGACGTTACTCCAGCGTCGGGTCGATGGCCTGATTTTGATGTGTAATGACCGTAATCCCCTGTCTGAGGCGCTATTTCTCCAGTATCCGGAGCTTCCTATCGTTATGATGGATTGGGCGCCGTTTAACGGTGCCTGCGATACCATTCAGGATAATTCGTTGCTTGGCGGTCAGTGTGCAACGGAATATTTAATCGGCAGAGGTTACCGGCGCATTGCTTGCATTACCGGCCCTCAGGATAATACTCAGGCTCGTCGTCGTTTATCCGGTTATCAAAAGGCGATGACCGATGCCGGACTGACACTGGAGGATAGCTACCAGATCTTCAGTAACTTTGAGTTCTCCGGTGGTCAGAAAGCGATGGAGCAATTACTTCAGCTGCCAGAACCGCCTGATGCGATATTTACCTGCAATGATGCTATGGCCGTGGGGGTTTATTTAGTATTAAGCCGTGCCGGATTAACACCGGGAAAAGACATTGCGGTCATTGGATATGACGATATTGAGCTGGCGTCGTTTATGTCTCCGCCGCTGACCACCATCCATCAACCAACGGATGCGCTGGGCAAGCTGGCGATCGATACACTGTTGGAAAGGCTTAATGCTCAAATGACTGAACCACGTACTTTGGTTTTAACGCCTAGGCTGGTGGAACGGGAATCGGTCGGTATTATGTGATGTTGTTTGCCGTTTTATCGGTAAAGTGAATAAAACGGCTAAAGATTAGCGACAGGGCGAATTAGTCATCGGTCTGATAGCTGAATACCGGCAAACCAATCTTGAAGTAGATAGCTAATATTCTGAAGGTAAAGCCAAAAATGAGTGTAGCAATAATGGCAATATCGGTAGCAATTTTAAAGTGAACCAGCCCGATATACAGTAGTGCCGAAAGAAATGATACGCTGGCATATAGCTCTTTTTGGAAGACCAACGGGATACGGTTACAGAAGATATCTCTTAATACCCCACCGAAAACACCGGTTACCAAGCCTGAAATAGCCACGATTAAAACCGGCAGCCCCATGCTCATTGCAACCTGTGCACCAATGATAGAAAACACCACCAGGCCAATTGCATCTAATACTAAGAAGAACTTACGCAGGTAGATCATAACGCGGGCTGTCGCAACGGTCATCACCGATGCAATTGCAACAATCAGCACATATTCAGGATGAGCGACCCAGGTCAAAGGGTAGTGGCCCAGAATCATATCCCGAACGGTCCCTCCGCCAATAGCCGTTACCGCAGAGATAATAATAACGCCAAAGATATCCATTTTGCTTTTACCCGCCGCCAGTGCGCCGGTCATGGATTCAGCCGTGATTCCAATGATATAGAGATAAAATAGCATTTTGTTATAGCTGTAAATTATAAGGTTGGTGGGTATTTTATGTTCCACTGCAAACTTAAGCAAACCAAATAACAAGATGGAGGGTAATTTGATATTTAGTGGTTTTTACTTGGTGTTTTTTATCTATTTTGCAGTGTTTAATATCGATTTTTCTGTTGTTTTTTTGTACGTTATGGTGAGTTGGGTTTCTAAGGCACTAAATTCTCTCTTTTACTCCACTTACTCGATTCTCTATAGGTCGTCATCCCGTTGAAAAACGGAACGGGTAGCCGTAGGCGCGCAGCAAATATTCGCATAGCGAATGGTCGAAAGGGTGATCGTAGTGAATCATCCAGCTTTTGACCTGATGTTATTCGACCAAGACCAAAGGTCAAATTCAATGGCTGGATACCGTTTTTCAACGGGATGACGACCCTACTGCAAGGGCAAGGGCAAGGGCAAGGGCAAGGGCAAGGGCAAGGGCAAGGGCAAGGG
>NZ_KE386587.1:0-3598 GCF_000427805.1 Budvicia aquatica DSM 5075 = ATCC 35567 | reverse complement strand
AAGAACGTCCCAATGACTCAGCGTGGGGGATAAGAATAGTGAATCGAGGGCATAGGGATGCGTCATGGCCCGCAGTCCGAGATATGCAACAACATCGCCCCGCGGCCGCCAGGAAGTATCCATATTCCGCTGTTGATGATGCGGACGAAATGGGCGCTGCAATCAAATTTAATGGCTATGCCAGACACTAAAACGCCCCTTGCGGGGCGTTGACTATTTATTGATACAACCTATTCATTGGCTTACAGGCTAAATACGCCGTATACCGTTACTACGGTCAGTATCATCGCAATCCCATAAAACACCAGCTTACTGGCCGGGATATGCCACTTCAGGTCATGGGTCATATGGTGCATACGGTGAAGACCACACCATACCGGCAGGATAATCATCAGCAGCAGGAATACCCGGCCAATAAAGCTCTGGCAGAACGCCAGAATGCGCGGGTAGCTCAATGCTTCAGGCGCCCAGCCCAGCGGCAGCATAATCGCCACCAGCAGGATAATCACCGGAGCCACAATCGCGCCCCACATACCGCCTGCTCCGAACAGACCCCAGAATACCGGTTCGTCAGAACGCTTCGGGTTTACTTGATTCATCTCGTTCTTCCTCCGCTTAAATCAGGGCAATGGCCAGAATAACCAGGCTCACCACAATCGTTACCACCCAAAAACCGGTCACAATCGGTTTCGGGCCCAGTTTATTGTCACCCACCACCACGTTAGCGGCTTTAGGCGTCAGGTCAAACCAGGTCTTGGTGTGAACGACTGACATAATCAAGGTAATGATGTTAATCACCATCACTATCGGGTTCTGTAAGAAGCCGACAAAGCTTCCCCAGCTCTCTGCACCGCCCTTGAGGGCAAACAGACCGATAATCAGCACAATGCTGAACCACACTGCCGGCACGGCGGTGCTCTCACGGAACATATAAAACTTATAGAACCCGAGGTTTTTCCACCAGTCGGCTTTCACCTCACGGACATAGGGTTTACGTTTGGTCATCATAATAGTATCCCTCTCCTTTATTGAGGTTTCAGCATGGCAATCATAAAGTCTTTCGAGCTTTCCACCTTGCCCTGCTGAATAGCAGCGGCCGGGTCAACGTGCTTCGGACAGACTTCAGAACAGTAGCCGACGAAGGTACAAGACCACACGCCGTTCTTGCCGTTCAACTGAGGCATACGGGCAGCCTTACCTTTATCACGGGTGTCCAGATTGTAACGGTGGGCCAGCGTAATGGCGGCCGGACCGATAAACTCCGGATTTAAGCCGAACTGCGGACAGGCCGCATAGCACAGGCCACAGTTGATACAGCCCGAGAACTGATGGTATTTCTCCATCTGGGCCGGGGTCTGCAGCGTGGCGCCGTTTTCCGGCTTCAGGCTGTCATTAATGATGTAAGGCTTAATCGCCTCCAGACTCTCAATAAAGTGAGTCATATCCACCACTAAGTCCCGCTCAATCGGGAAGTTACCTAAGGCTTCGACCTTCAGACCGCTGTCAGCATATTCGCGCAGGAAGGTCTTACAGGCCAGCTTCGGCACCTTATTGACCATCATGCCGCATGAGCCACATATCGCCATCCGGCAGGACCAGCGATAAGACAGGTCCGGAGCCAGATTGTCTTTGATATACCCTAATGCATCCAACAGGGAGGTGGAGGTATCGTAAGGCACATCATACGCCTCGAAGTGCGGTGCGCTGTCCTGCTCAGGGTTATAGCGCATGACTTCAACTTTGAGGGTTTTCATCTCAGACATTGGCCTGCTCCTTCTTCAGTTTGTCTGCAGCATCTTGGGCTTCTGCTTCTGCCCCGTAGACGCGTTTAGCCGGGGCAAGGGTAGTAATTTTCACATCGCTGTATTCCAGACGCGGCGCGCCGCCTTCCGGATTAAAGAATGTCAGGCTGTGTTTCAGGAAGTTCTCATCATCACGCTCGGTACAGCCTTCGTCTAAGCGCTGATGGGCACCGCGAGACTCACGACGGTTAAGGGCTGAAATGGCCATACATTCCGCCACGTCCAGACCATGACCTAACTCAATGGTGTACAGCAGGTCAGTGTTAAACACGCTGGAGGTGTCGGTGATTTTGATGCGCTTAAAGCGCTCTTTCAGCTCAGCCAGCTTGTCGACGGTTTTCTGCATCAGCTCGGTGGTGCGGTAAATACCACAGCCTTCTTCCATGCTCATGCCCATCTCATCACGGATGGCTGACCAGCTTTCGGTACCTTCCTGTTTCAACAGGGCTTGCAGACGACCTTCGATATCAGAGACCTGAGCATCCAGCGCACTGCCGTTGGCCGGCGCCGCCGTGCGGGCACGTTCAACCGCCTGTTCACCGGCTAAGCGACCAAACACCACCAGCTCAGCCAGGGAGTTGGAGCCTAAACGGTTAGCCCCGTGCATACCGACAGACGAACATTCGCCGACGGCAAACAGCCCTTTCAGACGGGTTTCACAGTTCTGGTCAGTTTCAATCCCGCCCATGGTGTAGTGGGCGGTCGGACGTACCGGGATAGGTTCGTTAACCGGGTCAACGCCGACGTAAGCTTTAGCCAGTTCACAGATAAACGGCAGACGCTCATGCAGCACTTTGGCCCCCAGGTGACGCATGTCGAGATAGACCACATCGCCGCGCGGAGTCGGAATGGTGCGCCCTGCGCGCCACTCGTGCCAGAAGGCCTGAGAGACTTTGTCGCGCGGACCGAGTTCCATGTATTTGTTTTCCGGATGGCCCAGCGGGGTCTCCGGTCCCATGCCGTAATCCTGCAGGTAACGGTAGCCGTCTTTATTGACCAGAATTCCGCCTTCACCGCGGCAACCTTCGGTCATCAGAATACCGGAGCCCGGCAGGCCGGTCGGGTGATACTGAACAAATTCCATATCGCGTAACGGCACGCCATGACGGAAGGCCATACCCATACCGTCACCGGTGACGATACCGCCGTTGGTGTTATAACGGTAAACGCGACCGGCGCCGCCGGTGGCCATAATCACGGCGTTGGCGCGGATTTGAATCAGGGTCCCTTCCATCATGTTCATGGCAACTAAGCCGCGGGCATGGCCTTCGTCCACTAACAGGTCGAGAACAAAATGTTCATCAAAGCGTTTAATGTTAGGGTACTTGAGTGAGGTCTGGAACAGGGTATGAAGCATGTGGAAGCCGGTTTTATCGGCGGCAAACCAGGTGCGTTCAATCTTCATGCCGCCGAAGCGACGGACGTTGACGGAGCCATCGGGTTTACGGCTCCACGGGCAGCCCCATTGTTCCATTTGAATCATTTCACGCGGGCTGTGTTCAACGAAGTATTGAACGACGTCCTGCTCACAGAGCCAGTCGCCGCCGGCGACGGTGTCGTGGAAGTGGGATTCAAAGCTGTCGTGGGCTTGCGTTACTGCGGCAGAGCCCCCTTCGGCGGCGACGGTATGGCTCCGCATAGGGTAGACTTTAGAGATGAGCGCAATAGTGAGGTTGGGATTAGCTTCAGCAGCGGCGATGGCTGCACGAAGACCGCCACCACCGGCGCCGATGATAGCAATATCTGCGTTAAAGGTTTGCACTGCATTCCTCCAAATGTTCCAGTTTAAGTGTAAA
>NZ_ATYS01000043.1 GCF_000427805.1 Budvicia aquatica DSM 5075 = ATCC 35567 | reverse complement strand
AAAACAACATCATGGTCACCGTTATGCCCGGTTCCGTGGACTAATGAAAGTGCAGATGCAGTGTCTTCTGGCGGCTACAGCGCAGAATATGAAGAAGATAGCGCTGATGGTGGCGCTTTTTTGGCTTTATAAGCAGTCCTGGATGAGGTTACAACTGATAATGAAGCTATCAAGGGCTCTAAACAGACAAAATGAATGTAGGCAAAAAAATATCGCGATCGCGACCTTCGGTCGCTAGAAAGAACGAACCCCATGTAAAAAACATGGGGTTCGTCAGCAGTCTGAGGCCCGCATTGCGGGCCTCTCAACTTATCAATACGCATACTATGCGTCGTGCTCTTCCCAATCCTGAGCGCGAGCAACGGCTTTCTGCCAGCCTTTATAGCGATAGTTACGCTCGGTAGTTTCAATACCCGGCTTAAATACCCGCTCAATATCCGCTTTGCTCTTCACTTCATCCAGATCGCTCCAGAATCCAACGGCTAAACCGGCAAGGAAGGCGGCACCTAACGCAGTAACTTCACGAACCGCCGGGCGTTCCACTGATGTGCCCAGAATATCTGACTGGAACTGCATCAGGAAGTTATTCGCCACTGCACCGCCGTCTACGCGCAGTGCTTTCAGGCGAGTACCTGAGTCAGCCTGCATCGCATCCAGAACGTCGCGAGTTTGGTAAGCAATCGACTCCAGAGTGGCTCGAATAATGTGGTTGGAGTTAACACCACGGGTCAGGCCTAGGATCGCACCACGGGCATACGGGTCCCAGTATGGTGCACCCAGTCCGGTGAATGCCGGAACAACATACACGCCGTTGCTGTCTTTAACTTTAGTGGCAAAGTATTCGGAGTCCATTGCATCGTTGAACAGTTTTAGCTCATCGCGCAGCCATTGAATAGATGCACCACCGATAAATACCGCGCCTTCTAAAGCGTAGTTAACTTCACCGCGCGGACCGCAGGCAATCGTGGTTAACAGGCCATGTTCTGATTTCACCACTTCTTTACCCGTGTTCATCAGCAAGAAGCAGCCAGTGCCGTAGGTATTTTTCGCCATGCCCGGCTGTACGCATAGGTGGCCGAACAGCGCCGCCTGCTGGTCACCGGCAATGCCAGAAATTGGAATACGCGTTCCGCCCTTACCACCGATATTGGTTTTGCCATAGATTTCTGATGACTGGCGTACTTCCGGCAGCATTTCGCGCGGAATATCCAGCTCTTTCAGCATACGCTCATCCCATTCCAGCGTACGGATGTTAAACATCATGGTACGGGAGGCGTTGGTGTAATCCGTGACGTGAGAACGCCCTTGAGTCATATTCCAGATTAACCAGGTATCGATAGTACCGAACAGCAGCTCGCCGCGTTTTGCCCGCTCACGAGAGCCTTCTACGTGGTCCAGAATCCATTTTACTTTGGTACCGGAAAAGTACGGGTCGACAACCAGTCCGGTATTTTCGCGAATATACTCTTCCAGACCGGCCTTTTTCAACTGCTCACAAATACTGGCCGTTCTGCGGCACTGCCATACGATGGCATTGTAAATTGGCTTACCGGTTTCTTTATCCCAAACTACCGTGGTTTCACGTTGGTTAGTGATACCAATGGCCGCTACTTCATCAGAACTAATACCGGTTTGCGCCAGAACTTCAACCAAGACGGCGCTTTGCGTTGCCCAAATTTCCATCGGATCGTGTTCTACCCAACCGGCATGCGGATATATTTGGGTAAATTCGCGCTGTGATACGCCAATAACATTGGCGTCATGGTCTAAAACCACTGCTCGTGAACTGGTCGTTCCCTGATCTAGGGCGACAATATACTTTTGCTCAGTCGTCATTGCGGTAACTCCGTGAATTGACGTAGTAAAAAAGGTGAAAACAGCCGTTATTTTTTATCTTCGATAGAACAGGCATCACACGGCAGATGACCACCAATAAATACCCGATAGCCCCATGCACCCAAACAGCCACCGATAATAGGTCCCAAAATTGGAACGATAAAGTAAGGAATATCACGACCACCGGTCATGGCTATATTGCCCCAGCCGGCGAAATAGGCAAACAGTTTTGGTCCGAAGTCACGCGCAGGGTTCATGGCAAATCCGGTTAACGGCCCCATTGATGCACCAATTACGGCAACTAAAATACCAATCAGTAATGGCGCTAATGAACCGCGAGGTACACCGTTACCGTCATCCGTTAAGGCCAAAATCAGCGCTAACAGAGTGGCAGAAATGACCACTTCGACACAAAATGCCTGAAATACGTTAATTGCAGGGTGTGGATAGGTAGAGAAAGTACCCGCCAGCGACAAACTCTCTGCGCTGCCTCTAACAATATGCTGTGCTGCTTCAACTTCATGAAACAGGCTGAAATACAGGGCGTACACCATTGCCGCACCACAAAATGCGCCGGCAACTTGAGAAAGAATATAAGGAATAACTTTTTTACGGTCAAAGCAGGCAAATAGCCACAGCGCGATAGTTACCGCCGGGTTAAGGTGAGCACCAGAAACGCCGGCAGTCAGATAGACACCCAACGCCACGGCTAAACCCCAGATAATACTAATTTCCCACTGGCCAAAGCTTGCGCCGGCAACTTTTAATGCAGCAACGCATCCAATACCAAAAAAGAGAAATAAACCAGTACCGAGAAATTCAGCAATACATTGACCTTTAAGGGTCGGACCGGCCGTTTGGCTCATAATAATATCCTGCAAAATAGAGGGAAAGGGGGTAAATTAGATGATTCAGGTTACCCGTAAAGCTTTGGCTGGCGAGCCAAAGAAATCGCGCTGATTTTAGCGTTATCGAGCCATTTCGAAGAATAACGAAAGTTTAATTCTGTGTTATCGGTCAAATAATTCGAGTTTTTTGCTCGAAAAGTGATATCTGGCGCAAGATTTTTGCTTAAGCCGAGTGTTTGAGTTCAATCTTATATAGAGGTAGCGGGCTATGTTTTGGTGTGAAATGCTAATCGTTCAACGTTATCTCACCAATAGCGGCTTTGTGGCTTCTATTTGAATTGATAATGATAATATTTTTGAACATTCGGGCTTTATATCAGTCTATTGCTAGACAGCGTCCTGTCGGGTTAATACAATCACTTTATTGATTTTAGCGTTCCACTATCGGGATGAGTATTTTACCGCTAGCGGCTGTTAGTAATTTTTGATTTTCCGCTTTGCGGTTATGTCTATAAGAGGACGAAATAATGTCATTTGAAGTATTTGAAAAATTGGAAGCTAAGGTCCAACAGGCCATTGATACCATCACGCTGTTGCAGATGGAAATTGAAGAACTGAAAGAGAAAAATAACTCTCTGGGTCGCGAAATTGAGGCTGCCGCCAACGGGCGTGAGTCATTAGTAAACGAAAATGCTCAGCTCAAGCAAGAACAACAAGCCTGGCAAGAACGTTTACGTGTGCTGTTAGGTAAAATGGACGACGTTAGCTGATATCCGCCATCTTTTAAGCTGCATCAACGTTGGCTGCGTTCAGTTACCATCTTGATGCAACCCCGATTATTTGGGATATAGTTTGCTTAACGACAAAACGCCGCAATAGCGGCGTTTTTTGTGGGCGAAGCTTGGCAAATTATTATTCTAAGTCTAGTGCTTCTTCCGACAGGATTATGCCGGTATTGTCGGCATAAAGATGGTCACCGGAGAAGAACGTTACGCCACCAAAGTTTACGCGGATATCACTTTCACCGATGCTCTGCGCATCTGCTCCAACCGGGATAGAGGCCAAAGCCTGAATACCGATATCCAGCTCTTCTAACTCATCGACCTGACGAACGGCACCGTAAACAACTAAGCCTTCCCATTGGTTTTGCGTAGCTAAACGGGCTAATTCTGCATCGATCAGTGCACGGCGTACAGAGCCACCTCCATCAACCAGCAGTACTCGGCCTTGGCCGTTTTCTTCTAGCAGGTCATAGAGTAACCCGTTGTCTTCGAAGCATTTTACTGTGGTGATTTGGCCGCCAAATGATGACCGCCCGCCGAAGTTAGAGAACAGGGGCTCCACAACGTTTACTTCTTCATGGTAGATGTCGCATAGTTCGGAAGTATCATATTTCATAAGATAGTTGCCTGTTTGCGTTGTCCGTTTATCGCTGGGAATTTTCAGTATATCCCGAACCCAGCCAAGATGGCAAAGCCATCCTTGATTTGGTTCGGATTATACGAACGTTTACATCAAATTTATGATGTAAATGAGTTGAGTGGATTAACTGAGTACCACACCAATAGCAAATAGCAGGTTTGTCAGCAGAGCACCTTTGACCATTTGTTCTAACATCGGGCGCATCGCGACCGCTGTAGGTTCATGCAGAACATACATAGCGTGGCGATAGAGTAGCGGAACGGCCAGAATAAATAACCAACCCACCCAACTGCGCAGATCGAACAGCGCAAAAAGAATTAAGCATAATAGCGCACCGGACAGCAGCATAAAGTGATAGCGGCGCCCCCACAGTGGGCCTAAACGAACCGCAAGGGTGTTTTTACCATTCATCCGATCGCTGTCGATATCCCGCAGGTTATTAATATTGAGTACTGCGGTGGCTAATAAACCACAGGCGGTAGCGGGTAGCATCACGACGCTGTCGAAAGTTCCGGCCTGAAGGTAGTAAGTGCCGGCAACGCTTAGCCAGCCAAAGAAGATCAGAACCGAAATATCGCCAAGGCCCATATATCCGTATGGTTTACGGCCAACGGTATAGGTAATGGATGCCACGATGGCCATTAATCCGAGTGCCAGAAATCCGAGAATGTCTTCAGGTTTTTTACAGGCAATAGCAATCAGGCCGATACCGGAGGCAACGGTCAGAACAATCACGATAATCAGCGCCCGTTTCATTTGGGCAAGGTTGATCAGGCCTTTTTGCATACCGCGATTAGGCCCGATACGGGTTTCGGTATCGCTACCTTTAATCGCATCGCCATAGTCGTTAGCCAAATTAGATAAAATCTGCAACAGACCGGCAGTTAGCAAGGCCATTAATGCGATATCTAGCTGGAAGTGGTTCATCCATGCAGCCAGCGCTGAGCCCGTGACAATAGATGCCAGCGCGAGTGGTAATGTTCTTGGACGTAGGCTTTCTATCCAGGCCGTCGTTTTACTTGTTGAGTGAGTTTGGCTCATGTTCTACTTTAAATTCTGTTCAGGTTCAATTCAGGTCGGTGACGAAAAAACACCGCTGATTATACGCGTATTATAAAAAATTTAACGAGAGTTTGCTTTGATTCTAGGATAAAACCGGTCCAATGCCAGTTATAAAGTGTCTTATAGACGAAAGCGGGAACAACGGATAAACCTGATGATTATTGGTTATCAATATTACGGGAGACTGATGTCTCCCGTAAATACAGCATTTAGAACATCGCTATTGTGAAATACTTTAGAAACGCGTGGCGATAAATTACAGAATAAATCGACTTAAATCTTCGTTCTCAACCAGTTCATCTAAGTGATTACGGACGTAGTCAGCGTTAATTTCAAACGTTGAACCCGCGCTTTCGCTGGCGTCATAGGAAATGTCTTCCATCAGACGTTCAAGCACGGTATGTAAACGTCGGGCACCAATGTTTTCGGTACGCTCGTTAACCTGCCATGCAGCTTCAGCAATCCGGCGGATACCATCGGTTGAGAAATTGATGGTCACACCTTCTGTTGCCATCAGCGCTTTATATTGCTCAGTCAGCGATGCACTTGGTTCAGTCAGAATTCTTTCAAAATCTTCGGTAGTTAATGCCTGTAGCTCAACGCGGATAGGTAACCGACCCTGTAGTTCAGGAATGAGATCTGACGGGCTGGCAGTCTGGAATGCGCCGGAGGCAATAAACAGAATATGGTCAGTTTTCACCATGCCGTGCTTAGTTGATACGGTACAGCCTTCAACTAAAGGCAGTAAGTCACGCTGTACGCCTTCGCGTGAGACGTCCGGACCTGAGGTTTCGCCACGCTTACAGATCTTGTCGATCTCATCAATAAAGACGATACCGTGCTGTTCAACCGCATCGATAGCCTGTTGCTTAAGTTCTTCAGGATTAACCAGCTTACCGGCTTCTTCTTCAATTAGCAGCTTGAAAGCCTCTTTGATTTTCATCTTGCGCGGCTTTTGCTTTTGCCCGCCCAGATTCTGAAACATCGACTGAAGCTGATTGGTCATCTCTTCCATGCCGGGAGGGGCCATGATTTCAACGCCCATTGATACGGACGCTAATTCAATTTCGATTTCTTTGTCGTCTAGCTGGCCTTCACGCAGTTTTTTGCGAAATGCCTGACGGGCTGCCGAACTGTCTGAACTTCCTTCCGACTGGCCCCAGTTATCTCGTGCTGGTGGAATAAGAACGTCGAGAATACGCTCTTCTGCCAGCTCTTCAGCGCGAAAACGCATTTTTTCCACTGACTGCTGGCGTACCATTTTAATCGCCGCATCGGTTAAATCACGAATGATTGAGTCAACCTCTTTACCGACATAACCTACTTCGGTGAATTTTGTTGCTTCAACTTTGATAAACGGAGCGTTGGCTAATTTAGCCAAACGGCGGGCGATTTCAGTTTTACCGACGCCGGTAGGACCGATCATCAGAATATTTTTGGGCGTCACTTCATGGCGCAGCATTTCGTCTAACTGCATCCGGCGCCAGCGGTTACGTAAAGCGATAGCAACGGCGCGTTTAGCTTTATTTTGACCGATGATATAGCTGTCGAGTTCACTGACGATTTCGCGAGGGGTCATTTCAGACATTATTTCGGTCCTTATTGTTTAGCCGTTAATTCTTCAATAGTTTGGAATCTGTTGGTATAGATACAGATATCACCGGCGATAGTGAGTGATTTTTCTACGATATCGCGAGCGCTTAAATCGGTATTCTCAAGCAGGGCTCTGGCCGATGACTGAGCATAAGGGCCACCTGAACCGATGGCGATCAGGTCATTTTCTGGCTGAACGACATCACCATTACCGGTGATGATTAATGAGGCGTTTTCATCAGCGACGGCCAGCAGTGCTTCCAGTTTGCGCAGCATGCGGTCAGTCCGCCAGTCTTTTGCCAATTCGACTGCGGCTTTGACTAAGTGACCCTGATGCATTTCAAGCTTACGCTCGAACAGTTCAAATAAGGTAAAGGCATCAGCAGTGCCACCGGCAAAACCGGCAATGACTTTATCGTTATACAGGCGACGGACTTTACGGGCGTTGCCTTTCATTACGGTGTTGCCCAGAGTAACCTGGCCATCACCACCTATTACCACATGACCATTACGGCGAACGCTTACAATTGTTGTCACGTGCATACCCTCATTAGCTGACAGAAACGGCCTTACAACAGTTGTAAGGCATATTGATTATGTAGATGGGGAAAGAACTATCAGATTTCAACCCTTATAGGTTAAACATCTCCATAAGAACTGTGTGGCTGATAGTATTACGGCCACCTGATGGTGACCGTAATACTAAGCTAATTATATGAAATTAAGCTATTTTACTTGCCGGACGCAACGGGAATACAGTTACCTACTCCGGCGCCTTTTAACCGTTGTAAAGTTTTGTCTGCACCATCTTTATTATTATATGGGCCCAGAACAACGCGGTTCCATCCGCCGCTGGCGGTGATCCGGCTTTCAAAACCGGCGAAGGCCAGACTGACTTTAACTGACTCTGCCTGCTCTGTTGTTTTGAACGAGCCACACTGAATAGTCCAGCGTTGGTTTTGTGCCTGTGCCGCAGTTTGTGTCGTTGATGGCGTAGCGGGCGGTGGAGTGACCGGTGGCGGCGTTCTCTTTGGCTGCTCTGCCGGGGTTTGAGTTTGTTGTTGAGCAGCCGGTTTTGCTCCACCGTCACGTGACGTGGCGTTAGACGGAACTTCGGCTAACTGTGTCGGCTGTTGGCGCATATCAGCCTGCATCTGCTCTAAAAACTGGCGCTGTTCCGGCGTTAAATTGGCCTGAGGGCTGATACCCGGCGTTTTTGCCTGTGCGCTCTCGGAGTTAGTCACCTGACGGTTTTCCAGCTCTTTAATATAGGTCCAGCGCTCTTCCGGCTTTGGCGGAAGGCCATTGCCCGGTCTGGCCGGCTGGCCGGTAACTTCCGGTGATGTATCCGGTTTATGCTGAGTAATAAAATAGAGGCCAGCCGCAAAAATCACCAATACGGCGGTGGCAAGCACGATCATGAGCTTAGAGGCGCCGCCCGATGAGCCTTTTTTCTTCCGGCTATTTTTTTTCCGCGTCCCTGAACGGCTACGGCTTACATAATCTCGTTGTGCCACTATAACTTCGCTACGTATGATTTCAAAAATAAAGAGAAAAGAGAGTCGCAGCAAACCTAACTATGAGGTTTGGCCGTGCTCTCACGAATAATGAGTTCACTATCAAGCAGTATTGAACCACTTTTTACACTATTTTTTTGCAGCAGCTCAAGCAGCAGTAAAACGGCCTTTTGGCCAATTTTATAACGGGGCTGCGCCACCGTAGTGAGCGGCGGATCGGCATATTGTGCCAGAGCAATATCATCAAAGCCAACAATAGAGAGATCTTCAGGGATTTTTATGCCCAACTGCTTGGCCTGATGAATCGCGCCGATAGCAACAATATCACTATGACAAAAGATAGCACTTGGTGGCTGAGGCAGTGACATTAGCTGAGATAATGACGTTGCACCGGTCTCAAAGCTTAATGGTCCCGAAATAATATAGCTTTTTTCAATGGCAATACCATTTCGCTGCAGTGCCTGAATATAGCCCTGTTGGCGATAATGGCTCAGGTGTAAATGTACCGGGCCGGAGATACATGCGATACGATTATGACCAATATGTTGTAAGTAATGAACGGCATTAAATGCCGCTGTCATGTTATCAATGTGGATCGTGGGCAGCTTTAGCTCCGGCAGATACTCATTGGCCATGACCATTGGTGGTAGTTGATGTGACTCCTCATCGTGCATATCAAAGGGAGTATTGGCACCTAACAGAATGACACCGTTAATGTGTCGCATGATGGCGGACAGAGAGATAGCTTCAATCGGCTGTTGGCGGTTATCAAGAAAAAGGACGATATAGCCGTGTGCTGCAGCAGTCTCTCTGATGCCCTGTATTACATCCGTGAAAAACGGATCGGTAATATCTAATGCCATAGCAAGGAAGATCTTAGATTCGTTGTTTTTGTTGCCCTTTGCCAACATATGGGGGACATACCCGGTTTGTAGTATTGCCTGTTCTATTTTATTACGGGTTTTATTTGCGACCTTATCAGGCAACATTAAAGCACGCGACACGGTGGCAGTAGAGACTCCGGCCAAATCGGCGACATCTTTCATGGTGACCGGTGGGTGAGTATTGTTCTGTTCCAACGAGAGACTCCTTCTTGCCAGCGTTTAGGCCGACCGCTGACAAGATGTTGGCTGATGTTTATATCCTCAATTTATTCTGATTAGAATGGGGTTTTGTGTGTGGCGATATCATTCCAACCGTATCTGGAAAATAATCATTTGTGCTGTGGGGGAGTTTCCAGTGATAGATGAATAAATAATAAGGGCTCGTTTTTAATAACCCACAGTTTTATTCTATTCTTTGGTGGAATAGTACGATGTAAATGTGTTTTTTAGATCTGGTTCGCAAAAGATGTCTTTTTTACCCTTCAATAGGGTCAACGTCCAACGTCCATTTCACTTTTTTTGCCTGCGGAAGCGTTGCTATTTGCGATCTTAATGTGTGTAAAACTTGCTGTAGGCGACCTCTCGAAGGGTGCTGAATTAGCAGTTGCCAGCGGAATCGACCACTACGCTTTGCCTGAAGTGCGGGAACGGGGCCGAGAACCCAAAGATGACTGTCATTCGCCTGATGAGCTTCTAGCAACTGCCGCAACGCTTGTAGGAATAATGAGGCCTGTTGGTTGTCATGATCTTCAGCACGAAATATGGCATGGTAGGTAAACGGTGGCAGAAATACGCTTTTTCGTTCCTGTAGCGCTTCTTTGGCAAATGCGTCATAACCCTGGCGCAGTAAGGTTTGTAATAGCGGGTGTTCCGGATGGTGGGTTTGTAATAGTACTTCGCCCTGTTTTCCGGCCCGCCCGGCCCGGCCTGAAACTTGAGTATAAAGCTGGGCAAAGCGCTCTGCCGCGCGAAAATCGGCAGAAAATAGCGCACCGTCGACATCAATAAGCCCGACCAGTGTGACGTCCGGAAAGTGATGGCCTTTTGCCAGCATTTGAGTACCGATCAGGATACGGGCGCCACCCTGATGAATATCTGATAAATGTTGTTCCAGAGCCCCTTTTCGACTGGTGGTATCGCGGTCGACTCGGGTAATCGGGGTATCAGGAAAATGTTTAGCCAACTCATGATCCAGCTGTTCTGTACCGACGCCGACCGGAACCAGATGAGTTGATCCGCATTTCGGGCACTGATACGGAATCGGCCTCTGGCTGTCACAGTGGTGGCAGCGTAGCATGCGTTGATTCTGATGTAGCGTGTAGTAGCGTTCGCAGCGAGTACATTCTGCGATCCAGCCACATTCATGGCACAACAGCGTAGGTGCATATCCCCGGCGATTAAGAAATAGAATCACCTGATTATTGGCGCGTAAGTGATCCTGCATTCTTTTTAGCATCGGCGGCGCGAGCCCGGCTTTAAGCGGCAGACCTTTTAAATCAAGAATATGCTGTATCGCTGGTTTGGCATGGCCGGCACGAATCGTCAGGCGTAAGTGATGGTACTTACCGCTTTGAGCGTTATACAAACTTTCAATTGCCGGCGTAGCGGAGCCCAGAATAATTGGAATGTTCTCTTCTCGGGCATGAAGAATCGCCAGATCTCTGGCATGGTAACGCCAGCCTTCCTGTTGTTTATAGGAGCTGTCGTGTTCTTCATCAATGACAATAATGCCCAGATGCTTAAAGGGAGTGAACAGGGCGGAACGGGTACCAATAACAATGGCGGTTTCTCCGCGGCGGGCCCGTAGCCAGACGGCCAGACGTTCACTGTCATTAAGTCCCGAATGGACAACGTCGACCGGGGCATTAAATCGTTCCCTAAAGCGCGCAATAGTTTGGGGCGTTAAGCCGATTTCAGGTACCAAAACTAGCGCCTGACGGCCTTCTGACAAAACGTTTTCTAATACGCTAAGATAAACTTCTGTTTTTCCTGAACCGGTAATGCCTTCCAACAGCCAGACGCCAAATTTCTTATCATCACTGCGGATAGCGCCAATGGCCGTTGCTTGTTCAGTATTCAGTTTTAGTCGTTCACCGTTAATTTGGAAATGAGTTTGCCAAGCAACGCAAGAAGGATAAGTGGCCTGTAAATCAGCCAGCTTTTTGGTTCGTAACGCCTGAAATGCCGCTTCGTTGAGCTCTAATTCACTGATTTGGTGACGATAGATATTAGTTTTCAGCAGCGCGGCTAAAGCCTGTTGCTGTTTAGGGGCGCGCTTGAGTGAAGCCAGATCGGTCGATTTGCCAGCTTCTGTCACTTCCCATTGCCAAATGGGTTGTTCCTGAGCCGGTTTTCCTTGGCGAAGCAGAACCGGTAACGCATGGAAAAGTACTTCACCTAGCGGAAATTGATAATAGCCCGAGGCCCAAATTAAAGTCTTCCACATGGTCTCTGGAAATAAGGACTCTTTATCAATCAGATGATTAATTTGTTTAAGCTGCGATAGCGGTAGTTCACTGGTTTCGCTGATGCCGATAATTATGCCAATTGCTTCCCGGTTACCAAAAGGCACGCTGACTCTGACGCCGATAGTGGCGCTCTCGCCCTGCGGCAGGAGATAGTCAAAGGAGCGGTCCAGAGGAACGGGTAAAACAATGCTAGCGACGGTCATTATGGCAATCCAGATCCGGCAAAGGTAAATAATAATATGCGAGCCAAGAAGCATACCACAAGCTGAGTTAACTGCTTATCTTGCGCTGATAATATCAACTCTGTATAATGCGCCTCCTTTGGTTCATTTAGGTGAATCCAAAACACGACTCATCATCATTATTTATATTTCGCGTGGTGTTCGGCAATAGTGACCGGATAGCGACGCGGCTTAAGAGAGGCCTACCATGAGAAAAGGTATTCACCCAGAATACAAAGAAATTACTGCAACTTGTTCTTGCGGCAATGTAATCAAAACTCACTCTACTGTGGGTCATGATTTAAACCTGGACGTTTGTGGCGAATGTCACCCGTTCTATACTGGTAAACAACGTGATGTTGCTACCGGTGGCCGTGTAGATCGCTTTAACAAGCGTTTCAATATGGTTGGCGGCGCGAAGTAATTTTGCTGAGCTCGAAAAAAGGCGCCTGAGGCGCCTTTTTTGTATCTGAATGATTCTTTCTTCATGCTAAAACTGGGCGCTAAAGCCAAAAATATCGGACTCCGAGCACCTAAAAAGGTGATATCCCGGAGTTATCTTAGCGGGCAAAACGGGCTCTAAAATCAGGTGATTTGTTCCTAGCGCCTGAAATCAGATTTAATATTCCCAAGAATCAGGATCAATGCCCATTTCACGCATTAAAATCTTAGCCGCCTCAGGTATTTCATCGCTGCGTTCTTTTCTTAAATCTTCATCGTTTGGCAGCGGTTGGCCGGTAAATGCGTGAAGAAAAGCCTCGCAAAGCAGTTCACTATTGGTGGCGTGTCGTAGGTTATTAATCTGACGGCGAGTACGCTCATCAGTCAAAATTTTCAGTACTTTCAGTGGAATAGATACTGTAATTTTCTTAACCTGTTCGCTCTTTTTGCCATGTTCAGCATATGGGCTGACATATTCACCGTTCCACTCAGCCATGGGGCACCTTACATTAGTTAAAAGCTGGAATGTTAAAGTTAGCTCAGATTGAGATAACTTTGCTGACTTATGAGTGCGCGATCTCACAAGTATGTTAAATGACTATGCCCTTAGTTCTTGAAGCTGTGCACACACTCTCACTTACTGACTAGAATAAGCTCATGGTGCTTCAGTTGCTCGCTATCTTGCCGTCACTTCAATGACTTTGGGTATCAACCTGACAATTTTAACGGATATTTATAATTTCCTCAATCTACACGTCAAGAGGTTTAGATGTCTAGAAGTATTGACGTCCATTGCCATTAAGTATTATCTTAGTCACATATTCGGTAATTCCCTTGCATTGAGGTGACTCTGGTGAAGCGCAAATTAGCAACAATCGCAGTACGTGGCGGACTTAATTCAGACGAGCAGTATGGTTGCGTCGTTCCTCCGATCCACCTTTCCAGTACCTATAATTTTGCTGATTTTAATCAGCCCAGAGCGCACGACTATTCTCGCCGAGGGAACCCGACCAGAGATATTGCTCAGGCTGCACTGGCTGAGCTTGAAGGCGGCAGCCGTGCAGTACTGACCAGCAGCGGCATGTCAGCGATTCATCTGGTTTGTACCGTATTATTAAAGCCGGGTGATTTATTAGTTGCTCCTCATGACTGTTATGGTGGCAGCTATCGTCTGTTTGACAGCTTAAGCCGCCGTGGTGCCTATCGGGTGCTGTTTATTGACCAGGGCGATGAGAAAGCGCTTGCAGAGGCGATGGCCCAGAATCCGAAACTGGTGCTGATTGAATCACCAAGCAATCCGCTGCTGCGCGTCGTCGATATCGAAAAAATTTGTCAGGCTGCCCATCAGGCAGGGGCATTAACCGTGGTTGATAACACCTTTTTAAGCCCGATACTTCAGCAACCGATTTCACTGGGTGCGGATATTGTTATCCATTCCTGTACTAAATATCTTAATGGCCACTCTGACGTGGTTGCCGGCGTAGTCATCACCAAAGATGATGAACTGGGCGTTGAGATGGCGTGGTGGGCAAATAATATCGGTGTCACGGCAGCGGCATTTGACAGCTACTTATTATTACGCGGTTTACGCACGCTGGCTCCGCGGATGAGGCAGCAACAGATTAATGCTGATGCCGTCGTTGCATATTTACAACAGCAGCCTCAGGTGAAAAAATTGTATCATCCGTCATTGCCGGATAATCAAGGGCATGAGATTGCCTGTAAACAACAGTCAGGTTTCGGTGCAATGCTAAGTTTTGAATTAGCGGGTGATGAACAGACCATGAGGCGGTTTCTTGCTGCGCTGGATTTGTTTACACTGGCCGAATCGCTGGGTGGCGTTGAAAGTTTAATTTCCCATGCGGCTACCATGACGCATGCGGGTATGGTTGAAGAGGCCCGTAAAGCTGCGGGCATATCAGACAGCTTATTACGAATTTCTGTTGGTATTGAAGACAGTGAAGATTTAATTGCCGATCTGGAACAGGCTTTCAGGGCGTCAGCTTAAGAGGGTTAGTATGAGCACATTAGGGGCCTCAGTGCTTCCTGCAAGCCGTCAGTTGCATAAGTTTGGCGGAAGTAGCCTGGCAGACAGCAAATGCTATCTGCGTGTCGCAGGGATAATGGCAGAATATAGCCGCGTCGGAGACATTATGGTGGTCTCTGCCGCGGGAGGAACGACCAATCACTTAATTAGCTGGCTTCAGCTAAGTCAGAGCGATCGGATTGCTGCCCATCAGGTTCAGCAAGAGCTGCGTCGTTACCAAAGCGATCTGATTAATGGTCTGTTACAGGCGCAACAGGCAGCACCCTTGCTTCAGCAGCTTATCGGCGATCTTGAGTATTTAGCCGGATTGCTCGACGGCCCGATGACCGATGCAGTATATGCTGAGGTTGTTGGTCACGGTGAGATTTGGTCTGCTCGTCTGATGTCGGCACTATTAAATATTCAGGGTATGGAAGCTGAATGGCTCGATGCCCGCGACTTCTTACGTGCGGAACGCTCGGCACAGCCACAGGTAGACGAAGGGCGTTCTTATCCGCTGCTTCAGCAATTACTGGCTCAGAATCCGAATAAACGGCTGGTGGCTACCGGTTTTATTTCACGTAATGAAATCGGCGAGACGGTTCTGCTTGGCCGCAACGGTAGTGACTATTCCGCCACCCAGATTGGTGCGTTAGCCGGTGTTGTTCGAGTGACTATCTGGAGCGATGTGGCCGGCGTATTCAGTGCCGATCCGCGTAAAGTGAAAGATGCCTGCTTACTTCCTCTTCTGCGATTGGATGAAGCCAGTGAACTGGCTCGCTTAGCTGCGCCGGTGCTTCATACTCGCACTTTGCAGCCGGTATCCGGCAGTGATATTGATCTTCAACTGCGCTGTAGCTATCAGCCGGAACAGGGTTCTACCCGTATTGAACGGGTTCTTGCTTCAGGAACCGGTGCTAAAATCGTTACCAGTCATGATGATGTGTGTTTAATTGAATTACACGTTTCGGCTCAGCACGATTTTGCCCAGATTCAAAAAGACGTTGAGCGGATACTTAATCGCGTTCAGGTTAAACCGCTAGCAACCGGCGTCCATCCGGACCGTAACTTACTTCAGCTGTGCTATACCTCTGAAGTGGTTAACAGTGTGTTACAGATTCTGGACGATGCGCGCCTTCCGGGGCGGTTACAGCTTCGCGAAGGTCTGGCATTAGTCGCTTTAGTCGGTGCCGGTGTGTGTAAGAATCCGCTTCATAGCCATCGTTTTTATCAGCAGCTTAAAGATCAGCCGGTTGAGTTTATCTGGCATGCTGAAGATGGAATCAGCCTAGTGGCGGTACTGCGCTTAGGGCCGACCGAGCATCTGATTCAAGGATTACACCAAAGCCTGTTCAGAGCGGAAAAGTGTATCGGTTTGGTGCTATGCGGCAAAGGCAATATCGGCTCACGCTGGTTAGAGCTGTTTGCCCGCGAGCAGAAAAATATTTCAGCCAGAACCGGATTTGAGTTCGTTCTTGCCGGTGTCGTGGACAGCAGCAGAGGGTGGCTGAATTATCAGGGATTGGATGCCAGTCGGGTTCTGGCCTTCTTTGATGATGAAGCACAGCCTTTTGATGACGCTTCTCTGGTGACTTGGATGCGTGAGCACCCGTTTGACGATTTGGTTATTTTAGATATTACCGCCAGTAAAGAGCTTGCCGGGCAGTATTTAGATTTTGCCAGCTATGGGTTCCATGTCATCAGCGCCAATAAGGTTGCCGGCGCTTCACCCAGTAATGTTTATCGGCAGGTTCGTGACGCTTTTGAGAAAACCGGTCGCCATTGGCTGTATAATGCGACGGTCGGGGCGGGGTTACCCATTAATCATACCGTGCGGGATCTGCGTGACAGTGGCGATACGATTCTCTCCTTGAGCGGTATTTTTTCCGGCACGCTGTCATGGCTGTTTCTTCAGTTTGACGGCACGGTACCCTTCTCTGAATTAGTGGAGCAGGCATGGCAGCAAGGGCTTACTGAGCCCGACCCAAGGGTTGACCTCTCCGGGCAGGACGTTATGCGTAAGCTGGTTATTCTGGCCCGAGAAGCAGGCTATGATATTGAGCCGGACCATGTACGGGTTGAATCTTTGGTCGCTGAAGGTGCTGAAGAGGGATCGGTTGATAACTTCTTTGAGAATGCTCAAGCGTTGAATCATCAAATGCTGGATCGTTTGGAAGCCGCCCGTGAGATGGGACTCGTGCTGCGTTATGTGGCTCGTTTTGACGCTAATGGTAAAGCCCGCGTCGGCGTTGAGGCGGTGCGGGACGACCATCCATTAGCCTCTTTGTTGCCGTGTGATAATCTTTTTGCCATTGAGAGCCGCTGGTATCGGGATAATCCATTGATTATTCGCGGTCCGGGTGCGGGCAGAGATGTTACCGCCGGGGCGATACAGTCAGACTTAAATCGCTTAGCCAAGTTACTGTAATTAAATTGCTTTTCACGTTATTAACGCCTGAGTGCCGGATCGGCTCAGGCGTTGTTATTTAAATATCCCCCTCGTTTCTTCCCCTGCATATTGACCGCCCGTCATTTATTCTTTCTTAATATTTATTTTTGGTGTTGACAGATTGAGCGACTTAAGTCATCTTGTTTAGACGTCTAAACATCCATACGTACGGATGTATAATAAAAGTGTCAGGTAATTAGCAAAATAGGATGACAGGATATGAGTTTTTTTCACGCTAACCAACGGGAAGCACTGAACCAGAGTCTGGCAGAGCTCAGTGGCCAAATTAATGTGTCTTTTGAATTTTTTCCGCCAAGTACCAGCGAGATGGAACAAACTCTGTGGCAGTCTATCGATCGTTTAAAAACGTTGAAGCCAAAATTTGTTTCTGTCACTTACGGTGCTAATTCCGGCGAGCGTGACCGAACTCATAGCATTATTAAAGGCATTAAAGATAAGACCGGCCTGGATGCTGCACCGCACCTGACCTGTATCGATGCCAGTAAAGGGCAGTTACTGGAAATCGCACAGGATTACTGGAACAGCGGTATTCGCCATATTGTCGCTCTGCGTGGAGATTTACCTCCGGGTGGCGGCAAGCCAGAAATGTATGCAGAAGACCTTGTTCACCTGCTGAAAGGCGTTGGCGATTTTGATATTTCTGTTGCGGCCTATCCTGAAGTTCATCCCGAGGCGAAAAGCGCTCAGGCTGACTTAATTAATCTTAAGAAGAAGATTGATGCCGGTGCTAATCGCGCCATTACTCAGTTTTTCTTTGATGTTGAAAGCTACCTGCGTTTTCGCGACCGCTGTGTAGCGACAGGTATTGACGTTGAAATTGTACCGGGAATTTTGCCGGTATCTAACTTCAAACAGTTGCAGCGTTTTGCAACGATGACGAATGTGCGCGTTCCTCAGTGGATGACTCAGATGTTTGCTGGCCTTGAAGATGATGCTGAAACCCGTAAGTTTGTCGGCGCCTCTATTGCGATGGATATGGTGAAAATTTTGTCCCGTGAAGGGGTGAAGGATTTCCACTTTTATACCCTGAACCGCGCAGAGTTGAGCTACGCAATTTGCCATACTTTAGGCGTGCGCCCGGCTTAGTATTATGGTTTGAAGACCAAGTAGTTTAATTTGGTTACAGCGAAAATTTCGTCCGCATAGTCAACATTGGAATATTCATTTTTTCTAGCGGCCGAGGGGGCAAAGTTTTTGAGTGCAGAGCGCTTTGGGCCTATCTTCAGTGTGTCATCAATAAAAAATGCCGCAGATTGCGGCATTTTTTTATCTCTTAACCCACTAACCGGTATTACGCATACCGGCGGCGATGCCGGCAATGGTTACCATCAGGGCTTGCTCTACGCGCGGATCCGGGGTTTCCTGCTGACGTGAGCGATGAAGCAGCTCAGCCTGCAGCACGTTTAGCGGATCGGTATAAACATTACGTAATCTAATTGATTCAGCAATCCAAGGCAGTTTCTCCATCAGATGCTGGTCATTGGCCAGTGTGAGCACCACTTTGATATCTTCTGACAGCAGAGAACGCAGCTTATTGCCCAGCGGCCAGAGATTCTTATCCACTAACCGCTGATCGTAATATTCAGCTAACCACAGGTCGGCTTTGGCATAAACCATCTCCAACATATTGATGCGGGTGTTAAAGAATGGCCAGTCTCTGCACATTTCGGCTAACTGCTGTTGTTTACCGCTTTTAATCGCGTGCTGTAATCCGGTACCCGCACCCAGCCAGGCCGGTAACATCAGGCGGTTCTGGGTCCATGCGAAGATCCATGGAATGGCTCTCAGGCTTTCTACACCGCCGTTAGGCTTACGCTTTGCCGGGCGAGAGCCCAGAGGGAGTTTGCTGAGCTCCAGTTCTGGCGTTGCAGAGCGGAAGTACGGAACAAAATCCGGCTCTTCGCGCACGATATCCCGATATTCCTGACAGGAAACCTCAGAAAGCTCATCCATCAGATCGCGCCACTCTTGCTTAGGTGCCGGAGGTGGCAATAAGTTAGCTTCAAGAATCGCACTGGCATAGTTGGATAAACTGCCCAACGTCACCTCAGGCAGGCCAAACTTAAAGCGGATCATTTCGCCCTGTTCGGTTACCCGTAGGCCACCTTTCAACGAACCCGGTGGTTGGGATAGTAATGCATCATGAGCCGGTGCACCGCCGCGACCAATAGTACCGCCACGGCCGTGGAACAGCGTCAGATCAACGCCGGCATCTTCGCAGGTTTTAATTAAGGCTTCTTGTGCATAGTATTGCGCCCATGAAGCCGCTAATACGCCGGCATCTTTCGATGAGTCTGAATAACCGATCATCACCATTTGTTTGTTGCCGATGAAGTTGCGATACCATTTGATATTCAGCAACTGGGTCATTACATCGTTGGCGTTATTTAAGTCTTCCAGCGTTTCAAACAGCGGGCAGACCGGCAGAGCGAAAGTACAACCCGCCTCTTTTAGCAGCAAATGCACGGCCAGCACATCGGAAGGCGTTCGCGCCATAGAGATAACATAGGCGGCAATAGAACCTTCAGGCGCTTTGGCGACTACTTTACAGGTGTCGAGAACTTCCTGAGTCTCGGCACTTGGCTGCCAGTCGCGCGGAAGCAGAGGCCTTTTAGATTGGAGTTCGTTAACTAAGAAGGCTTGCTTATCTTTTTCCGTCCATTCACTGAAATTACCCAACTCCAGATACTGGGTCAGTTCAGATAGTGCATCGCTATGGCGGGTGCTTTCCTGACGGATATCAATACGTACCAGAGGTAGGCCAAAGCAACCAATACGGCGTAAGGTATCCAGAAGTTGGCCGTTAGCAATAATACCCATTCCGCAGGCGCGCAGTGATTGGTAGCAAGCGTAGAGCGGATCCCATAGCTGATGGTTATGAACCAGCATATCGTCCGGACAGTTGACGCGTTCACCATTCAAGCGGGCAGTCAGATAACTGTGAGTACTCATTAACTGGCTGCGTAGCTGTTTCATTAGTTCGCGGTAAGGCTCAAGGACTTCGTCTCCGCCGGCTATTGCTCTGAGCTCAGGAGTACAGTCAGACATAGAGAGCTCTGAAACCAAAAACTGAATATCTTTGAGGAATAATTCAGCGGCCTTCCAACGGCCGTATAACATGACGTGTTCGGTAATTTTAGCGGTTACATTCGGGTTACCGTCGCGGTCGCCACCCATCCATGATGTAAAGCGAACCGGCACTGCCTGCACCGGAAGGTTATAGCCAAGGGAGTCGACTAACTGATCGTTAAACTCCCGTAGGAATGCAGGAACGCCTTCCCATAGGCTATTTTCAACGACGGCAAATCCCCATTTGGCTTCATCTACCGGCGTCGGGCGAATTCTTCTGATTTCGTCGGTATGCCATGACTGTGCCACCAACTGGCGCAGACGGCGCATAATTTTATCGCGCTCATAATCGGCCAGATCGTTATGGTCCAGTTGGCTAAGGCAATTGTTTACTTCAACCAGCTTGTGAATCATGGTGCGACGAGCGATCTCTGTAGGATGCGCAGTAAGCACTAACTCAATGGATAATTGATCAACCGCTTTACGGATTTCATCATCACTGAGATTCTGTTCTCTTAGCCGGTTAAATAAGTTGGCAAATACCACCGGATTTCCCGATGCTTCACCATGCGATGAAATGCTGTGATATTGCTCTGCGGTATTGGCGAAGTTCAGGAACTGGTTAAAGGCTCTGGCTACCGGCAACAGCTGGTCGTTAGACAGGTTTTGTAGCGTTGAAAGCAATGCCTGACGGTTGGCATCATTACCGGCGCGGGATGATTTGGACAATTTCCGGATGGTCTCTACCTTCTCCAGAATATCTTCTCCTAGGGCTTCTTTGATGGTGTCGCCGAGAAGTGTGCCAAGCATACTGACATTGCTTCGCATTGCTGAATATTGTTCGTTCATATGTCTCCTGCCTGGTTAACGAGAATTCTATTTTTTTTTCGCTAAAGTAGAGTTGTATCACACAAAATGAGTAGTTCCTCATTTTTGTTGAATCCTTTTAGCTTTTTTTACGCACTCATCCCTTAAAAATGGATAATCCACGCCATTTTCTTGTTTTTCGCACCAGTTCACCTCTATTACCTACCTGTTTATTACGATAAGAAAATAAAATAAAAGGGGAATAGGTGCGGCCAGTCCACACTACTTTTTAATGCAAAAATGCTGGATAACCTGCGTCAGCAAATGGCGGGTCGGTTGTATAAAAGAGGTGGCCAGAAATTCATCCGGTTGGTGAGCCTGCTCGATAGAGCCGGGGCCCAATACTAACGTCGGACACATCTGCTGTATAAACGGGGCTTCAGTACAATAGTTAACAACCTCTGCCTTGGTACCGACCAGTTTTTCAACCACCTGAATCAGCGGATCGTCCGCTGAACATTCATATCCGGGAATGGCTTCATGCAGGTGTTCTATCGCAACGCGCCCCGGCCAAACGTGACTTAACGGCGTTAAGGCCTGATTGACCAGTTCATCTAAATCATTCAGCGTTAGGCCCGGTAACGGGCGAATATCTAAGTGTAGTTCACAGCAGGCACAAATCCGATTAGGGGCATCGCCGCCGTGAATATGGCCGAAGTTCATGGTCGGATAGGGAATGGCAAACGCATCGTGGTGATAGCGTTCTTTTAAACCATCGCGCAGGGTCATCAGGTGACCGATAGCCTCATGCATCAGTTCAATGGCGTTAATACCACGTGACGGATCGCTGGAGTGGCCTGATTGCCCGGTAATGCGTATTGCATTGGCAATATGGCCTTTATGCGCTCGTACCGGTTGCAGCGACGTTGGCTCGCCGATAATGGCACAGTCAGGTTTTAAGTGGCTGGTGGTGGTGAAATAGCGGGCGCCGGCCATAGACGTCTCTTCATCGGCGGTAGCCAGAATGTATAACGGCTTGGTGAACTGCTTTTTATCAATATCTCTCAGGGCATCGAGTATAAAGGCGAAAAATCCCTTCATATCGGCGCTGCCTAATCCATAGAGCTTATTATCTTGCTCAGTCAGGGTGAACGGATCTCGCGTCCATTGACCATCGTCGAAGGGCACGGTGTCAGAATGGCCGGATAGCAGAAGCCCTCCCGGGCCTTCACCCAGTGATGCCAGCAGGTTGAATTTATGGCGCGTGCCCGGAACCGGCTGAACTTCAACATTGAAACCTAAGGTGGTAAACCACTCCGCCAGCAGATGAATCAGCGTTTCATTGCTCTGATCAAGAGCCGGATCGGTTGCACTAATGCTGGGAATGGCAATAAGTTTACTGTACAGCTCGATAAAGGGAGGTAATGTTTTATTCACAAGTAGCGGCCTATTTCAGTAATCAATCAATATAAATTCATTTATTTTGCATAAAAATACAATAAAGGATTGTTTAAGGGAACAGAATTTCGTACCTTAAGCACTAATTACTTCACATTACCGTAAGCGTGCTGCCCTTATCAATTGGCGCTACCAAATATCGTTGTCAGGTCATGCTCACGCACTTAAATAGGTCATTTTTATGTTAGATACACTTATTGTTGGCGCAAGTGGTTATACCGGTGCAGAGCTGGCAGCGTACTTAAGGCGTCATCCTGAGATAAACATTGCCGGTTTAATGGTGTCAGCACAAAGTGCCGACGCAGGAAAAATCTTTTCGGACCTTCATCCGCAGCTAAAAGGGCTGGTTGATCTGCCCCTGCAACCGCTGACTGACGTTGCTGAGGCCGCTAAAGGTATTGATGTGGTTTTTTTAGCCACGGCACATGAAGTGAGCCACGATTTAGCACCCCAGTTTTTGGCTGCCGGCTGTGTGGTTATTGATTTATCCGGCGCTTTCCGGGTTGATCAAGCCGAGTTCTATACTCAATATTATGGTTTTACTCATCAGCATGGTGATTTGTTAAAGCAGGCGGTTTATGGGCTGGCAGAGTGGAATGCAGATAAAATCAAACACACCCAGCTTATTGCCGTTGCCGGTTGTTATCCCACGGCATCACAGCTGGCATTAAAACCTCTGGTAGAGGCCGGTTTGTTAGATGAGCAGCAGTGGCCGGTGATTAACGCGGTAAGCGGTGTCAGCGGCGCTGGGCGTAAAGCCAGTATGACCACCAGTTTTTGTGAAGTCAGTCTGCAACCTTATGGCGTATTTACTCACCGTCATCAGCCTGAAATTTCAACTCATTTAGGTATTCCTGTTATTTTCACTCCTCATCTTGGTAATTTCCCGAGAGGAATTCTGGCGACGATTACCTGTAAGTTGAAAGATGGCGTGAGCGAATCTGATATTAACCGTGCGTTTTACAATGCCTATCACAATAAACCGTTAGTTCGGGTGTATGAAAAAGGGCTGCCGGCGCTAAAATCAGTGGTCGGGCAACCCTTCTGCGATATCGGTTTCGCCGTAGACGGTCGGCATATTATTGTGGTTGCGGCTGAAGATAATTTACTAAAAGGCGCGGCTGCTCAGGCCGTTCAGTGTATGAACCTGCGGTTTGGCTTTAATGAAACCCAATCCTTACTCTAGGGAGAAGAAGGATGAATCCGTTAATTATTAAACTTGGTGGGGCGCTGTTGGACAGCGATGAAGCAATGGAACGCCTGTTCGTTGCACTGGCAGGTTATAAAGAAAAAAACCAGCGGGATTTGCTGATTGTGCACGGCGGTGGCTGTTTGGTTGATGAACTGATGAAAAAGCTGGCTTTGCCGGTTATCAGAAGAAACGGTCTGCGGGTCACGCCGGAAGATCAAATTGGCACTATTACCGGTGCGTTAGCCGGGACGGCCAATAAAACCCTATTAGCCGTAGCGAAGAAGCACAAAATTAGTTCTGTGGGACTATGCCTGGCCGACGGTGATATGGTTGAGGTGAGTCAGCTATCCGATGATTTGGGTCACGTAGGCGAAGCTAAAGCGGGCAGTAAAAAATTTATTGAAACTTTGCTGGCCGGTGGTTACCTGCCAATTATCAGCTCGATCGGTATTACGCCGCAAGGCGCATTGATGAACGTTAATGCCGATCAGGCTGCAACGGCACTGGCGGCAACCTTAGGGGCTGATTTGGTGTTGTTATCCGATGTGAGCGGGATTCTTGATGGTAAGGGGCAGCGCATTGCCGAAATGACGGCAGAGAAAGCTCAAAAACTGATAGATCAGGGCATTATTACTGATGGAATGGTGATTAAGGTTAATGCTGCTTTAGATGCGGCACGTACCTTGGGTCGCCCGGTAGATATCGCCAGTTGGCGGCATGCAGAGCAGCTGCCGGCACTGTTTAACGGCGTGCCTGTTGGTACCCGAATATTAGCTTAGTGGTGTTACTGGTTAGAAAAGATCCGCATTTATTTTCTATCTTTTACTCAATAGTCAGTGAATTAAAAATTTCAGATTAGCAATCAAGGAAATATAGTGATGAATAACAACGGCATTAAAAAAATTGTTTTAGCATACTCAGGCGGTCTGGATACTTCGGCCATCATTCCATGGCTGAAAGAAAACTACGGTGACTGCGAAGTAGTGGCATTTGTGGCTGATATCGGTCAGGAACGTGCAGATTTAGAAGGCGTAGAGCAAAAAGCGCTGAATTCTGGCGCGTCATCTTGCTACGTTGTTGACCTGCGCGAAGAGTTTATCAGTGAGTATGTTTATCCTGTACTGCAGACCGGCGCACTGTACGAAGGCAGCTATTTGCTGGGTACATCAATGGCACGTCCTTTGATTGCCAAAGCTCAGGTTGAGTTAGCGCTGAAGCTCGGTGCAGACTCACTGTGCCACGGTGCAACCGGCAAAGGTAACGATCAGGTTCGTTTTGAAACGACGTATACCGCTTTGGCTCCGCATCTTAAAGTTGTTGCACCTTGGCGTGAGTGGAACCTGCGTTCCCGTGAGGCTCTGCTGGATTATCTGAAAGAGCGTAATATCCCGACGACCGCGTCATTAGAGAAAATCTATAGCCGTGATGAGAATGCATGGCACATTTCAACCGAAGGCGGCGTATTAGAAACGCCTTGGAATGCATCAAATAAAGATTGTTGGGTGTGGACTGTTGCTCCTGAAGATGCTCCCGATCGGGCTGAGCTGGTTACCGTTACCGTTGAGAAAGGAAAAGTCACTGCGGTTAATGGCAAAGCCATGAGTCCGTTCAAATGCTTAGAAGCACTGAATGAACTGGGTGCTAAACACGGTATCGGGCGTATTGATATTGTTGAAAACCGTTTAGTGGGTATTAAATCCCGTGGCTGCTACGAAACCCCGGGAGGCACTATTATGGTGACTGCGCTGCGTGGCGTTGAGCAGTTAGTGTTAGATCGTGATAGCTTCAAATGGCGTGAGCAGTTAGGTCTGGAAATGGCCTATGTGGTATATGACGGTCGTTGGTTTGCTCCATTACGCCGGTCATTACAGGCTGCGGCAGAATCACTTGCTCAGGATGTTAATGGCGAAGTCGTGGTTAAGCTCTATAAAGGTCAGGCAACGGCGATTCAGAAAAAATCACCAAACAGCCTGTATTCTGAAGAGTTTGCAACCTTCGGCGAAGACGAAGTTTATGACCACAGCCACGCCGGTGGATTTATCCGTCTGTTCTCACTTTCTTCACGTATTCGTGCGTTGAATGAGCTGAAGACCAAGTAATAAATAAAACGGTTAACGTTTATCTGATGAAACGTTATTCTGTACGGATAGGTAGTTCACATAAACTATAAGCCGAGGTTTATAGGATAAAACCAAGGGCGATGATGATATCGCCCTGATTTTTTAGGAGTAGGAAGGTATGGCATTGTGGGGTGGCAGATTCAGTCAGGCGGCGGACCAACGCTTTAAACTGTTCAATGACTCATTGCGTTTTGATTATCGCTTAGCCGAGCAGGATATTATCGGTTCGGTAGCCTGGTCAAAAGCGCTGGTAACCGTCGGTGTGTTAAGTTCTGAAGAGCAGAAAAAATTAGAACAAGCTTTAGACCAACTGCTGACCGAAGTTCAGGCCGATCCGGATGCTATTCTTGCCAGTGATGCGGAAGATATTCATAGCTGGGTTGAACAAAAGCTGATCGGTAAAGTGGGTGATTTAGGTAAAAAGCTGCACACCGGCCGTAGTCGTAACGATCAGGTCGCGACCGACCTCAAGCTGTGGTGCAAAATGCAGGTAGCTTTACTGCTACAGGGCGTTAAAGAGTTACAGCAAGCGCTGGTTATCACGGCTGAACAGAATCAGGATGCAGTAATGCCGGGCTATACGCATTTACAGCGAGCTCAGCCGGTTACTTTTGCCCACTGGTGTATGGCTTATACCGAAATGCTGGCCCGTGATGAAAGCCGTTTACAGGATGCGTTAAAGCGTATGGATACCAGCCCGTTAGGCTGTGGTGCCTTGGCCGGAACGGCTTATCCAATCGATCGCGATCAGCTTGCCGGTTGGTTAGGATTCAGCGCCGCTACTCGCAATAGTCTGGATAGCGTTTCCGATCGTGACCACGTGTTGGAATTGCTGTCTGATGCCTCTATCAGCATGGTGCATTTGTCTCGTTTTGCTGAAGATCTGATTTTCTTTAACACCGGTGAAGCGGGCTTTATTGAACTATCAGATCGCGTGACTTCGGGGTCATCCCTGATGCCACAGAAGAAAAACCCGGATGCGTTGGAATTGATTCGCGGTAAATGTGGCCGGGTTCAGGGCGCACTTACTGGCATGATGATGACGCTAAAAGGCCTGCCTCTGGCATATAACAAAGATATGCAGGAAGACAAAGAGGGGATCTTTGATGCGTTGGATACTTGGCTAGACTGCTTACATATGGCCGTGCTGGTGCTGGACGGCATCCAAATTAAGCGCCCTCGCTGTCAGGAAGCGGCTCAACAGGGCTATGCTAACGCCACTGAGCTGGCTGATTATTTAGTCGCCAAGGGAGTTCCGTTCCGCGAAGCGCACCATATTGTCGGGTCAGCGGTGCTGGAAGCTATTCAACAAGGTAAGGCGCTAGAAGAGCTATCGCTGGAACAGTTGAAGACGTTTAATATTGCGATTGAAGATGATGTCTATCCGGCATTGTCGCTGAAATCTTGTCTGGAAAAGCGCAGCGCCAAAGGCGGCGTAAGTCCGGATCAGGTTGCCAGTGCCATTAATGCAGCTAAAACTCGGTTAGATATTTAGTCTTAAAATTTTTACTAAAAAGGGGAAATAATTAAATTATTTCCCCTTTTTGTTTGGCGTTCAGCTTAAGTCTAAAACTTAGAAACGGTAGCCAAGGCCTACGTTAAATCCATTGATGGAATAATTTTGGCCATCAATATCTAATTGTGAGCCTTCATAGCCAACATCTACTGTAACACCTTCCCATGCATTAATTTGTAAACCTGCACCATACATCAGAGACGCTTTACGCTCGCTACCACTAATGGAGCCCATATTAGTGTAGTTTCCAAAACCTTCATAATTCAACCATGAAGACGAGTAATCAACTTTATTCAGATTAACGCCGAGCAAACCATAGATACTGACCATTTCGTTAATTCGATAGGCTGGTCCAGCAGACAGAGAGTAGTATTTAATCTCTGCGTGGGTGTTGATAATATCTCTGCTCACCATATAGCTGGCATCATCATTTCCACTCATATAAGTGAATGATGAAATAATACTTAAAGGGGAATCCCACTCGTAGCGATATTTTACGTTGATACCGTCAATATCATCAAAATTCTGAACGGTACTTTGAGCATATCCTAACGTTACCGTGTGGTTATCTGCCTGAGCGATGTTGCTTACACCTAGCGCTAAAAATACTGCAGTGGCTATAATTGCCTTTTTCATTCACTATCTTCCTTAATAAATATAAATAGTATGGAGCGCTGCGTATTATACATATTTTGAAAAATGTGTCTGTTGTTATTATTGATTTAATGGATGGGTGCTAGTCTAGTTGCATATTGTAAATGATATTCGAATTATTAGTGTATTGATGAAACAATAAGACCCGTTTCCAGAGAGATAGTGATATCTATATTACTATAAGTGATCGTTCCAGTATTATTATGGTTAAACATGTTGATGAGCTAATGTGAAAACATTTATTTAAACTTGATAAAGTCATGAAAATCATAGAAATGTAGGTGGGTGGTTTTTTTCTTATATGAATAGATTAAATTTTAAGCTGTTGTTAATCTAAGTTCGACAGTGATAACGATATTTTCTATATTCATTTTACTTTCTATTGTTAATTATTTTATCGGCGTATATTGAGTTTAAATTTTAATGATTAATTGGTACCAATCTAACGCGGACTATATTTTTTCTCTTAATTTTTCAGGTAAATGCGCTTAGTATCACGAGATATTATAAAGATAGCAGGATAATAAAAATGAGCAAACAGCACGATCAGGTGAGTAAATTCTTAAGTTTCGTCTTACGGCATCAGCCGCAAGCCATAGGCTTAATGTTAGACAGTGAAGGATGGGCGGACATTAATCAACTGATTACCCGAGCGGCCAGCGCCGGGCAAAGTCTGAATATTCCATTATTACAGTTAGTAGTAGATAGCAGTGATAAAAAACGCTTTGCAATTTCAGATGACGGTTTACGCATTCGAGCCGTTCAGGGGCATTCGTCACGACAGGTTGATATCCAATATCAGGAGAGAATACCACCCGAATCTTTATATCATGGTACAGCAACAAGATTTATAGATTCCATTAATCACCATGGATTGGTTGCCGGCAATCGGCAGTATGTTCACCTGTCTGCTGATGAGTTGACTGCAATTTCTGTGGGGCAACGTCATGGTAAACCGGTCGTGTTAATGGTGAACGCTTTGCTTATGTACCAGCAAGGATTTAAGTTTTATCAGGCAGATAATGGCGTATGGCTAACTGCATATGTACCGGCCGAGTTTTTATCTACCAATCTTAATATATAGCTGGTGGTTTATTATTTATCGGGCTAACTTTTTCAGGTAGATAATATTATTTATTATCTATTGATTAAATAAATATGATTAAAACACTTTGTTATTATTCTCTGTTTATCAGGTTATGGATATAGATCACATAGTGGGAAAGCATTTTGAAAAATGTTTAAAGTAGTAATAATCTTTCAGGCTATAATCATAGTACTTGATGATTAGTCGTTCTGTTTTTAAACCTTTCTAATCGTGCGTGTATTTAACTCTGCGTTTGCACCATAGTTATCTTTAGAGATTGAATTTTCAGACGATATTCTTATTGGAATAATAATTCGACTTAATCGTATTAGTAATAACTGGATATGTAATATGCAAAAGCTTCTTTTCTCTGGCCGTATTAATTTGAAAATGATTCGCTACTTCTTAGTGGTTTCAGAAGAACTGCACTTTGGCAAAGCGGCTGAGCGACTCCATATCTCACAACCTCCTTTAAGCCTGCAAATTAAAGAGCTGGAAGATGCCTTGGGCTTCCCGCTGTTTATCAGAGACAGCCGCAATGTGGTCTTAACCCTTGCCGGCGAGATGATGCAGGCCGAAATGAAGGATATTTTTGATAAAATAGAAAATTCATTAAGCCGGGTTTCTTATATTGCCCGTAATGAACAAAGTCATCTTAATATAGGTATGATTGGCTCGGCACTTTGGCAACAGCTATTAGATAAACTAAAAAGCTATAAGGCGCATAATCCGAGTAGCACTTGGTCATTACATGAACTTCCTCCAAGTAAGCAATATGAAGCGCTATTAAATAAGAAGCTGGATATCGGGTTTTGGCGCTGTGCTGATTTAGAGCGAAACCCTGCTTTGATATATAAGCGGGTAGAAAAGCAACGAGTTGCGGTGGCGGTATCGAATGAAAGTCCGCTTGCTAATAGTAATATCCTTTCATTGAAAGACTTATCCGGACAGGCTCTGATATTTCTAACCTTTAGTAACTCAGGTTATTCTAAAAATTTATATAATAGTTGTCTCAATGCAGGCTGTACGCCAAGTACTATTTACCAGTTTGATGAACCTCAAACCCAACTCGCATTTGTTAATAGTAACCTTGGGATCGCCCTCGTGCCTGAAAGCATGCAAGATATTCCCTGGCCTAATATTAAGTTTATTCCGGTCAAAGAGGAGTTATCTGCCGATCTGTTTGCGGTTTATCGCCCGGATAGCGCCTCGGAGGCATTAAACGGGCTTCTTGAGTTATTCTGAAATTGCTTTAAGTTCGATTACTTAGTTTTAACTAGAATCGTCATTGCGATCAGGACTAACGCGGCTCCGCTGGCGATTTCCTGCCACTGAATTGTTTGGCCTAATAGGGCATTCGTCGCTATGACCGAGAGGGGGATCAGGTAAACGTAACCGGATACCTTAGTTGGTGATAAGACAATGCAGGCTTTTTGAAACAGAAAGAAACTGAGCGCGGTAGCAAAAGCGGCCAGATATAAGACGCCACTCCAGGTTATGACGCTAATATTTCCCCATTTGATATCCGGTAACTGATAGCCAATCATTATCGTTAGCAACAGCGTTGCGCATATCAAACTCCAGCCGGTAAGTACCAGTGACGGCTCCCCGCGGTGCAGTTTTTTGACCACAATCGGATTTAGTGCCATACCCAGACAACCAAATAAGAATAGATAGTCAGATGGCATAAATGACAGCTGTAATACCTGAGTCAAATCCCCTTTAAAGATAATCAGCAGTGCACCAAGAATTCCGATCAGTAATGCAGTGGTGACTAACCAAGTCGACTTTGATTTAAGCAATACCATACTCATCACCATGCTCATTAATGGCACGGTGGTGTATAACGCACTTGAATTTATTGCGCTGGTTGTCTGGAGTGAAAATATCATGCAGGCAAAATAGAGCAGTGGCGGCAGGCTGATAAGCGTATATCGCCCTAAATCCCGCAGGCGGGGCAACTTCAGTAATCCTTGCCCCATTAACAGCACCATAAACAGCAGGCTCGCAATTGCATATCTCAACCATGTAATCACCATGGGGGGAAGGGAGTTGCTGATGGTTGCGCTGGCAATAAAAGATCCGCCAAGCAGGGCCGTAAACCCCAGCATTTGCAAATGTGCTTTCAATATTCCTGTCGTCATGTGCTTACCTATTACCATCTTGTAATCAACGATAATTGCGTGGAAACACATTCTGAACCATTACATTTTCAGTATGGATTAGGGGGATTTTAGTATTGGTCATGCAATAACCCACTACTTATGATGGGTTAGATTACATTTATCTATACCCGTCATCTTTCTAGATTTTCAGGGGTGTTGGCTGCGTTCGTTCGCCCGAGTCACTTACCTAAGTAAGCTCATCGGGATTCACTCACTTGCCGCCTACCTGCAACTCGAATGATGTTGGGTACTTATTACTTAACAGGTTTATTTGATAGCTATTAAATTAAAATAATTAAGGGGTTTTATGATGACAACCGTAAATTCAAATATGAACGTTGATACTGATTTCAATGAGTTACCGTTTCAGGCCGTTGAATATATTAAAAAAATAAAACCCGGATTTAAACCCCAAGCCGCCTTTATTTTAGGTTCTGGCTTAGGCGATCTGGTTGCTCAAATCTCTAATGAAACCACGATTAGCTATGCTGATATTCCTGGTTTCCCTGTGAGTTCTGTTCATGGCCATGCCGGTGAACTGGTTTTAGGCGACCTGTTTGGCGTTCCTGTGATGTGTATGAAGGGCCGTGGCCATTTTTATGAAGGCAAAGGTATGAGCATCATGACCAACCCGGTTCGCACCTTTAAACTGATGGGGTGTGAATTCTTATTCTGCACCAATGCCGCGGGTTCATTAAGACCAGAAGTATTACCGGGCTCAGTTGTGATGTTAAAAGACCACATTAATACCATGCCGGGTACACCGCTTGTTGGACCGAACGATGACCGCTTTGGCCCGCGCTTCTTCAGCCTGGCAAATGCATATGATAAAGACCTGCGTGCTGATATGGCAAAGATTGCTCAGCAGCTTGATATTCCGCTGACCGAAGGCGTGTTTGTTTCTTACCCGGGACCTTGTTTTGAAACTCCAGCAGAAATCCGCATGATGCAAATTATCGGTGGTGATGTTGTTGGTATGTCCGTTGTTCCTGAAGTACTGTCTGCCGCCCATTGTGGTTTAAAAGTCATTGCGATGACGGCCATTACTAACTTAGCTGAAGGCCTGTCAGACGTAGTGCTATCTCACGATCAAACGCTGAAATGCGCAAAATTAGCATCGGTCAATTTCACTAAGCTGATTGAAGCTTTCTTAAAAAGCAAAGCCGCTCACTGATTCTTATGACTGCGTAAAGTTCTAACATCGTCCCCCATTTGCTCAGGCCCAAGTCTTTGGCAATTAGGGGACACCTCTGAAGAGGGAAGTACCCTACACATACCAATAAGTAAAATATATTCCCTCAACGCTTTTGAATTACGGAGAATAAAAATGATAATAAAAAAACGGCTTAAAGTTATGTTCTTCCTTCAGTTCTTTATTTGGGGTGCCTGGTTGGTTACGCTGGGTGCCTACATGATGAATACGCTACATTTTACCGGCGCGCAGGTTGGCTTGGTGTACGGTGCTAAAGGCATTGCCTGTATTATAATGCCCAGTATTGTCGGGATTATTGCTGACCGTTGGGTTAAGGCCAATATATTATACGCCTGCTGCCACCTTCTGGGTGCTGTCGCATTATTCACTGCCGCACATATATCAGATCCAAACTTCATGTTTTTTGTGATGCTATTTAATGCCATGGTTTATATGCCGACAATTGCTTTGGCTAATACCATTTCTTATATCTGCCTAGAAAAAGCCGGTCTGGATACCGTTAAAGATTTCCCTCCCGTGCGAGTTTTTGGCACGGTAGGCTTCATTTTTGCGATGTGGGCTATCAGTCTTTCTGGCTTTGAGTTGAGCAATATTCAGCTTTATATTGCTTCCAGTGCGGCACTTTTATTAGCAGTGTATGCACTTTCATTGCCAAGCTGTCCGACATCGAATGTTAAAAAAGACCGTTCGTGGGTCAATCTACTAGGGCTTGATGCTTTTGTGTTATTTAAGCAGAAGAAGATGGCTATTTTCTTCCTGTTTGCCATGTTGTTAGGTGCTTCATTACAGATTAGTCATACCTTCAGCAGCCCGTTCTTACATGATTTCGCAAACAATCCGATTTACCACGATAGCTTAGTCGTCAGATATCCTTCGATCTTATTATCGATGGCCCAAATTGCAGAAGTGTTCTTTATTCTGGCGATTCCGTTCTTCTTGTCCCGCTTTGGTATCAAGCGTGTGATGATGATTAGTATGATTGCCTGGACCCTGCGCTTTACGCTGTTTGCCTATGGTGACCCGTCTGCAAGTGGCATTGTCTTATTACTGTTATCTATGGTGGTGTACGGCTGTGCCTTCGATTTCTTTAATATTTCAGGCGCAATCTATGTGGAAAAAGAGGTTGATCGCAATATTCGAGCCAGCGCACAAGGGCTGTTTATGACCATGGTTAACGGTGTCGGTGCTTATGTCGGTGCGATAACCAGCGGACACGTAGTGGATTACTTTACCGTCGATGGCGTGAAAGATTGGCAGAGTATCTGGCTGTCATTCGCCAGCTATACCGTTCTTTTAGTGATTATTTTTATCTTTGCTTTCCAATATAAACATAATCCTGATGAGTTAAAGAACACTCAGCTATCTCATTAATATATTGAAGAAAGCTGGGAATGTTTTAAAACCTATTTAATATTTTTAATACGAGGAACCACCCTGATGGCTAATGTAAATATCGCTAAAATGATCGACCACACATTGTTGAAAGCAGATGCTAAAAAGGAAGAGATCCTTAAGCTTTGCGGCGAAGCTAAACAGTATGGCTTTAAGTCAGTCTGTATTAATCCGGGCTGGGTAAACGTTGCCGCTAAAGCACTGGCAGGATCGGACGTTGAGATCTGCACCGTTATTGGTTTCCCGTTAGGTGCAAATACGCCTGAAACTAAAGCATTCGAGACGGGTAATGCAATTGCTAACGGTGCGACAGAAGTTGATATGGTGCTCAATATTGGTGCACTAAAAGCCGGTGATAGCGACGCCGTTCTGGCTGATATTCAAGCGGTGGTTGATGCTGCTGCCAGAGCGTCGAAGAAAGTGATTGTCAAAGTTATTCTCGAAACCTGTTTATTAACTGATGCTGAAAAAGAGCTGGCATGCCAACTGTGTGTTAAAGCCGGTGCTGACTTCGTAAAAACCTCAACCGGATTTTCTACCGGTGGTGCAACCGTTGCCGATATTCAGTTAATGCGTAAAACCGTTGGCCCTGATTTAGGCGTTAAGGCTTCTGGCGGCGTTCGTAGTTTAAGTGACGTAGAGAAAATGATGGCTGCGGGTGCTAATCGTATGGGCGCAAGCGCGGGTATTGCTATTGTCACTGATACTAAAGTGGAATCAGGCGGCTATTAATCGACTAACGGGAGATATCTGCAATGTCACGAGCCATAATATTGATGCTGGATTCATTAGGTATCGGCGGTGCTCCTGATGCTGATAAATTTGGTGAGGCCGAAGCGAATACCTTCGGTACGTTAGCCAGATTCAGAGAGCAGCAGGGCAGAACGCTTCATATTCCTAATTTGGTTAAATTAGGTCTTGCTAAGGCATCTGAGCTTTCAGTAGGCCAATATCCAGAAGGTGTGGAAAAGACGGAAGAGGTTGTAGGCGCTTATGGTGCCTGCAGTGAAATTTCTTTTGGTAAAGATACACCGAGCGGTCACTGGGAAATGGCTGGGGTTCCCGTTCTGTTTGATTTCGGGTATTTCAGTGATAGAACGCAATCTTTCCCTAAGTCACTTACCGATAAAATTTTAGCCAGAGCTAATTTAACCGGCTTTTTAGGCAACTGCCATTCGTCAGGCACTGAAATTTTGCAGGCGCTGGGCGAAGAGCATATGAAATCCGGGCTGCCGATACTTTATACCTCTAGTGATTCGGTATTTCAGATTGCCTGCCATGAAGAAACCTTTGGTTTAGAGCGGTTGTACGAGCTATGTAAAATCGCTCGTGAAGAGTTGGCCGATTATAATATTGGTCGGGTGATTGCTCGTCCGTTTATTGGCAACAACGCCGCTGATTTTCAGCGTACCGGCAATCGCCATGATTACTCTTTAAACCCACCGGGTACCACCGTACTGGAAAAATTGATTAATGAGCAACAGGGACAGGTTTTAGCGGTTGGAAAAATTGCTGACATCTATGCTCATCAGGGTATCTCTAAATATATTAAAGCGACGGGTTTTGATGAGCTGTACGATCGAACTTTATCTGCGATGGATGAGGCCCCAGAACAAAGTATCATCTTTACTAACTTTGTCGATTTTGACTCAAGCTTTGGCCACCGTCGTGATGTTGATGGCTATGCCTCAGCGCTTGAAGCCTTTGATTTGCGCCTGCCAGAGATTATGGCAAAGATGCGGCCTGACGATATTTTATATCTGACCGCCGATCATGGCTGCGATCCTGCGTGGCCGGGGTCAGATCACACGCGTGAACGAGTGCCTGTTGTAATGTATGGCCAGAATGTACCCGCCGGTTCAGTAGGTATCCGCGATACTTTTGCTGATATCGGGCAGACCGTGGCTAAGCAACTGGGACTAAGCCCGATGGAGTATGGGAAGGCAATCATTTAGTCAGTAAAAAGTTTTAATCAGTAAAAAGCTTTAATCAGTAAAAGTTCTCATCAGTACAGATAATAAATCCGGCCTATCGCTTAGCCCACGCCATCCCGTTGAAAAACGGGATGGCGATATAGTTGGCCTATGGCCGGATTAATACCTTCAGTAAGAGATTAATCTCCCGGGCAGCGCTGACAGCGCTCAATTTCACTGTGGCCTAGCTTCAGTTTGCTTTCTAAATCCCTCAGTGCGGTGCGCAGGCCTTCTTCAATAACCGGATGATAGAACGGCATATCCAGCATCTGCCCGACGGTCATCTCTTGCTGATGGGCCCAGGCCAATAAATGGGCAATATGTTCGGCTCCCGGGCCAATCATCTCGGCACCTAAGAAGCGGCCGGTTCCTTGTTCACCATAAACATGGAGTAGCCCTTTATTACGCAGCATAACCCGTGAACGTCCCTGATTTTCAAAAGAGACTTTACCGATTTCAAAACAGCCACAGGCGCTGAATTTTTGGTTTAATTCACGATAGGTTGAGCCCACCATCGCGATTTGCGGGTCTGAGAAAACCACTGAAATTGGGCTACGGCGCAGGCCGGGAGATACTTCCGGGAACGAACCCGCATTTTCACCGGCAATACGCGCTTGATCGCTGGCTTCGTGTAACAGCGGAAGCTGATTACTGGCATCCCCGGCGACAAAAATATGAGCCACGCTGGTTTGCATGGTTAATCGATCTGCAAAGGGAACGCCTCTCTCATCGAGCTTAAGTGAGGTATTTTCTAAACCGATATTATCAACATTCGGACGGCGCCCGGTTGCGGCTAACAAATAATCGACGGAAATTTCCTGAACTTGGCCATCTCGGTCCTGATAGCGGATAAATACCGTATCGCCACGGCGTTCGATCAGTTCTACGCTGGCATCCGCATCGAGATAGAATTCAGTATTTAACGTCGCGGCAGCATATTGGCGAATCGCACCATCAGTCAATGGACCGACACCACCGCCGACACCAAACATAGTCACCTTAACCCCCAATCGATGAAGGGCTTGACCGAGCTCGATACCGATAACGCCGGGGCCAAATACCGCTACGGATGAGGGTAAATCATCCCAGTCGAAAACGTCGTCATTAATCACCAAACGATCGCCTAAACTGTTCCACGCCGCAGGCCATGCCGGTCTTGAACCGCTTGCAATGACAATTCGTTTAGCCTGAATTCGAGTGTGGTCACCCACTTGCAGCGTGTTGTCATCGATAAAACGGGCATAGCCTTCGATTTTATCCTGCTGTGGGATCTCATCGACGCCTTCAAGAACAAAGCCGACAAACCGATCGCGTTCACGCTTAACGCGGTCCATCACTTCACGTCCGTTAATTTTGATGTCACCCTGCGGATGAATACCAAAGCCCGGTGCGCGTTCAATTTGGTGCACGGCTTCCGCCGCCGCAATTAAGAGTTTAGAAGGCATGCAGCCAACGCGGGCGCAGGTTGTTCCGTAGGGTCCGCCTTCAATCATGACGACATTAGGGGTTAAACGTTTCGCCGCCCGGTAGGCACCTAATCCTGCCGTGCCGCCACCAATGACCGCTACGTCGACCTGTAATTCTTTCATCCTGATGATTCCTTACTCTACATTTTAACTATAAAAAAGGCGGACCGGAGTCCGCCAAAACGACCATTGGCTAACTGTTGCTAAGCTTTATAGAACGGTTGTTTACAGTGAAATATTAAGCAGCAAAATATGTTTCTAAATCGTCGCTGCCACCAATATGGCGTCCGCCGATATAGATCTGCGGAACGGTAGAACGTCCGGTGATTGCACGCAGACTAACGGTTGTTGCATCAGTACCCAGAATAATTTCTTCATATTGTAAGCCGCGATCCTGTAGCATTTGTTTCGCTTTGGCGCAGTACGGGCATCCGGGCTTGGTCAGCAGTGAAATCGATTCTTGTAATTTACAGTCAGGAGCCAAGTAGTTCAGCATGGTATCGGCATCAGAAACTTCAAATGGGTCGCCCGGCTTGTTTGGTTCAACAAACATTTTTTCAATTACGCCATCGCGAACCAACATCGAATAGCGCCATGAGCGCGGACCAAAGCCTAAGTCAGCCTTCTCAACCAGCATATTCATGCCTTTAGTGAATTCACCGTTGCCATCAGGGATAAAACGGATGTTTTCAGCATGCTGGTCTGATTTCCAAGCGTTCATGACAAAGGTATCGTTAACGGAGACGCACAGTACGCTGTCCACACCATATTGTTTAAATATTGGGGTTAATTCGTTATAACGAGGAAGGTGGCTGGAAGAGCAGGTCGGGGTAAATGCACCAGGTAAAGAAAAAACGATAACCGTTTTATTTTTAAACAGTTCTTGAGTGCTAATATCGATCCATTGGTCTCCCTGACGGGTATGAAAAACGGCATTAGGTACTGTCTGGCCTTCCTGAGTGGTGAACATCTTGTCGCCTCTATGTTATTTAAGGGTACGTATTAACTTTTTTCTATTACGCATCATGTTTTCGTTATGATGATTATCCATATGTTAGATTAATAGGTATAATCGTTAGTCACTATCCTATCTATTGACATCATCTATCTTAAATTAAGGGATTGAGCTATGAATATTCGAGATCTGGAATACCTTGTTGCCCTTTCTGAGCACTGCCATTTCAGGCGAGCCGCTGACTCTTGCCATGTAAGCCAGCCAACATTAAGTGGACAAATTCGGAAATTAGAAGATGAGCTGGGCGTGATGTTACTTGAGCGGACTAGCCGTAAAGTACTGTTTACTCAGGCAGGAATGCTGTTAGTCGATCAGGCTAGAAAGGTTTTACGAGAAGTTAAAGTATTAAAAGAGATGGCCAGCCAGCAAGGCGAAACCATGTCTGGTCCACTACATATTGGACTGATTCCAACGGTAGCGCCTTATTTGTTACCGCATATTATCCCAATGCTGCATAAAGAGTTTCCAAAGCTAGAGATGTATCTCCACGAAGCTCAGACAAAAGACCTGTTAGCTCAGTTAGATAGCGGAAAATTAGATTGTGCAATTCTGGCCTTAGTGAAAGAAACTGAGTCATTTATTGAAATGCCTTTATATGATGAACCTATGCGTTTAGCGATATATTCAGACCACCCGTGGGCCGGCAGAGATAAAATAATGATGTCTGAATTGTCGGGTGAAAAGCTACTGATGCTGGAAGATGGCCACTGTTTACGCGATCAGGCGTTAGGATTTTGTTTTGAAGCCGGCGCTGACGAGGATTCGCACTTCCGGGCAACCAGCTTAGAAACACTGCGTAATATGGTTGCTGCGGCCAGCGGCATCACTCTGCTTCCTTTATTAGCCACGCCTCCTCAGCGTGAACGGGATGGTATTTGTTATTTATCTTGCTATAAGCCAGAGCCAAAAAGAACGATAGGTTTAGTCTATCGTCCGGGTTCACCGCTGCGTGCCCGTTATGAGCAATTGGCAGAAACTATCGCCGATCATATGCCGGGCGTTATTGCTGCTGAACAGCAACGAGCCAATTGATTTGAGTAAACTGCCCGATATGTGAACTAAAATGGTGGTTCATGATCGGCATCTCAGCAATCGGGTTTTAAGGCAGTTTATGATCGGTGGCTGCCGGGTAACATGAGTAGAATTGTGAGCAGTGAAATGATGAGGGTAAAGGCGTGATGGGAGTAAGAGCACTACAAAAAGAACGTACTCGCCGTTCGCTTATTCAGGCCGCGTTTAGCCAACTCAGTGCGGAGAGAAGCTTTGCAAGCCTGAGTTTGCGTGAAGTTGCACGTGAGGCTGGTATTGCCCCGACATCGTTCTATCGCCATTTTCGTGATGTTGATGAGCTTGGGTTAACTATGGTCGATGAAAGCGGATTAATGCTGCGGCAATTAATGCGCCAGGCTCGCCAGCGAATAGCCCGGGGCGGAAGCGTAATTCGCACGTCGGTGTCAACATTTATGGAGTTTATCGGTGATAATCCCAATGCATTCCGTTTATTACTGCGGGAGCGTTCCGGGACATCTGCCGCATTTCGTGCCGCTGTTGCCCGTGAAATTCAACATTTTATTGCTGAATTAGCCGACTATCTTGAATCTGCTAACCAGATGCCGCGCAGCTTTACCGAAGCCCAGTCTGAAGCGATGGTAACGATCGTATTTAGTGCTGGTGCCGAAGCGTTGGATATTGATGTAGCCCAACGAAAACAACTGGAAGAACGGTTAGTCTTACAGTTACGTATGATTTCTAAAGGTGTTTATTATTGGTATCGCCGCGAACAGGAAAAGGGCGCAACGATAATTTCGCTGTAATAACCAAGAGGGATGTTGCGATGACAGAAAAAGTAACCAGAGAGTACCGTACGCTTTTATTGGCTTTTATCACCGGTTTGTCTATTAATGGGTCGTTTAATGCACTGTTTGATTCAGTCATTAGTTTTTCGATATTTCCGTTAATCGCACTGTGTCTTTCCGTATACTGCTTACATCAGCGATATGTGACTCATCCAATGCCAGAAGGAACCCCGACTCTGGCAGCATCTTGTTTTCTATTAGGTATTTTCCTCTATAGCTCTGTGATTCGTGCTGAGTACTCAGAAATGGGCTCTAACTTCTTCCTGACCATTATTTGTGTAGCATTAGTATTCTGGATTGGTTATAAGCTTAATCTTACACAGAATAAAACGGCTAAACAGGCCGATTAGTTTCATTAAAATAATAAAAATAGAGCAAATTAAAACTTACTAGCCCCTATGGATATGGGGCTTTTTTATTGCCGGATGTTAGTGTTTTTCCAATAGCACGCCACATTCCATATGGTGGGTATAAGGAAACTGATCAAATAGTGCGAGGCGCGTTATTTGATGAGTTTGGCTAAGAATCGTTAGATTCTCACTCAAGGTTTCAGGGTTGCAGGAGATATACAGTATTCGAGGGTAGGCCTGAACCATTTTGATTGTTTGTTCATCCAGTCCGCTGCGCGGTGGATCGACAAAAATCGTTTCGCACTGATATTCACTCAGATCTATACCTTTTAAGCGATTAAACTCCCTAACTCCCTGCATGGCCTGAGTGAACTCTTCAGCAGACATGCGAATAATCTGTACGTTATCAATCTTATTAGCTGAAATATTGAACTGTGCTGCAGCCACCGACGGTTTGGCAATTTCTGTTGCCAAGACTCGGTTGAAATTCCCTGCCAATGCCAGTGAAAAATTACCATTACCACAATAGAGTTCTAATAAGTCGCCCTGAGAGTTAGTGGTGACGTTTTGTGCCCACTCCAACATATGAATATTTACCGCAGCATTCGGCTGGGTAAAGCTATTCTCTGTCTGGCGGTAGATCATTTCACGTCCGCTGACCATCAATCGCTCATCGGCATAATCACGGTCTAAGCAGATTTTTTGTTTAGATGCCCGGCCAATCAACTGTAGGTTAATCCCTTCCGCCTGCAAATTATCGCGAAGTTGTTGGGCATGTTGCTGCCACTCTTCATCTAATTGGCGGTGATAAAGCAAAGACACCACAATTTCACCACTTAAGGTCGATAAGTAGTCTATCTGGAAGAGTTTATGGCGCAGGCATTTATGGGGCTGTATACCTTCAAGCAATTTTGGCATTGCCTGATTAATGAGTGTGCTGGCAGCCGGAAATGTGTCGACGCGGATCCGCTGCTTGGTGGCCTGATCAAACATAATGTGATAGATATCATCGCCATCGTGCCAAATCCTGAACTCTGCCCGCATGCGATAATGGCTGACCGGTGAGCGAAAAACCTCAGGTTCCGGCGCTGAAAAAGCGGCCATTATGGATACCAGTCGGTCTTTTTTTTCAGCCAGTTGGGCATCGTATTGGGCAGTCGGCAGATTATCAGGTGTCATAAAGGTTCTCGGATATCAGAGCATCATATTCAGGTAATTTATTTATTCACGCGGAATTGTAGGGAATGATGGCGTGATGTCCAGCGTTGTGAACTTTATTCCATTATTGTGGGTTAAAATAAATAGAAGTCTAGATTTCTATCTTCGATTGCTTGTAGCATGTGTGCGTTCCGGCCTCTTTAATATCGAGTTAAAAGGGAATCTGGTGTGAATCCAGAACTGACGCGCAGCGGTAAATAGGAAAGCTACAACCGCACGGCCTAACATTAAATATTTATTTTGGGTTTGTGCAGACACTGTCTATATCGATGGGAAGTCGTTGTTAATTTATTCTCCTTAAGTCCGAAGACCTGCCGGAATTCCGTCGCATTTATTACAGCCGTCGCGTACTACGTGCTGTCTTCTTGCGGCATCCTGCAACTTAAGGTCGGATGCTTAACCATGACTACAAAAAAAATAGTATTACTCACTTCCCTTTCTGTTACGGCTTTTTCGGGACTAGCCCAGGAAGATACTGAAAAACTGGTGGTTACTGCCACTCGTTTCCCTCAACCCGTCTCTACCGTCTTAGCGCCAATGGATATAGTTACTCGAGATGAAATCGATCTCTGGCAAGCCAAAAGCATGACAGATGTATTGCGTCGTTTACCGGGCGTTGACATTGCTCAAAGCGGAGGACGAGGTCAAGCGGCAACGCTTTATGTCCGTGGTACTGAAGCCCGCCACGTTTTAGTGCTGGTGGACGGTATTCGTCTGCCGGTTTCTGGCATTATGGGGATTGCTGATTTTAACCAAATCCCAATTTCATTAGTGCAGAAAGTCGAGTTTATTCGAGGCCCACGCTCTGCGGTTTATGGCTCTGAAGCCATTGGCGGGGTCATCAATATCATTACTCAGTCTGAAACGGACGGCGCTAAGATTGATGCCGGCCTGGGCTCTAACCATTATCAGCTTTATGACGGTCGGGTGCGCCAAACGATTGCCGATAAGACAACGATCACTGCCGCTGGCTCATTCGAAGACACGCGTGGTTTCAACGTCAGCCCTGATTCTCCCTACGGGCCGGACAGAGATCGAGATGGATTCAGAAGTAAGTCATTTTGGGCCGGTGTCGATCATAAATTTTCTTCCCAGTTTTCGGCTTTTGTTCGAGGTTACGGATATAGCAATAATGCTGAGTATGATGCGAATTCTACTTACCCTAACTCGGCCAATGAGCGGCAGCTATACAGCCGTAATTACGATATGGGGTTACGGTTTCTGGAAGGGAATTATTCGTCACAGCTAGTCGCGAGTTATCAGACATATAAAGATTATAACTTTAATAGCGAAAATGGTCGTTATAACGATGGCACTTCGCTGGATGATATGACCCAGCGTAATATCCAATGGGGTAATAGCTATAAGTTAGGAAGTGCCGTTATCAACGGGGGAATAGACTGGCGTCAGGAGAAACTCGAATCGTCAGATAGCTATGCTGCTGATAGTTATCAACGCGATAACACCGGCGTTTATCTGACCGGGCAGGAGTCATTAGGTGACTTTATCTTTGAAGGCGCATTCCGTACTGATAAGAATCAGGTATTTGGCTGGCATGAAACATGGCAATCAGCCGTAGCTTGGGAATTTATTCCCGCTTATCGGGTAACGCTTTCTTATGGTACTGGATTTTTAGCGCCAACCTTAGGGCAACTACACGGTGCTTCACGCTTTGGTATTGTTTCTAATGACAACCTAAAGCCTGAAGAATCTCGTCAATGGGAAGCCGGATTAGAAGGGGATACCGGGCCATTGAATTGGCGTCTGGCTGGTTACAGAAATAAGATCACCAATCTGATTGGATATGAGTCTGACCCAGTGACTTACGATGGTCAGTATATCAATATTGAATCTGCAACCATTAAAGGTGTCGAATGGACCGGCAGCTTTGAAACCGGCGTACTGAATCACCGCATTACGCTAGAATATTTGGATCCGCGTCGTGATAAAGATAATGAAGTACTTGCCCGCCGCTCGAAACACAAAGCTAAATATCAAATCGATTGGAATATGTTTGGTTTAGATATGGATGTATCATATCAATACAATGGTAAACGCTACGATAATAATACGTCGGCTTATGCGAGTGAGCAGAAACGCTTATCAAGCTATAGCACCGTAGACGTATCAGCTGGTTATCCGGTAACTGAACATTTGACCGTTCGCGGTAGGGTTGCCAACCTATTTGATAAAGATTATCAAACTGCCTATAAATACCAAACTGCAGGGCGTGAATATTACCTCACGGCCAGTTATACCTTCTAACATCAGGCCATCTATATAAAGGAGCCACTCACATGCCAACAGCTCTAGTTTTTGATTCAGGTGTGGGTGGCCTTTCGGTCTATCAGGAAATCCGGCATTTAATGCCGGATTTATCAGTAATATATGCTTTTGATAATGCGGGATTCCCCTACGGTGAACAATCTGAGCAAGCGATTGTTGAACGGGTTGTCAAAATGGTTGGTGCAATCTGCCAGCGTTATTCCATCGATATTATTGTTATTGCTTGCAATACGGCCAGCGTAATTTCTCTCCCTGCGCTGCGTGAAAATTTTGATTTACCCATTGTTGGCGTGGTGCCTGCAATTAAGCCGGCAGCGAGTATGACCCGAAATGGAATTGTTGGATTATTGGCGACTAAAGTCACCGTAAACCGTCCTTATACTCATGAGCTGATTGCCCGTTTTGCTCAAGACTGTCGCATTGAACTAATGGGCGCCCCCCGGTTGGTTGTTATGGCTGAGGCGAAACTGCATGGCGAGACGATTGATCTTAATGAGCTTCGGGAAATTCTTTCCCCTTGGATTAACGCAGAACAATGCCCTGACACCATTGTCCTTGGCTGTACTCATTTTCCTTTATTACAAGAAGAATTAGCCGCTGTTTTACCGCAAGGAACACTCTTGGTTGATTCTGGTGCTGCGATTGCTCGTCGAGTTTCTTCATTACTGGAGAACGTTTCGAAAAAAAGTGACCATTCTGTCGAGAATATGGCTTTTTGCTCTTTAATTAATCATGAAACGGATAAGTTGCTTCCGGTATTACGTAAGTTTGGTTTTACTTCGCTCGAAGAACAGCCTATTTAGGCCTGTTTTGGTGAAAAATAAAGCGTTCAGATAATAATTGCGATTTAGCACTTGCCAGATGACTCAGAGTCCCTATAATGCGCAACCTCTGACACGGCAAACAGCCGCGCAGACCGAGATGTGGGTGAATAAATCTGAGATTTAACACTTGACTCTCTAACGGGTTAGCGTATTATTCGCAGCCCGTGTTGCAGGAAGTTTTCTCCCTACAACACCGCTCTTTAACAATTTATCAGACAATCTGTGTGGGCACTCACAAGACGGTATCATAGCCACCTCTGTGGCGAAAAA
>NZ_ATYS01000042.1 GCF_000427805.1 Budvicia aquatica DSM 5075 = ATCC 35567 | reverse complement strand
AGATATATGAACGGCGCAAGGAAACAGTAGAACGCAGCTTCGCGGATGCAAAACAACATCATGGTCACCGTTATGCCCGGTTCCGTGGACTAATGAAAGTGCAGATGCAGTGTCTTCTGGCGGCTGCAGCGCAGAATATGAAGAAGATAGCGCTGATGGTGGCGCTTTTTTGGCTTTATAAGCAGTCCTGGATGAGGTTACAACTGATAATGAAGCTATCAAGGGCTCTAAACAGACAAAATGAATGTAGGCAAAAAAATATCGCGATCGCGACCTTCGGTCGCTAGAAAGAACGAACCCCACGTAAAAACATGGGGTTCGTCAGCAATCTGAACGGGCCTTAAGGCCCGTTTTTCTTACGCAGAAAACATCAACAAACTACAGCTTTATCGCCTTGAAATGATGCTCTGGATTAACAATCTTATCCTGCGCTGCCACGATTTGTAGCTCGTACTCTCCGCGACGCTGAGTTTCGAGCATAATTTCATACACCGCCGCCGTGACGTGTTCTAATGCCTCAGGCAATGGCTTGTTAAGTAATAAATCGACTAACAGTAACCCACTGGTGATATCACCAACGCCGACAGGCTGACGTGGCCCAAAATCGACTAACGGCCGGCTAATATGCCAGGCTTCATCGAGAGTAACTAAAGCCATTTCAAACGCGTTAGCCTGATACCCTGCCCGGCTAAGATGTTTGACTAAAATGACTTTTGGCCCTTGTTTACACAAGTCACGGGCCGCGGTAATAACCTCATCTACCGTGGTCAGTGTTTTACCGGATAGTTGTTCTAATTCCAGTAAATTTGGCGCCATCATATCGCTAACCGGCAATGCTTCTTTACAGAAAAACTCTGCAACGCCCGGCGCAACAATACAGCCTTTTTCGGGATGTCCCATCACAGGATCGCAAAAATACCATGCAGATGGATTAGCCGCTTTTACCTGAGCAACCGCATCAAGAATATTTTTCCCTTGCTCAGGAGAACCGATATAGCCACTTAATACCGCATCACAGCGCACTAACTGATTAATCTCACCAATGCCGCGCACGATGTCAGTTAAGTGGCTGGCTGGCATAACACAGCCTTCCCATTGACGGTATTGAGTATGGTTTGAAAATTGAACGGTATTCAACGGCCAGACATTAACACCCATTCTGCGCATCGGAAATTCCGCAGCACTGTTCCCCGCATGACCATAAACCACGTGAGATTGAATGGATAAAATATTTTTCATTTTAGAATTATCCCTAGATATTAAAACGCCTTGGAGACATTGTGTCAGAAATAAGGAGAGTTACGCTATCTGTAAGCCAAAAAAATCGGCCGCTGCTGCGACCGAATTAATAGTGTAATTTATTTCCAAGAAATCAGGCAATAATGTTTTTTACCCCGACGTAACAGCGAGTAACGACCAAATAAACGATCGCTATCAGCAAAAACGTACTCAGGATTTGACTGCTTTTCACCGTTAATAGTAACAGCGTTAGAACCGATCATGGTTCTCGCCTGACCACGGGAAGGTACCAGTTCAGAATCAACCAACGCCTGCTGTAAATCAGCGCCTGACTCAAGTTCAATTGCTGGCATACCGTCTTGGGCCAACTGAGCAAAGTCATCTTCAGTGATATCATTAAGCTCACCGGAGAACAGGCTTTGAGTAATACGCTTAGCCGCGTCTAAACCGGCATCGCCATGAACTAAACGTGTAACGTTTTCAGCTAATACATACTGAGCTCGTGGTGCTTTACCGCTATTCTTGTCTTCTTCTTCCAGTGCATTAATCTCTTCAATGGACATAAATGTGAAGAACTTTAAGAAGCGGTAAACGTCAGCATCAGCAGTATTGATCCAGAACTGATAAAACTTATACGGGCTGGTTTTCTTCGGATCTAACCAAATTGCTCCGCCTTCAGTTTTACCAAACTTAGTGCCGTCAGACTTAGTGATTAGCGGAACCGTAAAACCGTAAACCTGATTCTGATGTAAACGACGGGTCAGATCGATACCGGATGTAATATTCCCCCACTGATCGGAGCCACCAATTTGTAGCTCAACGCCGTGTTCTTCATTTAAACACGCAAAATCATAAGCCTGTAGCAGGTTATATGAGAATTCCGTAAAGGAAATACCACTGTCATCGCGATTAAGGCGCTGCTTCACCGCTTCTTTATTGATCATCGCATTAACAGAGAAATGTTTACCTATATCACGTAAGAACGTCAGAACTTTCATTCCGCCAAACCAATCGTAATTATTGGCCATTCTGGCACTGTTGCTGCCACAGTCAAAATCAAGGAATGGAGAAACCTGCTGACGGATCTTTTCAACCCAGTCGCCAACCGTATCTTCCGTGTTCAGTTTACGTTCAGCCGCTTTAAAACTTGGGTCACCAATAAGCCCGGTTGCGCCACCAACCAAGGCGACAGGCTTATGACCTGCAAGCTGAAAACGCTTTAAGCATAATAACGGAACCAAATGGCCCAAATGCAAGCTGTCTGCGGTAGGATCGAAGCCGCAATACAGTGCAATTGGCCCTTGAGCCAATCTTTCTGATAGCCCGTCTTCATCCGTCACCTGGGCTACCAGCCCACGCTCTTGCAATTGTTTAATCAGGTTGTTCGCCATCGATACATAACTCCGTTGTTATAAATTGCGATATCTTTTCAATTGTAACTATCGCGATGATGTAAATCGTTTTTATTGGACTGGATAGAATAAACGTCACTTAAGCTAATGGCTAGGGATTAAGGCGCCAAACGGTCAATATTCCAGTTATTTTCTGTTCGCTGATAGATAAATCGGTCATGCAAGCGGTTTACCCCGCCTTGCCAAAATTCTATCGCGTCGATACTGACGCGAAATCCCCCCCAAAAGCTGGGTAACGGGACTTCACCCTGTAAAAATTTTTGTTTTAGCTCAAGGAATTTACTTTCAAGCACGCCGCGAGTTGAAATACGCGAAGATTGCTGGGAGACCCAGGCTGCAATCTGACTGTCTTTCGGACGAGAATGGAAGTATTTAACGACCTCCATTGATGACATCCGCTCCGCTTTACCGGAAACAATGACCTGACGATCAAAGACGTGCCATGGAAACAATAGGCTCACATTATTGTTATGACTGATGTGCTGAGCTTTCCTGCTACCAAGATTGGTATAAAAGACGAAGCCTTTCTCATCATAATGTTTTAATAAAACAATACGTTGATATGGTCGCCCCTGTTCATCAACAGTAGCAACAGACATCGCTGTAGGATCGGGGATTTGAGCATTACAGGCTTGCTTTAGCCAAAGTTCAAATAAGGCTAACGGATCTTCAGGTAAATCTTTCCGACGTAAACCGCCTTGAGTATATTCTCGCCGCAGGTCGGCAATATCACTGCTGGACTGATTTGGCATAACCAGAAAACCTATTGAAATCTAATTTTGCCTTATCTTGCACTTACTACGTCAGGATTTCAAACGCTCTGACGCAGTAAGTAGAGAAAAAATGATCTGTTAAGGGACTAATTTACAGTCATTAAGAATAATCGTAGTGCCACGTAGAATCATAGCGCTATCACCTTTAGACCAGAAGGTATAATAAGCATTGCTATATTGGGCTCCGGAGGCGGAAACCACTTGGCGAAGATGTTGTTCATTCCCGTCGATAATAACGCTAACCTGTTGTGCTTCTTTATCTAATCTAATATCTAGCGGTTGATTCCCACATTGGTAATATATCAAAGTTTCCGTCGTTGTTTTCTCTGTCTTAGCCGCATTACAACCGACTAATGTAACCAGCGCTAAACCTAACATTAGCTTTTTCATATTCACTCCTAACGTGGATTATCGTACGTTAAGTATAGCATACGGAATATTATCTCAGTATTTTCATTTAGGGAGAGTAAACAGCCCCAAGAACCGTAAGCTTGGAAGCTCCTGTTACAGAAGGTATATTCCCCGGCAGGCCAGCGATCGTTCTGGCGGCCAGCCAAGCAAAAGCAATCGCTTCCATATCATCACCACTAATACCGTAGCTATCCGTTAAGCCAACCAGGGTCTCAGGAAGTAATCGGGAAAGGCGTTCCATTAATAGTGGATTACGTCCCCCACCTCCGCAGACCAGCAATCGATCGCAACCACCGGCATCACGAATATGATTGGCAATACTCACGGCGGTGAGCTCAGCTAATGTGGCCTGAACATCCTGAGGAGCGATATGAGGGAACTCTTCAATAAATTGATTTATCCATTTCAAATTAAAGTGTTCCCGTCCGGTACTTTTAGGCGCGGCTAACTGAAAATAGGGATCGGATAGCATAGCTGACAGCAGTGGGAAATTGATATTTCCTTGGCGAGCCCATATAGCATCCCGATCAAAGCCTTGTTGCTGATGTTTTTGAATCCAGGCATCCATCAACATATTGCCGGGACCGGTATCAAATCCACTGACATCCGTCCCCGGGATTAACAATGACAAATTAGCAATTCCGCCAATATTCAATATCATCCGGCGTTCGTCAGGCACAGCAAGCAAGGCCTGGTGGAACGCAGGAACTAATGGCGCACCCTGCCCGCCAAACGCCATATCTTTTCGGCGAAAGTCGCCGACGGTTTTAATTTGGGTCATCGCGGCAACACGATTGTTGTCACCGAGCTGCATGGTAAACGGGTACTGTCCTTGCGGCTGATGCCAGACAGTCTGCCCATGGTTACCAATCGCTAGAATATCGGAAGGATTAATTTGATGTTGCTGCAATAAGCCCAGCACCGCCTCGGCAAACAATATACCTAAGCGAAGATCTAATTGGCCAATTTGAGAAAGTGTGGTTAGCTGCCCCTGACATACGGCAAGAATATCCTGCTTTATGTCAGAGGGCATAGGATGGGAATAACTTGCTTTTTGGATAACCGATGACGGGTTGATGTCAACCAAGGCGACATCAACACCATCTAAACTGGTTCCGGACATAACACCGATATATTGACCAGATATCATGATTAATGCCTTTCTATCTATGCTTATTGCTCTGAAAGAATCAGATAATTAGATAGGTATTAAATCAAAATCTAGGCCAATTGCCACAGAAAAACCGTACTGGCAATAAAGTCAGTGCTGATATCATCATATTTTTAGCCGTAACTCCCTACACGGAAAAAAGATTTTATCATTTAATATCAAATGTATATGCACATTCAAAAAACATTTATCTAATGACCAAACTATTTACTCACCATGGCAGCGATATTTTGTTCGAATGCTTTAATCACATTAATGAAAGTTTCCAGCTGATCTTCGCTGACACCCGCGAGGACACTCTCTTTCACACTTTCAACAACGTCATTGACTTCAATTAATACCGGCTTAGCTTCATCCGTCAGATTAATTTGCTTAGCACGACGATCGCATGGACAAGGATCTCTGCGCACTAACCCTCTGTGCTCTAATTGATCAAGGGTACGCACTAATGAAGGCTGCTCAATTCCAATCGCTTTGGCGAGCTGAATTTGAGATTGATTCGGTGGCAGCGTATTTAAATAGTAAAGCGTAATCCAATGCGTTTGCGTTAAACCAATAGGCTTAAGGCGAAGATCAATAATGCTGCGCCAGCTGCGGACCAATTTTGCTATATCTGCGCCTAACGTATATTCGATTTTAGAATTCATATAATAACCTAAGAATAAGTAAACTATGGATAATAGTGTGTGTGAAATAATTCAGATTCAATTATGACTTTTTTTTCTATAAAAATGCTAATAATTAAAACATTAAATTCTAATCAATAAGATATTAACCATCGCTAATGCCTACCAAGCTAACTTTTCACATGTGAAACAATTCATTTTCTACCTATTTTCAACGAGATAAACGCCTACATTAACATATTAATTAAATTGAAATTAATTATTATATTAATGTTAAATAATCATTTTTTAAAATAAAGTGCCACCTAAAAGAGGTGGCACTTGCACATCAATACGTCATAAAGAGTAATGTGTGTTAGAAATAATCAGATATTACTTAATGACACCACAGCCAGTTCTCGCACCACCACCGCCCAACGGCAGAGGATGATCTGAATGGTTATCACCACCAGCATGAACCATTAATGCATGGTTTTTAACTTGATCGATTGTTTTTAAACGGGGGGCCAATACTGGCGTTGTTGCGGTGCCATCTACTGCTACATAAATAGCAGGTAAGTCACCTAAATGACCGCTCGCGTAAGGGCCCAAATGCTTACCGGTATTTTCTGGATCAAAATGGCCACCGGCGGCTAATGCTGCACCCGCTTTACCATCTTTCGTTGCGGGCTCACAGCTGGCCTTTTCATGTACATGAAATCCATGAACGCCTGCAGGTAATTCTTTAAGATTTGGTGTGAACAGCAGACCATATTCAGTTTCACTGATGGTGATATTACCGATTGACTGACCGATTCCCTCAGCGGAAACACTATTAACAGGAACTTCAATTGTTGCAGCCTGAACACCAGCACAAGCAACCAGAGCTGCCAAAGCGGTTAAATAACGTTTCATTGTTCATCCTTTTTTAAAAGTGCTTACTCATTTAAGCGTGGTTATTATGCTGTAAATATAAAATAAATACAGTAATTGAAATAAAGGAAATTGAACATAGTCGATCGAGCGCACACAAAGTAACTATAAATAATTATCAACGAATATGTTGATAATCAAGCCGATTTAAAATAATGAGTCTTGCTGTGGGTCCGCTTGGTCTTTCTCTACCGCGCGTCTATTACGAATCAGTCGACGCTGGTGACATAGTCGGAGAACTTCTCGCTTCTGCATATCACTCATTTTCATCCACTGGAAACGCTCATCCCTGCTTCTTAGGCATCCGAGGCAATACCCTCGTATATCGCTTTGACAAACACCCCGACAAGGGGATGGAATATCAAAAAATTCAAGCTGCTGTGGCATGATAACACCCAAGATCCTAATCAGTTTAATCAAGCTCTGGCTGACATTGTTATTAATATGTAATAGATTGAAGCACAACAAAATGCAAGGCTTTATTCAACCTATTCTCATTTGCGATACGTTTTATTAATTCTACCTACTTCACTTTAAACAAGATAAACAGAAAACTTCAACCTGTTAGGAATATCAGGGTATACTTTCTCCACTTGCACAATGATGCGGTTTCGCCAACTTAGTGAAACATAAATTTAACACATTGACTTTAACCTTTCGACTTGACGAAAAAAGAGGATAACAACATGCGTTTACTTCATACCATGCTGCGCGTTGGCAACTTACAGCGCTCGATTGATTTCTATACTCAAGTACTCGGCATGCGCCTGCTCCGTAGCAGCGAAAACACTGAATATAAATACTCTTTGGCATTTGTTGGCTACAGCGATGAAAGCCAAGGGGCGGTAATTGAACTGACCTATAATTGGGGTGTTGATAGCTACGATATGGGGACGGCCTTCGGCCATATTGCACTGGGCGTCGATAACGTTGCGCAGACCTGTGAACAAATTCGTGCTGCCGGTGGAAAAATCACCAGAGAAGCTGGCCCGGTAAAAGGTGGAACGACAATTATTGCATTTGTTGAAGATCCTGACGGCTATAAAATTGAGCTAATTGAAAATAAAAATGCCTCCTCAGCGCTAGGCAACTAATTTATTTTTCCTGCCCTTCCCACGCGCCCTTGCTTGGGCGCGTCTGTAATTCTGTCTTAATGGCCGCCCTTATTTCAATCAGCGGCAGCGAATTTAAAGCTCTTTTCAACCTTCAGGTTGATGCAGACTGCAAGACTCGACAAAATTTGGCATAATAGCCGTCTGATTTTTTTCGAACAGTTTTAAGCATAGATAGGTAGACATGGCTGATAATAATACTCCAAACAGTTTAAGCGATCGCTTTCGTGGCTTTTATCCTGTAGTTATTGATGTAGAAACGGCAGGATTTGACGCAAAAACTAATGCCTTATTAGAAATAGCCGCCTTTACCTTAAAAATGAATGAACAAGGCTGGCTGATCAAAGACCATTCGCTACACTTCCATATTGAACCATTCGAAGGCTCAGTTTTGTCGCCGGATGCTTTAGCCTTCAACGGCATTGACCCGACTAACCCACTACGCGGTGCGGTCAGTGAATATGATGCCTTACACGCTATTTTTAAAATGGTACGTAAGGGAATTAAAGATCAAAACTGTAACCGAGCCATCGTTGTCGCCCACAATGCAGCTTTTGACCATGGTTTTCTTATGGCTGCGGCTGAACGTGCCGGATTAAAACGCAATCCGTTCCATCCTTTTGCAACCTTTGATACTGCCGCGCTTAGCGGATTAGTCTTGGGGCAAACCGTACTAGCCAAAGCCTGTCTGACCGGTGGAATTCCTTTTGATAGCTCTCAAGCCCACTCCGCACTATACGATACTGAGCGTACAACAGAGCTGTTCTGCGAGTTAGTCAATCGATGGAAAAAAATGGGCGGATGGCCGTTATCGCCAGCTCACCAGGTAAGAGATTAAAAAAATAGCCCCGATAGTATTAACTAGCGGGGCTATTTTTATTGTGCTTGTCGCTTACTCTGCGTCTGTCGCACCATATTTAAGCGCTGCTTCTTTCAGTAACGGTTGAAGTTCGCCGCGCTGATACATTTCTAAAATAATGTCACATCCGCCAATCAATTCACCATCAACCCACAGCTGCGGGAATGTCGGCCAGTTGGCATATTTTGGCAGCTCGGCACGAATATCCGGATTCTGTAAAATATCGACATAAGAAAAACGTTCACCACAGGCAGACAAAGCCTGTACCGCCTGAGCACTGAAACCACAGCTCGGTAACTTTGGTGAGCCTTTCATATACAGCAGGATTGGGTTTTCAGCGATTTGAAGCTGAATTTTTTCTATTGTTGTCATTGTATTGCTTCCTCAAGCATGCATTGCGCTCATTGTCTTACTATTGTAGCGGCTATATCGATAAGAAAAAATGCCATCTTTAGCAGGGTTTTATTGTAGCAGATAGAAACCAAATTAGGCTGCATAAGTTGTAATGTGAATACAATGTTCAATTTAGTGCAAAATCCTGTTGTCCACAGGATTTTTTTATTTTGCCTGATTCCCAGCTGTCAGGGGAATCACAGGCCATTGTGGCCATTAACATTTTAACCTTTTCCTATATCCCTCTTTTAATATAAAAAAAAGTTGATAAAATCATATCCTATAACAATGTAACAACAGTTTTTTTGCAAATGACTCATGATTCAGATAACTGCAACGTTTAGAGTTACAGAAATCAATGAGCGATTTATTTTTCTTGAGGAGCAATGCAATGTCTTTTGAATTACCAACCCTGCCTTATGCTAAAGACGGTTTAGAACCACACATCTCAGCTGAAACTTTAGAGTATCACTACGGTAAACACCATAATACCTACGTTGTTAACCTGAACAACTTAGTTAAGGGTACTGAGTTTGAAGGTAAATCTTTGGAAGAGATTATTCTTAAATCTTCCGGTGGAATTTTCAATAACGCAGCTCAAGTGTGGAACCATACTTTTTATTGGAACTGCTTAGCACCAAACGCCGGTGGCGAGCCTGCTGGTGCGGTTGCCGATGCGATTGTTAAACATTTCGGCTCATTTGCTGCATTCAAAGAGCAATTAACTGATTCCGCTATTAAAAACTTTGGCTCAGGCTGGACCTGGCTGGTTAAAAAAGCTGACGGCAAATTAGCTATCGTAAACACCTCTAACGCAGCTAATCCAATGACTGACGGTGATAAGCCGTTGTTAACCGTTGATGTGTGGGAACATGCTTATTACATCGATTACCGTAATGCCCGTCCTAAATATTTAGAGAATTTCTGGGCTCTGGTTAACTGGGAATTTGTGGCTAAAAACCTGGCTTAATCACCTCTAGTGACCTGCCTTATAGCAGCTAAAAAAACGCCGCGTGGTATCAGCCACACGGCGTTTTTGTTAATACGTAACCGATTCTTCAATATGATAGACCACGCTATGGGCTTCATCCTGAGTCGGAAGCTCAAGCTTACTTAGCATTCGATCCAGCACCTTCTCCGGTACCGCATATTCACGCCCGCTATTTTGAATACGCCATCGTGCGTAAGGCACTTCAATGTAAACAATCTTGACCCAAGCGTGATAGCTAACGAATAAATTAACCAATTGTTGGCGCATTTGACCGGTTATATTGGTGGCATTCCAGACAAAATCTTCACCCTTACGTAACTTTATTCTGGCCAGCTCTTTTGCCTGTTGAACCACCCGCCCGTTGCCCGTTTTATCATCTGGCTTTATCTTATATTCACGCCGTATATCATCCAGACTAATTACCGCCGTTGTCGGGTGAAAGCGTTGAATATAGCGATCCTTTCCCATCCCCGATAAGCCACATAGTAAGGTAACCTTACTTTTATAGTCATCATAAGGCTGATAGTCTAATGCTCCGCCTTCAGTTGAAAAATATTTAAACAGCGCTTCGCCTGAATTAAATACCCTAGCCTGTCGCCAGCATGACTGCTCGCGGCAATACAATTCAAACAGTTCAATCCGACTAAGCAGTTCCTGAGAATCCGAACATTCCCGGCCTAAAACGTCAGCTTTAGCCAGAACGGCCAACAGACCGGTATCTACCCGTAATGATGCTGAGAATAAGGCTTTTTGCGGATCTGGTTTTTCCATAATCCACAGAGGTAGCCCGTGATAACGAACCAATGCTGCTATCGACTCTCTGATGTCAAACGGGGCCGGAACTTGTTTAAACAACAGTTGCCGTACGGTTAACTCACCGCGCTTAGCATGGCCCGGAGAGGTAATTTTCCCATCCGGATCAACGCGGGTCGTGCTGCGTTTTTCTACGTCATGAAGTAATGCCGCAGCCCAAAGAATCTCTTGCTCTAAAGGCCCTAATCTTGCGTATTCAGGCAGGGCTATCAGCGCCTGTAATACCCGCTGGGTATGCTCGGCCACATCGCCTTCTGCATGATAAACAGGATCCTGTTCAACGCCCTGCATATCAGCAACCCATGAGTAGTTTTTTTCCAAAAAAGGCCAGGACTTATCATGACTTAATGTCCAGTTCATTGTTATTCTCCTGTCCCATTTCGCTCAAAACTAAGCGGTGCCCGTTGCCAGTTCCGCTTCCAGTGCACATCGGTTTGAACATGGTTATTACGTACGTATTTAAACACCTGATGAGAGAAATCAGATACCCGATATTCTCCACTATTCCTGCTGACAATCCCTTCCATCGAGCATGCCGTTTGTGAATGAATATCCCACGAATCAAACAGACTATTTTGCTTAGCCGCATCAATAATCAACTGGCTAAAATCTCGTTCATTATGACCTAACGGCCCCGGGACTATTTCCGGCACCCGAGGGAAGTCAAATAAAGCGGCGTAAAAGCCGACTTCTTCCCAGCTTAACCAAACGTCTTTACAGCGTACGGCAAATACAAAAAAATAATTTTCAAGCCGACGGTATTCAATTGAATGAATGGCATAGAGATTTTCACCAAAAATCTCGATATCACCTAAGTCGTCTTTAATCAGTTGCCAACGCTGGCGAATTTGCTGAGTCCATGCAGAACGGGTCGGCGCTGCATGAGATCGTGCAAATACCCCATGTTTGCTCAGGCAGTTATTCTCGCCATCCAGCTTTTCGGTATGAATTAACTGCCCGATTTTTGATATATCATTCCACCAGTGATGATTAATGCGATCGTCACTGGTTGTTCCCGGTGAAAACGGCTAATGAAACGTTCTTCCATACTTTGTTGATTGCATATCCATAATGCATCGATCCTTTACATGCCCCGTATTTTATTACCTGAAATTTAACGATCCCGGGCCAATATTGGTCTGAGTATGCAGTTAAATCCGGTAAAACAGGTGCAGAGAAATTACCCAGATGAGCATAGGTTATTGCGTAGAAGAGGATTAAACGCGGTGGTACTTTGAAGGCGGCCGCATATTAGCAGCATAAAAATATAAACGCTATTAATAATTGAGCACTAATGCGCCGGCGTCAGATCGCCGGCCCGCTACGTCGCCAGTAACAGGCCGCTAAAAACGCGCATTAAGTTACAGGGTAACTTTAAATAACTGACTAAAATTACGCGTGGTTATCTGAGCAAGTTCAGCGACATCAACCCTTTTGAGAACGGCCAAATATTCAGCGACGTCCCTGACATAGGCGGGTTGGTTCTCTTTTCCGCGATGCGGAACCGGGGCTAAATAAGGTGAATCAGTTTCTATTAACATGCGATCTAATGGCACATAGCGGGCAACTTCGCGCAGTGCATCGGCATTACGGAAAGTGACAATACCAGAAAATGAAATATAAAAACCAATATCAAGCAGCTGCTTAGCCGTATCACAATCTTCGGTGAAGCAGTGTAATACTCCGCCACACTCACTGGCCTTTTCTTCTCTCAGAATAGAAAGCGTATCTGTGCGGGCATCACGCGTATGAACAATTACCGGTTTATTCAGTTCTCTGCCGACCTGGATATGCTGACGAAAACAGGTCTGTTGAAGCGGGAGATTATCTTGCTGATAAAAATAATCCAGCCCGGTTTCACCTAAAGCGACGACCCGATTGTCCGAGGCAAGGTTCAACAACTCTTCCTGCTGGTAAACTTCATCTAAATTCAAAGGATGAACACCGCAGGAAAGATAGACTTCAGGATGACCGGCAACCATTTCTTTTAGGTTTTTAAATCCAGGCAATGTTGTCGATACGGCCAAACAGGCTGCGACATCCCGCTGTTTCGCCGCATCCAGAACGCTTTGTAAATCAGTATGCAGGCCTTGGTAGTCCAGCGCATCGAGGTGGCAATGGGAATCAACTAAATACATAGGGGAAATTAACTCATTTCAATTAAAGGTCAGGCTAACAGCAGATCGGTCTGATTCAGCATATTGGTCAATAATAGCTCCCGGTTTACCCCGGCAACGGTGAACAAATCATGGCGACAGCTCAACCACTTTTGGCTTATCTGATTAAATATAACGGCAGAACTTAAACCGGCCATATTCTGAATGGTACTAAAACAATCTTGATTAACAATGAAGCTGGTCGCGCCCTGCTGGTATTTTACAACATCCAACAAAACAGAGACCGCCCAATGGATGCGTTGTTCAACATTGTCATGATTTAATAGCGGGAACAATGATAGTAGATCGCGTTGTTGGAAAGCGACGCCTAAGCCCTGACAAACGGTTTCACGCTTTCCCCATACTTCAGAGGTTAATAGCTGTTGAGCCGCAACCGGGGCACCGTTACTTAAGCGCAGTGCCGTTCTAAAGCTACCCGGGTTACCTGAATTTTGCCGTTCCAGCCACTGTACGCTAAAGTCCTCATCCGGACAGGCTAATAACCAATGAAAGCAGCGGCTGCGCACGGTGGCCAGCAGCTGTGAAGGGTCGTGGCAGCCTAACAGGAAGTAAGTGTTCTTAGGTGGTTCCTCAAGGGTTTTTAGCAATGCATTGGCGGCCGCTTCACTGAGTTGCTCAGATTGAGGGATCCAAGCAACCTTTAACCCACCTTGTTGAGCGTGTGAATATAACGTTTCCGTTAACTGACGAATTTGATCGACCCCAAGAGAACTTTTTCCCTTCTCCGGGGTTATCACTAGCCAATCCGGATGGGTTCCGGCCTTCATCAAATTGCAGCTATGGCATACGCCACAGGTTTTCTCGCCATTGCGATTTTGGCACATTAGCCACCGCCCCAGCGCCTGTATTAACAGCTCATCGCCACAGCCCGGTACTGATTGTACTAACAATGCATGATGATCACGCTCAGCGGTATATTGCGCAACTAATTGCTTATACACTGGCGTTAACCACGGGTACCAAATCACTTATTACTCTCCAACCATTGTTTCATCGCCTGACGGATATCAGCGGTAACCAGTTCCAGAGGCTGTGATGCATCAATGGTGATAATTGAGCTATCACTGGCGGCAAGTTCAAGATAGCGAGCTCGGGTACGTTCAAAGAAGCTCAACGACTCCTTTTCTATCCGATCAAGTTCCCCTCGCTGTCTGGCACGTTGTAAACCAATTTCAGGCGGAAGATCTAAATACAGCGTCAGGTCAGGATAGAAATCACCGAGAACGGTATCCCTTAAGGTAGTCATCAGCTTATTATCAATACCCCGACCGCCGCCCTGATAGGCCTGAGAGGATAAGTCATGCCGATCGCCGACCACCCAAGAGCCTCGACCTAAAGCAGGCTTAATCACGTTATCAATTAATTGAATACGAGAAGCATACATCATAAGCACTTCAGCTTTATCGGTCAGCAATTCACCTTCAACGCCCTGTTTTACCAGTTCTCGCAGCTTTTCCGCCAGCGGCGTTCCGCCGGGTTCCCGGGTAAACACGATATTCTGAATTCCATTGGCATTTAGCGCTGCAACAACGGTATCGCGTGCCGTGGTTTTTCCAGCCCCTTCAAGCCCTTCAATAACAATGAATTTACCCTTCATACTATGACTTTCCTGCCCGTAAAATTTGAAGATAATTGCGTACGGCCTGATTATGACTTTGTAGATTAGTGGTAAATGTGTGTCCACCTTTTCCGTCAGCAACAAAATAGAGATAAGAGGTTTTGGCCGGATGTGCGGCAGCTTTCAATGAAGCAATGCCGGGCATCGCGATGGGCGTCGGCGGCAGCCCACCAATGACATAGGTATTGTAATCCGTTGGGGTGGTTAAATCTTTGCGCGTAATATTGCCATTATACTGTTCGCCCATGCCGTAAATTACCGTCGGGTCCGTCTGTAATTTCATGCCAATACGCATGCGGTTAACAAACACCGAGGCAACTTTATCTCTCTCTGAATCTAAAGCCGTCTCTTTTTCAATGATAGATGCCATGATCATCATCTCATACGGCGTTTTATAAGGGAGGTTTTCTTCTCTTCCCGCCCATATTTCATCAATTGTGGACTTCATTCGTTCATGAGCCCGCTTGAGCAGCGAAATATCGGTAGTACCGGCGGTATAGTTATAAGTATCCGGATATAACCAACCTTCAGGGTGCTGAGGATCGTTAATATTAAGTAGTTCTGCAATGTCCTTATCAGTTAAATCCTTAAGCGTATGATTGAGATAAGGCGCCTCTTTCAACAGCGGCAGCCAATCCTTCATCCGGGTCCCTTCAATAAAACGAATTGAAAACTGGGCCTCTTTACCGGAACTCAGTAACAGCAGTAAATCTTTAATACTCATTCCCGGCGCTAACTTATAGGTCCCGGCTTTAAATCCGGTTAATTCTGGCTTTATCTTCAGTAGCCAAGGGAATGGTTTTATATCTTCAACAATATGTTTTTCCGCCAGTAGCTGGGCTAATCCCGTACGTCCGGTACCTGCGGGTAAAGTAAAGTAGGTTTCTTGCTCAATACTGAGCGGCATATTGGCATAATTCTGTAGCCATTTATATCCAGCAAAAAGTCCGGCAGCTCCGGCCAGAATAAGTATTACAACGATCCCTATAATTTTTTTCTTCATTGCCTTGGCCATTATCATCGTGATGGATTCAGAAACGTTTGAACCTTAAATTGAGATTACCAGATTCTATAAGTAAAACGGCCCGGTGAATATACCGGGCCGTCTATTTGCGCATTATAGAATCTATTCGTTCAGGGCTTTAGATTTTACGGAACAGAACCGAACCGTTAGTGCCACCAAAACCAAATGAATTACATAATACATATTCCATACCGCTAACCTGACGAGCTTCGTGTGGAACGAAGTCCAGGTCACAACCTTCATCTGGGTTATCCAGATTAATGGTTGGCGGAATAGCCTGATCGCGTAACGCAAGAATCGAGAATATTGATTCCACAGCACCTGCAGCGCCCAACAAATGGCCTGTCATTGACTTAGTCGAACTCACCATAACCCGCTTAGCATCTTGTTTAAAGATGCTCTTCACAGCTGAAGCTTCCGCTTTATCACCTGCGTGCGTTGAGGTACCGTGAGCATTAACATAAGCAATTTGTGACGGGGTCACGTTAGCATCACGTAACGCATTCTCCATCGCCAGAGCTGCACCAGCTCCGTCTTCCGGAGGTGAAGTCATATGATAAGCATCGCTGCTCATACCAAAACCAACAACTTCAGCATAAATTTTTGCACCGCGCTTTTTAGCATGTTCATACTCTTCCAGTACCATTATGCCGGCACCATCACCAAGTACAAAACCATCGCGGTCTCTGTCCCATGGACGGCTTGCGCCCTGAGGATCATCATTTCGGGTAGAAAGTGCACGTGCAGCACCAAAACCACCAACACCTAACGGCGTACTGGCTTTTTCGGCTCCACCTGCCAACATAACATCCGCATCGTTATGGGCGATAATTCTTGCCGCATGACCAATGTTATGTACGCCTGAAGTACAGGCTGTTGCTATAGAAATACTCGGTCCTCTAAGTCCATAAATAATGGATAAGTGACCAGCAATCATATTCACAATAGTTGAAGGAACAAAGAATGGACTTACTTTACGAGGTCCGCCAGTGACTAATGCACTGTGGTTCTCTTCGATTAAGCCTAAACCACCGATCCCAGAACCGATAGCGGCACCCATACGCGGCGCATTTTCTGCTGTTACCTCAATACCGGAATCTTGCATTGCCTGTATACCGGCAGCAATACCATATTGAATGAAGGCATCCATTTTTCTCGCATCTTTGCGGGAAATGAATTCTTCAGAGTTAAAACCTTTAACTAAACCAGCAAAACGCGTAGCGTAAGCGCTAGTATCGAAATGGTCTATTAGGCTGATACCACTCTGCCCAGCAAGGAGAGCCTTCCATGTAGTCTCTACAGTGTTGCCGACAGGGGATAACATGCCCATACCAGTCACTACAACTCGACGCTTAGACACGCTGAATCCTCCAGAGGGGGATAATTTGAATTATGGAATGAGAAAAACTTAGGCGGTCGAATGACCGCCTAGATATGTTCGATTACGCGTTAGCAGCAGTGATATAATCAATCGCTGCTTGAACAGTAGTAATCTTCTCTGCTTCTTCGTCTGGAATCTCAGTATCAAACTCTTCTTCCAGAGCCATAACCAGTTCAACGGTGTCAAGAGAATCAGCACCCAGGTCTTCTACGAAAGAAGCGGCGTTTTTGACTTCTTCTTCTTTAACACCCAGTTGTTCAATAATGATTTTCTTAACACGTTCTTCGATAGTGCTCATACTCTTAAATTTCCTATCAAAACTCGCTAACGCGATGGTTTTCGTAGTTTATTCAATGTTGAAAAAGATGCAACCAAATATAGGCTGGTCGAACCACAATTTTAATCTTTTTGCCCAAAATTGGCTCAAATTGATTAAAATATTAGCGATTCTTAAAGCATGTACATGCCACCATTCACATTTAAGGTTTCACCCGTAATATATCCAGCTTCATCAGAGGCTAAAAATGCAGCAGCGCTGGCTATCTCTTTTGCTTCGCCCAAGCGGTTAGCAGGGACTGATGACAAAATGCCTGACCGTTGTTCGTCTGTCAATGCACGCGTCATATCGGTTTCAATAAAACCGGGCGCAATAACATTGACGGTAATACCTCTGGATGCAACTTCCCGCGCCAGCGACTTGCTAAAACCGATGATGCCAGCTTTAGCAGCAGCGTAGTTAGTCTGCCCTGCATTACCCATTGTACCAACAACTGAGCCAATAGTAATTATCCGTCCATGACGTTTTTTCATCATTGCACGCATAACTGCTTTTGATAGACGAAAAACCGACGTCAGATTTGTGTCAAGAATGTCTTGCCACTCATCATCTTTCATTCTCATTAGCAGATTATCGCGAGTGATACCTGCATTATTGATCAGAATGTCGATTTCGCCAAATTCAGCACGAATTGTATTAAGAGCAGTTTCAATAGATGCGGAATCGGTCACATTCAGTGCAATTCCTTTTCCATTTTTGCCCAAATACTCACTAATAGCTTCAGCCCCCTTGTCTGACGTCGCTGTACCAATCACAGTCGCGCCATCAGAAACGAGTCTTTCAGCTATCGCCCGGCCAATACCACGGCTTGCGCCAGTGACCAGAGCAATTTTTCCTTCTAATCTCATTCATTTCCCCTTTACGATTATTCTGTTCTGACTTACAGCTCAAGTGCACTTTGTAAGTTAGCAGGATCGTTAACTGGCGCAGCAGATAACGTATCGACAATTCGTTTGGTTAATCCGGTTAATACTTTACCCGGACCAACTTCTAATAAATAAGTCATATTTTCAGCCGCCATACGCTCTACAGTTTCAGTCCAGCGCACAGGATTATAAAGCTGGCGTACTAATGCATGACGAATAGCGTCTGCATCAGTTTCTGCTTTAACATCTACATTATTAATGACGGTAATCTGTGGTGCATTAAAGGTCACTAATTTTAAAGCTTCGGCTAACTTATCAGCAGCCGGCTTCATTAAAGCACAGTGCGAAGGCACGCTGACAGGTAGTGGTAACGCACGTTTAGCGCCAGCGGCTTTACAAGCAATGCCTGCTCGCTCTACGGCTTCTTTATTGCCCGCAATAACAACCTGCCCCGGTGAATTGAAATTCACCGGAGAAACAACCTGCCCTTGGGCAGACTCTTCACAGGCTTTAGCAATCGCATCGTTATCCAGACCAATAATGGCTGACATCGCGCCGGTCCCTTCCGGAACGGCTTCTTGCATCAGTTTGCCGCGAAGTTCAACCAGGCGAATCGCATCTTTAAAATCCAGTACGCCGGCACATACTAAAGCCGAATATTCACCTAGGCTGTGCCCGGCCAACATTGCCGGCATTTTACCACCCTGCTGCTGCCAAACCCGCCAAATAGCCACTGATGCGGCTAATAGTGCAGGCTGGGTTTGCCAGGTTTTATTTAATTCAGACTCTGGTCCTTGTTGAACCAAATTCCATAAGTCATAGCCTAAAGCGTCGGACGCTTCAGCAAAAGTCTGTTGCACGATGGGAAATGTCTCAGCAAGGCCAGACAACATACCTACCGTTTGAGATCCCTGTCCCGGGAATACTATTGCAAATTGACTCATAATCGTTTTTCCAAACCAGTGTTTTTAGTCAAAATTAGAACCGGATTAATGCCGAGCCCCAGGTAAATCCACCGCCAAAGGCTTCTAGAATAATAAGATGTCCGCGTTGAATACGTCCGTCTCTTACCGCTTCATCTAATGCAGAAGGAACGGATGCAGCTGATGTATTACCATGACGATCCAGAGTAATAACCACTTTCTCCATTCCCATTCCCAGCTTTTTAGCCGTTGCAGAAATAATGCGCAGATTTGCCTGGTGAGGAACTAACCAATCCAGTTCGGATTTATCAATATTATTAGCAGTCAGCGTTTCATCAACAATATGCGCTAACTCGGTTACCGCAACTTTAAAGACATCATTCCCTTTCATTGTCAGATAATCCGGTTTAGCAGGATCAACCCGATCGTGATTAGGCAATGTAAGCAGATCGCCATATCGGCCATCCGCATGAAGATGTGTTGAAATAATACCAGGTTCTTCTGATGCGCCTACAACAACGGCTCCGGCACCATCACCAAATAGGATAATAGTTCCGCGATCCTGTGGATCCAGCGTACGGCTAAGTGCGTCAGAACCAATGACCAGTGCTTTTGCCACTGCGCCATTTTTTACATACTGATCGGCAACGCTAATGGCGTAGGCAAATCCGGCACAGGCGGCAGCAATATCAAACGCTGCGGCATCTTTAATGCCTAAATGGTTCTGAACTTCACAGGCTGCGCTAGGAAAAGCGTTGCTTGATGAGGTAGTGGCAACAATAATCAGCCCTATTTCATCTTTATCAATGCCGGCCATCTCAATGGCTTTATCAGCCGCATGGCAAGCCATAGTGGCAACGGTTTCATCCGGTGCTGCAATATGACGCTGACGGATCCCTGTACGAGAAACAATCCAGTCGTCTGTCGTCTCTACCATCTGCTCTAGATCGGCATTGGTACGCACTTGTACGGGTAGGTAGCTACCTGTACCTAGAATTTTTGTATACATGAACGATCAGTCACTCTTAGGTAATACAGCCTGAAGACGAGCAGCAATTTGCGTAGGAACGTTTCGTTCCACGGCCTGAATGGCCTGCTCAATGGCTACGGTGAAAGCCTGTTGATTAGCCGCCCCGTGACTTTTAATCACGGTACTGCGTAATCCTAACAGACAGGCCCCATTATATCGATCGGGATTTAAATGTCCGAAACGTTTAGATAAACTCTTTTTAAACCAATATCCAATGAGCTTCATCCACCACGAACGTTTTCGTTTCCCTGACGACAATAATGAAAGAAATACTCGAACTACACCTTCCAATGTCTTTAACGTCACGTTACCGACAAAACCATCACATACTAACACATCCGTTTCGCCAGTCAGAAGATCGTTACCTTCTAAGTAGCCAATATAATTAATCTGCTGAGTATTTTTCAGTATAGCCGCTGCAGCCTGGATGTTATCAAGACCTTTCGTTTCTTCTTCGCCAATATTCAGCAATGCCACGCGGGGCCGGGGAATTTGCAATATCTCTTCAGCCATCACAGCCCCCATAACGGCGAACTGGACCAGCATTTCGCTATCGCATTCAACGTTAGCCCCTAAATCCAGCAACAGTGTTTTACCGCCATTCTGATTTGGCAACGCCGTCACCAATGCCGGGCGTTCAATACCATCCAGCGGTTTTAGCATTAATTTAGACAGCCCCATTAAAGCACCGGTATTTCCTGCGCTGACGCAGGCCTGAGCGAGGCCGTCTTTAACCTGATTTAATGCAATGCGCATAGACGTGCCGCGGCTGTTTCTGATAGCGTGAGACGGTTTAGCGTCGTTAGCCACCATAAATTCGGCAGGAATAACGGTAAGTCGATTAAGAATATCGGGATGGATATTAACTAGCAGAGGGGTTATAGCTGCAGGATCGCCAACAAGCTGGATATTTAAGGCTGGATTAGAAGCCAATGCCTGCAATGATGCAGGCACTGTAACGCAGGGACCGAAATCCCCGCCCATAGCATCTAACGCAATGGTTAGACAAGTCAAAGTATCGCCTATAATTACTTAGCGATTACCTTGCGGCCACGGTAGTAACCGTCAGCTGTGATGTGGTGACGCAGGTGGGTTTCACCTGAGACTTTATCCACAGATACTGCAGCAGTAGTCAATGCATCATGTGAACGACGCATGCCACGTCTTGAACGGGTACTTTTGTTTTGTTGTACGGCCATCGACCTTACTCCTCGGTTACTTTTGCTTTAAACTGGCTAATACGGCGAATGGATTTGGTTTCTCTGCCTCAGCGGGCAGTTGGCCAAATATCATGTCCGCGTCGGACACTTCACAGTGTTCATATTCATGAACCGGTGCTATAGGCAGAGAAAGGATAAGTTCATCCTCAATCAATGCCAGCAAATCGATTTCGCCAAAGTTATCGACTTCGATTGGCTCATAGCCTGCCGGTAAAGCTTCTGCCTGTTCATCATTTTTGACCGGGCAGAAACAATACGTTGCGTGAACGATGTACTCGAAGTTGTGATTACAGCGCTGGCACATCAGCGTTACTGGAACACTGGCCTTGCCTGTAATAACAACTAAACGCTGATTATCAATATTAAATGATACTTCAGCATCGATGTCACCATCCACACTCACTACTGATTCGGCTAATCGTACAACCTGGTCGGCTGAATATATTCCAGCGTAATCCAGACTTTTCTGAGCCGTACGAAGCGGATCAATAGTTAAGGGTAATTTTACCTTTTGCATAGGGCGCGCATATTAACGTTGTAATGGCCGAGAGTCAAAGAAAATGCTCGTAAATCACATGCATTTAAGATCTCAGCGCCTAAGATTGCGCATAGTTTAAGATAGCCGGTACTATTTCGCTATCGTTTTAACAACGATTTAGCCAATAATATGCAGATAGCCTAAGCGATAATGTAACTATTTATAAATAGTTACAACGAATAGTTAAAACGATTAGCAATGTATTGGCTTAACTTTATCCACTAGCCACCCTCTTTTATTATCAGGTGTCACCATGTCACAGTTAATCTTAGCATCCACCTCTTCCTACCGTCAGGCTTTGCTGGAAAAGCTGGGTATCCCTTTTATAGCCGTCGCTCCGCAAATTGAAGAACGCGCCAAAGATAATGAAACGGCAGAACAATTAGTTATCCGACTGGCAACAGAGAAAGCACTGGCCGTCGCCGTTAATTACCCGAACGGCCTAATTATCGGATCGGATCAGGTTTGTGTACTCGACAATCAGATCACCGGTAAACCACACAACAAAAGCAATGCCATGGTTCAGCTCAGTCAAGCCAGTGGCCAGCGCATTACCTTTTATACCGGGCTTTGCCTGTATAATGGAAAATCCGGGCAATCGGAGTCGCTGTGTGAAACGTTCGATGTTTATTTTCGCCATCTTACCGAGCAAGAGATAAGTGCTTATTTAGATAAAGAACAACCCTGGAACTGCGCGGGAAGTTTTAAATGTGAAGGATTGGGAATTGCTCTGTTTGACAAATTATCAGGTCGTGATCCCAATACGCTAGTCGGCTTACCGTTAATCTCATTAACCCGACTATTAATCAACGCCGGCATTAATCCACTGACGAATAAAATCTGACCGGCGGCGGATTAACTTAAAACTACCGGTCAGATTCTCTATCAATTTATTTTGATGCGCGTAATGCAGCAAGACAATAACGTAATGCGCCATCAAGCGGCGCTTCAACCCTCATTGTTTCACCAGAGTTCGGATGTTCAAAACGTAAAGCGGCTGCATGTAGAAATAGCCGATTGAGTTTAGTGCCTGATAGTGAACTATCAAACTCCCTATCACCATAGCGGTCGTCAAATGCAATCGGATGCCCGGCATGCAAAGTATGAACACGAATCTGGTGAGTTCGTCCGGTTACCGGACTGGCTTTAACCAATGTCGCATTAGCACTGTCAAAACGTTCCTCAACTTTGAAACGGGTTTCTGAAGGTTTACCTTCCGCATCAACACGAACGATACGCTCACCGCTTTGTAAAACGTTCTTTAACAATGGCGCCTGCACCACTTTACAATGTGATTGCCATTGACCACGCACTAAGGCCAGATAATCTTTCTGCATGGTCTTCAAACGAAGTTGCTCATGCAAGCTACGTAGTGCAGAACGCTTTTTAGCCACTAACAAAACGCCGGATGTTTCACGGTCTAAGCGGTGAACTAATTCTAAGAACTTAGCATCAGGCCTTAGCGCCCTAAGCCCTTCTATAACACCAAAGCTTAAACCGCTGCCTCCGTGAACAGCCGTACCTGATGGCTTATTCAACACCAGAATATAATCATCCTCATAAAGGATGCAGTTTTCTAGTGCAGCCACTTTATCTAATTTGGCTGAAACGGTAGATTCTTCACGTTCTGCGACTCGAACGGGGGGAATCCTAAGAATATCGCCGTCTTCCAGTTTATATTCAGGCTTGATGCGTTTTTTATTTACGCGAACCTCACCTTTGCGCAGGATACGGTAAATCATACTTTTAGGGACACCCTTTAAAAAGGTTCGCAAAAAGTTGTCAATACGCTGCCCTGCGGTATCAGCAGTGATGGTTATATTTTGTACGGATGGATTGCATGTTTTCATAATGCGGATTCTAGCACGATCATTTTTTGCTAAATATGCCTTATTAAATTGTTTTCATGTCTACACTTATAATAACTCTATTTAATCAATAAACAGAGTGACTCCCTTAATACTTTAAGTTGATGGGGCGTTGGCCGCATTTGTTTACTCGAGTCGCTTACCACAGTAAGCCCATCGGGATTCAGCCACTTGCCGCCTTCCCTCAACTCGAATTATTTTGGGCTATATACCCATTGTGGGCGTTGGCTAAATTTTTGGCATACAAATCTTATTAATACGTTATTTTAACACTGTTATTACATAATTAAACGTAAGAGTAAAAGTCACCTTGCCATAACGCGGCTGGCAGTTGATAATGTGGCTGATTTTCTGCCTTGAACCCGCCTAATGCGTGGTAACAGGCAAAAAATAAAATTTGCAGATCGCTCAGTCAGTGCAGCAATGGCGTAAGACACCATGAGATATCAAGCAATTAGCGAGCTACGGGTAGTGGCTTGGATGGTAAAAGGAACCCGATCTCTATCTAACTTTAGCGACGGACTTTCCCTGATAAAAAGTGCTGTTTTCACAAAGAAATACAGACTTACCGAGATAATGCGTCCCTGTGCAAACGACAACCGTGAGGTTGACGATTTTGCGATAAGACTCGGGGCCATCGGTCAACTCCGTCCATGAGTATCCTTACACGTAGACTCAATTGACAATGTAAAAAAATGAGTAAAGTTTAAATGAAAAGAATGTTGATTAACGCAACTCAGCAAGAAGAGTTGCGTGTAGCCTTAGTTGATGGGCAACGTCTGTACGATTTGGATATTGAAAGTCCAGGACATGAACAGAAAAAAGCTAATATTTACAAAGGCAAAATAACCCGAGTTGAACAAAGCCTTGAAGCGGCATTTGTTGACTACGGAGCAGACCGACACGGTTTCCTTCCTTTTAAAGAAATTTCCCGCGAATACTTTTCCTCTAATGGTTCTTCTCATGGTCGACCTAACATCAAAGATGTCTTGCATGTTGGCCAAGAAGTTATCGTTCAGGTTGATAAAGAAGAGCGTGGAAATAAAGGTGCAGCACTAACCACATTTATTAGTCTGGCCGGTAGTTATTTAGTTCTGATGCCAAACAACCCTCGCGCCGGTGGTATTTCCCGTCGTATTGAAGGTGATGACCGTCAGGAACTTAAAGAAGCCCTAGACTCCCTTGAAATTCCAAACGGTATGGGTCTGATTGTCCGTACCGCAGGCGTTGGTAAATCAGCAGAAGCCTTACAGTGGGACTTGTCCTTCCGTTTGAAGCACTGGGAAGCCATTAAGAAAGCCGCTGAGGGTCGCCCTGCTCCGTTCTTAATTCATCAGGAAAGCAACGTTATTGTTCGTGCCTTCCGTGATTATTTACGCCCTGATATTGGCGAAATCCTGATCGATAATATGAAAATTCTCGATCTGGCCAAAGAGCATATTGCCGCGCTGGGTCGTCCTGATTTCAGCAGCAAGATTAAGCCTTACACCGGTGAAATTCCGCTGTTCAGCCATTATCAAATCGAATCTCAGATTGAGTCAGCCTTCCAGCGTGAGGTTCGCCTCCCTTCCGGCGGATCGATCGTTATTGATACCACCGAGGCATTAACGGCTATCGATATCAACTCCGCGCGTTCTACCCGCGGTGGCGATATTGAAGAGACCGCCTTTAATACCAACCTCGAAGCCGCTGATGAAATTGCCCGTCAATTACGCCTGCGTGACTTAGGGGGTTTAATTGTTATCGACTTTATCGATATGACACCAATTCGTCATCAGCGTGAAGTTGAAAATCGCCTGCGTGATGCCGTTCGTCAAGACCGTGCGCGCATTCAAATCGGTCGTATCTCTCGTTTCGGCCTGTTAGAGATGTCCCGTCAACGCCTGAGCCCGTCATTAGGTGAGTCAAGCCATCACGTTTGCCCTCGCTGTAACGGTACCGGTACCGTACGTGACAACGAATCACTGGCACTGTCTATTCTTCGTCTGATTGAAGAAGAAGCATTAAAAGACAATACGAAAGAAGTCGATGCCATCGTGCCGGTTCAGGTCGCCTCTTACCTGCTGAATGAGAAGCGCGAATCTATCAACGCTATTGAGCGTCGTTCAGGTGGAAAAGTCCGCGTTGTCGTCGTCCCAAATGACCGCATGGAAACGCCGCATTACGAAGTTATCCGTAAAAAGCCTGGCGAAGAAAGCAACGTGCTGAGTTACTTACTTCCACAGTTACATGAAGCAGAGACTGAAAGTGAAGAGGAAACGCCTCACGAACGTAAAATGCCAGAGCAACCGGCATTAACCAGCTTTGCCATGTCATCTGAATCTGCACCGGTAGAAGAGAAAAAAGCGGCGGCTACACCAGTCGTTACCGCACCCGTTGCACCGGCCGGCCCGGGGCTGTTATCTCGTTTTGTTAGCGGACTGAAAAACCTGTTAGCTCCGGCAGAACCGGCTAAAGAGGTGGTTGAGAAACCGGCTGTTAACGAGAAAACTAACGCTCAACAGGATCGCCGCAATAACAACCGTCGTAATAACAATAACCGTAAAGATCGTAACAACGATCGTAACGGTGAACGTAATAACGAGCGTAATACTGAGCGCAACAGCGATCGTCAAAACCGCGATAATACGCAGGATTCTCGCCGTAATAATCGTCAGGCCCAGCCTCAGGTACAAGATGCTGCGCAAGATGCAACAGCGACTGCTACCCCAGCGGCTCGTGATGATAGCCGTCGTGAATCACGTGCTGACCGTCAGCGTCGTCGTAATGAAGACAAACGTCAGCAACAGGCTCAGGTTCAACAATCTGAACAAGTTGCCGAAACCGTTGCTGAAAGCGTAGCGACCGTTGCGGTTGCTGCGGTGGAAGAAGAAAAACCAACGGTAGCAGCACAACGTCGTCAGCGTCGTCAGTTAACGCATAAGGTTCGTGTAACCTCACAAACTGAATCTGCTGCTGAAGGCACCGTTGAAACGGCTGTAGTAACTCAGGTCGTTAACCTTGCGGTCGTTGAAGAAGTTAAATTACTGCCTCAGCCAGTTAACCTGACTGACAGTGATAGTCATGCGGTTCAACAAGTTGCTGCTTCTGATTCAGATAATGAGCAAAGCAATAACTACAATAACAATGACAACAACGGCATGCCACGCCGTTCTCGTCGTTCGCCACGCCATTTGCGCGTTAGCGGGCAGCGTCGTCGTCGTTACCGTGATGAAAAATACCCGACGGTTTCAGCAATGCCACTCACCTTCGCAATGGCATCTCCTGAACTGGCTTCAGGTAAAGTTTTCATTAACTACGCAACAATAGCCAGCGACCAGCCTAAGGTATTTGAACCAATTGAAGCATTGGAAGCGGCTAATATTGCTGAAGATAATGCCCGTCGCCAAAATCAACAGTCAGAGATTCAGGCGGTTGAAACAGTGAATGTGGTGGCCAGTATCGCAGCAGCGCCTGTCGTTGTTGAAGCACAGCCAACCGCAGACGTGGTTAGCGATGATGAGTTTAAAGAGTATGTCAATCCTGCAGCTGAAGCTATTCCGGCAGTTGAAGTGATTGATGAGCCAACTAGCGATTCAATCCCTAAACCAATGGTCAACGCACCGATCGCTGCGCCGGCACCAATAGTTGCTCCGGTATCGATTGTTGCTACCAGCGTTGCATCAGCGCCGGCATCATCTCCAGCCGCGGCACCAGCAGAGACGGCTACTGTAGCCGAAATACCTGCACCTGTGGTTGAGAGCGATGTTGAACAACACGCTGAAACGGTTACTCCGGTGATTGAAGATGTTGTCGTTGTGGCTGAAACGCCTGTTGCTCAGGTTGAAGCTGAAGTGGCTAATGTTATTGCCAGCTCTCCGGTATTTAAACCGGCCGCTGAAGTATCTGAATCACCGGCTGCAACCTTGCCTGAAGCGGCACCAGAAGCTCTGCCTGAGTCTATTCCAGAGGAAACTCCGGTGGTGACGCCAGCTCAAACCAATGAGTTCAGCGGTAAAGGTTCTGCCGGCGGTCATGCAGCAACTAATTTTGCTGCTGCTCCTGCGGCAAGACCGGCTCCGGTTGATGACTAGTTCATCGACTGTCTGATAATAAAAAACCCGCACTTAGCGGGTTTTTTTATGCCTGTCAGCCCAATAATCAATAAACCTTGGTCATTAAGTTAATCGCCAACGATTCGATTTTTCCTGCGGCAAACTGACCAAACGCAATAAAATGCTCGGACTGATTATGTACATCCACAATAGCCTGAGATGCCCAACGCTCAATAAAAATATAAACCAACGGGTTTTTGTTATCCTGATGAAGATCGTACTGCAGACACCCGTTTTCCGCCCTGCTGCTATCAACCAGTTTCTTTAACTCAACCATTAACGGTGCTTGGTAATCCGCCTTGATAGTTAATGTTGCAACGATAGTTATTTCACTCACAGATAATTCCTTATTGTATGCATCTGAATACCCGATGACATGGTATGAGAGCCGGACGCGAAATCATAGTAAAAATCGTAAAATGTATTGTTGAGGAGAATCATTCGGGGAATGGAGAATTGCCGTAACCTAAGTTAAGTTAAGTCTTAATCAGAACCCGAATCCCGTTTTACAACGGGATTCGATATCTTAGGCCGATAACATTTAGCAATGCTTCACTGAATCAGAGAGGCGTTATTTAATTAACCAAACGCGGTAATTTTTACCTTTGATTTTACCGTTACGTAAACGCTCAAGGGCGGTTTTCGCACTTTTACGACGAATAGCGACGTAAGCCTGAGTATCAAACAGCGCAATCTTACCGACTTCCGCGGCGGTCAATCCAGCATCCCCCGTCAGGGCACCTAAAATATCACCAGGTCGCATTTTAGCTTTACGGCCACCATCAATATTTAAAGTTAGCATATCGGAAACGATGGTAGTGACTTCAACGTTAGCCATAGATTTCGGATCTTTCCAGACCGGAGGTTCTGACAGGTAATCTTCAATCGCGTGAGCCCGCTGTAATTCATTTACGGTACAGAAGCTGATTGCCATCCCTTCCAACCCTGCCCGGCCAGTACGGCCAATGCGGTGAACATATACTTCAGGATCAAAAGGCAGTTCGAAGTTAATCACTAAAGGCAGCTCTTTAATATCTAAGCCACGGGCGGCCACATCGGTAGCGACCAAAATTCGACAGCTTTGGTTAGCAAACTGAACCAGTACGCGTTCGCGGTCCCTCTGCTCCAGATCGCCATGCAAAGCCAGTACGCTGTTACCCGCTTGACTCAACGTATCGGCGATCTCCTGACAGTCACGCTTAGTATTAGAGAAAATAACGCAGGACATCGGCTGGTAATGTGACAATAACTTTTGCAGCAGGCTAATGCGCTCGTTTTTACTCACTTCAAAAAACTGCTGTTCTATATGAACCCGATCGTCAGCCGTTTCAACGCTGATGCGTTCAGGAGAGCGCTGGACTCTCGCACTCATTTTTTCAATATCAGCAGGGTAAGTCGCGGAAAAAAGTAGCGTCTGGCGGCTTTCCTGCGTTTGGCTGATAATATCATTCACTTCATCAGAGAATCCCATATCCAGCATTCTGTCAGCTTCGTCCAGCACAAGAATACTGAGGTCATTCAGCGTCAAATTGCCTTTACGTAAATGATCCTGAATACGCCCAGGCGTACCAACAATAATATGAGCCGGATGAGCAAGAGAATCGACCTGTAACCCCATAGGCTGGCCGCCGCACAGCGTCAGAACTTTAATATTCTGCGTGAAGCGCGCAAGGCGGCGAATCTCTTTACTGACCTGATCGGCTAATTCCCGCGTCGGACACAGAATCAAAGCCTGAGTGCGAAACACATTAACCTGAATAGCGGCCAAAACGCCGATACCAAACGCAGCAGTCTTACCGCTACCGGTTTTAGCCTGAGCAACAACGTCTTTACCCTGCAAAATAAATGGCAATGACGCTGACTGGATCGGCGTCATTTGTGCATAACCTAGTTCATTCAGATTAGCGATTTGTTCTTCAGGTAACGGTAAATTAGCAAATGATAATGTTGTGCTCACGGGCGGGCTCTTTAGCAGAAAATGAATAGGCTGACGCATTGCGCCAAACGAGTTTTGAATAATACCAGATTTCCCCTGTACCAACGCGGATTAGTTTCAGCTTTACCCGCATTTATCCCCTTTAATTCTCAGGTTTCACTTTATATTTAAATTTTCTAAGATTTTTAAATTTTTCATGTCAAAACAGTTGACACCAATCCATTAAACTAGTTTACTAGTACGTAGATGCAACAAGCATGTGATTAGATTAATGCTCAACAAATAAGGTTATATCATGATGACTACAAAAATCGTTTTAATCAGTTGGTGGCGACTTCTCCCTTAGCGGGCGGTCTACTTGCACCAATTTGTCATCTGATAAAGCAAATAGCCAAAAGCCCGCACCCAGCGGGCTTTTTAATGCATGAAATTCATGCTGATAAAGAAACAGTAATATTGATAAGAATGGCGTAAATACACATGCAAACAGTAAAACCAACATTGCAGCTATTAACCGCAGAAACGCCTTACCGCAACGATCCTACGGCGATATTTTCTCAACTCTGCCACAATCGCCCTGCGACGCTGCTGCTTGAATCAGCAGAAGTCGACAGCAAGCAAAACTTAAAAAGTTTACTGGTTATTGACAGCGCACTGCGTATTTCCGCTGAAGGTCGTCAAGTGACCTTACGTGCGTTAACGCCAAACGGTAATTCATTGTTATCCCTGTTAGATAACCAATTACCTGCCGGCGTAGAAAACCATATTTCTGACCAACAGCGGCGGCTGGTTTATCCAACCATTGATTCCATGCAGGACGAAGATGCCCGCCTGAAATCAACCTCAGTATTTGACTCCCTGCGCCAATTGCTGGCGCTGGTAACGACTCCGGCAGACCAAAGTAATGCGATGCTGCTAGGTGGTCTGTTTGCCTATGACCTGGTTGCCGGCTTCGAAGATTTACCTGAATTAGCCAGTGACAGGCGCTGTCCTGACTTCTGTTTCTATCTGGCAGAGACATTATTAACCCTCGATCACCAGAATGGCATTTCCCGCTTACAGGCCAGCCTGTTTACACCGGATGATGCAGAACAACTGCGTTTACAACAGCGCTTAGCCGAGCTCCAGCATCAGTTAAGCTGCCCGGCATCGACCATCACCGCCCCGGTATTAGAAAACATGGCGCTTAACTGCGATCGCAGTGATGAAGAATATGGCAGGATTGTTCGTGAATTACAGCAGGCTATTCACCAAGGTGATATTTTTCAGGTTGTTCCTTCACGCCGTTTCACTTTGCCTTGCCCTTCACCGCTGGCAGCCTACCAAACGCTAAAAGAGAATAATCCAAGCCCTTATATGTTCTTTATGCAGGATGAAGCCTTCTCACTGTTTGGCGCATCGCCAGAGAGCGCACTGAAATATTCGGCTGATAACCGCCAAATCGAAATTTATCCTATCGCCGGAACTCGCCCGCGCGGACGCCATGCTGACGGCTCGTTAGATAAAGATTTAGATAGTCGCTTTGAACTTGATATGCGTACCGACCATAAAGAGCTGGCAGAACACATTATGCTGGTTGACCTGGCGCGCAACGATCTGGCCCGTATCTGTGAAGCCGGTAGTCGCTACGTTGCAGACCTGACTAAAGTAGACCGCTACTCTTTCGTTATGCATCTGGTTTCGCGCGTTGTCGGTACATTGAGAAGCGATCTTGATGCTCTCCATGCCTATCAGGCCTGTATGAATATGGGCACCCTCAGCGGAGCGCCTAAAGTCAAAGCCATGCAGCTAATTGCCCAGTATGAAGGCGTTCGTCGTGGTAGCTATGGCGGCGCCGTGGGTTACTTCACCGCTCATGGTGATTTAGATACCTGTATTGTTATCCGCTCCGCTTACGTTGAAGACGGCATCGCAACTATTCAGGCCGGTGCCGGCGTGGTCTTAGATTCTAATCCACAGGCAGAAGCCGATGAAACCCGCAATAAGGCCAGAGCCGTATTGCGGGCTATTGCTACTGCTCATCAGGCAAGGGAGATTTTCTGATGGCTGATATTCTACTGCTCGATAACATCGACTCCTTTACCTACAACCTGGTTGACCAACTGCGGGCCAGCGGACATAGCGTCACAGTTTATCGTAATACTCTGCCCGCAGAGCTAATCATTCGGCAGATTGAAGGCATGAATAAGCCCGTTCTGATGTTATCTCCGGGTCCGGGAAAACCGTCGGATGCAGGCTGTATGCCTGAACTTCTCACTACCCTATTAGGCAAATTACCGATTATCGGTATCTGTCTGGGTCACCAAGCCATTGTACAAGCCTATGGCGGAAATGTAGGTCAGGCCGGCGAAATCCTGCACGGAAAATCGTCGCCTATCACCCATGACGGATTAGGCATGTTTGAAGGTCTGCCATCACCTTTACCGGTTGCCCGCTACCATTCTCTGGTTGGTACCGACGTTCCGGCAGAGCTAACGGTTAACGCTCATTACAACCAAATGGTCATGGCCGTTCGCCACGATCGTCACCGCGTTTGCGGTTTTCAATTTCACCCGGAATCAATTTTGACTACTCAGGGCGCTCGGTTATTAAACCAGACATTGTCCTGGGCTTTGGCGGACCAATAAGGAATATATGATGCAATCGATTCTTAATAAATTATACCGTGCCGAATCATTGACTCAGCAGGAAAGCCAGACACTCTTCAGCAGCATTGCTCGCGGAGAGTTAGAGCCATCACAACTGGCTGCAGTGCTTATCAGCATGAAAGTGCGCGGAGAAACACCGGATGAAATCGCCGGAGCCGCAGCCGCATTTCTAGCTGATGCTCAGCCATTCCCGCGCCCTGAATATGATTTTGCTGATATTGTCGGTACCGGCGGAGACGGAACTAACAGTATCAATATTTCAACGGCCAGCGCTTTTGTCGCGGCCAGCTGTGGCATCAGCATCGCTAAACACGGTAACCGTAGCGTATCCAGCCGTTCAGGTTCATCTGACCTGCTGGCCGCCATGGGCATCAAATTAGATATGCCGGCAGAGCTTTCGCGTAAAGCGCTGGATGATTTAGGCGTTTGTTTCCTGTTTGCACCGCAATATCACACCGGATTCCGCCATGCGATGCCGGTACGCCAGCAGCTAAAAACACGCACGCTGTTTAACGTACTCGGCCCGCTGATTAATCCTGCTCGACCAAAGAAAGCGCTGATTGGCGTATACAGTCCTGAATTGGTTCGCCCGATAGCTGAAACCCTCAAAGTATTAGGCTATCAGCAAGCTGCCGTTGTTCACGGCGGCGGAATGGATGAAGTTGCTATCCATGCTCCGACTAAAGTGGCTGAACTGCGCGATGGTAAAATTGAATGTTATGAATTAACCAATAAAGATTTTGGTTTACAGCAACATTCACTGTCAGAACTTGAGGGCGGTTCGCCAGAAGAAAATCGTGACATTCTGTCGCGCCTGTTACAAGGTAAAGGCGAGCGGGCTCACGCTTCAGCGGTGGCAGCAAACGTGGCTTTACTGCTAAGACTATTCGGACAAGACGATCTGCGAATTAACGCCCAGCAGGCAATGGAAGTCATTCACAGCGGTGTCGCTTTTGATAGAGTAACGGCCTTGGCCGCAAGAGGATAAATGATGCAAGAAACCGTGTTAACGCGCATTGTTCGTGACAAACAAGTTTGGGTCACCGAGCGCAAGCAAAAACAGCCGCTGGAAAGCTTCCAACATAAAGTCGTTGCCAGTGAGCGCAGTTTTTATCAGGCACTGACCAGTGATAAAGCGGTATTTATTCTGGAATGCAAAAAAGCCTCGCCGTCAAAAGGATTGATTCGTCAAAATTTTGATCCTCGGGCTATTGCTGAAAGCTATCGTGACTTTGCCGCTGTGATTTCGGTATTGACCGATGAGAAATATTTTCAGGGTAACTTTGACTATTTAACGCTGGTCAGCAATCAGGTTCATCAGCCGGTACTGTGCAAAGATTTTATTATTGAGCCTTATCAGATTTATCTGGCCCGTTTCTACCATGCCGATGCGGTATTACTGATGTTATCGGTATTAAATGATGATGAATACATCGCTCTGGCTGAAGTGGCCCATTCGCTCAATATGGGCGTTCTGACTGAGGTTAGTAACGAAAGTGAACTGGAGCGGGCTATCGCCCTTCAGGCTCGCGTTGTTGGCATCAATAATCGCGATTTGCGGGATCTATCCATTGACCTTAATCGTACCCGCGCAATGGCACCTCGCCTGGCTGAGTCTACGATTGTGATCAGCGAGTCGGGTATTCACAGTTACAACCAAATTCGCGAACTAAGCCAATATGCTAACGGCTTCCTGATCGGCAGTGCCCTGATGTCTGAGCCTGATTTGGATCTTGCCGTTCGCCGGGTAACATTGGGTGATAATAAAGTCTGTGGCCTGACTCAGCCCGAAGACGCCGCAGTCGCCTATCGTGCCGGCGCAGTTTATGGTGGATTAATCTTTGTCGGCAAGTCGCCGCGTTATATTGACTTAGTTCAGGCCCAAAAAGTAATTGCCGGAGCTCCGCTGCGCTGGGTCGGGGTATTCAGCAATGCCCGCCGTGAGACCATTTGCCTGACGGCCGAAAAACTCCACCTGTCGGTTGTTCAACTGCACGGCAATGAAGATGCGGCCTATATTGCCGATCTTCGGGCTCATTTACCCAAAAGCTGCCAAATATGGAAAGCTCAGCGCATTGAGAATCAGCTACCGGAACTTAATGACACCAACGTTGATCGCTATTTATTAGACAACGGTGCCGGCGGCACCGGCCAAGCCTTCGACTGGCAAGTAATCAAAGATAAGCCGGTTGATAACCTGATGCTGGCCGGCGGATTGAACCCCGTCAATGTCGGGGTGGCAGCAGACTTAGGTTGTAGAGGTCTCGATTTTAACTCCGGCGTTGAAACGGCGCCCGGAATAAAAGACATAACCAAAATTAATGCCGTATTCAGCACATTACGTAACTATTAACTTAAAACTAATAACGACCTCTTAGTCCGCCAAACTGCATCAGGATTAAGAGGATAATATTGAAAGACAAGGGAATATAACATGACATTACTCAACCCCTATTTTGGTGAATTTGGTGGAATGTATGTACCACAAATTCTAATGCCTGCACTGAATCAGCTTGAAGAAGCCTTTGTCAGTGCCCAGCGAGATCCTTCCTTCCACCGCGAGTTTCAGGACTTACTGGTAAACTACGCAGGTCGACCTACGCCGCTAACGCTATGTCGTAACCTGACGGCCGGGACCAAAACTAAACTCTATCTTAAGCGTGAAGACCTGCTTCACGGTGGCGCACATAAAACCAATCAGGTTCTGGGTCAGGCGCTACTGGCTAAACGCATGGGAAAAACGGAAATCATCGCAGAAACCGGTGCCGGTCAGCACGGCGTAGCCTCGGCATTGGCATGTGCTCTGTTAGGGCTAAAATGCCGTATCTATATGGGTGCCAAAGATATCCAGCGCCAGTCACCAAACGTGTTCAGAATGCGCCTGATGGGAGCGGAAGTCATCGCCGTTCATAGCGGGTCATCCACGCTGAAAGATGCTTGTAATGAAGCGCTGCGCGACTGGTCTGCCAACTATGATAAAGCACATTATATGTTAGGCACCGCCGCTGGCCCGCATCCGTTCCCGACGATCGTACGTGAGTTTCAACGTATGATTGGCGAAGAAACCAAGTCTCAAATGAAAGAGCGCGAGGATTGCCTGCCGGATGCGGTTATTGCCTGCATTGGCGGTGGCTCAAATGCCATTGGCATGTTTGCTGATTTTATCGAAGAGCAGTCTGTCAGACTGATTGGCGTTGAGCCAGCCGGATTAGGCATTGAAAGCGGTCAGCACGGTGCGCCGCTGAAACACGGTCGGGTTGGTATCTATTTCGGCATGAAGTCGCCAATGATGCAAACCAGCGAAGGACAAATTGAAGAGTCTTACTCAATCTCCGCCGGTCTGGACTTCCCGTCAGTCGGGCCTCAGCACGCACACTTAAACAGTATTGGCCGTGCAGAATACGTTTCAATTACCGATGATGAAGCACTGGATGCATTCCAGCTATTATCTCGCAGAGAAGGCATTATCCCGGCGCTGGAATCATCTCATGCACTGGCCTATGCCCTAAAAATGATTGCCGCAGAACCGGAAAAAGAACAGATCCTTGTGGTTAATCTGTCAGGCCGCGGTGATAAAGACATTTTTACAGTTCACGATATTTTAAAAGAGCGGGGAGAAATCTAATGGATCGTTATCAACAGCTGTTTAAACGCCTTGAATCCAATAACGAAGGCGCTTTTGTTCCTTTTGTTACCTTAGGCGATCCGAACCCTGAACTCTCACTGCAAATTATCGATGCGCTGGTTGCTGGTGGTGCCGATGCGCTGGAGATTGGCATTCCATTCTCTGACCCGCTGGCAGACGGCCCGACCATTCAGGCGGCAACACTGCGCGCATTTGAAGCAGGAGTGACGCCGTCACTTTGTTTTGACTTGCTGGCAAAAATCCGTGAGAAACATCCGCAAATCCCTATCGGACTGTTGATGTATGCCAATCTGGTATTCTCCCGCGGTATTGATGAGTTTTACGCCCTGTGCGCCAAAGTGGGTGTCGATTCAGTGTTAATTGCCGACGTTCCCCTTGAAGAGTCAGCCCCTTACCGCCTTGCCGCTCAGCGCTACAATATTTCGCCAATCTTTATCTGCCCGCCAAATGCTGATGATGACTTGATTCGCCAAATAGCCTCCCACGGCCGCGGCTATACCTACCTGCTCTCCCGGGCGGGCGTAACCGGTGCAGAAAACCGTGCGGTTCAGTCACTGGAACACTTAGTCACCAAACTCCGTGACTATAACGCCGCACCGGCAATTCAGGGTTTTGGTATCTCTGATCCATCACAAGTTAAAGCGACATTAGACAGCGGTGCTGCCGGTGCAATTTCCGGTTCAGCTATTGTTAAAATTATCGAGCAAGGTTATCAGCAACCGAAAATTATGCTTGAAAAGTTGACTGAGTTTGTACGCAATATGAAGGCTGCGACTAAGAAATAAAATGGCCAGTGGTTGCCGGTAAAAAAACGACCCGTAGATTATCTATGGGTCGTTTTTTTGGTAATGATAAAACAAATTTGTCTTTGTCTTTGTCTTTGTCTTTGTCTTTGCAGTAATGTCGTCATCCCGTTGAAAAACCACTACTGTCCGGGATAAATACAACAATATGTTAGTTTTAAAAGGGTCAAACGCAGGGAGAGCTTTCCGTTGGGGTCGTAGCGGCGAAAGCCGCCGGAGCGCCCGTAGGAAAGGTAGGCCCGGAGCCCATTGAGCTTAAAAACATCGCCCCTCGGCCGCTAGAAAAAAATTATATTTCGACATTCTTTTTGCGGACGAAATTTACGATAAAACTGAATTGAATCATTTTGTCATCAATTGGTTGAAGTGGACTCTATTTATCCCGGATAGCAGTGGTTGAAAAACGGGATGACGTCTATGAGGGACTAAGGCTAACCGCTAACACATGAAAAACGAATAACCTCGAAAACCATCACTTACCAATCACCAACCCTTCCGGCAGTACAAAGCTAAACTCACTGCCCTTGCCCGGCTGGCTGGTAATATTAAGCTGGGTGTCATGGTGATTCAGTGCGTGCTTAACGATCGCCAACCCTAATCCGCTACCACCGGTTTTGCTGGAACGTGAAGCATCAACCCGATAGAAACGTTCAGTAAGATGAGCGATATGCTCTCTGTCGATCCCCTGACCATTATCACTCACGCTAAATAATGCACCTTTTGGCGTCCGTTTCCATACCACATTAATAGTTGCGCCTTCCGCAGTATGGTTAATAGCGTTATAAACCAAGTTAGACATGGCGCTATACAGCTGTTCCTGATTGCCCAGCACCTGAAGATTTGGATCAATATCAAAATGAATTTGTTGTTTACCTTCGCTTAATATCGACGCTTCCCGTGACAGAATGTCCATCTGGGCCGGTACATTTACCGTCTCATTGAGTAAATAACGCGGTGCGGCTTCAATACGAGACAAAATCAGCAACTGATTTACTAACTTGCTCATTCTTTCCGTCTGGCTTTGCATACTGAGCAAGGCTTTTTTCTGAATGTCAGGCTTAGTCTCTTCATCGCCCAGCATTTCAAGATATCCCTGAAGTACGGTTAACGGCGTCTTTAATTCGTGGCTAACGTTGGTGAAAAACTTACGACGCACCTCTTCCAACTGGCGAACCTGTGAAACGTCTCTGGCGGAGATCAACATCAGACCTTCATCGTAAGGGATGACCCGAAATTCAATATAACTACCGTTGTTAAACTGTAGCGTTAATGGCTCATTAAAAATTTTCTTATTAAAAAAGGCGGCGAACTGAGGATAACGAATAAGATTAAGCACCTGTTGACCATGATCTTCCGGCCAGCGGAACCCGAGCATTTGTTGTGCCAGACGATTACACCAGAAAATATTGCCGCTTTCAGTACTGAGCACCACCGCATCGGGTAACGACTCAGCACCGCTGCGAAAGCGTTTAATTAACGATGCCAACTCGCGACGACGCTGACGGTTACGCTGTTGCATCTGATAAAGGCCGTAAAACAGCGGTTCCCAGCTGCCGCGTCCGTCGGGTGGCATGATACTGCGATCAAGCCATAGCCAATGTGAAAGCTTAAGTAAGTTATAAAAATGCCACAGCAGCGCACAAAACACCGATATCAACAGTAACAGCGTCAAATGTCCGATGAAAAAACTTAATATCACCGCCGGCAGGCAGAATAACAATAACTCTGCGACTATTCGTTTCCATGATAAGCGTTCTAACACAAGGGAATTCCTAAGTTTTAGCGCTTAAAAACGCGTTGAAAAGCGATAACCAGAACCTCTGACCGTCTGCAGCATTTTATCATATCCGCTGCCTTCCAGCGTTTTACGCAATCGTCGGATAAATACGTCTACCGTCCGGTCCTCAACATAAACGTTGGTTCCCCAAACCTGATTAAGCAACTGCTCCCGACTATAAACGCGCTCCGGGTGACTCATAAAGAAATGCAGCAATTTATATTCAGTCGGGCCCATATCTAACGGGGCATCATTTGCCATAACCCGATGAGAGGAAGGATCCAAAACCAGTCCGTTAAAACTCAAAGACTCATGTTCTGTTACCGGAGAGCTACGGCGTAGCACCGCTTTGATGCGCGCAATAAGTTCTTTAGGCGAAAACGGCTTAGTCACATAATCATCAGCGCCGGATTCTAAACCGCTAACTCGATCGTCTTCTTCGCTGCGTGCCGTCAACATCACGACCGGAATATCACGAGTCAAATCATGTCGTTTAATATTTTTAATAAACTGAATGCCTGAACCGCCGGGCAGCATCCAGTCCAGCAAGATAAGATCGGGGAATGGCTCAGCTAACAGCGTTTGCGCTGAATGAATATCAGCGGCCTCAACGACATCAAAACCATTTTGTTCAAGTACAAGAGAAATCATTTCCCGGATAGGTGCTTCATCCTCAACCACCAATATACGTTTCATCATGCGGGCTCAGTTTTACCTGTACGTTTCGGAATGTTTATCGGTACAGCGACCTAAATCGTTACCGACGCGATTACCGCTGTCTCATTATAGTTCACGCACATTATGCGACAGATATATGACACTTTTATTACGTTATCAATTTTTTATACCCATCATACTTCAAGCTGCATCTTTGTTGAATTCGCTCACCCGAATCACTTACTTAAGTAAACGTATCGGAACTTGATCCCTTGCCGCCGCCATGCAGCTCGACTTATTTTGGCTATAGCGCAATTGAAAAACTAAGTTGATTGGTCCTGACAGGCTTACCTGAGTATAATTCTTTTTCAGGCAACTCGAAATGAGTCTGTCTTCCCTGACAGAGAGGAATCATGCGCATTATCCACACCTCCGACTGGCATCTTGGTCAATACTTTTTCACCAAAAGCCGGGCCGCGGAGCATCAGGCTTTTCTTAGCTGGCTGACCGGCCAGGTTGAACAATATCAGGTTGATGCCATTATCGTTGCCGGGGATATTTTTGATACGACTTCGCCTCCCAGCTATGCGCGCGAGCTGTATAACCAGTTTATTGTCAGATTACAAAAGACCGGCTGCCAGCTCGTTATTTTGGGCGGTAACCATGATTCAGTCGCTACCTTGAATGAGTCCCGAGAGCTTCTGAGTTATTTAAATACCCAAGTTATCGCCAGCGTATTAGAGCAGCCGCAGCAGCAAGTTATTGTATTGAATAACCGCCAGGGCGACGCCGCGGCCATACTCTGTGCGATTCCGTTTATTCGCACACGTGACGTTGTCACCAGTCAGGCGGGGCAATCTTCCGGCGAGAAACACCTTGCGCTACAACAGGCTATTGCCGATCACTACCAACAAATTTACCAACTGGCGCTAAATAAGCGACAGGAATACGCCCAACCTATTCCTATTATCGCCACCGGTCATCTGACGACCGTGGGTGCATCCACTACCGATTCAGTCAGGGATATCTATATTGGCACTTTAGATGCCTTCCCGGCGCAGGCTTTTCCCCCTGCCGACTACATTGCACTCGGCCATATTCACCGCCCGCAAATCGTCGCAAAGTCAGAACATATTCGTTATTCAGGCTCTCCGATTGCCCTGAGCTTTGATGAAGCCGGGCAACAGAAAAGCGTAGTCTTGGTTGAGTTTCAACAGGCTAATCTGCAATCTATCACCCTGCTGACCGTACCCGAATTTCAGCCTATGCGGCTGATTAAAGGTGATATTGCTCAGATAGAGGCCGAGCTGGCTGCCTTTAGTGACTATTCGGCAGAAAGACCGATATGGTTGGATATTGAAGTCATTTCCCAACATTACCTCAACGACGTTCAGCGCCATATCCAGCAGTTGGTTGAACCTTTACCGGTTGAAGTGGTGCTATTGCGGCGAAGCAAAGATCTGACCCGCCAGTCAATTCAGCGACAGGCCCGTGAAACGCTATCTGAATTAACGGTTAATGAAGTATTTGAGCGTCGCTTAGCGCTGGATGAGCCACAAACAGATGACCAACAGCAACGACAACAGCGGATAAAACATCTGTTTCTTAATCTGGCAGACAGCTTGACGGATAACCAAAACAAAACCGCACAACAAGATGATAAAACCGGAGGCTTATTAAAATGAGAATTCTTAGTCTTCGTTTAAAAAATATCAACTCGCTGAAAGGCGAATGGAAAATCGATTTTACTCAAGAACCGTTCTGCGATAACGGCCTGTTTGCCATTACCGGTGCCACCGGTGCAGGTAAAACCACCTTACTGGATGCGGTTTGTCTGGCGCTCTACCATAAAACCCCCCGTCTGAACGTTTCGCCAACCCATAATGAACTGATGACCCATCACACGGCAGAGTCACTGGCTGAGGTGGAGTTTGAGGTTAAGGGTACCGGCTACCGGGCATTCTGGAGCCAACGGCGGGCTAAGGGCAGCGCTGATGGCAATTTGCAAACGCCAAAAGTTGAATTAGCCTATTTAAGCGACGGTAAAATTATTACCGACAAAGTCAGAGATAAACTCGATCTGATCGCTCAAATTACCGGTCTGGACTTCAGTCGCTTCACCAAATCGATGATGCTTTCTCAGGGAGAGTTTGCCGCATTTCTCAATGCGGAACCCAACGAGCGGGCCGAACTGTTGGAAGAACTTACCGGTACCGAAATATACGGTTTAGTGTCGGAACGGGTATTTCAGGCACATAAAGAGGCGAAAGCGGAGCTCGACGGACTGTATGCACATCTCGGCGGCGTACAGCTTTTAACGGAAAGCGATAAATCTGCACTGACACAACAGGCTGAACAGCTACTGATTGCAGAAACGGAACTTAGCCAGCAAATAACCCGCCTGCAGGCCGACAAGCAATGGCTAGACAAACGCGCCGAATATACTCAGTTGGTGGAACATCAGCAACAGCAGTTCGTCGCGGCCCAACAGCAGTTACATCTGCAACAAGGTCCGCTGGATAAGCTGCAACAGAGCAAACCGGCGGAAAAACTCCGCCCGGCCTATACGGAACTGCTCAGGTTACGCAAAGAAAACGCGGATATCGCCCGTGAGCTTGAGCAAATCGCAGCCGCTGAAACCACGCTGACTCTGGAAGTTAAAAAGCAGGCAGATGCACATCAGTCCGCTATTCAACAGCGGGATGAGCAATTCAAGATCGATGAGAAAACCGAAACGCTGATAACCAAACAGGTTATTCCTCTAGACCTACAGATTGCTCGCCAACAGCAAGACCTGCATCGCCTGACAACCGAAGGAAATGCTGTTCAGCAACAGCTCAATGCGCAGCGCCAAATCTGCCAACAGTCCGCTAAGCAACGCGCAGAATTAATCGCTAAACAGACCGCGCTGGCCGATTACTTTAACCGTCATCCAACCCATCACGCTTTAGGTGAAAATCTGCCGCTCTGGCAACAACAGCTCACTCAGCTAAGCCAGCAACGCCCGGAAATTCAGGCATTAGAGGACCAAATTCAGCAAAAAAACCTGACGTTGAAACAGCTGACTCAACAGCTTACGCAGGCAAGCGAAAATCAGGCAAAGGCTGATGCTGATATTGGTACTCTTCAGCGAACATTTAGCCAAATAGATAACCAACACTCTCATCGCCTTAACAAGCAAGACTTAGCCGGACTTAAGCGCCAGCGCGATAGCTTTATTTATCACCGGGATGACCATCAAGCTTTAGCCCTGCTATATGAGCGTTATCAGGAGGCCGATAAAAAGCAGCGTTGCCAGTTAAAACAGCAGGCTGAGCTCTCAACCAGCCTTGAACAACTTAATGCTGAGCTGGTGGTTAAGCGTAAACTGTATGTAGACAAGAAGCAGCATCTGACCGACTTAAGAAAACTGTATGAACAAGAAAAGCTTATTGTGCGGTTTGAGCAAGAACGCGCCCTATTACAGCCAGATACCCCCTGTCCGCTCTGTGGTTCATCTCATCATCCTCTGTTAACTGAGTATCAGGCGGTCAAACCTTCACAGACTGAATTACGTTTAAAGCAGCTTGAATCTGAAACTCAACAAATTCACGACCAGGGCACAGATCTGGGCAGCCGAATAAAACTGATTACCGAACAAAATGCTCAGCGACAGCAAGAGATTGAGCTGGGGCAACGTCAGCTGACTCAGCTAACTGAACAATGGTTACAACTCTGCCAGCGGCTGGTACTTGAGCTAGATATTAATGATAACCAGCAGATAGTTAACTATTTTGAGACTTACCGTACTCAAGAGCAGCAGGTTAACCAACAGGTTGTTGAGCTGGAACAGTCGGAACAAAAATGGCTACAGGCTAAAGAACAGCTCGCTAAACGGCAATTAGCTATCACCGAGGCAGCCCAACAGCTAACGCTGTTAAAGCAAAATATCAGCCACCAACAGGCTAATATCCTACAGCTTGAACAAGCGCTTAAAGCTCGTCAGCAAGACCATCAGTCATTAATCTCACGATTAGAGTCTGCACTGGTTCTTCAAGGATTCGCTCTGCCAGAGCCCGAACAGTACCAAAGCTGGCTTAATGACAGAAAACAAGAGTGGAGCCAATGGCAAAAACACTTGGCAGACCAGCGCCTTATTGAACAACAGATTTCAGCGTTGAATGCCGCAGTTGCTGGCGAACAGGCTCGCCTGGATAGCTATCAGGCACAAGAAAAAGAACATCAGGTTCAATACCAGCACGCCAAAGATGAGCTTGAAAAATTAACGTTACAGCGTCACCAATTGTTTGGCGAACAACAGGTTGAACAGGTACAACAGCACATTCAACAACAGCACCGGTTATTGGAACAAAATATAGCCAATAGCCAAATCGTTTGGCAGCAGGCCAATGACCGCTTGAGCGCTTTGAGCGGCCAGCATTCAACCTTAAAGCAGCAATCGCAGGTTAAGCAACTGGCTTTATTAAACGGTGAGAATGACTTTATACAGGCTTTGCAAACGACAACATTCCGTGATGAAACCGACTTCACCCTCGCCCTGCTCTCTGAAGAGCAGCGCCAGCAACTGATTGAGTTAAAAGATCGGCTGAACGCTGCTTTAATTCGGGCTCAAACCCTTCTGGCCGAAGCTCAAAATACTCTGCAACGGCATCTGGCCCATCCGCCGGAAAAACTGTTACCGGATACCCCGACAGATATGTTAGTCCAGCGTCTTAATACCCTGAGTTTAGAGCTCAAGGCTAACGGTATACGTCAGGGGGAAATTCGCCAGCAGCTAGAAAGCGATCGGCTAAATCTGCAAAACCAGCAGGCCTTGATAGAAAAGATTGCTCAGCATCAACAGGAGGTTGACGACCTTGCCTATCTCAATAATCTGATTGGTTCCAGCGACGGGGCTAAATTCCGTAAATTTGCTCAAGGCCTTACGCTGGATCACTTGGTCTATCTGGCCAACGGTCAGTTAACCCGACTTCATGGCCGCTATCTGTTGCAGCGTAAAGAGAGTGAAACCCTCGAACTCCAAGTCGTCGATACCTGGCAGGCCGATAATATTCGTGATACCCGAACCCTGTCGGGCGGTGAAAGTTTTCTGGTCAGTCTGGCACTAGCATTGGCACTGTCTGATTTAGTCAGCCATAAAACCAGTATTGATTCGCTGTTTTTAGATGAAGGCTTCGGCACGCTGGATGCTGAAACCTTAGATATCGCGCTGGATGCTCTAGATAACCTAAATGCCAGCGGTAAAACCATTGGCGTTATCAGCCATATCGACGCCATGAAAGAGCGAATTCCGGTACAGATACAGGTTAAGAAAATTAACGGGCTGGGAGTCAGTAAACTGGATGGGCGCTATAAGGTAAGTTCTGCCGAAAAGTAGAATTAGCCAGGTAAAACAGATCACCACCATGAGATGATTATTTAATCTTACTGATGGTGGTGATCCTGGATGATAAATGACAATATTCCATTATCTACTTCTTTTTACTAATTACTCTTGGCCAATTCTTGCGAGTTTTCTACATAGCAACGATAGATATATCGTTTTTGAAAAGTTTTATGACAATGCAGGCATATATAACGCTGTATTTTTGAACGAGCCATCCCGTGTTTTCGAACGTCATCGTTACCACAATGAAGACAAATCGGCTTTATATTCATAACACTCACTCTGTTTGATAATTGAAAATAAAATAACCTCAGCGAAGGTGAATAACATCAACCTTAACTGCATGAAAACAAATCATGTTTTATCATCCCATTATTATATTTATTTAAATAAAACATACAATGAGTTGAACCATCACCCCAACCTACAAAATAATTATTAATATCCAAAATTAGACACTAAATTAATGGTTTATTCCCTTTATGTTAATTATTCAATCAGCTATTGCTGAAGAAAAATATATCAGTTATTCATTTAATATAAATATCAAAAATAAAAGGCCGTTTTTTATTATCCAAAAATGTATAGAAAAAAATTTAACAAACGTCAACTGACGGCTCACTAACCCATGAAATTATTTAATAACAGATGGATAAAATCAATACCCTCCCTATTAAATCTATTTTTCATGGTTAGGTGTATCGATAGACTCTCCATCGTTATGTGATATACGACAGCCTAAATATATTGAGAATGCTGATCACCTTTAAAAACAGATTCTGTATCCATATCCACTAGCTTCCCTCTGCTAATCGCAATGTAATTAGAATCAACTAACTCATGAATAACCTTATGCACAGCGCTGCGTGATATATGATTTCTGGATAGAATAAAACTGTACACAGACGTTTTACTCCTTTCCTCAACCGGCATCCCCCAGATATAACCAAGGTGTTGCACCACGATCTCATTAACGCTCTTTTTCGACGTCATCTGTTCTCTGTGGTAATAAAGATTCGAAATATACCCCAAGATATCAGAAGAAAACTTCCACAATCCTTTGTTATCAAAAAGTTTTTCAGCATTACCTTTATCAATCCCCCAAACTATGCTCTCTTCCTCACAGCGCAGATAATGATAGCGGTACTGATTTCTCAGCTGCGTTAAGCCGAAAACAAAAGGAGATTCAACGCTGATAGTCAATACGTTATCGCTTAGCCTAAAAATGGATATCGTCCCAGCCTCAAGATAATAGATAGCATCCTTAAAAGAGTTAAAGTCAAGGCGCTGATTTTTCTTTAAATGAAGAGAAAAGGAGTCTGACGAAGACATGACTTCCTCGCCAATGTTTTTTATCGACTCTATTGGTTTTGCGATCATATCTCACCGATTCTTTGGAGTTAATTTATTCATTAATCACTTAAAACGCACACAAAAAAGCCACATAGTCTAAACGATGTAATATTTATTAATATTGTGAAATTTTTTGATATATATAATCTATTGGTTAATATTTTGAAATGGTTTATTACCCCTTCATATTTAAGCACTCAAATTACTTTAAACCCATATCTAATCATGATGTATTTATTATATTCCAATTGCGTTGCTACACAACAAAATCATTAGCCAAAAATCGGTTATCAAAAGCATTCAATGTCCATTATTAGATACTTGAGCTCCCCTTAGTGGCTAACAATTATTCTTTATAACAAAAATAATGAATTTATTTGTTACGGTGACATCGTTTCATCATTTATTTTTTACATGCTAATTACAATTACCGCTAACTCTTTACTTTATCTGGTTGATTTATATCCCGCCAGGTGAAAAATAAATTTTTACTATTATCTAAAAATAGACATATAAAAAATTATTCAAACTTAATCCTTGATACTTGAGTTAGCGTTTCTTTACTAAGAAACCTGTCAACCTACGTAGACTTCACCCTCTTTTTATCTTCTACCGATAACCCGATTAATCTTTATATTGCTCGAGAAACAACGATTACAGCGGCGCAATAACAACGCCCGAATATTAAAATCGTCAGTTCATTGGCAAACGAGGCCCACTCCTTAGGCTAAGAGTTAACTTGTGAGCGAAAACCTGGATCCCCGTTTTCACGAGAATAACGAGAGTGGTCACCCGTTGAAAGCAGGGTCCAGTCCTTAAGCCGAGAGTTAGCCTGTGAGTAAAAACCTATATCCCCGTTTTCATGGGGATGACGAGAGTGGTCACCCGTTGAAAACGGGGTCCAGTCCTTAAGCCGAGAGTTAGCCTGTGAGTAAAAACCTGGATCCCCGTTTTCACGGGGATGACGAGAGTGATCATCCGTTGAAACTAGGGCCCAGTCCTTAAGCCGAGAGTTAGCCTGTGAGTAAAAACCTGGATCCCCGTTTTCACGCGGATGACGAGAGTCGTCACCCCGTTGAAAAACCTGTCTCTTGATCAGATCTCCTGATCAAGAGACTTCGCCAGCCTGTAGCCTTCAACTATATCCTGAAGTTTGAACCNCCCCTCCCATATCACTATCCAGCCAGCCCGTCCCGTGCGTTTGCTATCATGCCAGTGACCCATTTTAGCCAACGACAGATACGCCCATTTCAGGTTCGGTGCCTTTTTCGGCAACTCTTTTCCTTCCTGTTTGACCCACAGTAACTTCCATTCGATTGGACTCAACACCTGCTCACACG